>JAFMYY010000013.1 GCA_017948555.1 Cesiribacteraceae bacterium YIM B00369 | reverse complement strand
TCAGAACTTTAAAACCAACATGTAGTTTGTCAGGCGGATACAAAATTATTACATCAAGGTGGGAAACAAAAACACCATTAATACTCTTATTGACACTACTTTATCCCCTCAAAACCAATACTTAAGAACAATCCTTGGGTTTTACTTTTAGATAAATTCATCTTACCCAAAAAGACCAACAATATATTACATTCCAAGAAAAAATATTCCAAGACTGAAAGCAACAATGTAATTTTCCGCTATCTTTGAATCTTGGTACAAACCAACAGATTAAAATACTTTAATAAGTAACGCTTGTTTACCAAGATGAGAATTGCCTACCTAGTTGAGATAGATTTAACCAGTGAATCTGGTATAACAAATAAGATTAAAGGGCAAACAAACTCATGGTTAAAAGAGGGACATGAGGTTAAAGTTTTTTCTTTTCCTTCTTTTGGAAAGGAAGGAGGAAATAAAAAAGTAAATTTTCTGGATGTTGATTCTGAATCTTTTATTCATCCTTTGGCTCAAAAACTAAAAGGGCAGCCAAGGAATTACTTAAATAAGGTTTTAAGTAAAAGAGACATTATTTTAAGTTTACATCGCTTTCAACCTGATATAATTTATTACCGCCAAGGAATTTGGTTTCCTGGCATCGAAAAAATCTTTTCCTATCCTGCCCCGGTAGTGGTGGAAGCTAACACAAATGATCTTGAAGAGATAAAATTAGAAGGAAGATTACGAAGGGCAGTTTACAACTATGGCCGAAAAAAGATTCTTCAAAATACTTTTGGAATAGTTAGCGTAACTAATGAGATAAGTAAACTATATGAAGATTTAGTCCCATTCCGTAAAACTATAAGCAATGGATATGTTTTTGATGAACCTTTTTCTCCAAAAGGAAAGTCTTCAAATATTCAAGTTCCTTCACTCCTGTTTGTTGGAATGCCAGGGTACATTTGGCATGGTGTTGATAAAATTTTAAAGTTGGCTGAATTGTTACCCGAATTTAAGTTTCATTTAGCTGGCTATGAAAAAGGAATGCTCTCTGATGTCCCTGATAATGTCGTCTGTCATGGTATTTTACAGAAAGAGGAGCTAAAATCCCTTTATTCAACGGTGAACATAGGAATAGGTACTTTAGCCTTACATCGCAAGAAAATGAATGAGGCCTGCCCTTTAAAAGTTAGGGAATATTGTGCTTTTGGGCTGCCTATGATTTTAGGCTATATTGATACCGACCTTGAAGGACAGGATTTTGTTTTAAATGTGGGAAACTTCGAAAATAATGTAATTCAAAATATTGACTTGATTAAGAATTTCGTTGATGCGTGGAGAAATGTTAAAGTTGAAAGGAAATTAGTAGAACCTTTGGTGGGATTTGGTTTAAAGGAAAGAGAAAGGTTGAGCTTCTTTAAGCAAATAATAGACGCATATGCAATTAAGTTTAAACAGGTTTAATCAACTACTACTTGTAATAATCATTTTTCTACTCCCTTTCACAGGGGTTTCTGGCTTTTCATTTTTAGGTGAACTCCAAAATGATGCTTCTGCACATTTTATTTTATTCATCTGTATTCCTTTTTTTTTTCTTTCGGTTTTTATTAATGGAAATTTTAAAATAATTAAAAACAACCAATACCTACTATTACTACTTTTTGTATTGCTGGTTTCTTTTAGTTCTGTAGTTTCAATAAGCAGTTTTGGCCATGTCTTTAAGGGAAAGAATGGATATGAAAAGTTTATCTTACAGTATGGTCTGTTAATTTTTTACAGTTTAGTTATTTGCCATTTTTTCTACAATATTTTCACGAGAAATACTCCAGAACAGCTTCTTTTTCTCATAAGAAAAGCTGTGCTAGCTTCTTTTGTTGTTGTATTAATATATGCCTTCTTTGAAATCATACATTTATATGGAGTTGAAACATTCACGCCCTTATTAGAAAAGGTAGACTGGCTTATAAGATCTGAACCAACATTCTCCTACCTCAACCTGGACCGTATCCGATCGGTAACACCAGAACCTCCTTTCCTTACACTATATTTAGTTTTTGCTACTCCATGGTTGCTTAGCTACTTTTTCTCTGATCCTGGAAAATACTACAGAAATTGGGCAATTTTAACAGCCGTTCTGATGCTGGTTTATTTTTCCGGCTCCCGGTCAGGTTTGGTAGTAATAACTTTTGAAATACTATTGTTCTTTGCCCTTCAATTCAAATTTAAAGTTAAAAAACAAAGATTTATTAATGTTATTTATCTTACACCCATTTTTACAGCTGTTTTTGTTGTTGTTGGATATCTGACAGCTGATACAATCATTGACAAGATTCAATCTATTTCTGTTAATCAGAAAAGCGAGTTGCAGGTTTCTTCAATTTCCAGATGGAGTACACAGGAAGCTGCCATGCAAATAGCTTTAGATAATCCATTTTTTGGAGTAGGTTTTGGTCAACAAGGATACTATTTTCCTTCATATTATTCAAAGTGGGCATATGAAAGGAGTTATGAAATCAGAAACTGGTCTGACAGTAATAATCCTACTTGGCCTCCTGGCTTCTCAATGTTTACACGCTTGGCTGCAGAAACAGGAATATTCAATGCCCTATTCTTTTTCTTTATTAACTTCTTATTGCTTTATAAATTAGTCATGCTTCGAAAGAAGATGAGCAGTAATGCTGGGTATTTACTACTAGTAATTACTTCTTCTCTTTTAGCTAGTTATATCCTAATATATTTGCAAATTGACACCTTTCGGTTAACGGGATATTGGTTAACAATTCCTCTAGCTTTTATTCTTTTAAAAAATGAAAAATAAAGTTATTGTCCTTATACCACATTTCAATGACCCAGAAGGCTTATATAAGTCATTGAGATCTATAAATGCTGAAGAAAAAACCGATATTTTAATCATTGATGATGGAAGTGAAAGTAAAAAAATAGATGAAAGAAAGGCTTTAGCGGCTTTCAATGCCAATGGCAACGTTTTTTTCCATTACTTAGGGAATAATTGTGGAATAGAAACAGCCTTAAATACAGGGTTAGAATGGATCATCAAAAATTCCTATGAATATGCCGCAAGGCTAGATTGTGGTGACATAAATATTGGAAGTAGATTTAATAAACAAAGGGAGTTTTTCGAAAAAAACAAAAAAGTATACCTTTTAGGAACATGGGGAAAAGTCGTTGATGAACAAGGTAATAAACTTTATAATTTGTGTTTCCCAATAGACCATGAAAGGCTCCGAAAAAGAATTTTTCTTCAGAACCCCTTCATTCACCCTTCGATTATGTTCAGAGTTAAAGCTCTGCATGAAGTAGGTCTTTATCCTAATATTTATCCTGCAGCCGAAGATTATGCGTTCTTTTTTAAAATTGTTAAAAAATACGAAGTAGCTAATCTACCTGAGTTTCTCATTCAATATGAAATTAATGTTAACAGTATTTCTTCCAGAAAAAGAAAAGAACAGGTTAAGAGTCGGATAAAAGTAATAAAAGATAACTTCTATTTTGGGTATCATCCTATTGCAGGTATCCTTAGGAACTTAATACTCCTGAATTTTTCAAGAAAAAGATTAGAAAAACTTAAGAAAGGAATAAATTGGAAAGCAAAATAAAAATTCTTCATATCGCTAAAGTTCTTGCGGGAGTGGGCACCTCGCTGGAATTAATTGCAGAAAACATTGATGAAGAAAGGTTTGAATTAATCCTCATCAGAGACATTGAAGAAAACGCGAAGCCTCTTTTGTACAATTCCGGCAAACTAGTTAAGACTTATTGTTTAGAACTTCAAAGAGAAATTCAGCCTGGAAATGATCTTCGTTTTCTAAAAAAATCAATTTCGATCGTAAAAAAGGAAAAACCTCAACTTATCCATTGCCACAGTGCAAAAGGTGGAATTATTGGTAGAGCACTTGGAAGTTTAACTAGAATTCCGACATTTTTTACCCCACAGGCTTTTTCTTTTTTAAGTGCAGAGAACAAATTCAAAAGATCCTTATTCCAAACTATAGAAAACGCTTTTGGATTGACGAACAGTTTCCTTATTGCCTGTTCTGATTCAGAAGCAATACGAGCCTTAAAAGATACAAGATATCCTAAGGAAAGAATTTATGTTGTGGATAACTTTTTACCAGAGCCTCAGGAGGAACCTGATTTTAATTTTGAATCTGATTTCATTTGTTCAATTGGCAGACCCTCCTTCCAAAAAAACACCATGTTCTTACTGAAAGTTTTTAAGGACATCCACAAAAGGCTTCCTCATATTAAGCTTTATATCCTTGGAGTTGGACACTATTCTCCTGATTTGTTAAAATCCAAGAAATTTATTCAGGAAAACAATCTAACCCAGGCTGTAAAACTTTTTGAATGGACAAGTAGAAATGAAACTTTAACTATTCTTAAAAAAAGTTTGCTTTACGTATCTTTTGCAAGATACGAGGGACTTTCTTTTGCAGTACTGGAGGCAATGGCTAATGGAAAACCATGTCTCTTATCAGATGTAGATGGAAACAGAGACTGCATAAAAGATGGTAAAGGTGGTATGCTCTTTAATTTGGACACTTCCTCTACAGAAGTAGCGGAAAGTATAATTCCAATAATAAATGATCAGGATAAATTGTGCGAAATGGGTAAAGAATCTTTTCAGCAATTCCTGAAGTACTTTACTGCTAAAGGAAATATCTCCAAATTAGAAGGCTTATATATCCAACATGCTAAAAAACATTCCTAAATTAAAGGAAATACCAATAGAAGGGTCCCTTATTTTTATTTGTATTATACTACTACCACTTAAACCCATTTGGTCCAATGTTCCTCTCATAGCCTTTGTTTTGATGGCTCTTCTAAAGTACCATCAAAATTTAAAAAAAAACTTAAGATCAATTGGCCTTCTGTTATTCATTTCTTTTTTTCTCCTCTACGTAGTAGGAATAGCATTTACTTCAGAATATAAATCAGAAATAAAGGTTATTGAAAAGGTAATTTCCTTCTTCATAGTTCCATTGACTTTTGCTCTTCTTCCTAAAGAAAAAATTTCTGAAGTAACCACAGGATTCTGGGAAGGAATCTTTAGTCTCGCATTCTTCCTGGGTCTTCTTTCTTTTTTTTCAGCAGCACAAATTTATACAGAAATAGGCTATATTCCAGTTGATGGGCCAAGAGTAAATGAAATTTCACATATTCACCGGCCATATTTTGGTCTTATAGAGGTCTTGTCTGTTGTATACGTTTTATCATTAATTTATCATCATGGTTTTAAAATTAATTCCATTCGATACGTGGGATTATTAATTTCTATTGCAGCCCTTTTGCTCATAGTGGCAAGGTTAACAATCGCTACTCTAGGAATTGCGTTAATGTACTTTACTTTCATGTACCTTTACAAACGAAATCTATTGAATTTCAAAACTTTGATAGTAATAGCATTAGTCTTTGCCTCCAGCTTAATTCTTCTTCTAAACTATCCTCGCTTTACCGACAGATTTGAATATTTGATGCAGGGAAAAGGAGAAGCAAGAATTTTGATATGGAGATGTGCGTATGATCAATTCACTGATGAAGATTTTTCTTTACTGGTTGGGCATTTCAATTCAACCAGTACCAGCAACAAGTTAATTGAATGCTACAAAAATGAGTTTGAACAAAATACTTATTGGTCCTGGGTCCATGAATCGAAAAGCAATTTCAACGCCCACAATGAATACCTAAACTTAATCCTCAGCTATGGAATTATTGGCTTATCCATCTTTATAATGATTATTACATTTTTATACAAAGAGTCTATTAAGTACAACTATTTTGCTGCTCAGCTATTCGTAATTGTTTTTGCAATCAACTGTTTTACAGAAAATATGCTTGCTCGGCAAGTCTCAATTTTCATTTTCACCATTTGTGCAGCCACCATTATATTCAATAAAAAGAACTTTAATCATTGATGTACTATATCATAAAATAAAGAATAATTTTCCTTTTCTTTTCGACAAAAAGTCTATTAGATTTGCAAAACATTATATATAACGGAGGATAATTGTGCAGTATCGCTACTCAAGATTTCTTAATTCCCTACAGGTACTGGGAGATTTAATTGTTTTAAATCTTGCCTTCCTGCTTGCCTTCTATTTTAAGTTTCAGTCACTTGATGTGTTTTCAAGTATTGAATACCTGGAACTCTTTGCCTTCTATAATGTCAGCTGGTTAATTTTAACTGCTCTTTACCAGCCTTATAAAATTTCCCGGACAACGGTTTTACCAAAAATCTTACGCCGGCAGCTTAGCCTTATAATTATCCATTTGCTCCTTATTACCGCTTTCTTTGTTCTGATGAAAGCATTCTACTTCTCAAGGGAGCAGGTAATATTAACATACATCATCTTTGCATCAGGCGACTTCCTGTGGAAATGCTTTTTCTTTTACTCCTTACAGGCTTACCGCTCTTCCGGCTATAACGGCCGTAACATTGTTATTTTAGGATATGGCGACCTGGCCCTGGAGCTTAAAGGATATTTCAGGGAACATCCGGAATATGGCTACAAACTGGTGGGTATTTTCGATAACAGAAAAAAAGGACCTGAGATAAAAGGCAGACTGGATGAACTGAAAGAATTTGCATTGAATAATGAAGTGGAAGAAATCTATTGCTGCCTTCCTTATGTACAATACACAAAAGTAAAGGAGCTTCTTGCTTTTGCCGATGCTAATATCATTAAGGTTAAGCTAATTGCCGATTTCAGGGGCTTTTCAGCTAAAGGGGTGGAATTGGAAAAATACGATCATATACCTGTACTTAACATTTCTGCCATACCACTGGATGACCTGAAAAACATCATTTTCAAACGCACTTTTGATGTGGTGTTCTCTTCCATTGTTTTAGTCTTTATCAGTCCTTTACTGCTCTTTATTGCCATCATGACCAAGCTCACCTCTAAAGGTCCGGTACTTTTCAGCCAAGAGAGAGTCGGTAAGGGTGGTGTTCCGTTCCGAATTTATAAATTCCGCAGTATGCGGGTTGACGCTGAAAAAATGGGGCCTTCCCTTTCCTCTGACTTTGATCCGAGGATTACCAAATGGGGCAGGATAATGAGAAAAACAAGACTTGATGAGCTACCTCAGTTCTTTAATGTATTAATTGGCGATATGGCAATTGTTGGCCCCAGGCCTGAAAGAACTTTCTTTATAGATCAAATCATTCAAAAGTCTCCTCATTACAAACGCTTACTTCGCATTAAGCCCGGTATTACCTCTTTAGGACAGGTAAAATACGGATATGCTGAAAATGTAGGTGAAATGCTGCAAAGGCTGCGAATTGACCTGCTGTATATCGACAACTCATCCATGTGGCTTGACTTTAAAGTTATGTACCTAACAGCTTTGGTTATGGTACAGGGAAGAGGAAAATAGAATTAAATACACAAGTTTCTCCTAATAAATTTCCCTCTTTTCAATTCCTGAAATTTAGATACCATCGTTATAATCTTCATTAAGTTTTATTAAGAAAGGTTCATTCTTGGAAACAATCATTTTCCAGAATCAAAATCTGGAGAGAAGTTCAAATGCATAACAGGTTGCCTGTTTGTGGGAAAAATATTTATGAACAGACTTTACAATTTAGATTATTTAAGGGGACTTTCCGCTTTTGGCATAATGGTGTATCATTATATGGGTTGGGCTGGAGGCAGCTTCACTTCTGAATCCTTTCTTGGAAGGCTTGGAGTCTATGGGGTTTCTATATTTTATGTTTTAAGTGGTTTAACTTTGTATTATGTATATCATAAAAGAATGGAACCATCGAAAAAGCAATTAATAACTTTTGCAAAAAAGAGGTTTTACAGAATATTTCCACTTTTATGGCTGGCAACCCTTATTACAATTATTTTATCACGGCAATTTCCCAACATCTCTGACTTAACTCTAAACTTAACCGGGCTCTTTGGACTATTTCATTGGGATGGATACTTCGCCACAGGCGCCTGGTCAATTGGAAATGAATTAGTATTTTATATATTTTTTCCGGTTTTTATACTTCTCAAAAACAAATCAAGAATTGCATTTATATTATTATCCATACTAATTACAATTACTTATTTATACTTCGCTTATATAATTTTTGATATAAATCAGCCTTTGAGCGAACAATGGAGAAATTATGTAAATCCACTAAATCAATTATTACTTTTCCTTGGTGGTTTTCTTATTGGAATGAATTTTAAAGATGTGAACATTGGAATGGTAACTAATCTTCTGCTTTTAATATGCGGACTTTCTATTTTCATCTTTTACCCTTCAGCAGGGGATTTAATTCTCTTAGTAACAGGAAACAATAGGATAATTTTCACAATTAGTTGTTTTATGATTTGCCTTAGCTTTTATAAATTAAACTATAAATTACCTGAAATTTTTGATAAGCCATTAACCATGCTTGGAGAAGCTAGTTATTCCGTTTATTTGCTTCACCCAATTGTGTATTCAATAATAAGTATCGGTTTTTCAATTTTGGAAAAATATCTCTACCATTTTCCAATATATATATTAGTTATTTCATCAATTCTTATTACCTTAGGAATTAGCTATATTGTGTATGAAAAATTTGAGAAGTTTTTTATGGAGATGAGTAAATCAGAAAAGACAACAGTCCCACCCACAAGCTTTTCCCGTTTCTAATAAAAATAATGTTTTATAATATCCAACTGCAGCAGAAAGATTCTGAAAATAATCTTACACAAATTCTTCATTAATTTCAGCTCAATCTATTTTTAGATAATCACCAATAAAGCATAAAAAAAGCTGCCCCCAAAAGGCTGCTTTTTTTATGCCCGGGCAGTATTATTTCAACTCCTGCCCTCCGCTTCATTCTCATTTTTATTAACTTTGTAATTCAAAATTAAATTCGACGCTCCGGACTTATGAATATATTCCTGTAAAACCTCAGGCTTATTTCATCAGCTTTGCAGCACATTAAATATCAGGCAAACATCTATGTCAGCGAATATACAAGCGATAAAAGAAGAAATAGAGAATTATAAGGTAAGCAACGAAGAAGAGCTGGAACAGTACCGCCTGCGGTTTATCGGCCGGAAGAACATTCTTGGTGATCTTTTTGCCGAAATGAAAAACGTACCTGCAGAGGAACGTAAAGCTTATGGCCAGCAAATAAATGAATTGAAGGATGCTGTAACTACTAAATTCCAGGAGCTGATTCAGTCTCTGGAAAACCTGAAGGGAGATGCACAGGAAGATCATCCCGACCTTACCCTTCCTTCGCGCCCGGATACTGTAGGCGCCATCCATCCATTGAGTGCCACCCGGGCTGAGATTATCCGCATCTTCGAACGTATCGGCTTCAATGTATCTGAAGGACCTGAAATAGAAGATGACTGGCATAATTTCTCCGCCCTGAACTTTCCCGAAAACCACCCTGCACGCGAAATGCAGGATACTTTCTTTGTGGAAAAGAAGCCCGACATCGCCCTTCGTACCCACACCTCATCTGTGCAGGTTCGGGTAATGGAAAACCAAAAACCTCCTATCCGCACCCTCTCCCCGGGACGGGTATACAGGAACGAGGCTATTTCCGCAAGGGCTCATTGTGTATTCCATCAGGTGGAAGGGCTATTTGTAGATGAAGGAGTAAGTTTTGCTGATTTGAAGCAAACTCTTTATTATTTCGCAAAAGAACTTTTTGGCAAACAAACTAAAGTACGTTTCCGGCCTTCTTATTTCCCTTTTACAGAGCCAAGTGCTGAAATGGATATTACCTGCAATATTTGCGGAGGCGAAGGTTGTAATATTTGTAAATACAGCGGCTGGGTTGAAATTGGTGGCGCCGGAATGGTAGACCCTAATGTGCTCGACAACTGTGGCATTGACTCAAAGAAATACAGCGGATTTGCTTTTGGCATGGGAATTGAAAGGATTACTATGTTAAAATACCAGATACGGGACCTCAGACTGTTTACAGAAAATGATGTACGTTTTTTAAGGCAGTTTACTTCCTTATCATAAGGGAGAAAGGGAGCTGCAAGGCAGCCGGAGCACCAGCCATTATAGCTTATGACCTTAAAACCAATTACTATATTATTCCTGTTGCTTTTCAGCTTCCTCCTATCTTTTTCGGGCTGTAAATCCAATGAACCTGAGCTTACCATTCCGTATGTGCTGGTGTATGAGGAGATAAACCTGAACAGCCTGAGCTACCAGAACCTTAAACAGCAAAATGGTTTTATTTATCTTGACCAGCTGGGGTATAAAGGCATTGTTGTTCTCAGGGATGAGGACAGCCAGTCTTACAGAGCTTATGACAGGGCCTGTCCGTATCATCCGGAGGATGACTGCGCCTTAATCACCGCTCACAGCTCCGGCTTTTTTTTGGAAGACGACTGCTGCGGATCCTTTTTTGACCCTCAAACAGGCTGGCCTACAAGCGGACCGGCTACCTCTCCGCCACGCCCACTCCGCCCCTACCAAACCTTTGTAAACAACAGCAATTATCTCATTATCAGCAGCCAATAAGTCTTCCAGGCTCTCCATGAGCATCCTGAAACATTCAACAAAATCTCCTGCATACCGTTTATCTTTCATAACCAACCAGAAAAGTTATGACAAAGAATCATGGAAACAGCGTAAAAAATGATGAGCAGTATGAAGCTTTAAGGGAGCAGGGCTACAGCAAGGAAAAATCAGCCAGGATTGCAAACAGCAATTCTCACGAGACGGGCCAAAAAGGAGGGGCAGCTACTAAGTACGAAGACAGGTCGAAAGATGAGCTTTACCAAAAAGCGAAAGAAATAGATATTGAGGGAAGATCGAAAATGAATAAGGAAGAACTGATTGAGGCACTTCGCAACCATTAAGGCAGGAAGAGCATTCAGGAGAAGTCATCAGAAAAACCGCCTTCTCCTGTGCTTATTTCAGTCTTTTCTTACAAATGAAAATCTCTTAAGGGACTCTTTGGCCGATGGCACCACTTTGCTTTCAAAAACTTCAGGCCAGGGGTTCCGCTTATTGTCGTTTATCATCACCTCAGCATCCTGCAAACATAAAACCGGCAACTTTTTTCTTCCGAACTTTAACTCTTTTAACTCTCCATCTACGAGATGCTTTGCTTTTGTAGGGCTTACATCGTAAAATAAGCTTATTGTTTCCAGGCCTGAGAGTATTACCAGTTCCGGGTTGCCAAGGCTTACCTCCTGCTGAATCCATGGCATGCTTTTAGTACCATATTCCTTAAAATTAAATTCATCCGGAGCAACTTTGAAGTTACCTAAAGCATTATACTTTGCAACATCTTTACTGCTGAACAGATAAATCTTTATCAGCGAGGTCAGCCAGCAATCCTCCAGCTTAATACCAAGTTTACCAAGCACTTTCTCCAGATCTTCCCTGCCGGGAACAGGTATTACATGCCTGCCATCAAAATACTGTTCTTCACCAAAAGGAAATGAAGCACTATACAGAGGCACATCTTTCTGATCATCCACATCATACATCCGGGCCAGCGGATGGAACCCTATTATCATAGCCTTACCAGGAACTACCTGATTTGGCACTGCTACCTCTACCGGATTTCCATAAAGAAATGTTCTCTCTTCAGGATACCCGATTGATTCCTTATATTGCTTAAAGCACTTCCTTTGGTAATTATGAACGTCCATAGCAGGATGATAAGATAAAATAAAATACTGATAATGAGAATATTGTATAGCAGCTGTCCGGGAGGCAATATATGGCTGTTAATCTACTTGTTTTTACTGCTACATTCAATACTTTTCATCAATACAAGGTACATTTATCAGTATATTTTTTATAACATTTCTTCAATGATCCTGTCAATTGTATACCCTTCCGCATCAGCTTTAAAATTCCGCACAACTCTGTGCCGGAGAATAGGCTTTGCCACAGCTTTCACATCTTCTATATCAGGAGAATATTTTCCTCTTAGCAGGGCATTACATTTTGCTGCCAATACAAGATTTTGCGACGCCCTCGGGCCCGCTCCCCATTCCAGGTAATCATTTGCCAGCTGGTGTGCCCCTTCCCTTCCGGGGCGGGTTTTATGAACCAGACGTACCGCATACTCCACTACATTATCGGCAATGGGCACCCGACGCACCAGGTGCTGGTAAGCCAGTATTTCATCCGCTGCAAGGATCTGCCTTACCACAGGTTCTTCATCGTTAGTAGTATTCTTTATGATATTTACCTCTTCGGCATAGGCAGGATAGTCCAGGTAAATATTGAACATAAAGCGGTCGAGCTGGGCCTCAGGCAAAGGATATGTACCTTCCTGCTCAATAGGGTTTTGGGTAGCCAGCACAAAGAAAGGCCGTTCCAGTTTAAAAACCTGCCCCGCAATGGTTACAGAGTATTCCTGCATTGATTCCAGCAAGGCAGCCTGGGTTTTAGGCGGTGTTCTGTTAATCTCATCTGCCAGTACAATATTGGCAAACACTGGCCCTTTTACAAATTTAAAATTCCGGTCCTTATCCAGAGTTTCAGATCCTAAAATATCTGATGGCATAAGGTCGGGCGTAAACTGAATCCGGTTATAACTGAGGTTAAGGGTAGAGGATAAAGTCTGGATAAGTTTCGTTTTTGCCAGACCAGGAACGCCAATAAGTAAACTGTGGCCCTGACAGAAAATAGAAGTCAGGAGAAGCCTGACCACTTCCTCCTGCCCCACAATAACTTTCCCCACCTCCTTCTTCAGATTTTGAAAGGCCTGGTAGAGACTATCTGCAGCTTCAACTTCGGAGCTAAATTTTTTCATAAAGACTGATTATAGTTCTTAGTATAAGGTACAATACCCGGTATTATTAATAAACAGAATGCAGAAATGTTTATCAGGTAAAAACCGGCTACCCCGCACCCTCAGGTAACAGCTCAATATCTGTTTTTTTAGTTTACCAGATTACAATAATCGTACTCCTCATCTATATCAATAAATACATCATTCACCGCATCTTTAAACCACTGCTCAATAATGCGGTTTTTCTTTTCACTGATGGCTGCTGCCTGTATTTTCTGATAATCATCGGCAAGGTTGGCACGGTGCGGCTTTACCCTTGACTGATAGTATATGATTCGTACCGCATCTTTCCCGTCTTCGGTACGGTAAGCCAGTGGTTTCGACACGCTACCCACCTTCATTGTATCAATTACAAAGAAAACAGAAGGATCTAATTCTTCCACAGAAATACGGTTCGATTCTTCAGGGTCGAGAAAATATCCACCACTTGGCTTGGTCATCTGGTCGTCTGAATATTCTTTGGCCGCTTTGGAAAAAGCAATTGTTCCTTTCTGAATTTCAGATCTTAGGCTGTCAAGGTACTGCTCAGCCACTTTAATATCATCTTCAGAAGAATTTGGCTTCATCAGGATATGACGGCTGCTGTAAGTATTTCCCCGGCGTTCAATCAGCTGTATAATGTGGAAGCCAAATTTTGTTTCCACAGGCCTTGAAATATCACCTGGCTTCATTCGCAATGCAGTTGCTTCAAATTCAGGAGCCAGCTCACCTCTTTTCCAGAATCCTAAATCACCGCCACTGGCAGCTGAGCCCGGGTCTTCGGAGTGCTTACGGGCCATTTCCGCAAAAGTGGTTTCTCCACTTATAATCTGGTCCCTTATTTCATTCAGGCGTTTTTTTACCGTTTCTTTTTGCTCCTTACTCACTTCGGGCATTTTTACAATGTGCCCCACTGTTACTTCAGTAGAAAAGAAAGGAAGGCTGTCGGCAGGAATTTTATTGAAGAATCTTTTTACTTCTGCCGGAGTAACCTTTACATCCTGTGTAATATGACGGGAAACCTCTTTTACCAAAAGCTGCTCCCTCATCTTATCGCGCAGCTCTTCCTTAAACTGGCTGAGCGATTTATTATAATATCTTTCAATTTCTTCTTCAGAACCAAGCTGGGAAACCATAAAGCGCATACGGTTATCCAGCTCTGCAGAAACCTGTGCGTCAGATACGGTAATAGAGTCTATTTCGGCTTTTGCCAGCATCATTTTGTTTTGCAGCAACTGCTGCAGCACTTCACACTTATTGACTTTCTGGTTAAACTGCTGCCCTCTGGTACTCATTTCAAGGTACGACAGCTCCAGCTCGGACTTAAGTGCGATATAATTATCAACTTTAGCGACTATCTTATCCACTACCTGCTTTTTGCTTTGCCCCTGAGCAAAGCTTCCTGAAAAACTGCAAAAAGCAATCAGGAAGATAACAGCCACTTTATTTACCATATATTTCAAAGGCATCATTTTTTTCGGCTTTTTCATAAATTTCTTTCTCCAGCTGTGTGGCCAGTTCAGTTTTTCTTTTATTAATAATAATCGTTTCTATCTGGTCGCGCACAAATTCCAGCGGAGATATCTCGTTTGAAATTTTATAATTACGCACCTTTAAAAAATATAAATAATGGTCATCGGAGGTTTCCACAAATTTATTTGCCTCCAGCCACTGAACCTTATTCGGGATGCTCATGAGCGGCGTATTGGTTACCAGCTCTTCAAAATTAACCCAGGTGTTCCGGTCCAGCATAAAATCCGAAGCAAAACGGTAACAATAAGATTTAAGCTTTTCCAGGTCATCATCCTTTTTCAACTCCATAAACTCCCGGAGTTTATTTAACCGGGGAGCTTCTTTGGGTACTTTTACAAAAACTCCCCTGATAATAATTTGCTTCAGCTCAAAATTATCCTTGTTTGCCTCATAATATTGTGCAATTTCTTCCTCTGTAACTTTCTTTTGCAGCTCTGTATTTACATAATATTTTTCAAACTCATATACCATCAGCGCATAGCGGTAATCGAGTATTTTACGTTCCAGCTCCTGCTCATCAAATTCAATTTTACTGGCAGCTTCATCAATCATCAGCTGCTTACGGATCCAGCTGTTAATGTATCGTTTTGCAATCCGGGCACTGTCGTCAGGGGCTGCATCCGGCGGAACAATGTCTGCCAGATCATTTGCATAGAGGAATTTATCGTTTACCCTCGCTACTTTGATTTCCTCTTCTCCTCCCCCGCTGTTTGGCTGGCCCATGGTCAGATAATCGCAACCACCCAATACAATCCCTGTTACCCATAAGCATAAAGAGGCAAAGGCTTTCCTGCTATTCCTCATTAATACTGCTTATTGCTTTTTCTAACAGTTCCTGGTTAACCTGCACCTCATACTTGCGCCGCAGGCTGTCAATCCATTGTTTCTCCAGGTATTGCTGATAATCAGAAATTACCTGTCCACGAATATCATCAAGCTTTTTTGGGGCAGGAGGTAAAACTTTATCAACCTTCACCAGGTATGCTCTTCCATCCTGCTGAACTCTATAGCTCCCCGGCTGCCACTTTATGCCGTCCACCACAGGATGGGTACCCTTTTCAAACGGCCCCTCAATTACCTGCAGGGCTAAGGATGTTTTCTGGTTGAACTGTCGCTCAAGCGCCATGGGCGAGTAGGTAAGCACACGTACACTTCCTTCTTTATCTTTTGCTGCGGGCAATATTTTATAGCGGTTTTCAGCCAAAGCCTGTGCCTGCAGGTGTTTTTTTATGAGGGAAACAGCAGCCACTTGTTTCTGAGGAACATATACCTCCAGCACAGCTGTTGAATCCTGGTGCAGCGTTCCTGCAAGTTTATCCAGTGTGCGTGCTGTATTACCTGAGAGTGCTTCCTGCTGAATCTGAAGCGAACCCAAAGTTCCCTGCGCTGCAACATAAGGAGGTTTAGATAAAGCCTCCTCTACCTGCTTCAGCAACTCAGCATTTGACGCACTCAACAACACCCCCTCAATCCGCTCATCCCACTGGTATTGGCCGCGGTTGTTTTGGAAATAGTTTTTCAGGCCTGCAGTATCCTCAAGGGCTTTTGTCCACACCTTTTCATCCATCAGTTGAAAAAGAAGAATTCCATCGTGATATTCTTTTACCAGCATCCGGTAGTCATCATACTTATCTTCGAGGTGGGCTTCTTCATAGGCCAGCAACTCCTCATTCTGCCAACGCTCATATTGTGAGCGCAGGTATTGCTTTGAATCAATATTTTGCTTTTTTCCCGCATTGGCACTTAACCAGGAGCTGAAATCAGCAACAGAATACGGTTCTTCATTTATTGAAAACACTACCCTGGCAGCTTCAAGGCTATCTGTTTCATTTGCCCCGGACCGGACTTGCAAAACTGAATCTGCCTTAGAAAGGAGGTCCTGCAGCACTGTTTCATTCTCCCGGAAGTTATTATCGCGGCGGAGCCTGTCCATTAAAGCTTTTTCCTGAAGCTGCGAACGTGAGTCCCTGCTCACGCGGTTTTCCAGGTCCTCCCGCATTTCTTCCAAAGAAGGTAACGTCTGTTTTTCTAACAGCTTAATAATATGCCAGCCATAAGGGGTGCGGACAGGTTCAGTTATCTGACCCTTTTTCTGCAGCGAAAAAGCTGCTTCTTCAAATTCAGGAACAAGACTTCCGGTAGAGAACCAGTCCAGCTCTCCTCCTTTACTTTTGGTTGACCGGTCTTCTGAAAACTGCTTTGCCAGCTGCTGCCAGTCTCCCCCTTCTTTTAATCTTTTATAAATATCCTGAATTTTCTTTTCTGCAGCCGTCGCCTGCTCCTGTGGGGCGTTCTCTTCCGCACGCACCATTATATGAGCCACTTTAAGTTTACCCTGAGAGGCTCTTTTATTGTGCACTTTAAGGATATGATAGCCAAATCTGGTTCTTACAGGCCTGGAAATATCTCCGACAGCAGTCTTGTAAGCAGCGTTTTCAAAAGGGTACACCATTTGAAGCGCTGTAAAGTACCCCAGGTTACCTCCATTCATGCTTGCTGAAGGATCTTCTGAAAACTGACGGGCAAGCTCATGGAAATCTTCACCTGCAAGCGCACGCTCCCTGAGTTTTTTAATTTTATTAAAAGCGGCTACTGTATCGGCAGGAAGGGGGTTTGGCTTTAAGCCAATAAGGATATGGGAAGCATTAACTTCTGTTCCAAGGCGTTCATAGGCTTCCCTGATCAGTTTATCAGTAACTGCCTTTTCTGTGAGGTATGGACCCGCAAGTTGTTTTTTATAGCCGGCCAGTTCATCAATAAATGCCTGCTGCTCATGCATTCCGGCTTCTTTAGCTTCCTGAACTTTCAGTTTAAAATTCACATAAAGCTCCAGGTATTCCTTTAAATCGGCTGCCGGATCAACTGTATCCCGGTTTAAATTATTTTTATTATAAACGTACAGGAATTCTTTCAGGGTAGTGGGCTCGTCCCGTACTGTAAACAACACAGGCTCCGAAGGCAGGGCATCTGCAGTTGCCGGATTATTTGCATTTTTACAGGTAATGCACATTAATCCTAATCCAGCAAACCAAAGCAAAAATTTATGTTTCATGAAAACTATTCGGGTTGAATGGCTCCGTTATAACCAATTGCAATTTTAACGAATTTTTGCAACAGAACCATATAAACAGTTAGCTGAAAATAAATTACTTACTATACAGGAGGGGTATTTTTCTTTTCGGCAGGGTTATTTAAAAACAGACAGGCAGGGGCAATTATCCGGCATCTGCCAGGGAAATACGCTTGAAGAGGCGGCAGATATTTCCTTTTCCATTGCTTTTAAACTGAACATCATCCATTATCCGCTTCACCAGCATAAGGCCAAGCCCACCTTTACGACGGGATTGCACCAGCTCTTTCAGCATTGGCTCTTTATAATTGATAATGTTGAAGCCTTCATTGTTACGGTCAACAATCTCGAATGTAATTCCTTCATTTTCTTCAACATTAATATGAAGCTCAATACATTCCACAGTTTCATCAGGGCTATAGGTATGAACGATGAGGTTAGCACAGATTTCGTCAACAGCAAGCACCAACATATTCAGATCAACGTCAGATATAGAGTACTGATTCAGTGTCTCATCCACGAATGACCTGATTGTCTTTAATTTTGCTTTGCTGCACGGAACCTTTAAACTATACTTCATCATTAATTAGCTTTTTTGCCTGGTCTTTAGTTTCAACTATCGTTAAAAGCTGGTCAAGACCAAGGATCTCAAAAACGTTAGCTACTTTCTTATTCAATCCAAACAACACAAAACGGGAGTCGCTGTCCTCAAAATCCTGAATATACGACATGAATACACCTAAACCTGCGGAAGAGATATACTGAAGCTCTGTACAATCTATTACCACATTCTTCTGTCCTTTCTCAATGGCGTCACTAATCGCCTTGTCCAGATGAATTGAAGAGCTTGCATCCACATCCCCTTCCACCTTAATAATAAATATATCGTCTTCTGACTCTTTTGTGATGTTTATCATCTTTACTTACGCTTAAAAGTTTATTTAAGTTACAATACAAAAATGCGATTTTAATGATTTTATTACAAACCTGAAATTAAAGTTAAAACTTTTATCAGTTGAATTTCACAATCAGAACTGTCAAATCATCGTTCACACCTCCTTTTCCTGCAAATGTTGTTAGTTCATCTATAATTGCATTCCGGATTTCCGTTACGTCTTTATCAGCATTGATTTTAACAACTTCCCGCAAACGCTCCATGCCAAATTCTTCCCGGCCGTTGTCCTTACACTCTGTCAGCCCGTCTGTGTACAGCACAAGCAAATCACCGGCCTCATACTTTATCCTGTTCTCTTCCAGGTGTTGCGCAAACCCGCTGTCGCGCAAAATACCAATTCCCATTCCCCTGCTCTCAAAGGCTAAAAAGTCTTTCTCCTTCTTCCTGAAATATAGTGCAGGGCAGTGGCCCGCCCGAACAAGCTTAACCTGCTCCTCATCAGTATCAATAATAACATAAGTAAGCGTTATAAAGATAGCCTTACCAAGGCATTTACTTAAGGCATCATTTACCCTTACCACAAACTCCCTGGCCGGAAAGCCTAAAGGCACCAAGCTATGAAACACCCCTTTCAGCTGCGACATTGCAAAAGCAGCTGAGGTCCCATGCCCTGCCACATCGCCGATTATAAGCACAAACTGATGTTCGTTTACCTTATAACTGTCATAATAATCGCCGCCTACTTCGTCGGTGGATTCTGAATAAACTGCCAGATCGAAAGATTTGTTATGCTCTAACTGCTCCGGCAAAAGACTTCGCTGCACCCTGCGGGCTATAGCAAGCTCTTCCTTGTATCTTTCATTCTGCAACGCCTCCTGCATTAAGTACATATTTTCAACAGAAACACAGGCATGATCTGCATAGGTTTTTACAACCTCAATAGCATCTTTATTAAAGCCCCCTTCAATGTCTTTCAGCAGCACCAGCAAACCTGCATGACTTTCCTGTATGGTAAGCGGCACAACAAGTACAGACCGCCAAAGGGAGTGAGCAATACTCCCTGTAAAATACTCCTCCCCGGCGGGGTTGGAAAAGTCCGCTGCAAAAACCTTCTTCAAATTATTTCTTTTAATCCCCTCCAGTATGCTGTTCAGTTCTTCCTCCTCCAGCTTCTCCCCTGTTATCAGCACCTCACCGGCCTGCTCCTTCAGCTCTACCCAGCCGGAATCCGCATCGATAGAAGACAGCGCATTCTCAAGCAGTGCAGCCAGAAGGGTTTCTTTGCTTTCCTCGTTCTGGCTTTTTCTGTTCAGCTTCTGGAATCCTTTAATCTCCTGCAGCTTTTTTTCATACACCGAGGAGGTGGGTAAATTAAAAAAAAGAACTACCCCCGAGAGCAGGCTGTAAAATAAGCAAAAAGCCAGGAGGGCAAGAACGAAAATATTATCAGCCAGATTAAGATAAATTCCCTTATCCTCACTATAAATGTAAATAAAGAAACAAAAGTAACTCAGAAAGCCTGCAATTCCGGCCAGCATTAATAAACTACGGCACTTTTGAGAAAAATCCAGGTAGCCAACCCACTTAAGGTTTACCGACAGCACAACCCCCATTCCTATCAGCCCCACAAGAAAACCATCGTAAAGAAAGCTTTGTATCCTTATGTTAAAAACGCCCAGCACCATACCCGCAATAAGGGAATACTCAAAAATACGCCATACAATTAACAACACTTTTGACTTCTCATACAGGATTAACCGCTTATAGGCTATGAGTAAAACAATAAGGTAAGTGGAAATGAGCAAAAGACTGCACAGATAAAACACATTGGAAATAAAGGAGGAAAAGGCAAAGGCAGAGCCGGAAAAGAGGTACAGCACCGACTCAAGAAAGAAAGAAAAGCAAGTGGAAACAAAACCGAAAAGGAGCATTTT
This sequence comes from Cesiribacteraceae bacterium YIM B00369, assembly GCA_017948555.1. GTDB lineage: Bacteria > Bacteroidota > Bacteroidia > Cytophagales > Cyclobacteriaceae > Nafulsella. The sequence continues at coordinate 149,705 of JAFMYY010000013.1, read as the reverse complement.
CCATATCAGCTGCATAAAATCATAGCGTTCGACTGCTTTAATTTTAAGCTGCCCATACACGTAGGCCACCAGCAAATAAAGGTTCAGCACTAACTGCGGCACCCAGCTGCTTACCTTCGGACTTATAATCTGGTTCCGCAGACTCACCACAATAAGCAGGTTCAGGAGGAGTAAACCCACCCAGCCCGCATGACTTCGAAAAGCTTCGCTTGTAAAGACCGAACTGATATAAAGTCTAAAAAATTTTGACATTCCGGTAAGGTAACAAACCAACAAAAAAAAGGCTAATTAACAGATAACTATTAATTAGCCTTTAAAGATACTAAAATTCACTTAACACTGCCCCGCTGGTGGCAGGTTTCTTCGTTTTACCTGCTGCTGTAATTAGGGGCCTCACGGGTTATCATAACATCATGAGGATGGCTTTCGCGAACACCTGCAGCTGTAATTTTCACAAATTTTGCACTCTGAAGATCCGGAATAGTGGCAGCACCACAGTAACCCATGCCTGCCTTTAAACCGCCGGTCATCTGGTAAAGCACTTCCTGCACTTTTCCTTTAAATGGCACGCGGCCAACAATTCCTTCAGGCACAAGCTTCTTAATATCATCTTCAGCATCCTGGAAGTAACGGTCTTTTGATCCGTCTTCCATAGCCTCAAGAGAACCCATACCTCTGTAAGATTTAAATTTACGGCCTTCGTAAATGATTACTTCTCCGGGTGCTTCTTCTGTACCCGCCAGTAAAGAGCCAATCATTACACAATCGCCGCCACCTGCCAGGGCCTTTACCACATCGCCCGAAAAGCGGATACCACCATCGGCAATAACAGGGACACCTGTGCCTTTAGCCGCTTTGGAGGCTTCATAAACAGCTGAAAGCTGTGGCATACCAACGCCTGCAATAATACGGGTGGTACAAATACTACCCGGACCCACACCTACTTTCACCGCATCGGCACCTGCATCAATAAGCGCTTTGGTTCCTTCAGCCGTTGCCACATTACCCACAATCAGGTCAAGCTCCGGGTAAGTAGCCTTCACGCGCTTACAGGCTTCAATAACTCCTTTGGAGTGGCCATGGGCGGTATCCACACTTACCACATCCACACCAGCCTCTTTAAGAAGCTTAATACGGTCGAGCATATCAGGAGTAACACCTACGGCAGCACCTACCCGTAAACGGCCAAACTCGTCTTTACAGGCATTTGGCCGGTCTCTGTTTTTCAAAATATCCTTATAGGTAATTAAGCCTGAAAGCCTGCCTTCTTTATCAATGATCGGAAGCTTTTCAATTTTGAATTCCTGCAGAATATCTTCGGCTTTGTTCAGGTCAATGCTGTTATCGGCAGTAATCAGATTATCCTTTGTCATGATATCCTCTACCGGCACACTCATTTTTTTCTGGAACCGAAGGTCGCGGTTTGTAATAATGCCGAGCAGCTTGCGGTTTCCATCAATTACAGGAATACCACCTATTTTGTATTCCCGCATAATGCGGACAGCATCGGCAACTGTGGAATTTACATTCAGTGTAATGGGGTCCAGGATCATTCCGCTCTGGGAGCGCTTTACCCGGCGAACCTGCTCAGCCTGCTTATCGGCTTTCATGTTTTTATGAATAAACCCCAGGCCGCCTTCAAGGGCCATTGCAATAGCTAATTCTGCCTCAGTAACGGTATCCATTGCAGCCGAAACTAAAGGTATATTCAGGCGAATATTTCTGGTCAGATAAGTAGTTGTGTCAGTGTCCCGGGGAAGTACATCGGAGTAGCCGGGAAGAAGGAGAACGTCGTCGTAGGTCAGTGCCTCGAACAGGAACTTTGAATTATCAGGAGTCATGGCAAATAAAATTATGAGGGTTTTATTTGCGGGTCAAAAGTACTGATAAGGCGCGGTATTTAAAAATATTTTTCCGGAATAAAAAAAATTTTATCCCGGAATGATATTTCGCCGGGGCTTTACAGGACTATTTTCAGTTTTTGCCACTCTCCCAATGGCCTACCTCTCTCTGTTTAAAAAAATAACCGCCCTTCAATCCCACAGCAGCCTAATACACAGGCATGTGGGTATCAATTTCCATTGCCCATGCATGAATGCCTCCTTCCAGGTTATACAAATTAGTAAACCCTGACTGCTCCAGGCAATCTATTGCATATTTGCTCCGGATTCCATGATGGCAACAAACTGCTATGGGCCTGTCTTTTGGAATACGATCTGCTTCTTTAAGTAAGTTATTAAGGGGGATAAGCCATGTCTCCAGCACTTCTTCGAAATTACAGATAGAATATTCCTCCGGCTGGCGCACATCTATCATAAGCCAGGGCTCACCATGTTGTAATCTTTTGCAAAGTTCCTGTACATCAATTTCTTTCATCTTTTATTTAATTTATTGAAAGCAACAATCTCCCCGGATACCACCGGGATCCTTACCCTTTCCCCTCACTACGATTTAATCGATTGAGTCTGCCGTCTGCGCAAAAATATAAAAAATCAACCACAGCCAATATACTTACTCAAAAGGTTCAAAATCTAAAGGTAATTGTCCTATATGAGCCTGAATGGCTGCATTGTACAAATTAGTTAATTTTCATGAATATAAAAACAACCGCCCTGCAACTGCTCTCCACAGCGACAGCAAAGGATCAGGGAGGAACGAAAAAAACACCTGCCACAATCTCAAAGGCGGGTTTCCTTAAACAATTCCTTCTCCGGATAAAGTTTATTTGGAGATAGCCGGAAGCCTTTTCTATTTTTGCACCCTTAAATACACCTTCCAACCTTTGAACTCACAGGAATTTCATTCGCTAATTACAGAGGCACTTGCCAGCATGACATGGCTGGAAGCTGTGGCTGTTTTACTTGGCCTTGCCTATGTAATTCTGGCTGCACTGGAAAACATCTGGTGCTGGCCGGCCGCGCTGGTAAGCGTTTCCATTTATATTTACCTTTGTATGGAGGCTCAGCTTTATGCCGAAACAGGCCTCCAGATATTTTACTGGGTAATGGCCATTGCAGGCTGGTGGAGCTGGAGCAGAGAAAAAAGAAAATCAGGCAGCGCGGGAACAGAAACCGGATCTGCCCGCCCCATACCCATTATTACCTGGTCGTGGCAGCTGCATTTAGTGGTAATAGGGTCGAATATAGCCGGCACGTTTCTCCTGGCATGGCTCCTGAGCACTTATACAGAGGCCGCCTTTCCTTTGCTCGATTCCTTTACCACAGTATTCAGCCTGTTTACCACCTGGATGGTGGCACGCAAAGTACTTGAAAACTGGCTGTACTGGATCGTGATCGATGCCGCTTCTGTTTACCTGTATGCAAGCCGCGATCTGTACCTGACCGCATTGCTCTTCATACTCTATACTATTATTGCGGCAGCAGGCTTCTGGCGATGGTACAGGCAATATTCAACCCAAACAGCTGGCAAATGATCTGGCGAATAATGATTACCGGCCCGGAATCGACCGGAAAAAGCTGGCTGGCAAAAAACCTTGCAGACCACTACCACACAAAATGGGTTCCTGAAAGAGCACGGACCTACCTTGAAACCCTTAACCGCCCGTACCGTGAAAGCGACCTCCTGCAAATAGCAAGGGAGCAGCTGGAGCTGGAAGAAAAGCTTGAAAAGGAGGCAAACGGAATTATTTTTTGCGACACAGGCATGCTGGTTCTTAAAGTATGGAGCGAACACTCCTACGGCCGCTGCCACCCCTGGATACTGGAGCAACTACAAAAAAGAAAGTACCTCTATTCCCTTTTGCCGGACATTGACCTGCCCTGGCAGCCCGATCCGCAGCGGGAACATCCCCACCTGCGGGAATATTTTTTTGAACTCTATAAAAAACAGCTCCATGAGGCGGGGCATCCTTATTCCATTATCAGCGGAGCAGGAAACGACCGGCTTCAGAATGCCATAAATGTTACAGACAGGTTAACAGGCCTGCTGCCATTTAATATTTTTCCGTAAATGGTAGCAAAGCAGTACATTTTTTCTACCTACATTTGCAATCTTAACCATAAGGGGGTGCCCCAAACCATCGGGCTGAGATCATACCCTTTGCTTCTGACTATTTCAGGAGCATGAACCTGATCCGGATAATGCCGGCGTAGGAAAACAAACACAGCAGCTGCATGCCGCTGCATGGAATATTTCCGGTAGTCTCCTTCTTTATGTGTTGAGTTGCATTTTGTGCCTTTCGCGGGCCTGAAATGCCACCTGATTAAACTTACCCATAAAACAAAAAAATGTGCATGAAGAAAATTTTACTCTTAGCAAACTGCCTCCTGCTCCCCATCTGCCTCCTGGCACAATATACCATTTCAGGCACAGTAACAGCTAAATCCTCCGGTGAGCCTTTAACCGGCGCCACCATCAGGCTGGCAAACACTTCAATAGCTACCGCGACCACTGTTGAGGGAACATTTGAACTCCGCAGTGTAAAGGCAGGCTCTTACACCCTGCAGGTAACCTATGTTGGCTTTGAGCCTTACAGGCAGGAAATTGTAGTGCAAAGCAACCAGGATTTATATATTGAGCTTGAAGAAGGCAGCATCCTTACCGACGAAGTAATTGTTGCCTCTACCCGCGCTACTGAAAACACTCCCACCACCTTTACACAGGTGAGCAGGGAAGAAATTGAAAAGCAGAATTTTGGGCAGGACCTTCCCTACCTCCTGAATTTTACGCCTTCCATCGTTACCACTTCCGATGCAGGCGCAGGAGTAGGATATACCGGCATGCGTATCCGCGGGTCCGATGCCACACGAATTAATGCTACCATTAACGGTATTCCCCTGAACGATGCAGAGGCTCATGGGGTATTCTGGGTAAATATGCCCGACTTTGCCTCTTCCGTGGAAAGCATCCAGATCCAGCGGGGAGTGGGTACATCCACTAACGGGGCTGCCTCTTTTGGCGCAACCGTAAATATCCAAACCACTACTCTTAACCGCGAAGCTTATGCTGAAGTGGATAACAGCTATGGCTCCTTCAATACCTGGAAACATACTGTACGGGCAGGCACAGGCCTGATTGACGATAAGTTTGCCCTTGATGCCCGCCTTTCTAAAATCAGCTCCGACGGGTATATTGACCGCGCCTTCTCCGATCTTAAATCTTTTTATGTTTCGGGCGGGTACTACAGCAAAAAAACGCTTGTAAAGGCAAACATCTTCAGCGGGCAGGAACAAACTTACCAGGCATGGGGAGGCATTTCTGCCGATATGCTGGAAACGAACCGCACCTTTAATCCTTATTCTTATGAAAATGAAACAGACAATTACCAGCAGGATCATTACCAGCTTATAGCAGCGCACGATCTTTTGCAAAATCTTACCCTAAATGCCGCCCTGCACTACACCCGCGGCCGCGGTTATTATGAACAGTTCAGGGAAAACGATGCCTTCATTAATTACCCACCCTTTGGCGCGGATACGCTTTTCCTCAACAATAATGCAGATACCATTACCACCACCGACCTTATCCGGCGGCGCTGGCTCGATAATCATTTCTATGGAGCCACCTGGTCGGCCGATTACCAGCCCACCGGCAAGCTGCAGTTTGTACTGGGCGGAGGCTGGAACCGCTACATTGGCGACCACTTCGGCGAAATCATCTGGGCCCGCCAGGCGCTAAGCAGCAATATCCGCGACCGGTATTATGACAATACTGCAGAAAAAGAAGATCTGAATGTTTACCTGAAAACCTTTTATCAGTTAACCGACAGACTTAACCTTTTTCTGGACCTGCAGGGGCGTTTTATAAATTATGATTATGCCGGAACTGATAACGACCAGCGCATGCTGTCGGGCAACCACAACTACCGGTTCTTTAACCCTAAGGCCGGCTTAAGCTATGAACTGTCCCCTGCCGACCGCTTCTACGCCTCTTACGCAAAAGGCAGCCGCGAACCTGTACGGAACGACTTTATCGATGCAGCGGAAGGCAGCATTCCTGAAGCAGAAAAGCTGCATAACATAGAAGTGGGCTATGAGAAAAAAGCCCGCAACTATAACCTGGCCGCCAATTACTACCTCATGAGCTACAATGATCAGCTCGTACTTACCGGCGAATTGAACGACGTAGGCACACCTATCCGCATAAACGTAGACGACAGCTACAGAACAGGCATAGAGCTTCAGGCAGGCTTTCGCCCCATAAACAGGCTTGAAATAAGCGCCAATGCTACCTTTAGCCGGAATAAGGTCAGGAATTTTACTGAAATCCTCTACCGGTACGACGAAGACTGGAATTACCTTGCAACAGATTTTATTGAGCACGAAGAAACAGATATTGCATACTCTCCCTCCATTATAGCAGGAGGAATTATCAGTTACCGCCCGTTCAACTGGCTGGAAGCTTCTGTTCTTTCCAAATATGTAAGCAGGCAGTACCTGGATAATACTCAGAATGAGCAAACTTCACTGGACCCGTATTTTGTAAACGATCTCCGCTTTACAGCCACCTTCAGGCCCGGCTTTGTAAAAGAGCTTAATGCAGGATTGCTGGTAAACAACCTGCTGAATACCATGTATACCTCCAATGGATATGCTTATGGCCAGATTGTGAATGGCGTTACCTCTTATGAAAGCTTTTACTACCCACAGGCCGGCACTAATTTTCTGCTGAACCTGAGTTTAAAGTTTTAGACCATAAAGGCAGTTTTTTTTTGCACAGCAAAGGCATTGGAATACACCTCCGGCTGCTTTACTGCTTTAGATTTACACATGAAAGCCAGGCCGGCTAAACACCCTTACCCAGCATAGCGGAAGTACACTTCCCTGCCCGGTAAGGGTGTTTTCATTTCTGATAAAAGATTAAAACAACAAATATGTTGTAAGTATAACGACACATTTGATTTAAGCTTAACAGCCAGCCTTGCGATGCTGACACAAGGAAACCATCCGCCGCTGTGGCGGATATTCCTCCGGAATTTACTGAATGCCCGAAATAAAGAGCGCTTTATCTTAACTGAATGGATAACGGCTTCTTCCAGACTTTTTTCAAATCCTTGTTACCCGGCTTATTTGATTATATTAATTGTGGCATAGCTGTGAGTTGCAGAATTATCTTGCCGCTTTTTAGCAGTGATATTTTGCCAGACCGGCGGCTACGAGGATACTGTTAAAATGGATGTTGGATCAAACGGAGTTTCCTCTGATTTGAAAGCTTTCAAAAAAAGGTTGTTTATAAAAGCAACGAGATTTGATTTCCATTTTAACCGTGGTTTAAAGAGAATGGGGATGATTTGTTACAATACAGACAGAGGGTTTAAAAGCCTTTAAGTATTCACTAAAACCACAGCCCAAAATCAGAAAAATCATATTTACTTATTCGCGTTTCAATACAGTACCTCGATTATGGTGCGTTTTATTTTATCACCTCCAGTATTTCATTTTCCTCTGATTTCAGGAAGCTTTGAATTACCATCAGGCTTTTACGGATCAATTCTGATATGGCTTTGGTAGTCAGATTACCTGTTTTTAACCAAATAATCTTAGGTGGGAATCCTTTAATAACATTCAGGTCAACAAAGTCTGAGTCAAATGTCACGACAGCGTAATCATTCTTTTTGGCAAACTCGAAAATCTGAATGTCTGAAGCATTTTCTAATCCTAAATGACGCACCTGTTTCGCTTCAGGAAATATATCCTCAAGTTGTTTGACAATCTTTGGTGAAATATTCTGGTCAAACAGTAGCTTCAAGATGCAATCTTAAGTTTATGTTCCTTATCAGCCGCAAATGCAAGGCAGGCATTAATCATGTCTTCATTTAATTCGTCAAAATCAGACATAATCTCTTGCTTGGTCATTCCATTTGATAGCCAGTTCAGAACATCATAAACTGTTATCCTTGTCCCTTTTATACACGGCTTTCCAAATCTCTTGTCAGACCGAATTTCTATGTATTCTTGATAATTCATACTTAAATATACTTAAAATCTGGAAATAATGTTTCTACCGGCCTGAATGCACCATAACTTGGATAAAATAACACCTGAAACATAACCCATTTGCAAAATTAAATCCAAGCCCCCACTGGTGATGAGGCGGACCTTGTTACTTTCAATCCTAAAAGTTGGAACAATTACCTTTACAGAAATAGGGTGGTTAAATTGGACAATAAGTCCCTCTGTTTTTAGACTAAGAAACAAACGGTTTAAGAAAGGTTACGAATCCATGCTTTCTTATTACCTGAGAACGCAACCTCAGATTCAATGAACCGCCCGGTACGAGACCCCTTTGCCAGGTGGTGTGAGAGGCGTACCGGTGAGCCTAGAAGCTCACCGGCCGTCTACTCATATACTTACAGCAGTAGGTTATTTTTCTAACTTCAGTTTTAGTTCTTCAGCTCTTTTTCTTCCTGCTTTATAATCTGGGTCAAGTTTTATAGCCTTGTCAAGGTAAGTTAATGCTTGATTTCTATATTTCTTTCCTCGATGCTGATTTGCCCATGCCCAATAAGTAAAACTCATAACTTTCCAATTGGCAAAGTTTGCTTTTTTCTCTTGTTTGTTGATGATTAATTGAAAATCTTGCTTGGCATATTTTCGTTTTGAGAAGAAAAACCATGGCAAGTTTTCGGCAACACTTCCTCTTAAAAATTCGGGTAAATAACTAATGTCCGCATACTTATTCACTGCATCGTTAAACAAAGTAAATGCTTCACCAACTAATTTTAGTTTCTTTGTTTCAGCCGCAACTAAAGATAATGCAGATGCCCTGTAAGAAGCAATAAAAGGCAATAACTCTTTGGTTGTTGTTTGGGAATTAAACAAACTGCTTAATTGGTCAAAACTTTTTTTAGCGTAACCTTTATATTCTTTTTTTGTAAAAAAGGATAAGTTCAGAGCGGTTTCGTGGTAAATAATACCAAGTCGTACTTTATTAATTTCGTTTGGGTCTTGCAGAAATTCTTGTTCAACTTCTTTGAGTTTAGTTTTCAATTCAGCAGTGTCAATTATTTCCATAACATCGTCTAACTGATGTTCTATTTTTTTGACCTTGGAAAAATCTAATTGTTGTGCAGTTAAGCTGTTAATAATTGCCATTGCTGTAATGATTAAAGTGAATAATTTGTATTTCATTTTTTTATTGTTCAAATGAAATACAAAGGTGCAATGGCAATAAGCCTAATGACGATGACTTAAGTTAAGATTTTTGTTGGAATACTCTTTTTCTAATTCGGCTCAAACTCTCCGGGCTTATGCCTAAAAAATTGGCAATATATTTTTGTGGAACTCGCTGAAATAAGTCGGGTTGTTTTTTTATTAAATTTTGAAACCGTTCTTCGGGTTTCTCTGAAGATAATGACATTGCAATTTCGGTAGCCCTTTGTGCAACTTGTTCCGCCATAAGCCGACCAAAGGTTTCGTACTTGCTACATTCTTTGTAGAGACGACAAAGGTTTTGCTTGGAAATGATGAAAACGGTAGTAGCTTCCAATGTTTGTAAATTCATTTTCCCCGCTGTCTCGTAAGTGAAACTTTGATAGTCTGTCACCCAAGTGTTGTCAAACGAAATGTCGCAAGTTTTTTCCACTCCGTCTTTGATATGAAAATGTCTGATTGAACCATTGGCAATAAAGGCAATGAAATTACAAACTTTGTTGTCTTGCAATAAAAACTCCTTTTTCTTCAAAGACTTCTTTTCGAAATACTTGTCAATAAGGTCAAGTTCAGTATCCAAAAGTGGAACTGTCTGCGAGCAATATTTCTTTAGTTTGTCGTACATTTTGATTTCAGAAAAAATTACCGCCAACCTATTTATATCATCAGTTGAACCTCCAACTGATGATATTTTCACCTTAGTTTATGGGCTAACATACGATTTGACTGCCTGAAATCCAAACCACCGCCGGTGAGGGTTGATACCACATCTAAGGTAATTCCCAAAAATTAAAATAATCGCCTTAACAGAAAAACCCCTGCTTCAAAATTGGGTGGTTTCTTGAGATTGGAACGGTTGTATAAAATACGGGCAGTATATCCATAAGCAGTTATCTAGGCAGTGTCAGCATTATGCTGAAACATGTTAAAAAAACAAAAGCCCCAGATTGTCTGGGGCTTTTAGTAATTGCTATTTTTAATGCCACTTAACTACTTTTATTAAATTAATATCCCGCTGTAAAACGAACCTGATGATGTTTGGGGTTTTCTACTTCGTCTGCAACCACTACGGCTACATCTTCCACAGAAAGTATATTTCTTCCTTCTGCATTCATTACCGGATAATCTGTTCCTAAACGATATTTTCCGGTTCTTCCAATCGTAATACTTGGATTCATTTCCAAAGCAGGACTAAAATAAGCCCAATCCAAATCTTTTTCTTCTTTGATCACCTCAAAATAAGCTCTGGTTGCTTTTGCTTTTGGTATAAATGGAAGTTCTGCTGGTAAGGTATCGATAATTTGCTCACCATTTTCATTTAACAAACTGCCACCGCCACCTACGATGATGAATCGGTTTACACCTGCATTTTTTACCGCTTGCTGTATCGCTTTCGAACCTTTCATAAAGTCTTCCGAAAGATTTGGATTTTCAGCTACAGGACTAAAAGCATTCACCACAACATCAGTTCCTTTCAATACCTCTGTTAATGCATTTACATCAGTAACATCCACTTTTGCATATTGAAGATTACTTTTGTCAGATGATTGTTCTTTTCTGGAAATACCAATAACCTCAAAATTTCTGTTTACTAATTCATTTGTAATTTGGCTACCTACAAATCCGGTAGCACCGATAACTGCTATTTTCATCTTTTAAAATCTTTATATGATTAAATATTATTTACAAGTTCCATCAGTTTTACAAACTGCACCTTCTATGATCTCTAATTTAGTAGCCGGATTTTCTTTTCGCCATTCAGCAAAAGACTTTTCTAAAATATCCAAAAATGCCTGAGGATCTTGCGCACCGGCAACAGCTAGCTTGCCATTTATCAGAAAGAATGGAACGCCAGACACCCCTATTCTTTGAGCTTCTGCTATGTCATCCTTCACCTCATTGGTAAACTGTTTACTGCTCAAGGCTTCTTTCACCTCATCTCCATTCAGCCCTATCTCCTTGCCTAATTGAACCAACACTTCTATGCCGCCAATATTACGACCTTCTGTAAAATATGCGTAGAACAGCTTTTCTTCTGCCTTATTTTGCAGCCCTTTGGTTTTGGCAAAAAGAGAGAAACGGTGCGCATCAAATGTGTTGGGGAACGGGATTTTCTCAAAGTTGTAATCTAATCCTACCTCTTTTGCATGTTGCGCTATCTGGGTGTGCATTTGCACACTCTGTGTTCTGCTCATACCTTTCAGCCTGCCCACAGTCTCATAAAAATCAGTGCCTGTTTGCTGCTTATAACCCGGGAACAGCTGATAACTGTGCCATACAACCTCAAGGTCGTCTCTATGGCTGAATTGTTCTAATGCATTCTCAAACTTACGCTTGCCGATGTAGCAGAAGGGGCAAACGATGTCGGACCAAATCTCTATTTTCATTTTAGTTACCATCTTAAAGCTTGTTTTATTCAGATAATGTACCTCTATTCAGAACTTCCCGTTGTTGTTCTTCCACTGGCCTTCGCTTACTACCAGAACAAAGTTTCCTTCTCCTAATACCTGGTGTACTATGTCATACTTCATCGTAATGCCTTGTTTGGCCCATTCGTCATTTTTCACTGTCTAATTTACCAGATTGAAACAGGCTTATTTTTTCATGCAACTCAACAATATCTCGTTTTGCTTTCCTGTCAATGTTATTATATATTGCTAGTGCCATTGTTTATGAATTAACCGGATTGTTCATCCGAATGGAAGGGGGGAAGCCAGGTACACTGAAATGAGCACACCAGCCTAGTTCATGTATTTAAGGTAGTTCTCTTGTGACTCGAAAAATAGAACACCATTATTGGTGCTACCAGGCTCCGGTGCGATATAAGCAAGGGATTTATCTACTTCTTTTCCTGTTAAAGGATCAAGTGCAACGCGAACATGGCGATTACTTTGAATAGTATTCACGCACATCTGGCAGCAACCATAATATTGTTTGCCTTCATGCTGAACAGGGTATTGCTTTTTTCCCATATAAGCGTTGTTTACCATACAAACCAGCTCCTTGGGCAAGCCTTCTTCTGCCAGCACATGGTCACTTATCTTTACCTCATGGTTTGGAGCTTCTGAATTATGTGTATGGGCAGGGGATTCCTCTATTGGTGTAACTATTTTAGAAGGTGCTACCACTTCCTGAGAATTCCGGGAATTCTCAGATGAGCAGGAGGTTAGGAATATTATTCCTAAAGTAGTTATAAGGCAAGAAAATTTTTTCATTATTTAATTCTTAATCTTAAGGTTTTTAACCGTTTATCTGCTCAAAAATTGCGACTGCAAGAGCCAAAAAAACAAAAGCATATATTATACGCTTCAACCATACCTGAAACTTATTTGGTGGTTTTTCATCACCGGTTTTACAACATTCTTTCATTTTTGATTCTTCTTTTTATTAGCCAGCTTCAATTCTTTCTTATTCATCAGAACGCCAGACACCACCAAACACATAGAGCATGACTACTTTTGAGTATCTAAGATTCCAGGGAGTAGCAATAATTGAGGGAGTAAAGACAGCTACATAATAAACCCAAAGCGGGGGGTTGTTTAGCAAGTAATATGTTGCAGTGCCAAAAACCAGGAAAATAGCAACACTTATTGCATAGGTGAAAAACAGAGATATCTGATAAAAACCAGGTTCGGGCATAAATCTAAATCCACACACCTCGCAATTCTCTTGCAGCTCATTGAACTTTTTAAGGTTTGTTGCCTTCGTCTTGAACATGTCCCCCTCTGTACAAACAGGACATTTGCATTGTGCCATTGCTAACCAAAAGGATTTCTTCTTTTTCTCATTCACAGAAGTGTCGTATTTAAAAGGGTGTTGGTCTGTTTGTAACATGATTTCGTATTTACAAGGTTAAAAATCATTAATTTGCAGGATTGCCCGGTTATTCTGTTTATATATTTTCTCTTAGCTCTGCAAATTCACGTTCTCCTATACAACTACAATTATACTACTGAGATTCCCAAAAAACTTAGACATTTGTTGCGAAAGTAAGGACTTTTAGGACATGATTCCATAACTTTATGTCATGAAGGCATTTCCTGTATTATCACTAGCCCAATTTCCTGCAGACAATAAGGATGATTTTTATGCAAATGATTTTGCACACCATTTGGAGACTCATCATAAGGACATCACTAAACCCCATAAGCATGATTTTTACCTGACCATTCTCTTTACCAGGGGTTCCGGCTTTCATGAAGTGGATTTTCATTCTTATGAAGTTAAAAGGGGTAGTGTTTTTATGATAAATCCGGGGCAGACACACTACTGGGAGTTTTCTTCTCCCACTGATGGGTATGTACTATTTCATACCAAGGCTTTTTATGACCTTACTTACACCAATAGAACCATTGACAACTTTCCTTTTTTTTACTCTTTACAAAACAGTCCTCACCTCTTTCTGGAACAGGAAAGAATGGAAGCAATAGAACTGTTATTCCATTCCATTTTGCAGGAATACAGAGGGGAAGAAGTACTCAAATACCAAAAAATATGTAGTCTTACAGACTTACTTTACACTGAATTAACCAGAGAATATCTGGTTAATTCCCCTCTGGCATCCAATGAAACTCCGCCTCTTTTCCTTGAGAAAACAAGAAAGTTAGAGGGGCTGATTGATGAGCATTACCTTCATCAAAAATACGCCAGCGATTATGCTGAAATGATGCACATGAGTACCAGACACTTAAATAGGATTACTCAGTCAGTTCTTGGAAAATCACCCACCGATCTAATTACAGAAAGAATTATTCTGGAGGCGCAAAGGATGTTGTCACATTCAAAAACTACTGTCGCCGAGGTAGCCGATTATTTAGGATATAATGATCATGCTTATTTTTCCAGACTATTTAAGAAAAAGCTTCAGGTGTCACCCACTGATTTTGCAAAAAGGTACCGTTGACGAATTTTTTTCAATTCAATAGTAATGGCCGTTCTTACATTTATACGAAACCGTTAAGGTGTAAAATAAAACCTGCGTTTCTTGAAATTTTGAAACTCACCACCAAATATCTCCTGATATTATTCCTGCATTCTTATAAAACCATCTCATTAATCAAAACATGATTTAGTTTTTGAGACAGAGTTTTTTATACAGATTTATGAAGACAGAAAATGCAGTGCAAGTACCCGGGACCAGAACCCGGAGCTTCAGCTTGATAACCTTAAAAGCTATGGGCGCGAAACTGTTTATAAAGAAAAAGTTTCAGGCAAAAATAAATTCCGGCCCCGGCTGGAAAAGATGATTGACCAGCTCCGGAGTGGCGATGTGGTTGTGGTCTGGAAGCTGGACCGGCCCGGGAGATCCCCCAGGGATCTGATAGATTTAATATCATCCTTCCGGGAAAAAGGAGTTGAGTTCGTCAGCCTGAAAGATGGCATTGATACAGCTACAGCCATCGGCCGGTTTACCTTCAATATATTTGCCTCCCTGGCAGAGTTTGAAAGGGAGATAATCAGGGGGCGTACAATGGCTGGACTGGAAGCTGCCCGTTCCAGGGGCAGAATGGGAGGCAGGCCACCCGGCTTAAGCACGGAAGCCTTAGCCACGGCCAAAAACGCAAAGATACTTTATGACAGCGGAGAAAAAGCAGTAAGGGAAATTGCAGAAAGTTTAAAAATTAGCCGGGCGACCTGCTACAGATACATTGATATTGTAAGAGAAATGGAAAAGACCAGGTCAATCAATAATGGATAAGCATTCAAATCTCTCACTACTAATTGGGAAAATTACCACTGCTAAAATGCGGCAAAATAATTCTGCAATTCACAACTAATATGTACAGAAAATTGTACATATAAATACAATGCACTATCTTCAATAAAAATTAAAAAAGAATTATGGATATTACCACATACACCAGCTTTAGGCAGAACCTGAAATCATTTCTGGATAATGTTTTAAAAAATCATTCTCCACTATATGTTACCAGAACAAATGGTGAAGATGTGGTAGTGCTTTCAAAAGCAGATTATGAAAGTATGCAGGAAACTTTTCATTTATTAAAAAGCCCTGTAAATGCTTCCAGATTACAACAAGGTATAGCAGAATATGAAAAAGGTTTAGGTCAGGAAAGAAAGTTGATTGAAGACGAAGGGTCGCCCCAATGAAGAAAGTCTTTTTAAGCCCTGCATGGGAGGACTACTTGTATTGGCACCAAACAGATAAAAGCATTCTGCGCAAAATTAATTCTTTGATAAAAGAGATTGAACGCACTCCATTTGAAGGCACAGGCAAGCCAGAATCATTAAAGCACAATTTAGCTGGGTGGTGGTCCCGAAGGTTAAACCTGGAACATCGGTTAGTCTATCGGGTAGAAAATAAAGCAATCATTATTCTGCAATGCCGGTATCACTATTAAATAATGGTATTAAAAACGATCCTAATATGCCTGATCTTCCTGAACTGAATACAAAAAGATTGATTTTAAGGCCTCTGTCCTTTGAAGATATTCCAAAAATTAATGAATACGCAAATAATCCAGGAATAGCGGAAATGACCTTAAATATTCCTCACCCCTATACAGAAAAAGATGCTGTTTATTGGATTAACATGGCATATACAGGCTACGAAAAAGGTATTCAGTATACCTTCGGAATATGTTTAGCTACAACAAGGGAGTTCATAGGTGGAATCAGTGTGAAAGTGGAACCCAGGTTTAACAGGGGAGAATTAGGTTTTTGATTGCAGAACATTTTTGGAACAACGGATTTGCTTCAGAGGCAGTAAAAGAAAAGATAAGACATGGATTCAGGAATCTGAATCTAAATAAAATTTTTGCTATGCATTTAATAGAAAATCCGGCATCCGGAAGAGTAATGCTCAAAAACAAAATGGTAAAAGAGGGGGAGCTTATTGAACATTTCAAAAAGAGAGACAAGTATTTTAGCCTTTATCAATACAGAATGACTAAAGGTGAATATTTAAATGTAAACGCCTTATAATCGAAGTACTGTCTCAGAAAATGATGAAAGACAAAATTTAAATACAGTAGAAATTAGTTTGGAGGATATTGAGCTAATTATGGGAGATTGCTTTACATTTTTCCCTCAATTGCTGAATAATTGCTTATGTGCAAAAGGTAAATGTGCAATGTGTGGCCATGCCTTGGGCAGATATATTGAAACCGGGAAGTGTAGAAGCTGCAAATCACATCCGGAAGATTAAGGAAGATATGTATTAGTAAGCCTCAAAATTGACCGGCAAATTATCACTGCAAAAAACAGCACGATAATTCTGCAATTCACAGACATAGCCGTATTAGAACCTAAAAAAAATAATTTATGCCCGGATATATCAGAATATTAATTTTCTCCCTTTTCTCCATTCCGGTAATGGTGGCTCAGGCACAGGGGCAGGTAAGCTTTGAAAAAAAGAACGGTTCAGAAATTATGATCTATGTGAACGGAGATTATTTTTCTTCTTTCCTTTTTGACAAAAGTTTACCAAAGCCTGTTTTGTACCCTGTTATAGATGCAAAGCAAAACCGGATAACGCGCGGCTATCCTTTTCAGCCAATTCCCGGAGAAAGAGCAGATCACCCTCACCACTATGGCATCTGGTTAAATTTTGGAGATGTGAATAAGGTTGATTTCTGGAACAACGGTAAATATCCCGGCACGGCCGCGGAACATGATTACGGCTCCATATTAGTGAACAATAATGTTTCGCTCAACGAAAAGAAGGGCACGATATCCTACAGCGCCACCTGGAAAGGACCAGACGGAACTGAGCTCATAAAGGAAGAAACCACATATTTTTTCAGCGGAAATGACAGCACCAGAGAGGTTACAAGGGAATCACGCCTGAAAGCACTCCGGGATCTGGAGTTCGGGGATTCAAAAGAAGGATTTTTTGCTATCAGGGTAAGAAGGGAATTGGAAAGTCCGTCCACCACAAAAGACCAGTATGTTGAAGATACCACTGGAACTGTTTCCCAAAATAAGCGCCACGATAGTCTTATCCCTGTTACCGGCTTATATATTAACAGTGAAGCCGACAGCGGCGCTGCAGTTTGGGGAAAACCGGCAGACTGGGTGATGCTCCGTGGGGAAATAGAAAATAAAGATGTAGCCGTTATTATGCTGGACCACCCGAAAAACTTCGGACACCCTGCACGTTGGATGGCGCGGGATTACGGGCTTTTCGGGATTAACCCTTATGGAGAAAAATCTTATGGAGGAAACAGCGAAAAAATAACCCCTCTGAAAAAAGGAAACGCTCAAACCTTCAGATACAAAATGGTTTTTACCACCTTCATTCCCGAAAAGGCATACATTGAAAAGCAATACCGGCAGTTCTCTTCAAGAAATAATTGAAAAAATTATAGTACCACTCAGTAACAGTAAGCATTTGTAATTCAGCACGTCTGCAAAATAAAGAAAGATAAAAACAGCTATCCTGTCCATTATTCAAAGAAGAACAAATAGAATTTAACCCTGAAAAATTAGCATATTTAGAAAAGAATCCGGTAATTAGGTCCCCGGATACTGAAGAAAAAGGAAATCTCTTTTAATGAATAAAAAATTTATTCCATACAGCGACTTAAGTTTTCATGAAAATGTAATTGTTGTGGACAGTTATCATCCGGATTCACTCACGCTCTCTCACTGGCGGGGTGCACCAAAAATAAAAGAGATTTACGACGATACCAGTACAGGAATAGTGCTTAATGCCCTGGAAAAAGGAATACCCGATTTAGACAAATATCCTTTTGTTACCAATGATCATTTCGACATAGATGGATTTTTAGGCGTCTGGAGCCTCCACTATCCTGAAAAAGCATTGCAGCACATTAACCTTTTAAGGAAAATGTCTGTTATTGGCGATTTCAGGGAGCTTAGCCTGGAAACAGAAGAAGACCACCTTGCACTTAAACTTGTATGCTGGATAAATAAGGTGGAAAGTGCTCTTTTTTACCCGCCTTTTGCCTCTTATGAAACAGGCAAGAACGAAATGAAGCTTTGTGTAAGCAAGTATAACTTCTTTCTTACTCAATTTGGAAAAGTACTTGACAGTCCTGAAGAATTCCGCAGCCACTGGCAAAGCGACTATGATGAGATTGTTGCCGGATTAGCCACACTGCAGGCCGGAGAAAGCAAAGTAACGCTGCTGGAAGATATTCGCTTACTTATAGTGGAAACACCTGAACCACTGCATTACTACGCACTGTTCAGCCAAAGTAAGCCTGCAGATATGGTTTTATCCATTTACAGCGGAAACCGCTACGAACTGGAATATAAGTACACTACCTGGATTGACTGCGCCACCCGCAACAGCTACCCGAGAATTGATATGCACCCGCTTGCCGGGCTTCTGAATCAGCATGAAGAATCGCCGCAAGCATGGGTATGCGATAAAATTACCGATACAGGACCAATTCTCCGGCTCGGTGGCGAAAGCCTTACTAAAAAACAGCGTTTTGACCACCCAAAGAACAGAACCATTTTCTCTTCCGGCATTCCGCCGGAAGAATTAAAGGCCATTATCATTGATTACTATCAAAAGGCTTACGCCCACACACAACAAAAACCGCTCTGGTCCTGGGCAGAAATACGAAAAGTGAATAAAAGCCTTCACCCGTTACTGTAGATCTTATGTCAAGCCACCATGTAGTAAGGGAGGCTCAGGAGCCCGCCCTGCTTATTCTGCACGCAGATTACCTGTTACTTCCACACATATCTCCCTTACTGGAGTGGAGCCCTTTTATATTAACAGCAGCAGATAGCCTGCCGGAGGCATTGGAGCATCAGATTAAAATAGACGGAGTGATTTTTTACAAAGAACAGCAGAAAGAAATAAGCCCTTTAGTAGCGGAGCAGGAGCCTGTGGCCCTGATAACTTTACAGGAAAAGGAAACCATTCTTTCCGCTGCTCTCCGCCACCTGGCACGCCATGGCCACAGCGCAGTTAACATACTCAGCAGCAACTATATACCCTTAAAAGAAGAACTGGAAATCATATTAAGCACCACCTCCGTTTCTTTGAATGTGGTACTGTTGGGGGAAACTTCAAAAGCAGCTTTATGCCGGGCAGGAAGGTACGTTAAATGGTATCCGGCAGCCGAAACAATAGAGGTACAACCTGCCCTGAAAGAGATGACCATCTCCACCACTGGCTTTACGGAAAATATGCAACAGAGCCTTTTAAAAGGAAGTCAAAGCCTGCAAACTGCCGCCACAGGAGTAATTTCTATAGAAACGGACACCCCCTGCTGGATAACTGAAGAGCTATATTAATGTGCTGCCCACCTGGCGGAAAGCATGCGGTCTTTCCCCTGCATATCTTTATGAGTCTGAACAGCATTAAATCCCATTTCCCGAACCATCTCAGCAGTCTCCCCGCCAAAGGCTTCATTAATTTCAAAATACAGAAAGCCCCCTGCTTTAAGCAGCTTTGTGGCCAGGAAAGCAATCCGGCGGTAGAACAAAAGAGCATCCCCATCCTCCACAAAAAGGGCCAGATGAGGCTCATAGGATAGTACATTTTCCTTCATTTGTAAAGCTTCCTGCTTTCGCACATAAGGAGGGTTGCTCACAATAACATCCAGGAGAGGGAGCTCAGGGCTGGCCGATAAAATATCTGCTTCCATAAAATTTACCCGGGCCTGCAGGTCCTGTGCATTTTTACGGGCAACTTCCAAGGCTTCCGGACTGACATCAATGGCATACACTTCAGCAGCACTTAATTCAAGCGCCAGGCTAACGGCAATACATCCGCTTCCGGTACCTATATCCAGCAACTGCAAGCCCGTATTATTTCCCTGCTCCTGCAGGATGAGCTGCACCAGCTCTTCTGTTTCAGGCCTGGGAATCAGTACCGAAGGATTCACATGGAACATACGCCCATAGAACGGAGCCTCCCCCAGCACATACTGAAGAGGCTCATGCTGCTCCAGACGCAACAGAATATTTTCGAGCCTTTCCCGGTCCCCGCCGGTAAAAGGCAGAGGACCATCAAGCACCAGATCAATCCTTTTTTTGTTATAAAGGGCCTCCAGCAGCCACATGGCATAAGACATGGCCTCTTCCGGAGGCAGGAACTTCTGTAAACGTTCCTGCAGCTGATGGAATACTTTTTTTACTGTTGTGGTTTGCTCAGGCATAAAAACAAAGGTATCGAATACTCCCGGCATCTGCCATAAAAAAAGCCCCTGCTCTCCTGAATTTCTAACCTCCGCTTTCTGATTCTTAATCTATAATTCATAATTTTACTATCTATGGAGGCCAATGATCTGCTTTATATGCAAAGAGCTCTTGAGCTCGCCGAAAACGGAAAAGGACAGGTAGCACCCAACCCTATGGTAGGCTGTGTAATTGTACACAAGGGTAAAATAATAGGAGAAGGCTGGCACCAGCGCTATGGCGAAGGCCATGCAGAAGTTAATGCCGTTAACAGCGTTACCAACAAAGACCTCCTGCGTGAAAGCACCGTTTATGTGAGCCTGGAACCCTGCTCCCACTGGGGCAAAACACCGCCCTGTGCTAACCTCCTTATCGAACAGCAGGTAAAAGAAGTGGTCGTTTGTAATACCGACTCCAACCCACTGGTTTCCGGCGGAGGCCTGCAACGCCTGAATGAAGCAGGCATAAATGTGCGCTGGGGGATACTGGAGGAAGAAGGACGCTGGCTAAACCGCCGCTTCTTTACCTATATGGAAAAAAAGCGGCCTTATATAATACTTAAATGGGCACAAACAGCCGATGGCTTAATGGCCCGCAGCAACTACGACAGCAAATGGATCAGCAATCCTTTTGCCCGTAAGCTGGTCCATAAATGGAGAGCAGAAGAACCTGCCATTATGGTGGGGCGGCAAACGGTACAATACGACAACCCAAGGCTCAATGTACGCGACTGGCCCGTAACAGGAAAAGATCCTTTACGGGTAATTATAGACCGGCAACTTGCACTGGAAAATACTTTCAGTGTTTTTGACGGAAGCCAGCCTACCATCTGTTATAACCTGCTGAAAAATGAGGCGCTTAATAAGCTGAATTATGTACAACTTCCGGAAGAAGCTTTTCTGGCTGAGCTAATGCAGGACCTGGGCCGGAGAGGAATCCAGTCTGTTATTGTAGAAGGAGGGCCGGGACTTCTGGAATTGCTTTTGGCAGAAGGACTGTGGGATGAAGCAAGGATCTTTACAGCACCCAAAACTTTTGGGGAAGGCCTTCAGGCACCGCGCCCGAAAGGCAAACTCAAAAAAAGCCAGGTTATTTTCGAAGACCGGCTGGACATTTTTGTGAATGATTGAATTAGTTGCCGGCGGTTCTTTGTTGTTTAATTAGTGGCTGGCACGTTGATGATTGATTTTTACACGAACTAAAACCTTAGTCTGTTATCCATTGTCTCAGCTACTATGTCCAACATCCTGTGTCTGATATTTAACTTTTAGTAAAGATGGCTGAAAACCTTATAATACCTGAATCCGGCGATAAAAAAGACCGCTACGAAAGCTTATTACCCCAGATTGAAGCCCTTACAGCCGGCGAGCCGGATCTGGTGGCCAACCTGTCGAATATAGCGGCTGCCCTGCGTTATGGAATGGGCTTTTTCTGGGTAGGATTTTACCTTGTAAAAGATGATACCCTTGTACTCGGACCTTTTCAGGGACCAGTCGCCTGCACCCGCATTGCCCGGGGAAAAGGTGTTTGTGGCAGCAGCTGGGCCGAAGGAAAAACTATTTTAGTGCCGGATGTGGAAGCTTTTCCGGGACATATCGCATGCAGCTCTGCTTCACGCTCAGAAATTGTAGTACCGGGCTTTAAGAACAACAATGTTGCTTTAGTCCTGGATGTTGACAGCGATCAGCTGAATGATTTCGATGCCACAGACCAGCTGTACCTGGAAAAGCTGATGCGTTTAGTGGAAAATTTCCTTTGATTTTCACGCTCTAACGAATTCCTGTTTTTTCCCGCAGCTCATTTTTCATAAAAACCCAATGGTGAAAAGCAGGGGCAGCAGGGCTCAAAAGCTTATTCTTTTTGCCTTGCTGCCTCCTGCAAACTAAAAACTAACCCTTCAAAAAACAGGCAACAGGCAAACAATGAGCAGCTGATTCTCATTAGCACATTAACTCATTACAATTAAACCCATTGCCTTATGCCTACTGCCCGTCCCCTGGAAGATATTCTCTTTGTAGCCATTCAGACAGTGCCTCAAAGAGCCACCCTCAGCGAGCTTCCCGAACGTTTACAGGAAGCCTGGCACCATAAAGCTTCCCTTCTCCGGAACGGGGGGGCCGGAGAACCAACACCTGAAGCCCTTTTTGCTCAGCAGGCCGGGCTATATGCCGAGTTCGGTAAAATTGTGAATATTGCGGCAGGCTACTTTCACCAGGCAACTAAAGAAGAAGAACCTGAGTTAAGGGTAAAGTCCATAAGCTCTGCTGATAATGAAAAAAGTCTGCTGGAAGAATTTAAGGACCTGCTGAACGAACGCTTCGATCAGAAGAAGTTAAGGCTTTGCGCCCATAACGGAAAAGAATTTGACTTTCCCTACCTCTGCCGCCGGATGCTCCTGCACTGCGTACCAATTCCTGAAGCACTTAACTTCGCAGGAAAAAAGCCATGGGAAGTACCGCACCTCGACACCATGGAAATGTGGATGTTTGGCAACAGGAAGCACTTTGTGCCTCTCGGCCTTTTAGCTGCTATCTTTGACATTCCCGCCAGGGAGCCTGAACTAAACGGAGATGAAATTAGCAGTGTATTTTATGAAGAACAGGACCTGCAAAAAATTGCCGCTCACGGGCAGCAGGATGTAATTACCACTGCCCAGCTGTACATGCGCTACCGCTGCAATCCTTTATTAAAAGAGGAGCAAATACTCCTTGTTTAGCTTTAACTTCTGCCATGCCCGCCTTGGGTGCAGGTGGCTGCAGGAAAATTAAGAATAAGCAAAATTTTTCTTTTTACCCTATTTAATTACATTCGGCCGGGTAAAGTACAAGACCTGCCAATTTTATAGTAATATTAAACTGTAAACAGCAGTCAGAGCTATACAAGCATGCAAAACCCTTTCAACCCTTCTCCACCAGCACAGGAACCTTTACTGGAGGTCCGGGACTTAAAAACTCAGTTTAAAACCAATGCAGGCATAATAAGGGCTGTAAACGGAGTGAGCTTTACTGTTCATAAAGGGGAAACCATTGGTATTGTAGGCGAATCCGGATCCGGAAAATCGGTTACTGCCCTTTCAGTTATGCGCCTGATCGACCAGCCGGGGCGCATAGAGGGCGGAAATATCTTTTTTAACTCCAAGCAGTTCGGGCGTATTGATATGCCGCAAATAAGCTCCAAAGATATGCGCAAAATCAGGGGCAATGAAATTTCAATGATTTTTCAGGAGCCTATGAGCTCTCTTAACCCTGTGTATACCTGCGGCGACCAGGTAATGGAATCGATACTGCTGCACCAGGAAGTGAGCCGTAAAGTAGCCAGGCAAAGAACCATTGAATTATTTGAGCGGGTTAAGCTGCCTATGCCCGCCTCAATCTTTACCTCCTATCCGCACCAGATATCCGGCGGACAAAAGCAGCGGGTAATGATTGCCATGGCACTTTCCTGCAATCCGCAACTGCTTATTGCCGACGAACCTACCACGGCTCTTGATGTTACGGTACAATCAAACATTCTGAAGCTTTTTGCTGAAATCAGGCATGAGCTGGACACCTCGCTTATATTTATTACCCACGACCTGAGTGTTATTGCCGAAATTGCCGACAGGGTACTGGTAATGTACCAGGGCAAAATTGTGGAAGAAGGAGGTGTGTGGGATATTTTCGCCAATCCGAAGCACCCATATACGAAAGGCTTGCTGGCCTGCCGCCCGCGCCTGGACATGAAGTTGAAAGTACTCCCCACTGTGGCCGACTTTATGGGAGTAAATGAAGAGGGCACATTAGTGGAAAAAGAATCGGGAAAATACCGCTCTGTGGGGGAGGCCCTCCTGTACAACGTACAGAGCCAGTCAGAAATTGACGCGCAACATCAGGCCTTCCTCAAAAAAAAACCTATATTAGAGGCACAAAACCTTTGCACCTACTATTCTACCAGGGGCAGCTGGTTTAGCCGGAACAAAGAGGTAATTAAGGCTGTAGATAATGTATCTTTTAAGGTGTACCCGGGAGAAACCCTGGGACTGGTAGGTGAATCCGGCTGCGGCAAAACCACCCTTGGCCGCACCCTTTTACGATTAATTGAACCGACCGCCGGAGAAATCTTTTTCGAAGGCAGAAGCATCAATAAATTACCCGAAAAAGAAATGCGGCGCCTGCGCAGGCAGATTCAAATTGTTTTTCAGGATCCTTATGCAAGCTTAAACCCACGGCATGCCATAGGAAAGGCTATAATGGAGCCCATGAAAATTCATGGTGTACTGGAAAACGAAAAGCAGCGGCGGGACAAAGTAATGTACCTGCTGGAACGGGTAAACCTGAAACCGGATTATTTTAACCGTTATCCGCACGAATTTTCCGGCGGGCAGAGGCAACGGATCTGTATTGCACGAACATTAGCCCTTGAGCCTAAGTTTATAGTATGTGATGAGTCTGTGTCGGCACTGGATGTTTCCGTACAGGCCCAGGTCCTGAACCTGCTGAATGAATTAAAGCAGGATTTCGGGCTTACGTATATTTTTATTTCGCACGACCTGTCGGTGGTTAAATTTATTTCCGACAGGGTAATGGTAATGAATAATGGTCAGCTGGTGGAAACAGGGTACCCTGAGGAGTTATATGAAAACCCCAAAGACCCCTACACCCAAACCTTAATAAATTCTATTCCGCTCGGTAAGCTGGAAGATATCCGAAAGGCTCAGCTGGCCCGGAAACTCGCCCTCAGGAAGACCTGAGCGCACTAATTTTTTTTATGTATATATGAGCAAAAGATCAAAAAACAAACCAGACAAAAGAGCATCCTCCCTCCCTAAAGAGGACATTAACCGGATGAAAGACAGGATCCGGGACCTTCTGGAAAAGAATCGTACCCACCCCATCAGCACAAAAAAAATAATCCAGAAGCTGGACCTGCAGACAAAAAACGCCAGGGCAAATATGGAAGCGGCCCTGCATAAACTGGTAAAAGCCAACGAAGCTGAGCTTACCCCCGATGGCCGCTACCGCTCCACAGCCCAGCCCGATGAAATAGTTGGCAAGGTAGACTATGTTAATGCCCGCTTTGCATATGTTATTTCAGAAGAGCTGGAGCAGGATGCAATGGTATCTGCTAACAGGTTAAATAATGCGCTGGATGGCGACACTGTACGGGTACGCCTGTATGGCAGCAAGAGCAGCGAAAGGCGGCTGGAAGGCGAGGTAATAGAAATTGTTGAAAGAGGCCGTGAGGAATTCGTAGGCCGCATTGAGCTGTCGCCACGTTTTGCTTTTGTGGTACCCGACAGCCGCAAAATGCACCACGATATTTTTGTGGCCAACGACGCCACAATGGATGCAAAAAATAACGATAAGGTTATTGTGCGCATTTCGCAGTGGCCCGACAAGAACAAAAACCCGGAAGGAAAAGTAGTAAGAGTATTGGGGAAAGCCGGCGAGAACGAAGCCGAGATTCACTCTATTATGGCTGAATTTAACCTTCCGTTCGAGTTTCCTAAAGGAGTGGAATCGCAGGCAAAACGCATTAAGGATGATATTACTGAAGAAGAAATAAGCAAGCGCCGCGACTTCCGGAGAATTACCACTTTTACCATTGACCCTGCCGACGCCAAGGACTTTGACGATGCCCTTTCCATTGAGCTGCTCGAAAACGGCAACTATGAAATTGGCGTACACATTGCCGATGTTTCGCACTATATAAAGCCCGGCACCATGCTCGACAAGGAAGCCATAGAACGGGCTACTTCAGTTTACCTGGTCGACCGCACAATTCCTATGTTGCCGGAGCGCCTTTCAAACGAACTTTGCTCCCTGCGGCCGGATGAGGACAAACTTACCTTTGGGGCAGTGTTTGAAATGGATGGGGATGCTAACATAGTGAAAGAATGGTTCGGGCGTACGGTAATCCACTCCGACCGCCGCTTCTCTTACGAGGAAGCCCAGGAGCGTATTGAGTCCCTGCAGGGCGATTTTGCACGGGAACTGGTAGTGCTGAACACCCTTGCCCTCAAGCTGCGGGCTGAGCGTTTTGCAAGAGGTGCCATTAACTTCGAAACCACGGAAGTTAAATTCAGGCTCGACGAAAACGGCAAGCCTCTGGAAGTAATCCAGAAAGTACGGAAGGATGCTCATAAAATGATTGAGGAATTTATGCTGCTGGCCAATAAGCGCGTGGCAGAATTCATCTACAAAAAAGGTAAAACCCGTAAAAACAGCCCAACCTTTGTATACCGTACCCACGACCATCCTAATGCGGAAAAACTGGGTGCTTTCTCTGCCTTTGCTAAAAAATTCGGCCACAATTTAGTGGTGGATGAGGATGCCATATCCAATTCCCTCAATAAGTTAATGACCGATATTATGGGCAAGCCTGAGCAGAATGTTCTGGAAACACTTGCCATCCGCAGTATGGCCAAAGCCAAATATACCACAGAGCCTGACGGGCACTTTGGCCTTGCTTTTAAGCATTACACCCACTTTACCTCCCCTATCCGGCGGTATCCGGATGTAATGGTGCACCGCCTGCTCCAGCATTACCTCGATGGCGGCAAGTCCACTGCTAAAGATAAATACGAGAAACTGTGCCAGCAAAGCAGCGATATGGAAAAGCGGGCTGCCGACGCAGAGCGTGCTTCTATTAAATACAAGCAGGTAGAGTTTATGAAAATGCAGGAAGACCGCGTTTTCGACGGAGTTGTTTCAGGTGTTACTGAATGGGGTGTATACGTGGAAATTGTCGAAACCAAATGCGAAGGCATGGTACGTCTCTCTGAGATGAAGGACGATTACTACGAATATGATGAGCAAAATTACCGGATCATTGGCAAAAGCAATAAAAAGATTATTACTTTGGGCGATAAAGTAAAAGTACGCGTGCTCAATACCGATATTGACCGCCGCACCATTGATCTTGAGTTTTCTGAAAAGTAATATGAATGATAACTACCTCCGCAGCCTGGTAGATAAGATCAACACAGCTGTAATTCAAATTAATTTTGGAGAAGATCCGGCAGAGCTGTACGATCCTATCCGGTACATAATGGCATTGGGCGGTAAGCGATTACGCCCATTGCTCACCCTGCTGGGGTATTCTCTCTGGAAAGACAATCCGGAAGAGGCAATAACACCTGCCCTTGCCATTGAGGTGTTTCACAATTTCACACTCATGCACGATGACCTGATGGATAAAGCCCCGCTCCGCCGTGGCCAGATAACTGTGCATGAAAAATGGAATGGCAATACAGCTATTCTCAGTGGCGATGTAATGCTGGTAAAAGCCTACGACCTCCTGCTGGAGGCGCCGTCCCACCAGCTGAAAATAATTATTCAGGAGTTTAACAAATGTGCAGCCGGGGTATGCGAAGGGCAACAGCTCGATATGAACTTCGAGAACCGGCAACTGGTAAGCCAGGAAGAGTACCTCGGCATGATCCGTTTAAAAACCGCCGTACTGATAGGTTTTAGCCTTGAACTGGGCGCCCTGCTTGCAGGGGCACCTGCCGAAGCCGGTAAGCAGCTTTATTCTTTTGGTGTAAATATTGGCCTTGGATTCCAGCTGCAGGACGACCTGCTTGATGTGTATGGTGATAAGGATAAATTTGGCAAGCAGGTGGGTGGAGACATTATTTCCAACAAAAAAACATTCCTGCTCATTAATGCCCTGGCACTGGCCAAAGGCGATATTGCCAGCCAGCTTGATTACTGGCTGGATAAGGAATTCTTTAATCCAAAAGAAAAAGTAGCTGCGGTAACGGCAATTTATGACCGGCTGGAAATCCGCCAGCTGACGCAGCAAAAAATGGAAGAATATTTTCAGGCCGGATTCCAGACCCTGGAGCAGCTGGATGCTTCCCCCAAACGGAAAGAGCTTCTGCACCAGTTTACCGAACAATTAATTATGCGCGATAAATAATGAGCATTACCATTCTCCTCATCATTGTAATATGTGTTGCAAGTTATATTGCATGGCAGAAACCGGCCATTCAGGAAAATCTGCTCTTTCACCCTTACAGTGTAAAACATAAAAGCCAATATTACCGCTTTATAACAGGTGGCTTCGTACACAGTGGCTGGCTGCACCTGTTTTTTAATATGTTTACCCTTTATTTTTTCGGCCAGTTTCTGGAAGTCCGCTTTTATTATATGTTTGGCGGAAACCATTTTGCCTATCTGCTCCTGCTGTTTTTAATAGGAGTTATTGTTTCTGATATTCCCACCTACGCAAAATATAAAGACGCTGCCCATTACCGCTCTTTAGGTGCCTCAGGTGGTGTGGCTTCAGTGGTCTTCAGCAGCATCATGTTTGAACCCGCTAATCCGCTTTGTCTGTATGGCATTATTTGCATTCCCGGCTTTATCCTTGGCCCTCTTTTCCTCATTTACTCTTACTACCAGGGCAAAAGAATGGCCGATAATATTAACCACGATGCCCACTTTTACGGAGCCTTATTCGGCATCGCCTTCAGCCTGTTTATAGATCCTTCTGTACTTGGCAGGTTTGTGGACCAGGTCCTCTCTTACAGGTTTCAATTCTGATTAAGTGCAATGTTTTTATCAGGCAGGTAAGTATTGCTTTCACTCTTCCGCAAATCCTCCAGCAAATGTGCATCGGGCAGGAAAACAACGAAGGAAGCTCCTTTACCCGGCTTGCTCTGCAAATTAATGTATCCGTTCAGGCGCTCGACTATACTATTTACAATATAGAGCCCCAGGCCGCTGCCCGTTGATTTTTCATTGCCCCGGAAATACATATCATACACCCGGCTACGGATTTCCTCATCAATACCCGGGCCATTGTCGCTGAGAGTTATAAGCACGCCACCCGCCTGCTCACGCACAATAATACTGATACACGGCAATTCATTGGATCTGAATTTTATGGAGTTATCTATCAGGTAATGAAGAAGGCTTACAATTAATTTCGGGTCGCTCCTGAATTTCCAGTCCCCGGCATACTGAAACTCTGTTTGTATTTCAAAATGATTCCGTTCAATCTCCTTTTTGAATTGTCCCAGCACTTTTCTCACAAGACGCTCAAAGGAAATCAGCTGGATACTTATATCCTCCTGTTTGATTTTTGTAATATCAATCAGCTCCATGAGCGTATACTCAAGGTGCCTGGTGCGCTCATTTAACATATTTATGTAACTGAGCGAATTAGATTCCTTTACCTCAATTTTAGCAATATTCAGTAACCCGCTGAGTGTTGCCACAGGGCCCCGCAGATTGTGAGAGGCTTTATACATAAAGGTCATAAGCTCCTTCTGCACCTTTTCCGATTTTATTTCGGCTGCCTTCCGGTCGGTTACAGGATAGGAGATTGCCATATATCTTTCCGCTGCATTAAACTGATCCATTACAGGAATTACCGACATATCAACCCAGAACAATTTCCCGTCTTTTGCCTTATTACAAACTTCCCCACGCCACACTTTTCCCTGCCGTATAGTTTTATACATACCCTGAAAATAAGAGGTCGGGTGGTGATGGGAATTAATCAGATTATGCTTGCTGCCTATCAGTTCTTCAGCACTGAATTTAGATATTTCACAAAACTTATTATTCACATCCAGAATTACCCCGTTAAGATCTGTTACCGATAAAAGTGCACTTCGGTCAAGCGCTTTTTTATAATGGTATAATTCGTTATTAATGCGCTGTTTATCTTTCTCTGCCTGAATAAGACTTGTTACGTTATTGGCAACAACCAGTCTGGCTGGCTTATTCTCATAATCAATATTATGGATAATAAGGTCCAGGAACAGTTGCTCTCCTGACTTTGAATAAAAATTCCGGATTCTCCTTTCTTTTTGGCCGGCCTTTCCTTCCTGAACTTTATCTGCGTGATCATCCTCCTCAAGGTTCTGCAGTTCCTTCGTTAATCCGCCCCCTCTTTGCTCCCCGGAATACCCAAAAAGCTTCAGGGCGGTTTTATTCATAAATAAAACACCACGTTCATTACTGCTGATCCAGGTCGGCTGCGGACTTTCCTCATAAAATTTCCTGAACTGGCTCTCCTGCTCCTGCTGCTGCTGCAAAGAAATTTTATACTGATTATTATAGTACACCAGTAAAAAATAAAGAAAGCCGGCCATTACAGCCAGCAATAAAATTCCTTTAGCAGGCCCCCACTGCTCTTCACCGGAAGTAAACAGGGATATAACCCAATCTGAAAGAAAAAGCCACACAAAACCTACCAATAAGAATAGAAAGACAATTTTTTTGGAATCAGGTAGACTTTGTTTCATATATAAAACCAGTAATTACAAATGTGAAGAGAATAAACCTCTCCCTGTGAGTCGGGGTATAAAGAAACCCTCCGCTAATTTCAACACCTGCCACTTTACTGCCCGCCATAAATGGGACGCCCCCCCTTACTCAACTCTCTCTGTGAAGTTCCTTTACGCTGATAAAGACTCTGCTTTATTTCACCTTTTGTATAATTGCAAAATTCCACTCATGATGAGCATGAGTAATAAAAGTGAAGATAAAATTAATAACATTCTATACAAGCACAGGGTTTTCTTTTTACGTATTCAAAAAAATTAAGTTACCGGATAAATTCCCAAAAATCATACAGAGAGAGGCTCGGGCACAGGCTTAAATATAAAAAAAAGCAGGACCTGTTATTCTGGTCCTGCTTTTCCGTTAAACTAAACTATATTGTAAACTACTGTTATACAGTCTTATGCCTCAACAGCCTGAACAGATACGTATGATCTGCCATTAGTAGTTTTTTTGAACAATACTTTACCGGTTGTTAATGCAAATAAAGTATGGTCTTTACCTATACCTACATTTTCACCAGGGTGGTGCTGAGTACCTCTCTGACGTACTATAATGTTACCAGCAACTGCATGCTGGCCACCGAAAATCTTAACGCCGAGTCTTTTACTGTGCGACTCACGACCGTTACGGGAACTACCTGCGCCTTTCTTGTGTGCCATAGTATTAAATAGTTTTTAGTAGTTGAGCTTTAAAAGGTTAATAAATTAACAATTCAGTCTTTCAACTATTTTGCGATTTTTTCAATTAAAACTTTAGTAAACTCCTGACGGTGACCGTTCTTCTTTCTGTAACCTTTTCTACGCTTTTTCTTAAAAACGATTACTTTGTCACCTTTAACGTGTCCGAGAATTTTTCCGGACACGGTGGCTCCTGCTACTGCCGGAGCACCTACCTCAACCTGGTCGCCATTGCCTATCAGCAATACCTGGTTGAATTCTACGGAAGCGCCTTCTTCGCCCTCCATCTTTGGAGCATAAACGAACTGGTCTTGCGTTACTTTGAACTGCTTTCCTAGTATGTCAACTATTGCGTACATTGTATTAAATTTATACGTTCTATTTTATAGAACCGCAAAAGTAAAGATTATTTTCTTAATTATCAAAGAAAAAGATAAACATCTGCATCCTTCCAAAACAATGCCAAACTTATACACAGCCCGTTGTGGATAAACGGGTAAAAAAAACTTTAAACCTTATAATAGCCCTCCTTGCGCATAAAAGCCGTTTTCAGACCTATAGTATAAATCAATGAAAAAACTCCTTACATTTGAATAACATTCTATTTGACAGCATGTTAATGTACTGTAGTTAAAACTATACTTGAAGTATATATATGAGGCACTTAAAAACTAATCGTTGTAAATAACCGTTAGTTTCTTCATATTTGTAGGCACTCTTCAAGTATTTTTGAAGAATAACATCCGGACGGGGAAACCATTTATAATCATACAAATACCCCGTTATTCATGTAATATTTGTTAAAGAAAATCAATAGGGATATGAGCAAAATCGATGCAGCAGAAGAACCAATTCTGAAAGAAAATAAAGACCGGTTTGTCCTGTTCCCCATTCAGCATGGCGATATCTGGGAATACTATAAGAAAGCAGAAGCCAGTTTCTGGACTGCAGAAGAAATTGACCTGAGCCAGGACACAACCGACTGGGAGAATCTGAATGACGGAGAGAGACACTTTATATCACATGTACTTGCTTTTTTTGCAGCCTCCGACGGGATCGTAAATGAAAACCTGGCCGAGAATTTTGTGGCTGAAGTACAGTATACCGAAGCTAAATTCTTCTATGGTTTCCAGATATCAATGGAAAACATTCACTCCGAAACTTACTCTCTCCTTATTGATACTTATGTAAAGGACGGAAAAGAAAAAGACCGCCTCTTTAATGCAATTGACACTATGCCCTGCGTAGCCAAAAAGGCCGACTGGGCACTGCGCTGGATTGACGAAGGTTCTTTTGCCGAGAGACTGGTAGCCTTTGCTGCTGTGGAAGGAATATTCTTCAGCGGCTCGTTCTGCTCCATCTTCTGGTTAAAAAAACGTGGCTTAATGCCGGGGCTGACTTTTTCGAATGAGCTTATCTCACGCGACGAAGGCCTGCACTGCGACTTTGCCTGCCATTTATATACAAAGCATCTTAAAAACCAGCTGCCAAAAGATACAGTGGTTAAAATTATTAAAGATGCCGTTGAAATTGAAAAGGAATTTGTAACTGATGCCTTACCAGTAGGGCTGATAGGCATGAATGCCGATTTAATGTGCCAGTATATTGAGTTCGTGGCCGACCGCCTCCTTGGAGAACTGGATTGCCCTAAACAATACGGGGCTAAAAATCCGTTTGACTTTATGGAGATGATATCCCTGCAGGGAAAAACCAACTTCTTTGAGAAGCGGGTAGCCGAATATCAGAAAGCTGGCGTGATGAAAAAAGAAGAAGATAACGACAAACCTAAATTCTCGCTGGACGAAGACTTCTAGAATTCAGGACCGGACCGGCAACCGCCATTTTTTTGCAGCTTGCCGGATAATTATACTTTTTTTTGTGTTGTTGATTTAGACTACATTAAAACCTTACCACATGTTTGTAATAAAACGCGACGGAAGACGAGAGTCAGTAAAATTTGATAAAGTAACAGCCCGTATTGAAAAGCTTTGCTATGGGCTGGACACTCATTACGTAGATCCTGTTGATGTTGCCAAAAAGGTAATTAACGGAATTTATGACGGCGTTACCACGCAACAGCTGGATAACCTTGCGGCTGAAACTGCTGCGAGTATGACTACCCGCCATCCCGACTACGCTCTTCTGGCAGCCCGTATTGCCATTTCCAATTTACATAAAACCACCAGCAAGTCTTTCACCAACACAATGAAAAGGCTCTACACCTATGTAGACCCTAAAACCGGTGAAAATGCTGCGCTTATTTCCAAAGAAACTTACGGGGTAGTAAAAAAACATGCCGCTCTGCTTGATTCCACCATTATTTACGACCGGGACTTCAGCTACGACTACTTCGGGTACAAAACCCTGGAGCGCTCTTACCTGATGAAACTCGATGGTAAAATTGTGGAACGCCCGCAGCATATGCTTATGCGTGTAGCCGTAGGTATCCATGGCGAAGATATTGACTCGGCCATTGAAACTTATCACTTACTTAGTGAGAAGTGGTTTACCCACGCTACTCCTACGCTCTTTAATGCCGGTACTCCAAAGCCCCAGCTTTCCAGCTGCTTCCTGCTTACCATGAAGGAAGACAGCATTGACGGTATTTACGATACGCTGAAGCAGTGTGCGAAAATTTCGCAGTCTGCAGGTGGTATAGGGCTTAGCATACATAATGTACGCGCCACAGGCTCTTATATTAAAGGAACCAACGGCACCTCTAACGGCCTTATTCCAATGATACGGGTATTTAACGATACCGCCCGTTATGTGGATCAGGGTGGCGGCAAGCGTAAAGGCGCTTTCGCTATGTACCTTGAGCCATGGCATGCCGATGTTTTCGACTTCCTGGAAATGAAAAAGAATCATGGAAAGGAAGAGTTACGTGCGCGTGACCTGTTTTACGCTCTCTGGATTCCTGACCTGTTCATGAAGCGTGTGGAGAACAACGAAATGTGGTCTCTCTTCTGCCCTAACGAAGCACCAGGTCTTTCCGACTGCTATGGGGAAGAGTTCGAGAAGCTGTACGAAAAGTATGAGCGCGAAGGCCGCTACCGTAAGCAGGTAAAAGCACAGGACCTTTGGTTTGAAGTGCTGGAAGCACAAATCGAAACCGGCGTTCCGTACATGCTGTACAAAGATGCCGCCAACCGCAAGAGCAACCAGAAGAACCTGGGCACCATTAAGAGCTCAAACCTCTGTACCGAAATTATGGAGTATACTGCTCCTGACGAGGTGGCGGTTTGTAACCTTGCTTCTATTGCGCTGCCAAAATTTGTGGTTGAAGATGAAAAAGGAAATGCATTCTTCGATCATAAAGCGCTTTATGATATTACCTACGTGGCTACCAAAAACCTTAACAAGGTTATTGATATCAACTACTATCCTGTTCCGGAAGCCAAAAACTCCAACATGCGCCACCGCCCGATTGGTCTTGGCATTCAGGGACTGGCCGATGCATTCATTATGCTGCGGATGCCATTCGACTCTCCGGAAGCACGCCGCCTGAACGAAGATATCTTTGAAACGATTTACTTTGCTGCCATGACGGCCTCTAAGGATCTGGCTATTAAGGATGGTCCTTACGAAACCTTCAAAGGATCGCCGGTAAGCAAAGGCATATTCCAGTTCGATATGTGGGGTGTAACTCCTAAGAGCAACCGCTGGAACTGGACTGAGCTTAAGCAGGAAGTGCGCAAGCATGGGGTACGCAACTCTCTTTTAGTTGCGCCAATGCCAACTGCATCCACTTCGCAAATCCTGGGTAATAATGAGTGCTTTGAGCCATATACTACTAACATTTATACCCGCCGTACCTTATCAGGTGAGTTTATTGTGGTGAACAAACACCTGATGAAAGACCTGATTAAGATAGGCCTGTGGGATGAAAATATGAAGAACCGCCTGATAGAGGCAAATGGTTCTATTCAGAACATCCCTCAGATTCCGCAGAACATCAAGGACATTTACCGTACCGTATGGGAGATTTCTCAGAAATCTATCCTCGATATGGCCGCTGACCGTGGTGCTTATATCTGCCAGAGCCAGAGCCTTAACGTACACGTTCAGGATCCGAACTTTGGAAAGCTTACCTCCATGCACTTCCATGCCTGGAAGCTTGGCCTTAAAACCGGAATGTATTACCTGCGCACAAAAGCAGCCGCCTCTGCCATCCAGTTTACAGTGGAGAAACAGAAGCAACAGGAGCCGGTTACGGCAGCACAAATTGACCAGAACCGCTCCGATATGGCCTGCTCGCTTGACAACCCGGATTCCTGCGAAGCCTGCGGAAGTTAAAATTTTGTGATTTAGCCATTTTAGTTTACAAACGATGAAAAGCCCCTTCCGCAAATGGTTGGGGTTTTTTATTGCCCTGATAATTCTGCAATTCTCTTTGAAATGGCTGAAGGCAGTTCAATTTTTCACTGGCTTCATTAATTCTTCTTTTTTGCCTGACCCGCTCAATAGCCGGGAGCAGTAAACAGAAGAAAAACCCTCAGCAGACTTGATTTTACAATCCTTATCTCAATTTTTCACGCATTTTTTAAAATAACCAGTACGAAAACAATCCTTTTCAGGCAATTTTATTGCTTATATATTAAATTCAGCTTACTTTTGTAACTATTTTGTAAAGAAAAGGCACTTAAAGTTTACCCGCTTTAAAAGCTGCCACTCCTTAAAACGTAGTTTTATTAAACCCAAGAGTAATGACAGCAAAGAAAAAACGCAGGATTGGTTTGTTCGTTTTCACAGCCTTACTGCTGATTGGAGTACTGGCGAGCGTTTACCCCGCCCACCATCCTGCAGGAGAAGTTGAAAACAGTGGCGATGTGGCATGGATGATTACCTCCGCAGGCCTTGTGCTATTAATGACCCCGGGGCTCTCCTTCTTTTATGGAGGAATGGTAACATCAAAAAATATTATTTCCACCATGCTGCAAAGCTTCATTTCCCTTGGAGTAATTAGTGTATTGTGGTACGTAGTAGGCTTTAGCCTTGCATTTGGCGATAGCATTGGTGGTTTAATAGGCAATCCTATGACCTATTTCATGTTTGACAATGTGGGCACCGCACCACACCCTGTAATTGCGAGCGGGATACCCTTTGTGCTCTTTGCCGCTTTTCAGCTAAAGTTCGCTATAATTGCTCCGGCCCTTATTACAGGTTCTTTGGCTGAGCGTGTCCGCTTCTGGAGCTACCTGCTTTTTATATGCCTTTTCAGCTTATTAATATACTGCCCGCTGGCACACTGGACATGGCACCCCGAAGGATTCCTCTTTCAATGGGGCGTACTTGACTTTGCCGGTGGTACCGTAGTTCATATTTCTGCCGGATTTGCTGCCCTTGCATGTGCAATGCTCCTGGGCAGAAGAAAGTCTCACCTGTCGAACGAAGAGCACAAGCCGGTAAATATTCCTTTCGTACTGCTTGGCACCGGCCTGCTGTGGTTTGGCTGGTTCGGCTTTAATGCCGGCTCTGCCCTGGGCGCCAACTCACTTGCAATTACTGCTTTTATTAATACCAACCTCGCTTCAGCTGCAGCCATGATGTCCTGGATACTGATGGATACTGTAAGAGGAAAGAAGCCATCGGCACTTGGCGCCTGCATTGGTGCCGTGGTGGGCCTTGTGGCTATTACCCCCGCTGCCGGTTTTGTTGAATATGGCCCAAGCCTTTTTATAGGTATTATCGCAAGTATTATCAGTAACTGGGCGCTTCACCTTAAAACCAAATCTACCCTGGACGATACCCTCGATGTATTCCCATGCCACGGAGTAGGTGGTATTGTAGGTATGATTGCCACAAGTATTTTTGCCAAAGAAGAGGGCGGGCTGATAACCGGAGAAACCAGCTTGTTTCTATACCACTTACTGGCCCTGGTAATAGTTTTTGTATTTACCTTCGGAGGCTCCATTCTGCTTTACAAACTTACAAACTGGATTATTCCTATGCGTGTTACCGAAGACCATGAAATAATGGGGCTTGACCTTAGCCAGCACCTTGAGTCAATTGACCACTCCTCTGATTCTTTTGGCAAGCTGACTGTGGAATAACACACCATCCGGATTACCCGGAATAGCACTGAATTTTACCCTCCCCTTTTCTTCAAAAGCAGAAGAAAAAGGGAGGGTTAATTTTTTTTAACTTTATAGTGAACGATATTTCATAAACTGCTGATCTGTTTTGCCGTATGCAGAAAATAGTGGCTGAAGAATTATAAACTATTATGCAGGAACAAAAATCTATCTACACCTTACAATTTATCCTTTTATGCCTGAGCACTTTCCTGTTCTTTTCAAGCTTTAACATGATTATTCCCGAACTGCCAAATTACCTGCAGGACCTTGGCGGAGGGAATTACCTTGGCTTTATAATAGGCCTGTTTACATTAACCGCCGGCATATCACGGCCCTTCAGCGGCAAGCTTACTGATACTATCGGGCGTATTCCTGTAATGATATTCGGGGCATCGGTATGCTTTATCATGGGCTTTATGTATCCGTTGGCAAATACTGTAATGGCTTTCCTGGCCATCCGCCTGTTACATGGGTTCTCCACCGGCTTTACCCCTACCGGCACATCTGCTTATGTTGCCGATGTGGTGCCTGCCGCCCGGCGCGGGGAAGCAATGGGCATGATAGGGCTTTGCAGCAGCCTTGGCATGGCCTGCGGACCTGCAATAGGAAGTACACTGGCAAATTATGCCTCCCTTGAAATGATGTTCCACGCCTCTTCCGCTGCCGCTATTTTATCAGTGATTATACTGGCTGGTATGCGCGAAACCCATCCCGATAAAAAGCCATTCAGGCCATCGATGCTCCGGTTGAAGAAGAAAGAAATATTTGAACCTGCAGTACTGGCTCCCTGCATAGTTTTATTGCTCACCACCTTCTCCTATGGTGCAGTACTCACGCTTACTCCTGAAGTAAGCGATTCCCTTGGCCTTGAAAACAGGGGTATCTTTTTTATGTTCTTCACGATTGCCTCCGTTGCTGTACGCTTTTTTGCAGGCAAGGCATCGGATAAGTTTGGCCGTGTTCCGGTATTGAAAATAGGCGCTGCCTTTCTAATGGCAAGTATGCTCCTCATTGGCTTAGCTCAGAGTATTTTTATGTTCCTCCTTGGGGGAGTATTTTTTGGTCTGTCAACAGGTGTAAGCTCCCCTACCGTTTTTGCATGGACGGTCGACCTCAGCCACGAAAAACACCGGGGCCGGGGCCTTGCAACCATGTATATTGCACTGGAGGCAGGCATTGGCTTTGGCGCCGTTATTTCCGGCTGGATTTATGGCAGCAACCCTGCGAATTTTCCATATGCCTTTGGCATCGGGGCAGTTTTAGCCGCAGGAGCGCTTATATACCTGCTTTCAGGGGCTCATAAAAGAGCTTTACAAACAGCCTGAGAGGGAGCCGTGCACCTACCCACAGATTAGGACCCGAAAGAAAATATGCAGAGTCCGGTAATGCCTGTACCCGGGTGTCCTTTCCTGCTGAACAGGCTCATTTTATTTTGATATAAGATTACTTTTGTTAGATTACTTCCTGAACAGCAATAAAATATTAATGAGATGGAGCATTACCTCTGCACTACCTGTGGCACACAATATGCAGCCAGTGAGGAACCACCGGCTCAGTGCCTAATTTGTGAAGACGAGCGGCAGTATGTAAACTGGAAAGGACAGCAGTGGACAAGCATGCAGGAATTATCAAATTCCTACAGCAATACGATTCGTCAGCTGGAGCCTAAGTTGTTTGGTATTTCCATAGAACCTGATTTTGCTATCGGGCAAAGAGCCTTATTAATTCAATCGCAGCAGGGCAATTTATTATGGGATGCACTGCCATTAATTGATGATTCCACCATTGGCTTTATTGAAGAACTGGGAGGTTTAAATGCCATAGCCCTTTCGCACCCTCACTTTTATGGAGCTGCCGTGGAGTGGAGCCAGGCTTTTGGCGGAGTACCTATATATATTCACACCGCCGACAGGGAGTGGGTCATGCGCCCATCATTCGAAATCTGTTTTTGGGAAGGCCCGTTTTTCGACCTTTGGGAAGGAATTCAGGTACTTCATTGCGGAGGTCATTTCCCGGGAAGCAGTGTGCTTTTTTACCCCCATGGAGCAGGGGGCCGGGGAGCCGTTTTCGGCAGCGATACACTCCATGTTACTATGGACAGAAAATATGTGAGCTTCATGTATAGCTTTCCTAACCTGATTCCTATGTCGGAAAGGAAAGTTACCCATATTTACAATACCCTTAAAGACTTGCCATTCGACAGAATATATGGAGGCTGGTTTGATCGCAACATTCTCTCCGGCGGAAAAGAGGCCTTTGAAAAATCGGTGAAGCGTTATATTCAGGCAATACAATTATGAATTAACGCAACAAAAGAATTTAACTGCCAAAGAAAATTTCTAATATCTGATTCCA
This sequence comes from Cesiribacteraceae bacterium YIM B00369, assembly GCA_017948555.1. Classification (GTDB taxonomy): domain Bacteria; phylum Bacteroidota; class Bacteroidia; order Cytophagales; family Cyclobacteriaceae; genus Nafulsella. The sequence continues at coordinate 110,085 of JAFMYY010000013.1, read as the reverse complement.
CAAAAAAGGCCCCGCTCATTACAAGCAAGGGCCTTTCCATCATCATAAACCACTATCTTAAATTTCTTTATCTTACGGAAGGAACAAGGTAGATTAAAGATACACCTACTACCTGATTTCTGAATTTACCCTCTGAAAGATTAACTCCGTTGGCTATGTCGCCAAAGCCCTGCGTATAGCGAAGATCGATTAAAAAACTTCCTCCTTCAGTATCCAGCATAATACCGCCACCAACTGAAGCCCCTATTTCAAAACGGTTAGCATCATAGGCATAATCCTCATCCAAATCATCAAAAGTGATGCTTTCTTCATATGCTGCAGTAATTTGTCTGCCTGCAATTGTACCGGTAGCAGATTGCTTTCCACCCAGCCAGTAGCTGAAAACAGGTCCTGCATTTACATATCCTTTCAGCACATCGCCAAACTGGAGCCTGAATAATACAGGAAGGCTAAGATAATCAAAACGTGCCTCTCTTACCACCACACCTCCGGTGTACTCTTCTTTAAAACCACGCTGTGTGTAAATAAGCTCAGGGGCAACAGAAAAAACTTCCCCTAACCTGAACTGGGATGCCAGCCCAATATTGAATCCCGGTCTCCAGGGCTCATCTCCGTCAACCTCATACTCATCGTTAGTTGTAGCCACATTAAAGCCTGCCTTAATGCCTACCTGGCCCTGAGCCATTACGCCCGCAGTAGCCACCATCATTGCAAATAAGGTTAAATAGATTTTTTTCATGCTAAAAAAATTTTTCATTAAACACTTTAAATAAATATTCAAATACGTGAAATTTCCGCCAAAAGTCCGGTGCAGGAAACTTTGCATATACAACGCACTTATTCCTACAAAGTTGTTAAGAATTTCCTCCATTAAATCAGAATTTCAGACTCCCCGCAATTACCTGTAAAATTTTATGCTGACCAATTCTTTATAAGCAAAAAAAAGACCCACATTACCCGGAAGCATCCTTATAAAATTTCCCAAATCGGCCCTTTCTCAAAACCTGAAAATAAATAAGGTATAGAGGCAGTAATATTATTTATTTACACACCAGGTAAGTCAGTCTTCCGGCTGTGTAGTGTGGAGATTTTAAATAAAGGAAAGTCGTGTTTTTCACTGCATGGTTAGGAAGGAAACATAAGCCCCATGCCTCATTTAAGGCCATTTTGCGTGATAAAAACTTAATTTTTGGCATTTCGTAGAATTAATTTAAGAGGCACAAAAGCCACAAATCAATGTAAACCAATTACTTACAAAATATTCAGCCAGACATGGAAGATGCAATAAAAAAATTTATTTATACCAGTGTTGGAATGATTGCACAAACCAGCACTAAACTTCAGGAAATGGTAAATGAACTGATCCGCGACAGGAAGATCTCTGAGGAAGAAGGCAAACGGATTGTGGAAGACTTTACCAGCAAAACAAAGGCCCAGACGCAGGAAATTGAAGACCAGGCCCGCTCTTTTTCTTCAAAATTCAAAAGTAGCGGCTTATCGCCGGAACAGGAAATTGAACAACTGAGGGCCAAAATAAGAATGCTCGAAAGCCAGCTAAGCCAGGCAGAAAACCATTCCACCCCTGCTAACGAAATTGAAAGCCCGGGGGACATTCAGGAACCTTCTATGGAACGGGACCCGCTTCAGGAAAAGAAGGAACTCTTCCTGCACAAACTGGAGGAACAAGCAGATGAAACAGAACCTGACACTGCAAAAGAATCTGATTCAGTAACTAAAGTAGTTAACAATGAGCGGGTAAGCCTGGGTGGCGATATACTTACACCGGAAAAGAAAATAGAGGCTGAACAAAAACGAATGCACCAACAGGCCGATCGCCCGACAGCTGACAGACGCGAGCAGGATACTCAAAAAGCAAACTTATCGGGCCCTGTACTAACACCTGGAAAAAAAGCAGAAAACGATAAAAGAGAGGAATAGTAAAAAATACCTGATTCTTCTTTTTTTACTACTGCTTACAACCAGAAGGCAGTTTTGTGTGTCAGATAATACATAAAACTGCCTTTCTATGTATAAGCTCCTTTTGTTTATAATAATTTCCTGCTCAGCAGCCACTCTTGCGGGCTGCAGCATAGATGATATTGATGCCCCTGAGGAAAAAGACCTGGAATTTAATTATGCCCTCCACTTTTCAGAAAGTGAGGCCCAAAACTGGAAAGCTGGTTTTGCAGACTATCCTGCAGGAGAAGAGGAGTTTTACAAATTAGAATGGGGTTTTGCCACAGTACCCCCGGAAGCAGGAGAAGAAAAGCCTTCCATCAGGATCAGCGGAAACAACCATAGCGATGATCTTTTTATGTTCCTTTACCGGAAGCTGGACGGACTGGAACCTAATACCACTTATGAGCTAAGGTTTAAAGTTGAACTTGCCTCTAATGCCCCCCGTAACTCTGTAGGAGTAGGAGGAAGTCCCGGAAGTTCGGTTTACCTGAAGGCCGGAGCGCTTACCACAGAGCCTGAACTTATACAGGACAACACAGGGGAAAAACCTTACCTGCTGACTAAATTCGACAAGGGAAACCAGTCTCAGGGAGGTAAGGATATGCTTGTTCTGGGAAATATTGGCACTGAGCTGGAAGAATTCCGCTACACCTTTATTGAACGTACGCATTCCACTCCCTTAGCTGTAACTACAAACGAAGCCGGAGAATTGTGGATAATGGTTGGTACAGATTCCGGCTTTGAAGCTACCACCACCCTGTATTATACCGCCGTTAAAGTACAAACCATTAAGAAAAAGTAGCCTTTCCTATAAGGCACAACAGGGCATTAATTACTTCCTTTTTCACGGTAATCCGTCTTTCCCGGACTTGCCTGAAGCACTTTTACCTATCCGGAACTTAAACAAATCCCCATCCTTTTCTTTTATACAAAAGAAACAAAACTTTATGGACCTCAAACAAATTTTTGGCACTCTCTTCACCCTGGCAGGTGCGGCTATTCTTGTATTTGCTGTAATTATTGTATTGGATGGAGCCAGCTCCTTTTTTGGCTTAGCAGTGGAAGGGTGGGAAGCTCTGGTGGTGGGCATTTTAGGATTTATATTCTTTTCCACCGGAATAGGCCTTATCAAAAACAACAACTCAGGCGGCAGGTAATAAGCACTGCCTCTTCCATAAGTATAAGAAAAGCACTTTCCCACACCTGGCAGGTCTGCTGATCACTTTATAACCGGCTGGCCTTTTCCCGTATTTTTCACCCACCCTTCGGGAGCTCTTTGTCTCTCACAAAAAGTGCAAGCAAAGCCGACATTACCACTCCGGCAACCAAAGCCCCGAGAAAAGTCCGCATCAGGTAGCTTGCCAGGTTAAAATCTCCGGCAGCATCTCTGCGGGCTACTTCGGCATCCACTCCCTCTGAGAGCATCTGCGCTTCGGAGTATGCCCGCATAGAATCGAAAAAGCCGGGAAAAACAAGAGTATGAAAAAGCCACTGGCCCAAAGGGCTGAGAATGGCCACAATAAACGTAACCATAACACCAACCTTAAATGACTCAATATAATTAAAGTGACCCTCATACTTTTTCTGCGACTCACGCATTGCATAATACAGGAACACAAGAGGTATTACAAGCGATAAAAGAGTAGCTACGGGATGGTACTGAATATAATCTGTATGAACTCCTGCCAGATACTCCAGAGAAACCCATAAAAAGATAAAAACAACGATGAGTATTCCGTACTTAAGTGCTATTTTAAACATAAAGGAATTACGTGTAAATCAGTTAATGTATCTTGTTCATTTACTCACTTAACCGGCTCCGGAATTCACTTCAAAAAACAGAAGAACCAATAAGCCATGGAAAGTGTAGTATAATAAAAGAATAAGGGGGAGCATTGTTTATTTTTGTTATCATTATAAGAACTCTGAGGGTGTTTAACGGATCAGATAATTAACTTAAAGCTTTCCTTTTTCTATCCGCTGACTGCTGACAGGAAAAAGCTGGAATATTTGTAATTTTCTTCCTTTCTTTATAGTTAATCAGTCGCGGAGTTTTATTTTCCTTCCGCACTTATCTTTGGCTAAATTATAAAGCACCGGAAACCGGGAGCTTTTTATCCGGCAGGATGGACACTGACGTTTTTAAATGGCCTTGAATTTCCCTGCATAATGATGGCTCCGAATGCAAAAGCCTGTAAACCTGTACATGAAAATTTATTTTTACAATATTAACCTATGATCAAGAAGATATTCTGGATAAGCCTGTTATGGCTAAGCACACAACCCCTTTATGCTCAGGTAAACCGCTGGCAACAGCGTGTGGAGTATACTATGAATGTTGAGATGGATGTAAACACCAACCGCTTTAATGGTACTCAAAAGCTGGTATACCACAATAATTCTCCCGACACTTTAAAAAAAGTGTTTTACCACCTTTACCTTAATGCTTTTCAGCCTGGCAGCATGATGGATGTGCGTTCGCGCACAATTACAGATCCTGATCCCCGCGTACGCGACCGGATATTTGAACTGAAAGAAAATGAGACCGGCTACCAGAACATCCGTTCCTTAAAACAGGACGGGAAGTCTGTAAATTTTGAGGTTGCTGAAACCATACTGGAAGTGGAACTGAATAAACCGGTCCTGCCGGGAAAAAAAGCTACTTTTGAAATGGAGTTTGATGCACAGGTTCCCCTGCAGGTGCGCCGCACCGGCCGCGACAGCCAGGAAGGAATACGATATACCATGACGCAATGGTACCCTAAAATTGCTGAATATGATTACGAAGGCTGGCATTCAAACCCTTATGTGGGGCGCGAATTCCATGGCGTTTGGGGCGATTATGATGTAAAAATCACCATCGACTCCTCTTATGTACTTGGTGGCTCCGGTTACCTGCAAAACCCACAGGAAATAGGCCATGGATATGAAAATGCTTCCAAAGCCGTTAAACGCCCTAAAGGAAATAAATTAACCTGGCATTTTATTGCGCCCAATGTACATGATTTTGCCTGGGCGGCTGATCCTGACTATGTACATGAAACCATGCAGGTACCAAATGGACCTCTGCTTCATTTCCTGTACCAGCCAGGCGAAAAAACCACCAATAACTGGAAGCAGCTTCAGCCTGCAACTGTTAAAACATTCCAGATAATGAACCGGGAATTTGGTGAGTATCCCTACAAGCAGTATTCAGTAATACAGGGAGGCGACGGAGGCATGGAGTATGCCATGGCCACCATGATTACAGGTGAGCGAAGCCTTGGCAGCCTTGTAGGAGTAACGGTGCATGAAGCAATCCACAGCTGGTTTCAGCATGTATTGGCTACTAACGAATCGTTATATGCCTGGATGGACGAAGGCTTTACTACCTATGCCCAGGACTATGTAACGGATATTTTGTATGAGCGAAACCAGGAAAACCCGCAGCTTAACAACTACGCCGGCTATGTTAACCTGGTAAAATCCGGCAAGCAGGAACCTCTTACCACTCATGCTGATCATTTTATCAGCAACCGTACTTACGGCCTCTCCTCCTATACCAAAGGGGCTGTTTTACTGAGTCAGCTGAATTATATATTAGGTGAGGAAGTATTTATGAAGGGCATGCGCCGCTATTATAATAACTGGAAATTTAAACACCCTAACCCTACCGATTTTAAAAGAGAAATGGAAAAAGCCTCAGGCCTGGAACTGGACTGGCTGTTCCTTCAGTGGATTGGTACTACTAACTCGATAGACTATGCTATTGAAGGCGTATCGGGTAATGAAAAAGCTACTGAGGTTAACCTTCGGCGTATCGGGGAGCTGCCCATGCCTGTAGACCTGGTAGTAACCTATACCGATGGAAGCCGGGAACTTTTTTATATTCCGCTACAGTTAATGCGGGGCGAAAAAGAGGAAACTTTGGGTATGAAGAGAACTGTAAAAAAGGACTGGCCATGGGTATACCCGGAGTACCGCTTAACTATAAACCGGAACATAAGCGAGGTGGAAAGAATAGAAATTGACCCGAGCCTGCGCATGGCTGATGTGGAACGGGAGAATAATGTGTGGCCAAAAAGTGCCTCCACCAGCTACAGTGGAGATACTGCCGCCCAATAAATAGAGAAATTTAATAATAATGAAAGGTGCTTTTTCTAAAAAAGAAGCACCTTTTTTTAGGTATAGTAACTTCCAAAAACTTTATTTTTGTAAAATGTTTTATCTAATTTATGCTTCGGAAGTTTAAACAGCTTTTAAAGCACCGGACAATAACAGAAAAAAATACTCCATGAGAGAGCCCGTTCCACAAGGTTTTATATTGTTTCAAAGCCTGCCAGTGGCCACTATTTACTATAATCCTGCATCGGCCATTGCCCTGGTGGTAACAATGGTAAACTTTATTCCTATGGAACAATTTAAGGCAACCTTTGAAAAAGTTTACGAAGCAGTGGAAAAACATCAACTCAGGCAGGTAATATTTGATAAACGCAGCCTTACCATATTCCACCAGCCTTCCATGGAATGGTATTATACTGAATGGAAGGCAAGGCTGTACAATAAACAGGGAGTATCAATGCACGGAAAAATACTTCCAAAAGATGAGCCTTTCCGGCAGAGCGTGCATAATGCCCGGAAGAAAATTCTTCAAAATACTCCTTCTGCTGAATTACAATTATTAAATATTACCTATTACGAAAATTACGGTGAACTTCAATAAGACCGGAGGCACTGAATCCTCTCCAAATTTAAAACATTCGTTTCCAGGGCATAAGGGCTTTCCTGCCGATTGCTATATTTGCATAAAAATTCCGGCTGTGAATATAAGCCTTCCATGAAAGAAAAAGACCCGCCGGAAGCAATTTAAAATTACCCACTCCCCGGAAAAGGCCTACTAAAATATGCAAACTCCATTTCACCCATTACTTTCAGAACAGCTGGCCTCCCTCCAAATAAGTCAGGAAAAAGTAAATGATTTACTTCCTTTACTGGAAAAAGTCAGCTCCACTTACCGGGAAAAGGATGAGCTAAAAGAAGAGCTGACAAAAACCAATAAAGAGCTGGACCAGTTCGTGTACAGCGTTTCGCATGATTTGCGGGCCCCCATTGCTTCTATTCTGGGGCTCCTGAACCTGGCAGAACCGGAAGATAACCTGGATGCCATTCATCAATACCTGGCACTCATGCGGAACAGCATTGTAAGAATGGACCGCTTTATTCATAACCTTATCAGTTACTCACAAACCAACAGGCTTGAAAACTTTCCGGAACCTGTGGATTTTAAAAGCCTTGCCGATGAAATCGCCAGCAGCCTGCGTTACCTGCCGGGTGCATTTGAAATTGATTTTATACAGGAGTACCACGAACAGCATCCTTTTAATACGGATAAACCAAAGTTAAAAATTATCCTCACCAATCTGTTAAGTAACTCCATACAATACCACCGGCTTGAGCAGGAAAAACCATTTATACGGCTTTCGGCAACCAGCAATGAAAAGGAAGCGGTTATTCGGGTGGAGGATAACGGGCAGGGTATTGAAGAAGAACATCATTCTAAAGTATTTGATATGTTCTTCAGAGGAAATGCAAGATCCAGCGGCAATGGTCTTGGCCTTTATATTACCAGGGAAACCTGCAAAAAATTAGGCGGAGATCTTTCCTTTGTATCGTCGCCCAATGAAGGCACTACATTTACGCTGACTTTGCCCAATAGCATTTAAACAAAAAAGGGAGAGCCTGCCGGAAACTCCGGTCCTGCCCTCCCTTCTTCAATTTCTTTTTACCGGCTTATTTTCTGCCGTCAATAATTTCCTGCACAGCCTCCGGGTTCAGCAGAGTAGTAATATCTCCCAGGTTACTGGTATCTCCTTCTGCTACCTTCCGTAAAATCCGGCGCATTATTTTCCCGGAACGTGTTTTTGGCAGGTCATCCACAATCTGGATTTTATCCGGCCTTGCCACTTTTCCTATGTGCTTCACCACTTCCTGGTCAATTTCCTTAATCAACTGAGCTTCGTCCATACAATCTTCGGAACAGATTACATAAGCGTAAATACCCTGCCCTTTTATATCGTGCGGAAAGCCAACCACAGCAGCTTCCACTACATGCGGATGCTCATCAATGGCATTTTCAATTTCGGCAGTACCAAAGCGGTGACCGGAAACATTAATTACATCATCCACTCTTCCTATCACTCTGTACAGCCCCTGCGGATCGCGGCGGGCACCGTCGCCGGTAAAATAGTATCCTTTGTAGGTTTCGAAATAGGTTCTGCGACAACGCTCATGGTCGCCATAGGTGGTCCGGAGCATTCCGGGCCATGGGAATTTTACTGCCAGGTAACCTTCAACACCATTCTCCTCAATTTCGTTACCATCTCCGTCGAGTAAAACAGGCTGTACGCCCGGCAAAGGATAAGTGGCAAAGCCCGGCTTCATAGGAGAGTGGTTTGCTAAAGGCGAAATCATAATACCTCCGGTTTCTGTCTGCCACCAGGTGTCTACTATAGGCAATTCATTCTTACCTATATTATTCCGGTACCAGTTCCATGCCTCTTCGTTAATGGGCTCTCCCACACTCCCCAGCACTTTCAGAGAGCTAAGGTCATGCTTAGTTACAAAGTCCAGCTTACGGGTCATGAGGGCGCGGATAGCCGTAGGAGCTGTATAAAAGATATTAACCTTATGGCGTTCCACAATTTGCCAGAAACGCCCCGGATCGGGCCAGGTAGGAACACCCTCGAACATAATGGTTGTGGCTCCGGCAAGCAACGGGCCATAAATAATATAACTGTGGCCGGTTATCCAGCCAATGTCGGCAGTACACCAGTAAATATCCTCTTCTTCGTACTGGAATACATTCCGGAAAGTATATTCAGAATATACCATATAGCCCCCGGTGGTGTGTACCACACCTTTAGGTTTCCCGGTAGATCCACTTGTGTAGAGGATGAATAGTATATCTTCCGCATCCATTACCTCCGGCTGGCAATCCTGACTGGCCGATGCTACGGCATCATGGTACCAGAAATCACGTGCCGCCACCATATCCACTTTCCGGTCTGTGTATTTCACCACCAGCACTTTATCAACAGTATTACACTTTTTCAGGGCTTCATCAACAGTCTCTTTTACCGCCAGGTGCTTATCTCCCCTGTACATTCCGTCGGAGGTTATTACAAAACTACAGGCGGCATCGTTAATCCTGTCGGCTATGGCGTTTGCTGAAAAACCACCAAAAACAACAGAGTGAATGGCTCCTATGCGCGCGCAGGCAAGAACGGCAAAAGCAAGCTCCGGAATCATTGGCATATAAATACATACCCTGTCGCCTTTCTTTACCCCCTGATTCCGCAAAACATTTGCCATGGTGCACACCTCGCTATGAAGCTCCTTATACGAATACGTTCGGGCATCTGCTTCAGCATCATTAGGCTCCCATATAATAGCAGGCTTATCTCCTCTTTCTGCCAGGTGCCTGTCGAGGCAATTCTCAGTAATATTTAACTTCCCACCTTTAAACCATTCAACCTTTGGCTCATCAAAATTCCACTCCAGCACTTTATCCCATTCCTTCCGCCAGGTAAACTGTTTAGCTTTCGAAGCCCAAAAAGCTTCGGGTTCATTTATACTTTTCTCATATTCCTTCTGATATTCTTCAAAAGACTGAATGCGATTGGTCATGATAAAAATTCTTTTTATTGTAAGCGAAAAAAAAGGGAAATGCATTGTTCCGCATTTCGCCACCATTTTACTAAAAAATTTCAAAAAATAAAAAATACCTGCACATACCTTCTGCAGGTTATTAATAAACCTTATTTCTATATGTTTGTTTCAGGCCATCAATTCGGCTATTACTGCCAGCAAAGCCCCTGTAAGGCTTGAAATAAGCTTATGAAGATTAAAATTATGTTCAGGGCTATTCTCTATAAATATAGTAGCAGAAATATGTAAAAAACTACCCGCAACTAACGGATAAATAATATCGGTAAAAGAGTTCCAGCCGCCTTCATGAGTAAGAATATATTCGCTTAAATATAAGCCCACAGGACTTGCTACTGCAAAAATAAGCAACATTCCCATTGCTTTTTTCAGGCTTTTAAACTGGTGCGTAAGCACCGACATAAGCGCAAAAGCAGCCGGCATTTTGTGTAGCACCACTCCGGCAAGCAAAGCATCGCTGTCATGAGAATGGCCTGCTTCAGAAGGGTGCACCAGCAAGGCCCCATCCATAAGGGCATGAATGCAAAGAGCAACCAGTAAGGTCAAAGGCGTAAAATGGTGGCTGTGTGAGTGCTTTTTCTCCTGTTCAAGGCCATGAAGATGCCCATGCTCCACCCCCGAGGTAAAATATTCAAGGAAAAGCTGCAGAAAAAAGCCGGCCAGTACATACAAACCAATCCTCTCAGGGCGCTCCCTTCCTCCCATAATTTCGGGCAGAAGATGTATAATGGTTATAGAAAAAAGATACGACCCGGCAAAAACCAGCAAAAGCTTAAAGGTCCGCTCTTTTATGTTCCGGATTTTAAGTACCAGTAAGCCTCCTGCAAGAGCACTTACAAATAAAATAAGTGCATAAATCAGCATCGGGCATTTTCAGGTTTATTCTGCAGGACAAATATCATCCTGTCCGATTCGTCCTTTTTGTAAGGGCTCAGTTCATAATCACCAAAGGTCTCCACCAGCTCCAGGCCTGCTTTGTCAAAATACTCCAAAAAACGTTTTCTGCGGATCGCCTTTACCCTTTCCTGAAAATGCCACTCTTTTCCATTATCGGAAAAGCGGATATCCTTAACTATATAATTATCAGAACTCAGATGTTTGGTAATATGGAATTCAATACCTTCCACAACTTTTACCTCTTCCGGAACCAGCTGATGAACCACTTTATACGGGTTCAGAAAATCGATCAGCATCCGGCCTTCTTCTTTTAATGCTTTGGCTGCCGCACAAACCGCTTCCATATTCTCTTCTTCGGTATCGAAATAGCCAAAAGAAGTAAACAGATTCAGGATATAATCAAATTCGTTGAACCTGAAAGTTTCGCGCATATCATGCACAAAAAATTGTAGCTTTTCGTTCTGGTATTGCCTTGCATGCTCTATGCTTTGAGCACTCAGGTCCACCCCTACCACATTAAAGCCTCTGCTGTTCAGGTAAATAGAATGCCTGCCTTTGCCACAGGCAAGGTCAAGGATTTTATCCGGCCCGGAAAAGCGAAAATACCGGATAAGGTTTTCAATAAAATGCTCGGCCTCTTCATGGTCCCGATGCTTGTACAGTACATGATAATAAGGAGAGTCAAACCACTCCCCGAACCACTCTTTAACCTCCATAAATATCGTATTAACAGGAAACAAATAAATCCTGCAAAAACAGGTGTGTAACTGAAATAAAAGGAAGTATTGCTACAGTTTGTTTCAACATCAGTTAACCTTCCTTACCTGTATTTTATTTGCAACACCAGGTGATGCGTATGTTTTTAATTTTTTATTTTCGTCGCTGTAAATCAGGTAAATTTCTATGTCTTTTTCCCTTTCATCGATAAGAATTGCCTTTTCGAGTCCCAGCACCATAAATGCTGTGGCATAAGCATCGGCCGTCATGCAATCCGGAGCAAATACCGATGCACTCAGCACTGAATGCTGTACGGGATAGCCTGAAACAGGATCTATAGTATGGGCATATTTTTTCCCGTCCACCTCATAATAATTTCTATAATTTCCGGAGGTGGCAATTGCCCTGTCGTAAAGAGGCACCACTGCCTGTACCACCCGCTGTTCTCCCTCGTCATAAGATGGAAAATTTACCCCTACACGCCATGGCTCACCCCGCTCATTTAATCCATGGCAGTAAATTTCCCCGCCAATCTCCACAAAAATATTCTCCACCTCCCTTGCCATCAGGTACTGCGCAACCACATCAACTCCATATCCTTTTGCAATAGCACTAAAGTCAAGCTTCATCCCCTTCATCATTTTACAGGCCGATACGCTGTCGAAGTATACACTATCGTAATTTACCAGCTGCCGGAGAGAATCCACCACCTCTTTTGCAGGCACCCTGCTGTTTTCCGGACCAAAACCCCAGGCGTTTACCAAAGGACCTACAGTAGGATCGAAAGCACCTTCTGTTTTTTCATATATCTCTTTACTGCGCTTTAGTACCGGATAAAGATAGGGCAATTCATAACGTAGGATTCCGTCCCGGTTAAACCGGCTTATTTCCGAATCCTGAATGTAGGTGGAAAGGGACTGGTTAAAAACGCCAAGTACAGAGTCAATCTCCTGCTGGAAATTCCTGCCCTGCCCGTCAAGATACTTAACGGAATAAGATGTTCCCATTGTGTTGCCCACGAATTCAATTTTCTTTTCCTGTGCCGCACTGCCAGGCCCCTCATATCGCCTGTAGGCCCATACAGCCACAAAAAAAATAATCAGAATTGCTGAATAGATAAGATTCTTTTTCCTGTTATCCACTGTTTATTGCAAATTTGTTGCAATTTAAATTATTCCTGTCACATCCCTAAAAAGACCGCCCAATATTTAATTTTTTCTTTCCTGCAATAAGTTCTTATCTTCAACAGCCGGGAAATTTTAATCCGCTTATATTTGTTGGTAAACAGACGGGAGACCGGAGAGAAGAGACATTAGATATAAGACAGGAGATTTCAGAGGCAGGAGCCCGGGACCAGGAGTTAAAATATACACTTTACATCCTGAAAACGGAACCTCAGGAATAATAAACTTATGGAGGATGAAAATTTTTAATTTCAATCTCACGACTCCTGATTACCGGTTCTTATCCGTCTTCTCAATACTCAGGACTCAATACTAAATATAATGAGAGAAGATTATTTACGCGCCGATGGGGAAAACCTCAACCCGGGCGAAAAAGATATAGAAAAAGCACTGCGCCCGCTTTCTTTTGGTGATTTTACGGGCCAGGAAAAGGTGCTGGAAAATATAAAAATATTTGTGCTGGCAGCAAAAAGGCGGGAAGAACCTCTCGATCATGTACTGCTGCACGGACCTCCCGGCCTTGGAAAAACAACGCTGTCTTACATTATTGCCAATGAACTTGGTGCTAACATTAAAAGCACATCAGGGCCTGTATTGGATAAACCCGGCGATCTTGCCGGTCTGCTCACTAACCTGGAGCCGAGCGATGTGCTCTTTATAGATGAAATACACCGCCTGAACCCTGTTGTGGAAGAGTACCTGTACTCCGCAATGGAGGATTACAAGATAGATATTATGCTCGACAGCGGCCCTAATGCCCGCACAGTACAAATAAGCCTGAACCCTTTTACCCTTATTGGCGCCACCACCCGTGCAGGCCTCCTGACCTCTCCTTTACGGGCCCGCTTCAGCATTAATGCGCGCCTGGAGTATTACGATGCCAGCTTATTAAGCAGTATTGTAAAACGCTCATCTGCTATTTTAAATACGCCTATTGAGGAAGATGCCTCCTATGAAATTGCACGCCGGAGCAGGGGCACACCAAGGATATCGAACAACTTACTGCGCCGTACCCGCGATTTTGCACAAATTAAAGGCACCGGCACCATTACCAAAGAAATTGCCCAGATAGCCCTTAATGCACTGGATGTGGATGAGCATGGCCTTGATGATATGGATAACCGTATTTTAAGCACTATTATTGAAAAATTTAAAGGCGGACCTGTAGGACTTTCCACCATTGCTACCGCTGTAGGCGAAGAAGCCGAAACCATTGAAGAGGTTTACGAGCCTTTCCTTATTATGCAGGGCTATATTAAGCGAACCAGCAGGGGCCGCCAGGCAACAGAACTTGCTTACCGGCACCTGGGGATAGTACCACCGGCCCAATCCGGCAGTTTGTTTGGGTAAACTTCACTTTTCTTCCACAATCCGAAGCTATCTTACCTCAGCTTTTCAGCAGGTAAGATAGCTTTTTTATTTTTACCTGCCCTTTCCTTCTCCCTGCGGCAGCAGCCGGAGCAATCCACAGCCACTCCTATTAATTACTACTCCACCCTTTTCTAAGGCACTGATATTCAAATTACACCTCCCTTACGAAGTATTTACACGCTTCTGAACATGGCTCCGGATCTGAGTGATTTCAAATAAAATACAAGGCTAAGCAGAATTAAAAAAATTTCATTTTATACATCTAAAATTACACAAACAATACATCGGCACGGAAGATTCTTTCATTTTTGTGATATTTGCAACAGAAATAATTAAACAAAATTTTTATGCCTAACCTTTATCAATTAGTTTACACAAGTGTGAGGAAGCCAAATTGCGACGAAAATGAAATCGTTAAAATTCTGGACTCCTGCAAAAGGAATAACCCGCCACAGGATGTTACCGGAATTCTACTTCATTCCGACGACCTGTTCATCCAGTACCTGGAAGGCGACAAGAATATTATTAAACTATATGATATGATTAAAGATGATCCCCGCCATAAGCGGGTGGTACTGCTGAGCTACGGCCCTCTTCAGGAAAGGGTATTCCCATCATGGCATATGGGGTATAAAAACCTTCCTAAAGAAAGGATTGACTTTTTAACTGAAGGAAACGACAATGATAAAAACATATTTCAATCCATTATTAAAGGAGAGCAGCAAAGTGGGGTTGGAGCAGTAAACCTGCTGGTAAAATTCTTTAACAAAGGCTGATATTACCAGCCTTTCTTAAGTTGTTAGTTAGTGGTTATCCTTTCTGTTGATCCACAAATAACTAACAACTTGAGTTTTTTAATGCTTCATACCTGTGGCACAAAGTGGTATGGTCCATCACCAGACCACAAGCCTGCATATAAGCATAGATTATAGTACTCCCAACAAATTTGAAACCTCTTTTTTTCAGATCCCAGCTCAGAGCATCGCTTTCGGGAGTACTGGCAGGCACATCTTTAAAGTTTTCCCAATGGTTTACTTTTGGCTCCCCTCCCGTAAATCCCCAAACGTAATTATTAAAGCTTCCAAACTCCTTTTGCACCTCAATAAAGCATTTGGCATTATTCACCGCTGCCCTTATTTTTAACTGGTTCCGTATAATACCGGGGTCCTGCATAAGCCTCAGTATATCTTCCTCAGAAAAGCCTGCCACCTGTTCCACATCAAAACCGGCAAAAGCCTTACGATATCCATCGCGCCGCTTTAGCACTGTTGCCCAGCTTAATCCTGCCTGCGCCCCCTCCAGGATAAGAAACTCAAAATGCACCCGGTCGTCATACACCGGCACCCCCCACTCCTCATCATGGTACCTGATGTACTCTGCAAACTGCCCCTGCACCCAGCCACAGCGGCTTATTGAATCCTGTATGCTCATTTTTTAAAATTCAGAATGATAGATTTAATATTAAATTAAAAATTAAGAATGAAAAATTAAGAATTATTGCCTGTTTTGTTTTTTCAGGTTTTCACTCCGGCCGGATTTTAAGGGGAGGCTGCCCTTATTCTGCCTTCACTTTCCCGTATTCTTTCTCTCATTCTTTCATTCTCACCTTCCGTCATTAATTTCAGGCGAACCTTCTGCAAGCTCTTTTTTGTTACCTTTGCAACTCATGAAAGCATCGGCAGCAGCAACACATACCTCCCTGATTAAGCAAAAAGCAAAAGAGCTGGGTTTTAGCCACTGTGGCGTGGCTAAGGCCGGCTTCCTGGAGGAGGAAGCTCCGCGCCTGGAAGCATGGCTCAAAGGGAATATGAATGGGCAGATGCATTACATGGCCAACCATTTTGATAAACGCCTCGACCCGACAAAACTGGTGCCGGGGGCAAAATCTGTAATCAGCTTTCTTTACAATTATTATCCCGAACAGGACCTTGCCCAAAGCAGTCACTATAAAATTGCAAAGTATGCTTATGGCACTGATTATCATTTCGTGATCAAAGACAAGCTCAGGGAGCTGCTGCAATACATTTACGATACCATTGGGGAAGTGGAGGGCCGTGCTTTTACAGACTCCGCTCCGGTTATGGAGCGGCAGTGGGCACAAAAAAGCGGCCTCGGCTGGCTCGGGAAGAACAGCTTATTGCTTAACAAACAAAAAGGCAGTTTCTTTTTCCTGGCAGAGCTTATTCTGGATCTGGACCTGGAACCGGACATACCTCTGGCGAAAGATTTTTGCGGGAACTGCACCCGCTGCATCGACGCATGCCCAACGGAGGCTATTGTTACGCCCGGGGTTGTGGATGGAAGCCGCTGCATCAGTTACTATACCATAGAACTAAAAGAAGCCATTCCGGAGGAGGTAAAAGGAAAGTTTGAAAACTGGGTTTTCGGCTGCGATATATGCCAGGATGTGTGCCCGTGGAACCGGTTTTCCACACCACACCAGGAAGCTGAATTCCAGCCCCATCCTGATATGCGGGGCATGAAAAAAGGCGACTGGGAGGAGATAAGCAGAGAAGTATTTAATAAAGTATTCAAAAAGTCGGCTGTTAAGCGGACAAAGTATGAAGGTTTTGTAAGGAATATTAACTTTGTAAGGCAGAAAAAAGAAGAGCATTAAATAAATAAAGGCCACCCCGGAGAGCAGCCTTATCATTTAATAATTTAGCACTTACATTACCGGCTTAACTCTCCTCCGAAATTCCTGTTCAGGATTTCTTCGTAGAGATGGCTGAATTTTGCATAGCACCAGCTTTTAAGCTGTTCGACTTCAGTTGGCACTAACATTTGGATAGCTTTTCTTAATTCCTTTTCAAACAATTCTTTACTAAAGCTTACCTTGCTAAGAATTAGTTTTATGTATTCCAGCATATCAAATTTAAGTTAAAAAAGTTATTACATTCGTAACGGGCTCAACAGTGTCTGAATTTATTAAATTTCCTTTTGATAGTCAAGTAATTAAATAAATTTGTAAGTATACCGTTGACAGGTTAGCAATATTGAAACGAAAACAATGAATCACAGGTATATATTTTTTTTAATTTTTTTTCTGTTTCTTTCATTAAGAGGATACAGCCAGGAGATCCGCATTGAACTTGGTCCGAAGGAAATTGCCCTTAATGAATCATTTACCATTACCATTAAGGTAAGTAACGATAACATCAGGACCTATAACAGCAACAGTTTTCCTGATATTCCCGGTTTTTCAAAAAGAGGCACCTCAAGCTCCAGTTCCACAAGTATTATTAACGGGCATATTAACTCAGAAAACAGTATAACGATGAGCTACTCGCCTCAACGCGAAGGAACATTCAGGCTTGAACCATTTGAAATGGCTATTAATGGTGAAACAGTACAGTCGGGAGGAGTAACCATTACTGTTAGTGCACCAAAACAGCAAAGCCGCCGGCAACGTAACAGTCCTTTTGGCAGCGACCCTTTCGATGACTTTTTTGGCGACAGAGAACAGGAAGAAGAATTTGTGGAAATAGCCGACGATGCTTTTCTTGGGTTTACCGTTGATAAAGATGCTGTTTATACGGGCGAAGGTTTTACAGGAACCCTGGCTTTTTACATCAGCAACGACAATCGTGCTCCCCTGAGCTTTTACGATCTCGGCACCCAGCTTGGCAAAATTGTAAAGGAACTGAAACCATCAAACTGCTGGGAAGAAAATTTTGAAATTGTTAATATTCAGCGGGAAGACGTAAAGCTAAATGGTAAAAATTATTCCCGCTACAGGCTCCACCAGTCCCGCTATTACCCGCTAAACGAGGAGCCGGTTTCTTTTCCTTCCGTTGGTTTAAAAATGGTGAAGTATAAAGTGGCGAAAAGGCCTTCTTTTTTTGGCCGGCGCCAGGAAGAAGATTATAAAACCTATCACACCAAACCTAAAACAGTGAGAGTAAAGGCCCTTCCTCCTCATCCGCTTAAGGAAAATGTGGCAGTAGGCGATTACCAGCTACGCGAAAAAATCGACTCCCGAAAGGTTGAAACAGGCAACAGCTTCAGTTACTCCTTCAGCGTGGTAGGCCAGGGAAATATTTCAGCCATTAATCAGCCACGGGTTACAGAAAACGATTCACTCACGTTTTATGAGCCAAACGTAAGCCAGAATACCCGCAAAGACAATGGCACCGTAATAGGAGTTAAACAATTTAATTATTACGGCATACCAAACGAACCCGGAGAATATGAACTGGAGGATTTCTTTCAGTGGATCTTCTTTAATCCCCGGATTGATAATTATGATACTCTGCGCCCTTCTATACATTTAGTGGCTACCGGCGAAAGCAGGCAGGATGAAACTATACTTACCAAAGATCCTGGAACTTTCTATAACAGAATAGAGGAGGAAAGCAATGCACTTATGAGCCTTCAGGGCGATGACAGCCTTAAGCTTTTCATCAATATCTTTATATTAATTATGCTGGCTGCCTCAGGATATATTATATTTAAAAAGTAGTTTGAAAGAGGAAGATCCAAAACCGGCAGCAGGTTAAATGGAAATTCAGAGGCTGCGGAAGCAGGTTAATAGCTAATTTGCAGTAAAGAGAATTTCTAATTTCCGGTTTCTTAACTTATTTCCGGGTTTCTATCGCTAAATTTGCGGATCAAAAAAATTGTAATCAGCACACCAACAATATGTCAAATACCTTAGGCACTATTTTCAGAGTCACCACTTTCGGCGAATCTCATGGCAAAGCATTAGGCGCAACCATCGATGGCTGCCCTCCCGGCATTGCAATAGACGAACAGATTATTCAGCAGGAGCTTGACCGCCGTAAGCCCGGCCAGAGCAAAATAACCACTCAAAGAAAAGAAGCAGATCAGGTAGAAATTCTTTCCGGGGTATTTGAAGGCAAAACCACAGGCACTCCAATTGGCCTGATTATCCACAACCAGGACCAGCGCAGTAAGGATTATTCGCATATAGCAGATAAATACAGGCCTTCTCATGCCGATTATACCTACCAGGAAAAGTATGGTGTGCGCGATTACAGAGGCGGAGGCCGCTCATCGGCACGGGAAACTGCTGCCAGGGTAGCTGCCGGAGCCATTGCAAAGCAAATGCTTCAGCAAACGGGTATTACAGCAAAGGCCTGGGTTTCGGCCGTGGGCGATCTTGAACTGAATAAGCCTTACCAGGAACTTGACCTCAGCCAGACCGACAGTAATATTGTGCGCTGCCCTGACTCTGAGATGGCCGAAAAAATGATAGATTATATAGATGAGGTACGCAAAGACCGCGACACTGTTGGCGGAATTGTATCGGGCCTCATCAGCGGAGTACCCGCAGGCCTTGGAGAGCCTGTTTTTAATAAACTTCATGCAGCCCTCGGGTCGGCCATGCTTAGCATTAATGCTGTAAAAGGATTTGAATACGGCAGTGGGTTTGAAGGAATAAAAATGCGCGGTTCAGAACATAACGACCTTTTTTATAAAGATACTACAGGCCGCATCCGCACAAAAACAAACTATAGCGGAGGTATACAGGGAGGAATTTCTAACGGAGAGGATATCTACTTCAGGGTTGCTTTTAAACCTGTAGCCACTATTATGCAGGACCAGGAAAGTGTGGACAGTAAAGGAGATGCTGCCATTGTAAGCGGCAAAGGCCGGCATGACCCATGCGTAGTGCCCCGCGCAGTTCCTATTGTGGAAGCAATGGCTGCCCTGGTAATAGCCGATTTTTACCTTTTACTTAAATCGAACAGGCTGTAGGCGGGGCCGCTATAAATCTGCTCCCAATATCCTGTTTCCCATAAACAAATATCAAAACGCATGAAGAAAATCCCTTTGCACATTCAAATTATTCTGGGGTTAGTATCAGGTATTGCTTTTGGTATAGCCAGTATTGTTTTTGGGTGGCCTGCAAAATTTACCGTTTACTGGATAGCTCCGGTTGGCACTGTGTTCATCAATTCCCTGAAAATGATAGCAGTGCCCCTGGTTATTGCTTCCCTTATTTCGGGGGTGGCTAATTTAGGCGACGTTTCAAAGCTTTCCCGCATAGGAGGTAAAACAATTGGGTTTTACCTCCTTACAACAGTTATAGCAACTACCATTGGCCTTGTAGTGGTAAATGTGCTGCAGCCGGGCACTATTTTGCCTGCCGAAACGCGCGATGAGCTGCTGGAGCTGTACAAGAGCGATGCAGGAAACCGGGAGCAGACTGTGGAAGGTATCCGTGACCAGAGTCCGTTGCAGCCCCTGGTGGATATGGTACCACAAAATGTATTCAAAGCAACCACTATTAATGAAGGAATGCTGCAGGTAGTATTCTTTTCGTTACTTATGGGGGTGGCTTTGTTAAAAATACCGCCGGAAAAAGGTAAGCCGGTAATTCAATTCTTCGCTGCGCTGAACGATGTAATTATTAAGATCGTGGAATTTATCATGATCATTGCTCCATACGGAGTGTTTGCACTTATGGCCGCCCTTATTGTTGATTTAGCAGGCGAAAATCCTGACAGAGCCTGGCAGCTCCTTACTGCTTTGGGCGCTTATACAGGAACCGTACTCCTGGGTTTAGGAGCCATGATATTTGCCGTTTACCCTCTCCTCTTTAAATTATTTACAAGGGTAAAGTATAAGAACTTTTTTAAAGGGATTCGTCCTGCTCAGTTATTGGCTTTCAGTACCTCCTCCAGCTCAGCAACCCTGCCGGTTACCATGCGCCAGGTAGAGGAAGAGCTTGGGGTAAGTGAAGAAGTAAGCTCGTTTGTACTTCCTTTAGGAGCAACCATTAATATGGATGGCACCAGTCTTTACCAAAGCGTTGCCGCCGTTTTTATTGCCCAGGCCTTAGGCTTAGGCTTAACCATTGGCGACCAGGTAATGATTGTGATGACTGCCACACTTGCTTCCATTGGATCGGCCGGAGTGCCCGGGGCAGGGCTGGTAATGCTGATTATAGTACTGGAATCCATAGGGGTACCCTCTGCCGGCATTGCTCTCATTATTGCTCCGGACAGGTTGCTGGATATGGTGCGTACGGTTGTAAATGTTACCGGAGATGCAACAGTAACCATGATTGTGGCCAGCACAGAGGGCGAAGATCCTCACAGGCCCGAACATCTTGATTGATAAAACAGAAGCACTCTTATACGCCGCGGCACTGCTAAGCGAACACAAAAGCCGGGCAGGCACCATTTTTGTTTCTGCCCTTTTTAGCCGACATTTGTGGTGCAACACCAAAAGGGAACGAATTTCTTTCCCTGTTGTTTAATTGAAAGAAGACAAGAAAAAAAATACATCAGCTATGAATACAGAAAATCCAACCCAAAATAAAAGGTATGTTACGCTTTACCTGGAAGCTAACCCTAACCCGAACTCTTTAAAGTTTGTGGCCAGTTTTATGCTTGTGCCGGAAGCCGTAAGCTTCGATTTTCCTGATGCAGGCAGTGCAGAATTATCTCCTCTTGCACAACAGCTGTTCGCCTTTGATTATGTGGAGCGCGTGTTCTTTATGAGCAACTTTGTTACAGTAACTAAAAAAGATGGTGTTGAATGGATGGAAATTCAGGATGAGCTGAAGAAAACCATTCAGCAATATCTGGAAGATGGCAAGCCAGTCGTATTACCGCAGGCAGCACAAAATAACCAGATTAACGAAAACGATACTGAAACAGAAAAGAAAATAAAAGGTATACTGGATGAGTACATACGCCCTGCGGTGGAATCAGATGGCGGCGCCATTCAGTTCCACAGCTATAATGATGGTGTGGTAAAAGTATTGCTCCAGGGTTCCTGCAGTGGCTGCCCTTCCTCAACAGTTACCCTGAAAGCGGGTATTGAAAACCTGCTGAAGCGGATGATGCCTGACGAAATTAAAAGTGTGGAAGCCGAAGGAGTTTAAAACAAACTTATTCAGGGCCGGAAATTTGATGGTGAACGAAAAACATACAGGAAAGGAGATCTTTCCCCCATTTAAAATATATTTCAGAGCCTGGCTCTCTTTAGCAAAGCACCTTTAAAAGAGGTGCTTTGTTTTTTTACCCCCCTCGTAATATTAAAGCGGTGCAATTTAAGGTAACTACCCGCACTGCTTAACCAGGTGTTACTTATATTCATGATTAATACCGAAAAATGTATCTTGCTGTTAAGCCTGCTTCGGCTCCCCGGAACCAGCCGTTATGGCCAAAGTCAATAGCTGGCTTCCAGTCCAGGGAAATGCTAAGCGGAATATTTTTATCCTGAATAGTATATTCCAGGCCAAGAATACCATCGATGCCGGCCAAAGCCCGTGAACCACCATAATAATCTCTGTACCACCTCCCATAGTATCGGCTGCCACCAAAGCCAATATGCGCTCCACCACCAAAGAAAAACTGTAGGCCCGGCTCACCCAGGGCAGGCAAATGTTTTTCATACAAACCGGTAACCTTCCAGGCACCCCACATACTATGCAGAATTCCTTCAACAGCATCAGACTTCCGGAAAAAATGTTTCAGGCCTGGCCCGTAGAAGGGCGAAAGGCGTAAACCTGCGGAGGTGGTGTAATCATTACCATAACTTCTCTGCGCCAATCCCTGTACCGGATTAAGAATTATACATGCAATGCTTACAATAAATGCCGGAATTAAATTTCTCATAAGTGCTGCTATCCTGAAAAAAAATTTAAGTAATACAAATGCAGGTTACTGACTCTGCCTGCCACTTTCTTTTATGTTCCCGATTCGGGAATTCAATTCTCTACACAACATAACCACCAAAGGGCCCTGACGTTTGAAGTAAAAATTATCCGGATAAAAGAACAAAACCACCACTTCAGCTCCTGTATTTTCCGGTTTTTCCACCTTAATACTCACATACCTTCAATCGTTAAGCGGCATTCATGAATGAAAGGCAAAGCTGAAAAGGAACTCAGGCTGGCAGGCAAAAAAATAATTTGAGTAATAAATAAACAAAAATATTCCACAAAACCTTAATTTTATTAAAATGACTTAATTATGAGCCTTTCTAAAGAGTTTGCCCGTATGGTGCAGGAACAAAGCGAACTGGTTCCTTTTATCCACCCGCTTTTGTGCGGAATTGAATTCAGCCACCACAGCAAGCAGGCAAACAGATGCATATCTGAATACAACCACCTCATTCACATGGCTGCCCGGCAGGAGTGGCAGGAGTTACCGGATATACTGGAGGCTTTACATAACCCGCTTACTGCTATTGTGGTTACCTCTGCTACTGAAAAGATTGAATGGGTAAACAGTGGCTTTTTCCGGATGACAGGTTATTCAGAAAAAGAAGCCCTGGGGCGCCGCCCGGTTTTTTTGCAGGGAAAAGAAACCAGCAGGAGAGATGTTGCTCAAATCCGCACTTCCATTCAGCAGAATAAACCATATACCGGCACAATTTTAAATTACCGGAAAAACGGCGAAGCCTACCACTGCAGTGTAAATATAATCCCGCTTTTCAGCCGCAGCAAAGAAGTAGTTAACTTCATGGCTATTGAAAACGAGGTGGAAGTATCCACTCCTTAGCAGTCCGGCCTGGCGACCTGAGAACCTGAAGGGTCTCTTTTTTTTACTGCTGCGCCATAAGTTTAGGGGTAAATCGAAAAACAGTTATAAAAAAAGCTGTGTTTAATGTAAAACCAAGCTAAAGGAACTATGGGCAATAAGTTTATCATTCTAAACCTTCTCACCAAATTATCTAACGAACAAAAGGTTACCTGGAGACTTAAAAGCCTGTACACCAATGGCCAGGACAATAATTTACTTGAAATACAGATTCTTACCCTCCCCGAAGAGCACAGAAAAGGTTGTATAACCTTTCAGGCAGATACCGGCGAAGTACATAAGGTGCAATACAAGGGCTTTTCGAATGCTCCGGCCGAAAACATAGTGGATATGTTGCTGGATGTTATTAACTTTGAAAAGCATCGAAAAAAAGCCGGAAGTACTAAGCCCTTATGTTGAAAAAGCTTTTTCAGCCTATAGATATTGCCCCTCTCCTGTTCTTCAGAGTTGTAGTGGGTTTTCTTATTTCTCTGGAACTACTTGGCGAAGTAGTAACCAATTATAATGCGGATTTCTTCCACCCCAAATTCCACTTCTCTTATATTTTTTTTGAATGGCTTGAGCCATGGCCTCCGTTCTGGATGCATGTGCATTTCCTTTTTAATGTCCTGATGGCCATTTTCGTTACCATCGGACTTTGGTACCGCTTCAGTGCAATCCTCCTTTTTCTGGGAACCACCTCTGCTTTCCTGATGGAGAAATCGGTTTACATTAACCACACTTACCTCTACTGTCTCACTGCTTTCCTCATGATTTTTCTGCCGGCTAACAGGGCATGGTCTGTGGATGCAAAGCGAAACCCCGAAATTATAAGGAGCAGCGTTCCGGCCTGGACCGTATGGATCCTTATTTTCCAGATGAGTGTGGTATATTTTTTTGCCGGCCTTGCTAAACTTAATCCCGACTGGCTGGCAGGAAAGCCCATGATGTACTGGCTGGCAGCAAAAAGCCATTACTACATTATTGGCCCCGTTTTAGAACAGGAGTGGCTTCCTTTTGTAATGACCTGGGGGGGAGCCGCATTCGATATATTAATCGTTCCACTTATGCTGTGGAGGCGAACCCGGCCTTACGCATTTATCGTTGCTGTATTTTTCCACCTTACCAATGTTTCCATCTTTGGCATAGGCACTTTTCCCTGGTACAGCATTGCTATGACAGCTCTCTTCTTTCATCCTTCTGTATTCAGGAAACTGCCTGTGCTAAAGAAAAAGCTGCCTCCATACCAACCCGTTAATTTTGCAGCCACCCTCAGCCCTGCTTACCGAAAAACGGTAGCTGCATTTCTCAGCCTTTATGTACTGGTGCAAATCCTTATTCCTGCCCGCCAGTATTATTACCCTACCAGCAACCCCAGCTGGACTGAAGAGGGACACAATTTCAGCTGGCATATGATGCTCCGTTCCAAGACCGGCTATGTCAGCTATATTGTTAAAGCTCCTTCCGCAGGAGAAGAATGGCTGGTACACCCTAAGACTTACCTGACAGATCACCAATACGGCCGCATGATTGGAAAGCCGGACATGATTCTTGAGCTGGCACACCATATTGCGGATGAATACCGGGAAAAGGGCTATGATGATGTGGAAGTATATGGCCGCTGCACTGTATTTTTTAACGGAAGGGATCGCCTGCCATTTATAGACACCACTGTAAACCTGGCTGCAGAACAGCGGAGCATAAGGCATTATACCTGGGTACTTCCCCTTGTGGAAAAGGAAGAAGAATAATCTTTTATGGAAAGCCTCCTTTTACTTATCTGCTGCCTTGCACTGGGCATTGCTTTCCGTATGAGCGGCCTGCTTCCGGAAAAAGCTTACCTGAGCCTGAATAGCATTATTATTTATGCAGCCCTCCCTGCATTAATTCTACAGAAGATCCCTGCCATTCCTTTCAGCAACAATGTGCTCATGCCGGTATTAATGCCCTGGCTCATCTTTTTAATTGCCATTCCTTATTTTATATTTCTTGGCAAACGTCGTGGGTGGGATCGCCAAACCCTCGGCTGCCTTATTATTACCTGTGGCTTTGGCAACACTTCCTTTGTAGGAATTCCCATCCTGCAAATGCTTTGGGGAGAGGAAGGAGTACAAATTGCTATTATGGCTGATCAGCCAGGTTCATTTGCAGCACTCTCCACCATTGGAATTATTGTGGCTTCTTATTACTCTGCAGGAAAAAGCTCTAAACGGGAGCTTATAGGTAGGGTCTTCCGCTTTCCTCCTTTTCTTGCATTTTTGCTGGCCCTTGCGCTGAACTTCAGCAACAGCCAGATGCCCGCTTTCGCCGGTTATACGCTTGCCCGTCTGGGCGATCTGGTAGTACCTCTGGCTCTGCTATCAGTAGGAATGCAGCTGAACCCTTCTGTTCCCGAAAAAGACCGTAACAAGCTTGCTATCGGGCTTTGCTTTAAACTTATAGTTGCCCCTGCCATTATTTTCGTTCTTTATATTATAATTTTAGACAACCATGGTATCCTGAGCCGGGGAAGTGTACTGGAAGCAGGCATGGGCCCTATGATTACTGCCGCAATTATTGCCACAAATTTTGGCCTTCGCCCTGATTTAACCGGAAGTATGGTGGGGTTTGGAATTCCCCTCTCCTTCCTTACTCTTCCTGTCTGGTATTGGCTAATGCAGTCTGGTATTAATTAAAGGATTTACCGCTATAAAGTTATTTCCTCTTTATAGCTATTTCCACAAGTTCAGTTACATGAGGCGCAACTTCCTTCGGATTAAAATAGAAAATAACAGAATCGGGAGTTAAGCGGTAATTGTCGGGCAGAGAAAATTTACCTCCCGGAAACCAGTAACCTACTGCATCAAACGACTCCTCCGGAGAAATCTGTTGCTGCTTTCGAAATATTTCTTCCGCCTGCTGCTTCCATTTGTTTACTTTTTGGGCGCCAAATAATTGCTCAATTTCCCACAAACTTCCCGCAGAAGGGTTAAAGTTTAAATAGTGGAGCAAATTAACAGGCTGCGGACCTCCCGTATCCATATATTCTGTAAACTTTATTCCAAACAAAGTATCCACATTTATATAAACTGCAGCTTTACGTGTCAGCGTCCATGGCTTTTTATACCCATCATTCTGTTTCAGCACCACCTTGTAGGCTTCTAAAAATCCATCTGCTACAGCAGTGGCTGTACTAAACTGCTCTTCCTCCATAAAAGCCCTGGTTATATGCTTCTGCACCCTCTGCGAAATAGCCTCTTTGCCTTTTATTGTAAAACCGGAAATCTCCGGATACTGCAACAGTGCTCTGGCACAGGTGGTTGCCAATCCATCTGCACAACCCTCTGATTGCCGGCTGACTGTAACATTTTTGTATGCAAGGCTATCTCCTGATACTGATTGATCTGCCTTCTCTTCTCCGCCAGGGGAACTGCATGCAATAAACAGCCCTATAAAGCCAGGAAACAAAAGTTTACAGAAAATATTATTCACTACGGTTTAATTAATGTTTTAGTAGTAGTCTGAAAACAAAAAAACAAGCTCCCCTTCGGGAGCCTGTTATATTTAAAATTTATTCTTTTCTAATATAAACAGCTAACCTTATTAATTACCCTTCAGCAGGTTATTCAATACTCCTTTACTTTTCTTCTTTATTGAATCCTGTACCTGCTGCTGACGTCTTTCCATCTCTTTCCTGGCTTGTTCTTCAGCCTGTCTTCTTTTTTCCTCCAGCTCAGCTTTGGCTTTTGCTTCCGCCTCTGCCCGTCTGGCTTCCAGCTCTTCTTTCGCCTTATCTACCTCAGCCTCCACTTTTTCTTTTGCCGCTTCTTTTGCAGTGGCGGCAACTCCGCCGCTACCGGCAGCTCCGGGGCCGGCACCCAGCAGGTTCACTTTCGGGTCTTCATAAGTACCACCAACACCCAGATTCAGTTTAACAGTGGAAACATTTGCTCCACTGCCAGCTCCCACATTAGCCAGCAGATTATTTACCGCCTGGCCTGCAGCTCCCGCAGGAACTTCAAGAGCAAACTTATAGTCCATAGTCCCGTCAATCCCCTGGCGGCCACCTATATTTACATCTATGTTACCCACATCAAAATTAAACGGCTCCACATTCACAAATCCATCAGCTACTTTAGCTTTAACAAGTATGTCTTTGAGCTGAACCACGGTAGCATTATTCTGCATTTTTGTAAAGCCCATTACCTTGGTTAAAGTTTCTGAGTTTTTCAGGGTAGCATCTAAAAGCTCTACAATACCGCCACCGGTAAGGGTGCCCATCTGAGGAACCATATCCTGCCCTAAAAGGCCGTTCAGGCTGAATTTTGTAGAGAAATCGCCTTCAAGTTTTTCGGCAATGGGAGCCAGTGCCTGCACAGTTACAAAGTTATCGTATGCCCGGCTTATCGAAAGCTTATCGATCCTGAAATCCATATTGAAGGCTGGCTTAGAGATATCGCGCGGATCATAAGCGCCACTCATTCCAAACTGGCCACCAAGGGTATTAAAGCTAAGGTTCTGCATACTTAACACTCCGTTCTGCACAGCCAGTGTACCGGTCATGTTATTAAGTGTGAGGTTATCGTAAATTACTTCCGATATAGTGGAGGTAAATGTGAGGTCAAGATTACGGGGAATTTCAATAACCTCCATTGGCGCTGAAGCTGTATCGGCAGTGGCAGGTGCCTCTTCGTCTGTCATCCACTGGTTCAGGTTTACTTTACGGGAGACCATATTAAACTGGCCCTTCAAAACCTGATCATCCTTTAACGCATATCCTATATAATTACTTACAGTACCTGTCAGCTGCATATCCGTATCGCCTATCTGGCCATTAAAATTTTTAAGGCTCATGCTCTGCGGGTTAAACTGCATTTCCGCTGTACTTAAAATGAAATCATAAGGAAGGTCTGCTGCGCTGTATTTGAAATCCTTTACCAGCATGGTGCCACTTGTAGGTAATTCATCATACCTGCCGGCATCCACAGCACTCATACGTCCTCTGGTTTTAATATCGGCCACAATGCGGCCTGCCAGTTCCATATCTTCAAACTCAATAATTTTATTTATTGTAGTAAAATCGATGGCTCCTTCCAGGGCAAGATCCCACTTATAATCATTCAAGTCTTCCAGGCTCAACCTGCCCGCTACAGCATCAGGACCTACCAGCATTTTAAAAGCAGGAACCTGTACAATGGTATTTGATAAATTTCCTGTTTCGTTTACAACTGTTCCGTTAAAATCGAAATTTTGGATAGGAACATCATAATCCACCGATTTAAAGTAGCCATCCTTCAGGCTCATAGCTGCATTTATCTTCGGAAATTGGTTCCTGAGGCTGTCGTAAATACCATCTGCCTTCATTGTCATGGCAAAAACGCCACGCATGTCAAGCTCCTGCAATTTCAGAATCTGGTCGAGCTCTCCAAGGTTCAGGCGGGCGTCAACATCTGCCGAAATATTCATAGGCTCCAGTGAACGCAGCTCAAAACGCCCTTTCACCGGGTTTTTACCTACATTCATATCGAATGCCTTAATATTCACATACAGGTTATCCGGGTTCCCATCCTTATCTTCCACCAGCATATCCACATTAATATTTTCAACTGCGGCAGGAAGGTCTTCATATTTAAAGCGGGCATTATTTACCTGGAGAGCCACCCTGTAACCGGGCATGCTGGTCTCAGTGAGCATACCTTTGAAGTACCCGTTAAAATCCAAATTTCCACTGGCTTCCACTTTTTCAAACTCTTCGTTATACATACCCGGCACAAGTGAAAGCAGGCTTTTGAAGGTATTGTCCTTAGCTCCAAAGGTCATGTCGAACTCAATAGGGTCGTTTGGCATAGCAATGTACCCGTCAAAAGCTACGGCAAAATCGTTAAGCCTGGCGGTGTTCTCCAGGAAGGTAAACTTCATTTCGGGGAGGTTCATGTTCATTTTAACATCTGCCTCCAGGCGCTTATTACTTACATACTCCACGCCATCAAAAACAAGAGAACTCCGCTGCGACAGGGTATAGGTATCCATGTCAAAAATGTCCTGTGTAAAATCGCCGCTGCCGGTATGGCTTACCTCTTCCATTGCAATGCGGACAGGAATACTGCGGTCATCATAAATAATTCGTCCATTATTTATAGCCCAGTGGTCAATTCCAATATTAAACTCTGTTGCTGCAGTATCGGCCGGATCTGTTGCAATTGTTTCTTCCTCAATTGCAATGTCATAATTAGCCCTGCCATCTTCCAGCACCAATATCTGGATCAGGGGATTCTCCAGCTCCACGCCTTTTATCTTCATCTGGTCGCCGCTGATCATGCTCATAAGGTCAATTACAACCTCAAAGCGTCGGGCGGCTAAAAGAGTATCGCCCGCAAAAGGCTCTCTTCCCACAATGCTGAAATCTTCCAGCACAGCGGTGGCATTAGGGAAATTGCGCAGAAGACTTAAACTAACCTTATCAGAATCGTAATTTACCTCGGCATTAACTGATTTAGCCAGCTGCTCATCTACCTTCTGGAAAATAGTGTCTTTGAAAAAAATTGGAATTAAAATAAGTAAAAGAAGCAGTACACCTAAAATGCTGCCTGTTATAATGAATGCTTTTTTCATGCCTGATTTTGAAGTTTATTATAAGGTGCTAATATAAAAATTATGCCAATGTTGCATAATTCTAATTAAACGAAAAAATTACTTCAGCTAAGGTTCTTTCAGAGAAAAATTTCCACTTATTCCTTATCAAAAACATATTCAGCCTTTTCCGGAAAAAACGATACCGTGTATTTGCTGAAGAGCAATTTGTGGTAACCGCATTTGTTACCACGAATTTTCAGGGAAAAAAGCAAAATGACAGCCTTCTTTTCTTACTTTCCCCGGTAAGAGGAAAGCCGGACAGGAACACAGAAATGAAATCAGGGAAATAAAAGATAAAGCACCTGTTAATCAGGTAGATAAAAAACAGCCAAAGGAGCTTTAAATAATCTGACCCCTGGCTTAACAGCTTAAGAGCATGGGAAATAAAACCATCAGGACAAATATGGCTTTATCTTTTCTTCCGTTAACGGTTTTACAATATAACCGGCCACATTAACATTGCTTTGCTCAATTCTGTCACGGTCGCGCTTGCTGTCGGAACTTGTAAGCACAATAATAGAGATCCTCTTATTGTAAAGGCTTTTAGCTCTGGAATAGACCTCAAGAAATTCAAAACCATCCATTACAGGCATGTTCAGGTCTAACAACACAATATCCGGACATGAATTTTCAACCTGCGCATCATTGCAGTGCTCATGAATAAATTGAATTGCCTCCTGACCATTACTACTGGAATGAACATCAGTAACTGACATACTTTCTAAAAACAGGCGGGTTAGTAAAACAGTAGTCTGATCATCGTCGACAACCAGTATACATTTCGATTCGCTCAAACCTTCACTCATGATTATCTGCTGTTAATCTCATCATCATCCTTTCAGTCTCAATTTCCATTTTTTACACAATTAAAAGGATTTTAATCCTTTTTTACAAATTAAAACCTTAACGCTTTTGAAGGAAATGGAAATAAATATTCATCACTTTCCTGTTGAGAAACCGGGGATTAAGGAAAAAGTTATACCTCATTATCATTTATCCGGATATTTTTTAATAAACAGTTAAATGCAGCTCCTTCCCCCGGCTTAGATTCAACATAAATCCTACCCTCGTTTCTTTCAATTATGCTTTTAATAAGGTGGAGACCTACCCCGGTACCTGATTGCTTCTTCCATTACCTCACTAAACCGGCAAAGCACCACTTTTGCATTCTTAACCTGCTGAACCTCCACAATTTCCAGAAGGCCACTGAGCGTTTTATCCAATCTCTTTACAGACTCCTCCAGGTAACTGATCACTGTTAAGCGATCCTTATCTTCCTTCAGCTTTTGGAAGAGTAATACTGATAACTTAAGGTTACTAACCGGTGATTTTTAAATCATGAGCCGCCATAGACACAAAGTCATCAGGAACAAGGCTAATCCTTTTCAGCAGATTCACAAGACAGGCAAGGTTTTTAAGAATTTTCACAAGTCCTTTGCAGGAAATACGTCTTGAATTTCGTTCAATATTTGTTATTTTTAAGCCATGACAATTCTTTGGAAAAGGCTAAGCTTTTTGGGAGCTATTCAGCACCATCAATCCCTTGGTAACCGGTGTATAGTAATAACAAACAGAATCGCTATACTTTGTATCCTTCTCAGCCTGCTCATTTTTGCAGGAACAATCCATACAACAGGCTGGAATATTTCCGCACCACTTATTCTGTTTTCTGTTTTTATATACGTAGCCGTTCTCCTTTTAAATGCAAAAGGTCACACAATTATCAGCCGCCTCATTCTCAGCACTTTTGTACCCTTTGTTATTTTAGCACTCTCCATAATATCGAAGACATCAATGGAAAAAATTGAGGTTTTCAGGTTTTATGATGCCCGCTTTATGCTTTTGGTTTCTGCTATTTTGCCATTTATCGTTTTTCAATGGCAGGAATTTAAGTTGCTCGTTGCAGGCCTGAGCGGAAGCTTTCTTTGCCTCCTGTTTTTTGATCAGTTACATTACCTGGCAGATGTAGGTTACAACCAGGTTCACCTGATTGATAAAAATTATGCTTTTATTAACCTGATAGGACTCCTTTGCTACGGTATGTTTGTAGGTATTACCTGCATCTTAAAACTGTTCAACGACCGTGCCGAGCGGCTTCTATCCGAAAAAATCTCCCTTCTTACCAAAAATAACACAGAGCTGCATGAATTATACTGTGAGATAGAAGACCAGAATGAAAGAATACAGGCTCAATCTGAAGAACTAACAAGAAATCAGGAAATATTAAAAAATGCAAACCTTATTATTGAGCAACAAAAACAGGCTCTCCTGCTACAGAATAAAGACCTGCAGGCAGAGTTGATTGTAAAAAACAGCAACCTGCTGGAAGCCAATAAAGAGCTGGCAAAGCATATAAACGAACTTCAGCAATTCTCTTACACCCTCTCCCACAACCTCAGAGGCCCGGTGGCCAGCCTTTTAGGACTTACTTATTTGTTCGACAAAAACACTCCTCATACCGACAACAGGGAAATAATTGAACATATCTGCACCTCTGCAGTAAGGGTGGATGAAATTATTAAGGAACTAACTAATATAATTGAAATACGGAATAGCCTGTATAATGTGCGGGAATGGATTTCAATAGAAGATGAGTACTATAAAGTACTGGAAGAATTTCAGGATGAGGTTCTGAAAAGTGAGGCTCTTTTTGAAACAAATTTTGAATTTGGCGAACTGTTTTCCATAAAGGCTTTTGTGCACAGCATCCTTCACAACCTTATCAGCAACAGTCTTAAATTCCGCTCACAAAGAAGGCCAGCCCGCATTACAGTTCATACTTATGAGTCAGGCAACCATATTTACCTTAAGGTTTCCGACAATGGAATGGGCATAAACATGGAAAAGCATGAGCAAAACCTTTTTGGCATGTACAAACGCTTTCACGATCATGTAAAGGGAAAAGGACTGGGACTTTACCTTGTAAAGTTACAGGCAGAAACCCTTGGAGGCTATGTAAAGGCAATGAGCGAACCAGGGTTCGGCACCACCTTTATTGTAAACCTGGGCGAAACATATACCAGAGAAAAAGACAATTAATAATCCGGAAGCAAAGAATTTCAGAGCTGACGGCACACCGCTCCTCCTCCCTGCAAATGCCGGTTTCCCTCTCTTTTCAGCTGCCCTTTCTGATCAATCTTCTTTAAAAGCAGGCTTTAGCTTGTCTCCGGTCTCCGGGAAGTCCAGTTCCCTTTTTACAGCTTCCACCACTGCTTCTGTTTCCACTAAAAATCCATCATGCCCAAAATCTGAATGGATCATGCAAAAGACAGCTTCCGGAATATGCTGAGCAATGTATTTTTGTTCTTCAACCGGAAAAAGGATATCAGAATCCACTCCTATTACCAGAGTTTTGGCCTTTACCCTGCCAAGCGCCTCTTCCCCTGAGCTAAAGCTGCGGCCCACATCATGAGAGTCCATCATTTTACTGAGGGTACGGTAAGTGAACGCATTAAACCGCTGCGCCAGCTTCTGGCCCTGGTACTGCTGGTAGCTCGATGCCCTGAAAGCATCGAGAGGCCGTGGATGTTTTTCTTCCTGCTTCCCATTGTATATCTGATAGGTTCTGTAAGAAAGCATAGCAATAGCACGGGCAGTTTTCAGCCCTTCCATACCCGCATCCGGCGATTTACTGTTCCAGCTGCTGTCATTTTCAATAGCCATCCGCTGGGCTTCGTTAAAAGCAATACCCCAGGGGGAGTGGCGCGCATTGGTTGCCAGCAACACCAGTTTTTTCACAAGCTCCGGCTGGCTTACCGCCCACTGCACTGCCTGCTGCCCGCCTAATGACCCTCCAACAAGCATTGCCAGCGACTGAATTCCCAGGTATTTACGGAGCTGATCGAAAGCAGCAACTGCATCTGCTATTGAAAGCAAAGGAAAAGAGTGATAGTAGGGCTGGTATGTAGTAGGGTTAAGACTTAATGGACCGGTGGAACCATAACAGCCCCCTAATACATTTGCACATATAATAAAGTAGCGGTCAGTATCCAGCATCTTTCCCGGACCTACTGTTCCCGGCCACCAGCTTTCCACATCAGTGTTGCCGGTAAGGGCATGGCAAACCCAAATCACGTTATCCTTCTCTGCATTAAGCTGCCCCCAGCACTGATAGGCAAGCTCAAAACCTGGTAATTGCCCGCCCGCCTGTAAGGTAAAGGGTTGGTTATATCTGTATACTTTTGTGGATTGCATTACAATTCATTTAAACAGCATACGCCTCCTGTTTAAAGGAGTACGTATGCTGAAACTAAACTAAACCGGATTTTTGTGGATTTTTATTATTTTGCGATCTGCCTGAAGGCCTGTTCCAGATCGGCTTTTATGTCATCAATATGTTCAATACCTGCTGAAATCCGCAAGCCATTCGGCTCTACCCCTGCACTTAGCTGCTCGGCCTCATTCAGCTGCTGATGTGTAGTACTTGCAGGATGAATAATGAGTGTTTTTGAATCGCCTACATTTGCCAGCTGGCTTACCAGTTTCAGGCTGTTTGCAAACTGTTCAGCAGCATCTTTTCCACCTTTAATTTTAAAGGTCAGCACACCACCAAAACCCCGCTTCAGGTACTTCTTCGCTAAAGTATGGTACTTGCTGCTTTCCAGACCGGGGTAGTTTACACTCTCCACCTGCGGATGCTGCTCCAGCCACCGGGCAAGTTCCAGGGCATTTTCCACCGTACGGTCTACACGCAAACTAAGTGTTTCCAGCCCCTGGAGGAGCAGGAAAGAATTAAAAGGACTGATAGCAGGGCCAAAATCGCGCAAGCCTTCCACCCTTGCCCTTATGGCGAAGGCAATATTTGGAAGCCCCA
Organism: Cesiribacteraceae bacterium YIM B00369; assembly: GCA_017948555.1. GTDB lineage: Bacteria > Bacteroidota > Bacteroidia > Cytophagales > Cyclobacteriaceae > Nafulsella. The sequence goes on along the minus strand of JAFMYY010000013.1, from coordinate 75,328 downwards.
GCGGGTTACCCTCGCCAAAAGTTTCCCAGAATTTCAGGCCATGGTAGCCCTCGGAAGGCTCAGTAAACTGCGGGAATTTACCATTGCCCCAGTTAAAGTTACCACCATCTACAATTAAGCCGCCAATGCTGTTACCGTGGCCGCCTATCCATTTAGTGGCAGAGGTGGTTACAACAGCTGCCCCATGTTCAAGCGGACGGAAGAGGTACCCGCCGGCACCAAAGGTATTGTCAACAATAAGAGGAATATCGTATTTCTGAGCAAGTTTACCTATGGCTTCAAAATCCGGAATATTAAAGCCCGGATTACCGATTGTTTCAAGGTAAATAGCTTTGGTCTTATCATCTATCAGGGACTCGTAGCTTTCTGTACGGTCGTTTTCAGCAAAGCGGACCTGCACGCCCAGGCGCTTGAAAGCAACTTTAAACTGGTTGTAGGTACCACCATACAGGAAGCTGGTCGAAACAAAATTATCTCCGGCTTCTAAAATGTTGTTTAATGCAAGGAACTGGGCTGCCTGTCCTGAAGCAGTGGCTAAAGCTGCCACTCCGCCTTCAAGCGCTGCAATGCGTTTTTCAAACACATCGCTGGTAGGGTTCATAATACGGGTATAGATATTCCCAAACTCCTTCAGCGCAAAAAGATTGGCGCCATGCGAGGCATCCTTAAAAGTATAAGAGGTAGTCTGATAGATCGGCACCGCCCTTGAGCGGGTTACAGGGTCCACTTCCTGACCGGCATGCAACTGCAGTGTTTCGAAACGTAATTGTTCTTGATTTGCCATGATAGAGAATCGTTAAGCGAAGTTACAAAAGATTTAATAAGGATAATAACAATGGGGGCAGGACATGTAACGGGAAATGCAAAGTACAGCAAAAACTCAGGCATATAAGCTTAAATTGCTCCTGCCAAAAAGCAGGAATTCTGCTTTGCTCCACATAAACAGTGTCCTGAACGGGGAGCTTAGCAACCACAGCCAGCCATAAAGGCACTGCAGCGCTTACCTGAAATAAAAACAAAAAGGGTACTGTCCGGAGCTGAAACAGCCGGACCAGAATAGAAGGATTCCTGAAATTGAGTGGTATTCATGCTATTATCAATTTATATTCTTCCGGCACAATACGTAACCGGAATCAGGATTTAGCACCTTTATCCTTGAGATATGGTTGCTAGCGCTTCTCAGAGCCTGTCTCTCCACGCTTCTTTATAAATCAATTGCTATTTAATTGACTTGATTTCACAAATGTAGAAGGCCTTTTTTGAAAAACCAAGTGGAAGGGAAAGGAAATTTTATTGAAGAAGGTTAAAAAAAATAAAAACCTCCGGGGACTTCAATATCCCGGAGGTTTTTTCGTCAGCAATAAAATAGCTTAAAGCATTGTCTTACAGCATCTTTACATAACTTCCCAGCCACTGCACATTCTGGCGGTGGTTTTCGAGAATTTGCTGAATGGCGGCGTCTTTGCGGTGGCCATCGAACTCAATAAAGAACCAGTAAGAGAAGTTTTTGTCACCACGAACAGGGCGGCTTTCTATTTTTGTAAGATTAATCTTAGCTGCATAAAATTCCTGCAGGAGGGCAGCAAGGCTACCCGGCTCATCCGGCAGGCGGGCAATAATGGTGGTTTTATCGTTCTTACCCGGCTGGTTTTCTATGTCCTTGCCCAGGATAAGGAAGCGTGTAATATGGCGCTCCGCATCTTCCACATTATGAAAAAGAATGGGCAGCTTAAATTTTTTGGCGGCCACTGCAGAACATAAACCCGCCGTTCCGCGACCCTGTTCAGCTGCTAAGCGCGCTGCCTCGGAGGTTGAAGAAACAGGAACCTGTTTTACACCGGCAGGCAGATAATTCTGGATAAACCCGCTGCACTGGCGGAAGGCAATATCTTTGGAGTAAACAGTATGAATTTCCTCCACCCTGTCGGAAGAGGAAGCAAGGCAAAAATGAACCAGCTGCGGTAGCTCGGCTACAATTTTAAGGTCGAACTCCCCGAAACAGTCCATTGTTTCAGCAACCACTCCTTCCTGGTTATTTTCGAAAGGCACCACACCAAAACGGGTCTTTCCGGTTTCCACTGCTTCAAATACAGTACGAATGGAAGGCATGGAAATATAATCGCTCATTGCTCCAAAACGACTTTCAGCAGCTCCATGGCTAAAAGACCCTTCAGGCCCCAGGTAGGCTACTTTTTCGGGCAGCTCCAGATTCCGGCTGGTGGCAAATATTTCGAGGAAAATGGCTTCAATGGCTTCGCGGTTTAGCAGCCCGTGTGTTTTCTGGTGCAGGCGCTCAATAATGGCAGCCTCCCGTTCCGGACGGTAAATTACACTTTTCTGGCTTTGCTTTAACAATCCAACCTGCCTTACCACTTCCATTCTGGCATTCAGCAGCTGCAGCAATTGGTCGTCAATAGTATCTATCTGCTGGCGCAGTTCATTCAATTTCTGGTCCATAAAAAGGTATTCTTCTTAAAAGAGGAAAAGTCGCTGTAAAGGTACTACTTTTTCATTTAGAAAAAACACAATACCTCCATTCAGCACAGGCTGCCAAATAACCCCCCACCACAGGGGGAGGGGGGGGGGGCATAGGATGTGGATGAAAGGGCTACTTAAGCTCTTTCATATTAATAGTAAGTACCGGAATACTTGCTTCTTTAATAACATCCTCCGCCACGCTATGAGAGAGCATGGCACTAAGTCCTGAGCGGCCATGTGTAATCACAGCAATCATGTCGGCACCAATTTCGGCTGCATATTTCTTTATGCCATCTTCGGTATCATTATCCTGCACCACACTTACAGTATGGTTCGACAAGCCATTCGAAAGCGAATATTCTTCTATTTTCTGCTTTGCTTTTTCAGGATTACCATCTGTAACATGCACCAGATGCAATCTGGCACCCATCCCTGTGGCCAGCTTCTGCACATAAGGAAGCCCTCTTGCTGCATCTCTGTTCATATCGGTTGCCAGTACAATGTTCCTGATATCCATCAGACGGTCGCTCAGTTTCACCGATATTACGGGCACATCTGCCACACGGATTACCTGCTCGGTATGGTTTCCTACAAAATATTCCTCCACAGTACTTTCGCCACTGGTACCCATTACAATAAGGTCTGCTTTACGCTTTTCCAGAAATTCATCTACAACAGTCTGCATGGGCCCTATTTCCATATAAGCTGTTACCTGCACTCCTTCCTGAGAATAAGTATCCGCCAAACTTGCCAGGCGCTTCCGGTTTGTCCGGATCAGCTCTATCATAAAGCGGTCTTCTTCCGGATCTATTTGCTTGCTAAAATCAGCAGTTGCCGAGAACCTGCGGCCTGAAGCATCTTCTTCAGTGTTCAGCAGAAGGATTTCCGCACCTCCTGATTGCTTAGCCAGGTGAACAGCTGCCTCCAGCCCTTTATTTGCTATTTTTGAAAAGTCAGTTAATACAAGTATCTTTTTCATAATTCTGTTTGTTGATAAATAGTTGTTGGTTGCTCCTTTTCAGCGGCCGGTGACCGGAGGAGTGGCGAGGCTCTTTCACAGCCTTCTGCCGCGCCACACCTCAATTACACTATGGCAATAATGCTGTTTCCGGATAACTGCTTCCTGTCCGGATTTTTTATTTCTCTCTTTCAATATTTCCAAGACCGGACACCTCGCGGCTGATGTTGCGGGGATCGCCCTTAAAGCGGATACTCCCCACACCACTTACTTCGGCCTGCAGGTTATCGGTTACAAAAATCTGCGCTCCACCTACACCACTCAGGTCAATTTCACATTCTTTACTTTCAAGCTCAAAGGCAGCCAGGTTACCTGCCCCACTCAGCTCCAGCTTCTGCTTATCTACCTTTCCCTTCAAATTTACAGAGCCGGCTCCTGAAAGCTTAAGATCAAGCTCTCTTGCCTGAAGACTCAGGTCAATCACTCCTGCTCCGTTTACCCGCAATTTCAGCTTTTCGGAATTAAATACTCCACGGTTTGCTAATTTCGCAGATCCGCCCAGAATAATATCCTCAAGCTTCTGGTAAGTAATTACCAGCTGCGTATGTCCGGTTGCTTTTACATTCTCAACATTCCTGATCTTCAGTGTATTCCCATCTAATTTGGTTTCCACATACTGATGCAGGTTTTCATCCGTCCGGACTGTAATAAGAGGATTAGTACCCTCCTGCAGCACAATTTCATATTCACCATCAATATCCAGATTAAAAAAGGCTCCCACATTCCGGGTTTCTTCGGTTATGGTTCCGTTCCCCTCTTCATGCACGCTGTCGCCGCAGGAAACCAGGAACATACTGAGCCATAACAACTTAAAGAAGCAGGCCGGCAGATAATTTTTTTTGATCATTTTTAAGAAAAATCTTTATGTTAAAATTGTAAAATTTCCGGTTAAATCAAAGTCCCCGGAAGAAAACAGAAGCTTAACAGCCATTACGAGAACTACCGGCGGCACGCTTATGTTAGAGATTTTGTCTGCATAATCCTGTCAACTTGTATTTTATTGTATAGAATGCAGTATAGAATAGGTTGGTAATATGCGGAGCAACTCTTAATTTTACAACTTCATTTTCATAACAGTAAAATTTTAACCATGAGCAACCAATCGACTCTAGTTAGCGCCAGTGCACACACTATTGCACGCGACGAAGAAATATTTTCTTTAATAAAAGAAGAAAGAGAACGTCAGGAAAGAGGTATTGAATTAATTGCCTCTGAGAATTTTACCTCACCACAGGTAATGGAAGCGGCAGGAAGTGTGTTGACCAACAAATATGCCGAAGGCCTGCCGGAAAAGCGCTACTATGGTGGTTGCGAAGTGGTGGATAAGGTGGAGCAGCTTGCTATTGACCGCCTCAAAGAACTTTTTGGCGCTGAATGGGCAAACGTACAGCCTCACTCAGGTGCCCAGGCCAATGCCGCTGTAATGCTTGCATGCCTCCAGCCGGGCGATACCATTCTTGGTTTTGACCTGTCGCATGGCGGACACCTTACTCATGGCTCTCCGGTTAACTTTTCAGGAAAATTGTACCGCCCTGTATTTTATGGCGTTGAACAGGAAACCGGCCTCATCGACTGGGAAAAGGTAGCTGAGAAAGCCCGTGCTGAAAAACCTAAAATGATTATTTGTGGTGCTTCGGCCTATAGCCGCGACTGGGACTATGAGCGCCTGCGCGAAATTGCTGATGAAGTTGGTGCTTTATTACTTGCTGATATCTCGCACACCAGCGGCCTGATTGCCAAAGGTCTTTTAAATGACCCTATTCCTCATTGCCATATCGTAACTACCACTACCCACAAAACCCTTCGTGGCCCCCGTGGTGGTGTAATTATGATGGGTGAAGACTTTGAAAACCCATTCGGATTAAAAACCCCTAAGGGAGAACTGCGCATGATGTCTAGCCTGCTCGACTCAGGTGTATTCCCGGGCACTCAGGGCGGTCCGCTGGAGCATATAATTGCAGCCAAAGCAATCGCTTTCAAAGAGGCCCTGTCGGATGAATACATGAACTACACCCTCCAGGTAACAAAAAACGCCAAAGCAATGGCCAAGGCCCTTGTGGAAAAAGGCTATAAATTAATTTCAGGAGGCACTGATAACCACCTGATGCTGATTGACCTGCGCAGCAAAGAAGGCCTGAATGGTAAAATTGCTGAAAATGCCCTGGTAAAAGCAGATATCACCGTAAATAAAAACATGGTACCTTTCGATGATAAATCTCCCTTTGTAACTTCAGGCATCAGGGTAGGCACACCATCTGTCACCACCCGCGGCATGAAGGAAACCGACATGGCACGTGTAGTGGAGCTGATTGATAAAGTGCTCATGAACCACGATAACGAGCAGGTTATTACCGAAGTGAAAAACGAGGTAAACAGCTGGATGAAAGAATTCCCGCTTTACAAATAATAAATAATTCTGGTTCAAATTTAAACCGAGAGAGAGGGAGAAGAAAGCGTGTCTGAGGAAAAAGAAATGACCTTTATTGACCACCTGGAGGAGCTCCGGTGGCATATTATCCGTTCGGTAGCCTCTATAATGGTATTTGCGGTAGCTGCCTTTATGTCGAAAGATTTTATCTTTCATCATATAATACTGGCGCCTTCCCGAACAGACTTCTGGACTTACCGCATGCTGTGCGAGTGGGGTGCCCAAATAGGGTCCGATGCTTTATGCATCGATAAGCTCCCCTTTATTCTGCAGAGCCGGCAAATGACAGGTCAGTTTACCATGCACCTTACTGCTTCCTTTCTCATCGGAATTATTTGTGCCTTTCCTTATGCCTTCTGGGAAATATGGAGATTTGTAAGTCCGGCACTTTATAATAATGAGAAATCGGTAAGTAAGGGAGCTGTTTTCTTCGTAAGTCTGCTGTTCATATTAGGCATTTTGTTTGGCTACTATCTGGTGGCCCCACTTTCTATAAACTTTCTTGCAAATTACCAGCTAGATCCTTCCATCCTGAATGAGTTTGATATTACTTCCTATATATCCACACTCAGTATGCTGGTGCTTACCTGCGGAATTATGTTCCAGTTGCCAATGGTGGTCTATTTCCTTACTAAAACCGGAATAGCTACCCCACAGGCAATGCGCGATTACAGGAAGTTGGCTATTGTCATTATTCTTATTGTTTCCGCTGTACTTACTCCTCCGGATGTAATAAGCCAGGCATTAATATCACTTCCGCTTATGCTTCTTTACGAAATAAGTATTTATGTAAGTGCATTTATTTTAAGAAAGAACAGACGCCTTGAAACCGCTGCATTAAAGCGGCTTGAGGAAAGAGAAAGGCTTTACGAAGCCCGCAAGGAGGCACAGGAAAAAGAAGAGAATGATAACCTGCCAATGGATCAGCGGTTTTAGAAACAATTCTGAATGTGAAATATCAGAATATGGCTGCTAAGAAATACCTGATCCGGCACCTGAGAGAATAATTATTTCCGACACCTGATTTCTGCATTTTAATATAATTTACTGACTACTAATTAATTCTAATTAATATGCTATTCAAAAAAATTGCCATTGGCGGAGACCATGCCGGGTACGAATACAAAGAAAAGCTTGTAAAGTTCCTGGAAGAAAAAGGTTATGAAGTTAAGGATTTTGGTCCTTTCAGCGCGGAATCAGCAGATTATGCTGACTTTGCCCACCCGCTTTCCACCAGCGTGGAAGATGGCAGCTCAGATGCAGGTATCCTCATCTGCGGAAGCGGAAACGGAGTAGCCATTACTGCTAATAAACACCAGGGCATTCGTGCAGCGCTTTGCTGGAACGAGGAACTGGCTGCACTTGCACGCCAGCATAATAAAGCAAACGTCCTGAGCATTCCTGCCCGCTTTGTAAGCATGGAGCTGGCTGAGAAAATGACAGAAACTTTCCTTACTACTGAATTTGAAGGCGGCCGCCACGAGAGAAGAGTAGGAAAAATCAGCTGCTAGAAAAATTTATCAGAGGCTGTCTCAGAAGGGATAGCCTCTTTTTTTATGCTGAATAGGTTTTGAATGCAATATAAGTGCCTGGCCATTATTATATTTAATTAAAGGCAAAGACCTGATTCAGAATTAAATTTGGGATGAAATTAGATATTGGACTTTTGAGACAGCCTCTTTATTTTTATCTCCCCTGCTAAGTTACTTTACTTTTTACTTTAAGAGGTAAACATGCGGGTACTGCTCCGACACCCCGTATCTGCTTTCCAGGAGGGGCATTCTTTCAAACAAGGCCGGTATAGCTCCGGCATCATCTATAATTACCTGCGGAGGGTCGGCATTAAAATTTTTGTAGGTCTCCATCAGGTTCTCATAATAATTCAACTGAGTAAGCTGCTCAGCAGCAAGCCCCCAGTCAAGATAAGGCGTTGCAAGCGCAGCATTCCTGTAAGGGCTTAAATCTTCGCCAAGGACCACAATTTTCTTATCTCTTACCAGTTCCTCTTCAGGACGCTTCTGCACCTCAATATTTTTGAAGTTGGTCCAGTCTCCAATGTATGGGATGGACTCTGCTAAAAGGCTGTAGTTTAAGCCTAACAGCAGGATGGCAAAGCCAAGGAAATACAGCTCACCTTTCAGCCGGTTCCTGATCAGCAAAAAATACTGACTGATGTAAAAAGCCAGTGGCGGCAGCAGCAGCATAAAGTGATAAGCTGACCTTTCGGGCGAAAAGAAAATAGCCAGAAGCCCCATCAGCAAATAATAAAATAAACTTTGCTGCAGCCGTACCTGATAATTGTTAAATGCATAGGAATTATTGTACCGGTAAATGCCAATTAACAGGAATATTCCCGGAATTAATGCCACCAATATTAAACTTACCAAATTAAGGTAGTTATCGCCGGAAAGAATTTCCAGCGACTGGAAATACTGCCAGTAAAAACTGTTAAGCTTGTTTCGCCAGGCATAATATAGCATTACTCCGGCAAACGGAAGAATAAAGCCCACCACTGAAAGCAGATACTGCCGTGGCTTTGTACCTGTAAAAATCAGCAAAGAAAAGATAAAGGATATAAGGAAGGCTATTGCAGGCAAAAAGAACAGAGCGGCAATTCCTATAAACAGCCCCAGGAAAAAGATGGTCTCATCATTTCCTATCCCGTAAATAAGCCGGAAAAGGTTTCGCAGTGCCAGAATAAGAAATGTAAGACAAAGCAACACCGGGGAAAGGGTAAAGAAATCGTAAAAGGTATTGGCCAGCAGCATATAAAATAAAGCCGGCACAAAAGTGCTCTCATTATATGCCTTATGCCTTATAAGCAAAAGGTTAAGCACCAGGGCCTGCACCACCACCAGAAATGCCGAAAGCAGGTAATAAGCCAGCTGCGACCGGCCAAAGAGCAAATCGATGAGCCAGTAAACCGCCGCAGTAAAAGGGCCTGTATTGTCCCACACTCCATGATAGAGCGTATCGCCTGAAGCAATATTCTCGCCCAGCAGCATCCACCCCAGCTCCGGCTGAAGCAGGGGCACGAAGCCCATTAAGGCTGGCAGCCTTATAATGAGCAGTAATATGAAAATACCGATAATCCGGTATGGATCGTTAAGTCTGAAGAAGCTTATCAAGGGAAAAGATATTGCAGAAACTTTTTAACCAGAATTTACCACAAACAGCTACGAAATTAGTTTAAATTTTAGACAAACAATAAATATTATACAATATTTGCAGTATGAGTGAAAGCAAAAGACAACAAAAATTCTCAAGACTCCTGCAAAAGGAGCTTAGTGAGGTTTTTCAACGTGATATTCCGCACCTTTTAAAAAATACTTTTGTAACTGTTACAAATGTCCGCATGAGTCCGGACCTGAGCGTAGCCAAAATTGACCTCAGCTTTATGCTGGCGCAAAACCAGGCGGAGTTACTTCAGAATATAAATGAACACAAGGGAGAAGTAAGAGGCGCCCTGGGCCGCAGAATAGGCAAAGATGTACGCCACATTCCTGAACTTGTTTTTTACCTTAACGAAGCCGCCGATTATGCTTCAAAAATGGATAAACTTATCAGCGGACTAAATATACCCCCGGCACCGGAAGAGGACGAAGAAGACGAATGAACCTATCCTTTTTCATAGCAAGACGGTATTTTCGCTCCCGTAAAAAAAAGACATTTATTAACATAATTTCCATCATCTCCATGCTGGTGGTGGCTGTTGGCACTATTTCTTTAATAGTGGTTTTATCTGTTTTTAATGGACTGGAGGGGCTTATCCGTTCGCTTTACAATACCTTTGATGCTGAGCTCCGGATAATTCCGGAAAAAGGAAAGACATTTGAGCTTACCGATGACCTCCTGCAAACCATCCGGGGAGTGGAAGGCATTATCAGCATTACCGAAGTTGCAGAAGATAATGCCCTGGTACGATACCAGGATGCTGAAAAGGTAGTAAAAATAAAGGGAGTAAGTGAGTCGGTAATGGAACAGAACCGGCTCGACCAGGCCATTGTTCAGGGAAGCTTAAAGCTGAAGAACGAAGGTGTTCCCCTGGCCATTATTGGCGCAGGGGTGCGCAACGAGCTTTCTGTTTCCCTGGAAAATGACTTTTACCTGCTAAGGGTATATTATCCGCGCAATGTAAGGCCGGGCACTCTTGACCCTTCCAAATATTACCACCAGAAAAATATTAAGCCCGGAGCAGTTTTCAGCATTGAAAAACAGTACGACGACAGCTATATTTTCGTGCCGCTTTCTTTTGCCCTTGATCTTTTTGATTATGGAAACCGGAGATCGGCCCTGGAAATAGAAACGGCCCCGGACATATCAATCGGCAAAGTACAGGAAAGGCTAAAAAAAGCCCTTCCACCCGGCTTTGTAGTCCAGAACAGCGACGAGCAGCATAGCAGCCTCCTCAATGCCATTAAAATAGAGAAGCTCTTTGTTTATATTGCTTTTACCTTTATACTGGCTGTGGCTTCGTTTAATATCTTTTTTGCCCTTACTATGCTGGCAATAGATAAAAAGAAAGATATTGCTATTCTTTTTTCCATGGGTGCCACACGGCGCCTGGTTTACAGAATTTTTCTGGCTGAGGGAGCTATTATTGCCTTTTCCGGAGCAGCAATCGGGCTTATTCTCGGAATAGCCATTGTGCTTGTCCAGGAATACTTTGGTCTGGTAGGCATGGGCATGCAAACTTCGGTAAAAAGCGCATATCCTGTGGAACTGGAACTGACAGATCTTATCTTTACTGCCATAAGTATTATTCTTATCACCTTCCTGGCATCTTTCAGGCCGGCCTCAATCGCCTCCAAAACAAGCACCTCAAGAAATATATAGGTTTTTTAACAACTTTTTATAATTTTAACGGTTTGTTGACCTTATTCAGGCTATTTTCCTTAATTTGCGAGCCTGTTTCATGATTTTTAGATGAAAGTTTCAACCGCCCAACCGTTTCAGTTAATTTACTCTTTGTTTGTACACGAGTACCTTGGTTTCCTGTTTGAATCTTTTGTTGTTCAGATGGATGAAACGGGAAGGCTCACATTTCTCCATCAGAATATTTCTTCTAAAAATGCTTCAGAATTTGCTTCGGGGCTGGATGAAAAAGATTATGAGCTCATCCGGCTCATGGACAGCATACAGCAGGAGCATGTAATCAAGCAGTTTTACAATAAAAAGGTAAAGCCAAACGAATTTTTTACGAAGGTTTATGATCCTGAAAAAGGAAATAAGCCTCTCCAGGAAGAAATTGAGCGGTACCTGGAGACCAAGCGGTCTCAGATACTGGATCTCCTCCGGGAGAAAATGCTTTTTGAAATGGGCAACGACGGAGAGCCTGCATGGAAGCAAATTGAAATAATGCCCTCCAAAGCCAGTGTTTTATTCCATTTCCGCAGGAATGAAACCAATACCCATTATTTCCCTACCATAAAATATGGCCCTGACAAGCTTGAGTTCCAGTACAAAGGAGCTTACCTTATTTGCAAAGAGCCGGCTTGGATGGTTTTGAACTATAAGCTCTACAGCTTTGAGAATGATGTTGACGGTAAAAAGCTGCAGCCTTTCCTGAACAAGAAGTTTATTGAAATCCCTAAAAAGGTAGAAGACACTTATTACCGGAAATTTGTAGCTCCCCTTATTGCCCAGTTTGATGTATACGCAAAGGGCTTTTACATAAACACCCAAACCTTTGAACCTAAGCCGGTAGTAACTTTCTCGGAACTTGCTACTGCAGCTACAGTGGCAGAGCTCAACTTTAGCGGGCAAAGCGGAAGCGAAAGTACAGCTGCTGACGATGGCAAGATTGTATTCAGCCTGTCGTTCCAGTACGGCGACTATGTTTTTAAAGCAGAACAACTTTCGGAAACAAGTGTGCGCGTGGAACAGGATGGCGACAATTACACCTTCCATAAGGTAAAAAGGAAACAGGACAGAGAGAAGGCCGTAATTAAGCAACTTCGCGAACTGGGGCTGGAGCTCAGGAACGCACGGGCCGTTCAGTCAAAACCCAAAGCTTTTGACTGGCTTAACAGGAACCGGCAGCTCCTTGAAGAAGAGGGCTACCTGGTCCACCAAAGCAAGGCCGACCAAAAAAGATATTTTGTAGGTGAATCCTACATAAGCATAGAGGTAAACGAAAACATCGACTGGTTTGATGTATATGCTATTATTCGCTTTGGTGAGTTTGAAATAAAATTCAGCGAGCTAAGAAAATATATTCTGCGGAAGCAGCACGAAATAAAACTTCCTAATGGTGAAATTGCTGTAATTCCTGAAAGGTGGCTAACCGACTATTCGGAATTATTTGCTTTTACCGAAGAAGCAAAGAACGGAAAAGAAGGCATGATGCTACGCAAGCATCACCTTGCCCTTGTACAGGATCTGCAAAATGGCAACCTTGCTAAGGTTACCATAAGCCATAAACTTGAAAAACTGCGTGGCTTTGAGGAGATTGAAGATTACCCGCTGCCCCTTAAATTTCAGGGGCAGCTGCGCCCATACCAGAAAGCGGGCTACAACTGGCTGCAATTCCTGAACAAGTACAATTTTGGCGGCTGTCTTGCCGATGATATGGGTCTTGGTAAAACTGTACAAACCCTGGCCATGCTGCAGGCCCAGAAAGAAAACGGACAGGCCGGCACCTCCCTGCTGGTAATGCCAACCTCCCTTATTTATAACTGGGAAATGGAAGCCAGTAAGTTTACCCCATCATTAAGGGTGCATGTATATACAGGAACCGGCCGGAACAAAGATGTAAGCAGGTTCAAAAATTACGATCTTGTGTTAACCTCCTATGGCATAACACGCCTGGACATAGAAGAACTTAAAAAATATTATTTCAATTACATTATCCTGGATGAGTCGCAGGCAATTAAGAACCCTACCTCAAACATTGCCAAAGCGGTAAGAGAATTGAACTGCCGCCACCGCCTCATTCTTACAGGAACTCCGCTGGAAAACAGCACGCTCGACCTTTGGTCGCAAATGCACTTTATTAACCCCGGCCTGCTGGGCAACCAGAGCTTCTTCAAAAATGAGTTCCTGAACCCTATTGAAAAGAAGCAGGATGAAGATAAGATAAGTAAGCTGTATACCATTATTAAGCCCTTTATTCTCCGCCGCCAGAAAACCCAGGTAGCCACAGAGCTTCCCGAGAAAATAGAGAATGTGCAGTACTGCACCATGACGGTACAGCAGGAAGAAAAATACGAGGAAGCAAAGAACTATTATCGCAGCCTGATCCTGGACCAGATTGACCTCCACGGGGTTAAGAAATCTCAGTTCATGCTCTTACAGGGCCTTACCCGGCTGCGGCAGATTGCCAACCACCCTTCCATGGTGGATGAAAATTATACCGGCGACAGCGGAAAAATGCAGGATGTAACACATATGCTCAACAGCGCCATCAGCAAAGGGCATAACATCCTGGTTTTTAGCCAGTATGTAAAACAGCTAAGTCTTTTCAGGAAGTACCTCGACCTGCAAAAAATCGACTATGCATACCTCGATGGATCCACTAAAGACCGGATGGAGCAGGTAAACCGCTTCCAGAATGACAATAAACTCCGTGTTTTCCTGATTTCTTTAAAAGCGGGTGGTGTAGGCCTTAACCTTACCAAAGCAGATTATGTGTTTATTCTTGACCCATGGTGGAACCCTGCAGCGGAACAACAGGCTGTGGACCGCGCCCACCGCATTGGCCAGGAGAATAAAGTATTTACTTATAAATTTATTACCCGCAATACGGTAGAAGAAAAAATACTGGCCCTGCAACAAAGGAAAGTACAATTAGCCGGCAACCTTATTACTACTGAGGAAAGCTTTGTAAAGAACCTGAGCCAGGAAGATATTAACAGCTTGCTGGCCTAGGAATAGCAGTCCTTCAATTCTTATATTGTTATTTGCAGTTAAAAAGGTTATCTTATTAAGATACAGGAGAAATACTCACTAAACCTGATTAATTATGCTGCTATATCTTAATGTAAGTCCTGGCGAAGGCCTTATTCTGTGGTCAGTTGTGAGCCTTTTTTTAATTTTACTTCCGGTTTTATTTACCATTTCTATTTTAAGGAGTAACAGGTTTATATTAACAGAAAAGCTCCTTTGGCTACTCGTGATATGGCTTGTGCCGGTAGTGGGGGTTTTAGCTTATCTGGTTTACAACACAACAGCCAAATCCCGTTAACTTCAAATCCTTGTTTTAATGTTCCACGTGAACAATATTTGAAACTTTCACCTTACCTTTACTCTTCTATTCTTTCATTTAAAATTTTCCGCACAAAATATGGCCTTACCTGACGCGTTTACAGATCGAATGCAGCAACAATTAGGTGTTGATTATACCGCCTTTGAAGATGCACTCCATACCGAAGCGCCCGTCAGCATCAGGGTAAATCCGCTAAAATGGAATGCAGCGCTCCAACTGGAGCCGGTTTCCTGGGCCGGAAATGCTTATTATTTACCCCAAAGGCCTGTATTTACACTCGACCCCCTGCTGCACGCCGGTGCCTATTATGTACAGGAGGCAAGCTCTATGTTCTTGGAGCAGGCTGTCCGCCAGCATTTATCTGCAGATATTCCTGTTCTTGCCCTTGACCTGTGCGGAGCTCCCGGTGGCAAAAGCACCCACCTTTCTGCTGTTTTACCCTCCGGCAGTTTGTTAGTAAGTAATGAAGTAATAAAAGCAAGAACAAATATTCTGGTAGAGAATACGCAGAAATGGGGAAGCGGATATACCGTTGTTACCCAAAACGACCCGCGTGAATTTGAGGCACTTCACCACTTCTTCGACCTGATGGTTGTGGATGCCCCCTGCTCCGGCGAAGGACTCTTCCGCCGCGACCCTGCAGCTGCAGATGAATGGTCGGAAAGCAATGTGAAGCTTTGCTCGGAGCGCCAGCGAAGGATATTGTCGGATGTATGGGAAAGTCTGAAACCCGGCGGACTGCTGATATATAGTACCTGCACCTATAACAGAGAGGAGAATGAAGAAAACTTACGGTGGCTGCAGGAGAACCATGGAGCAGAAGGACTATCCCTGAAGTTGAATCCTGAATGGGGAGTGAGCCTCGCAGAGGTGGAGGGAATGACCGGGTACAGGTTCTATCCTCATAAAACCAGGGGAGAAGGTTTTTTTATGGCTGTAGTCCGCAAGCCTGGTGAGCCGGATCAAATCAAAAGTGGAGGAAAACGCAGGAAGCCGGTCCTCTCCTTCGCCCCTAAAAATATAAGGGAACATGTTGAAACTTGGATTCAGACTCCTGAGCAGTGGGATTATATTCAGTTTGGCGGCGACCGCATTGCAGCACTACCAGCAGACTGGATACCTGAACTTGAAAATATTTTTAAGCATCTTCGGATTGCACACGCAGGAATTCCGCTGGCCGAGGTAAAAAACAAGCAGTTTAACCCCCTCCCTTCCCTGGGGCTATCGGCCTTCCTGAATAAAGATGCACATCCTATACAGGAAATCAGCCATGAAATGGCCCTGCGGTATTTGAAAAAGGAAGATATACTACCCGAAAATGCCCCTGAAGGCTGGGTATTGCTTTCGTACAGGGAGATTCCCCTCGGTTGGATAAAGAGGATTAAAAACAGGGCCAATAACTACTGGCCAAAAGAATGGCGGATAAGAATGAATTTACCGGAAGCCGGTAATCATTCCATTCTTTAGACTTCTCTTTACAGGGCTCATCTAACTTAAATACTTCCTGTTGGTTAGCATTAAAAAATATCTTGTTTATGCTAATCTATTCTGTAATAGGAGCCCTTTTTCTGGCATTTGTACACCTGTTTGCAAATAAAATTGGTTTTTCTCATATTCCCCGCAGCAAGTGGCTTTCTGCAGCCGGTGGAATATCCGTTTCTTATATCTTTATCCATCTTTTACCTGAACTGGAAGACTGGCAGCTGAAGTTTGAAGAGAAGAATGAAAATCTTTCCTTCATAAGCCACCACCTGTACCTGGTTGCCCTTTCAGGCTTAACTGCATTTTACGGACTGGAAAGGGCCGCAAAACTTTCTTCAGACTCCCACAGAGAGCCTGCATCAGATCAGGTACATACAAACGCTAAAACATTCTGGCTGCATATAGGTAGTTTTTCGCTTTACAATGCTATTATTGGCCACCTTCTTACAGAGAGCGACACAAAATCCACTCAAGAGCTCATTTGGTTTATTATAGCTATGGCATTTCATTTTATAGGAAATGATTATAGCCTCCTGGACCATTACCGCCACAAATACCTTCGTGAAGGGCGCTGGGTAATGGCTGCTTCCGTAATAGGAGGCTGGGCCATGGGAACCTTCATACACCTTTCCGAAACTGTTATTGCTGTTCTTTTTGCTTTTGTTGCCGGCAGTGTTATCCTGAATGTACTAAAGGAAGAAATACCGGAGGAGCGAAAAAGCAACTTTTGGGCTTTTCTGTCAGGCATAATCCTGTACAGCTCTATCCTCCTTCTTACAGGCTGATTT
The DNA here is from genome assembly GCA_017948555.1 of Cesiribacteraceae bacterium YIM B00369. Lineage (GTDB taxonomy): Bacteria > Bacteroidota > Bacteroidia > Cytophagales > Cyclobacteriaceae > Nafulsella. Next base: position 58,928 of record JAFMYY010000013.1, on the reverse strand, counting down.
CTTTTGAGGAGAAAACCCCAATGAACCTGCCTCGTATACTCCTTTAAGTTTAACCCAAAATTTTTTAATATTATGTGGAAATTAATAAGAACAGCCATTATTCTGGCAGGAATCAGCAAATTATGGAAATACAAAATGGTTCGTAAATATGCTAAGCAAAGACTTTTTCGCGGACTACTTCCGGTATAATATTTAAGCAGTGCCCGGCACTGCTTTTTTTCTTTTTTAAAAAAGGTCTTTGCTCCGGCCCCTGATTCCTACTGATAAAACATTTGAAGGTAAAGGGTAAGGCCTTGACATATCATCAAAAAAGCTTTCATAGCCGGCAAAAAGTTCAAAGTTTCCTTTTCCTCCTTTTACCCCTGCTCCTATTTCTATGCGGGAATTACTCTTCCACGGATCATCTTTTATAAAATATACGGGGTTATACCAGTTCCTGTTAAAAAGAAATATATTATTGCTCAGCTCATAGTTCAGCCTCATTCCTATTATGGCTGATGCTCTTACATAGTCCAGGCTTTGCTCCGTGTTTTCTACATCCCTTCTCCCATCGGTATAATAAGTTCTTCTTCCATCTACATAAAAAGTGTAAAGATTTGCCCTTCCATAAAACCGGGCGGTAAGCTTCTTATGGCTTAACCAGTTTGACTGCATGGAAAGGTAAGGACCGGTAAGCACAATCAGTCTTCTGGTAGGCACATAATCAGGATCAGGATCCAGCTCGTTTGATTTTACTGTATTATCTATCTCGTGGCGGCAATGGTGAGTAACACCGGCCTCAAGGGTCAGATGACGAAGTTTATGAAAATAGGCAAGAGTTTCATTCCAGATGACACCCCTCATATGGAAATTAATTTCATTATGAGGATTGGCAGTAAATTCATGCGCAAGTGAGCCGGCAATGGCCGACCGTGGCGAAAAACGGTATAATTCAACAAAGCCAATATACTTTATATTCCAGGCCTGCTCCCCTAAGGCAGATCCAAAGCCACGGCTGCCTTCTGCACTAAAAGCCAGTTTTTCAAAAAAACCTTTCTGGTAAGTAGTATCTTCAAGCGGAGCCGGAAAATAATTACGCATTATAGAAACCTGAGCAAAACTACTGCCACAAACTCCCAATAGAATAACAGCTACTAAGGTAAAACAACTAAAAACAAATCTTTTTTTCATCTGCAGGGACTGTAATTATATGAATTAAATATTTTTTTGAACGAATCCTTCATTGTAATGACGACATTCCTTACCTTTGTATATTCTTAATAAATATGGCAAATATTCAAACTGCCTCTTACCAGTCTCCACTTGGTCAAATCATTATAAAAGGTTCCGATACAGGCATATCCTCTGTTTTGTTCAACGATGAGCCTGTTCCTGACCAGAGTAAGCTCCTCTCAAACTGCATGACAGAGGCAGTAGAGCAATTACATGAATATTTTTGCCATAAGCGCCAAATCTTCAAGCTAGCGCTGGATTTAAGCCAGGGCACCCAATTCCAGCAAAGGGTATGGCAGGCACTGCTTTCTGTTCCATGGGGCGAAACCATCACTTACAGCCAGCTGGCCTGCAGGATCAGCCACCCTCATGCCATACGCGCAGTAGGATCCGCCAACAGCCATAATCCCTTCCTTATTGTTCTTCCATGCCACAGAGTTATTGGCACAAGTGGTGTACTTACCGGCTACGCCGGAGGCCTCCTGCGCAAGAAATGGCTCCTGGAGCATGAACAGCAAAGCGTTCAGCTGGAAATGTTCTAACTTCCGGCTCCTCCTCAGTTCGCAGGAAACTCTAAAATCACCTTCTGTTTCCCACAATAGTTCCTTTCTGCTTCAAGCCGGACTTCAAGCCATACCGCTTTTATTCCCTCTTTTTGCAGCACCAAATATAAACATCAATTGCTTATTGCCGCTCCTCTTTTCCCCTGCATTACTTACATTTCCCCTGTAAAAAACAGGAAGCGGCTGAAATAGCCCGTTCCTGATGGTTCACCACGGGAAGCAGTACAAAGGATTTTTCCCGATAGAAAAATTACCATAGCCGCAGTATTATTTCCCATCCGGTGAAACAAAATACCTCTCTAAACCATATAAGGAACTATACATAGCAAAGCTAAGGCATTTGAAATTCTCCCGGGAACGCAACATTCAAAATTAACTTTGCTGATTTTTTTATTTAATAAAGGTTCAGTGTAATCTCTTATTTTTTTTGACGATGAACAGCATCCGGATACAAGAGCAATCTATATATAAGCAGCTTCAGCCAGTTTTTGAGACCCATGGTTATGAGGCATTACCCACAAAAAACCAATTCAGAAAAAAGACAAAAAAAGGATCCAGAAGCGTATTGTTCTCTGTAAGCGGTGAAGCCCACAGGCAAATACTTGACCTCCACCTGGGAATCCGGTTCGATATTATTGAAACCCTTGTACAGCAATTTTACAGCGGCCCTAAACTGTTCGAAAATGAAAGCAACACCATAGTTGCCTCACTGCATAAATTAAAAAATGCCCCAATCCAGCGGTTTACTATTACCGACAATGAGAGCCTCCAACGTGCATGCAGTGAAATTTCAGTATTTATGAAGGAAAAGGGATTCCGCTTCCTGAGTGCTTTTGACCGGTTAAAGAGAGCGGATGCCACTATTAACAGGAATCCACACCTGCCTTGCCCGTACCTCCATAACCAGATAAACCGCTGCTTTAAAGGCATTGTATTTGCCCGGTTATTACACAGGAATGATTTCGGGACACTTAATACTATATACAGAAATTACCTCTACAGCCAGCGTGCACCTGCTCCTATTATGGAAAATTATAATAAGCTGGTAAATTACCTGAAATGTTTTTCCTTTAATTGAAAAAGAGCCGCCACACACTCTTTAAAAAAGAAGTCCATCAGGAACCTTTTCCTGATGGACTTCTAAGCTTTAACGGGCTGTTCATTCTAATTATATTGGTATTCTGCACCCTCATGACGGATGGTGAGCTGCTTAGTACCTGCCTCCACCCTTCCTACTATCTGTGCATCAATGCCAAAAGTACGGGCAATATCTATGAGGTCCTGTGCATATTTTTCTTCCAGGTACACTTCCAGGCGATGGCCCATATTAAAAACCTTAAACATTTCCTGCATAGGGGTTTCGCTCTCCTGCTGAATCATTTTAAAAAGGGGAGGTACAGGAAGCAGGTTATCCTTAATAATATGATGCTGGTCGGTAAAATGGAGCACTTTTGTCTGGGCACCTCCACTACAATGAACCATGCCATGGATTACCGGCCTGTGTTCTTTCAGGAAAGCCGCCACCACGGGCGCATATGTACGGGTAGGCGATAGCACCAGCTTTCCGGCATCCAGCTGCACTCCTTCAGGCAATCCTTCCACTTTATCGGTCAGTTGCTTACCTCCGGCATACACCAGGGAGTCCGGCACAGAAGGATCAAAGCTCTCGGGGTATTTCTGAGCCAGGTATTTTGCAAACACATCGTGGCGGGCAGAGGTAAGTCCGTTACTTCCCATCCCTCCATTATATTCTGCCTCGTAAGTTGCCTTGCCATAAGAGGCAATCCCTACTATAACATCGCCTGCGGCTATTTTATGGTTGCTGATAATGTCGTCGCGCCTAACCCTTGCTGTTACGGTGCTATCTACAATAATTGTACGTACAAGATCTCCTACATCAGCGGTTTCGCCACCTGTACTGTAAATTCCCATACCGTTATCGCGAAGCATCTGGAGCACCTCCTCAGTGCCGTTTATAATAGCGGCAATTACTTCGCCCGGAACCTTATTTTTGTTGCGCCCGATGGTGGAAGAAAGCAGTATGTTGTCAGTAACACCCACGCAAAGGAGGTCATCGGTATTCATTACCACCGCATCCTGCGCTATACCTTTCCATACCGACAAATCTCCTGTTTCCTGCCAGTACAACCAGGCCAGCGATGATTTAGTCCCGGCTCCGTCGGCATGCATAATATTGCACCATTGCGGATCTCCTCCCAGCATATCGGGAATAATCTTACAAAAAGCTTTAGGGAAAAGGCCTTTATCGATATTTTTAATGGCATTATGCACATCTTCTTTACCGGCACTTACACCGCGTTGCATATATCTGTCTTCCATGGAACAATAGGCTAAGGTTATACGGCTACAAAAATAAGAAAAGCCTTCGCATAACGAAGGCTCTTTAATGGTTTCTTGTTTCTGATAAATATTTACCGGCACCTGCACGCCTAATTCAATTCATCAAAGATGGCATCACGGCGGGGCTTTTTATCTTCTTCCCGTTTTTGCCTCGAGTTGTTCTCCTGTTGGGTTGATGGCACCTCTACCTCAACACCTGCTGCCTCATCTTCTTCCACAACCACTGCTTCCGGTGTAATATCTGTAACTTTAAACTCTGTACGCCGGTTTACCTGGTGCTCCTCCTCAGTAGTTGCTTCAGGAATAATAGGCCTGTTTTCGCCATATCCACGGGCTGTAAGCCGGCGTGGAGTAATTCCTTTTGAGATAATATATTCCACTGCCGATTCTGCCCTGCGCTGCGACAGGTCAATGTTATAGGCTACTTCACCCCGGCTATCTGTATGAGAACTTAGTTCGATAACAATCTGGGGGTTATCTTTTAAAATATTTACCAGCTTATCCAGTTCCAGCGCGGCATCGGGACGAATTTCAGCTCTGTCAAAATCATAGTAAATATTCTCAAGTACAATGGCCTTATCCAGTACAATTTTATCCAGAGTCAGTGAGGTATAAAAAGTGGTATCCGTTTCAAATTTGGTAAGCGTGGTTTTATCTATATATTTTCCTTCCATAGGAAAAATCCTGCGGCTGGTAAAATAACCTTCTTTTTCCCCGATCAGTACATATTCCAGCACGCCCTCTTCCAGTTTAAACTGAAACTTTCCTTCATTGTCACTCATGGTAAGGTCTACCTGTCGTTCGTTGTCAGCCATAAGGCGCACCTCCACATTGGGCAAAATTTGCTCCTGATCCTGGTTGCCGGTGGTATAAGTGGTTCCTGCCAGGTAATAGTTTACAATTTTCAAATCCGGATCTTCATTCAGGAAGGCATATATATCATCGTCGCCTTTGCCTGATTCGCGGTTGCTGGAAAAATATCCTCTGTCGTAGCCCATATAAGTAAGGCCAAAATCATCGGCACTGGAATTCATGGGAACGCCCAGGTTTTCGATTGTGATTTCACCTGCCCTGCGAACAGCCACGAAAAGATCCAGGCCTCCAAGGCTGGGATGCCCGTCGGATGAAAAGTAAAGCCTGCCATCGCGGCTGACAAAAGGAAACATTTCATTGCCTGCTGTATTGATTACCGGCCCCATATTCTGAACCCTGCCCCAGTTTCCCCTGGCATCGAGAGTAGCGGAGTAAAGGTCTACCCCACCAAAGCCACCCCTGCGGTTAGAAGCAAAGTAAAGGGTTTTTCCATTCTGGCTGAAAGCGGGTGTCGAGTCCCATGAGCGCGGATCGCTGATTCGCATCATTTCAGGTTCAGACCACTTTCCTCCTCTGAAATACGCAATGTAGAGGTTTACTTCTTCCCCTCCTCTTTTTCCTTTAGCATTTCCTCTGGCAAATACCATAGAATTTCCGTCAGGGCTAAAGGCTATTGCGCCTTCCGCACGATCGGAATTATTAAATTCTTCGCCTAAAGGACTTACAGAGCCTTCCACCGGCTCCATTGCCTGGCCAATGTCGGCTCTGAATAAATTGGTAAAAGATTTTCCGGTAGCTTTATACACTTTAGCATCACCTCTGGAGGAGGTAAAATACAGTTGATTATTTAATGCTACAGGGGCATACTCGGCTTCAGGAGTATTTACGGACTCCAGATGCTTTATTTTATAGAAGCTCTCATTTGCAAGAAGCTCCTCGAGGGAGGTTAAGGTCTCTACTTCAGTATTTGCCCTTTTAATATATTCCTGGTTTTGAGCATTGCTTAAATATTTACCAAAATGCTCCCGCGCTTCTTTGTATTTGCTGTTGGCCTTCAGAGCATATCCATAATAAAAAAGGGCATCCTCATCCTGCAGGCCCTGTTCCAGTGCTGCCGCATAATAAGGCTCTGCCTCATCAATCCTGTTAGACAGGCGGTAAGACTCGGCCAGATAGAAATTAGCCATTGCCTGATTAGTACCTGATTTTTCAAGTGCTTTTTCCAGATTATCAATTGCCACCTGATACTCCCCGAGCTGGTAGCTGTTAATACCTTTTTTGTATGGGCTACAGGAGGCAAAGGCCAGCAACAGGAAAATTGCAAAAACAGATAAAACGGATTTCATATATGTCAACTCCGGCTTTTTGTTCATTAAATTAAGAAATGTAATCTTCAAAAAAATAACGTTAAAACTAAAAATACGGTATATCTTTATTTTATTATATATTTTTTCATAAAATAAAATGCTGCAGCAGCTGGAATATATAAGTCTCCGGAGCACTGCTAATAATTATAATAATACGGTGTAATACCCCTACTGACTTTGCAAAACATCTTATACCGTGCAGGACCGGCTCATTCACCAATAATTAAAAAACCCTGTTTGCTCAACAGGGTTTTGCAATTAATTGAAATACCTTTTTAACCAGGTTTCTTTTGCAGGCATCAGCCACTTTTCTTCGAGTTCCTGTTTACTGCTTACAAGGTTATTGAAAGTGCTGGTATCGGCGGTAACCCTGCCGGCTTCAATACTTGTCTTAAGCTGCGGAAGAGCCTCCAGGAATACTTTTCCCTCTGATACAAATGCTACTTTTCCCCGATCCATAAAACTTACCTCCAGCTCTTTTTCCAGGGCCTGAACAAAAGAAACAGAGCTGTCGATGGAACACCCGCTGGCAGCCTGAACCTGTTCATCGACTCCAATAACCAGAAACTGGCTGTGGAATAAACGGAAAGATGCTTTCAGTGGCTTACCATGCGTGGCCCAGCTTTCCAGGAATGCCGGAGCTGCCTCCTCAATAAGGGAAATTTCTGCTTCGCTCAGCGGCCTGTCCGACTGATACACCCAAACCCTGGCCTGCCGGCTCAGTTCATCAAAAGGTACGTACATAAGAAAGTATTGAGTATTGAGTATTGAGTATTGAGTTATTTACAATTTAATGGAAATTCACCCATTTTCCTCTGTTTTAAAAATATTTTCATTCTAAACCTTCGTGCTTTGCAATTAGTTCGGCCAGGTCCATCACTTTTACTTCATTTTCCTTGTTCTTGCTTTTAATTCCATCTGCAAGCATAGTCATGCAAAACGGGCAGCCAACGGCCACAGTAGAAGCTCCTGTCGCCAGAGCCTCTTCGGCACGGTCTACGTTTACATCTTTACGGCCCGGCTCAGGCTCTTTCCACATTTGAGCACCTCCGGCACCGCAGCAAAAACCTTTTGCACGGCTGCGCTTCATTTCCACCAGTTCCGCATCGAGGGCTTCAAGCACCTCGCGCGGCGCTTCATATATCTGGTTGGCACGCCCGAGGTAACAGGAGTCGTGGTAGGTAATGCGTTTACCTTTAAACTCTCCTCCTCCCTTCATACTAACCTTTCCTTCATTAATAAGCTGCTGCAAAAAGGTAGAGTGGTGAATTACCTCGTAATTTCCTCCCAGCTCCGGATACTCATTTTTAAGCGTATTAAAGCAATGAGGGCACGCCGTTACAATCTTTTTCACATTATAACCATTCAGCACCTGTATATTGGCCATTGCCTGCATTTGAAAAAGGAATTCATTACCGGCCCGGCGGGCAGGATCTCCTGAACAGGCTTCCTCCGAACCCAGCACAGCAAAAGGAACACCTACCTTGTTGAGTATTTTTACAAATGCCCGGGTAACGCTTTTATACCGGTCGTCGAAACTGCCGGCACATCCTACCCAAAATAAAACTTCCGGTTCTTTTCCTTCGGCCATCATTTCGGCCATTGTAGGGACTTTATATTCCATTTTTCGAGATTTTAATTTTTAGCACTATTTTTCAGACTGTCTGCCCATTTAAAACGGTCGCTTGGCGGAAATTTCCAGGGGGCAAAGCTGGTTTCTATATTCTGGAACATCACCTGCCACTCCTGCGGGCTGCTACTCTCTTCCATGGCCATATAGCGGCGAATCTGGAGAATAACGCTCAGAGGATCGATGTTTACCGGGCAGGCTTCCACACAGGCATTACAGGTGGTACAGGCATTAATCTCTTCTTCGGTTATATAATCGCGGAAGAGGGTTTTGCCATCTTCAAAGCCAGGACCTCCCTTTGCAATACTTTGCCCTACTTCCTCTGCCCTTGCGCGGGTATCCATTACAATTTTGCGGGGCGACAGCTTTTTACCGGTTTGGTTTGCAGGGCATTCATCTGTACAGCGGCCACATTGGGTGCAGGAATAAGCATCCATAATGTTTTTCCAGTGAAGGTCATTTACATCTTTAGCCCCGAGGGTGGCAATTTCCTGCTGAGCCGGAGCAGTACCTGCATTTCCATCTGTTGAAGCAGCAGGTTCATCTAAAGGAATACCCAGCATTGTTTTAACTTCCCTGGTTACATCGGGCATATTATGCATTTTTCCTTTAAGGTTGAGGTTTGCATAATAGGTATTCGGAAAAGCCAGGAAAATGTGCAAATGCTTTGAGTACAGGATGTAAATAGCAAAAGCAAGAATTCCAATAATGTGGAACCACCAGGCAACCCGCTCAATTGCTATAAGAGTGGTGGTACTTAAATCTGTAAACAGGGGCTTCAGGAACGAGCTGAAAAAGAGAGTACCTGTTTCCACATAATGCGGATCTCTGCCCTGCAAAACAGAATCAGCAGCATTCATGGAAAGGATAGCAATCATCAGGACTATTTCTGTAACAAGAATAATCGTTGCATCTGTTTTAGGCCAGCTGGTCATTTCCTGCCCTCCGAAACGGTCTACTTTAATTACTTTTCTGCGAATAAGGAAAATAGCACAGGAAACAATTACTGCAAATGCAAGGAACTCAAATATATTCATCAGCACGGTGTAAAGCCCCTGCCCTCCTATAAGTGTTGCAAAAAAGCGGTGGGTACCAAAAAAACCGTCAATTATAAATTCCAGCACCTCAATGTTAATTACCAGAAAACCCACATAAACAAAAAGGTGGAGAATAGCCGGCACTATGCGCTTGAACATTTTCTTCTGCCCGAAAGCAATCAGCATCATATTCCTGAGTCGGGCCGGTTTGTTATCGCTTCGGTCTACCTCCCTGCCTAAAAGAATATTTTTGCGGATTTGCGCCACCCGCTTTGCAATAATCCAGGAAGCCGCTCCTAAAATTATCAGAAATAGTATTTGTGGTAAGTATTCCATTTTTGATCAAGGTATATAGGTTCTTTTGAATTGGTTAAACTTAGCTCAATTAAATTAAAAATGCACTTTAAAAATTATTTTGATTTTTTTTGAGGAAAGCTTTGCAGCTTATAAAATTTATGGTACTTTTGTGTCCTCATCAACGGTGATGTAGCTCAGTTGGTAGAGCATCGGACTGAAAATCCGTGAGTCGGTGGTTCGAATCCACTCATCACCACCGTTGTTAATTAAGCCTCTTAACGCAAGTTGAGAGGCTTTTACTTTTATATCCCTATAGCTTTTTCCTGTTTTCATCATCCATATTGTTTGAACCAAGTTGAAATCACTCCTTAAATGTAAAGAAAATCTCATAAATAGTATGCATGCAGAGTATATTTTCTTTACCTTTCATCCACAGAGCATAAAAGTATTTTGGCAAAGGAGCATATCCCTCTTTTCGGAAACTCCATAACATAGAAACAGTTTTCCCCTGTAACTGTGGAATTCAACCTTCTGATGCGCCGGAACGTCCGCATCAGGTATTTTTCAGAACTCTTCCAACCAGAATTATCCACCAGCTATAAATTGCAAAACCTGACTGCAACCCTGCAATAAAGGGGCCTTAAATGGCGGGGAGCCCCGTGAATCCTGAAACCAATGCTAAACCGGCAGTCTTTTTTGCTCCGCAGGCGCATTAAGCAGGTTTTCCACATCGCCTGAATAAATTATTAGTGAAAAATAAAAAAGGCCGGCCACATTTCTGCGAACCAGCCTCTGTTAAACGTGTGTGATAAAGGGAAAATTCTAGTAAAGGAAAAGTTCTTTTATTTCGACCTCTGACAATTCCTTATTATATATTCTGATATCGTCTATTATTCCTTTCAGGTCCGGGTCAATATAACAGTAGCTTGAATGACCAATGAAATTCTTCTCCCGGTAAACATTCAATACGGGACTTCCATTTTTTTGTTCTGCTTTTTTCTCACCATTTACAAAAATTTTCATTTCACCCGAAGGACTGATGGTGGCAGCATAATGCTGCATCTTATTATTAACTATCACATCTTTGGCAATCAGGCGGCCATGCTCACGATTAAACGCAGGATCTGAATTTACCCAGCTGGTTAAAACAAGATCATTTGATTTCTCATACCTGGAGAAGGTCACATTCCTGCCATTCGTTTCCCCTAAACCATTACCTAAATCTAAAATCCTCTCAAATTTCCTGTTATCTTTAAATTCCACCCAGGCAGAAACGGTAAATCCTTTTTCCCATACCCGGCCAATAGGTGGCACCTGTACATACTGGCCCCCCGGCTGGTCACATTCATTTTTACCATCCGTTTCATTCAAATAAAGTGCACTTCCTTTTTTTCCTTCCACAAAGCCGGGTTCCCCTATAAGCTTTCCATGATACTTGTGCTCCCCCCTGTCCATTACATCCTTGTCAAAATCGTAGTGCAGTAATTCTCCCCCTGCAGGATTGTGGGGAGTAACAGGCTCAGGCTCACTTTCCTTTTCTTTACAGGATACCAGGATGCAAACCAGCCACAGTGTAAACAGCAGGAAATAGTTGGTTAAGAAAGATCTATTCATCTTTAAAAAAATTTAAATAACGGAGAAAATAAAAATCTACATATACGCTAACGGTTAGACGAATGTGAGGGTGCTTTTGTTGCACTTACTGCAAAAAAAAGGGATATGCCTGAAAAGCACATCCCCCAAATACATATAATTTACTGACTATCAAACAGAAAAATAAAAGGTTGCACCTTCGCCAGGAGTGGATTCAGCCCATACTTTACCCCCATGGCGTTCTATTATCCTTTTTACAATAGACAAGCCCACACCTGTTCCTTCAAAATCTTTGGCGCTGTGGAGCCTTTGAAAAACACCAAACAGTTTATCGTAGTTTTTCATATCGAAGCCGGCTCCGTTATCCTTTACAAAGAAAACAAAAGAACCATCTTCGTTATGGGCTCCAATTTCAATTACCGGCTTTGGCTTCTTTTGAGAATATTTTATTGCATTAGAGATAAAGTTAACCCAAACCTGCTTCAGCATTTTACCATCGCCATTAACTGTGGGGAGCTCACCAACCCGGATATCGAAGTTATCCAGACATTTATAAGTGGAAATTTCTTCAATTACTCCGTTTACAATCCTGTTCATTTCAAGCGCTTCCGTTATAAGCTCTGCATTTGCCTGGCGGGAAAAGAGCAGAAGGCTTTTGATCAGTTCCGACATCTTTTGGGTACTGTCCGAAATAAGATTAATAATCTTCAGCATATCCTCTTTCATATCGCCTCCATAGCGCTTCAGGAGTAAACTGGTAAGTCCGTTAATATTATTAACAGGCGACATCAGGTCATGAGAAACAGAGTAAGCAAAGGAATCGAGAGATTGCAGTTCCTCAAGCTTCTGCTCCAGGTCCTTATTCAGAAGTCTTACTTTTTCTTCAGAAATTTTCCGCTCCTGGATTTCCTGTTCCAGGCTTTTATTAATACTCCTCAGCTTTTCATCCTGCGCCAGGAGCTTTTTATTCTTTACAGTTAAGTCAACAAAAGCATTTACCTTCGCTCTCAGGATTTCCCGCACAAAAGGTTTCCTGATATAGTCTACGGCCCCGGATTTATATCCTTTGTAAATATTCTCCTCAATATCCATGGCAGTAAGAAAGATGATAGGAATATGCTGCAGCTTTTCTCTGGAATATATCAGTTCCGCAGTTTCAAAACCATCCATACCCGGCATTACCACATCCATTATAATGAGGTAAAAGTCCTGGTCTTCGAGCAGGACTTTTAATGCTTCCCTTCCCGATCTTGCCTTTACAAACTGGTATTTTTCTCCTTCCAGAATCGTTTCCAGAGCAAGCAGGTTCTCTTCCCGGTCATCGACCAGTAAAATCCTTATTTCAGACTTTTCCTCCATTTCAGTTTTCAGGACATTCAAAGATTAATATTCATTCAGCCATATCCGCATCATAGATACCAGTTGAGCCATATCCACCGGTTTAGTTATATAATCAGATGCTCCCGCCTCCAGGCATCTCTCCCGGTCGCCCTTCATTGCTTTTGCAGTAACCGCGATAATCGGAACATTTTCATTTCCGGCTTCTTTCCTGATATGCCGGATAGTTTCAAACCCATCCATTTCAGGCATCATAATATCCATGAGTATGATATCCACATCATCCATGATTTCCAACACCTTAATGGCTTTTTTCCCGCTTTCTGCCGTTATCATTTCAAGTCCGTAGCCTTCCAGCGCACTTACCAGAGCAAAAATATTCCTCACATCATCATCCACAATCAGTACCTTTTTCCCTACCAGCATATTAGTGGATGGATGAACGTTTTTAATAATAGCCTGCTTTTCTGCAGGATACACCCTATAGTCGCGGTGCAGATAAAAAGAGGTAAGGTCAAATAGTTTTTCCAGTGAATTTTCGCTTTTTAAAACCACTCCACGCGAAAGCTTCTTTAGCTCCGCCAGCTCATCCTTCGACAATTCTTCTCCGGAAAATATAATAAACGGCGTTTCTTTACGGCTTGCGGTTAAATCAAGCTGATGAATAAGGTCAGGTGTTGCAATATCCGGAAATCTATGGTCCAGCACAATACAATCATAAACGGTACTATTTACCAGCTGAAGGGCTTGTTTACCATTTGCTACCCGGGTAATTTCAATATCATCCCCTTCAAGCAGGTTAAAAATTCTATTATAGTCTTCTTCAGAATCCTCGATAAGAAGCAATTTCCTGACCTCCTTGTTATGAAAGTGATCAGTTTTTTCAAAAATCTGATTTATGGTGGCATCATCCAGTTCTTCGGGAAGTACCATAAAAGCACCCTGCCGGTATGCAAATGAAGTCTCATCGCTACTTACGGAAGTAAACACCACAGGAATACTTCTGGTATCTAAATCGTTCTTTAACCTGTTAAGGACTTTCCACCCATCCACATCCTGAAGATTGATGTCCAGTAAAATAACGGAAGGCCGGTACTGATGAATCAGGTCAAAAACGACCCCTCCTTTGTTGGATATGATGGTCTTGTACTGTTTCTTTTTGGCTACATCTTTCAATTTATTTACAATAGCCAGCTCCTCAGAAACCACCAGGGCCACTTTATCCTTTTCTGTAATAGTAGCTCTGTCATCTTCAAACTCATAGGCATGAGAGACTTCCATGAGCAACTCCTCAGTATCATTCATGTCAAAGTCCGGCATCTTAAATTTATCTCCCGCCTCCGGAGCCGGGGTGGTTACCTGCGACAGGGAAACCGCAGAATTCATTTTCAGGGGAAGGTACAGAACAAAAGTACTTCCCTCTTCTGGCTCACTGTCAAGCTCCATTGATCCGCCTAAAAGACTGGTAAGGCCTCTGCTGATGGAAAGCCCAAGTCCGGTACCTCCAAACTTCCGGCTTGTGGACCCTTCTGCCTGCTGGAAAGCTTCAAAAATAATATGCTGCTTCTCTTTTGAAATTCCGATACCGGTATCTTTAATTTCGAAACCAATAACCACATCTGCCTTATCGAGCATCAGGTTATTAAACTTCTTGTTTTTGTTTGCCACAAAAATGTTCAGGATTACCTTTCCTTTTTCGGTAAATTTAAACGCATTGGAGAGGAGATTTTTCAGGATCTGCTTTAACCGCTGCTCATCAGTTTCAATAAACTCCGGCAGTTTTTTATCCTGAACAATATCAAATTTAATCTTTTTGTGGTCGGCCATGTGCCGGAAGGTAAGCTCCACAAACTTTACAATTTCCTCAAAGTGTACCGGTGTATTATCAACCGAAACCACACCCGATTCAATTTTAGACAAGTCCAGTATATCGTTGATCAGGTTTACAAGGTCGTTACCGCAGGAATTAATGGTTTTGGAATATTGTATTTGCTTTTCGGTAAGGTTTCCGTCATGGTTCTCGGAGAGCTGCTGGGATAGGATTAGCAAGCTGTTCAGTGGTGTCCGCAATTCATGCGACATATTTGCAAGGAACTCCGACTTATACTTGGAGGTAATCATGAGCTGCGCCGCTTTTTCCTCCAGAGATTTTCTTGCAATTTCCACTTCGTAGTTTTTCTGCTCCAGCTCATCCTTCTGCATTACCAGCAGGTGCGCCTTATCTTCAAGCTCCTCGTTGGTTCTCCGGAGTTCTTCCTGCTGGGTTTTAAGCTCCACCGCCAGCGACTGCGACTGCTCCAGCAGCATTTCGGTACGGGTACTGGATGCAATGTTGTTCAATACAATACCAATACTTTCTGTTAACTGTTCCAGAAAGTAAAGGTGCATCTGACTAAACTTCTGAAAAGAAGCCAGTTCCAGCACCCCTTTTACCTGGTCTTCGAACAGGATTGGCAGCACAATCAGGCTTATTGGACTGGCTTCGCCCAGGCCGGATTTAATTTTTATATATTCTCCCGGCACATTATCAATTAAAAACCTTTCTTTTTCTAAAGCACACTGCCCTACCAGACCTTCTCCAAGCTGGCAGTATTCCGATGACCTATCCTTTTGTACCCCAAAAGTTCCTATCAGCTTCAGCCGCATATTTTCTGCAATGGCTTTTTGCGACTCAACCTGCTGATCCATAATATAAAACACACCGTGCTGGGCAGAAACCACAGATGCAAGCTCAGAAAGAATAAGGTTGGAAAGCGTGTTAAGGTCCTTCTGCCCCTGGAGCATCTGGTTAAACTTAGCAAGGTTTGATTTCAGCCAGTCCTGCTCCTGGTTCCGGAGAGTGGTTTCCTTCAGGTTGGCAATCATCTGGTTAATGGTATCCTTCAGGGCTTCCACCTCACCTTTTGCCTCCACATTAATTGTTCTTGTAAGGTCACCTTTGGTTACCGCCGATGCCACATCTGCAATACTACGTACCTGGGTGGTAAGGTTGTCGGCCAGCTGGTTTACATTTTCTGTAAGATTCTTCCAGATACCGGATGTTCCCGGCACGTTTGCCTGACCTCCAAGGCGGCCCTCTGCACCCACTTCACGCGCCACTGTAGTTACCTGGTCGGCAAATACTGCCAGGGTATCAATCATTTCATTAATTGTTTCTGTAAGCTGTGCTACCTCGCCTTTCGCATCGATGGAGAGCTTTTGGGTGAGGTTACCTTTCGCCACTCCTGTCACCACCTTTGCAATACCCCGCACCTGACTGGTAAGGTTGGTGGCCATCATGTTCACACTATCGGTAAGATCCTTCCAGGTACCACCTACTCCTTTTACCTCGGCCTGTCCTCCAAGGATACCTTCTGTTCCTACTTCCCGCGCCACCCTTGTTACCTCAAAGGCAAAGGAGTTCAGCTGATCCACCATGGTATTGATGGTGTTTTTCAGGTCGAAAATTTCTCCCTTCACATCGATGGTTACCGTTTTAGACAAGTCACCGCTTGCCACCGCCTTTGTTACTTCCGCAATGTTTCGTACCTGCGAGGTAAGGTTACCCGTCATCTGGTTTACAGAGTCGGTAAGATCCTTCCAGATACCTGCCACACCAGGCACATAGGCCTGGCCACCCAGTTTACCGTCGGTACCTACTTCCCGTGCCACCCTGGTTACTTCCGAGGCAAATGCACGAAGCTGGTCCACCATGGTGTTCAGCGTTTCTTTCAGCTGGAGAATTTCGCCCCGCACATCGGCAGTAATTTTGCGGCTCATATCTCCGTTTGCCACCGCATTTGCTACTTCCGCAATATTCCGCACCTGACCGGTAAGGTTACTTGCCATCTGGTTTACAGAGTCAGTCAAATCTTTCCAGGTACCTGCTACGCCTGGCACGTTGGCCTGGCCGCCCAGCTTACCGTCGGTACCTACTTCCCGCGCCACACGCGTTACTTCCGATGCAAATGCCCGGAGCTGGTCCACCATGGTGTTGATCGTTATTTTAAGCTCCCTGATCTCTCCCTTAACATCCACCGTAATCTTTCGGGATAAGTCACCGTTCGCCACCGCCGTTGTTACTTCGGCAATATTTCGTACCTGGCCGGTAAGGTTACTTGCCATTTTATTTACAGAGTCGGTAAGGTCCTTCCAGGTTCCGGCCACTCCCTGTACATTCGCCTGGCCGCCAAGCTTACCTTCAGTACCTACCTCGAGTGCCACACGCGTTACTTCCGATGCAAAAGAGTTCAGCTGATCCACCATGGTATTAATGGTATCTTTCAGTTCCCTGATCTCTCCCTTAACATCCACAGTTACTTTCTTTGAAAGGTCGCCCTGGGCCACTGCCGTCGTTACATCTGCAATGGAACGCACCTGAGCTGTAAGATTACTCGCCATCTGGTTTACAGAATCGGTAAGGCCTTTCCAGGAACCATCCACACCGGGCACGTTGGCCTGACCACCCAGTTTACCTTCAGAACCTACTTCAAGCGCCACCCTGGTTACTTCGCTACCAAAGGCATTCAGCTGGTCCACCATGGTATTAATGGTTTCCTTCAGTTCCATTATCTCACCCTGCGCCTCAATGGTAATTTTTTTGGAGAGGTCGCCTTTCGCCACCGCCGTGGTTACTTCGGCTATATTCCTCATCTGGTTGGTAAGGTTGCTGGCCATCTGGTTTACAGAGTCAGTAAGGTCTTTCCAGGAGCCATCCACACCCGGCACGTTTGCCTGCACCCCAAGCTTACCTTCGGTACCTACCTCCCGCGCCACACGGGTTACTTCCGAGCCAAAAGAATTTAAACGATCCACCATGATGTTGATCGTATCTTTCAGCTCCATAATCTCGCCCTGAGCCTCAACTGTAATTTTCTTTGAAAGGTCGCCGTTTGCCACCGCCGTGGTAACGTTGGCTATATTTCTCATCTGGCTCGTAAGGTTACTTGCCATCAGGTTTACCGAATCTGTCAAATCCTTCCAGGTTCCATCGACTCCCTGCACGTTTGCCTGGCCACCAAGCTTCCCTTCTGTACCTACTTCCCGCGCCACACGGGTTACTTCCGAACCAAAGGAGTTCAGCTGGTCCACCATGGTATTGATGGTGGTTTTCAGCTCCCTGATTTCCCCTTTTACATCCACAGTAATTTTTTTGGAGAGGTCGCCTTTCGCCACCGCTGTGGTTACCTCGGCAATATTCCGCACCTGGCCGGTCAGGTTGCTCGCCATTTTATTTACAGAGTCGGTAAGGTCCTTCCAGGTTCCTGCAACACCTGGTACATTTGCCTGGCCTCCAAGCTTTCCTTCTGTACCCACTTCAAGCGCCACCCTGGTCACCTCACTACCAAAGGCATTCAGCTGGTCCACCATGGTATTAATGGTTTCCTTCAGCTCTTTTACCTCTCCCTTTACATCCACAGTAATTTTTTTGGAGAGGTCGCCTTTCGCCACCGCTGTGGTTACCTCGGCAATATTCCGCACCTGGCCGGTCAGGTTGCTCGCCATTTTATTTACAGAGTCGGTAAGGCCCTTCCAGGGTCCTGCAACACCTGGTACATTTGCCTGGCCTCCAAGCTTTCCTTCTGGACCCACTTCAAGCGCCACCCTGGTCACCTCACGACCAAAGGCATTCAGCTGGTCCACCATGGTATTAATGGTTTCCTTCAGCTCTTTTACCTCTCCCTTTACATCCACAGTAATTTTTTTGGAGAGGTCGCCTTTCGCCACCGCTGTGGTTACCTCGGCAATACTCCTTACCTGTGCTGTAAGGTTGCTGGCCATCTGGTTTACAGAATCGGTAAGGTCTTTCCAGGAGCCATCCACGCCCGGCACATTTGCCTGCACCCCAAGCTTACCCTCAGTGCCCACTTCTCTCGCCACCCTTGTCACCTCACTGCCAAAGGAGTTAAGGCGGCCCACCATAGTATTGATGGTGTCTTTCAGCTCCATAATCTCGCCCCGGGCCTCTACTGTAATCTTTTTAGAAAGATCGCCCTGCGCCACTGCAGTAGTTACATCGGCAATGTTCCTCATCTGGTTCGTAAGGTTACTGGCCATAAGGTTTACAGAATCGGTAAGATCTTTCCAGATTCCTTCCACCCCTTTTACTTTAGCCTGTCCGCCCAGCTTCCCTTCGGTACCCACTTCGAGGGCAACCCTGGTTACCTCCATCGTAAAAAGGTTCAGCTGTTTCACCATAGAGTTTACCTCTTTGGCTATCCGCAGAAATTCCCCTTTCAGTTTATTACCATCTACATGAAGGGGCATCTCTTTAGAAAGGTTCCCCTTTCCTATCCCGCTGATTACATCTGCAATCTGAATAGTTGGCTGTGCGAGATCGGAGATAAGTTCATTTACTGAGTTCACACAGGTGACCCAGGACCCTTTTCCTCCATGCAGCTCAACACGTTGAGAAAGTCTTCCTTCTTTTCCTATTACTTTTCCTGCAATAGAAAACCGTGACACAAGCTGCTCGTTCAGCTCTACAATTTCGTTTAAGGTGTCTAAAAATTTTCCTGAGATTCCCACTCTGTCGGACGGAAAGCGCACTGAAAAATCTCCATTTTTTACCTTAAGCAAAGTTTCGTATAGCCCGGAGTCCTCCAGGATATTCTTTTCAATCTCTGATTGTTTGGATTCGAACTTCATGGATATGAGTATGGATATAAAAGTTGGGATTCAACACGATATCGGAACACTTGTTAAACCAGAAAAAAACCACTTAAAAATCTGTAATCCTTAAATTTAAAAAGAAAGAGTAACGTATTTAATCTGATTCTAAAGAACATAAGACACCAACAGATCTTTATAGAATCTCATGGTATAGTTGTTCCTGTTTCAGGTTTTAAAACTGTAATTCCGGCAGTTGCTTTTTAATATTAAAGAGGAAATAATTCCCTGAAAAGCATACCAACAAAATATCACAGAGTTGAACTGGAAAAGCAATAAAATTAAAAAAACACAATTGAAGCCCCTAAAATAGGATAAAAGTTAATATTCCTAAACAAAATTATTATTTTTCAGAACCCGGAGGTCTTCCATTATTCCTGAATTATCAGGACAGTTACTTTGAACATAAAATAAATATATTTAAAATAATTATAATCACTGAATCCTATGTTAATTGAAATTATACAATCAGGTTAAGTGAAACCTCCGTCCGACAGGTGGCTAACGAAAACCAATGGCTTAAAAACCAATTCCAATTGTACGACAACCTAAGCGTTGTTACGGCAACAGCCAGAACAAATAAGGTTAACTGCATGAAGCAATACAGCAGGCGACGTGCCTGGCATGTGGCAATATTTTCCATTCCACCCTGCAGAACAAAAAAAGCAATACCATCTCCGGCATTGCTTTTCTCTTTTAATTTTCTCTGTTCTGATTAGTGAAAAAAAGATTTACTTAAAGTGCTTTAAGCGAATCAATTCTTTTTCACTAAGGTACCGCCATTTACCGCGGGGAAGGTCTTTTTTAGTTAAGCCTGCAAATGTTACCCTGTCAAGCCGGACTACCTCATATCCTAAATGCTCAAAGATACGGCGTACAATACGGTTGCGTCCTATATGTATCTCAAGGCCTACTATAGAACGGTCTTCGGAAAGAATGGCTACTTCGTCCACCTTGGCAACTCCGTCTTCCAGCGTTACTCCTTCCATTATTTTCTCAAAATCTTCCTCAGCAAGAGGCTTATTCAGGTCCACCTGGTAAATCTTCCTGATATTGTGGCTGGGATGCGTAAGCTTTTTGGCCAGCTCCCCGTCATTTGTCAGCAACAATAAGCCTGTGGTATTACGGTCGAGCCTGCCTACCGGGTAAATACGTTCATTACAGGCATTTTCCACAAGATGCATAACCGTTTTACGCTCATCCGGATCATCAACAGTGGTAATAAAATCTTTTGGCTTGTTGAGCAATACATATACAAGCTTTTCCTGCTTCAGTTTTTTACCGTTATGGGTTACATCATCCATGCGGCTAACCTTAAAGCCCAGCTCAGTTACAACTTTACCGTTCACTTTAATTTCACCTGCTTCAATGAGTTTATCTGCCTCACGACGGGAACAAACACCGGCATCGGCTATGTATTTGTTCAACCGGATGTTCTTTTCTTCGGGGGATACCTTTTCTTTTCCTTCCTTCAGGTAAGAAAAACTCTGGTAAACCGGTGGTTCCTTTGCAGGGCCCGATGGCCTTGCTGAAGACCTTCTCCTGCTGTTTTCAGGTTTACCACCTTCCCTGCTCTCCGAACCACGGGTACTTCCGTCTCTTCGGGAATCCCTGCTCCTGAAATCACCGGAAGATCCTTCTCCTGAGCGGCTGTTCCGCCTTTCGGGAGAATCCTGCCTGCTATTGCGGAGCGGCCTCTGGCCAATCCCTGACCGGCCGCTACCTTTTTGGGGGGTAGTTTCTTCATTCAGCGCGGAGCGCCTGCTACCTTCCTCATCTGAATCCGGTCCGAAATCACGGAATTTCTTTTTGCGGTATTTCGTATCTTTATCTTTAGATACTTTCCGGCGCTCCGGCCGGTCTCCGTCAAAAGAGGCACGCTCTCCTCCGAATTCTTTCTTTTTCGTTAATTTTCCTCTGAACTTGCTCATCAATTGAATAATTGAAAGATTCTCCTAAAAATAACAGGCATAGTTTTTTTTTACTTTTCTTCGCCTATTTCATTTTCATCTGCCGAAAAATCCTTTGGTGTTGGCAGATCTTTAAGACTATTTATACCAAAATGCTCTTCAAACTTCCGGCTGGTGCCGTACAATAAGGGGCGCCCGATTCCATCTGACTTCCCTTTAATTTCGACTAACTCTTTTTCCAACAGCTTTTGAATGGCATAATCGCAGCTTACACCACGAATCTGCTCCACCTCAGATTTTGTAACAGGCTGCTTGTAGGCTATAATAGAAAGAGTTTCCATGGCCGATGCAGAGAGCTGCTTTTTAGATTGCTGCCTCAGGTAAATACCAATACTGGCCTGATATTCAGGCTTGGTCATGAACTGATAACCACCCGCCAGCTGCACAGGACTAAAAGAAAATGAAGGGGACTGGTACCTCTCCTGCAGCCGCGCAATAGCCCCCGCCACATCCTCCTGCGGAACTTCCGTATTCAGCATTTCTGATAATGTAATACGAATATCCTCCTCCTTTACCGGATTTGGCGAGCAAAAGATCAACGCCTCAATGTGATTTGCTAAGAAATCCAAATTCTAACCCCTCTTATTACTGTTATTTATTTTTCGCTAATTTAGCTTCTATAGAGTGCATAGTATGAGGAACAGCCTTTAAGCGTTCCTTGCCAATGCGCTTTCCG
This sequence comes from Cesiribacteraceae bacterium YIM B00369, assembly GCA_017948555.1. Taxonomy (GTDB): domain Bacteria; phylum Bacteroidota; class Bacteroidia; order Cytophagales; family Cyclobacteriaceae; genus Nafulsella. The sequence continues at coordinate 37,423 of JAFMYY010000013.1, read as the reverse complement.
GTATCTATACAAATACCGTAAGTTCCGTTTTTAATTCTTACCAGGGCATTTTCCAGCTGGCTTATAAATTTTTGCTGGCGTGCAGCAAGCTGGGTAAGGCTTTCCTTTTCAGCTGTATCAGCACCATCTTCGAGCATCTTTACAGGACTGCCGCTATCTGTACTGTACTCACTGGTTCTTGTAAGCGATTCTTTTATATATTTTAGTTCGTTTCTGGCATTATCAAGCTTTTCATTGATTAACACTTCAAACTCTTTCAACTCCTCATCGGAGTACCGTACATTTTCTTCCTGAGACATATTCCTGTTCAATTATTTTAATATAAATTTTTCTTGAAAGAACTCATCTTTCGGTAAAAAATTATTTAAAAATAGCCTAATATTTCGGATTCCAAAAATTTTAGTTTGGTTAATTTATTAAAAAGGGGAGCACCTCAACAAAACCCTATAAGTGATTTTCCAGTACAATAAATTATTGCTATGAAGATTTACTTTAAAATTATTCTGATTTCATTCGCTATGCTCTTTTCTGCTTCCTTAAAAGCACAGCACAAAATCGGGCTGGTAATTCATGGAGGTGCAGGCAATATCAGCAGGGAAAACCTGGGGCCTGAAGCGGAGAAAGCATACAGGCATAAGCTGCAGGAAGCACTTCAGGCAGGCTGGAACATCCTGGAAAATGGTGGCAGCAGTATAGATGCAGTTACAGAGGCTATCCAAATTCTGGAAGAATCGCCACTTTTTAATGCAGGGCGGGGAGCTGTTCTTACCCATGACGGCAAAAACGAATTAGATGCCTCTGTTATGAACGGCAGGACCGGCCAGGCAGGTGCAGTAGCAGGAGTTTCAACCATAAAAAGCCCCATTTTAGCAGCAAAAGCTGTAATGGAAAATTCTCCTCATGTTATGCTATCCGGCAGGGGTGTTGAACAGTTTGCAAAAGAACAGGGACTTGAAATTGTAGATTCGTCTTATTTCTTCGACAAAAGAAGACTGGAACAACTAAAAAAGTTCCGGAAAACTGAAGAAGACAGGAAGAAGGAAGAAGGTTCCTTACAGTATATTCCCGGCAACCCTCTCCTGCTGAATCCTGATCAGAAATTTGGCACAGTGGGAGCTGTGGCCCTTGACAAAGACGGAAACCTGGCTGCAGGAACTTCCACAGGCGGCATGCTGAACAAGCAGTTCGGAAGAATAGGAGATTCTCCTGTTATCGGAGCAGGCACCTATGCCAATAATGCTACCTGCGCAGTTTCAGCAACCGGCCATGGCGAGTTTTTTATAAGAAATGTAGTGGCCTATGATATCAGCGCCCTTATGGAATACAGGAACCTGAGCGTAAAAGAAGCCTCTTACGAAGTAATTATGACCAAACTGCAGAAAAAAGGCGGAGAGGGAGGAGTAATTGCTATGGACCGAAACGGCAATATAGCAATGCCTTTTAACACAACAGGAATGTTCAGAGGTTTTATTCAGAAGAACAATGAGCCACAGGTGTCTGTTTTTCCCTGACGCCAAACACTTTAGAAATGTTTATAACACCGATATCAAAAACAACCGGTCTCCCTATAAAGAAAGAAATACTTCTGCCCTGACATCTTATGCTTTATCCGGATTTCAGTAATCCAGCTTAAGGTTCATAGATTTTATCCGCTCTTTCAAAGCAACTACATCAATGCTAATGCCGTACTTCATCTGAATATACCTGCGGATAACTTCAATTTTTTTTCCTTTTCTTAAATTGTCAGTAATTGAGTTGTTTATTACACAGTTCATAAGCTATTCATTTAATTGTAAATACTCGTTTTAACCAAATTTGCATCATTCTTTGACACAATATACAAAACTTTATTCAATATTATTACATCAACTGAAAAAAAATGGTTCATTTTTGAAACAATTTTATTTAAACATTTTCAGCTGAAAGTCCGGTGCTTGAAAAAATACATTTTTCTATCCGGTAGCCGCAAACAGTTCTTCGGCCGCATATATATTTTGTTTTACTTTTAATTTCCTACTACCAAAACCTTTGTAAATTCCTTGCTATATCCTGTGCCGTCATATACTTGTATTAAAATAATATAATATCCGGTTTTTACAATATTTTGACTGTTATTTGTACCGTCCCATGTGAAAATTGTATCAGCACCCAATAATTGGTGAGTTGCCAGGCTCCGCACTTCCCTGCCCATGGTATCGAAGATGCGGAGCCTGGCCTGCAGGCCTGTACGCTTACTTTTAAAATATATAGTTGCCAGGTTCGGCTGCCCGAAACCAACAGGGAATATGATTCCGGGTTCTACAAACAATCCCTCCTCCTGAGCGGTGCCACCTGTAAATTGCTGCGAGTTTGGAGCCCCCGGCGTTCCGTGTCCTGAGCTTGCAGAAGCCGATATCCAGTTAGCAGCTGAATTAATGGCAGCACCGGGACTTATCCGTTCCAAAGAAACTCCTTTGGTATCTTTTAAAAAAGAGGAATGTAATCTGTCATGATAGCCAAAAAGGTCCTGAACTTTTCCGTTCTCCTCAAGCAACGCTATGGAATCGCCGGCATTTGGCAACTGAGGTAATCCGTTTACCTGTATTACTTTTTCCATTGCCACAGCAGGAAAGGCTGCCTGTACTCCCGCCGGCCGCCGGCTAAAAACCAAAAAACCACCTGCCGGAAGTATCATAAAATCACGGCTCAGGACAGCGACCGATTTTATCCCGCTGTCCCAGGTAGCCAGCTGCCAGTTTCTTAGGTTTATATGCTTATCAGTGATATTTACTATTTCTACCCATTCCTCACTGCTCACCAGAGGGTTATACATTACCTCATTAATCCTCACCTCCCCCGGACCTGCAGCAACCGGAAAAATAATGCCAGCCTCCGAAAAGCTCTCCTGCATTAAATTTCCTGAGCAATCGGTTATATTCCGGAGCCTGAGACTATAATCCCCATTACTATCCAGTGGCTCAATGAATGTTAGCAGGAGTCTTTCAGGATTCAGCGGATCGGGCTGTACTTTTTCTATTGGAACAGAGGGCTGTAGATTGAAATTTGCTGGCTGCAGGCGGGTAGTGTCAACCGCTTCATCGATTACAAGCTGAACTGTAAAAGGGCCGGTACTGTAGGCCTGCAAAAGCCTGGGACCGGTAAGATCAGGCTTTGCCGTGGCAATGGAATTTGCCTGCCCCGGTGTTCCGCCGGAATGCCCGGTGGCCGCAGACCAGTTAGCAGCGCCCAGGCAGGGCCGGCTTAAATCAATACGCTCCAGCGACCAGCCGCCCTGACTTTTCAGGCTGCTGTTGTACCAGCCCTGGTCATACTTTACCCTGTCAAGCAGGCGACCTGAAGGACTATAAAGGCTTAATTCATCTCCGGTATTATTAAGATTTGGCCAGGGGTTCAGCCCTGTTACATTCCCATACTCTCTAAGCAGAGGAACTCCTGCAGCAGAAACCAGCACAAGATATTCTCCGGCCCTTAGACTATAGGCAGGCAGGGAAGTACTGCGGCTTTCGTCCGCAAACAGCACCCCCTCAAGGGGCAGTGTCCGGCCGCTTGCATTATAAATCTCCACCCACTCCACATTGGGCAGCAATGTTTTATCATCCGGAGCTGCATGAATCTCACTGATCAGCAGGTCATAAGTCTGAAGCTCATAATTATCCTCAAAAATAACGTCCGCCACCTGCCCCGCCGCTGAGTTTCCTTCCCTGTCAAAAATGTTTCCTAAGGCAAGAGTATACCTTTCTCCTGCATCCAGATCGCTGGTATTCAGCCGGACAATCCTTTCGCTGTTTTCTGCCACACTGGCGGATTGCACACTGATACCTTTATTTATCCGGTAATTATTTACGTCTTCAGCCGATGCTTTATCAACCGCCTTATTAAACCGGAGCAGCATTTCATTTTTATTTACAGCGCTGGCAGAAAGCAGCCGTAAACCTGAAGAGGAGCTACTAATACGCAGGTCATCAAGAAAAACACGTGCCGCAGAACCTTGCCCTCCCTCACCCCGTGTTACCTGAATCCTGAGGACAGCACCTGCCTGGCCTGCTATTTCATCCGGCAAAAAGAACTGGTATTGCTCATAAGCCCCATCGGCATTAGGGAACGGCTCCCCTGCAAATTGTCCGGCAATAAAGGTTTGTCCGCCATCTGCCGAGAATCCAACAGAAACCAAAGCTGGCCTTGTTCCGCTGCCATTCCGGCCACTCCTGAGCCAGAAAGATATTTCAGCCTCCTCCAGTTGTGTTGCATCGAAAGCAAGCCTTACCTCACCTGTGAAAGTTCCTGTAGGCACAAAACCAAGTGCTGCATTACCGGAATGAGCATATGCTGCTCCTGCCTTATATACCCTGCTGGTTCCGGTCCTTACATCATTCCCCCACCACCAGGGTAAAAACTCAACCGCTGTACCTGTGGTAAAATCACTCTCAAAATCCTGCTCATACGGATAGTCAGAAACCTGCGCCCGGAGTCCGGAAAAAAAAGAAGAGCAGAAAAATACCCAAATCAGGAAGAACTGCTTTATTCCTGTACTTTTCATGAAAAAATGTATTAATTTGCACATCTTAAAAAAACAGGCTTATAAAAGCAAGTATTGAAAGAAAAATAAAGGATCATATAAGAAATACAAGGATTTTTTTACAACACCGAATATTCCATCTACCATTAAAAGAATAAAACAGATGAAACTAGCCGTAGTAGGAGCCACCGGACTGGTAGGCAGTGAAATTTTAAAAGTTTTACAGGAAAGAAACTTTAAGTACGACGAACTTTACCTTGTAGCCTCTGAGCGCTCTGCAGGTAAAAAGGTGGATTATAATGGTAAGACCTATACTGTTATAGGGATGGAAGAGGCTGTTGCTAAAAAACCACATATTGCAATCTTTTCTGCCGGTGGAGGAACCTCACTTGAATGGGCTCCCCGCTTTGCAGAGGCTGGCACTATTGTAGTGGATAACTCATCGGCCTGGCGCATGAACCCTAAGAATAAACTGGTGGTACCTGAGATTAATGGCGACACCCTGCGCATTGACGACCGTGTAATTGCAAACCCTAACTGCTCTACCATTCAAATGGTAATTGCCCTGGCCCCTTTACATGCTAAGTACAAAGCAAAGCGTATTGTGGTATCTACTTATCAGTCGGTAACCGGCACAGGAAAGGCTGCTGTAGACCAGCTGATGGCAGAACGTGCCGGCCAGACAGTAACGGATGGTCCTTACCCATACCAGATCGACCTGAATGTACTTCCACAGATCGACGTGTTCATGGACAACGGGTACACCAAAGAGGAAATGAAGATGGTGAACGAAACCATGAAAATTTTTGGTGACGACAGCATTAAAGTTACTGCCACTGCCGTTCGTATTCCTGTTATGGGAGGCCACTCTGAGTCTGTAAACGTTGAGTTCGAAAGCGAGTACGATATGGAAGAGGTTCGCAGGCTGCTGAGCAATGCACCGGGAGTTGTTTTGGTTGATGATCCGGCAAACAAAAAATACCCTATGCCAAAAGATGCACATGGCAAAGATGAGGTTTTAGTAGGACGCCTTCGTCGTGACGAGACCCAGCCTAAAACGCTTAATATGTGGATTGTTGCTGACAACCTCCGCAAAGGAGCCGCTACCAATGCCGTGCAAATAGCAGAGTATCTGAAAGAAAATAATCTTATTTATTGAATATCACAGAGCTGACACAGCCGCACGTACGGCAATGGATACAAGAGCATGAAAATGATGAGCCTGCACAATTAATGTTGCAGGCTCATCGCTTTCCGGCTATTCCTGTACGGGAAGCTGTGGCGCAGCTGCAGGCGCGCCGGAAGGTCCGCCACAAATTACCTTCATGGCACAGCCAGGAAAACCTGCTTTATCCGCCTTCTTTATCTGTAGAACAATCTTCCTCCGAAGAAACGGCTCTTTACAAAGCAGCCCTTACTGCCAGGGGTGCCGCCATGGCAGATCTTACCGGCGGCATGGGTGTGGACACTTTTTTTCTGGGCAAAAACTTTAAGGACGTCTGGTATATTGAGCAGCAGGAGGAACTTTGCACCATTGCCGCTCATAATTTCCAGGCCCTGGGGGCAAACCATATAAAGGTTGTAAATGCTGCTGCAGAGGAGTTTCTTAAGACTGCACCACAGCTGGATGTTATTTACCTCGACCCTGCCCGCCGCGGCACCGAAAACCAAAAACTCTACAAACTGGCCGATTGCCAGCCGGACATCACCTCCTTACTTCCCCGGCTGTTTCAGCTGGCGGATACCATTTTATTGAAAGCAGCACCAATGCTGGACATCAGCCAGGGCTTAAGTGAGCTGGAAGCCGTAAAGGAGGTACATGTGGTAGCCGTAAAAAATGAGGTTAAGGAGCTTCTTTTCCTTATGCAAAAAGGATTCTCCGGAATTCCTTCCATCAAAGCGATAAACCTGCAGGCTGATAAAGAAGATGCCTTTTCCTTTAGCCAGGAAGAGGAACAATCAGCAGTAGTTAGCTTCTCAGATCCCCGGGAGTACTTGTATGAGCCTAATGCTGCCATCATGAAAGCAGGTGCCTTTAAGCTGATGGCTCAGCGCTATAATCTGGCCAAGCTACATGTTAACAGCCATCTATACACCTCCGAAACTTTTCAGGAAAGCTTTCCCGGCCGCAGCTTTTCTATACTGTATAAAGGAAAGCCGGATAAAAAGGTGATTCAGCAGTTTTTCCCCGATAAGAAAGCGCTCATCAGCTCCCGCAATCACCCAATGAGCGTACAGCAACTCAGCAAAAAACTGGGATTGAAGGAAGGAGGCAACCGCTATTTATTTGCCACCTCCTTTGCCAATGGCAAACCCGGTATGGTAGTTTGTGAAAGAGAATCCAATTAAAATTTAAAGTTAAGTTTTTTTTAAATTATCCCCACAGATTCAGCAGGCGAAAGGAGCGGAAAAACCGATTAGCAGGCAAAGTTGCGCATGTTTTATCCGGAGTGTTGCTAAAATTCCGGTAAGAAACTTTTTAACAAATATTACATCGCCCCACCCTCCTCTTGATTTAATTTACATAAAGGCAGATATTACAAGAATGTTTTCTCTTTAATCAACCTTTATTTATGAAAAAAGCTTTATCTCTCCTTTTTATGGCTGCTTTGGCAGGTCATGCTCTTTTTGCACAGGAAGAAGCAGAAATTGATACCGCTCATGATTATGCCCTGGAAGCAATGCGGATTGATTCTTCATTCCTCTACCAGACAGGCACAATTGACCTAAAAGATGGAATGGCAAGCCTGGTGGTACCGGAAGGTTACAAATTCCTGGATGCTGACCAAAGCAAGTATGTCCTATCCGACTTATGGGGAAATCCTCCTGATGAAAGCACGCTTGGTTTACTCTTCCCTGAAGATGCCTCCCCTCTGATGAATATGTCTTATGCCATTGAGGTTACTTATTCCGAAGAAGGTTATATTGATGATGATGATGCAAGGGACCTGGAATATGATGAACTGCTGGAGCAAATGCAAACCGATACCAGGGAAGGAAATGAGAGCCGTAGGGCACAGGGTTACCCAACCATGGAACTGGTAGGCTGGGCTGTCCCTCCCTTTTATGATGCAGAAAATAAAAAACTCCACTGGGCCAAGGAATTAAAATTTGATGATTATGAGGAGAATACCCTCAATTATAACATCCGCATCCTGGGCCGCCGTGGTTACCTGATGCTCAATGTTATTGGAGATATGCATGTGCTGGATGATGTGAACCGCGATATTGACAAATTCCTTTCCAGCGCTTCCTTTAACAGCGGCCACCGCTACAGCGACTTTAACCCTGATGTTGACCAGGTTGCCGCTTATGGCATTGGCGGACTTATTGCCGGAAAACTATTGGCAAAAGCCGGTTTCTTTGCAATTTTGCTCAAGTTCTGGAAGTTTATTGCTATTGGTGGTGCAGGCTTATTTTCCATGTTCCGCAAAAAAATATTTGGCGGCTCCCCTGAAAGAAGAGAAATAGGATAAATAACATTCGTACAACATAAATTTTAAAACAGCGAAGCAGAGGTAACATACTGTTTCGCTGTTTTAGTTTTAAGGTACTTCCGGCATATCCTTAAAAATTATTGATAAGCTGCAAGTCCTTTTTAAGCTATCTGCTTCAGCGAAGCAAAAGGTTTACCGCAGGAAGAAAATCCATGGTAAGAGAAGGATTTAACCGCCGCCTGCTTTACCTTTGCCAGTGTTGAAACTACTTTGCTACATACTAAGCTTAAACCTGCTACTTCTGGCCGCTATGCCATGTGCAGATTCAGCAGCGGAAGTTTTTCACTCCGGTAGCTGTGAGCAGGAGAACACAACTGATAACTCAGCCGGGGAAACTGATTTTTGCTCGCCCTTCTGCCCCTGTGCCTGTATTGGCTGCCACGGATTTTCTCTTCTGATTCCTTTCAGTCACCATTTACTGCCGGATGCAGAACCATGCCGGTTAATCTCTTCACTTTATTCCGTTCCAGGATATAAAACCTATTTACCCTCTATTTTGCAGCCCCCGCAAAGCGTTTAAATCATCATTGGTTTTTATGAACAGCTCCTTTTGCTGTTCATAAGGCATTTTGCCTTTTCACTATTTACCTGATATTTAAACAAGAGATATGAAATTTTCTATTATAACCGCCCTGCTGGTGCTTTGCTGCACTGTAGGCCGGGCTCAAAATACCTTTACTGCCATTGTTAAAGATGCTGATTCGGGAGAGCCTTTACCTGGTGCAACTATTCAGGTTTTGGGAACTGAAATTGGCGCAGTAGCGGATACTTCCGGAACAGTTATGCTACAGGGGATACCAGATGGCATCCGGACACTGTTTATTTCTTTTGTAGGTTATGAATCACAACAGCAGCAGTTCAGGTTCCCGCTCCAAAATACCGGAGTACGCACGATTAAACTGGAAAGCGGGGAAGAACTTGAAGAGGTTGTGGTAAATGCTACCAGGGGCAGCCGGACGCTGAGTAACATACCTACCCGTGTGGAAGTACTGGCAGCTGAGGAACTGGTTGAAAAGGCCGTAATGAACTCTACCAATATTGCTATGCTGCTGCGCGAAAGTACAGGTATACAAATGCAGCAAACCTCCGCCAGCTCTGCTAACCAAAGCATCAGGATACAGGGGCTCGACGGGCGGTACACACAGATTATTCAGGATGGCTTCCCTTTGTACGGTGGTTTTGCCGGTGGGCTGAGCATTATGCAGATTCCGCCCTTAGACCTTCAGCAGGTGGAGGTAATTAAAGGAAGCTCCAGTACTCTTTATGGAGGCGGCGCCATTTCCGGTCTTATAAATCTGGTTACAAAAAAGCCCGGGGAAGATCCTGAACTGGACGTTATGCTGAACCAGACATCAGCCGGAGGCACCACCCTCAATGGTTTTTATTCCGGACGTGGAGAAAAAACAGGCGTTACCCTCTATACCTCCCTTAACCGGCAGGAACCTTATGATCCGGAAAACGATAATTTTTCCAACATTCCTGAAGTACGTGCAATAACCGTTGCTCCCCGTGTTTTTTATTATTTTGATGAAAACACCACCTTATGGGCTGGTTTAAGGGGCACCTTTGAAGAAAGAACAGGAGGCAATATGCAGGTGCTGAAAGAGGAAGCAACTACGGGTTATACAGAGGCAAACCTAAGCAACAGAGTATCCTCACAGCTGCAATTTTCCAGGTCTTATGCCGGCGGACAAACTTTACAGATAAGAAACAGCCTGAATTATTTCGACCGCCAGATTAATTTACCGGAATATACCTTTAACGGGGAACAGAAAGGCAGCTTTACAGAGGCTTCTTACTCCTTTGGAAAAAAAGAGAGCTCCTGGATTACCGGTCTTAACCTGGTAACGGACAAATTTGATGGGGCAAGTCTACCTGGCGCAGGGCTTCCCGGGGCAGGCCAGCAGCAGGCTGAGGAATTAAATTATGGATATCACTTTATTACCATGGGTGCTTTTGGGCAGCATACTCTCGAATTTAACCCAAATCTGATACTGGAAAGCGGACTAAGAACAGACTATAATACTGACCACGGTTTATTTGCGCTGCCCAGGGTTTCACTCCTTTACAGACTTAGTGAAAAACTGAGCAGCAGAATTGGCGGTGGTTTAGGCTATAAACTTCCTACTATTTTTACAGAAGATGCGGAAAGGCTTTCCTTCATGGGAGTGCAGGGGATAGCTCCGGCAGTAGATGCAGAAACATCTGCCGGTGCTAATTTTGACATAAACTACCAGACTGCAATAGGGAGCAAAGCATCCTTTTCGCTCAACCAGCTTTTCTTTTACACCAGGTTAAACAACTCCCTTGAATTGAACAGAGGAAGAGATAATACATGGTTCTTCAGCAACTCGGCAAATCCGGTTAATACGAGAGGTTTTGAAACCAATGCCCGCTTTACTTATCTTGATTTTAAACTGTTCCTGCAGTACGCCTACATTGATGCACGCCTTCAGGAAAACGGGCTGGAATTTCAGAAACCACTAACTGCAAAGCATAATGCCGGGGCTGTACTGGTATTTGAGCAGCACGGAAAATGGAGAATTGGATATGAACTTTATTATACCGGCCCTCAATACCTGAGCGACCGTACAAAAACCACGGATTACTGGATTATGGGGCTGATGGGCCTCCGCCAGTTTGAGCATTTCAGCCTGTTTCTTAATTTTGAGAATTTTCTCGACACCAGGCAAACACGCTACAGCGAGCTGGTTTATCCTCCTGTATCAAACCCTGGATTTGCTGAAATATGGGCTCCCACTGATGGCTTTGTTGTAAATGGAGGCTTTATTTTTCATTTGTTTCCTGAAAAAGGGCATCATTGATAATCAGCCGGCAGAGAAAATTACCTCTGCCGGTTTTTTTTACCTTTTCAATAACTGTTATTGTACTATTCTGTTAACAATAGTAGTTTATAAATTTATACCAAAACATTTTTCATATGATCTCATCAAACTTTTTAGGAGGTCTGGCCGGAGCAATCAGCCTGACCGCCGTTCATGAAACAGTAAGACAATTTGTTCCTTTGGCTCCACGTGTGGACCTGGTAGGTGTACGTGCACTCCGCCAGCTAATGAACAAAGCAGATATCTCGCTTCCGGGTCTTACGGCTCAAAGACAAATGGCCATGGGAGGAGACCTTCTTTCTAATGCCACTTACTACAGCCTTGCCGGCACAAGCTATGCGAGAAGCATTTTACTGGGCCTTGCTGCAGGTATTGGAGGAGTTGTTTTACCTGGCAAAATGGGCCTGGGCGAAGCTCCTACCAGTCGTAGCACTACCACCAAACTGCTTACTATTGGATATTACACCTTTGGCGCCTTAGTAGCTACAGCAGTAACCCGTTCCTTATCCGGAAATAAATAAATACCAGGGAATTAAAGATTTCACCAACCGGATAGGAGAAATCTTCCTGACCCTCTGGAAGCCGGACTTCGGGAATTATGCAATTTTCAGCCGCTTAGTATATTTTGATCCGCCACATCTGTTTCACAATATCTTAAGCTGCTAATATCTTCACGAATAAGGCGTTAAAAAATTACCATATCACATAAATGTGTAAGAGACTCCTGCCGGATGTTCTCTTACATTTCTTTTGCCCCTGTTAAAGTGTGCATAAAGAAGCTTTTTCAATTCAGGAGCAGGTAAAGGGAACCTGAAACTAAAACAATAGTCCCATAATATTTTAATACCTTCAGCCTGTTTTGAGTGGCCATCCACCAGAGCACTACCCATGGCTTCCAAAGCCCGAGGAGGAGCAGGAAGCTGCCCGGGATGAAAACAGCGGTATTAATGAGATTTAAAATTTTCATAAACTAAAAAAAGCGCTGCTAAATTAATAACAGCGCTTTCTATTTTTATAAAGTAATGCTTCTTACTTAAGCCAGAGTCCGCTTCACTTCCTGAGTTGTAAAGCCTTCTATATTGTCACCTTCTTTAATGTCGTTGAAGTTCTTGATACTAAGACCGCATTCATAGCCTTGTTTCACCTCGGCTACATCGTCTTTAAAGCGCTTCAGCTGATCAATACTTCCAGTGTAGACTACAATACCATCGCGGATCAGGCGGATGCTGTTGTTTCGCTTAATGAATCCTTCTGTTACATAGCAACCGGCAACAGTACCCACTTTAGAGATTTTAAACACCTCACGTACTTCAATATTACCGGTTATTATTTCTTCAACAGTTGGAGCAAGCATACCTTCCATTGCATCTTTTACCTCATTGATGGCATCGTAGATGATAGAGTACATGCGGATTTCAATTTCCTCCTGTTCAGCAAGCTTACGCGCACCTCCCGAAGGACGAACCTGGAAGCCAATTACAATTGCATCGGATGCTGATGCAAGCAGGATGTCTGATTCTGAAATCTGACCTACTGCCTTGTGGATAATATTTACCTGTACCTCGTCGGTTGACAGCTTTAACAGTGAATCAGAAAGTGCTTCCACTGATCCATCCACGTCACCTTTAACAATTACGTTAAGTTCCTTAAACGAACCAATTGCAAGGCGGCGTCCGATTTCATCAAGCGTAATATGCTTCTTGGTACGCATGCTCTGCTCACGCTGAATTTGCTCACGCTTGTTTGCAATATCGCGCGCTTCGCGGTCAGTGTCCATTACATTGAACTTATCACCTGCCTGAGGAGCACCGCCCAAACCAAGCATCTGAACTGGTGTGGAAGGCCCTGCTTCTTTGATACGCTGACCTCTGTGGTCGAACATAGCTTTAACCTTACCAAAGTGCTGGCCTGCTAAAACAATATCGCCAATTTTAAGAGAGCCGGACTGTACCAGGATAGTGGTTACATATCCACGGCCTTTATCAAGGGTGGCTTCAATAACCGTACCCGTTGCTTTTTTATTAGGATTGGCCTTAAGCTCAAGGAGTTCAGCCTCTAATAGTACTTTTTCAAGCAGGTCGTCGATACCCTGACCTGTTTTGGCAGATATTTCCTGACACTGGTATTTACCACCCCAGTCCTCTACCAGAATATTCATGTTTGCCAGCTCTTCCCTGATTCTCTCAGGATTAGCTGCTGGTTTATCCACCTTATTGATTGCAATTACAATTGGTACACCTGCTACCTGAGCGTGGTTAATAGCTTCCTTTGTCTGGGGCATTACATTATCATCCGCCGCAACTACAATAATTACAACGTCGGTAACTTTAGCACCACGGGCACGCATAGCTGTAAAGGCTTCGTGGCCAGGAGTATCAAGGAAAGCAACACGCTTGCCGCTATCGGTCATTACATCGTAGGCACCAATGTGCTGGGTAATACCACCAGCTTCACCGGCAGCTACTTTTGCATCGCGGATGTAGTCAAGCAAAGATGTTTTACCGTGGTCAACGTGGCCCATGATTGTAACAATCGGAGCACGATCCACAAGATCTTCAGGACTATCTTCTTCTATTTCCACCTCCTGCTCATCATCATCTGAAGTGAATTCAACATTATAGCCAAATTCATCGGCAATAACGGTAATAGCTTCAGCATCCAGGCGCTGATTTATGGAAACGAACATACCCATGCTCATACAGGCAGAGATAATTTCATTTACCGATACATCCATCAGGGAGGCAAGGTCGTTGGCCGAGATAAACTCGGTCACCTTAAGGATTTTAGCATCTTCCTGCTCCTGCATCTGACGCTCGTACTCTGCGTCGGCAGCAGCATTCCGCTTGCCTTTACGGTATTTGGAACGGTTCCCCTGTTTACCGCCTTTTCCTCCGCCGCCACCACTGAGCTTGGCAAGGGTTTCTTTGATTTGTTCCTGAATCTGCTTATCGGTAAGCTCTTCCTTCGGCTGGCGGGCTCCACCAGCGGCAGGGCGACGGGTGTCGGTCCTTCTGCCTGCTGCGGCTCCGCCACGGGCAGGACGATCGCCGCGTCCCTGGCCAGGACCACCGGTACCGGCAGGTCTGTTTCCACCACCGGCGGCTGCAGCTCCTGTTCCTGTTCCGGCGTTTCCACCTTCACCAGGTTTGTTAATGCGCTTACGCACACGCTTTTTCTTCTTCTTATCTTTATCGTCAGAAGAAGCAACTGGTTTTGCTTTTTTCTTGGAACGCTCTGCAGGCAGTTCAATTTTACCTAAAACAGTAAGACCTTTAAGGGAATCGGCTTTACCGGAAATCAGTTGATTGGTCTCTTCTTTTTTAGCAGGAGCCTCTTCTGATTTTTCAGGCACTTCTTTGCTGGCAGGAGTATCAGCCTTTAGAGTTGACGGGGCAGCTGGCTGGCTTGATTTTTTTTCGGTGGCAGGTTTACCGGCAGATTCAGGCTGCTCAGCCTGCTTTTCCTGAGGCTTCTGGCCTGAAGTATACTGTTCCCTGGCAGGCTTAGTATCTTCTTTAGCTTCAGGTTTTATGGTTTCATTTAATTGCATCTCTTCCTTGCGCTGACTTTCAGCTTTAGGCTGCTCAGTGCTTGTTTTTTCCTTTGGAGCTTCTGCCTTCGGCTGTTCTTCCTGAGGCGCTTCTGCCTTAGGTTGTTTTGCGTCAGGAGTTTCTGCTTTTGGTTGCTCAGCCTTAGGTTGCTCAGCTTTCGGCTGTTCTTTCGGAGTTTCCGCCTTTGGCGCTTCAGCCTTAGGTTGTTCGGCTTTCGGTTGTTCTTTTGGAGCTTCCGCTTCAGGTTGCTCAGCCTTTACCTCAGCAGCAGCTTTATCTGCAGCGGCATCCTTGCCGGCTGGTGCTTTTTCTGCCTTAGGTTCCTGCTTATCAGCAGCTGGCTTAGGCCTGCCTGCCTGATTAAGGTCAATCTTCCCTAATACCTTAAAACCAGGTAATTTAGGCTTTCCGAATGGATCTTCCTCCTTTTCTTCCTTTTTGGAAGGTTCCTGCGGAGCAGGCCTGGCTGCCTGTTCCTTAACAGCATTGCTTTTTATAAAAATCTCTTGTTCTTCGTCCGCCTGGCGACGTGGCTCATCATCCTGATCCGCGTCTACGGCAACATTCTGACCACTTTTTCTGCCAATGGTGAGGCTGGAGGCTTCCTCTTTATCCATAGCCGAAGATGCGAACTCCTTGGCCAGCATATTAAACTGGTCGCCGCTTATCTTGGCGTTTGGATTGTTCTCAACCTCTTGCCCTTTGTTAGACAGATAATCAACAATGGTATCTTTTCCAATGTTTAATTTTCTGGCCACCTGGCTTAGCCTCATCATTTTTTCTTCTGCCATACGTTATTGTCTGCCTTTATTTATTTTATTCTCGTCTTACTAAACATATTACTCAAACTCCTGGCTTAAAATTGAGTAAACTTCGCTGATGGTTTCCACCTCCAGGTCAGTACGACGGGCTAATTCATCTTTAGTAAGTGCCAGCACACTTTTGGCAGTATCAAGACCTACCCGTCTTAATTCTGCAATAACCCATCCTTCAATTTCATCTGAAAACTCATCCAGAGCCACGTCTTCCTCATCAATGCTTTCCACATCGCGGAATACGTCAATCTCCAGTCCTACAAGTTTCGAAGCAAGTTTGATGTTTTGGCCACCACGGCCAATTGCCAGCGACACCTGATCAGGTTTAAGAAAAACAGAAACACGTCCGTCTTCCTCATTAATCCGGGTACTGGAAATTTTTGCAGGACTTAACGCCCTTGCAATATACAGCTCTTTATTTTCTGTATAATTAATTACATCAATATTTTCATTCTGCAACTCCCGCACAATACTATGAATACGGGAACCTTTCATACCTACACAGGCACCTACAGGGTCAATGCGGTCGTCGTAAGACTCCACAGCTACCTTTGCACGTTCGCCCGGTTCACGTACAATTTTTTTCATGGTTATAAGGCCATCGTACACTTCCGGTACTTCGGCCTCAAACAGGCGCTCAAGGAAGGCAGGTGATGTACGCGACAAAATAATTTTCGGCGTGCCATTAACCATTTCCACACGGTGCACAATTGCTTTGGTAGAATCGCCTTTTCTGAAACGATCTTTAGGAATCTGCTCCCCTTTAGGAAGGGCAAGCTCATTTCCTTCGCCATCAATAAGTAAAACCTCACGCCCCAGTGTCTGGTACACTTCGGCAGTAATCATTTCGCCTACAAGGCCATTATATTTCTGGAAAAGAATGTCTTTCTCCAGGTCTTTTACTTTTTGTATCAGTGTCTGTCTGGCTGTCATAACGGCACGACGACCAAAATCTTCCAGCTTCACTTCTTCGGCTACTTCTTCGCCAATTTCAAAGTCCGGCTCAATTTTGCGCGCTTCTGTAAGGCTTATCTTATCATGATCCCAGATATCTTCGGAATTATCGTCCACGATTTCACGAAAACGCCAGATCTCAAGGTCACCCTTATCAGCGTTAATGATGATATCGAAGTTATCATCCGTTTCGTATCTTTTACGGATCATGGTTCTGAACACATCCTCCAGAATCCGGATCATTGTCGGACGATCTATATTTTTTCTTTTTGCAAACTCTGCAAAATTTTCGATTAATGTTCCGCTGCTCATCTCCGTTATTTAAATGATACTAATACTATCATATTCTTTATATCTTCGAGTTTTATTTGCACCTCCTGCCAGTTGGTTTTTTTGCCCTCCTTTATCTCTTCATCCATCAAAATAAATCCGTCGCCTGTTTCTTTCAGTTTTCCAATCTTCTCTGTATCATCATTTAACGAAACCTTAACTTTGCGTCCGATGTGTTTTGGATACTGACGTTCGAATTTCAGGGGAAATTCAACGCCCGGAGAAGAAACTTCCAGCCGGTAGGCCCCGTCC
Source organism: Cesiribacteraceae bacterium YIM B00369 (assembly GCA_017948555.1). Taxonomy (GTDB): domain Bacteria; phylum Bacteroidota; class Bacteroidia; order Cytophagales; family Cyclobacteriaceae; genus Nafulsella. Next base: position 20,662 of record JAFMYY010000013.1, on the reverse strand, counting down.
ATTATGTCTTTTTCTTCAAGATCGGCCGATATCTTCCTGCTTAACTCTGCGCAACGGTCAATAGTTACGCCTTCATCCCCATCTATCAGCACTAAAACTTTATTCTTTTTATTTGAGCCCGAGACAATTACCTCTACCAGAAAAAGATCCGGCTTATCTGCAAGGTAAGTCTGCACCAGCCCTTCTATATAATTTTTAACATCCATTGAATACCCGTTTTCCTGAAAGAAAAGAGGGGACAACTAATGTCCCCTCGTCTCAGAACTCTTTATTTTAGCGGCAAATTTAATCGATTAATCGAATTAAAGCAAACTTTTATAAATTAACCTTTTAAGGGGGTTTATTTTTGTTATCACTAAATAAAACAGGTTTCAGGAAAAAGGGGTTTTCCTGATTTTTATACTGAACCTCTTAATGCAACAAAAAAAAGTAAAAAAATAGTTCAAATTGCGCTTTGATATTCGGGGTCCGGCTTACTATTTAATAGTAGTAATGAAATAATATGAGTTTTAGTTCAAAATAGTTACCGATGCAAGGCACAATCTATTAAATTTGCGCCCATGATACCTCCTTTACGCATATATAATACGCTTTCGCGGCAAAAAGAAGTTTTTGAGCCCTTAAACCCGCCTTTTGTGGGCATGTATGTTTGTGGCCCCACTGTTTACAGCGATGTACACCTGGGCAACGTCCGTACATTTCTGAGTTTTGATATTATTTACCGGTACCTTCAGCACCTGGGCTACAAAGTAAGGTATGTCAGAAATATTACAGATGTAGGCCACCTTGTCGATGACCAGGATGCCGGGGAGGATAAAATTGCAAGGAAAGCAAAGCTTGATAATCTGGAACCCATGGAAGTAGTACAGCGGTATACAAATGGCTTCCATCAGGTGCTTGAGCAGTTTAACATTCTCCAGCCAAGCATTGAACCTACTGCTACAGGCCATATTGTGGAACAGGTAAGACTTACCAAACAGCTTTTAGATAAAGGGCTCGCCTACGAAGTAAATGGTTCTGTTTATTTTGATGTGGCAAAATATAACGAGGACCATCATTATGGAATCCTCAGCGGCAGAAATGTAGAGGAAATGATGGCTGGCTACCGGGAACTGGACGGACAGGAGGAGAAAAGAAATAAGGTGGATTTTGCCCTCTGGAAAAAAGCATCGCCTGAACATATTATGCGCTGGGAATCGCCCTGGGGCCCCGGCTTTCCCGGCTGGCACCTGGAGTGCACCGTAATGAGCACCAAATATCTGGGTGAACGCTTTGATATACATGGCGGGGGAATGGATCTTAAATTCCCCCACCACGAATGTGAAATTGCACAATCGGTAGGTGGGTTCGGCCATGAACCTGCTAAATACTGGCTCCACACCAATATGCTTACTGCCAACGGGCAGAAGATGAGCAAATCGCTTGGCAATTCTTTTCTGCCTCATGAGCTTTTTAATGGCAGCCACGAGCTGCTCGACCAGGCTTACAGCCCTATGACTGTTCGCTTCTTTATGTTGCAGTCGCACTACAGCAGCACACTGGATTTTTCAAATGAAGCACTGCAGGCAGCTCAGAAGGGTTATAAAAAATTAATAAACGGATTGCGGATTCTTAAACGCCTGACCTTTATTCCTGCTGATGATACTGCCCAGAATGAGAAAGCAGCGGGCCAGGTAAACAGCCTGTGCGACAATTGCTACAGGGCCATGAACGACGATTTCAATACAGCCCAGACAATTGCCCACCTGTTTAACCTGCTTAAAAAAATAAACTCCATCCATACAGGTGCGCTCTCTGTTACTGAGCTGGGCGAGGAAACCTTTTTGCGGATGCAGAAAACATTTATCGACTTTACCGAAAATATACTTGGCCTCCGGGAAGAGAGCAATGTAAAACCGGAAGATCTTATAGATGCTTTACTGGATATTTACAGGGATGCGAAAGAAAACAAAGATTACGATAAAGTTGACAGGATCCGCGCCCGCCTGAAACAAAACGGCATTGTTGTAAAAGACATGAAAGAAGGAATTGACTGGGCATACGAGGAATAGGAACTGAAAAAAGGCATGTTCTTTGCTAAAACCAGAGGAATATGCAAAAAAAATATTTATGCGAATGTTACTAAAAAATGCCTGCTGCTTCCTGGGCCTGAGTGCAATACTCCTGGCCTGCGGCAACGATAAGCCTGCACGGGAAACACAGGAACAGCCTGCAAGCCCGACCGTTACACGGCTGGAAGGAGTTGAAGCACCAGGCTTTAATGCCGACTCAGCTTATTCCTACATTGAAAAACAGCTTAGCTTCGGACCCCGTGTTCCCAATACCCGGGAACACCAACAGGCGGGAGATTACCTGATTAATAAATTAAAGGATTTTGGAGCTGAAGTAACAGTACAAAATTTTGAAGCGACTGCTTTTGATGGCACTGTTTTAAACCTGCGGAATATTGCCGGCAGCTACAATCCGGAAGCCTCTAAAAGAGTGTTGCTCGCTGCTCACTGGGACACCCGCCCTTTTGCAGATAAAGACCCTGACGAAAGCCGGCAAAGGCAGCCTATTGCCGGGGCTAATGATGGAGGCAGCGGCGTTGGCGTATTGCTTGAAATTGCCAGGCAGCTTAATCAAAACCAGAGTTACCAGGTAGGGGTGGATATTATTTTCTTTGACGGAGAAGATTATGGAGAACCTGAATTTATGGATGAAGAACAGAAAGAGCGGCAGATTTACTGGTGCCTGGGATCGCAATACTGGGCTACTAATAAACACAAAAGAAATTACTCTGCATATTTTGGCATTTTGCTCGATATGGTGGGCGGAAAAGACGCTGTATTTTACAGGGAAGGCTATTCCCGCGAAATGGCTCCCAGTGTAATAAAACGCGTTTGGGGATGGGCACATGAACTGGGCCATGGCCGCTATTTTAAATACGATAACAGCGAACCTATTATTGACGATCACCTTTTTATGAACCGCGCAGGTATTCCATCTATCGACATTATTGAGTATGATCCGGCCTCTGATTTTTATTTTGGCGACTACCACCATACTCATAAGGACGATATGAGCATTATCAGTAAGGAAACTTTAAAGGCTGTGGGTGAAACGGTAATCCACTCAGTTTACCACGAACCTGCTCCCCGTGTACAATAACTATATTCTAAAATTAAAAAAGGCATGAGAGGGATTTCCCTTCCATGCCTTTTTTTTGCTGTCAAACTATCAGCAAAAGAAACCGGAAAAACGGCCTGAAAACTAAATATCTTCCTGCAGCTCTTCAACTGCAGCAAAATGTGCTTTTAAGTTTGCGGCTACTTTAGCAGCCCGGTTCCGGATTTGCTCTTCCGGAGATTTTTCTGCGGCATCCTCAAACAAATCTGTCTGCTTTTCCAGAAGGGCTTTAAGTTTATTTAAGTAATCCTGTTCAAACTCTTTTCCTTCCTTATTCCGGAGGTCCTCCAGGCCTTCACCCCACTCCTTTTCCGCACCATACTCCCCGTCACCGGAATATTTGTTACCCATTTTCTCTATTTGAGCATTCAGGTTTTTGTAGTAAGAAACAGACTGGTTTGCAAAATCCCGAAGGGCTAAGGTATTAGCTTTTCTGTAGGCAAATTCACTATAGGCCACTATAGTTAAATCAGTTTGCCAGGCTTCTTTCAGAAATGCAGCCTCTTCTTCTGCATTCCAATAGTTATTTTTATTGGATTCATCCCTCACCTCTTCAGTGGTGGCCGCAGTTTCCTGCCTGCCGGAATTATTATCACAGGCAGCTATGCAAGTAGCAATTAAACCTGCCATCAGGATGGAATGAATTCTCATTAAAAAAATTTTGAGCAACTTAAAAAATAAAAAAAGCGCTGTTTAGCGCCTTTTTGGTTCTTCTTTAGGAAAAGTTAAAAGGACACTCAGGCCAGCACCTCCCCAAAAGATGGTCATAATGATAAACCACGAATTTGAGAGAAAAGGAACATTATCGCCTGTAGTGTTAATACTCAACGCTCCAATTACTGTAAATACCAGAGCAATTAAGCCCATTACTAACATTACTATACCAGCAGTACGCATACAATTATAATTTGAGTAAGTATAAATAGTATTTATAAACAAACTTATCAGAAATAAGCATATTTCGCCCGAAGCTACTTATTTATAGTACGAAAAACCAGTTAAGGGGATAAAAAAATACTTTCCTTTATTATCCTTTCTTTCTTCGGGCAAACAGGATTGCTGCTACTCTTTAATTGGTAAGGTTTATTAAATACTCTCCGTAACCGCTTTTAATAAGTGGCTGTGCCAGCTTGTGCAATTGTTCTGCATCAATATAATTCATACGGTAGGCAACCTCTTCTATACATCCTATTTTAAGGGCCTGCCTTTCTTCAATTACCTGTACAAACTGCCCTGCCTGCATTAAAGAAGGAAAAGTGCCGGTATCGAGCCAGGCGGTTCCTCTGCTCAGGATTCCAACCTTAAGCTTTCCTTTTTCCAGGTAGTGCTTATTAATATCTGTTATTTCCAGCTCACCACGCGGGCTTGGTTTTAAATCCCTTGCTATTTCCTTTACCTCATTATCGTAAAAGTAAAGACCGGGAACCGCATACTTCGACTTCGGATTCTTTGGTTTTTCTTCAATGGATATAGCCTTTTTATCTTTATCAAACTCCACTACTCCATAACGCTCAGGGTCATGCACATGGTAGGCATATACCACTCCGCCATCAGGGTCGTTGTTGCTCTGCAGCAATTTAGCCAGGCCGGATCCATAAAAAATATTATCGCCTAAAATTAAGGCTACCTTTTCATTGCCAATAAAATCGGCACCAATGGTAAAGGCCTGGGCAAGGCCCTTCGGTTCAGGCTGCACGGCATATGAAAAATTACATCCCAGGCTTTTTCCATCTCCCAGCAGCCGCTCAAAATTTGGCAGGTCATGCGGGGTGGATATAATAAGAATATCCCTGATACCTGCCATCATTAATACTGATAACGGATAATAGATCATTGGCTTATCATATACCGGCATTAACTGCTTGCTAACTGCAAGGGTTAACGGATGCAAACGGGTACCGGAGCCCCCGGCCAGAATAATTCCTTTCATAAATAATCAAATAATTGTTTCAGACTGCTAAGATTATAAAAATCCCTGCGGGAAAGATAGTGAGCTTTCACTGAAATTTAAAAATTTTACTTCCTTAAATGTATTTTCTTCCGATTTTAATCCACCCTATCAATGAACATAAAAACCAGGTCCTCTGCCTGTATAATCCATTTACTTCTGCAAAATGTTTGTAACCAATCCCTTTTTCCAGCTTGTTTCCTCCGGAAAATTCCTCATAATTCCAGATTTCCGGGGGTGAAGAATTAAGTTGACATTTAAACAGCTACATGTATAAAAACCTTACCATTGCTCCCGCTTTCCGGCTGGTTGCAAGCCCTTTAGCATTAGCTAATAAGTGCCGCTATGCTTACAGAACAGGCCCATTCTTAATTCTGTAACTCGTTATAAAATATTACATTACAAAAATATGACTGTTTTATAATTTCTTTTATCTGTAATTTTGTTTTGTTTTGATATTTAAGGGATCAAGGCATAGTAAGCTGGCCGGATAAACTGACAGAGGGTTGTAATTATGGCCGGAATCAGAAAATTACAGATGGCAGCAAAGGCAAATTGTACATGAAAAAATCAGTTGTTGTATTTATAAGCTTAGTTTTTTTTTACGCTTTCTCCGGCGGAGCTACTGCTCTTATGGCGGGCACAAGTAGTACAACCACATTTTGTCACACTCCCCCTGATTCTTTAGTAACTATTACCGGTACAATTATCAGTTCCAGAGACAGCCTTCCGGTATCGGCCCGTATCCGGTACAAAAAGCTCCCTTATGGCGATGATGTGGGTATTTACACAAGCCGGAGCAACGGAAAATATGAAATGCCTGTTGTAAACCTGAACAGCTACCTCTTTGAGGCAGAAGCGGAAGGATATTATCCCTTAAAACAACAGGTAGATATCAGGGACTTTAATAATGATAAGCTCGTTCAGAAGAATTTTATTCTTGAACCCTTGCGCATAGGGCAAATAATGGCGTTTGATAATATTTTGTTTGAACAAAGCGAAGCCATTTTACTCCCTGGTTCATACCCTGTTATTGATAAACTGGTTGATTTACTTACTTCTCAGCAAAGCCTGGTAATACAGCTTGAAGGCCATACTGACTTCAGGGGACCTGACAAAGCCAACCGGAAACTATCGAATCAAAGGGTAAAAGTTATCAGAGATTACCTTATAAATAAAGGAATAGACAGAAAAAGGGTAAAAACAAAAGCATTTGGAGGTAACCAACCCCTGTCGACTGACGACACGCCGGAAGCACGGCGGCTGAACCGGAGGGTTGAGATAAGAATTTTAGCCGAATAATGATTTTTTATGTACTCATTTATTACTTTTGATTATTAACATACTGGTTCACACGGGCCTTGCAGACTGTATTAACAGACCGTTAACTCTTTTACCAGGATTTACTTTAGAAATTAACATCCACTAACTATGAGATTTGCTTTTACGCGTTATACGCTCATGATCGTCGGTATATTTTTACTGACAACTGTAGCAGCTTATGCACAGAACGTTCAATGGGCTTCGGAGGTGCTGGAGGTATCGAGCGAGATTTCTGAAACTCAATTTGGTGCAAGGCAAGCCCTAAAAGCACCTAATGTTTTACCGGCAGGCGGCGAGAACCCCAATGCCTGGACACCGGACCGCCCGAACCGTGAGGAATTTATTAAGGTAGGCTTTGCTGAGCCCATGCGAATACGGCAAATTGCTATTGCTGAATCCTATAACCCCTCTGCCATATCAGAAGTATATGCTTATGACCCCCAGGGAAAGGAATATCTTATTGAAAGATTTACGCCTGAAGCCCTACCCAACGCTGCCCGTATGCTAAACATATATCTGGAAAGAACAGATTATGAGGTGGCTGCAATAAAGGTGGTACTGAATGGAAAAGCCTTACCAGGGTACCACAGTATTGATGCAATTGGAGTTTCAAGGTCCAGAACTCCTATAACTGTGGATGTGAACGTTGCTGCAGATGTAAACCCTGATATCAGGATTAAACGCCTGGATGAGAATGTGAACAGTAAGTATGAGGAATTAAAACCTCTTTTATCGCCGGATGGTAATACGCTCTTTTTCAGCCGCAGGAATCACCCTGAAAACGTTGGTGGCGAAAAAGACCAGGAAGATATCTGGTTTTCTGAAAAGAACGTGCAAACCGGAGAGTGGACCAAATCTAAAAATATAGGGGCTCCCCTTAATAACGAGGGACCTAATTTTATAAGCTCCATTACTCCTGACGGAAATACTATGTTACTTTTGCTCGGCAACCAGTATGGGAAAAACGGCAAAATGAAGGCCGGGGTATCCATGAGCTATAAAGATGGAGACAACTGGACTTCTCCTGTTCCCTTAGAAATTGAGAATGAATATAATTTTTCAGACCACGCAAACTTTTTTCTGGCTCAGAACAGAAAAGTACTGCTCATGTCGGTTCAGCGCGAGGATACAAATGGCGACCGTGATTTATATGTCAGTTTCCTGAAAGATGACAATACCTGGTCGGAACCAAAAAATCTTGGGGAGATTGTAAACACAGCCGGCACAGAATCAGCTCCTTTTCTGGCTGCTGATGACAGGACATTATACTTCTCCTCTAATGGCTTCAGCGGCTATGGTGGTGAGGATATATATGTAACCCGCCGCCTTGACGATTCCTGGACAAACTGGACCGAGCCTGAAAACCTTGGACCATCCATTAACTCACCGGGCGAGGATTTATTCTTTAACATTCCATTATCCGGAGAGCAGGCTTATTACTCAAGGGGCCAGGAAAACGGAGATACAGATATTTACCAGCTCGACCTGCCTGTTTTTTACAAACCTGCTCCGGTTGTGGTTGTAAAAGGCAGAGTTTACAATGCTAAAAATAATGAGCCACTGGGTGGTGTAAAAATATTTTATGAGCGTCTTTCTGATGGAGCTGAGGTGGGTATTGCGCGCTCAGAATCAACAGGTGAATACCAGATTATTTTACCCTATGGGGAACGCTATGGCTACCTGGCCGAAGCTGATAATTTCGTAGCCATAAGCGCCAATATTAACCTGACACAGCAGGAGGAATACAAGGAAATAAGACAGGACCTTTACCTGGTACCTGTTGAGGTTGGTTCACGTGTTACTATTAATAACATCTTCTTCGACTTTGATAAAGCCACCCTGCGCAACGAAAGTTATCCGGAAATGAACAGGCTGCTTGAGTTCATGAACACTTATCCAAACCTGAGGATTACTATCAAGGGCCATACCGATAGCGTGGGTGCTGAAGACTACAACCAGCAACTATCCAGACGCAGAGCCGATGCTGTTGCCCGCTTCTTAAGAGTGAATGGTATAGACACCAGCCGCCTGGTGGTAGAAGGCCTTGGAGAATCTGAGCCTGTGGCAGATAATAATACAGCCGAAGGGCGCCAGCAAAACCGGAGGGTGGAATTTGAAATAACTGAAAACTCCGGGGCACCTGAAAACCAGAGGTAGGTAAGAAATAACAGAAAGTACCGGAATGCTATATGAAAAATGCTGCTCCCTTTCTTTAAGGTGAGCAGCATTTTTTTGTGCTAAGGTATGTATTGCAACTTCCTGAAAAAGCATTAGATAATTCTCCTTATATCTGCTTTCTCTTCAGTATAAGCTGTTTATAGAGCCATATGTAAAATAATAGCTGTGCTAATTTCCTGCTTTCAGGTACAGCCAGCTATTTTGTCATTTCAGTTTATAATTAATTGGTTCCGGCAAGTAAAGCAGAAAAGCGTTCGAAGCGCTCTGCAGGATACAACATCCGGCCTTTACTGAGGGCATTTTCTGCCCGGGAAAATTGTTGTTTATTATAAAGATGAGCTGCTTGGTTAAAATACTGCAGACCTGCAAGCTGTTTTAAACTAACTTTCCTGAAAACATCCAGTTTAAAATTATAGTAGTCATTACTTTTTTGTTGAAGATCTCCTTCACTATCCATCCTTATCTTCTCAATTCTTTCGGCGATTTCCTGCCTGCCCGTAACAAAGCCATTTAAAGGATCAGTGGACTCTATCAGGATTTCTTCTCCCTCACCCGTCTGTACAATTAAAAATATATGATAATCTGTTTCATAAACCTGGTAAGAATAACCAAGCTTCTCCAGCACTAAAGCATAGAATGCTGTGCCACTTAAACAATTATAGGAGCCTGTACTGAAAAGGCTGTAGAGGTTATGGAATGGCTTGTATTCTTTCAGGTGCTTTCTGTGCCCGGCATAAAAAACCTTCTTCAGGAAAGCTTTATCAGAAGTTACTCCCCTTCTTTTCCTCTCCATTTTATCAATGAAGGATTCCAGCTTTTCTCTTATTGCATCCTCCTTCTCTTTATTCATTTCAGCTGCACCTGCCAGAAAAAGTGGCAATACATTTTCGGAACCATTATAAGATATTCCATCTAACAATGCCTTTTGCTCATAAAGGGACATAAATACCTCCTTAAAAGCAGGCATGGGTTTATCCACGCCAGCGATTAAAACCTGCGCTTTTATTACTAAAACAATTATTATAACCCATATCGGATACCGTGTTTTGTCCATGTCGCCCCCCTTTCCATTTCTTTCTAATCCATTGTTACGTATTTTTAACTCTTTGTTAACAATTTGGTAACATTGCTAAATATAGAAAGTTGCCGGAGAAAAGCAATATTTTCAATGATTATTTTTTTTTATATTCATAAATCGGGCTGAAACTTCCCGATCCTGCATAGCAGGAACCTGGAATAAGACTTTATTTCAGGAAATAAAAACCATGAAAATTATCCGGCTGAAAATAAGCTTAAGATGTTAAAACAGGCTGAGGCTCAAACCAGTTACCATAGAACTTTATACATAAAACATGAACTATGAAAAGATCAGCAACTTCAGTATGGAAAGGCTCCGGAAAGGATGGCCAGGGAACATTAACTACACAAAGTGGTGTGTTTAAAGATCAGCCATACTCTTTTAAACTAAGGTTTGAGAACGAAGATGGAAAGGCAGGTACAAACCCTGAAGAATTAATAGCCGCAGCACATGCAGGATGTTTTAATATGGCGCTTAGTGTACAGCTGGGAAAAGCAGGTTATACCCCATCAGAACTTCGTACGGAGGCTGTTATAAGCCTGGACCAGCAGGGAGAGGGCTTTGCAGTTACAAAAAGCGTATTGAAATTAGCCGCCCAGATACCAGATATAAAAGAAGATGAATTTAACAAAATAGCGAAAGCAGCAAAAGAAGGATGCCCCATTTCCAAGCTCCTTAATTGTGAAATTGAATTACAAAGCAGCCTGAAATAACATAGGTATTATCTTCAGCGCAACATTAAATAAAAAAGAGGCAATGCAAAGAGAAATTTCTCTCCTGCAGTTGCCTCTTTTTGTTTTAGCGGACCTTTGGCTGTAACCCCCTGTAAACTATTCCGGCGCCTGTAATGAGGAACATTATTGATCAGGCAGCTTCGCCGCTGGCAAGAGACACGTAATCCGGTCTGTCGGAAGCATAGTCATGGCGGTAGCTTTTAATAATTTCTCCCCTGTTAATAAGGAAAACACCCGGCATTCTGAAAGCATCTCCCATTAAAGGGCCAATGCCATGCCCCCTGAAAATGGCGGGCAGCCTTCTTACCCACGACTGCCACCCCAGTACCTGAGTAAAGGATGCCCTGTCTAAACCAAAAGCATTATACATGATTCCGTTAGGATCACTTATCCTGTGCTCATCATCAAGTTTCGTTTTTTCAAAAAAAACCAGGGCCTGCTCCTCACTGGCAAGATGCACAAAAACCAGCCTTGCTCCTTCTTCTTCTATGGATGCCTTTTGCCGTTTTATATCTGCTAATGCTTCCCTGCAAAAAGTACAACCAAAATGGCGAAGAAAAATTACCAGAATTGGCTGGTCGTTCGATAACTGCAGCAGACTTTTCCCTTTTTGGGTACGGAAACGGCTTAAAGTTTTTGATAGCGGCTCAGTATAGCTGTAGGCTATACTCTGGGGCGCCTGCCCTGCTTTACTAATGTAATATAACATAGTAACCAATACAGCCACCCAGCCCGCCATTGCCACCATAGTACCAAACAAAATTGAACTGGTGAAAATGAAGAAGCCAAAGTGCACAGGCAGAAAAATGAGACCAAGAAGGTTCGCCAGCAAGCCCATAACCAGGGCCACCGAATTCCTTAGTGTATTATAAGAGGTTACAAAGTAACCAACTCCTAATACAAAAAAACCTATACCTGCCACTTGCAGCCATAAAAAAGAATTCACCACATAAAGGCTTTCCTGCTGAAGGATTGCCAGAATGAATCCGGAAAAAAAAGCTAAAGTAACAGCCAGCAGAAAGTTCAGAATTCCTGCTATTTTCAATACCAGGCTAATCCAGTTAGGCAGCTTTTTCATATACACAATTTAATTTTTGGAGCCTGAGAGCTCTCAGAGTAATATTTGCTAATGTTACCGGATTGAATAATAACACCTGCAACACGTGCATTTACTAATATTGATAACTGTATTTAAATTTCTGTAAAATTTAAACTCCGGAGGAAAAAGGATTACTCTGACTTGGATTCTTTTTATTTTTTTAATGTAATATAAAATTAATTATTTTTTTAAAAAAAAACATAAATGATTATAAATGAATTTACTAAGATAATTCATGATGACTTTCTTAATATAAATGCAGGTATGAAATTTTCAATTTTTAGCTTTTCTCTTCCGGCATCTTGATTTCCTGTTCCACAAGTCCTTCCGTTATCTTAATTCTTAAAAGGATTTGTAGCAAATACTGTTACTTCCGGAATAAATCCACGGTCATCCATTTCCAGAGCAGCCACTATGGTATGGGCTATTTCCTCACTTCTTAACTTATTAGCCTGTTCAGGGCGTTCCTTTCTGTCGGGCTGGCCAAATGCGGTTGTTACCTCACTTGGGTTTACAAGCATAACCCTTACATTATGAGGCCTGAGCTCTGCCTGCCAGCATTCTGTCATTCCTCTTAAAGCAAACTTGCTGCTGCTGTATACAGTGCCATTAGCATATCCTTTTTTTGCCGCTGTGGAAGCTATATTGATGATATGTCCGTAGTTCTGCTCCTTAAAAATTTGAGCAGCATTTTTTGCCATTAGTGCCGCACCATAAACGTTTACCCTGAAAATTTCCTCAAAATCCTGAAGGCTAAGCTCATCAAGGCTTTTTCTTCTTCCGATTCCCGCATTATTGATCAGCACATCCAGCCCTCCCAGCTTTTCCTTTACCTGCTGAAAAGTGTATTCAATATCTTCCTCTTTAGCTACATCTGCCACCACTGCAACAGCTCCAGTCTCATTTGCTGCCTTTTCTAATTTTTCTTTATCACGCCCTGTTATGAGCACTTTAGCTCCTTTTTCCACCAGGTATTTAGCGGTTGCATATCCTATACCGGAACTCCCTCCGGTTATAATAATTCTGGAATCACTTAATTTCATAAATTTTTATTATTTTAATTTAATTTTATTATTAAGTTTGCCTTAATATTAACGGGTAACAATACAAATAACTTTTCAGCTTTTTTAACGGCATTTACTTTTACAAGGAGCCTGAAGGGAAAAAAGTAAAAGTGCTAACTTTAATAGATTTTTATTGTAAAACTCAAATTCAGGTTAGCCGGTAAAAAAGGTTTGATAATAATAAAATAAAATAATTGACGTTACAACAGTAATACAATTGTTGCGCTTAAAAGGTTAGGTTAAGTTTAGTTTTACCTTTGCACCGCATAAGGCTCATTAAACTACTTATAAAAATATTTAGGAAAATGCAGGTTCGGGATAACCTGTATTAATTGGTTAAAGTTGGAAAAAGCGAGAACCTCACATTAGTGAGGTTTTCCTTTTTCAGGCCCAGCCTTTTTTTATCTCAAGAGCAGACTACTCAAAATTGTTAACAGAACCCGGCCAAAAAGTATTTCCAATGCAGGCATTGCGTGCAAGCTGCTCAGGTAAACGGCGGCAGAAAAATGAATAGTTTGTATTCCGGATTTGTAGTGGTGGAAATAAAAAATCAGTTTTTACTTTATAGATGCCGCCTGATCTTTTCGCAGGTTAGCTAAATAATTACTCAGGGCTTCTTCATAAGCAGGGGCTGCATCCCAATGAGTACCTGCATATACATCACCTGTATAAATATGGCGGATATAAAATTTATATACAGAGCTGTCATCATTCAAATTGGCCTGCAATTCCAACGGTATTTCTTCATTGGAACCATAATTTAAAAATCTACGGATATTTGCTGCACTGGTATGCAGATACAGCAGTACATACTGATATCCTTCTTTCAGCCGAAGGTCTTTTTCATCGGTTCCTGTTTTGGTTATTCCCCACTGGTAAGGGTATGCCTGCATAAGGGATTTGATACCTGACAAACTATCAGATTTTCCCTTTTCCACAAATATCTCATAAGCAGGAACTGCCAGTTTATCCAGTTTCAGGTCAGGGGCATAAGAAAAAAAACGTTTATTCAACCTGATGTCTGTAGTATAAAAATACTCCGGCTTATCAATGATCAGGAAGTTACCTAACTTTAAATCTGCCTGTCCGGCATCATTTTGCAGAGTGTTAACGATAGGTCCAATTTCAGGACCCGACTGCTGCCAGGCGGCTGAGCCTTTTGCTATAAGTCCTTCTTTTCCTACAGGTGAAATAATAATTTTATACTCTCCATTATTCCTTTCCACCACAACAAGATTATCGATTGCCCTCTGGCGAAAAGCCTCCGCAAAAGCCGTTGTTGCATCGGGCCCTGCATTTACATTTCTCCAGTCATAGTAGGCAACTGCATCTATGCCTGCTCCCTTAAAATACTTATGAGCCTCTTCGGCAACATTCTTCCAGGGTTCCTGCCCTGAGCCGGCAGCCTTATCTGCTGTTTTAACCAGAACCACACTACGGCTATTTAATATGGTTTTAGGAAGGGTTCCATTTATCTGAAGCTGGCTTAAATCAAGCAATTGCGCCTGGGCCAGGAAGCTTGTTAACATACAGAAAAACACGAGGCAAATTCTCTCTCTCATAACCACATTAACTGAACAAAATGATTAATATTTTATCAGAAACCCGAAAAGTAAAAATTCAATTCCTGTTTATTCAGAAATTTAGGACTTTTATCCGGCAAAAGGAAAAAAATGCCGGAAAGGAAAAGGTTGCCGTCGGGCATCTTTTCCTTCAAATACTCCCTTCGGGTATAGTGTTTCCATATATTTGCTATACTTTAGGGCACTACACCAGAGTAAATAATATCTTATACATAGCTAATAAATTCAGGGCCAGCCCATGTTGATGATGGCTTTGCTTTTATTACCATTATCTTTTTTGAAATGACATATCAGGAACTAAACCGGGAATTGGGCAACATTGATATTTATCTGCTGGATGCGCTGTTGAAAGGCCGCTTTAGTCCGGGCATGCGTATTCTTGATGCCGGTTGCGGGGAAGGCCGGAACCTGCATTGGTTTATACGCAATAATTATGATGTATGGGGCTGCGACAGCAATCCCGGAGCTATCCGTATGCTTCAATATGCTGCCCGCAGCCTGAGTCCGAATTTCGATAAAAACCGCTTTGTTATATCAAAAGTAGAAGAACTTCCTTATCCTGCGGGAATGTTTGATGCGATTATATGCAATGCGGTTTTGCATTTTGCAGAAAATGAAGACCACTTCAAGAATATGTGGGAACAGCTCTATAAAGCTTTAAAACCTGAAGGAATCCTTTTTCTCCGCCTTACATCTGCCTTTGGCATGGAGGAGAAGGTAAATGAAGCCGGAAATGGTAAATATTACCTTCCTGACGGAAGCCTCCGTTTCCTTTTAACACAGGACCTTCTCGATGAGTTATTACAGCTATACCCTGCTCAATTCATTGAGCCCGTTAAAAGTGTGTTGGTTCAAAATGCAAGAAGCATGACCACCCTTGTTCTTCAAAAAGAAAACAATTCTGCTAATGGCTGATTTGACAAAACAAATAACAGTAACACAGTGGACTGATTATTATAAGGAATAACTAATATAACTTGCCCCAAACCAGAACTATAAAATATATCCTATGGAAGAAAGTGACGATATAATAGAATTACCTTATGCCAGCTTCCTGAGCCGAACGGTAGCATTTATCATAGATTACCTCTTAATATCTACTTTAATGAGCTTTTGGCTGGCATTTGTTTTACCTGCGGAATTTATGGCCGAAGGGCCGGGAATACTTGAATACGACGAAGAGTATGTACGGAACCTTACAGAAGCAGCAGGTCCGTGGCTATATGTTTTTTTATTATTGTGGTGCCTCTATAATGCAGCCATGCATGCAGGTAAATGGCAGGCTACTCTGGGAAAGCGATTGATGGGAATAATAGTAACCGATACAGAAGGGGAAAGAATTTCTTTCGGAAAAGCCCTTATCCGGTCTTTTTCAAAGCTTCTCTCTATTATTGTTTTTATATTCATCCTGCTTATAGCCGCTTTCACTTCCCGAAGACAGGCCATTCATGATATGATCAGCAAAACAGTTGTATTAAAGTACAAAATATGATAGTAAAGCAGGTGCTTTTTTCAGTAAAGTAAGGCAAACAATTTGGCCTGCTTTCTATTAAATTGTCTTTTATATATCCCGGCGGAGGATAGGCTTTTAACCCTGGTTATCCACACGGGCTTTCTTTATACAAAAGAACTAATACTGTAAACCAGTTTGTAATGTGGTTTTCGAAATAAAATCCTAAACAATAATGAAAGATATATTTTCAGTAGGAGGGGTACCTGAACATTTTAACCTTCCATGGCATCTTGCGCTGCAGAACGGCAAATTTAATGAAGCCGGACTGAAAGTTCAGTGGACAGATTACAGTGGAGGAACAGGTGCTATGGCTTCCGATTTACGTGAAAACAAACTCGATATAGCTCTTTTACTTACTGAAGGAGCTGTGGCTGACATTATTAAAGGTGGCAATTATAAAATAGCAGGTTTGTTTGTGGAGTCTCCGCTTATCTGGGGAGTACATGTACATGCTGACGCTCCTTTCCATAAAATGGCCGACCTGCCTGATAAAACCTTTGCCATTAGCCGTTACGGATCAGGATCTCACCTGATGGCTTTTGTAAATGCCCGGCAGGAAGGATGGAATCCTGAAAAACTGCAGTTTGAGATTGTGGGCAATATGGATGGTGCCAGGGAGGCATTGGCAAGTAAAAAAGCTGATGCTTTTATGTGGGAAAAATTCATGACAAAACCATTGGTAGACAGAGGTGAATGGCGCCGCATAGGAGAATGCCCTACCCCATGGCCATGTTTTGTTGCAGTGGTCCGGAACGATATATCAGCCAAATACCCTGAAGCGGTGCAAAAAATACTGGAAATCGCCAGGGAAAGTTGTAATCAGTTAAAAAATAACAATGATGCGGTTACACTTATTGCTAAACATTTTCAATTAGCGGAAGAGGATGTAGCCATTTGGTTCAGGGATGTGAAATGGGCACAGAATAATACCCTTAAAAAGGAAATATTAACTGAGGTTATGGACAGCCTCCATAAACTCCAGATAATAGATAAAACCGTATCTCCGGAAGCTCTATGCAACAGCCTTTGCCGGCTGACCTGATATTCAACAGCAAAAGAGAGGCTGTCTCTTGTGGGACAGCCTTTTAATTATAGATTATTTGCTACACTATTTCTTTCCACCGTGTGAGCATTACCCTGCTCTGCCTCTTTTTTAACTGAACTTTCAGCAAAGAAGCGCTTTTGCATAAACAGGATTATTACCACTCCAATAAATATGGCTGAATCGGCAATATTGAATACAGGCCTGAAAAATATAAAATACTCATCACCATATACCGGCACCCATCCTGGCAAATATCCTTCATAAAGCGGGAAGTAAAGCATATCTATTACCTGCCCATGGAACCATGGAGTTGGTGCACCGGCTACTGCATTATCTAAAAGTATACCATAAAAAATACTGTCTATAAGATTGCCGACCGCTCCTCCAAGAATAAGCGCCATACACCAGATGAGTCCACGTGAAACTTTTTTATTAACCAGCATATAAATATAATATCCAATACCTACAGTGGCCACAAGCCGGAATAAGGTTAACAGCAACTTACCCCATTCCCAGTTAAGTTGCATTCCAAAAGCCATACCCGGATTAAGGAGATAGTGGAGCTTAAACCAGTTCCCCAGGACATCAATTTCACCGGCAGTATTTAACTCCATATTAAAATGGACTAATAATTTTACCGCCTGGTCTAATAAAATTACTCCCAGTGTTGCCAGATAATACTTTAGATATTTCACAGTTCTTTGATTATTAATTGGGCTTCCCCGCATTGCTTTCCTATTTTTGCAGTACGGTGGAATTTTTCTTTTGTAATGGTATAATCACAAAATGTAACGCTAAATTTAAGAGATAAGTGCGGATAAGCAAAAGCAATTACAATAATAGCCCTTTCTTGTTACAGTTATTTTTACAGTTATAACTATGAAAAAATTAAAAGTTTTTGATTCTCCTGAAAAAGCACATTCCACAATTCCTGTTAATACCTTAAAAAAAGTCCGCACCAAAAATTTTGCCATTTGCCTTGCTCACACTAAAAGTGGTTTTTTTGCTACCGAAGACGCCTGTCCTCATATGTTTGCTTCCTTAAGTGATGGCAGGCTCAACTTTCAGGATGAAATAATTTGTCCTCTGCACAGCTATCGTTACCACCTCCCTACCGGACAGGAGTGTAAAAACCGGACCAGAGATGTACGCAAGTTTCTTGTGGAAATTAACCGGAACGGTCTTTTTATTTTCTTACCCGAAATGTAAGACCGCTTTTATTACCTGAAGCAGGTTCAGGCTCAAATACTTTAGCTCATCCACAAGCGTTAACCGTATATGCTGTTTTATCCGGCCTCTATGAAAAAAGATTACAAAATATTCTGCTTTTTACTTTTCTTTTTTTTCGTTCCCTGGCCCATCTTATTTGCCCAAACGACAGAAAAAGATTTGCCCGATGCCTTACTTTGGAAAATTAGTGGTAAGAATTTAAAACAACCTTCCTATCTTTTTGGAACTGTACATGCCATTTGTGCTGATGATATGATTTTTACAGAAGGCTTAGTTCAGGCCTTACAAAACAGTCAGCAGTTAGTTTTGGAAATTGACATTACAGATAAAGAACTGCCAAAAAAAATGGAAAATGGGATGGTGATGAAAGGAAATTCGCGCCTGGAGGAACTTTTGCCTTCAGAAGATTATACATTGTTATCTAATTATTTCCAGGATAGCCTCGGAATAAATATAGGAGGCATCCAGAATATGAAACCAATTTTTTTAACCTCTCTTATCTATTCCAAATTGTTAGGTTGCATTCCTCAAAGTTACGAAAACCAGTTAAGCACTATGGCTTCTCACCAGCAAATGGGAATTTCGGGCATTGAAACTATTGAAGAACAGATTCAGGTATTCGAAAAAATCAGTTATAAGGAGCAGGCGGAAATGCTTTTACAAACTATCGTGGAATACCCTGAACTTGCTGATGCTTACTGGAATATGATTATCAGTTACCGGAACCAGGATTTAAATAGTCTATACCATGTTATAACTGATATAAAAATAGGAATGGAAAAATATGAACAGCTAATGGTTTTTGACCGGAACCTTAAATGGATCCCCCGCATAGAACAAATGGCCAACTTAAAACCTACTCTTTTTGCTTTTGGCGCCGCTCACCTCCCGGGGAATAAAGGTGTGATTGCACTCTTAAAAAAAAGAGGGTATAAAGTTGAGCCTGTTTTATATTAAAGCCAACTTCGTCTAAAACATATGCCATTTACATTTGCACATCCAGCCATTGTTCTTCCTCTGGCTAAAGTAGGAAAACGGTATATCTCACTTACCGGCCTGGTTGCCGGAAGTCTGGCTCCGGATTTCGAATATTTTTTCAGGATGAAACCCCAAAGTGAATACAGCCACACACTTGCTGGAATTTTCAGCTTTAATCTTCCTGTAGCCATTATTATTTCTTTCCTTTTTCACCTTTTTATCAGAAATCCCTTAATAAATCATTTACCCGACTCTCTTTATTACAGATTTCATCCTTATAAATGCTTCAGCTGGCTGGAGCATGTAAAAAAGTTCTATCCAGCGGTTATTGTATCAATTATCATTGGAGCCTTCTCTCATATTTTTTGGGATAGTTTCACTCATGAAGCAGGCTTTGGGGTTAAAATCATGCCTCTCCTGACCAACAGAATAGATGGTGTACCATTTTTCAGGATAGTGCAACACCTAAGTACAGTTTTTGGATTTGCAGTAATAGCATTTGCAGTATTGAAGATGAAGGTAAAAGAAAGTTTACCTCCCCCTTCTCATCGCGATGTCAGTGTTTACTGGACTATGGTTTTTTTTATTACTCTTACTGTTGGCAGCTTCCTTATCGGCGGATTTATCAACCTGTTCAGGTATGTTCCTGCACGGGGTATAATGGTTGTGTCTTTCATAAACAGCTTTCTACTCGGCCTTTTTCTTGCCTCAGTTAAGGTTAGTGGATTAAACCGGAAGTTTAAATAATCGAATGGCTTTAACAGCTAATCAATTGTCGAGTCTTGTTGCTGAGGGCAAAATAGCCGCTCTCCTTACTGATGTTTGGCACCTGCTTAAAGTTCTCTACAGATCTTTGGGAATGTTGGTTCATGGTGCCAGCATTGTTGCCTGGAGGTAATTCAAACAATTGATAGCAAAGGGACATGCCATTGTTAAGTAACTCTTTCTAAATACTGGGACAATTTTGGCTATAAGGTAAATTTAGGATATATAAATTGTTGTCTACCTTCTGAAACCTATTGCAAATTCCAGCTTCAGGTAAATTCCACATCGTCCGTAGCATCTATTTTGGCCACTCCACTTGCCATGGCTGCTCCACTTTCCTCCTTTATAAGATCAAACAATATGTTCGGGGAGCAAATAGGATGATGCTGATACCATGATAAATACAACAAATAAAAGAATCTGCTTTGTGATTAATAAAACAAAAAAAAATAAACCTCAATACACTACCAAATATGGTTATCAAAGGCTACTCCCCAACTTTTAAATTGATCCAGGATTTGGCCGGTCGTCCGGTGGTAGTGGAACAATCAGGAAGCAGAGCATAAAAAAACCCTCACATCGTTTGATGCAAGGGTTTAGGTAATTGTAAAGGNACAGGGCATAAAAAAACCCTCACATCGTTTGATGCAAGGGTTTAGGTAATTGTAAAGGGAATGGCAACGACTTACTCTCCCACATTTTACTGCAGTACCATCAGCGCTGGCGGGCTTAACTTCTCTGTTCGGAATGGGAAGAGGTGAGCCCCGCCGCTATAGTCACCATAAGATCTTTAAGAGTAGTGGGTATTGAGTAGTGAGTCCTGAGACCCGACATTTACTCATCACACTTTTTAAACTCTTCATGCTGTGCCTTATGCACAGTTTAATATTTTATGTGTTTGTTTATTCTTCAGAGAGGTTGATCTTTTCAGTAGTACATGAGCTTTTATCTCATGT
>JAFMYY010000012.1 GCA_017948555.1 Cesiribacteraceae bacterium YIM B00369 | reverse complement strand
ACCGGTGGGCTTACAGGCTCATCGGCCGTCTACACGATTGGGGACAGTTTAAATTTAAATAATGGGCAAGGACCTCTGTCAATACTTAAAGTATAAAAACAGTCTGTCCTTCGATGAATTCATTTCAAACGAAACTAAGTACTCTAAATCAAAATAGTAATAGCCGCTCATTTGGTGGGAAGGTGTATTTTCAACAGGATATTGCTTGGATCCAGCACCATTTAAAAAGAAATAATTACCATCCACGTAGAACGGAGTTTCCCCCTCACTCCATCTTTGATTGTCAGCAGCTAATCTCCAACCGCCTGTTGAAAGATTGTATTCGTAAATCTCAGAAAACCTCAGTGTGCTTTGATTATCATCCAATATTTTTTTCAGCTTTTGTGCATTCATTTCGGCTTTGGAAGGCAGAATTTCAGAAGTATCATCGCCACAACCACTCAAGATTAAGGCAAATGCTACAATAATAAATTTTAAAAAGCTTCTCGTTTTCATTTATTGTTTTTTTACGCAAAGTTTAAATAGGGTTATTCCAGTGGTGACATCTGGATGAAGTGGTGAAAGTGTAGAATAAGTTGATCAAGAGCTTACAGTTGTTATGATATATTAATTTCTTGTCTATTACTTCTTCAATGATTACATAATTGCCCCAACGGGGCGCAAAATAGCAGCGACTGCTTTAGAGCCAGATCACTGTCCCCCGACAGCGGAGTAGGTGAATGGCTGTTTAGCCTGTAAGGTCAGATAACCGGCCTTTGTTACTTTTTGGGGTTACCTGCCGTATTTTTTTACCCGACCTTCCCTTCATTCATAGCTGCTGTTACCTGCATTCATTTCCACTGATATATATAAAAATATTCTAAAAATCCATTGTTCCGATATTCTGTTGATCGCAAACTTTGAGTGCTCGTATCCAGTTCAAACTTGTCCACCAGTTTTTTGCCATCTGTAGACTTGAAGTAAAGAAGATTTAAATTAGAATAATATTCCTTACTAGAGGTTTGAAATTCCTCAGGCATAAAGTATTCCTGTTCAGTCATCTCATCGAGCTCAAGAAAGAAATCATCTCGAATTTTTTTAACTTCTGGAATTGTTATTCCAGTTCGCAATCCGTCCGCTGTATGGAATCTATCAGACAAAATCTTTATAAATCCGATGGTTCCATCGCCTCTTTTTGACCAGACAGAAATCAGTTTATCAGTTCCATCATAGACATCAAAACCACCTCTTTCATTTTCCTTGGTCGTAAAAGTTGCGTCTACCTGAGTTCGAGTATCTGATATGGAATTACCAAGTTCTATGATACCAACTCCTGTTGCAGTAATTCTCCAATTTGCTTGAGCAAATAAATTATTTGATAAAAGCAACAACAAGGTTATGATGAAAATTCTTCTCATGGTGTTATATGGCAGGTAACGTGGTTAAAAATCGCAGCGGCTGAATGAAAGGGCGCGTTACTATCACCCGATGAGGAGATAGTAAAGGGCTGTTTAACTGGCTACTCGTTGAAACCAGCCGTTGCTATTTTTTGTGGTTATGCTGCGTCGCTTTCAATTGGCTTTATATTATCAAGTTCTTTCTTTCTATGTGTTTGTTCTTCTTCTATATCGTAATCATCCTGTAAGCCTAACCAGAATTTGGCTGAAGTCCCAAAATATTTACTCAACCGCAAAGCCGTATCAGCTGTAATCCTCCTTCTTCCTTTTACAATCTCACTAATCCTTGTCTGTGGAATAAATGTTTCCTTAGATAATCTATAGGCTGATATTCCTAAGGGTTCTAAGAACTCTTCCTGAAGAATTTCACCTGGATGTATATTTTCTAATCTGCTCATATCCTAAATTTTTTAATGATAATCTACAATCCTAACTTCAAAAGCATTTCCACTTTCCCAATGGAATATGATCCTCCATTGATTGTTAATCCTTATACTGTAGAAATCCTTTAAATCTCCACTCAATTTTTCCAGTCTGTTTGATGGTGGTATCCGAAGGTCTTGTAAATCTTGAGAATTATTAAGCATCCTTAATTTCCGTCTGCTTATTTGTTGTATCTCATTAGGTAATTTCTTTGACCTGACACCATTCCATATCTTTTCTGTTTCCTTATCTCCAAATGATTTTATCATAATAACGCATCACAATACTAACGCCAAAGATAAGTATTATGTTCCGGATGAGCAAATTTGAAATGCAGCATAACGGCCGCGTATAAAAGCAGTGGCTGGGTTAAGAGCGTTGCTGCTTCGGCCAAAGGTTAAGATAATAAATGACAGTCAACTTTGCTACTCCAGCAAACCAGCCATTGATTTTATATTGTGTTGTGCCCAGTTCTCCTATCTTTTTATCCGCTTCTCTGTGAGTACATTGATTATTCCTGAACCGTCCACGAGTGTATTTTCACCTTCTAATTTTAACTTCAAAGTCAGTTGAAAATCTGGCCAATCAATTCCTTTAACAATCAAATATTCCGAATCCTTATGTGCAATTTCGAATTGGTCTGGATTATCTTGAGCGTCTAGAATAGGATCGAACCCTAATCCTAATTCTGGGTCTCTACTTTCAGCTTCTTTTATAATTCTTTTCAATTCTGATTTAAATTCATTTGAAACGTCTTGGCGATTTCCTATCCACTCTACAATTCCAGTATTTGTTTGTAAATCATTGCAGAAATTCAAATAGTCATTAATAAATTGAACTCCTACTTCATAGTCAGGTTCATTAATCAAAGTTTTCCCTTGCTTTTTCTCATCAATTTTTGAGCTTACCATAAAGGAGCAAAGAAAAGATATTGCAAGAATTAAATTGAATACTCTCAATGTTGCATGTTTTAATTGGGCACAACGGTCCTTAAAATAACAGTTGCGGGGGTCCCGCTAAGTTCTTAAGGTACAAATTTGACTGCGAATTTCCAGCACATTTTCAAGTGGCTCGACCCGCAATTGTTATTTTATTTTGTTGTGTGCTGGCCTTCCTATTTTATTAACTCGTCAATGTTCTTTTGGTAAATCGTCATTGCCAAATCATTAGGGCTTCGTCCATGTTTATTTTTTGGAGCAGGGTCTGCCCCAAATTCTCTAAATAGCTTTACAACTTTAAAGTCCTCCCGTGAATTGAATAAAGCAGTCCATAAGGGAGAGTTTCCATGTTCATCCTGAATATTTGGGTCTGCACCATTATTAAGGAGGATTTTCGCTACTTCATAATTTCTCTCTTGCCCGCAGAAGTGTAAACCAGTATAGCCAATCTTATCCTGCTGATTTACATTTGCGTCATTATTAATCAACCATTCAAGCAAATCTGCCTGTCCAAAGAATGATGCCCAAAGCAATGCAGTTCTTTTGTCCTCATCGTAGGCATTTACACCATGATTTTGAATAATGGTCTTAATGGTATTTACGTCATTGTCCTGCACAGCCGTCCTAAGTTGTGTCAGGTCTTCATGTACTTTGTTTGGTCGTCCTCCTTTTCCCATGTTTGGTTTTGCTTGCACACAACGGTTTGGCAAAACGAAGTTGCCGGCCTCAGTTTAGTTTTTAAGATACACAAAATTCTGAATTACCCAAGGCACTTTCAGATTACACAACCGGCAATTGCGTTTTGCTTGGGTTGGCAACTGTTTTAATTCCGTTTCTCCTGTACTTATCCCAAAAAGCTATTGATTAAAATACTTTGCTAAGGTTTCATTTAATATTTTCAAATCAGCATCTGGTCCTAAGTCATAATTATAAATTACAGTTGCATCCTTATCGATGAGGTATATTTTAGGAATAAGCTGGTCTGAGAACAATGTCGGAATACCCCCATTTAAATAAGAGAAATGATTACCTCCTATTCTTCTTTTGGCAATTAAATTCTTAGCCTTCTCCATATTGGTATCCTTATTTACAAACAACACATCCATTTCTGGGTATTTTAAGGCTACATCCTTAAGGATATCCATTTTTTTTATGCAAGGTGCACACCATGTTGCCCAAGACATCAATAGTAGTGGCTTTTCTAAGGATGAAAGGCTGATTTCCTTGTTTGTTACGATATCAACAGACTCAAAATCATTTATTTTTTCTCCAAGCTTTATTTGGGCTCCAAATATTAAATCTTTAGCGAGATTGTATTCGTAAGTATCCTCAAAGCTTTTAAACTTCGTTAACAATATCTTTTCTTTTACCTCCCTGTCAACATCTGGATTGTTAGCTATTTGCTTTCTAAAAAGCCAGAATGAATAGTAAGAAGATTCAAGTTGCTGAATTGCCTCAGTAACTTTAAGGTTATGAGCTTTATTTAAAGCAAAAGCAGCAGCAGTAATAGAATCATTTCTCCCAAATTGACTCACATTTTCATAATAAAAATTCCAAAAACTATCATACGCTTTTTTTGTAAATTCATTAAGTTTTTCGCTCCCCATTTCTTCAAATAGGAATAGATTCTTCCTTTTAATTAAATACGGTTTACCGCTGGATTCTACTCCTACTGTAGCGTTGGATTTTTCAGCATTTGTAAAAAAACCTAACTCATAAGAAGGAGGATTTCCATCATTTCTTGCATGATAAAGTTGAATAGAAACAAACTCGCTGGTATAATAATCTTCAATTAACAGAGGGCTGTCAGACAAGAAATACTCCTTTTCTTCGATGCCATTATCCACAGTTACATATATTGTATCACTTTTACTCTTTTCATAATGTAATTCTACATTAAACTTCTCCTGGCAAATTGCAGGAAAGGATGAAAATAACAGAAAAATACCAAGCAATTGCTTCATGTTTTTTATTTAAATTGTGGTCTTTACAGTTGTTGTTTTCTCTGATATCTTATCCTATGCATTTATACCCATAGGAATGATAGTTAGCAGTACGTGGACTAATTTTTTCACTTTTTAATAGTTGCCAACTTGTCGAAAATAACAGTATACCGTTATTTTTCCTACTATTTTGGTGGGAAATTAACGGTAAGTATTATGTTAAACAGCGCCTGATCTAATTATTTTGCTCCATCTTTATTGAGTCTGCTCTTTTCCATTTCTTTTAAAAATTAATGTTTCTGCAGCAGGTGGCTCTTCTATTTAAGAAAAGTTTGAGAAAATACCCAACCCGCCTAACCATTTGGATATAAACAGGAAAAGTCATAAGTTACCTCACAAAAACAATAAAGTCTTTGTGGGATAAAAAGGTAAGTTTGTTATCTTTTTAAAGAAGTTACCACCAATTACATGGAGCAATTCGAATTAACCGTCTTTCGTCAGTCCAGGATTCTAATTGCCATAGTGGCATTTGGACTTTCTCTTCCCGGAGCAGCATATTTAGCCACAATGATTGATGAAACATACCTGAAAATAATACTTCCACTCTTAACATTTATAGCTATCAATCTATGTTCGTTTTACTCTGTATATGGTGAACTGACGGTAATGGCGAAAGAGGATAAATTATGCTTTATCTGGACTGAAAAGTTTATTTTCAATTTTTCTCCTATAGCAGATGTTCATTTAAAAGATATCCAAAAAATAATATTGGATAAAATGAAGAGGACCTCTCAGGTCGGGAAAAATACTTGAGCAGGATTATCACCGGTGACAGAGAAATTACAATTGGTACAAGCAAATTTTGGAAAAAGGATGTTGATGATTTTATCCGGTACCTGAAACGAAAGACTAATGCCCGCTTTACTGATAGTTGGGAATCAGTAAGAAAGAAAGGAAGTCTTAAACCGGTGCTCTACTTAATGAATACGGTAATGATTGCCGGAGCATTGCTACCTATATGGATAATATTAAATAAGGGGTTAGAAAAAGCAGAACCCTATTTGTGGGCATCCTATTTACCGTCATACATGGCTATATTTAGGTACAGGCAAATAATCAAGGGTAAAATGAAAGGAAACTGGCGGTAACAATAAAAAACAGTAACGACTGGTTTGCTGGAACAGGTTAATCCACTTCAGTTTATTACCTTATATAGCGGTTGAAAGGGTCAAACCCTTTACTTCAGCAGGACTGTAAATGAAATTTTGTTAGTTGACTTTTTCGGTGTTATGGGGGTTTGTAAACTCACCGGTGCGCCTCTTTTAAATTCTCAAGAACCCACGTTTTTTTGAACAAAGCTCTTGCTGACCCGTCCCGCACTTTTGCCTGCTTCCCTTTCTGCCTGGCTGCACTTTCTTCCTGAAGATAAAAAAATTCCACCATGCGTGCATAAATCTCCTGCCTGTCCGGCTTACCATCATTATTGGTATCCCGGATTTCAAAAACAGAAGCCAGGGCCATACCGGAATAAAATTCAGCTCGGCGAAGCCTGTTGCCCTTATCTTTATCCCACTGCTGTAAAATATTTTCAGGAATTGTGTTTTGAGCGGTGGCCTCATGCCTGCCAGTCAGTATAAAAAGTAATGCCACACCATAAAAACTGTATTTGCGAAGGGAAGGCTCATAAGCTTAAAAAATGGTGTAAATCCTTTATACCACTATCAGAGGAAGAAGGTTATAAAAGCGCACAAGAGCATAAAAAAATGCCTGAAGATTTTTCTAAACCTCCAGACATCTTCCCTTAATAATTCAAATCAGCCTTACAGGCTAAGTACATAGTCCCTTAATTCATTATAATTATTAGAAACCGGAGTAGCCCTTTTTGGCCTTTCCATTATCTCCTGCAGCCTGGCAGGAATTTCCACCTGCTGATCAACTGCATTTTTCACTACATCCAGAAATTTAACCGGGTGTGCAGTAGCCAGAAATATTCCGGTTCCTTCCCTTTCTTTCCTGTATTCCTTCAGCCCCGCATAAGCAATGGCTGTATGCGGATCGGCCACATACGAATATTTTTTATTCAGCTCCTGCATGGCCAGAACGGTTTCTTCATCAGTAAACTTATAGCCTGAAATTTCAGCAGCAATACTCTGATGGCTCTCCTCGTACAATGCCGCTATACGGGCAAAATTGCTCGGGTTTCCCACATCCATTGCATTGGAAATGGTTTTTATAGATGGTTTTGCCTCAAATAAACCGCTTTTGAGGTAGGCAGGAACAATATCATTTACATTGGTGGAAGCAATAAAACGCCCTGTTTCCAACCCCATTCTTTTGGCAAACAGGCCTGCTGTAATATTTCCGAAGTTCCCGCTTGGCACCGAGAAATTAACATCTTTGCCAGATCGGCCCAGCTGCGCAATGGCATAGAAGTAATAGAATGACTGAGGGATAAGCCTTGCCAGATTTATGGAATTAGCAGTGGTTAAGTTCAGCTGCCCGAGTGCTTTATCCTGAAAAGCGCCTTTTACCATGGCCTGGCAATCATCAAAAGTACCATCCACCTCAAGGGCATGAATATTTTTACCGTAGGTGGTCAGCTGCTTTTCCTGGATCTCACTTACTTTACCGGCCGGGTACAGGATTACTACCTGAATGCCCGGAACATCGTAAAACCCGCTTGCCACGGCACTGCCGGTATCTCCCGAGGTTGCAGCAAGCACAATCAGTTCTTCTTTATTGAAGTGAGCCATGGCCCTGGACATAAAACGCGCACCTACATCTTTAAATGCCAGCGTAGGCCCATGGAAGAGCTCCAGTACGTATGTATTATCATCCAGCTGCTTCAGGGGGATTTCAAAATTGAAGGCATCGTCCACCAGTTTCTGCAAATCAGCGGCATTGATTTCATCGCCAAGGAAGCGGGAAGATACTTCAAAAGCAATTTCAGGCAGGCTCAGCGAAGGCAGCTTCTCAAAGAAGCTACGCGGCAGCTGCGGCATTTGAGCAGGCATAAATAAGCCTTTATCCGGAGCAAGCCCCTGCAAAATAGCGTTGCGGATAGATTCTTTGTATTCAAGATTATTAGTGCTATAACATTCCATGGTCATTAATTTAATATTGAAGGGCCTGCTTCATTTATTTTAGACACATAAATTTCATGGTCTATTTCCAGCTTTTTGAATACCTTAGCCATGTTTTCACCCACCTGGCGGGCGGTAGCTTCATCCTGGCTTAAAGCAAATAAGGAAGGTCCGGACCCGGATATGCTGCAGCCCAGTGCCCCTGCGTCCATGGCATTCCTTTTAGCTTCGTGATAGCCCGGAATAAGCAAAGAGCGCACAGGCTCAATAATCACATCTTCCAGCGAGCGGCCGATCAGGCCATAATCTTCCATGAAAAGACCGGCCACCAGGCCTGCGATATTACCCCACTGCCTGGTCGCATCTTTAAGTGTTATTTCACGCTTCAGGATCCGGCGCGCATCTTCTGTACGCAATTCTATCTGGGGGTGCAGAATGGTGCAGTAAAGATTTTTCGGGCAGGGGAGGCGAATAATATCCAGAGGGTCATACCTGCGAACCAGCACAAAGCCCCCCAGCAGGCAGGGAGCCACATTGTCGGCATGGGCTGCGCCTGAGGCGGCTTTTTCGCCCTGCATGGCTAATTCCACCAGTGCTTCCGCCTCCAGAGGACGGCCTAAAAGTTCATTGACGCCAAAAACAGCTCCTGCAGCACTTGCAGAGCTTGAACCAATACCACTGCCAGGCCTGATCTTTTTTTCTATCCTTATTTCTATCCCCTGCTCAGAACCAATTTTTTCAAGGTAAGCCTCCACCGCAATACCTGCCGTATTTTGCTTCGGATCAAGAGGTATAGCCGAATAGGGAGTAGCATTTACGATGGTAATGCCGGGAGTACCTGTTGCGCTTACAACAATTACATCGCCCGGACCCTCCAGGGCAAAGCCCAGGATATCGAAACCGCTACCTACATTAGCTACTGTAGCAGGTGCAAAAACTCTTACTGCTTTCTTCATTTGTGTTTTTAGTTCGCTACTCTGATCACATCTGCAAACACCCCTGCAGCCGTTACTTCAGCACCCGCACCAGGGCCTTTGATCATTAACGGCTGTTGCAGGTACCGGTAGGTGGTAAACAGGATAATATTATCGCTTCCCTTGGCAGAGAAGAAAGGATGAGATTTATCAAATGCATCCAGACTTACACTAAGGGAGTTATTTTCAAGTTTAGCAAAAACCCGCAGTTTCTTATCCCCTTCTTCCATTTTTTTGCGGAACGCTTCCATTTCCCCGTCATGCGCCTTTAACTTTCTCCAGAATTCATCGCGGTTCTTTTCTTTCAGGATATCCTCAGGAAGGAATGGCTTAATCTTTACATCGTCCAGAGAGAAGGTATACCCAAGCTCGCGGGCAAGAATAAGAATCTTGTTCCCCACATCTTTTCCGCTCAGGTCAATGGTAGGGTCAGGCTCTGTATATCCTTTCTGCTGCGCGTCCAGAACCACATCGCTGAATTTCACACTCTCGTTAAAAGTATTGAAAATATAATTCAGCGAGCCGGACAGGATGGCCTCAATCCGCTCCACTTTATCACCACTTTTCACCAGGTCGGCAAGGGTATTAATTACCGGTAAACCTGCACCAACGTTGGTTTCGTAAAAGAAGCTTGCCCCTCTTTTGCGGGCAGTGGTTTTAATCTTTTTATAGAACTCAAAATTTCCTGCACAGGCCAGCTTATTGGCAGTAACGATGGAAACACTTGCATCCAGCACACGGTCGTACACATCGGTTACCACCTGGCTTGCGGTACAGTCAATAAACACACTGTGTGGCAGGTTCAGGCTGATCATATGATCCACAAAAGCACTCAGATCAGCTTTTGAGGAAGAAGAGTCCAGCATTCCCTTCCACCCTTCCAGCGGAATGGCTTCGGTGCCGGTAAGCATGGCCCTGGAGTTAGTAACGCCCATCAGCTTTATTTCAATGCTGCTTTGCGCTCTCAGTATCTCCAGCTGATCTTTTATCTGACTCAGCAGGGTTTTGCCTATCTGCCCGGCCCCTACCAGGAACAGGTGCAGTACTTTTGTTTCCGACAGAAAGAAGGCTTCGTGAATAGTATTCAGCGCTTTCTTCTCGTCCTGCTTTTTCACAATAAATGAGATGTTGATCTCAGAGGCTCCCTGTGCAATAGTGAGCACATTTACCCCTTCCCTGCCCAGAGAACTGAAAAGGGTGCCGGAAATCCCCGGCGTATTTTTCATTCTGCAGCCAACCACTGCAATTATGGCAAGATCCTGCTCCACATCAACCCGCTCAATCTGCTGCGCGGCCAGTTCACTGGCAAACTCAGTGGATATAGCCAGCTTTGCTCTTTGGGCATACTGCTGCTCAACAGCCAGGCTTATCGAATGCTCAGATGATGCCTGTGATATAAGAATTACATTGATCTTTTCTTCGGCAAGTATGGCAAACAGGCGCTTTGAAATACCTGTAACGCCCACCATTCCACTACCTGCAATATTAATAAGTGCAATATCTTTTATAGAAGATATCCCTTTGATTGCTTTACCACCATTCCCGGTTTCTTTGCTTATAAGGGTTCCTTTTCGCTCAGGGTAAGAGAGGTTGCGGATCCTGAAAGGAATGCTGCTTTTATATACTGGCTGGAGGCTTGGCGGGTATACCACCTTAGCACCAAAATAAGAAAGCTCCATGGCCTCCTCGTAAGTGATTTCCTCAATGACAAAAGCTTTATTTACAATACGCGGGTCGGCAGTCATTAAGCCATCCACATCCGTCCATTTCTCCATTACCTCTGCATCAAGAGCTGCCGCAAGAATAGAGGCGGTATAGTCAGATCCTCCCCTGCCTAAAGTAGTGGCCTCTCCTTTAGGGGTACTGCCAATAAATCCGGGGGCTACCCAAACAGCTTTTTCCTCCTTAAAGAAATCCTTTATTTTCCGGTTAGTTACATCAAAATCGACCTTTGCTTTACCAAAGTTAGAGTCTGTTACAATGAGGTCGCCGGTATTGGCATAAATAGCCGGCAGCTGCTGTGTCGAAAATGCACAGGAAATAATATAGGCCGAAAGCTTTTCACCAAAGCTCAGTACATAGTCAAGGGTTTTGGGTGTAAGCTCACGTATCAGGAAAACACCGTGCAGGATATCGCCAAGTGCATTAAGCTCGTATTTAATTTTAGCCAGCACTGCGCTTTGCTGCCTTATATCTGTTAACTCGCGGGCAACCGTCATGTGGCGGTCTTCAATAGCCTGCAGCTGCTTCAGGTACTCTTCGTTACCTGCTTCTGCAAGCTTGCTGGTGGCAATTAACTGGTCGGTAATACCTCCCAGGGCCGAAACCACCACTACCACTTGATTATCGCTATAAGTTTTAACAGTACTTATAACTTTTTTAATATTTTCGGAAGCCCCTACGGAACTGCCTCCAAATTTTAAAACCCGCATACAAAAATAAGGTTAGCTTTTAGTTGTTATATATTGATCCTGACGGAAGCACTTAAGCCTCCTGCCCTTTTACGGAATATTCATTCAGCACTGCAAAAATGGACTGAATAAAGTTTTCTTCCAACCCTTCGGCCAGCGCTTTCCGAACCAGATTCCCCATCAGCACTTTATCTCTCTCATTATGAACCCCTTGCAATTGTCCCTGAGGAGCAAATGCACCTAATTTTCCTGAAACTTTTGCTCTGTTTGAAAGCAGTTCAAGTAATTCATGGTCCAGGTTATCCATTTCACTGCGCAGTTCATCGAGCAGTTCCTCCTCCGGGCTATGTAATCCGGAAGCAAAGATACCATTCTTTTTCAGATCTAAAGAACTAATTAGCGAAGCTAATACTTCAGGCGTAATTTGTTGTTTGGCATCGCTCCAGGCTGCGTCAGGATTGATATGGGACTCGATCATAAGGCCGTGCATACCAAGGTCGAGGGCTTTTTGAGAAATCTCCTGCAGCACATCTCTTCTGCCTGCAATATGGCTTGGGTCACATACCATCGGGATCTCAGGCATTTCCTTCCGGAAGTTCATGGCAATTTTCCATTTAGGGGCATTGCGGTATGCCATTTTACTGTCAGTGGAAAATCCGCGGTGGATTGCGCCCAGGTCTTTGATGCCTGCCTTAGCCAGCCTTTCAATTGCGCCTATCCATAATGCCAGATCAGGATTGATCGGATTTTTCACCATTACAGTTACGTCCGTTCCGGCAAGGGCATCGGCAATTTCCTGCACAGAGAAAGGGTTTACACTTGTTCTTGCGCCTATCCAGAGGATATCAATACCAAACTCAAGTGCTTCGGCCACATGGCGCACATTTGCCACTTCAGTAGCAACCGGCATTCCTGTCATTTCCTTTACCTGTTGCAACCAGCGCAGGCCATCTGTTCCCACTCCTTCAAAGCTGTTCGGGCGGGTCCGGGGCTTCCATATACCGGAGCGGTACACCTGTACTTTTCCTGAAGCTTTAATTCTTCTGGCAGTTTCCAGCACCTGCTCCTCTGTTTCAGCACTGCACGGCCCTCCGATGATAAGGGGAGCACCTCCGTTTGACTGAAGCAGCGTGCTTAATAATGTTCCTGATGTTTGATTGCTTTTCATCTTTAATGTATAGTTAAATTATTTTTTGGACAAA
Organism: Cesiribacteraceae bacterium YIM B00369; assembly: GCA_017948555.1. GTDB lineage: Bacteria > Bacteroidota > Bacteroidia > Cytophagales > Cyclobacteriaceae > Nafulsella. The sequence goes on along the minus strand of JAFMYY010000012.1, from coordinate 165,383 downwards.
AAAAAAGCTCCGGTTTCCCGGAGCTTAGTAGGTTGTATATATTTTTGAATGACGCAAAACACAACTTACCTCGCTCCGATGGGGTGCCAGAAGGTAAAATAAAATGTTGTGTTAAAAATGCCTGTCATGTCTGTTCGATGTTTCGAGTTGCTATTTTAAGAATATTTTTTCCCTGCTGCAAATAATTTTTATTTTTTTATTCCCAACACCTTCATTATTTCCGGGGAGTATTCCGGAATCGCCCCCCGGCAGGAAGCCACAAAAGCACCTAAGCGGTTAGCAACCCCCGCGGCCTTAACAGGGTCTTTATGGAGCATATACTGATACAAAAAAGCGGCACTGAATGAATCGCCTGCTCCCACGGTATCGGCTACTTTGGCCGGAAAACCTTCCACAAAATGAAGTGTTTCATCCGCATAAATAAGGCAGCCTTTTGCACCTGTGGTAATAACGATAGTCCCGATTCTGAATTCTTCTGCCACACGCGCTGCAAAATCTTTCATTTCCATCCTTTCCCCGAAAAACAAATCGCCTAGAACGCCCGCTTCCTCATCGTTAAGCTTGAGTATGGTACAGTTTTTTACCGAATTCCGAAGGACCTCTTCAGTATAAAACCCCTGCCGGAGGTTTACATCATAGAATACCTCCCGGAACTGATTTTCTTTTAACACCTTTGCCAGCGTATCCCGCGACTTTTTATTCCGCTGTGCGAGGGTACCATAATACAATACATCAAAAGCTGTTTGCCCCAACTCTTTTTCACCGGGTGGTTTTATAAAATCATAGGCCACCCCTTCAGATATAGTATAATCAGGCTGTCCTCCGCTTAACACCACTTCCACCGTCCCGGTAGGATGCTCCGCGTCTCTTTGAATTAAAGTGGTTTTCACTCCCTGTTTTTCAATTTGAGCAACTGCATTATCTCCCAGCTCATCAACTCCCACCCCGGATAATATCCAGGAATCAACACCAAAGCGGGCCAGATGGGCGGCAAAATTTAAAGGAGCCCCTCCCAGGAAAGGCCTTCCTTCTATAACATCGAATAATATCTCTCCAAAAGCCAAAACCTTCATTTTATTCTTTTTTAATTTATTTTACCAAGCTCTGCAAATTCCTGCCGCCTTCCAATCTTTACTAAAATTCCGTTCCCGGCCTTGCTACTGAACACCCGCAACACAACTATAAGCGGAATTATGCAATACCTTACCCCACAAATATCCCTCATCCGGACTGAACTCTAAAAAATTAGCGCCGGAAGTTTAAAAATCGCGGAACTTCCTGTAATTTTCGCCTTCTCCATACCCATAAACAGACAGATCCTTTTTTACTGTACAATTACAATATAGTAAAGAAGTTTAACGGATAAAGATTTTAGAAGAATGAGACAGAAATTACTGAGTGAGGGAGCCAAGAAACTCGAATACGAAATACGCAACATCGTAAAAAAAGCAGAACAGATACAAAAGCTGGGCCTTCCTGTTTATTGGGAAAATATCGGGGATCCTATTCAGAAGAACGCCAAAGTACCGGAATGGATCAAAAATATTATAACAAAACTGGTAAAGGAAGATTCTTCCTATGGCTACTGCCACTCTAAAGGGGTATATAAAACCAGAGCCTTTTTAGCCGAAAAAAATAATGCACTTGGAGGTGTACAGATTACTGCTGAGGACATTCTTTTCTTTAACGGCTTAGGCGACGCCATTGCTAAACTGTACCAGTTCCTCCCTCCCGGAACCAGAATTATCGGCCCCTCGCCTGCATATTCCACCCACTCCTCCACAGAGGCGGCTCATGCCAATACTGAGCCTATAACCTACCGGCTCGATCCGGAAAACAACTGGTATCCTGACCTGGAGGAGCTGCATAATAAGGTAAAATACAACCCACAGGTAACGGGTATCCTGATCATCAACCCCGACAACCCTACAGGGATGGTATATCCGGCAGAATACCTGCACAAAATTGTAGCCATCGCCAGGGAGTATAAGCTGTTGCTGATCAGCGATGAGATTTACTTCAACATCAAATACAATGAGGTGAATACCCTGTCGCTGGCCGAAATTGCCGGCGATGTACCCGCTATTGCCCTCAAAGGAATATCCAAAGAGATTCCATGGCCGGGAGCGCGCTGCGGCTGGATGGAGTTCTACAACCGCAAGGCCGATGCTGAATTTGACCGTTTCTGCCATGCGCTGGAAGACTCAAAAATGGTTGAGGTATGCTCCACTACACTTCCGCAGCAGGCAATACCGCTTATTATGCAGGACCCGCAATACCAGCCTTACCTGGAAGAAAAAAACAGGACCATTGCCGGACGCGGAAAATTAATTGCTTCCATTTTTAAAGACACTCCGGAGGTAACTGTAAATCAGACCAATGGTGCATTTTACAATACCATTGTGTTTAAAAAGGATGCTTTTAAGAGCGTTAATAAAAACCTGACTACAGGAAATCCGCAAACAGATGCGCTGTTTGCAGAATGGACTGAAAAGCCAATGCCGGAAGACAAGCGGTTTGTGTACTTTCTGCTGGCGTCGCAGGGGGTATGCGTAGTACCTCTTTCCTCTTTCCACTCCGACCTTTCTGGTTTCCGCATTACGCTGCTGGAAGAAAACAAGGAGCTACTGGAGCAGATATTTGAGAAGATCAAGAAGGCAATAAAGATGTATTGCAGAAGCTGAGTTGGTGTGTTGATCCCGAAAAATCGGGACAGGTTGTGCTGATGCGCTGATTTGAGAATTGGAATTTAAAAAACAGAGCTGTTTCCGATAAATGGCTCTGTTTTTTTTTTAAATATTTTATAATTTCAATAGCCAGGCCTTAACAATGGATGTAGCCCTGGCAGGGCGAACCGCTAGCGTAGCTCTTGCTCAATCCTTCAAGCAACCTCCGGCAGTTGCTGCTGTATTTTCCTGGTTGCTTTTTCGCGGATAATCTCCTGAATCGACCTCTTTTCAATTTTACTTTCCAGCCATGAAATAATGTCAAAATAAATAAAGGCTCTTCTTTCATACGATTTATTAGTCAGTGAAAGAAGCTGGGTCCTTAGCTTCCGGAATTTACTTATCAGTTTATCTTCCGTAATTCCCTTATTCAAATCCTTAATAAATTTAAGAATATAAGTCTGAAAAAGGCGAAGGTCATGCTTTTTTGCAAGAAAACGGTATGTGGAACGCATATAGTAATCGATCAGGTCAATATTTTCAAGCTCATAATGACTGATCAGCAGCATGATACGGGCAAAGGAGTGAATATCCTGCCGGAGATCCACATTAGGCATATTTATAATTTTCTGCAGCCATACATTGGTATTCTTAAAATCGCTGGCTCCAAAATACAGGCAGGCAATTTTATAATAAAAAATAATAGTGGAGTGCTTATCCAGCCGGTCAATAAACTTCTCCAGGCCCTGTTCGATCTGAGAAATTTTTTGTATCCCCCCCTCAAAATCGCCAAGGAGAAAATACCGGTTAATTTCATGCAGATTGATATACTTAAACAAGCGGGCCTTTATATCTTCATTCAAACGCAGGGAAGGTATCATGCTCACCTCCTGCAATTTCTGGCTGGTGGCCACAAATTCATAATAACGGGAAAGCTTAAACTGTGCAATCAGAAGTTTATTAATACCCTGGATGTAAAAATCCGTCCGGGAATGAATAAAGGAAGGATGCTGATCGAACAGCTCCACCATTTGCCTGGCATACAAACAGCCGTTTTCAAAATCCTGGATAAAGAAATAGTATCCTATATACAGGTTATACAGATAAATTTTTTCCAGTACCGAAAGGTCTTCTTCCTTATGAGGTGGAAGACTTCTGTAAAAATATTTTTCGAAGGTATTAAAGTCCCGCTGATCCCTGATAAAACCAACCTTTTTATATAAAGCATTCAGGCGGTCGGAAAGGTTGGAAATCTGGTTAATCAGGTTAATCTTATTATTTATCTGACTGGCCTCCTGTATGATTTTGCTTACCCTTTTCTGGTTTTCGCTGTCAATGGTCTGCGACATCACGCTTTTCTCCAGCTTGATCGTTTCCAGGATGAGCTCAAGGTTATCGTGGCTCCGGGCCATTTTTTTTGCCTTTTGCAAAAGCTTAAGTCCGTCTTTATACATGCAGCGGTCGAACAGAATCTGGGCAAAATCTATCGACTGCCTTATTTCCAGGTCTACAATATTATTGGTATGAAAAAGGCGGATACTCTGCAGTACCTGCCTGTAAAGCTCTGCTTTTAAATTAGAAAGCTGCTGCTCCTTTATCTCCTTCCCTTTTCTGAGAATCTCATCCTCATCAAACTCCTCCTGCCGGTTAATAAGATCAAAAAGCAAAAGATTTTTTTTATCTTTACCGCCATTAACTCTTGATATAAAGAGCTTTACATACCTCTTCTCATTCTTGTTCAGGGACTTTATTAATTGGAAAAGGGAATCGGATCGCTCTCTGGGCATCGTAATTATTTTAATGGATTAGAACACATATAAATCAAATTTAAAGCATTTCGGCCACATATTCACTAACTGGAAACCGTAAAAACATTTTTTTTTGTTTTTTTTATTCAGCCAGCAGCAGCTAGATTTGTTGAATATAATTTCGTGTTATTAAAGAGAAGCCCTATGAGTAACCAGGTTTATATATTTGATACTACCCTTAGAGATGGAGAGCAGGTCCCGGGATGCAAACTGGACACCAAAGAAAAAATACAGATAGCGCGTGGCCTTGAGGAGCTTGGCGTGGATATTATTGAGGCAGGCTTCCCTATTTCCAGCCCCGGCGATTTTGAATCTGTGGTAGCTATTTCAAAAGCGGTAAAAACACCCACAATCTGTGCCCTATCAAGAGCCGTTGAAAAAGACATACAACGCGCCGGAGAAGCACTGGAATACGCAAAAAGAGGAAGGATCCACACAGGAATAGGAACATCTGACCAACATATATTTAATAAGTTAAACTCTACCAGAGAGCAGATTATAGAAAGAGGCGTTGCCGCTGTAAAATTTGCTAAAAAGTATGTGGAGGATGTGGAATTTTATGCTGAGGATGCCGGCCGTACCGACAATGAGTACCTTGCCCGTGTAATAGAGGCGGTTATTAAAGCAGGTGCCACTGTAGTAAATATACCGGACACAACAGGCTTTTGCCTTCCTGAAATTTACGGAGCAAAAATCCGTTACCTGATGGAAAATGTGCCAAACATCCATAAAGCCATTATATCAAGCCATTGCCACAACGACCTGGGGCTGGCAACTGCCAATTCTATTATGGCAGTACAGAACGGGGCACGCCAGATTGAGTGTACCATTAATGGTATAGGCGAACGTGCAGGAAACACATCACTTGAAGAGGTGGTAATGATTATGAAGAAACACCCAAAGGTAAATCTTCACACAAACATTAACTCAAAGCTGCTTTACCCGATGAGCAGGCTGGTTTCTGAAACCATGAATATGCATGTGCAACCTAACAAAGCCATTGTGGGCAGCAATGCATTTTCACATTCTTCAGGAATACACCAGGATGGAGTAATCAAAAACAGGGAAACCTATGAAATTATAGCCCCTGAAGAGGTTGGCGTGGCAGCAAACTCCATTGTACTGACAGCCAGAAGCGGAAGAGCCGCCCTGAAATTCCGTTTTAAATTACTGGGAATTGAAATTCAGCAGGATGAAATGGAGCAGGTATATGAGAACTTCCTTGCCAAAGCCGATACTGTAAAAGAAGTTAAGGACGAAGATCTTAAAGAGCTATACGCCAGACACAAAGAAGTGGTAGGGTAATTAGTATTGAGTAGTTAGTATTGAGGTTTAAGTTGAAGGGCTAAATAATTAGCACGGGCTAATCAGAAACTAAGAACACAGTTTTACAAACAACCCTTTGGTCTTTATACTTAATACTGTATACTTTGTACTAATTTTAAAAGGATATGGAGAAGAATATTGCTTTACTACCCGGCGACGGTGTAGGACCTGAAGTAACCAGACAGGCGGTAAAAGTACTGAATGCAATCGGGGCCATCTTCGATCATAAATTCAATTTCAATACAGGTCTGATAGGTGCTTCAGCCATTGGGCAGACGGGTAACCCCTTTCCAAAAGAAACAGAGCAGCTTTGCATGTCCTCCGATGCTATTTTATTTGGCGCTATTGGAGATCCTAAATACGACAACGATCCTAAGGCCAAAATAAGGCCGGAGCAGGGATTGCTTGCCATGCGGTCGAAACTTGGTTTGTTTGCAAACCTGAGGCCGGTAACTAATTACAAAGGACTGGAGCATATGTCTCCTCTTAAGAATGACCGGCTTCAGAATATAGATCTGGTTGTTTTCAGGGAGCTTACCGGAGGCATTTATTTTGGCCGCCCCAGCGGCAGGTCGGAAGATGGAAATACTGCTTTTGATACCTGCACATATTCAAAAGAAGAAATTGAGCGCATAAGCAAACTTGCTTTTGAAGCAGCACAGGGCCGTAAGAAAAAAGTTACCCTGGTGGACAAAGCAAATGTAATGGCAACCTCCCGGCTCTGGAGGGAAACAGTAAAAGAGGTAGCTGAAAATTATCCGGATGTAATGCTTGACTTTATGTTCATTGATAGTGCAGCCATGAAACTGATTCAGCAACCTGCTTACTTTGACATTATTCTTACAGAGAATTTGTTTGGAGATATTCTTACAGACGAAGCCTCAGTATTATCGGGCTCACTCGGCATGCTGCCGTCGGCCTCAGTTGGTGAAAAATACAAGCTGTTTGAACCAATACACGGAGCTTTTACCCGTGTGGCCGGAAAAAACAAGGCTAACCCAATTGGAGCCATACTTTCAGCAGCACTCCTGCTGGAATTGGCCTTTAACGCAAAAAATGAGGCCATAGCAGTAAGGAAAGCAGTGGAACAGGCCCTTACAGAAGGATACGGAACCGAAGACATTAACCACGGCACGCCAAGCTCTACAGAAGACTTTGGAAATATAGTGGTGGAGATAATGAATAATGATAATATGGTGGATTTTAATCCGCTTACAATTATTTAAAAGAAAAGAATTGATAACTTAGATATCAGAAACTGAAAATCAGTATTTACCAATTATTAATAATTCAAATTACGTGAATCAGAATATAAACATAGTGGTCTCTGTCATCCTTAACATCGTCATTAGCATGTAATGAGGAAGGTGATACTATTATGTATTGAAAAGGCCTTTCTCAACCACAGAAAGGCCTTTTCTGCATTGTATTAATTTTAAAAAACGGTGGTATGTATTTTAACGACAACACAAAAATCTTTCTGAACGGCGACTGGATAAAAGCCAGTGAAGCGCAGGTAAGCCTTTACAGCCAGTCTTTGCACTATGGCATAGGTGTGTTTGAAGGCATACGCTCTTATGAACTGCCCGGCGGCGAGACCAGCATCTTTAAAGCCCGGGAGCATTATGAGCGTCTTTTATATTCAGCAGAAAAAATGCATATCGTCGTCAATTATCCGGTCGAAGAATTAACCCGGATAACCTACCGCTTATTAGAGCACAATAAACTTACGAATGCGTATATTCGTCCCCTGGTATATCTGGGTAACGATATGGCCCTTGCTCCCACCAAAGAAACCCATGTAATGATTGCCGCCTGGGAGTGGAAACCATTGCTGGGCAAAGAACTGCTGAGAGTAACAATTTCTCCTTTCCGGAGACCCGACCCGAAAAGCTGCTTTGTGGACGCGAAGGTTACCGGACATTATATTAACTCCCTCCTTGCGCAGCACGAGGCCAAAGCAAGGGGCTTCAGCGAAGCACTTTTACTGGATGGCAAAGGCTTTATAGCCGAAGGTCCGGGGGCAAATATATTCATGGAAAAGGACAAAAAATTGTATACCCCGCCAAAAGGCAATATCTTGCCGGGAATTACACGGCAAACGGTAATTGACCTTGCCCGGAATGCCGGCATAACTGTAGAGGAAAAGTATTTTACTCCTGCAGAGCTTAAAGAAGCCGATGCCGCCTTTTTTACCGGCACCGCTGCTGAAATTGTAGGCATTAATTCGATTGATGACCAAAAGTTTAAGAAAGACTATAATACAAGCCTGGGCGCAACCTTAAGCAAGCTTTACAGCCAATTAGTACGCACCTCAGAAATTACTGTTTAAAAGATCAAAAATTCATATACGTATGAGCGAGAAAATAAATAAATACAGCGGGGAACTTACCCAAAACGATTCATTACCAGCAGCACAAGCCATGCTTTATGGAGTAGGCCTTACTGAAGACGACATGAAAAAAGGTCAGATCGGTATTGTGAGCACCGGTTATGAAGGAAACACCTGTAATATGCACCTGAACAGCCTTGCCGCCCTGGTAAAAAAGGGAGTTCAGGAACAAAACGATCTCTTAGGCCTAATATTTCATACTATAGGAGTAAGTGACGGGATGTCTATGGGAACCAGCGGCATGCGTTTCTCGCTTCCTTCCCGCGATATTATTGCCGACTCTATTGAAACCGTAGTAAGCGCCCAGTGGTACGATGGTGTGGTGGCTGTAACCGGCTGCGATAAGAATATGCCGGGCTCTGTAATGGGCTTAGCCCGCCTTAACCGCCCAAGCCTTATGGTATATGGTGGCACTATTGCATCGGGCCGCTATAAAAACGAAAAACTTAATATTGTTTCTGCCTTTGAGGCCTTAGGTAAAAAAATTGCCGGGGAAATATCGGAAGAAGATTATAAAGGTGTAATCCAGAATGCCTGCCCGGGTGCAGGAGCCTGTGGCGGTATGTATACAGCCAATACAATGGCCATGGCCATTGAAACCATGGGAATGAGCCTTCCTCACTCCTCATCCAACCCTGCCAACAGCCCGGCAAAAATGGAAGAATGCCTGGAAGTAGGTCCTGCCATCCGCAACCTGGTGCTTAAAGGCATCAAGCCAAGTGATATTATGACCTTCAAGGCATTTGAAAATGCAGTAACCATGATTATCGCTATGGGTGGTTCTACAAATGCCGTAATGCACATAATTGCCCTTGCTAAGGCTGCAGGTGTAAAATTTGGACTGAATGACTTCCAGAGAATCAGCGACAAAACTCCTCTTCTGGCCGATATGAAGCCAAGTGGAAAATACCTCATGGAGGATATCCACCATATCGGAGGTACCCCTGCAATTATCAGGTTCCTTTATGAAGAAGGCTTCCTGCACGGCGATTGTATTACTGCTACAGGAAAAACGGTGGCCGAAAATGTTAAAGACATCCCCGGCCTTCCTGAAGATCAGGACATTATCCTGCCTGTCAGCAAAGCACTAAAAAGCACCGGGCACCTTCAGATCCTTTACGGGAACCTTGCAGAACAGGGTTCTGTTGCAAAAATATCCGGTAAGGAAGGCGAAAGCTTTGAGGGGCCTGCAAGGGTTTTTGATTCTGAAGATTTGGCAAATGAGGCCATCCAGCAAAGAAAAATAAACCCGGGCGAAGTAATTGTTATCCGCTACGAAGGCCCTAAAGGCGGACCTGGTATGCGGGAAATGTTAAAGCCAACGTCACTTATTATGGGCGCTAACCTGGGGAAAAGTGTGGCCCTCATCACCGACGGCCGCTTTTCAGGCGGAACCCACGGATTCGTGGTAGGACACATTACCCCTGAAGCTTACGAAGGTGGTACAATTGGTCTGCTGAAGGACGGAGACCCGGTTATTATTGATTCAGTAAACAACCGAATTGAGGTGAACATTCCGGCAGAAGAGTTGCAGAAGAGAAGAGCAGAATGGACAAAGCCAGCGCCAAGGGTTACCAAAGGCATTTTATACAAGTACATGAACAGTGTTTCTTCTGCATCGGAAGGTTGTGTTACGGACGAACAAAAAATGCAGTAAAAGTAGAATTCTGATTTAAATTTGATTTATATGCTTGCCACTAAAGATAAAGACAAACAGATGCAGCCAGCAGTAGCTGCTGCTACAGGAAAGCGGGTAACAGGATCGGAAGCCCTGATCCTGTCACTTCTGGCAGAACAGGCCGACACTATATTCGGATACCCCGGAGGTGCCATTATGCCGGTTTATGATGCTTTGTACCAGTTCAGAGATCAGATTAACCACATCCTGGTCCGCCATGAGCAGGGAGCTGCCCACGCTGCTGAAGGCTTTGCCCGTATGGCAGGCAAGCCGGGTGTTTGTATGGCAACATCAGGCCCGGGAGCTACAAACCTAATTACAGGAATTGCAGATGCTTTTATAGATTCTATTCCTATGGTTTGTATTACAGGCCAGGTAACAAGCGGCTTGTTAGGAACAGATGCTTTCCAGGAAATTGATATCCTGAGCCTTTCCTCACCGGTTACAAAATGGAACTATCTTGTTACAGATGCGGATGAAATTCCGGCTGTTGTGGCAAAAGCGTTTTACATTGCCCGCACAGGCAGACCCGGTCCTGTACTTATCGACATTGCCAAAGATGCCCAACAGGCGCTGCTGACAAAGGAATTCAGCTATAAATTCCATGATAAGGTATCGGGTTACTCCCCGAAGCCGGAAATTAATGAGCAGGCAATAGAACAGGCAGTCAGGTTAATTGACAATGCTAAAAAACCCCTGATTTTTGCTGGACACGGAATCCAGATTGCAAAAGGAGAAGAGCAGTTAATGGAATTCGTGGAGAAAACAGGCATTCCGGTTGCCAGTACGCTTTTGGGCTTATCTGTATTCCCTACCGCTCACCCTCTTTACGCAGGTATGCTGGGCATGCACGGCAACTATGGCCCTAACTTCCTCTGCAACCAGGCCGATGTGATTATTGCCATAGGAATGCGTTTTGATGACCGGGTTACCGGTAATCTTGATGGCTACCTGGAAAACTGTAAGATCATTCACATAGAAATTGATCCTGCTGAATTCCATAAGAACGTAATAGCAGATGTGCCTGTACATGCCGACGCTAAGGATGCACTTGAAAAGCTTATTCCACTGGTAAAGGAGAACAAACACCCCGAATGGCGCGATGAGTTCCATAAGTGCTATGACCAGGAATGTGACAAAGTAATTAACGGCGACCTGAGAGACCCTTCGGAGTTTATTAAAATGGGACAGGTAATCAACCACCTTTCTGAAATAGCGCCGAAAGATATGGTAATGGTAACAGATGTTGGCCAGCACCAGATGGTAGCCGCCCGTTACGCAAAATTCCACAGCCCCGACAGCTGGATTTCTTCCGGTGGTTTAGGTACTATGGGATTTGCCCTGCCGGCCGCAATAGGTGCTGCAGTAGCCCGCCCCGACAGACCTGTGGTGGCAGTAATAGGCGATGGCGGTTTCCAGATGACTATTCAGGAGCTGGGAACTATTATGCAGTATAAGCTGCCTGTTAAAATACTCGTACTGAACAATAACTTCCTGGGTATGGTGCGTCAGTGGCAGGAAATGTTCTTCGAAAACAGGTACTCATTCGTGGAAATGACCAACCCTGACTTTGTAGCCATTGCTAAAGGCTATTTTATAGAAAGCAACAGGGTAAGCAACAGAGAAGAACTCGCGGATGCCCTGCAAACCGCAATGGAATTTGACGGCCCCTACTTCCTTGAGGTAAAGGTGGAAAAAGAGGAAAAGGTATTTCCAATGATTCCATCCGGGGAAAAGGTACAAAATATACGACTTGAATAGAAAGAGAAAAAACCAAAACAGATGAATACAGAGGCTAATAAACAAACCTACACGATCATCTTATTTACAGAGGATACTTTTGGAATGCTCAATAAGATTACCAATGTGCTTACCAGAAGGCGTATAAACCTGGAGAGCATTACACTTTCCAATACCTCTGAAAAAGATGTTATCCGGATGACTTTGGTCATTAACCTGCTCCCCGGAGCTATTAATAAGCTGGTAGGGCAGATTAACAAGCTCATTGGTGTCATTAAGGTTTTTTCTTACCTGAATGAAGAAATTGTTATAAGAGAAATTGCTCTTTACAAGATAAAACCACTGAGTTCAGAAAAATTAAAGGAAGTACAGAAGCTCATAGAGCCTTTAAATGCTGATATTATAGTAAGCAACGAGGAGTTCGTACTGATTGAACAAACAGGAACAGAAGATAATATCTTCGAATTGTACCAGCAGCTTCAATCATACAATGTACTTGATTTTGCTAAATCCGGAAGAGTGGCTGCCGTACTACACAACCAGGAGCAACAGCATGTATATCCTTACAATAGCGACCAGAAGAAAACAGTCACTATTAATAATTTCTGATTTATTTTAATACCCTGAAATGGAAAATTAAATTTTGGTGGCAAGGAAGAAAAACCGGGTTGCCAAAGCAGATTATCCGCTTGTTAAAGCACGGGAAGTATTAAAAAGTAAACCAGCTTCAGTTAGTATAAACGTTGTACAGAGGAAAGCTAAATATTGTTTCTGTGATGAGAATAAAATAGCCGTGGTACTCTGATAACGAACAACTGAAAACAAATATCTGAGCATTAAGCTTAGCTTAAGATTAAATGCTATACCTTTCGCTTCCCTAAAGAGGCACCAGGTATAGCATTTATTTTTTGATTAAACCAATTTAATACAACCTCTGTTGTGCATGATATGGCAGACAGTACAAACCCAATAACTATGCTCCCTACTCTGGAAGGAATAAAAGAAGCACAGGAGAAATTAAAAGGCATTGCTGCCCATACCCCTCTTATGCAAAACCTGAACCTGTCTGAAACATACGGGGCAAACATAATGCTTAAAAGAGAAGACCTTCAGGTGGTACGTTCTTATAAAATAAGAGGTGCTTACCATAAAATAAGTTCTCTTTCAGAAGAGCAGCGGGCCAAAGGCATAGTATGCGCAAGTGCCGGAAATCATGCACAGGGCGTTGCATATTCCTGCTACCAGCTTAATATTAAAGGGGTGATTTTTATGCCCTATCCCACGCCAAGCCAGAAGGTAAAGCAGGTAAAAATGTTTGGCAAAAATAATGTGGAGGTGGTTCTTTCAGGCGATACCTTCGACGATGCTTACCAGGAAGCTATGACATACTGTAATGCACATGGTCTGGCCTTTATTCATCCCTTTGATGACATTAAAGTGATAGAAGGCCAGGGAACCGTTGGCCTGGAGGTACTGGAAGATGCTGTGCAGCCCATTGACTATGTTTTTCTTCCTGTAGGAGGTGGCGGACTGGCTGCCGGACTGGCTACTGTTTTCAGGAATATCAGTCCCGCTACCAAAATTATAGGTGTGGAACCAACGGGAGCACCATCCATGAAAGCATCATTGGAAAAGGGGGCTGTAGTTACTTTAAACAGCATAGATAAATTTGTTGATGGTGCCGCCGTAAAACAGGTGGGGGCGCTAACCTTCGGGGTATGCAAAGCCTTACTTGATGATGTTGCTGGAGTGCCCGAAGGTAAAGTTTGCAGCACTATTCTTAAATTATACAATGAAGATGCTATTGTAGTTGAACCTGCCGGGGCGCTTAGTATTGCTGTTCTGGACTTTTATAAGGAGCAGATAAAAGAAAAGAATGTGGTCTGTATAGTGAGCGGCAGCAATAATGATATTACCCGTACCGAAGAAATCAGAGAACGCTCCCTCCTTTATGAAGGGCTGAAGCATTACTTCATTGTCCGTTTTCCTCAGCGTTCCGGAGCTTTACGTGAATTCCTGAACGACGTATTAGGACCCAACGATGATATTGTACACTTTGAATACCGCAAAAAGAACAACCGCGAAAAAGGTCCTGCAGTGGTAGGACTCGAACTGCAGCGGCAGGAAGATCTGGCCGGAATTCTGGAAAGAATGGATAAGAAAAATATAGGTTACCAATACCTAAACGACTCTCAGGACCTCTTCCAGTACATGGCTCTGTAAAATTTATCAGGCAGAGGTAAAATTTACTACCTTAATTTCATAGAAAAGACAAAAAGTGAAATATCCAACAGCAAGGAACAAAAAAGCCACCCTAAAAAAGGGTGGCTCTTCAATTAAAGTACTTTTAACCGGTTTAACCTAAAGTATTATTTTTTATTGTCCAATAATGGATGCTGCGTTTGCTGTATTTTGTCCTTTAGGAGCTGAATACATTACTTTCAACGCATTTGCTTCTTTAAGCTCTTCCTGAACATCAGTTACAATTCCCATCCTGGCATTCTTATCAACCTTCAGGGAAATGGTTAACTGATCCTTTTCCTCTTCTTTAAGCTTAGAGCGCTCTTCTTCCACAAACTGAACGATGTCATTAGGATAAACAAACACATCGTTTACCTGTATACGTGGCTCTGAACCAAAACCACCAACTGTAGGCCTTCCAATGTATATATAGCTTACCAGGGTTTTCTTTTCAAGCTTTTTAATCTGTTCTGCCTTAGGTATCTTTTGCTCCACTTTAACTTCTGCTTCCCTCATTACTGTGGTTACCATGAAGAAAAAGAGTAGCATAAAGATAATGTCAGGCAGTGCTGAGGTTGGAATTTCCTGACTTGCTTTCGTTTTTTTTCCAAATTTTGCCATTATTATCCTCCCGTTGATGTTGGTTGTGCAATTGAAATAGACATCCCTTTTAAGCCTGTCCTGGTTTTTGCCAGCTCGTACAATTCAAGCTCATCCGGGTTCTTCCTGTCCAGGTTCCGGTATTCATCAGCTGTTAAGCCTACCGACCTTCCCCATATTTCATAATAAGCTCCCTGCAACTGGTCCAGAACAGTAATAAATGTTTCATAGCTTGTACCACGGTCATTTTTCAGCGATACAATTGCCTTTCCGGGGCTATCTGCAAATTCTTTACTCCCTGTCGGGTTGGTAATATGCTCAATAGCCATTTCTTTAAGCTTCGAAATATCCTCCAATGGCTCATCTTCAACAAGAAGTTTGTCCGCGGAGTTAATCCTTACCTTAAAAACATTTTGTTCTGCCTGTTCAACAGGTGGGGTATCTTCAGGCTGCTTTGGTGGCAGCTGAATCATTAAGCCATTCTCATTAGGAATGGTAGTAGTAACCAGAAAAAAAACCAGCAGAAGAAACGCAATGTCAGCCATTGAACTGGAGTTTACTTCTGCACCTCCTCTGTCTTTCTTTTTCATAATTCTCCTATCTGAATAATTTAGAAACCTCTGTAAACATTATACTAAGAAACGCCAGGCCAAGCAGCAAATACATGGTAATAATAGTACCGCCAATAACTTTTGAACCACTTGCGGTAATATCATGCCTGCTGTAAAAAGCCTGTACTTCGTTACTTGATAACGCATAACCTATCAGAAATATTACAATCAGACCTAAAATACCTGCTCCTATTGTGATGAGGCTGCGGGGATCGCTCATTGCTTTTATCAATGGCATCACAATTGCTAATACTACTGCAACAGCTACCAGAAAGTAACCAATGTACAATACAATATCAAAAATGGTTGAATTATCTTCCATATTCTATTTTTTTTATCCTTTTAAAAGGTTTATAGCAATTCTAATTCAATCTCGTTATCTTCTTGTAGTTAACTGGTGCTTCACCAAAAGGTCTACAAGGGCAATGGAAGCATCTTCCATTTTATTAACGATAGAGTCGATTTTAGAAATACAATAGTTGTAGAACAGCTGCAGAATTACCGCTGCAATAAGACCTGCCACAGTTGTTAAAAGGGCAATTTTAATACCGTTTGCCACAACCACAGGAGAGATATCACCCTGACGTTCGATGTTATCGAAAGCTTCGATCATACCCAATACTGTACCCATGAAACCTAGCATTGGAGCAAGAGAGATAAAGAGAGAGATCCATACAAGTCCTTTTTCCAGACGGCCCATTTCAACAGAACCATAAGAGATAATAGACTTTTCCACCATATCGATACCTTCTGAGCTACGCATTAAACCCTGAGTAAAAATAGAAGCAATAGGGCTGCTGTTATTACGGGTAACCTCTTTTGCAGCTTCAATGCCGCCGGTTGAAAGTGCATCTTCCACACGGGCAAGAAGTTTTTTAGTATTTGTAGTAGCCATATTAAGGGTAATGATACGCTCAATAGCAACTGCCAGACCAATAATAAGACACAGCAATACAATACCCATAAATTCCCAACCACCGGAAATAAAGTAATTTTTAACCTGCTGGTGAAAACCAACTTCAGGGGCATCTTCAAAACCTGCTTCATCTGCAGCAGGATCAACATCTGCAGGAGGTGTGGTTGTTACATCCTGAACAGAAGTAGCTGTATCGTCAACAATTGTAGTTGTATCTGTACCAGCAGCTCCCTGGGCAAAAAGATCTGTAGAATTACCGAGGCTCAATACACTAGAAAGCATCAATAAAGCGAATAACTTTTTCATAGTCTAGTAGTTAGTAAGTACTTGTGTTTAATAGTTTAGAGTAACTTTTTCTTCTTTTTTGAACTGTTTTCAAAAATAAAAGCAGAGAGGAAGGGATTCGAACCCTCGATACCCTTGCGGGTATACACACTTTCCAGGCGTGCGCCTTCAACCACTCGGCCACCTCTCTGTTTGTTTATGTTTATGATGGTAGTTTAAAAAACTTCACAAGGCACAAATAAATAGATAAAAAACGCTTTATGCAAATATAATCTCTACTTTGAAAGATTATTTTTTTGTCATTTCTCCGCTTAATGGTTCAATTAATCTGCTTCTGTACTCATTGTCAGAACTTTCTTCGCCTAACAAAAACATCATTTTTGTAAGCGCCGCTTCTGATGTAATATCCGCACCATTAAGTACACCAATTTCCTGCAGCCAGTGGCTTGATTTATACCGGCCCTGCAACACCCTCCCTCCATGGCATTGAGATACATTAAGAATAAGTATCCCTGCCGCCACAGCCTTTTCAACCGCCTCCATAAACCATTTACTGGCAGGTGCATTTCCTGACCCAAAGGTTTCCAGGACGACTCCCCTTAAACGGGGTAAAGCCAGAATGGTTTCAACCGCATTCCTGCATATACCCGGAAACAATTTAAGAATCATAACCTGGCCGTTAAATTTCCGGGAATACCGGAGCTTATCATTATCTTTTAAAGAACGTATTACATGCCGGTTGTAATGAATTTCTATACCAGCCTCTGCCAGTAACGGATAATTTGTGGATTCAAAAGCATCAAAATGTAAACTTTGTACTTTCCGTGCCCTGTTTCCACGCAATAACCTGTTACTGAAATAAATACATACCTCCGGCACCACAGGGCTCCCATCTTCTTTTTTTGCCGCAGCAATTTCAAGAGCTGTAAGCAGGTTTTCTCTTGCATCTGTCCTGACTGCTCCAATAGGCAACTGTGCCCCGGTAAAAATAACAGGCTTTGTAAGGCCACGCAGCATAAAACTTAATGCCGAAGCACTGTATGCCATTGTATCCGTACCGTGCAAAACGACAAATCCATCGTAGTTGTTATAATTATGGAAAATAATGTCGCCAATTTCCACCCATGTCTCCGGTGTCGCGGAAGCACTGTCAATTAATTCCCTGAAAGAAATTACCGTCAGGAGCAGGTTAAAACGTTTAAGAGAAGGGATCCTGTCCAGGATTTGCTGAAAATCAAAAGGCACCAAAGATCCGTTTTTATCATACACCATTCCCAGGGTACCCCCTGTATAAATAATTAACAGGTTCGCATCCGGATTTTGCGGTGCTGCTGTATCTATGATAACCTTATCTCTATCCATTCTCTCTGTAAAGCGCCATAGCATTTGCTGTAGTAGCTGCTAATACCTCCTCAGTAGAAATCCCGTACAACTCTGCCACACGTTTCCCTATAAGGGGAATATAAGCAGGCGAATTGCGCTTTCCCCTGTACGGCGTTGGTGCAAGGTAAGGACTATCTGTCTCTAAAACCAAATGTTTCAGCTCAATATGCGGCAAAACTTTATCCAGTCCGCCATTCTTAAATGTGGCAACCCCTCCTATACCCAGGTAAAATCCAAGATCAATAATCCGCCGGGCCTCTTCCTCAGAGCCTGTAAAGCAATGAAAAACACCACGCAATCTGTCATCTTTCAGCTCTTCCACCAATTCCAGTGTTTCCGGAAATGCATCCCTGCAATGGATAATAATGGGCAAATTACGTTCTTTAGCCCAGTTTACCTGTATCCTGAAAGCCTCCTGCTGCCTGGAGAGGTGGGTTTTATCCCAGTACAAATCCACTCCTATTTCCCCTACGGCAGCAAATTTCCTTCTGTTCAGCCACTCCTCCACAATGTACAACTCCTTTTCAAAATCTTTCCCCACAGAACATGGGTGTAGGCCCATTGTTGCCACACATTCAGGAAATTTTGCCTCCACCTCCAGCATAGCATCAATGGAAGCATGATCTACATTAGGCATGTAAATTTGTTGCATCCCATCTTCCCTGCACTGGTCTATTACATCAGAAAGGTCTTCCCTGAATTTTTTATCGTATATATGAGCGTGTGTATCTATCCAGTTCATTCGACTATTTTATTTCTACCAGAGTTCTTTTAAACTTTCCCCTTCGCAGCGGCGGCACCTCTAAAAACAAAGCTAAAGCAAGCCCTGATGAAATGATATCCTTAAACGGTTAACTTTCTTTAAATAATTGAACCGTATCCTGTTTTAATTTTCCGGATGCGAATGTAAGGCTTTAAAAAGCGTTTGAAAAGCCCTTCGGGCGAATCTGTGATTAATTAACAAAAAATTAATCTATAATCTAAACTAACTGCGCAAAACAGGCAGCCTGAATTATCATTTAATCAGCAAATCAGTACTTTCTTCCCTTCCAGCTGATTTTTACAGGCAAAACATAAAAAAGGAGCATACTTATACTTAGCAGAAAAGAGTACAGCTCATAGCCGCAGAAAGGAAAACCAGGGGACTCTGAAAGCCTCATTAATGATTGCCGCACCAGTAAAAATTGTGAAAGCAGCTTTATGAGGTATAAAACACCCCCTGCCAACGGAAACCAGAACAGCACCAGCAAAATGCAGGGAAAGAATAAAGCCTGGATCAACAACATCGCCACCATTGGAAGAGGCAGCTGCATAGCACCCGTCATCCAGCGTTTTCTCTGATGAAGAAGCTCCTTTAAACCTGTGGCCGGAAGGGTATAAGCCTTTGTACCGGCGACGGAAGCATGATATGTTTGAAAACCACGGCGCGTCACCTGCCGGTGAAGTTCATAATCTTCCGTTATTGAAAAAGGGATGTTTTCGTACCCGCCCACAGCTTCGTAAGCACTCTTCCGGACAGCCATATTGTTTCCAATGGCGGTAATTGTTTTACCTAAGCGCGGCAAAAGGGTATAGGCTTTTGCCAGCCCCAGGGCAAGAGCCCAGTCGTACCGCTGGCAGCTTGAAAACCAGCTCCCGCCTTCCACTACAGTAGTACCATTAACGATAGCCACCTCCGGGGAAAAATATTTGAGCATTTCCCTGATCCATTCCGGTACTACGGCTATATCGGCATCGGTAATAAAGAAAAAGTCTGCAAACGGGCCTGCCGCCCGGGCAAGCTGCGCCAGTACATTCGCTTTCCCTTTTACCTCTCCCTCCGCCTCTTTTATTTCCAGTACATGCCAGCCGGAATGGGCGCTGCAAATTTTTCGGGCAATTTCCCCCGTAGCATCTTCAGAATTATCATCTCCCACCCAAACGGTAAGCAGGTCCGGAGGATAATGCAGCTGCTCCAATGCCTGAAGACACCGTTTCAGGGTAGCGGCTTCGTTTCTGGCTGCTATAAGAATCGCCACTCCCGGTAACACCTCTTCTTCAGCCTGAGGAATATCTTTATTCCGGGCAAGTAACCAGGCTCCCACCAGGTTTATAGTAATAACCAGTGAAACTGCCACGCCCGACAAAATCAGGAAAATGTTCATAGCAGCTCAAAGGTATATCCCAGGGCGGAAAAGTGTGCAAGGTAAAGGGGCAAAACCAGGGACAGGTTTTTAAAAGCTTTCGGGTTATCATGGAAAACCACTATAGAGCCGCTGCGGGTATAGCGAATGCTTTTTTGCAGGCACTTTTCAGGAGTAATAGTATTATCGAAATCTGCAGGCAGCACATCCCACATAATAATTTCATAGGAGCTGAGAATTCCGTCCGCAGCTTTTTTCCTGATTCTGCCATAAGGAGGACGGAAAAACCCGGGCACTGCAGAAGTTTCCCGAAGCAATTGCTGCTCACACAATTTTACATTATCAAGGTATTCCTGAGGATCTGTCTTAAAGCCATTCAGGTGGTTCTGAGTATGATTTCCCGCCTGGTGTCCTTCTTCGAGGACCTGCCGGAAAATATTAGGATGCTTCAGGACATTTTCGCCTACACAAAAGAAGGTAGCCTTTGCATTATACTGCCGCAGCACATCGAGTACAAAGGGGGTAACCTCCGGCACAGGACCATCATCGAATGTTAAAAATATTTTTTTTTGTCCTCCCACCTCTCGCCGCCAGGTAAAGCGGGGAAACATCCATTGGATAGTTAAGGGGGTAAAATGGAGGTACATTATTTTTTTATGAAAGAATGAGGGATAGTAAATAACCTGATGGGTGGGTAATGGAATACAGAAACAGGAATTATACCCTGCACCTGAAAATATCAGACAACCGGGCAATCATTCCATCCTCCTGCATTTATCCATTCAATCATTATATTCTTCAGGGTTTATTTGGCAGCACCTGCTAAATTTTCCTGTACGCGCACGAAAGCATGGTAATATCATCGTGGTGAGGCTCGCTTTGGCGAAAAAGCTCTATTTCATTAAAAATTCCTTCATGCAACTGATCGAGAGGCAGCTTATAATTTTCCTTAAGATACGCCAGCAACTGCTCAGGCCCCCATACATCCTCCTGTTCATTAAAAGTTTCGGTAAGGCCGTCGGTAAAGCAGAAAAGCTGGAAGTTATTTAAACCTGCTATTTCACCCATATTTAAAAAAGGGAGTTTATCCAGAATTCCCAGGATTGTGCTTCCTTTCTCGAGGGTAGTAATTTCCTCTGTTTCCCTGTTGATCATATAAGGAGGATTATGACCCGAGTTTACATACTGCAGGGTTCCGGTTTCTCTGTCGAAAAGACCTAAAAAAGCGGTAATAAAATTTTCGCCATTGGCATTTTGCATTACCTGATGATTAAGCTCATGCACTATTTCCCGTAAATCGACGGTTTTTCTTGCCAGCGTACGTAATGATGCCTGAAAATTCGACATCAGTATGGCTGCAGGCACTCCTTTTCCGGAAACATCTGCCACACAGACCAGAAACTTAGCGGGATCAATTTCAATATAATCGTAATAATCCCCCCCCACCTGGTGGTGCGGAAGGTACTTTGCCTCTACCTGCAGTTCCTTTGTTTTAGGTAATTTTTTAGGAAAGAGGAACCTCTGCACATCTTTTGCAATTTCGAGCTCCCGCTGCATAGCCTTTTGCTCCAGCTGCTGCCTTGCCAGTTTCTTATTTTCAATAGCAACAATTATGATGTTGGTTAAGGCCCGCACAAATTTCATATCCGTGTCGCCACCCAGTAATTCCGGCTGCTCACTGTTCATGAACATATAAGCCAAAGTTTGCTCTTTGTGCTTAATAGGAAAAACCTGGCCAAATTCTTTTCTGTAAACCTCCGGGAGGGAGTCGGTAGTGGCCAGCCTGTCTATTTTCCTGATTACCTCATCGTCGAGCTCAAGCTCATTTACCTTAAGGTTAGGGTTGTGGTGTACCTTGCAGTCCCAATGGTCATTGTCATAAACAAAGAGCGCAAATTTCTGTATATTGAGGTTAGCCCGTAAAGTAAAATAAAAAATACGGAACAGCTGTTCCTCCGGCAAATTACTGTTGATCGCCTGTGTTACCTCCAGCATCGCTTCCAGTTCCAGCTTTTTCAGCTGATAGGCATGTTCAAAATTTATCTGCTCCATAAAAAATATGCTATTTCAAAAGTGTTTTAGGGTCATAGGCATCGCGCAGGCCATTTCCTAAAAGGTTAAAAGAAAGAACCATCAGGCATATCGCCAAAGCCGGAAAAGCCACCAGGTGCCAGCTGTTTTGAGTACCAATGGAATTATAGCCTTCGTAGATCATGATACCCCAGGATGGAGTCGGGGGCTGAACACTCAGCCCCAAAAAGCTTAACCCTGCCTCCAGAAGTATGGCTGCAGCAAAATTGGCAGTGGCAATTACTATAAGCGGCCCTGAAATATTGGGCAAAATGTGAGCGTAAATTATTTGCCCGTTCGATACACCAAAAGCTCTCGCTGCCTCAATATACAACTTTTGCTTTATACCAAAAATCTGTCCGCGTACTACCCGTGCCACATCCACCCACATAGTGAGTCCTACTGCCACAAATGCCACCCATACCCCTCTGCTTTGCAGGGCAAGACTAATGGCAATTACCAGCATTACCCCCGGAATGGACCATACAACCGACATCAGCCACATAACCACTGAGTCTGTTTTTCCTCCGAAAAAACCACCCAAAGCTCCCATAAGAATCCCCAGCACCATGGAAATTAATACAGACAGCAACCCGATAGAAAGTGAGATCCTGGTGCCGAACATCAGGCGGCTTAACATATCTCTTCCTGCCTTATCAGTTCCCAGCCAAAATGTTCTTTCCTCTATATTTTGTTCTTCGAATTCCCTTAAAAGTTCCTGCCTGGTAGTTTCAATTACCTTTCCCCATACATCTATATAGCGCACCTTATCTCCTTCAATCCTGAAATTTTCACCGGATTCAAACCCTTCCGCCTCAGCTTCGCCTACAAACAAGGCCTTAACAGTATTTAAAAGGTCATATTGCTGCCATTCTCCCGGCCTGCCGAACATCTCTGCCTCAATAATATAGCCATCAATCCTGTATTTCTCCACCGGCACTAAAACATAGGCACTCCTTTGCCCATACATGAGGCGCCCCAGCCAGCTCTCCTCCTCCACCTCCATATTCTTGCGTATCTTCAGCAGTTTTGTAGTAAAAACAGGAACCTGCTTCTGAATCTGGATGGCACCATCATTTACGCTTGGCGTGCTGTCAGGCATAATTAAATAACCCAGCACAGCAATTATAGTAGAAAGAATAATAATCCCCAGCCCAACCATAGCCGGTATATTACTTAATAAACGCCGGCGCACATAAAAGCCAGGGGAATGATTGGAATACATTTCCATAATTACCTGCTGTTATGCGCCATTAAGCCCGACTTGGTTGCAAGGTAAAAGTACTTGTCGTAATGCCCGCGGATGTTAATTTCCCCGTCCTGATCATTGTCACTGCGGCTGCTCATAACACGTATCCACCCTTTTTCCTGCATATCCTCCAGAACCTGCCTTAAAGTTGCGGAATCAAGCCCTGAAGCCTCCATCACTTCCTCAAAGGATTGCACAAAGTACAGCTCATCCAGCACATCAAATTCCTGATCGGTCATAATTTTGAATAGTTGTATTTCCTGCCCTTCCAGGTAAAGCTTCCGAAATTAGCAGCCAGCCCAAAGAAAAGCACATACATTGGGTATAACAGCTGGAGCAAAAGAAACGGTAAAACTAAAATTGTTTTTCCAAAGCTCCGCAGCACAGAACGTAAAAATAGGAATTCGGCTCCGAACTTTAGCAAAACCCCTGCAAAAAAGTATATTAAAAACCCGTTCAGCAGCATTAAAACAGAGGCTGCCAGCCACCCCAGCTGCAGAAAAAAAACGGCCATAGCCGTAAAAAGAACGGAAGGATTTTTGTGTAAACGCCATTTTCCGGCCCATCGCCTGCGCTGCTGAAGAAAGTCATTCCAGCTTCGCCGGGCCCCTGTGGAAACTACTGCTCCTTTGTGCTTAATGAAATTTATACCCTCCGGAAAACGCTGGTAAACAGACTGCAGCAGAAATTCATCATCTCCTGAAGGAATGTGGCTGTCAGTCCTGCCCTCAAGTACCTCCATGAATACCTCTCTGGTAAACGCCATATTTGCTGCATTACACATGCCTGCCTCTCCTGCCTGTAACATAGCTGCTCCGGTACCTACAAGGCTGGCAAATTCAATGGTCTGCATTTTCTCAAAGAGACTTTTCTCTTCGCTGAAGGTAACCGGGCCTGCAACAAAAACAGCCTTTCCGGTACTGAACATTCCACTCATTTTTTCCAGCCAGCTAGCAGGAACCCTGCAATCGCCATCGGTAACTACTATTACTGAACCCACTGCTTCCTCCACCCCCAGCTGCAGACCGGCTTTTTTACCCTCCCCTCCCCTCAGGGGCAGTAAGCGCAGCCTGCAAGGAACAACTGCAGCCATTTCCTGCACCTGCCTGCAGGTACTGTCTTCGCTATGGTCATCCACCACCAGTACCTCAAAACATGCCGGCGCAAAGCTCTGGCGGGCAAGATCAAGCAGCAGCTTTTGTATATTTTCTTCTTCATTCCGTACGACCACTACCACACTTACCCAAATCCCTTTTAACTGCTGAAATTCTTTTCCCTCCTCCGGCACCTTAATCTCAGACCAGTGCCAGGCGAGGTATCCCACACCTGCTACCCAGAGAAAGCTTATACTTATATAAATGAGTACCAGCATCAGAAACGGTTTAATCGTAAACGGACAATATTTACACTACCTAAGAGGGCAGGCAGTAAAATATTAAGACACCAAACGAGCAGGCTTGCTGTTACCAGCTGGTTTTCAGGAACAGCAAAAAAAGAAAAAGCCCAGAGAGCTGAAAATTCTCTTACCCCGAGATCGCTCAAAAAGTTGAAAGCCGGAATTACAGACTTTAACAGAAAAACCGAAGCCACTCCTGCAGCCATATAAACAAATGGCAATTGTACTCCAGCCAGCCAGAGCACCAGAATAAACTGAAGGGTAAAAACCACGTAACGCAGGAAGGCATAGCTCACCACCAGGGTTATATCTTTTAAGGTATAATCTCCAATTATTTTAAAAATCCTTCCCCCCTGCTTTCCTGTATATTTTTCAACCAAAGCAATAAGCCGGAAACGCCCCCTCCCGAAAAACCATAAAATACAGAAAACTGCCAGCAGGACCGGAAGAACTATCCTCCATTGGTTTACTGAAAAAGCTCCGGAATAAGATGTATACAGGATACAGATCAAGCCCGGAACTCCAAAAAAGAAGGTTACAAGTGTTTGGCTGAGCCTGTTAAGCAACACTGCTCCCACTAATCTTCTGCGTCCATGGCCGGGCGCTTCAATGATACGGCCTGCATAATCGCCCACACTCCGTGGGGTAATAAAACCAAGGCTTAAGCCTGTAAGCACCGCCCGCGTTGCCTGCACCAGGCTAAGGCGAAAAACAGGAGCAGCAAGTATTTGCCATTTGCAGGCCTCAAACCCCCAGTTTGCCGCCACCAGCAAAAGAGGAGTCAGCAACAGATACCAGCTGTACTGTTCGCCTATCCCCTTAGTTAACAGCCACAGCTCAGGAAAGGAAAGATGCCCCTGCCTGACTTTTACCCCCACAAAATACAGCATTAGAAACAATGCAATAACTTTTACACCAAAAAGCATTATTTTCCTGCCTGCCTGCCGGTTTAAGTCAGGATTGACAGAAGCAGCTTTTTTCCAATCCCGGAAGGTAGTATATTGCATCATGATCATACAGGGAACGCAGCGACCGAAGGAGAAAATAATTCTGGGCCTCGACCCCGGCACAAATGTAATGGGCTACGGGTTGATTATAAGTAACAGTAACAAATTGCAGCTTTTGCAATTCGGGGTTATACATTTAAGCAAATATAAAGAACACGAGCTGAAATTAAAGAAGATATACGACCGCATTATTACATTGATAGAAGAATATCATCCTGATGAGGTTGCGCTGGAAGCCCCCTTCTTTGGCAAAAATGTGCAGTCTATGCTAAAACTCGGGCGGGCACAGGGGGTAGCCATGGCCGCTGCCCTCTCCAGGGAAATTCCTATAAAGGAGTATGCTCCCAAAAAGATCAAGCAATCAGTAACCGGAAATGGAAATGCCTCTAAAGAGCAGGTGGCTCACATGCTGATGCGCATTTTAGACTTTACCGAAATGCCCAAACTGCTGGATGCCACAGATGCCCTGGCCGTTGCCGTAACCCACCACTACCAGGGCGGCAACAATAAAAGAAGTAATAAAAGCTGGGGTGCTTTTCTGGAAGACAATCCGGGGAGGATTCTATAGCCGTAATTACAGCCGTATTTATAGCGCCTGTTTTTTTTACTGCAGCGGCATTTTCCGGGACCCTCTCCCTTTAAGATCAGAGTAAGGTCTGTTATTGCTTATCCTCTTATTCTATAATAAAAGACATATTCCTTTTCTTTTCTTTTTTTTATAAAAACTATAAAAATACACATCCACTATATAAACAACTGATCCTTAATGCTAATCCCCTCCATTAAGCTAAGGAAAATAACATATAACACAGCGTCCTTTTACGTGTAAGTTTAGCTTTAAAGCCAGGATTTTTTCTAAAGCCTAAGCTTTTACATTTGCTTCAACTGGTTTTCGAACAATAAACAAATAAAACACGTGAAAAAATTTTCTACCTTATGCCTGACAGCAGCAATGGCTGTTACTTTATTCTCATGCAGCAAAGATGATGAGACTCCAACTTACAAAAAGTCAGATTTTATTGGCACCTGGGAAATTGCCAGTTCTTCTGGTGGGGAGTATAATCTTTGCGCCGATAAAAAAGATTATATTATCATAGGTGAAGAATCTGTCACCTCGGAATCTTTTGATGATGATTGCAGAGGCATGGGTAAAGGTGAGTTTTCATATACTTATGACAAGAATAAACTAACTATTATGCAAGGATTAGCTATCTACAAAATAATAAATCTTACAGCTACCGAATTAAAAGTGGAGGAAACCTCTCTAATGACCGAAAGTAAGGTAGTGAAAACCTTTTCTAAAAAATAACATCTACCACAAAACATAAAAAGAGTTTGCCTTCACAATTGGCAAACTCTTTTTTTACGCTTAGCAGGTCCGTTAACCAGGTGGACAGATTTATTTCAACCTTTAAAACCAGCCTTGTCATACTGACGTAAGTAGATGGTCCGCTGCGGCATCTTTCGCTACCTGAGGTCTCTAAGAAGCTTTTATTTGGCAAGATCCCTCCTGGCGTCGGGATGACAATGACACTAATAATGTTTAAAACAATTGTAACTGGGTACTTCTATTAAATAAAACGCTTAACCTGAACTTATAATTTAATTTAACAATCTAACTTCTTCTATATAGGGGCAATTACAACTGTATTTTTTCCCTGATAATTTGAGCCGTCTGCTCTAATTCCTCCTTTGCAGGGTTTAGCTTAGGCTTTGTAAAATTAATATCGTTCATGGTATTCAGCGGCACCAGGTGCACATGGGTATGCGGCACTTCCAGCCCAATTACAGCTACTCCCACCCTTTTACAGGGAACAGCAGCTTTAATTCCTTTAGCAACTTTTTTTGAAAACACCTGTAAGCCAGCCAGCAGGTCATCAGGAAGATCAAAAATATAATCCACTTCCTCCTTAGGCACAACCAGTACATGCCCCTGCACTAATGGATTAACATCCAGAAAGGCAATATAGCGGTCATCTTCTGCCACAATATGTGCCGGAATTTCACGATTGATTATTTTAGTAAAAACAGAACTCATAGGTTAATGTGCTAATATCCGGATAAAAAAAAAGATTCTTTTACAGGCTAATGTCCAGCACCTCAAATTCCATAGTTCCTGCAGGTGCTTTTACTACGGCAGTCTCGCCCAGTTTCTTTCCCATAAGCCCCTGGCCTATTGGCGATTTTATTGAAATCCTGTTACTTTTAAGGTCAGCCTCTTCTTCAGAAACAAGGGTGTAGGTCACCGTCATGTTATTCTTTTTGTTCCTGATCTTAACCTTCGACAATATAGATACTTTAGAAGTATCCAGCGAAGACTCATCAATTACCCGGGCATTACCAACCACCTCTTCCAATTTTGCTATTTTTAATTCCAGCAGCCCCTGGGCATCTTTTGCGGCATCATATTCGGCATTTTCACTAAGGTCACCTTTATCTCTGGCTTCAGCTATTTGCCTGGCAATATCAGTTCTGCCCTTAGTCCTGAGATCGTTCAGTTCATTCTTAAGCCTCTCTAACCCTTCTTTGGTGTAATATGAAATTTTTGACATAACTACTGGTATTTAAAATAAAAGAACGGATCTGTTTCCAAAACCGTCATCTATAAAGTTTTTCCGATACTGTTGAATAAAAATAACCCTGAGCAGCAACAGGTTGCTTTCAGGGTGTTAACAAAGATACGAAAATTCCTTTTGTTTTCAAATAAGACCCTTTAAAAACATATCCGCAGCCTTTTTGTTTATGTAAGGGTAATAAATATAAATAAATTAATTATTTTTATTACATTAAGATTCTTAAAACTCCGGAACATCCGTAACCGGCTAATCAGCAACGTCCTTTTTTGGGGGATTTTTGAGCTGAAAAAGCAAACTGTGCTTCACTTAAGGATCAAACCTCACTCCCCATTTTTTTCTATTTGATGTAAGATTATTCCTTAAAAACAAAAATTTAAATCACAAAAAGGAGTGATATTGCCTCCTTACGCAAATCCGACCGGCGCTTGGACAATAAACCTTTACTAATTCCTTTCAAAAGCCTTGTGCTATCCGGAGCTTTTCTGTGCCTGTTCTTCATGAACAATGCCTTAGCTTTTACAGCCCCTGCCACACAGAAAAGCGACAGCCTGGAACATCTTCTCCGCTCTTCTGCCGGAACGGGTCAGCTCCTGATTCTTGAACAGCTTATCCCTCTTTATCTTTCTGAAAACCCGAAGCTTGCACTGAGTCACAGCCACAAAGCCCTTTTTTTAGCTAAGGAAAGCAGGAATTACAGAATGGAAGCCAATGCCCTGCACCACATCGGAAATGCCACCCGCTACCTCCTGTCGGATTATGCAGAGGCCCTGGATTATTGCAGCAAAGCCCTGAAAGTTTGCATGGAACATCACCTGCCAAACGAACAAATATCAATCCTCCTGACTACCGGCGAAATTTACCAGGAACTAGGAAACAGCTATAAAGCCATTGAAAATTATATGCAGGCCCTGTTACTGGCCGAAAGCCTGGGGCAAATTAAATCTTCTGCAGATGCATTAAATAAAACAGGGCAGGTATACAGGAGTATAGGAAATGAGGCTAAGGCCATTGAATATCATATGAAGGCTCTTACGCTTTGCCGTCAGCACAATTATTTACAGGGCATTTCAGATTGCTACTACTGGCTGGCCACCACATATCAAAACATGGCCCAGCCGGAGCTGGCTCTGCAGAAACACGATTCAGCCCTTGCTATTCGCCGCCGGATTTCCGATTACCCGGGAACAGGATACAGTCAGCTGGAGATGGGCAAAATTTACCTGCAAAAAGGGGATGCAGGAAAAGCAAAGGCAGCCATGGAGGAAAGCCTGCAAATTTTTCAGTCTGCAGGTATGGCACGGGGGGAAGCAATGGCTTATAATTACCTCGGGGCTTTACAGTTATATAATAAAAGATATGAAGATGCCCTTACATACCTGAAGAATGCTTTGGCAATCGGAGAGCTTAAAAACGACAAGAAAGTAATCCGCGACAGTTACGAAAACCTTTACACCTGTTATTCAGGATTAAAAGATTACGAACAGGCACTTTATTATAAAGATCTTTTCGTGGCTATCAGTGATTTTATTTACGGGGAAGAGAGTGAACGCAGAATGGCTGAACTGCAAACCCGTTTTGAAATAGCCGAAAAGGAACGCGAAATAGAAACCCTTAAAAAAGACAATGAGCTGCGTGAACTCGCCATGCAGAAGCAGAAACACTTCCGGGATTCCCTCATTACCGGACTGATACTGCTGCTCATTATTCTGCTGCTCATTATATACCTTTATCGCAATAACCGCCGCAACACACTCCGGCTAAAGCATACTAACACCACCATTCACCAGCAAAATCAGGAACTACAGGAATTGAATGCCACTAAAGATAAATTCTTCAGTATTATAAGCCACGACCTTAAAGGCCCGCTCAATTCCCTGACCGCATTTTCAGGACTTCTTATTAAACATACTGATGCGCTCAGCAAAGAGGAGATACAGATGCTGGCTGTTGATTTTGACAAAAGCCTGAAAAACCTCATGAGCCTGCTGGAAAACCTGCTCGAGTGGTCAAGAACCCAAACAGGAGGAATGGAAATAAGCCCCGAACCACTGAAGATCCGCGAACTGGTGGAGGCCAATACAGAACTGCTTGCAAATATGGCCAAAAACAAGGACATACAAATTACAACTCAGATACCTTCTCACCTGTGGGCTTTTGCCGGTAGACACCAGATGAACACCGTGCTGCGAAACCTGATCAGTAACGCACTTAAGTTTACCCATAAGGGTGGCTGGGTAACAATTACCGCCAGCGAATGGAAAGATGCCATTGAAGTTATGGTACAGGATACGGGAGTGGGCGTAAGCCCTGAAGCAATGGAAAAATTATTTAAAATAGAACACAAACATACTACTCCCGGTACCGCAAGCGAAAAAGGAACAGGACTGGGATTAATGCTCTGTAAGGAATTTATAGAACAAAACGGAGGTAACATTCAGGTAGAAAGCCAGGTGGATACCGGCAGCACCTTCCGTTTTACAATTCCAAAGGCTACGTCATTACAGGAAGCAGCAGTATTAGAATAAAGCCCCGGCTTTCAAATAAAATTTTTACCTCAAATCAATAAAAACATGCATCCCTTCCGCAAAAAAGTTTTGTTTTCCTTTCTTCTTGCAATAATCTGCTGCCTGAGCAGCCTGCAAAAGGTACAGGCTTCGGTAAAACCTCCAAAATGGGGGAAGATTACGAAAGCGGAAGCCGATTTGAAAAAAGTGTCCTACGACCCCGAAGCCCATGCCGTAGTGCTCTTCAACTATGGGCACCTGACCTTTTTGAACGGTAAATTCCTGGTAAAAAAACATGTGCGGATTAAAATCCTGGACCAGGAAGGAGTTTCAGAAGGAGACATTATATTACCTTATTACTCCAAAAATAAACTCGAAAATATTGACCAGGTAAAAGCACATACCATTGAATTTACGGAGAACGGAAAGATCATTAAACACTCTGTAGACAAGAAACAGGTTTATGATGTTCAGGAAGATGAAAACTGGAGTGAGGTACGCTTTACCCTCCCGGCGGTAAAGCCCGGCTGCATTATTGAATATTCTTATAACCTATATTCCGAAAATTTCACCTTTCTTGAAGGGTGGGTGTTCCAGCAGGACATTCCTACCCTCAAAAGCACTTTTAAGGCCGAGGTACCGCTATACCTCCGGTATAATGTGCTGATGCATGGTTCGCGCATGCTCCGGAAATACCAAAATTCAAAACCCGTTAATGAATGGTCGCTCGAAAACCTCCCTGCCCTGAAGCCTGAATCTTTCACCTATAACCTTTCTGACTACGCCGAAAAAATATCCTTCCAGCTAACAAGCTATGACAAAAGAGGGCTTCATGGCTCCACCACGGAGGAAAAAGTATTTACAGACTGGAACAATATTTCAAAGGACCTCCTGTCTAACCCCGGGTTCAGGAGCTTTTTAAACAGTAACCGTGCACTTGAGGACATCCTGACCTTATTCCCTGCAGAAAAAGACAGTCTCCTGATGGCAAAGAAGCTTTATGCGCATATCCGGGATAACTATACCTGGAACAGGCGCTATGGCCTTTTACCGGACCTTCAGCTTAAAGAAATACTCGCAGGAAAAAATGGAAACGGAACTGCCATAAACCTTTTACTTACGGGGCTGCTCCAAAGAGCCGGTTTCGATGCTCACCCTGCCTACATCAGCACTAAAAACCATGGAAGGGTAAGTCCGGATTTTCCGTTTCTCAGCCAGTTCAACCATGTTATTTCCATTGTACAGATACAGGGGAAAGAATATTTGCTGGATGCCTCTGAACCACGCCTGGCATTTGGCATATTACCTGTAGTAGATTTGAATCAAAAAGCGCTGGCACTCTCCAAAGAAGGAGCCCGGTGGGTAAATATTACCGACCAGTCAGGAAGCAGTACTATTATTTCATACTTCGCAGATCTGGCAGGAGGCCGGCACAGGTTTAATTGCAGCTGGTCAGGCTTTGAAGCTTTGCATATGGCTTCCATTCTAAGCCGGCAAAACGGGGAACAGATAATTGTACCGGCAGATCCTCTTTTACATCAGGACTCTGTAAACATTGAAAATGCAATTTCAGAAAACAACACTCTGAAAGCGAGTCTGTTTTTCTCGGGAGAAACTAATATGAAGGCAGAAAAGATTTACTACTCTCTGCCTGTGTTTGGAATACCGGAGGAAAACCCTTTGAATAATGATGTGCGGCATCTCCCTGTCGATTTCGGTTATACCTCTTCAAAGATACTTGTTTACAACATCGTGCTCCCGGAAGGATATACCATTGAAGAAAAACCGGAAAACCTGTCGATAGGAACTCCCGGGGGAGAAGCTGTATTTCTTTACAGAACACAGCAGCAGGGAAACACCCTCACTATACAGGTAAAACTGGATACCCGCTCAAGCCTGATTCCGGTAAGCAGCTACTTACACCTTCGTGAGTTATACAGCAAAATGATCAGCCACTGCCAGAAGCCATATGTATTTTCTAAAATCTAATTTCAGGCAGCTTCTTTTTAAGGGTGTTTTTCCCGGTGCAGGCATTTATCTAACCTGCACCGGGAGCATTGTGCCGGTTTAAATACAATAAAGCCTCCTGCAAAGAGTAGAGCGGAACCTGCTTTTTATTTTTCTTTTGATGTAAAGGTATACATCCAGAGCAGGCGCGAATACCTGAGGTTTACAATACTCAGTAACAGCATCGCTACCAGTATAATCACTACCGTGCGGTAGTCATACGGATCTTCAAAGATAAATGCGCAGATAAAATATACTGCTATGGCCTGAGCAATAGCGAGGGCATAACTAAAATACATTGCTCCCCAATAGTACCCCGGCTCCCGCTCAAAGTAAAAATTACAAACTTTGCAGTTCTTCCGCATTTTCGGGAGCTCCAGCTTAAATACGTTTCCCTTCGTTTCATATACTCTGCCCTGCTCACAATTCGGGCATTTTTCCTTCAGCAAACTTACTATCCGCGACATATTGGTATTCGTAATTTTAAAGCCTTTCTTAATTTCCAGGCCTCACTTTTCTGTTCCTCCTGTTACTAACGCTTTTGTAAAGCAACACTTATTTATAAATGTTTCCGCATCACAAAATCGTTCATCCAAAACGGGCCAATAGGAATATCTTCTTCATAAGCCACCTTAAATCCCATTTTTTCATAAAAGCCCCGTGCTGTATTATTACCGTTTACGTTTAGCTCAAGTATATTTACCCCGGCTAAGGTCGTCCTGCGTTCCACTTCCTTCAGCAGCATTTTACCGTAGCCTTTTTTCTGGCCCACCGGCAGGCAGTACAGTTTATGAAGTTTATACGTTTCAGGGCTCTCCATGCGTGGGGCAAAGGAAGCAAAACCTACGGGCTTCTCATCATCAAAAAGCAGAAGATACTTCTGGCTCCCGTTTTCTATTTGCTGTTTAATACTTTCCTTATTGTAAATTTTTTCCAGCATATAAGCTATCTGGCCCTCCGGCAGAATCTTTCCATAAGCCTGCCACCAGGTATTTTCAGCAATTTCGCATATAACACCCGCCTTGTTTCCTGTTGCCTCTAAGATAGTGATCATTCTGTTAATTTTAGGTGGTTTTTAAAAGAGAGGTTTTTCTGAAACAATTTACTTCATCATCTTAAGTTCATTGCATAAAATTTAAAAAAAATTGCCCCCTTCCTTTTATAGCTTCATAAACCCGTCGACATTACCGCGAATTGACGCTACTTTGAAAAAGGAGGCCCTGACATAATCTGGTTTCGGGAATCCGGAATAAACATTTTACCAACAGGCAAAACAATTTTTTTTACATGCAGGAATTCTTTCTGAACATTTTTTAAAAATCACCGTAATATATCCGGCTTTATTACTAATAACATTTCTATTAACCTGAAGCAAATTTCTTTTGACTTGCTAAAAAGGAGCAGCTTTGTGTAATTTGCACCCTGCAGGCGGCAGTTTAAGGATACAATAAATATCATACCTTCTGCATTTTATTTAAAAAGAAAGTTTTACCGGGCATTTTTAATTTATATTGATCAGCCCCGGCATGGAAATATCCTGCCCCTGAAATTATGGCATTACGGACGTATTATATTCTACTCTTCATTCTCGCTTTCCCTGCTGTTCTTTCAGGACAAACCACATACACTGAAGTGGTTGCCAAAGACGGGGATGGTATTTATACTTTACTCCGCAGAAACGGACTGGACCCTGCCACTCATTTTAAAACCTTTCTGGAACTGAACAAGGGATCTGTCGGGAAAGACAGCAGCCTTTACACCGGCAGAACCTACTTACTGCCTGAAGCAATGCCCCCTGGCCGTGAGGAGGCAAAACCGGAAAATACAGGTACG
This sequence comes from Cesiribacteraceae bacterium YIM B00369, assembly GCA_017948555.1. Taxonomy (GTDB): domain Bacteria; phylum Bacteroidota; class Bacteroidia; order Cytophagales; family Cyclobacteriaceae; genus Nafulsella. Next base: position 130,972 of record JAFMYY010000012.1, on the reverse strand, counting down.
GCAGCTGTAAATACTCCCGCCACCACCAGTACTGCCACCGAAGCCAAAAATCCCACAGCTCCCAATATCCTTGAAATTCCACTGTTCGGGAAAAAATATGCCCGGCTGGAAGTAAAAAGTCAACAGTTAAAAGGGGCTGTTTATTACCTTGTTTCCGGGCATGGCGGACCGGACCCTGGTGCAGTTGGTAATTATGGCCCTTATTTGCTGGGCGAAGATGAATATGCATACGATGTAACCCTGAGACTGGCCCGGGCCCTTATGGAGCACGGAGCCACAGTTTACATGATCATTCAGGACCCTGATGATGGTATCAGGGATGAAAATATTCTTGAGCTGGATGTAGACGAAATTTGCTATCCTGATGAAGCCATTCCCTACAGCCAGAAAGAAAGGCTCCGCCAGCGGACACGGGCTGTTAATAATTTATACCTGAAGCACAAAGGAGCTTACCAGCGCATGCTCGCCATTCATATAGACAGCCGGAGCAAAGGACAGAACATTGATGTTTTCTTTTACCACCATGAAAACAGCCCGTCAGGCAAAAAAATGGCCGAAAGTATTCACCAGACGATTACCGCTAAATACAACCGCTACCAGCCAAACCGCGACTACTTTGGGAACGTATCGCCCCGCAGCAGTTTGTATGTGGTAAAGTACAGCCACCCTCCTGCTGTCTTTATTGAACTGGGCAATATCCGGAATGACCGCGACCAGAGGCGTTTTGTACTTCCTGACAACAGGCAGGCACTTGCAAACTGGATTACCGAAGGTATACTCGCCGACTACAACTCCCGGTAACAGGGTTATTCCTTACCTCACGCTGTTTCTGCCCCTGCAACAAACACACCCTTTCTCATTGTAAATCAGCACATTTCCCTATAATTATATTTTCCACTCCTCAACCCCGGGCCCTGTAGCTGCGTTACAAAACACAGGAGCTTTTATGGCTCTTATTTTTAAAGTAGAATTATAACTTTTTATAGATATGACAAAGCTATTAATGATACTGACCTCCCATAAAGAAATGGATGGACAGACTAAAGATACCGGTGTGTGGTTGGGCGAATTTACCGATCCATATTATGAATTTATTGACAAAGGATACAAAGTACAGCTGGCAAGCCCTGAAGGCGGAGAGCCCCCAATTGATAAGAGGAGCTTACTGACAGAAAACATAACCCCTTCTAATAAAAGGTTTAATGAGGACTCCAGAGCTCAGCTGGAGTTCAGGAACACCCTTCCTTTATCGCAGGTAAAACCGGAGGAGTATGATACCCTCTTTTACCCCGGCGGCCATGGCCCTATGTGGGACCTTGCAGAAGATGAGCAAAATGCTGAGATTGTACTGCATTTTTACGAACAGGAAAAACCCATTGGTGCTGTTTGCCATGGCCCTGCTGCTTTACTGAAAGCCGCAGAAAGAAAGCCTGAGCTACTCAAAGGCAAAAGGGTAACCGCCTTTACCAACCTTGAAGAAAAAGCAGTGGGGCTTTATGATATTATTCCGTTCAAACTGCAGGACAGGCTAAAAGAACTGGGAGCCGATTTTTATTCAGCAAGCGTACCCTTTACCTCCAGAGTTGAAAATGACGGCTTATTAATTACAGGACAAAATCCTGCTTCTGCCGGACCGGCAGCAAAAGCGCTCATAGAACACCTTGAAGTTGCAAAGGCTATTCACTAAACATCATAGCTATTTACTTTACAAAAAAAAGCTCATTCAATCCGGATGAGCTTTTTCTTTTCCACATACCCCCACTGCTCCCCCGCAAAACCTGCAATTCTGAAATCATAAAACAGGATTTTTTGTTAAGTGAATGAAGAGTTGTAAAATATAAAAACGAATGATATGCAGCAGAAGAAAAATTTTCAGGAACTGATTAAAGGAGATAAACCTGTACTGGTGGATTTTTATGCCACCTGGTGCGGCCCCTGTCAGATGATGCCTCCTATTCTGGATGAGCTGAAGAAGCAGGTGGGTGACAACGCCAGCATTATCAAAATAGATGTGGACAAAAATAACCAGCTGGCAGGCAAATACGGAGTAAGAGGCGTACCAACCCTTATGCTGTTCCGGAATGGTGAGTTAGTTTGGCGGAAATCCGGGGTTCTGCAGGCAAACCAGCTCCGGAAAGTAATAGAGGAACACACTTATTAAAGCCGTCAGCCAAACCAATTTTTATCATTACCTTTATTACAGGTTTAAGGCAACAGGAAAGCACACTTCCCGTTCTAACTTTGATTTTAAAAAAAAAGAATGAACTACAAAACCCGAAAAAACCTGACCGAATGGTTCTTAATGCTTTCGGCAGCTGCCGTGCTGTACTTTAGCGGCTGGCATACAGAAGTTATAGGCAAAGTGCAACAGGGGGTTCTTCTTTCGGGCCTGTTCACTCCTGACACAGAAGAAAGAGCGGAAACGGCAGCTAAAATTCCCGAAGCTGACTTTAACCTGAAGTTACGCAACCAGGAAGGCAAGGTGGTAAACATGGAGGACCTGAAAGGCAAAGTAATTTTTATTAATTTCTGGGCCACATGGTGCCCTCCCTGTATTGCCGAAATGCCAGGAATAGATGCCTTATCCGAAGACCTGAAAGGTGAGGATGTGGCCTTCCTGATGATATCTCTGGATGATAATTTTGAGAAGGCGAAAAACTTCCGCAAAAAGAAAGGCTATTCATTCGATGTACACCAACCGGCAGCCCGGATACCTGAAATGTACTATAGCCAAAGTATTCCTGCCACCTTTGTTATTTCCGCTGAAGGCAAACTGGTGTACTCCCACAAAGGTATGGCCGATTATAATACAAAAAAGTTCAAAACATTCCTGCGGCAGCAGCAGCAATAAGTACTGAAATTCTGCGCAACAGGAGACCGGATACTGATAAGGAAACAGAAACTAAAGCAGGTTTTATATTCCGCCACCAATAAATTTATGGACCAATACGATATTATTATTGCCGGAAGCGGAGCTGCAGGGCTGAGCCTTGCTTATTACCTGAGCCTGTCGCCTTTACTTCAAAACCGGAGAATATTACTTATAGACAAAGATTTAAAACAGGATAATGACCGTACCTGGGGCTTCTGGACAAAGAGTCCTACTGCTTTCGACGAAATTGTTTCTTTCCGGTTTTCACAGGCAGAATTTATCAGCAGGGAATTCGCGGCCATAATGCCTCTTGCCCCTTACAGCTATCAGGTAATTGAAGGAATTCATTTTTACAAACATATTAAAGAGCGGCTTGCCCTGTTCCCGAACATCCGTTTCCTGCTGGAAGAAATCAGCGAAATAACTTCCGGGGTAAACACGGCCCTCGTCCGGACTACTGAAAATACATACCAGGCCAGCCTGGTTTTTAACAGTTGCCTTATAAAAAAAGAAATTACAGAGGAAGCAAAAAAGGGCTTGTATCTCCGGCAGCATTTTAAAGGCTGGGTCATTAACACACCACAACCCTGCTTTGATACCGGGAATATCCGCCTGTTCGATTTCCGTACTCCCCAGGACGGGAAAATGCGTTTTTTCTACCTCATCCCGCAAAGCTCCCGCCGGGCCCTTGTGGAATACACACTCTTCTCCGCTGACCTTCTTGAGCCTGAGGCATACGATAATGCTATTGAAATTTATATAAAGGAGGTTTTACAAATAAAGGAATACACTATAACAGACCGGGAATGGGGCACTATTCCCATGACCACCTATCCCTTCCCTGCAAAACACAGCAAAAGAGTTTTGAACATCGGGACAGCAGGGGGAACTGTAAAACCATCCACAGGTTATACTTTTTTACGCATCCAACAACAGTCCAAACAAATTATTCAGCTTCTCGAAAAACAAAAAGAACCTGTCGCACCTGCTTTGAGCCCTCCCCGGTTCAGACTATACGATGAAATGCTACTGAACATAATGGACAAAGACGGAGGCTGCAGCGAAGAAATTTTCAGCCAGCTTTTCCGCAATAACCCCGTACAGCGAATCTTTAAATTTCTGGATGAGGAAACAACCTTCACCGAAGAGTTAGCCATTATGAATTCTGTTCCCCGAAAAAAATTCATAAAAAGTTTTTTAAACTTAAAATTAAAGACTCCTTTTTCGTGAATAACAGGATTTACACAAAATATTATTCCTCAAAAACACTTTCTCACTCCCTTTACCCTCAGGTTTCATAAAATTACCCACCTTCAATAATGAGATATTACAGGTAAAATTTGCACTTTTTTAGCTGTAATAAATGATTCTCACATAAATGTTACACCATTTATACATAAACTCCCATCTTCCTGATGATTCCCATTTACCGGAAATTACCCTTACTTACCAGCTTCTTCCTGGTATTCAACTCATTACAAAAATAATAGCAAAACACACAGGAACTTTCTACGTATTTAAATACGTAAGTTCCTCTAATTTATTACAAGGTACCATCTGCATAACCTGATTTTCCTCATCTGCCACTATTTTTGTAAAAAGTTATAAACATTTTATCAACCGGCAGCGTATTAGATGTGAATAGAATGTGAATAAAGCATCCTATTAATGTTCATAACTCTAAAAAAGTAAGCAATGATGATTTCTACCCATTCTTTACATACTGAACAGAAGATGATGAACCGAGGCGATCAGTTACAATTAGTGCAAACCTACAGCAGGTTTTTAAAGCTGAGAAAATCAGGATTTCCATTTTCAGATGCCCGGAACATGACCGGCCTGACCGATGACCTCCAGTTCCGGAAGGCTCAGGAAATTTACCAAAGCTATTTATAAAGACTACAAAGCTACTTTACGCACTACCCTGGAAAGACTTGCCTTCAGGATCTCCCCCATATTATTACACTGGAGGAATTCAGGATCGTGGTAAAAGCGCGCCAGCTCCTGCTTTAACTGCTCTGCATTTTCTCCGGGGGAAAGTTCGTCGCTTATCATGGCCCTCAGCAGTCTCCGGATTGTGCCTTTAGCCGAAATAATCCGGTTTGAAATAAGTGCCCGCTCTTCCCGCTGGTATTGTTCCACTGTAGTGGGTGTCATATTACGCAAGCCCAGTTCAATCAGCGGATTATTTTGTCTGAAATACTGAGGCATATAAACAGACCGCTTCCCCTCATACGACTGCTGATCAAAATCAATTGCCCGCAGCCTGTAATGCACCTCTTCAAAATCAGGCGTTACCTCCACCACAAAGTTACTGCTGTGCATATCCCCTAATAAGCGCACAAAACAGCGCTCGTTAAATTTCACAAACTCCTTGGCCAGCCTTATCTCGTTCAGGCTTTTATCTTTCAGGTGATACTTTATAAACTGATCACCGGGAATGCCCGCAATATGGTCCTCGATCAGCGTATTTCCATCCACAATATAATTAATACGGTTGGGCGACAGCAAATGCTCCAGCTCCAATCCGTAGATACGGGAAGCATCTGCCTGCTTTATATAGAAGTAGTCGAAGTTATCATTGATATTATTCACTATACGCACCCGCAGAGGCCTGGTGTTTCCATACACACAAAGGTCTATCCTGTCGATGTACAGGTGCTCCATTATACTGAGGTCGCCATGCGCCTTCAGCTTTCCATAAATCTCTTTCAGGCTCAGGTGCACACTCTGCATATCGTCCTGCCGGTAAAACACCGTTTCCCATAAGGTATCTATCCCGAATTTATCATACAGTGGAATGGAATTATCAAACCGCAATAAATCATTATAAGTAATGTGCAAAGCCACTTCCCTGTCCTGGTCCCGGAGATAAGTGCGCAGGTTTTTGCTTACAGGGTATATTTTTTTCTTTTTACTGATCATTGCCATAAGTACAGCTGTTTTTTTACAGACTAAAGTACTGTTTTTTCATAAAAGGTCATTCAGGGTAAAATATATTATTCCACCCCCTGCACAGCACCAGGCAGTTTACCCGGCAATTGCGCTCCTGCGGCTCTTCCTTTTATATCTCTTTACTTCCTGCTATATTTGCATTCCAATAAACAACTTATGAACCTACTATATAAATTTCTGCCCTTTATTTTCCTGCTGGGCACCCTGGCCTGCTCCCCTTCCGACGAAGAACTAAGCAATAAAAGCCGTCAGTTAATGGATCAGGGAAAACATGCAGAGGCAGTTACCTACCTGGACCGCCTGCTGGAGCAGAACCCTCAGAACGTGGAAGGCTATAATATGAGAGGCGTTGCTTACCTGGAGCAAGGTAACAGCCGCGAAGCCATATCGGATTTTAATCAGGCAATACGCCACGACAGCACTTCTTACAAACCTTATTACAACCGTGCCAATGCGTACAGGGAAAGCGGCCAGCTTGCAGAGGCCCTGGCAGATTACAATACCGTAGTCCGCAAACAGCCTGAACTGATGGATGTATATAAAAACAGGAGTGCCGTGCTATTTGAAATGGGCCGATACCCTGAAGCTGAAACAGACATAAATAAAGCACTTGAGCTAAGCCCTGAGAATCCGGTACTTTATTTTAATAAAGCGAAAGTAAACCTGTTAATGCAGGAAACGGCATCAGCAAAAGAGAATCTATCCCTTGTACTGCAGCTTGACCCACGCAACAGCGAGGCACACTACCTTTTAGGACTTGCCCTCCTGGCAGAGGAAAATAAAGAAGCTGCCTGCCTCAGCTTACGACAGGCAAGCCGCCTGGGAAATGAAGATGCAAAAAAAGCAGTAACCGAAAATTGCCGGTAAAAGAATCAGGAAACATTTGTATCCCTTTTTTACTTAACATGAACGTGAAGGCAACTACAGGCACCGATCTGGCAAAAGCCAAAGAATACCTGCAGGCAGGACAATTAGTGGCCATACCCACAGAAACTGTTTATGGCCTTGCAGCTAATGCTTTTGATTCCGCGGCAGCATTAAGAATATTCGAAGCAAAGAAACGCCCTTCCTTCGATCCTCTTATTGTACACAGCAGCAGTCTGGAAAAGGCACGCAGCTTCCTTAAAGAAGTACCTGCCGAAGCACAAAGGCTGGCCAATGCATTCTGGCCGGGCCCCTTAACACTTCTGCTTCCTAAAAATGAGAAAATTCCTGATGTGGTAACCTCAGGGCTTCCGCACGTGGCCGTGCGTATTCCACGCCACCCGCTAAGCCTGCAGCTGCTACAGGAACTGGATTTTCCACTGGCTGCACCAAGTGCAAATCCTTTTGGCTATGTTTCGCCAACTACAGCCGCCCATGTACAGGAACAACTGGGCGACAGGATTCCTTACATACTGGATGGCGGCCCCTGCGAAGTAGGCGTTGAGTCGACCATTATTGGTTTTCAGGAAAACACTGTGGTTGTTTACAGACTTGGCGGAATGAGCATTGAAGAACTGGAGCCTTTATGTCCGGACATAAAGCTTATGCCCCACTCCTCCTCAAACCCGCAGGCACCGGGGCAGCTTAAAAGCCATTACGCCCCCCGCATACCCGTTATTTCAGGAAACCTCAGAGACCTGCTGACCAGATACAACAAGGAGGAGGTAGCAGTGCTTTCTTTTCGCGATTTTTACCCTGGAATACAGCAATTTACCTTGTCTCCTTCCGGCAATCTTAAGGAGGCTGCTCAAAACCTTTTTAAAGCTTTAAGGGAGCTGGAAAAGCTGGACGTAAAATACATCCTGACAGAGCAGGTTCCGGATTACGGCCTGGGCAGGGCAATAAACGACAGACTGGCCAGAGCAGCTGCAAAATAAATGTTATTCCAACATTTATTCAGCTTATTTACTGATTCAAATCATTTTTCACATGCCGGATAATTATTAAATTGCCGGTACAAAATTTTTCAAACCAATCAATACACTATGAAAACCCTGGACAATTATAATTTTTCCGGCAAAAAAGCTGTGATGCGTGTGGATTTCAATGTCCCGCTCAACAAGAGCTTTGAAATAACCGATGATAACCGCCTCAGAGCAGCCCTTCCTTCTATTGAAAAGATCCTTAAAGATGGTGGTTCTGTAATCCTGATGTCGCACCTTGGCCGCCCTAAGGAAGGACCTGAGGAGAAATTCTCACTGAAGCACGTAGTTTCTTACCTGAAAGATGCACTTAACAGGGATGTACAGTTTGCAGATGACTGCATTGGCGAACAGGCCAGAGAAAAAGCAAAAAACCTGAAAGCGGGTGAAGTTTTACTTCTTGAAAACCTTCGTTTTTACAAAGAAGAAGAAAAAGGCAACGAAGAATTTGCTAAAAAACTGGCTCAGCTGGGCGATGTATGGGTAATGGATGCCTTTGGCACCGCTCACAGGGCACATGCCTCCACCGCAGTAATAGGGCAGTTTATGCCTGACAAAGTAGCCGGCTATGTAATGCAGGCCGAGCTTGACAATGCTAAAAAAGCACTTGAAGCTCCTAAAAAACCATTTACCGCTATTATGGGGGGCGCCAAAATATCTGATAAAATTGAAGTAATTGAGCAGTTACTGGACAAAGTGGATAACCTCATTATTGGTGGGGGCATGTCTTATACTTTCTTCAGAGCTTTGGGCGGCCAGACAGGCAACTCCCTGGTGGAAGAAGATAAAATTGAACTGGCCAGCTCCCTGATAAAAAAGGCCAAGGAAAAAAATGTTGAATTGAAGCTTCCTATCGATTCAATAATTGCGGATAAATTCGACAATAATGCTCAAACCAAAGTAGCAAGTAATCATGCCATTCCTGATGGCTGGATGGGACTGGACATTGGACCGGAAGCCCGTGAGATTTTTGCACGTACTATCCGTGAATCGCAAACCATTTTATGGAATGGCCCTATGGGTGTTTTCGAAATGGAAACCTTTGCCGAAGGTACCAAAGCAGTTGCCGAAGCAGTAGTGGAAGCTACGAAAAAAGGGGCCTTCAGCCTTATCGGAGGTGGCGATAGTGCCGCCGCAGTAAACCAGTTAGGCTATGGCGATGATGTCAGCTATGTATCTACCGGAGGTGGTGCACTGCTTGAGTACATGGAAGGCAAGACCCTGCCAGGTGTAAAAGCGCTGGAACAATAAAAAAAATATTTATTCGATACCTTTAGCCTGTCCGGTCCCCGTGACAGGCTATTTTTTTGCTCTTTAATGAATCCTTTCCCCTCTTTATTTCGTAAAAAATAATTCGGCTTGCGGATCTCTGATCCCGGCACCTTCCTCATTTACTATTATTTAAAATAGCTCAGCTGATCCAGGTTAGCTGTACCAGGTTAGCTGTACCAGCTCAGCTGTACCAGAGTACCTGCAGTAATCATCAGCAGGCACTTTTTCCTTCTGTATTTTGTTAACAATACAGAACAGCATATTTAATATTTTATTTAACTATAAAACAGAAAATTTATGAAATCTCTTTATGAAAAGCGTTACAAATTTAGCTTAACAGATTATGTAAAAGGTAAAAACACCAATAAGTACAGGCTTTATTATATCATTCTTATTCTCGCCACTATTCTTTTTGGCACAATCTTTCAAATGTAAAAGTGCTGCTACTCAAGCAGCACACTTCTGTTCCCCTATTGCTCCGGAATCAGGCCGGCAACCCTTATTTACCCCCCAGCCTGTTCATAAAAAAATCATTTGATCTGCAAAACTTTTTGGCACCATCAGGATTAAGTGCATAAAAAAGGAGTGCAATGCCGACGTTATTATTTATATTTTTTCAGATTTCCTTAAAGCTCCCTGTGGACGGTGGCCAGATGTATACGGAAACAGATTTTGATCGTTTTATCGTAGAACCCTGGAATGCTGTTTCCTCACTTTGCATATTAATGCCTGCCATTTACTGGGCGGTTAAGTTACGGGGACAGTACAAAGAGTATCCGTTTATCACCTTCTGCATTCCGCTTTTATTCCTGGGAGGGCTGGGCAGTACTTTGTTTCATGCCTTCCGCAGTTCAAGCCTTTTACTGTTACTGGATGTAACCCCCACCGCCATATTAACCGTGGCTCTGGCTATCTATTTCTGGATTAAGGTGCTGCCCAAATGGTGGATTGCAATCCTGATCGTAGGAGTAAGTGTTACCTTAAGGTACCTGGCATCCAGCTACCTGCCAGGGCATAGCGGCATAAATGTATCTTATGCCATAAGCGGCATCATCCTTTTTATCCCTACCCTTATACTATTATACCAGACTAAGCTCAGGTACAGTATTTACATCTTCATTTCACTCGGCTGCTTTACCCTGTCACTTGTATTCAGGCAAACAGACCGGGCCGCTGAAACAATATTGCCAATGGGTACGCACTTCCTTTGGCATATTTTCACCGGTATAGGAGCATTTTTCCTGGCAGAGTACCTCTACAAGCTTCACCTTCAGGAGAAAGACGTGGAGGTTTCCTGATACGGCACAACAGCTCCGATATTCAGGCAGTAATCAAAATCATCTTCCGACAATTGTATTTTCAGAAATTCATCAATAAAATAGCCCTTCTGTTCAAGGCAGTAACACTGAAAACTAATAAGGTGCCGGCCATCTTCAAAACCCAGTTTTTTCAGGTGATTCCGCTGCAGCACATCCAGCGTTTTTAACCAGGCACTGTAACTTTCGGGTGTAGGCTCCTGCTCGCAAAGTTTAAAAAAACTCACGATTGCCTCCCTGATACGACAGAGTTTTTCGTGTTCCATAGGTTTAAAAATTAACTTTATGAATATCAATACTATTTCAGCCCGGGGCAATATTAACAGGTTATAGTTTTGTTACTTTATTTTAAGCTTTTCTTAATATAATATAATCTTCCCTCCTCCACTTTAGCCGCTTCTTATTACCTTTACATGTTTTTTATCATATACCATGAAAGCACTTTCTACCATTGTTCTGTTACTTCTCTCCAACACATTTATGACTTTTGCCTGGTACGGACACCTGAAGTTTAAAGAGTTAAAATGGTTTGAGAACCTTGGGCTGATATCCATTGTCCTGATCAGCTGGGGAATAGCCTTATTTGAATATTTCTTCCAGGTTCCTGCCAACAGAATCGGGTTCAGAGAAAACGGGGGACCCTTCTCCCTGGTGGAACTGAAAGTTTTACAGGAGGTTATAACTCTTGTTGTTTTTGTTATATTTACAACTTTCTTTTTCAAAAGCGAAAGCTTCCGGGTCAACCATCTTATTGGTTTTGGTTTGCTGATACTGGCAGTATACTTTATATTTAAAAAATAATGTCTGTACTGGAGGTTGCCTGCGCTATTATCGAACATGAAGGACTTACTTTGGTTGTACAAAGAAGTGCCGGAATGAAACAAGGCCTTTTATGGGAATTTCCCGGTGGCAAACTGGAGCCGGGCGAAAAGGCTGAGGATTGTATTGTAAGGGAGATTAAAGAAGAGCTTGGAATTACCATTCAGCCGGAAAGGAAGCTGAGCAGATCCGTACACGGGAATATTTGTTTAATTCCTTTTATCTGCAGCCGGGTTGCAGGAGATCTTTATCTGCATGAGCATAAAGAAGCCCTCTGGCTCCGGCCTCATGAACTACACCACCTTAACTGGTGCCCTGCAGATATTCCGGTAGTAAAAGAATATACAGGAAATTTAAAGTAATTATTGTATGGAAAATAAAATCAATGTAACATCTGACAGTATATGGGAGACCAAGGTTGGCTATTCCAGAGCTGTACGCATTAATAATATTGTAGAAGTTTCGGGTACCACTGCAGTAGAAAACGATAAGGTGGTAGGACAGGGAAACATTTATGAACAAACCCTTTTTATCCTGGAAAGAATTGGCAAAGCCCTTCAGGAAGCGGGCAGCAGCCTTGAGCATGTAATCAGAACCCGTATGTATGTAACAGACATTAACCTGTGGGAAGATGCCGGACGGGCACATGAAGAGGTATTCAGAAACATTAAGCCTGCCACCACTCTGGTGGAGGTACCTGGTTTGATCCGCCCAGACCTGCTTATAGAAATTGAAGCTACGGCGGTAGTGCCTGACAAGTAGTTAAGAGGCTGCTCATACCAGCCGCTTAACTTTACCGTTTTGCTACTGTATGTTTTACTTTAGCCCTATGAACTATTTTACAGGTATTTTATTTACCTTGTTGTTATTCAGCTATTCTGCAGCAGAGGCGCAGATTTTCAAAAAAAAGGAAGATCAGGAGAAAAAAGATACCAGGGACCGGAGGAAATTCTACCAAAGCAGCGACGGGCTTCTCCTGGGCTACGAAAGAGGCCGGAATGATTTTTTTCAGGCAGGTTATGAATACAACTGGAAAAAAATAAGACTACAGAAACCTGTAATAAGGGCTGTGGACGGCTTTGTGGAGTATAACTTCTGGGAAAATGTACTTGGTGTTAAAGCTGCTTACTGGCAACGCCATGGCCGGATGAAGCTCACCTACGGAGGCCACATCGGGTATTTTACAAATTTTAATGAGGGCAGCCTGAGTGTTGGCCCCTCGGTCGGTTTTCGTCTGTTAGGTTTTCACGGGCAGCTGGGGTATAACATACTGCTCAGCAATCCTGAAATTGAAGCCAACAAACTTTACCTCTCCCTGAATTATTTTATCCCCTACCATACCAACCTTTTTTCAAAAAAAGGCGACAAAAAGAAAACGCTTTTAAAGTGGTAAGGCTTTTAAAAACAAAAGCAGCAGGCTGTCCCGCCTGCTGCTTTTGTTTTTAATTCTGAATTCTTCAAGTCAGATTACATCGCTTTCTCCTTCGAAAGGTCAATAATCCTGAGCTCCACCCGGCGGCTTTCCTGTGCATTTCCTCCTCTGCCTTCTGTAGCACCAAACCCTTTTGCCACAATCCGGCGGCGGGCAAGGCCTCTTTCATTCAGGTAATTCAGTACCGCAATGGCCCTGTCGTTCGACAGCTTTTTATTATAAGCAGCATCGCCATCTTCAGAAGCATATCCGGAGATTTCAACCCCCAGCGTTTCGTTTTCCTTGAAGCTTGCTAAAACCGACTCCAGCATTTTCTGGTCTTCCGCTTTCAGAACTTTTGCATCAGGGCCAAAATATATCTTATGAATTGGCTTCAGCAAATTCACATCATACTTCGCCACTTTAACTGAGGCTTCCCGTTGCTTTTTAGCCTCCTCTGCCACATAAAAGGTCGGCAGGGTATATATTACTTCATTACCCACCTTTTTAGCTTCCAGCTTGGTTTTATCATTTTCCTCATAATAATAAACCACCTGTGCAGATTCCACATTTTCGCCCTTTGCCGCGCTAAAGTCCACATCATCAATAGGGTTTTTAGCATACATCAGCTCCAGCAGGTAATTATAGGCTTCAGTATCTCCGGCGCCAATAATGGTTTCCATCATTTCGTAAACATCTATGCTGTCTTCCTGCACCAGCATACTCTCCTTGGCTTTTTTCAGGTCGTTATGTAAAGGCTCCTGCGTATCATAAAAAGCATTCTTAACCTGTACTTCCTGTCCTACCACTACATCGAACTGCTTTACAGGGCGCAGGAAAACCTGCTGATAAAGCTCATAAAAGTAATCCTGATTGGGTATATTTATATTGATAGCGTATGGCAGATAACCTTCTGCCTGAATGATCATATCGTAATTATGGCCGGGAGGAAAAATGATCAGGTAATTTCCTGTTTCAGGATCAGGGTTATACACATAATCTATTTTTTTACCGGTTTCATTGTCCACCACCTTGATAACTGTTTTAACAGGACGCTGATTGCCCCCCTCACCTGCCAGCACACGGCCCTTGATCATGGTAAGCGGAATATTCCGGTCTTCTTCCGGCATATCAAAAGTATAAATATCCTGTCCTCCTTTTCCTCCCGGGCGGTCGGAAGAGAAGTAAGCACGGCTGCCGTCTGCGGTAAGGGTAAAGTAATTATCGTTGGCCACAGTATTAATAGGATATCCCAGATTTTCAGGAGCTGACCACTTACCTCCCACAAAGTGAGTACGGAAAATATCGCTTCCTCCTATGGATCCATGTCCCTTAGATGTAAAGAACAGTGTTCTGCCATCGGGGTGGATAAAGGGAGCATCTTCATCGGCGGCAGAGTTAACTGCACTGCCAAGGTTTTCAGCCCTGCCCCAGCTGCCGTTAGACTGGAGTTCGCTTTTATAAATATCCATTCCACCAAAACCACCCGGGCGGTTACTTGCAAAATAAATAGTACGGCTGTCGGGGGTAATGCTGGCGGTACTTTCCTGGTAACGGGAGTTAATATCTCCTACAAGCTCCTGCGGAGAGCCCCAGCCATCACCTTTACGCCACATCATGTAGAGGCCTCCACCGGTGGCACCACCATTCAGGTAAATGATCATCTGCTGACCATCGGCCGAAAGGCCTGCAGTACCGGCATTGAAACCTGAACTCAGCTTCAGTTGCTGCGGAGTTCCCCACGTATTGCCTTCTTTCTTCAATACCATAATCTGCTCTACAAACGACTGGCTTGAGCGGCTGTCGGCAGGCTTCAGCACGGTATAGGCTATCAGGCTTTCATCAGCTGAAACCACAGGATTATATTCCGTAAAACCGGTATTAACACCATTGGCCACTGTCCTCAGGCTGATCTGCTTAGGCTTATTTATTATTTCCTGAGCCCGGTGGCTCTGAGCAATCTTTCCTTCTGCTACCTTCTTTTTAGCAGCATCACTGCCTGCTTTCTTCCTGTATACATCATAATTTTCGAGCGCCTGGTACATATTACCATCCAGATAATACGCATCTCCCAGGTACAGGTGTACCTCAGCCGGTACTTTAGCATCTTTAGCTGCAGCTGCCTCTGTCAGTAAAGGAAGGGCTTTCAGCTTATCTTCAAAAGAAGATGCCTCCAGGTAGCAGCGGCCTGCTTTGTACTTTACATAAGGAGACTTTTCTCCTCCATCCAGGGCGTCCTGATAGCTCTTAAGAGCATCTTTATAATTTCCAATTTCAAATAATTTCTCAGCCCTGAAAAGGACCTGTGACTGTCCGTTCTGCCCATTCGCCCACAGGCTTATAAACAGGCAGGCCAGCAATAAACCAGCACGTTTCGTTAACTTCATAAATGATTGGGTAAAACTATCGCTATAACTTACATTTCATGTAAAAAACTTTCATCAGTTGCTCCTCCTATTTCAGCACTTCCGCATCGGAAATCCGCATCCGTACATAGCGGAAATAAGGATACAACCTGCTCTGTTCTGTACAAGGCAACTCTTCCGGGAATGGCTGAAAAACACCGCCGCTGCAGTTTTCTGCAGCACGGGCTCCTGCTTTGTTCCCGGGTCTGCTGTTCTGCCTGACTTTCCCATACCTGAACCTGCAGGACCCTTTCCGGTGTAAAAAGCAGCAGCAATTGTCTGCAATAAAGCCCTGTGGTCTTATTCCCTCCTCAAAAGACAGGAAAGATGCTTACCAAAGGCCGGCAGGAACAACAAAAACAGCATCTGCTCCGGCTGAAGTACTACACATTTGCATCCGAAGTGATATCTATTTTTTTCTTATCCTGCTTCACACCCATCACATCCACCTGCTTCCGGGCTGCATTTTCATCAAAGAGCACATCGTACAAAACGATCTTTATTTCTTCCCCCAAACCTGGGGAAAAAGCGTTTGCTATACTGCTTCTTTTTGAGCCATCTATTACATAGATATTTTTTAAGGGAAAATTCAGCTTATTCCTGAAGTTAAAATCTTGTCTTTCAGCTCTCCCCGGGGCAAAGAGGAACCATTAATGCTACCGGGAGCACCTTCAGTCCGGCTGAAATAAAAGCCTGTGGAGTTATTTATAATGAAATCGCGGTGGTGATGAGGGGGGGGCAGCGGTAACAGCCGGAGGAAGAGAAAAAAATGCTCTCCCTCCACATAAAGGTACCAGGATCAAACAGCAGGAAAAAAGCTGTTTAATAGTCAGTTGATATAGAAAAGGTAAATGTTACAGGCCGGTCCTCTCCGGACCCGGCTCCTGCTTAGCCGGGACTACTCCAAAACTATTAAAAATCAGGACAAGGTATCTGTCTTACATTTTTAGGCGGCTTGCGGCTGTTACCTAAACGGAAGTTATAAACAGCACTTACTTCATGTGCTCCGCCTGAGGCAATGGTAAGGCTGGAAAGTGTGTAGTCGAAGCTGTACCCGATATTAAGGCTGCCGGCCTTTAAGCCGACAAGCGCAATAACCGATTCATTATTATTATCCACATTTTCAATCCCGCCAACCGGCAGGCCTCTGTACCAAAGCCCTACCACCAGAGGTTCGTAGGTAAGGTAAGCCCCTAAACTGAACTGCCTGAAGGCATCCTGCATTTTGAATTCAAAGGTAGGTGTAATGCTGCGTTCCCTCCCGAATTTATCGTAGCCGGTTCTCAGGTTATCAGCCTGCAGGTAAATTACATAACCACCATGCACCGACATTTTAAGGGGCAGGTAACTGTTGTCGTTGGCCTCAAAAAAGGAATACTGAGGTTGCGTGATATGGCTTGCCGATACGCCCACATAAGCATTAGGTAAATAAAGCACCCCGCCCAGGCCAAGGTCGAACTGGTAAACCGGTTGCATATTGGATAAATCTTCGCCGGTTGAGGATATAGGGTTAAATCCGGTACCGTTAAACTGGTCGGCAAACTGCAGATTGTCTAAATTTACACTCCGCTGGATTACCCCCAATGAAATGCCGGGCCTGAAAGTTAATTTTGAAGTAAGAGGGAGTTGATAAGCATACTGAAGGTTGGCGCTGGTGGAGTTCAGCCCTGCCAGCCCCTGCTGGTCGCGCATAAGGAGCATTCCCACACCGCTGTTATAATCCTCAAGGAAGTAATCGAAATAAGCAGTAAAAGTGGTATAGGAGGCATCGAGGGCCGGCCACTGATGCCTGAAGTTTACCCCTGCCCTTGCGCTCTCAGTGTTTCCGGTAAGGCCGGGATTAAGATAAAGTGGATTGGCATAGAACTGGGAGAACTGCGGATCCTGAGCCATCAGGGGCGTTCCTCCAAGCAGGATCAGCAACAAACTTCCCAGCAGGAAGCCAAACTTTTTATAAGTAGGTAGTGTAGCCATATATAAAGATTATACACGCAAAGATACTTTGTATTAGTAACGATATTACAAAAAAATTATTTAATCTATGCCGGAAGCACTGCTGGCAGGTGTGTATTTTTGCTATATTTAACAATAAATTGGTTGCATTGTTTGTTTAATATTTATTAAATGCCGGCCTTTTTTCAGATGGAAATAAAGGTTTTGCATTGTAAAACAGCTAAAAAATATAATGCGTAATATTTCGCACTTTACCATACTTTGCCTGTTTCTGCTATCTCTAACGGGAATGCTATTACTTCCGTTGCTTAGCCGGGCACAAACTAACCCTCCTTCTCCTGCAGCTCCGCAACCTGAGGTTTATGTACAGGGCACCTGTATTCCTGATAATTCAGGTGGCGGTGGCGGAGGCACTCCTGCCTCCACAAAATTCTTTGTAAACTACCCTCAGCAACCGGATAGCGTATACTGGCTATTTGGAATTAACCCACAGGACCCTTCCGATTCTCTGGATAGCCGGGAATTTCATCCTGCATATCCTTTTTCTGAGCCGGGAACTTACAATGTGGAATTATTTGCTTTTTACAACACAAACGGAGAAGTTGACACTGTTAAAACAAATGTTCCTGTAGAAATCCGCTCCATCGACACCCAGGTTATTTTGAAAGAGGTAAAAGCTGACGGAACCGAAGAGCAAATTTCCGGAGAAGTGGTGCTTTGCGGGGCACCCAAAACAATAAATGCTTATACGGCAGGCCAGTCAGGAGAAACTCCTGTGCAGGTTACATGGTATAAACCCCAAAGTGCCGATCCTTTAAATCCTGAACCTTCCGCACAAAGTATTACCGTTACCACCGACCTTGTTCAGGGTGTTAACTATGATAAATACAAGGATGCCGGAACCTACTATATCATTTACGACCCTACTCCTAACGACCCTACCGATTGCTCTGTTTACCAGACCTTTAATGTGGTTATTTATAATGAAACCGACCAAAACAGCAGCATCTGGTATTTCGGAAACAGCGCCGGAATCAATTTCATGAATAATGAGGCCATCAGCTCCGATGGTAAAATAAATGCTCCGGAAGGTGTTGCCCTTACCGGCGACCCTAATGCAGATGTTTTATTCGCTACGGACGGGGAATCGGTATGGTATGGGAACGACCTTGCGCCAGCTGCTAACGGAACAAATATTGGCGGCAGCCCCGGAGTTACCCAAAATTCATTATTTGTGGATTTCCCATCGGATGAAAGCTTGTTTTACCTTTTTACAATCAACAACAGTGGTCAGCTTTCTTACAGTCTTCTTGACCTGAAAGCAGCTACTCCGCCACCGGGGGTAGCCCTTGCTGACGGAGGAGCACTGGCGGGGCAGCCGATAAAAACTATTCCGCTTACAGCAGAACCTGTAACAGAGAAATTAACCTCCACCAGCAGAACAGATGGCGGAGTGTGGGTAGTTACGCATGAACTCAATTCAAATGCCTTTTTAAGCTTTCCTGTAAGCTCAGAAGGCCTGGGCAAAGCTGTCCGCTCTGAAATTGGCCAGCCACATGGTGACGGAACCGGGTATTTACGTTTTATGGATGGCGGAAAAGTACTGGCCTCCACCTATAACAATGGAAGCAGCAACGCCATAAACCTGTATAAATTCGATGCAGACAGCGGAACAGTCAGTGAACCTGCTGTTGAATTGCCGGTAAAACCAGGCACCCTGTACGGACTCGCTTTTGCAGATTCCATGATGTACGCAACTGTTTATGATGGCAGCAACTCTTACCTTTACCAGTTTGATGTTGACTCCACCCTTAATCAACAGGAGATTATTGATTCGATGGTTGAAATAGAAGTTCCCGGGGAAACACTGGGAGCTGTTGAGCTGGGGCCGGATGGCACTCTTTATATCGCACGGGAAGGGAGTAATGAATTATTTACCATTAATTCCCCCGGCCGGAAACTTGATGATAACTATGATGTAACCAGCAGTACGTTTGAACTGGCCGCCGGCACAAGCAGCACCTTAGGCTTGCCTAACTTCGGGGAGAATGCAGGCTCCGCGCCACGGGAAGCTTCAATTTCCGCTACAGGAGGCTGTGTGGGTGACGATGTGGAGGTCTCTGCCACGCAACGGTATCAGAATGATATGGAATTAAGGATTGAACTGTTAGCAGGAGACAGAACCACTGTGCTTAAAACCTATTATGAAACACCAACCGGAGAAGGTGCAGAATTAACCATTCCGGCAGCTGATTATGGTAATACCACCGGAACCTTTTATGTGCGCCTGTCAATTTCAAATGAATGCAGCCCACCTGCTCCAAATCAGTACGATTATCCGGCACAGGGAGAAGAAATAATCTCTTCATTCACAATAAGTGCGATCCCTGTTGCCCGGCTGGAAACACCTGCTGAACTCAGGTTGTGCGGAGATCAGTCGGTTACTTTCAGAGGAAAAGCCCTTATTGACGGACAGGACCCCGATCCTTCCACCAGTATTTCTTATTTGTGGCTGGAAAATGGAACCAGTGTGGTAAGCAATACCCCGGAGCTGACAGTAGACAGGGTTGGCGTATGGGAATTTATTGTAGGTAACGGCGATTGCTTATCTGATCCGGTTTATGTTTCAGCTCTTGACGAAAGACCTCAGGTAGATTTAGGGCAGGATATAAATGTATGTGTGGGTGACACTTTGCCACGTCAAAGCCTGGAAATTGATAACCGCTTAAATGATTTTACATTTGAATGGCAGGTAGATTCAGGTACAGGTTTTTCTGCTTTAACAAACACCACCAATACACAGTCTCTCAACGGAGTTAATACAGGCAGTGCAGGCCAGTACCGGTATGCGGTAAAAATCTCCTCTAAATCAACAGGCTGCTTTAAGAATGATACCATTAATATACGGATCAATGCAGTACCAACTGTTACCATTGTTCCTTCTGACAACAATTGCCAGGGATTTGCCACCCTTACTGCGGAGGTGCCTGATGCAACCGGGCAAATAAGCTACAGCTGGTTTAAGGAAGACGGAACCCCTGCCGGCCGGAATGCCCGCCAGATTATTGTCAGGGAGAGCGGTGGCTATTATGTTGAAATTACAGATAACCGGGCCAGCTGCAGTTCTGAATCAGACCTTTTGAGGATAAACCTGGAAGAACCTTTGGAAGATCTTAATATTGATTTGAATGCAGGATGCGGAGAAGCTGCACAAAGTATTTTAACCGCAGTTACCAGCTATACGGGCCGGGATATTTCATACCAGTGGTTCAAAAAAGAAGGCAACACCTTTGTCCCTGTTTCTAATGGTAATACAAAAGAAATATATGCTACCGAAGGTACTTATCAGGTTACAGCCACTATTTCAAATTCTAATTGTGCAGGAGAAAAAACCTCCGAACCTAAAGAAGTCACCAGAACCATTCCTCCCGTATTACGGCCAACCTATGTAATTTGCCCCAACATTCCTGAAATGGCACGGGATACTATTTCACTTGAAGGCTATGATAGTTATGTTTGGAGAACTGCTAACGGCCAGGTTGTAGGACGAAGCCCTTCCCTGATAATTACCCAGGAAGGAAATTATGAGTTAGAAGTAAATGGTTGCAGTGAGCCTGTCAGGTTCAGGGTGGTATACGACTGTACGCCTGTGCTCTGGCTGCCAAACGCCATCCGTTTTAACAGCCCGGTAAACGGCAACAGCTCCTTTAGAATACTGAACCCTAAGATGGCAGAAAATGTACAGAACTTTCAGATTCAGATACTGAACCGCTGGGGTGAGGTTTTATTCCAGAGCAACGACCCGCTCTTTGAGTGGAAAGGAACCGACAGAAGCGGGCAGCCGGTAATGGTCAATACCTATGTATATGTAATTACCTACCAGAACAGGTTCGGAGACGACAGTACCTACAAAAAACAACGCGGAGGTATAACAGTGCTAAAATAAATGCGTGAATGATAGAATGTGGGAATGAGCCATTCTATCATTCTAAATTCCTTTTTCATTATAAAAATTAAAAATGATTACCATTATCTCTCCTTCCAAAACGCAGGACTTTTCTTCCAATGGTGTACCCGAACTTCATACACAACCACGCTTTCTGGATCAAACCGAAGTGCTGGTGAATGAACTAAGGAAACAGTCGGCAGGGGATATTAAAGCTCTGATGGAAGTCAGCGATAAGATCGCTGATTTGAATTATAATCGCTACCGGCAGTTCAACACCCCTTTTTCTCCGGAAAATGCCAAACAGGCTCTTTTCGCATTTAAGGGAGATGTATATACCGGTATAGATATTGAAAATTATAATGAAAAAGAGCTCAGCTTTGCACAGGATCACTTGCGCATCCTTTCAGGATTATATGGTCTGCTCCGCCCGCTGGACCTTATTCAGCCTTACCGGCTGGAAATGAAAATCAAGCTTAAAAACCCGAAAGGAAAAGATCTGTATTCCTTCTGGGGCAACCGCCTGACAGAGGAACTCAATAAAGCCATGGCGTCCGGCGCAAAACCGGTGCTTATTAACCTTGCCTCAAATGAGTATTTTAAGGCTATTCAAAAGAAAGAGCTGAAAGCAGATATTATCACACCTGTTTTTAAAGAATTTAAAAACGGTAAATACAGCATAATTGCCATTTTTGCTAAAAAAGCCCGGGGATTGATGACTGACTTTATTATTAAAAACAGAATTGAAGATCCGGAGACTTTAAAAACCTTTCAGCAGGAGGGGTATGAGTTCAGCGAACAGCACAGCAATGAAAAAGAGTGGGTATTCATCAGATAAAAACGGAAAAGGCGCCTCCATCCGGAAAGCGCCTTTTTCGTTAAACTAACCCATCAAACAATTGAAGCTGTTTTTTTTAATAAACTATCTTTCCAAGGCTGGTTACCACTGCAGCCAGTCGCACCGCCTCAAAAATACGCTCTTCACTGCTGCCTAAATCCAGCAGGCTGTTTTCGTGGGCATTCACACACATTTCGCAGCCATTCACTGCGGATACTGCCAGACTTACCAGTTCAAAGAATTCTTTTCCAAGAACAGGCTTCATCATAATATTCATTTTAATCCGGGCAGGAAGCTGGTTGTATTTTTCTTTGCCGGTAAAGTGGCGGAAACGGTAAAAAATGTTATTGCTCGCCAGCAGGGAAGCACAGGCTACAGCTTCGGCAATTTCTTCCGCAGTAGCTTCTCTTTGTTTTGCACCATCTTTAAAGAACTGCAGTAACCTTTCATTTTTTTCATTAGTGGCAACAGCCGTTGCCAGCAGGTAAATTTCCTTCTCCGAAAGGTGCTCAGAGGTAAGGGTATTTTTAAAGTTTACGCGCAGGTCTTTCAGGTAGCGGGATTCACCTTCCAGCAAAGTATCCAGTGCTTCTGTCCGGAAAGAATCATCCAGTTGCAGATCCTGCAAAAAATCATTCTTTATTTCAGTAATCATAAAATTAAATTTGAGTTTGAGAAAGTAATAAGGAACGGGTTCTTAAGCTGAAATTGTTTCCTGGCCTTTTTCCCAGTTACAAGGGCACAGCTCATCGGTCTGGAGGGCATCGAGTACGCGGAGCACTTCCTTCACATTCCGGCCTACGTTCAGGTCATTTACACTTACCCAGCGAACGATACCATGTGGATCTACAATAATTGTGGCTCTGTAAGCTACTTTTTCGCTTTGCTCCAGTATACCCAGTTCCTCAGCAAGAGATTTGGAGGTATCGGCCAGCATAGGGAAGCGAAGTCCGCGAAGGTCATCATGGTTATTTCTCCAGGCAAGGTGCACAAATTCAGAATCTGTGGAGGCACCAATCAGCTGAGCATCGCGGTCCCTGAACTCACCAAAGCTTTTATTGAATTCAGCAATTTCTGTGGGGCATACAAAAGTGAAATCTTTTGGCCACCAGAACATCACCATCCACTCATCAGCATCTCTGAAATCCTTAGAGCTGATTTTTGCGAACTCTTTGCCTTTTTCAAGACTTACAACTGCCTGCTTTTCAAATTCGGGGAATTTTTCTCCTATTCCAATCATGATTTTAATCGTTTAGTTTTCAGATAAATATTAATAAGTTGTTTGTTTTTACCTTATCAAACAGGATGGCTCAGCGTTTTTTAATGCGTAGCACCACTTTACCTCCTGCCACAGAAATTAATGCAACCAAGCCCTCAGCATCCAGACTGTTTTCTCCTGTTCTGCAATGATGGGAGTAAGCAGGTCGGAAGTACCTTCATCCGCTGCATCTCCGGCCGCCTCAAGTACATCGCGCTCCTTTATGAGAAGGATTTGCAGCATATCCACCAGGGCCTGCACAATTTCCCTGTCTGCACTAATGTTTTTGTGTACCGGAATCCGGGCTGTTTTCAGGTAATCTTCGAAAGTATGCAGCGGCGTTTGCCCAAGGGTTAAGATCCGCTCTGCCAGTTCGTCTATTTTTACCTGTGCATCTGTATACAGTTCTTCGAATTTGGTATGCAACTCAAAAAAGTTGCTTCCTTTTATATTCCAGTGGAATCCGCGAAGATTCTGGTAATACAGCTGAAAGTTAGAAAGCAGCTCATTCAGCTCCTGTGCTAATTTCTGCGACTTCTCAACGTCCAGTCCAATAGTGTTCAATTGTTGGTTTGGCATAACTTTTTCGTTTTGGTTAATACAAAAGTAAGGCGAGCTTCCTCATAAGACAAATCTATTAATTTTATCATGCTATAGATTTGTTTTATATTGAATGGATTTTCCTTATTATTGAGGGAGCATCGTAAATTTCAACAGTATAAAAAGGGAAAAAAATGATCTCTATCATACAATTAGAATATATTGTGGCAGTAGACACTTACCGCCACTTTGCCACAGCGGCAGAAAAGTGCTTTGTAACCCAGCCCACACTCAGTATGCAAATAAAAAAAGTGGAGGAAGCCCTGGACATTATTATTTTTGACAGAAGCAAGCAGCCGGTAATACCCACCGATGCCGGAAAGGCCATTATTGCGCAGGCAAAGCTTGTACTGCAGCAGTTTAAAAAACTGGAAGGTATTGCAGCAGATTTTAAAAGCAACATAAGCGGCGAACTGCATGTGGGAATAATCCCTACCCTTTCCACTTACCTCCTCCCGCTTTTTGCAGGACCATTCAGCAGGAAATACCCGAATGTAAAGTTGCATGTACAGGAATATACCACTGAAAATATAATTGAGCTGCTGAAAAAAGATCAGCTGGATGTTGGCCTGCTGGTTACTCCCCTCCATGATGCAGCCATTGAAGAAAAGCCACTTTTTTATGAGGAAATTCAGCTTTATACACACCAGGACCATCCGCTCTTTAAACAGCCAACGGTCCGGATGGAGGATATTACCCAACCGGGCCTGTGGCTGCTAACCGAAGGGCATTGTTTTCGCCACCAGGTACTGAACCTCTGCTCCCTTGACCATAAAATTGAAGCGAACCGTCCTTTCCTGTTCGAGAGCGGCTCGCTTGAAACCCTCCGGAAACTAGTTGAAGTGGAAGGTGGCTTTACACTGCTCCCCGAGCTGGCCACCATTGATTTAGCAGACGAGCAGCAATTCCAGATAAAAAGATTTGAAACCCCACGGCCGCTGCGCGAAGTAAGCCTGGTATATACCCGCCATTTTGCGAAACAACGGCTGCTGAACCTGCTGGCAGCTCAGTTGCAGGAGGTTGTTCCCCCTATGTTGAAAGATGAGAGCCGCGGAATAGTAGTGGAATGGAAATAAAATAACGCCTGAAAATACTGCCATCCGCAGTATTTTTTTGTTATGAATAATTATGAGAACTGTCAAACTGATAATTTTTCCGCTGCTTTTCCTGTTCCTGCTTGGCTTTGTGCTTTTCCTCATTGCCCAGATTGCTAACCTGGTATACCTTGCCGACAGGATTGACCCCTTGTTTGGAGACATTGTGCTCTTTGGGCTCATTGGCCTGGTAAGCATCCTGTTTCTTGTTCCTCTCTACACATACCTGAGCCTTCCCGCGGCAATATTGCCTCCTCAGTCCGATAACCCTGAAACCCTGGAAGCTTACCACCGGGCTCTTATAAGCCGTTACAACAAGAACCGGATCCTTAAAAAAAACGGGCTTGTGGTAAATAATATGGAAGATGTGCAACAGGGCGTAAAGGTACTGGATGAGCAGGCAGATAAAATTATCCGCTACAATACGGTACGAACATTTGCAGGTACCGCCATCTCGCAAAACGGCACCTTCGACAGCCTTATTGTTTTCTTTTTCGCCATGAACACTGTCTGGAGAGTATCAACCATTTATTTCCAGAGAACCTCCCTGCGGCAAATGATTAACCTGTACAGCAACATTGGTTTAATGGTAATAGGAGCAAAACTACTGGAAGACCAGGTAGACGAGTATCTGGAAGAAAACATTGAGGAATTCGTACACGAGCTTGCCTCTCAGGGAGCCGAAACCACTGCTTCTATAGGAGCGAAAGCCACCAAAATTATACCGGGCCTGGGCAATGTGGTGGAAAGTATCGTACAGGGGAGTTTTAACGGACTGATGATTCTGCGGATAGGCCTGATTACGCAAAAGTATTGTGGTGCCACTAATGCCATTAACAGAAAAGCTATCCGGAGGGAAAGTTATATGGAAGCCCGTAAAAGGATATTGAAAATTCTTGCCGGTCCCCGGAAGGAATTCCTGAAGAAGTTCGATGTGTTCACTAATCTGTTCAAAAAGAAAAGCAGCATTTAGAAATGTGCCGGGCTTTATTGAAAAAGATTAATTCAGATAAAATCTGAACAACCGATGCATGGTAAAAAAAGGCACCGGATTAGCCGGTGCCCGCTCTTCATATTCAACAAAATATTTTTACATAAAACAGGAAATATAATCCGGCTTTATTTTCTTTTCACTCCCGGCTTATTACAGCTCACCTGCATTTATTAATGCAAAGCAATTAATACTGCTTCAGGAGCTCTTTCAGTTACTATTGAAATACTTTTACCACTTTCAGCATCAGGTGTGTCTGTTCCCCTTTGAGAACACCCCTGCAATACAAAACTTAAAACTACTAATAACATAGCAATCACTACCAATCGGGCCACAATTCCCAGCCCATCGTGCACTGGATTAGATGTTTTACTCATTTTACTTCTCTTTTTTTATTAGACACAACTAGTTTCAGGAAGGTTGGAAGGCTTAGTGAAAAATATACCGGAAACCTGCCGCTATACTCATATTGGATGGCCTGCTGCTAAAAAAGCTATCAGACTTGTTAAAATCACTTATTGCCTGCTGAAAGCCCGGTTCCAGGGAAATCATATAGTTTTCGCTCATCTTATAGAAAAGCTGGGCACTGATCAGCCCCCTGAAATGAACTAAATTAAACGGAGATTCTTCCCCATTAGACACTGTATAGGTCTGAAGGGCATCTCCATCATCTGAAGATAATTTATTGCTCAGGAAAAATTCAGATGAAATACCCGGAGAAAGAAGCAGGCTCAGCTTTCTGTCGACCACCACATACCCTATACTAAGCGGAACAGACAGAAATGCAAAAGAATTAGTGGCTGATACCGAGCTGGCTGCACGGGCGGTTCTTAAAGAAGCTGACTGCATTTTATCTTCGGAATAATTAGCGAAATGCAGGGGATAAGACATATTTCCGGAGGCATCGGTATAAGTACTGGCGGTGTTTTCAGTTTTATAATTTCCGTACTGCACCCCTCCCTGTAAAACCCATTTTTTGCTTAACCATGCTGCTCCCTGCACTGCACCGGCTACGGAAACCACGCTTTTTTGCTCATTATCCCAATCAGTAACACGGGCATTAGCAAGCGGGCTTAGTGAGGTCGCTTTAAAAGCATCTGCACTGTGGGCCAGGTTTGCCACTTCCGGGCTTTTATCAAGATAATTGGCGTTAAAATTATTTGAGGCCAGGGAGGCTCCCAGCATATATCTTGGTACAGAACCAGCTTTTTCCTTCTTCAGGAAGTTAGATGCCACCCACAGCTTTCTTATTTCTGCATCTACTTTGGTATGCTTTTCAAAATCTAAAGCAACCACATCACGTTTAGTAACCAAAACAACTGCAAGGGTACCTGCCGAAGGTGTCTTTTCTATAACCTCCCCTGTCGCTCCTGCCACAAAACCGGTTTCTTCTCCCTCTGCATTATATTCCTCCTCCGGCTTATTTTCTTCCATGGCTAACACGGCTGCCGGCCTGGCAGAGCCATCATCTCCGGCTCCGTTAAAATTACCACCGCCCTGCACCGGCGGCTGGCTCCCTTTTCCATGCTCCTGCAGTTGAATGTTCGCCTGGTCCTTTTGTGTATTACGGGCAGCTTTTTGCTTCCGGTGTTCCTCTCCGGATTCAGCTGCCAGGGCAGAGGAAATATCATATTCTTCCTGCTGAGAAACAGTACCTTTTCCTGTGGCAGTTCCTCTTGTTCCTGTTTCTGATTTACCGGCAGGCGCATCAGCAGAAAATTGTCCGCTGCTTTCTCCGCGTCCGGCAATTGTTCCGGATTCTCCGGATGCTACCGGGGGAGTAATAGTTCCTGTATTACCAGCCGGATTTTCCTCCATCCCTACCTCTTCCTGAGAAGATTGCACGGCTAATCCCCTTTCCTGCTCCTGGCCGGAATTGAGGAAAAATATAACGCCGCTGCAAATACTTATAAATACAGAGGCTGCTGCAAGCCATTTGTAGAAAAACGCCCGCTTTCTGAACTTATCAGCCTCCTTATCAGCCTGCACTGCATGGATATTATTCCACACATTGGGGGAAGGAGCCTGCCGGGCATCTTCAAACGCCCTGGCCCACTCATCTTCCCACTGCGAATGCTCATCTAACTTTTTCATATCCTTTTTTTTCCAACGCTGCTAATCTATCCTGCAAGAGCTGGCGGGCCCTTGCGTACTGCGATTTTGATGTTCCTTCCGAAATCTCCAGCAGTTTTGCTATTTCTTTATGGCTATAGCCCTCAATGGCAAAAAGGTTAAAAATTACCCTGCAGCCGGAGGGCAATTCCTGCACCAGCTTTAAAAGATCCCGGAAATTGTAACCGGATAATGTGGTTTCCTGCTCCTGTATGTGATACATGCTGTCAACATCAACCATAGGGTACATATACAGCTTACTCCTCTGGTTATTCAGGGCAGTATTTACCACTATCCGTTTAATCCATCCCGCAAGCGAAGCTTCGCCCCTGAACTGTTCTATTTTATCAAATACTTTGATAAAAGCTTCCTGCAGAATATCTTCTGCCTCCAGCTGCCCCTGGGCATAGCGCAGACACACCACAAACATTTTATCAGCAAAGCGCTGGTATAGTTCGTGTTGCATCTTCCGGTCGCCTTTCCGGCAGCCTTCTACAAGTTCGCCTTCAGTGTACATAAGGGCGCAGCTGTGCTTTTTGGAGTTGAATCAGAATTACAGACACCCGATGTTGGAAAAGGGTTGGAATGAAGTTATGATTATTTTTTATACTTACAAACGATATTTGTTATCCGGATTCTGAAGCCTGTCTTCTCCTGAACTTTCCTGTGTCAGTTATCCTCGATTTTTGCTTTTATTTATCTGAAAATAAAGCTTTTAAGATAAATATCCGGAATAGCAGGAGAGTGTTAAAAAAACCTGAAAATGATTCCAGAGCATAATAACAGAATATATCGGGCTTTGGAACACTCAGGACAGGGTAGTATTTAACTATTGTCCGGTCCCGGACACCAGGCAAGTATATAAACAAAAGAGGCTTATTTCCGCCGGGAAAATAAGCCTCTTTTGTTTATATTTATTACTCTGTATCAGCCTATTGCCTGCCTTAAATCTTCAACCAGATCCTCTACATCCTCCAGGCCAACGCTCAGCCTGATGAGGGAGTCTTTTAAACCACTCTTCTGCCTTTCTGCCACAGGTATGCTGGCATGGGTCATTGAGGCAGGGTGTCCGCTCAGGGATTCTACTCCTCCGAGCGATTCCGCGAGGGTAAAATATTTGAATTTCTCCAATACTTTAACGGCATCTTCTTTGGTATCTGATTTCAGAGTAAAGGATATCATTCCTCCGAAATCTTTCATTTGCTGCGCCGCTACCTCATGGTTCGGGTGGTGCGAAAGGCCGGGCCAGTAGACTTTCCCTACCTTAGGGTGCTTATCAAGGTACTCCGCTACAATACGGCCGTTCTCGCAGTGCCGCTGCATTCGTACATGCAGGGTTTTAATGCCTCTCAGTACAAGAAAACAGTCCTGCGGACCAGGTACTGCCCCGCAGCTGTTCTGCAGGAAGGCAAGGGTATCGCGCAACTTATCGTCATTTACCACAATGGCTCCCATTACCACGTCGGAATGGCCGGCTATGTATTTTGTAACGGAGTGCATTACAATATCTGCCCCCATATCGAGCGGGTTTTGCAGGTAAGGGGTGCTAAAGGTATTATCTACTGCCAAAAGAATATTGTGTTTCTTTGCCAGAGCAGCACATGCTTTTATATCGATAATGTTCATCAAAGGATTGGTAGGTGTTTCCACCCACAACATCTTTGTTTTTTCATTGATCTTTTCTTCAATGGCTTCGGTATTGTGCATGGGCACAAAATTGAATTTCAGACCATACCTTTGGAAAACCTTCGTAAAGATCCTGTAGGAGCCACCATACAAATCGTTGGTGCTTATGATTTCATCGCCGGGCTCAAACATCTTTATTATGGTATCTATGGCACCCATTCCTGAAGAAAAACACAGGCCGTGTTTGCCGTTTTCAAGTATTGCCAGACTGTTTTCAAGCGCCTTCCGGGTGGGGTTGTGCGTTCTTGAGTACTCAAACCCCTTATGCTGCCCCGGCGAAGTCTGAACATAAGTGGATGTCTGGTAAATAGGTGTCATGATCGCACCTGTGGAAGGATCAGGCTCAATGCCTGCATGTATGGCTTTAGTTCCGAATTTCATATCTGATTCTGATTTTCCGTTGTAGGTTACTCGTTCATTATAGAACAGTTTCCTGTGTTTGTTGTTTTTTATTGATTGTTTCTCAGGCCCTTCCTGCTCCTAATTCATTCCCGTAGCATTGCCTTTCCCTAACTGCCCGCCCCCAAGGTAAGCATCACGTGCTGCCTGCATTTCTGCAATGCTTTTTGAATATTCAGGAGTAAGGCCCGGTTTCCCCGGAAAAGTTTCCATATGCAGTGTTTGTGTCGGAAAGGCAAAACGGATCTCCAGGCTTTCGGCCAGCTCCATTACCTGTAATAAAATTTCGTGGCGGGCTTTGAGCTCCTGCGACCATGTAGGCACCGCAAAAAAGATGTAGAACATCACATCAAGAGAGTGCGCCCCAAGGTCGTTCAGGTGTACCTCAAAATAATCTTTCCTTGTCTGAGGATGCTTCATTACAATCTTCCGGAGTCCTTCCACAAAAAGCTCCACCAGCCGGGGAGGAGTATCGTAGGTTAAGGCAAGCTTTGTATAGAAACGGCGGTATTGGCGCAGCCCGTGGTTATCCACCACCCAGTCGGCCAGCTTACCGTTTGGCACATAAGTTACCGAATTCCTGAAGGTACGGATGCGGGTTGAGCGGAAGCCTACTTCCTCTACCGTACCGTCAATTTCACCTGAGGTTATCCAGTCCCCGATCTGGAACGGCTTATCGATAAAGATCATGAGAGAGCCGAAGAAATTTTTAATGGTATCCTGAGCCGCCAGGGCAAAAGCTAAACCACCTATGGAAAGACCTGCAATAAAAGCCGTTACATCAAACTCCAGATTATCGAGGATAAAAAGCGCACCAATAATCACTACAAAGGTGCGGAGTGCCTTTCTTAACAGGGGCACCAGCTGGTCATCCAGCGTGTTTTCAGTTCTTTTAGCAAAGCGGTCGAGGTAAACACCTACAAAATCCACCAGGCGGTAAAACACAAGTGTGGCAAAGAATGGAAGGGTTGCTTTTAAAAAAAGCATCAGATAATATCCTAATTCCACAGGCAGCTGCAATACCGGGCTCAGTACGTAGAGCAATAAAAACACCACGAAAAGAGCCAGTGGCCGTGCTACCGGTAAAATAAATTTCTTTGCTACCTCCTCATACCCCAGGCTGTGCAGCAAATGGTTCATGCCTTTCCTGAAGAAGAAGGTAAAAAAGCGGTGCACGATAAAAGCCAGGATAATAAGGATTAATATGCCAATATACTGCCAGATGTGCAGGCCTATTACCTTTTTCTGGCCCAGGCGGGGCAGCCAGTCCAGCAGTTTATGGGTTCCGAAAGGGAACACCTGTTTATAAAGGTCATCTATCCGCTCCGCTGTTTTCTCTGAATATAACCAGCGGCCATCATCCTTCCTTACCAGGTAAATATCAGGATAGCGGGCAGAGAGGACATATTTGTGCTGCTGGCTGGAGCTGTCATAATAATTGGTTTTCCGGGGCAGCAGGTCCATATCAATATAAATTCCTTCCCCGTCAAGGATCTGCTTGAGCCTTACTGCCAGGTCCTCTGCTTCTTCCGGGCTTCTGCTGTCGTGGCTGAAAGTAGTTGCTGCTATCTCCGGAG
This sequence comes from Cesiribacteraceae bacterium YIM B00369, assembly GCA_017948555.1. Classification (GTDB taxonomy): domain Bacteria; phylum Bacteroidota; class Bacteroidia; order Cytophagales; family Cyclobacteriaceae; genus Nafulsella. Next base: position 99,561 of record JAFMYY010000012.1, on the reverse strand, counting down.
CAAACTGCTCCTCCTGGAGATGATACAAATGGGTATAAACAGTGTGGTATGGAGTAGATAAATTAACTGCGTTACCGGATATCGCAGATTCCTGAGCATAAAGATTTGCAGAGAGCAGGAAAAGAAAACAAATAAACCGGAACTTATTCTTCATAGGTATTTTGTCGTTTTGCCCTGCAAAAATACCTTTTAGAAAAGTCACATCAAATATTTTCCGGATTGGCTTTCCTAATTCCCTCCTGTCATGTCTAATTTAAAAATCCGGTAGCCTGTATTCCAGCTTCTGGCTCTGCATACAATTTTATAGTTTGCCCCACCCTGTATATCGAGGCTTCCAACAAGGTACAGCTGGCCATCGGCAGAGGCACCACTATGCCTGAGGTTAAAATTTACAGGCCGGTTATTCCCGAAAAACCTGTGGAGCTCAGCGGCAGCTTCCTCTTTACTATATAAATATTCTTTTCCGTTACTGCTGATGGATACTTTATCGTCAAGGAGGGGCGTAAGCAACTTTGTATTTCCCACTTTCCAGCCTTCGGATAAATCAGCCAGAAACACTTTATTGTTCTGGGCAAATACCTGACCGGAAACTATAAAAAGCAATAAAGAAAAGAGAATGAGAACTGGCTGAGAAGTTTTCATATCCTGATAAAAATTGGTTATATGCAAAGTTAACAAATCCTTGCGGGGGATTTTCAGTAAGCCTTTTTCCTAACTTACATCACGGAAACAGGCAATACACTCCTGCAATCTTCACATGTATCTCATTTTCATCAGCAAAAAAGTGAGAAAGTGAAAAAAAATCACATTCTCGGAAAAATTCATACACCTATTCCACTCCTTTAAGGAGACTTACTTTTCCTCCATAGCCTTTGTAAACATGGTAGTTGCCCGATTCTTCCTGTAACTGAATACTTACAGGGCAGCAGCTGTTAAGAGGTTCATAATTCAGCAGATTTCCTTCTCTGTCATAGAGGTAAGAAAACTCCTCCTGCGGATCCGTAACGGCTATTAATTCTTTATCGGCACCGAAATAAAAGTACTGAACAAGAACCTTGGCTGCTCCCAGGTAGTCCTTCTCAAAAAGAAGATTTCCTTTGGAATCCAGCAGGCTGAGGCGGTTTGCGGACTGCCTTACAATAAGAAACCCATTCCCCGTATTATCCTGAACCAGCCTGAAAGAGGAATTGATTTCGGGTTTAAACAGCTGGGCCTGCCGGGTAATTTTCCCGTTCAGGTTAAAGGATAACAGCTCTCCTCCTTTTGTTATAGTGGTAAAAAGCGTATTACTGAAATCAGAAGCAGCTTGTATAAAAACACCCCCCAGCAAACTATCCTTCAGGTTTAGCGGAAAGCCATCATAGCTTTCTCCCCTGCGGTTGAACAAATGAACCATTCCGCTTTTCCGGAAAGCATAAATACAGTCTTTCCCACGTACCCTTATATGCCCCGGAGCTGTACTCAGGGCGCCACCCGTTTCCCGCGGCTGCCATCCTTCAAGATTTTTACCTTCCAGATCGAACATGTACAAATCTCCTGAGCTTGCCGCCACCAGAATACGGTACATTTTACTTCCGTTATAATCGATTACATTTGCCCATTCAATTTGTGCATTCTCCGGCATTTTTACCGGATAACCGGGGAGCAGGCCGGAGGATGGGGCTCCAAAAAGATATAACGCCTTTTTAGTTGCCACCAGGTGCTGAGGCTCGCTGCCACTGCGGGAGTCAACCTGAAACACCTCTCCAATAACAGGCGCAGTCAGGCTGTCCCGTTTAATAATATCTCCCTGAGCGTCCAGAGAATATAAATTATGCAGTGTATCCTGCACAAAAATGTGCTGCGTCTTTTGCCGGTTATTGCGCAGCAATACAGGTTTACCTGCTACCGGAGCATTTAATGAGGTTTCGTGCAGAATAGTAAACCGCAGCTGCCTGAGGTCCTGTACATCCTGTGGGTTGGCCTGCAGCAGAAAATTAGTGTACAACATTTCTTCCAGCGAGCTGAACTGCAGGGCCACCATACTGAACTGCCGCAGGTACGGCCCCCACTTTTCCAGATAGCTCTTCCACTCCGGCTCTGCTCCGGCAACAACCTCTTTCCATATTTTTTCAGTGTTTACATAAAGGCCATAGTTTACTTCCTGATTAATTTTTTGCAGGAACTTGTATGTCTGCACCGACTTTTGCCAGGTATTTTCGGTCTCTATATCCAGCAGCATGGTTTTTAACTCCTGAATACTGTTGCTGAATATAATATACTGATTGTACCGCAGGTAAAAACATTCCCCGAATCCTGAGAACGCTGGCCCCAGAAGTGCTTCGGGAAATTCCTTATATGAAATCTGGGTAATTAGCCTGTTCCCGAACTCTTCCTGAAACAAAGAATCACCCGCAGCCTGTTCTATTTGGGCTGCCACCTGCCGGAGGTAAGCCGCAGCCTTTTCTCCATTTGTGGTATGGACATACAAAAGATGATGGTCTTCATCTCCGGCACCCGGAATTCCGGCATGTACTATACGCTGGCCGAGCATGGAAGAAAAATCCTGCAGGCTGGGAAATGAGGCTGCCAGCTCAGGCCAGCCCTTTACCACCTTCTTATCCAGAAGCCTCTTATGCCACTGGCTCCCGTTTTTAAAACCAAAGAACTTCAGGTAAGCTGTTCTTAAAGGCACCATATGAGCAACATCCAATTCCTGCGGTTGCTCATGAAGAAGGCTTTGTAAATAAGGCTCCACCTCACCATCTTCAGCGGCTGTATACCCGTTCATCAGGATTCCATCTTCGTTAAAAGCCACATCAAGCTTTGATGAATAAGGATATGAGGGTGAAAAAGAACCTGTTTTTAAGAACAGGTTCAGGAAAGCCCCAAGGCGGCTGCCGTTTACATACAGATTGCCCTGGTCGTGGTCCATATGGCTTGAACTGAAGATTTTTTGATGCTGCTCCCTGAATCCTCCTTTTTTTTCTTTGCTGTCGATTTGCCTGATCACATCCTCCACTAAAAAGGGAGTAAAGCTACCGACAAAATAATTTGCATAAAGGAAGAACGAAAATCTTTTACCTGTCTGGCTATTGGTAAATTCCTGTATTTCAAAGTCATGAAAAACCCTCTTTGAAAAACGGTAATTTTCTTCCTTTTGAAAGGAATCAATTACTTCTTTTAAGGCACTGTAGTCATTCACCCCCTGCACAGGAAGGTAAAACAGGTAATCGAAATTATTATTTTCTGTTATATGCAGGGAGGCATGTACCTGCCGCTTCTCAAAAAGAGCATTCAGGTTTTCTGTTACAGAGTCAAGGCGCAAGCGGTAGGACTGCATCTTTGCAAACCACGGGAGTGCTTTAATAATTTCTCCTGCGGACTGCTCCTCCATACTTTTCCAGGCAGCAGGTACATTTTCCCCTTCATATACAAAAACCGCATGTTCCGGCACAAAAGACCATACACTCACCTGCTGCCGCTCCTGATTTTGCTGATAAAAGAAATAACCGGCTCCGGACAGGAGAACAACAAGAAGAGCAACAATACTATACTTAAGCTTCAAGACGCAGATAAATTAGATAAGACTACAGTAAAAGGCTATGATTAATAACCACTTATAAAACAGTGGATTGGCGGCCTCAAAATTGCAAAAATTACCTGAAGCATTCAAGGGATTAAATAATCCGGAAAAGTAAAATAATTTTCCGGGGCATATAGGTGAAATTTAAAACCAACAAAAAAAGAGCTTTATAAAACCCCTGCAGGCCCATAAAGCTCTTTTGTATCAGTTCTCCCGAAGGAGCTGAAAATTCTCCCTTACTTAAGAAAGTTTATCTTTCACTTTGTCAACCACTGATTTTGGCCGCTGAGCAGCGCCTCTCATCTGCTCCACCTGAGCGTGCCCTTCAGGCATTGGTGGTCCAAGGATTGGCTCTTCGCCATAAGGACGGGCTTTTTCAAACCTGAACTGCCCTTTACCATCCATTGATGGTCCTGCAGCCCAACGGTCGCCTTTCGACTGGGTTGCATTAATATCGGTTGATATAAAGGTGTAGTTGAACTCTTTATTTTCCATTTCCTGAGGGAAGCTGTTTGGAATAGGATGCACTCCACTCAGCCCGCCCAGTTCTTCCAGCACAGCCAGCCACTGGTTCTGGTGCATGGTATCGCGGGCAATCAGGAAAGAAAGCATATCTTTCATGCCGGGGTCGTCTGTTACTTCCCACAGGCGGGTTGCTAATGTACGGCCACTTGATTCTGCCATAACATTTGCATACATATCTGCAGCAAGGTTACCGGTTCCCACTACCCAGGAGCCATTAAATGGCACACCGTTGCTGTCCACTGCCATTGCAGCCATTCCTGAGGAAAGAATATGGCGGGGATCCATTCCTCCCATAATTCCGGCTACAAGCGGGTTGTTTCCGGCCATTTCATCTTTAAGCTCATTAGACGCTCCTTCCAGGTTTAATGCTACGGCGGTGGCAAGCATTTCAATATGCGCCATTTCTTCCGTACCTGTTTCGAGCAACATATCCCTGTATTTTACAGGGCCGCGCGAGCCCCACGCCTGAAAAAGATATTGAAGGCAAACGCGGATTTCCCCTTCTATACCGCCAATTGCCTGCTGAAGCATTTTTGCAAACTTAGGATTTGGTTTATCAACCCTTACCTTGTACTGCAATTTCTTGTCATGATAAAACATAATACTCTGTGTTAAAAGTTAAAAAATATAAAATCAGAACGAAAACCAAAAACAGTTGTTCACTCCCAAAGAATATATTTACTTACTCATATTCAAACCGTTAACCTCCATAATGATAGATTATTTTTATACCCTCATAGACGGCTGCTATAATTTTTTTTAATATACTCCGGCACACACCTCCTCCTGCTCCTTTTTCCCCACAGGTTATTTCAGCCTCCCGGAAATACCTGCACTTAACCGGGCTAAACATTAGTGTAACTGACCTGTTGGCTTAGAAAAAACCACAAAACCTATGAACAGAATAAGTAAAACGGGATGGCTAAGTATGTTGCAGGGTATTTTCTATTTTGTAACAGGTGTGTGGCCCCTCCTGCATATTGAAAGCTTTATTTGGATAAGCGGCCATAAATATGATATCTGGCTTGTGGAAACTGTAGGGATTCTGCTGACTATTGTTGGTATCGTCCTTTTTTCTGCCGGCATAAACCGGAGAGTAAATGATGAGACTTTCCTGCTGGCCACAGGCTGTGCGGCAGGGCTTACTGTTGTGGACCTTTATTACGCAGGCATTGACCGTATATGGAATGTATATATGCTGGACGCGGTGGCAGAGTGTATTCTTATTGTATTATGGTTTATGCTCTTCAGGAGAGAAAAAGCCGGTCCCGCAGTAAAATAATTCTGTCAGGGTACTTTTTATTCATTCAACTCCTCTTTTTCAATTTCTTTGGTTTCCACCGCCACCGCATTAGTGGATGGCTTTATTGTAAAGCCGGTATGCAACAGATAAATTTTTGTTATCAGCGCCCCTATCAGTATAATAACAGATGAGTAAAAAACCCACAGAAGAATAGCAGCAAGTGAACCCGCCGCTCCATAAGTTGTGGACACACTGGTGGTTTTAATAATATTCCCGATCACATATTTACCAATGGTGAACAATACTGCTGTAGCGAGGGCGCCAAACCATACCGGTTTCCATGGAGTAACTATATCGGGCAAATATTTAAAAAGAAGCGCAAAAGCTATTGTAATTAAAATTAAAGAAATAAGCGTATTCAGGATAATGGCTACATAAGGAGCAAAGCCTAATAATTCATCCGCCACTATATCCATAAAATAGTTGAGAGCCGTATCCGCCAGAATACTTATCAGAATAAATATGCCCAGTAAAATTATAATGCCTAACGACAGCAGGCGGTCAATGGCAAATTTAAGCACACCTTTTTGTGGTTTAGGTTTTACCCCGAATATGCTGTTAAGAGCCTTTTTCACAAAGCTAAAAACAACAGTGGCTGCAAAAAGCAAAACGGCAATTGCTATAATATTGCCCCAGATACTGTCACCCAGTTCCCTTCCCCGCTCCAGCACCATTTCAATCTGGCCGGCACTTTCTCCGCCCACCTTTTCTTCCACCTGCCTGTAAACCTCCCCTTTTATGGCATCAGGGTCAATAAAATAACCTGCCACCCAAACAATGATCAGCAAAACAGGGGGCAATGAAAATAAAGTAAAAAAAGCAATTGCAGCGCTGTAAACAATAGGATCTGCTTCCTTAAAACGGCTGCTTGCCTGTTTTACTACTTCTTTGGTCCGCTTCCAGAATGACTTCTTCATATCTTTACAACCAGACAGAAAGAAGATGTTTTAAAAAAAAATAATTTAATCCCGCACAATTGTAACGGGCAATCATTCAGTCGTTTAAAAAAAACTTATCCAGGTGCGGGCATCTTTGGCACTTACAAGGTCGTAACCACCCTCCACTGTCGGAATTACATAATACCCTTCCGGAATAACAAGCTGCTCAACAGTAGCTGCAACCATTGGGCGGGCCTGCTCAGGTGTTTCACCAAACTCATCGACCTGGATGAAAACAACCCGCCCGTCGTTTGTAATATTGGTCTTGAGTGCGGGACCATAGCCTATTTCCGGCCTTTGCTCAGCTTCGTTATACAGAATGAACCCAAAAAGATCGACTATTTCGCCGGTTGGTTTTTCATTACCCGGCACCTCACCAAAGCGGGGCCAGTAAACCAGAAAATAATAATCTTCAATGGAGAAAAGGTCAAACGCATCCTCTTTACCTTCTGCTGTAAAGCCTGAAATGCTCACTGCATAACTTCCGTTAGGAGGATCAGTATAAAAGCTTCTTCCTGCAAATGCATTTACCCTTACAGGCGTTGTTGCCTCCTGTATTCTGCCCGATGAATTATTTACTTTAACAGTAATTTCATTTGCTGCAGAGTTGAAGGCCACATCCTGCAGCGAATTAATGGTGAGGTCCCCGTCTGTAAACGGATTAAGGAGTACAATGTCACCACCGGCATAATAGTATTCACTGGTAAAGGAGCGGGGAACGGCTCCTTCATAATAATTAAAGGTAATGGTCCTGAAAACTGTGTTTGCGGCAATGTCATAAGTTTTATTACCCAGCTTCATTCTTTTAAAGTAGGTGGAAAAACTATTTAGTTTTTCAAAAGCATTTATAGTTGCGGCAATACTTTCCATATGGTAAAGTGCCTCTTCCTGTGTAGCTCTTTCCAATATAAGCTTACTGCCATTGTAATTCCCTGTCAGCTCAATTGTATTCTCTCCTGCATTAATGAACCGGAACTCAAAGTCTGAGTACCTTCCCTGACCACGGTCTCCGCCACTTTTGGTTTCATCAGGATCGGACAAAATATGAAGGTATGAGTAAGTATCGAATAAAAGGGAAGGCTGTTGCATTGCCCTCAGACGATAAGTACTCTCATATTCCTCAACAGCTGTGGTGGAATTTATATCGCTGAGCATTTTTACCCTGTCATTTTCAGAAAAATTGAAATGAAAACTGTAGCGCGAGCCTCCTCCCGGATACAAAACAGCCTTCCAGCCCCATTCTGCCCCGGTAAGCAATTCCTTATACTCATCCAGCACTTTGTTCAGCCGTGCATCCGGCCTTTCTGCAGACGACAAGGTATCTTTATCCTTATCGCAGCCAGGCAAAAGGAATACTGTTATCCATGCTATTAATAAAATTTTCTTCATTTAAGCTAAAAATTATAGCGGTTTATTGCTTTCTGCCCCGTCCTGCTACAAGCCTCTGATCGCCCTTTCTGAACGTGCCTGCAGCGCGTAGATATCTATTTCCCAGCTTTCTTCAAAATACTGCGCTACAATAGCTTCTTTCCGGCGCATAAGGGGCCTCACATCTTCGGGCATACTTTCTATGATAGCATCAAACCCCCTTTTTCCTTCCGTGAGCATTAAAGAGATCATTTCCACAAAATCTTCGTCGGGACTGCTGCGGGCATATTCAGTAATAAACCCACGGGAGCGGGCATCGGCCAGGGAATAATCGTTCCAGCTGGCAGTATATGCAGGGGTAATTCTCTTATATTCCTCAGGGTACATAATGGTCTGGTGCAGGATATGGGCAAACTCATGGTGTATGGTGTGAAGCATTTGCTTTACTTCCCCCACATTACCGGTGGCAAAATCATTCAGTTTATACAACACCACTCTTCGCCCTCCTTCAGCAGTCCCCAATGTAATAGTACCATTCGGGTTATACTCAGGGCTGCCTACCAGCACAAACTGTTTGGGAGAAAATGTTTTTATGAAAGTTTCTCCCGCCTCCTCTTCATAAGGGGCAATCCAGGTTTTCCTGATGGTTTCCATTACCGGCATGATCCTGTCTTCCTGAACCGGAACCAAAACCCGGTTTAAAGCCAGCTCATAACGGTCGAAACGGTATTTTACCTCAATATTATAAGGAGCTACAAAAGTGGAATCCAGCCAGAAATCAACCGGCCCCTTTACCCATGTTTCTCCTCCCAAATCAGTAAATTCAGTATTAAGGGCATCTTCTTCTTCAGAACAGGCCCATGCTCCCAAAAGCAGGAGCAGGAATAAACTTATTTTAATCTTATCCATCTATCTCTCTTATCTTAAACCGGCTTTTTCTATTAACGCGGATTCCTCTTAATACCTGCCAGCACAGCCTCCTGAGGAATCTGAAAAACCCTCCGTGGATCTCCGGGCTCGAGCACCAGTTCCCGTCCATCCGCTGTATAATGGTACACTGGTATGTTATGCCTTATAATATCGAACCACCGCATTCCTTCCTGAACAAACTCAGCGGCCTTAAAATCCAGAAGAGCCTGCAGTAAACCTTCTTGTACATTTGAGGTGCTATAAAAAGAACGGAGTTTGGCATTGGTTATGGCGTGTGCTGCTGAGTTGTAATTTCCAATACGCTTGCTGGCATACAGGTTAAGCGCTTCTCTTGCTTCCCTGAGGTTCCCCAGCTGCAGGTTTGCCTCTGCCCGGTTAAATAATACTTCCTCAGCTGTAAAAAGAGGAAAAATTGTATAGGCATCCCCTATATTCGCATTTACGCCTGAGCGGACAAAATGCTCCCTGAACTTAAGAATAAAGGGATTTCCTGTTCCCCGCTCGTACAAAGGCTGTACCCACCTGGCGCCGGTAACATTGGGGCTTCGGAAAAAATAATCCACCACACCACCTGCCATAGCATACCTGTAAACGGGGTAATACCTTGCCCAGACAGACACTGTTTCCGCTAATAATAAATTGGCTTTTTCAGTTGCCTGCGTATAAACTGCAATTCCCTCATAATAAGTCAGTTTACTGTAGTCCTCAACCCATGGCCGCAAATTATCGCCTGCACTTCCTCCGGGAAATACAAGATCCGCATGGTATACCACATTTTCATAATCCTGCTTAAACAGGTAAAAACGGGTAGCGAAGGCATGTGCCGCTGCTGTATTGAAATGGTACTTTGGCACCCTGTATTCATTATTATCAATCAAAGGCAAGCCCTGCTTTAAATCTTTTTCAATTTGTTCGTACACATAGGCTACTGTTTTACGGTCGTACTGCTCCAGCACTACTGTTTCAGGCTCTGTTACGTAAGGAATTCCCGGGTCTGTAGCTGCTGTTTCCGGATTGTATACAGGTGAAAATAAAGTAACAAGCATAAAATGAGCATAGGCCCTTGCCACTAAGGCCTCTCCTCTCTGAGCCCGGTAATCCCCCGGATCTGGGGCCTTTTTAATAGCCTCCAGCGCATGGTTGGCTGCTGCTATGGCTTTATAGCAGGCATTCCAGTAAAAATCAGGCGATCCTTCTTCTTTATTCTGAACATCCCGGAAAAAGTAAGGGTTAATGTTAATTTCTAATATTTCAATAGGGCTGCTTCCCTTATCCACTACCAGGTCCGACATAGCTTCGGTAAATGTAGCATAATCGGCCTGCGGGTAAGCAGTTACCAACAGCTCACTTACTTTTTCCACGGTATTTAATTTTGTCCGCTGGTCGACCGGCTGCTCCAGAAAATCCTCACAGGCGGAGGCGGCAATCAGCAGAAAAAACAGTATGGGTGATAATTTATTTTTCATTTCTATATTTTCAGTTAAAGGCCTGCTTTCAAGGAAAGGGTAAGCTGCCTTGGTACGGGCATTGCCACTCCACCACTGTTAAAGAATTCAGGATCCTGACCCCGCAGGGCCTCATCGGAATAGATCAGCCATATATTATTAGCCACTATGCTTACTGAAAGAGCATTAAAGCCAATGGAATTAACATGCTTAGCAGGCAGGTTATAAGCCAGAGAAAGCTGTTTCATCCGTATAAAATCACCATCGGCAACCCTGTCAGTTGAGTAATTATAGTTATTGTAAGGATAAGTTCCTCCTAACTGTGAGGCTTCAATCATATCCAGAATTGAAGGCACATCGTGCCGCTCGTTGGTTTCATCTCCGCTCAGTGTCCAGCGGTTTACAAACTCGTAAGGCATTGCATCAAAATCGGTATAAGATGAGCGGGACGATGTTTTAAAAGCAGGGCTTAGCCTTATTTTATGGCCGCCACTATAGGTAAGCAATGCAGTCAGCGAAAAGTTCTTATAACGGAAGGTATTGAACAATCCACTGTTCAGGATAGGATCTACCGGTCCCTCGTATTTCAAAAACTGAGTCTGGTCGCTTTGAAGATAAACATTGCCACTTAGCTCGCCATCCTGATTTATAAATACGGGAGAGCCTGTATCGGATTGAAGCCCCTGGTAATCTATAGAGAACAAGCCTCTGTAAGGGTAACCTTCTTTAGGCCCTCCCTCCGGCACTACCAATGACCATATATATGGGTTGTTTTTTAAATTGGTAATCCGCCCTTCATTGTACCCAAAGGTTAGCTGAGTCCTCCATCCCCAATCTTTTTGTTTGTAAACATCTCCGCCCAGGCTAAACTCCACCCCATGCGAGCGCATATCGGCATAGTTTGCTATCTTTATTTCCTGCCCGCCAATTCCGGAAGTACGAATTGGGCCAATCAGGTCGAAGGAGTTCCTTAAGTATCCGTCTATGGTAAAAGTTACCCGCTCATTCCAGAAACCGGCATCCACACCTATATTGGTTTCATATTGCTTTTCCCATGTAAGCTCTTCATTTTCCAGTGCCTCTATAAATATCACTGACTCCACCTCTGAGAGGTAGGGGCGGCGGGTACTGGCGTTTTGTAACACAAGACTTGAGTTCGTGGCATTGCCCATACTGGCTGTTAAGCCATAAGTGGCACGCAGGGTTAAGCGGTTAACCAAATCCTGCTGCTGCATAAATGCTTCAGTATCCAGATTCCAGGAGCCACTTATATTCCATGTAGGCAGCCAGCGTGCTGAGGGTGACTCTCCAAGAAGGTTTGAGCCATCGTAACGTACAGTTCCGTTTACCACATACTTTCCTTTATAGGAGTAGGCGCCATTTGCCATATAAGCGAGGTAACGGTCGAACCGCATGTTCATATTATAGTAGTTAAAATTGTTTTCCGTGTTTTGCTTTATAAAGCGATAGTCGATATACGGAACCCCTCCTTTATCGTACTGGTAACCTGCGCCTGTAAATCCCCTCGTCTGGCGGTTTGCATACCGAAGCTCCTGGGAGGTGAAAAAATGGAGCAGGTGCGTATCATTAATTGTTTTATCCCACTCCAGGGTATTTCGTAAATTGTAGCTTACAAGGTTAACATCGTTGGTATTATAAAAGCCACCATAAGGCAAAATAACTACCGGCTGAGCCTCGGGATTATCAGGGTCGCGATACAGAAATTTATTATTATCCTCTACAGTAGCATCGCCGGCGGCCCTGTAAGCCATGGCCATATTTGAATTTTCGCGCACTTTATGCTCCTGGCTTGTTTTGGCATAGCGCAATGCTCCCAGGAAGGAGTACTTCAGGTTTGGTAAAATCTTATAACTGAAATCGCCCTGGAGCTTTAAATCGATCATGGAAAGATCGATGGTATTGTTTTCAAGCTCATTAAGGATGTTGAAGGGGGCAAAATTCCTTCTGAAGTATTCACGGTTACCATTCTCATCAAATGCCGTTAAGGTCCGGCTTGTATTGAGGGCGAAACTAAAAGGGTTAATATCAAAATCCCTGTTAAACTCTCCTGAAACCGGGTTACTTATCCGCTCCACCGTCCCGGGAGCCTGCTGGTCGCGAATGGAACCCTGGGTAATTAACCCCAGGCTTATCTTATCTGAGAGGTTAAAGTTTGCCCTTGCATTTCCGGTAAAACGCTTTACCCCATCGGCAATAGTCCAGCCATGGTCCTGCAGGTAACTGGTAGAAAAATAAAGCCGGGATTTATCGGTACCTGAAGATATACTGAGAGAATGCTCCTGCATAAAGGAGTTCTTAAACAGCACGTCAAACCAATCGGTATTTACTTCAGCATAGCGCTGTAAAAAGGCTGCTCTTGCCTCCGGAGTATTTGGCAGTCCGAAAGTTCCGCCGGCAGGGTCGTATGTATTGATCAGGTCATACATTTTGGTAAAAACCCCTCCATCCTGCCGCCTCGAGGCATCGGAATGTGTAAACCAGCCCTTGCGGTCCAGTTCTGCATATACCGACATCTGGTCGGCTGAATTCATGATATTAAATGAGCGGTAGGTGGGTTTTAAGTAGGTGGAAAAATTACCGGTATAAGATACTACCGGCTTACCTGGTTTTCCCTTCTTCGTGGTAATTACGACTACACCGTTCATCGCTCTGGCCCCGTACATAGCTGTAGCTGAGGCATCTTTTAATATCTGGAAGCTTTCTATATCGTCGGGGTTCAAACCTGCAACGGAGGAACCGATGAGAGTGGCGGGATCGCCGGTGGAAAGCTGGTCGTTTGAAACATTCACCACATCTTCAAGAATAACTCCGTCAACCACCCACAAAGGCTTATTATCGCCTGTAATAGATGTGGCACCGCGTACCCTTATTTTAGGCGCTGCGCCAAAAGTACCCGATACGTTCTGTACCGAAACACCTGCCACCCTGCCTTCCAGCATCCGGCTGGCATCGGTTACGCCGGCTCTTTTTACATCATCAGCATCTAAAGTTGCCGCAGATCCGGTAAAGAGCTTTCTGTCAATAGTCTGGTAGCCTGTTACTACAACTTCTTTAAGCTGGCTTACATCTTCCGTCAGGGAAATTTCAAGGTTTGTTCTGCCATTTACCGGAACCTCCTGACTCTGGTAACCCACCATGGAAATTACCAGAGTGGCATTCGGGGAGACTCTTAGCTGGAAGTTGCCCGCCATATCTGTTGCAGTTCCCGCACCGCTGCCTTTCACTAAAACAGTGGCTCCGGGAACCCCTTCAGCCGCTGCGCCCTCACTCCCTGCACTTTGCACCCGGCCTCTTACCGTAATCACTCCACCTGCTTCCTGGCTAAAAGCCTGCAATTGGAAAAAAAATAAGCAAGTAAGAAATGAAAGCAGCAGTAAAAAAGGTTTTAGTTTCCGCCCGTCTTTTGCGTACATATTGCCATTCATAGCGTATTCCCGTGTTTTCTTATCTGAAGCATGATAATGGAAGACAAACAAAAAATATTCAAACAGCTTCCCACATAAGAAACTGAATTTCAATTTATTACAATATACCAAAAAGAAAAAAAATTTCATACTCCCCGGGCTCCGCCTGAAGCACTTTCCCCCTCTTTATCCACAATGCCTCCCTGTTACCGGGTTAAACAGAGGCAGCAGCTAATCAACGCCAAACCTTTTTGTTAAGGATGTTTCTTCTAATATGGTTTCCGGGGAAATATAAGCCGGATTATTAAATTTAAGAACAGGCGACAACCGGCCCTCCCGCTACTGAAACAGGATTGAAAGAACATTGAAAAAAAGAGCCGCCAATTAGCGGCCCGGGATATTTTTAATTTAATACAGGAACTTTTTTATCTGAAATATTGAATTTTTTTAATATTTCGTGATAAGAAAGGCTCTGAAGGTATTCTAAACTGCCTTTAGTTCTCTGGTTAGCAGCATACGTCTCTCCGGGGATTACAACAAATCTGAAAACCTGCTCCAGTGTCAGATCTTCTCTTTCTTCCTGTGTAAGTTCTGCCCAGTTAATTTCTGTATCGATAAACAAAAGAACACCAGCATCAGCATATGCATAGGTATAGGTTACAGGCCCCTGCTCAAGTCTGTAAGTCTGGGGAAGCGGGCTCCAGAAAACCATATTATTTCCATTTCCATCCGGAATTACACCAGCCAGCATATACACCAGTACAATGTCTGAATCTGAAACCTCCAGGGATGCCAGTGAAAATCCACTGCTATAATTCCCCCCTTCTTCATCTGCTTCAAAATCAATATAAGAATCTAAAACGGCACTTCTTTGAGCATCCTCTCCGGCAGGGCCTCTGGTTCCTGCAGGGCCTGTTTCTCCCTGAGGTCCCGGAGGGCCTTCAGGTCCTTCGCAGGCAAAACTTAACATTAAGGCAAATACTGAAACAAGCTGTAAAAGTCTTTTCATAAAAAAAAATATAAGGTTATAAATCAACACCTTATTATAAGGAAGAAAACGGTAAAAACGAAACAAAACAGATGATTTTAAAGCTTGCAGAGTGGAATTTAATCTTTTTAATTATAATACCTGCTTATGAGCCCCGCCCGGACTTCTTTTATTATATTATTCTTTTCAGAAAACAAAAAGACTCCACAGCTTAGCCGTGGAGTCTTCACTTATCACTTCTTTTCTATTATGTAAAAGAATTATTAGTATCCTGTGCCAGTTCCGGTTCCAGTACCTGTACCAGTTCCCGGATTATTGATATCAGTTCCGGTTCCTGTACCTGTTCCCTGATTGTTAATGTCAGTTCCAGTACCCTGGTTATTTATATCAGTCCCGGTTCCTGTACCTGTTCCCTGATTATTTATATCAGTACCGGTTCCGGTACCAGTTCCCTGATTGTTGATGTCAGTTCCAGTACCCTGGTTATTTATATCAGTCCCGGTTCCTGTACCTGTTCCCTGATTATTTATATCAGTACCGGTTCCGGTACCAGTTCCCTGATTGTTGNCAGTACCTGTACCAGTTCCCGGATTATTGATATCAGTTCCGGTTCCTGTACCTGTTCCCTGATTGTTAATGTCAGTTCCAGTACCCTGGTTATTTATATCAGTCCCGGTTCCTGTACCTGTTCCCTGATTATTTATATCAGTACCGGTTCCGGTACCAGTTCCCTGATTGTTGATGTCAGTTCCAGTACCCTGGTTATTTATATCAGTCCCGGTTCCTGTACCAGTTCCAAAGTTATTTATTCCTTCATCATATTCATCACGGTTTAAAGTACCATCTCCGTCGGTATCCCAGTCATTAAAAGTACCGGTATCAGTATCTGTATCCAACGCACCGTCAGTAGCACCTCCCTGATTGTTAAGAGTTCCGTCCTGCTGGCCATCAAGGCCTTGCTGATTTCTTTGCTCTCTCCAGTTCCTGGTACCTTCATTAAATTCATCTTCATTTATGGTACCATCCATATCTGTATCCCAGGTTTCATAAGAACGATCTTCCTGGATGCCGGTATCAATTCCCTGCTGGTCCGTGTTAGAATCAATCTGGTTAGATTCGTTTATTTCCGAATTCGTAACATTGTCTCTTTCCTGCGCAAAAGAGGCAGAACCGAACATTAATAAACCTGCGGTCAATACACCACCCACAAATTTAACCTTACGATCAGTTCCTTTCTTATTCATATTCTTATCAATTTTCATGTCGTAATATTTTATAAGTTTTAAATAATTAAACTTACCTACTTATACGACTATATTTCAATAAGTTACAAAAAGCACAAAACTATTTTAATATTTTTTCCATGCTGCCAGAACAAGGGCTTAACTAAAAATGAACGGACCGGATATAATAAAAATACAATAAACAAAATATTACTTACCTTGGCCGGACAAACTCCAACATCCACAACAGGAAT
Source organism: Cesiribacteraceae bacterium YIM B00369 (assembly GCA_017948555.1). Taxonomy (GTDB): domain Bacteria; phylum Bacteroidota; class Bacteroidia; order Cytophagales; family Cyclobacteriaceae; genus Nafulsella. The sequence goes on along the minus strand of JAFMYY010000012.1, from coordinate 83,597 downwards.
GCTATAAAAAACGAAAGTTTCTATAGGTAAGCAAAGCATACAATTACCCCGCTGCCTTAAGCCGGAAAGGAAATGCTTGTTTACAAAAACTCTATTAAAAGTAACTACTTTTTAACCGGCAGGTGATGCCATGGGAGTTCGCCCGGACTTTAACCGGTACAAAGCAAGAATGCAAAAACCTGCGGTTGAGCAGACAGTCATGGTCAGAGCCATAGGCAAAACCGTTTCGTTATGAAAATAGCTGACCGTCCCTGAAGCAACAGCCCCTGCCACCATTTGCATACTGCCTAGCAATGCCGAAGCACTTCCCACAAAACGTGTAAAAGGCTGTAGCGAGAGAGCAGTTGTATTAGGCGCAAGAAAGCCCAGGAAAAACATATAGGCAAAAATAAGGAAGAGGGTTCCTGCGGCATTTAATAAGCCTGCAGCACTCCCTGCAGCCAGGGCTATACCGGCAAGAAACTGGAAAAAAGCGGCCCTGAGCGAAACCTGTGCTGAGCTTTTTTTCCTCAGCACAAGCCGGTTTATCTGGCTTCCGGAGATAAAGCCTAATGCATTCAGCCCGAAGGCCCATCCGTACTGCGTTTCCGACAGGCCAAAATGCTCCATAAAAACAAAAGGAGAACCTGATATATAGGCAAACATTCCGGCAAAAGAAATACTCCCGGCCAGTGCATAAGCAACAAATTCAGGCTCCTTTACCACCTGGAAATATTCCCTGGCCACATTCAGGGGTTTTAACGACACAGAGGAATCCGGCTCCCTGCTTTCCGGCAAAAACCTTTTTACCACCAGAAACATAGAAACTGAAAAGATAACCAGGAAAAAAAAGATATAGCGCCAGCCAAAAGCAGCAGCTACATAACCTCCAATAGTGGGGGCAATAATGGGAGCTACGCCCATTATCAGGATAAGGGTGGAAAATACTTTAGCCGTTTCGCCCGGAGGAAAAAGATCCCGCACTACTGCCCGGCTTGCTACCATCCCCACACAACCTCCCAGGGCGAGCAAAAACCTAATGGCAATTAACCAATACACATCAGGAGCAAGGGCACAGCCTGCTGCTGCAATAATATAAATAAGTAAACCAATCAACAATGGCTTTTTGCGGCCAAAGCGATCAATGAGAGGACCATAAGCTATTTGCCCCACAGATATACCAATAAAATAACTGGTAAGCGACAGGCCCACATGCGCAATATCTGTATTTAAATCTTTTGCAATGGCAGGAAAGCCCGGCAGGTACATATCAATAGAAAAAGGACCTATTGCGGCTAATGAACCTAAAGTGAGTATGATTGTATTTCGTTGTTTCTGATTCATGATATATTTGATAAAGGCCATACGGCAACCTTAATAAAAAATATTACTAATAGTAATGGCCACGTTAAATGGCTGTCTTCAGATTTCCCTGAATAACCATCCCCTGAAAAAAAAGCAAAGATGGAATATTATATCTATGTTCAAACATCACTACAGATAAATAGTGCCTCTCTCACAACATTATTTTACATCAGCAGAAAAATTTTTCCGGAATTACCCTTAAATAAGGAAGAACAAAGATAAGGTAAAGCAAAAGGACAGCCTGCCCCATACCCGGCTCCTATAATTTTTTTCCTAGCTGTTTTCCTGCTCTTAAAACAAAATACCCCCAATAGCAGAACTATTGAGGGTAATAACTTTTTATCTCCCGTAAAAAATTTCAGGAGGCAACAATATTTATTGCTTATGAGCAAAACTGCTCTGTCCGCTTTAGCCGGCTTATATCAAAGCCTTCTCTCCGTGCCACCTGAAGCAGGTCCACATAAATATCTTCATCCATATCCTGATACCTGGAAAGAATCCACAAATAATCCCTGTTAGGGTGGCCCACCAGCGCGTACTGATAATCTTCATCCAGATCTATAATCCAGTATTTCCCCTTTAACGGCCAGAAAAATTCAACATTAAGCTTACTGCCGTTACTGCCCTCTGCCGGCCAGGCTTTTGCTTTAGCAACTTTTTCTCTTCCATCTTTGAGGCAGGTATTTTCCACCTCCAGGTAACCTTCAGGATTATAAGTATAGTTTGCCACAGAGCAGGCACAATCTTTTTCAAAACGATGTGGAATCGCAGCAATTTCATACCACTTCCCGGCATAACGCTTAAGATCAACCCTTTCCACTGTTTTTAACGGTCTGTTATTCTGTTTAAGAGCATTTACAAGGGCAAGGCCTCCTCCAACCAGACCTAAGCCCCCAATCAGGTATTTTGCTTTAGACATAAAAATTATATGATTTTGTATTTCGATATGTAAAGTGAGTTTATGGAACCACACTTTAAAAGCAACAGTATTTATCAGACTTTGTTCCTGCCTGAAGGTTAAAACAGAACCGCGGCACCTCTCTTTTTTTCTTTTTACCTGTAAGGGGCGGTACATGAATAAAGCAACAACTACACTTAGGCCTGCAGTTTTTAAGGTCCTGCCCGGTTCTGATCCGGCAGCCTCCTCCTGTTTTAACTAAGCCATAAAGCTCCTGCAAAAAATTAAAGCCGGAAAAGAAGCTCTTCCGGCTTTTATAAATATATATAGCAAAGTAACAGCAGGCAGCGGATTAAATTTCCACGCTGCCTACCCCTGCATTCTTATCTATTTTCTTTACCAGCCCCTGCAAAACCTTTCCAGGCCCGCATTCTATAAATTCAGCAGCTCCGTCTGCCAGCATGCGCTCCACACTTTGCGTCCAGCGCACAGGTGCAGTTAACTGGGCAATCAGGTTTTTCTTTATAGTATCCACATCCGAAGCAGGACTTGCATTTACATTCTGGTAAACAGGGCAGGCCGGAGTGGCAAACTCTGTTTCCCTGATTGCCTTTTCAAGCTCCTCCCGTGCCGGCTCCATCAGCGGTGAGTGGAAGGCTCCCCCCACTGGTAATGGCAGCACCCGTTTTGCCCCCATTTCTTTCAAAACTTCTCCGGCCCTGGCAACACCTTCATTTGACCCTGAAATTACTAACTGCCCCGGACAGTTATAATTAGCAGCTACCACTATTTCTCCTTCAACACCGGAGCAGGCAGCTTCCACAGCTTCATCTTCCAGGCCTAAAACTGCAGCCATTGCCGATGGATTAGTTTCGCAGGCATCCTGCATAGCCAGTGCTCTCTTGTAAACAAGCTTTAATCCGTCTTCAAAACTAAGGGTTCCGTTGGCCACCAGAGCAGAAAATTCCCCAAGTGAATGACCGGCAACCATATCCGGCTCAATCCCTGCCATTTTAGCCATAATAACTGAATGAATAAAAATAGCGGGTTGAGTTACCTTTGTTTGCTTCAGGTCCTCTGCTGTACCATTGAACATGGTGTCTGCAATATCAAACCCTAACACTTCATTAGCTTTTTCAAAAAGCTCCTTTGCTACAGCTGACTTCTCATACAGGTCTTTGCCCATACCCGGAAACTGCGATCCCTGGCCGGGGAAAATATATGCTTTCATAAAAATGGTTTTAATTTACGCCCCGAAATAAACAGGTTTTATCAAAAATCACAAACCTTCGAGGAAACGACTGCGGATATCGGGGGTAGGAAAACGGCAGGCTTCCTTTTTACCAAAGAAACGGTAACGGTTTTTCCCGATAAAATCATACGCAGCATCCCTTACAAAACCCGGAACAATTTTAAAAGCCCCGAGAAGGGGCCAGGCGCCTTTCAGTTTTGATGTAATTTCCAGTGCAGCCCTGCTCTTCTTATAAACTTTCCCATCCTTTACCAATACCACACTGTCGAAGTTTTCGGTAGAAAGTCCAAAATGAGAAAGCACCTCCTGTCCTGCACCGGACTGCAAAGAAGCAAAGGCATAATACCCCTTTGGGTCGCGGTCCAGTATAAAATCCACTGCACCACTGCAAAGGTTACATACCCCGTCAAATAAAATAATATCTCTCCCCTGAGCTTTTTCGAGCGCCGTCACTTTTTTATCAACTACCTGCTTCACTTTGTATAATTCTGTCTCCTGTAATAATCTGAACCCATCCTTTGAGCTCTTCTTTCCTCTTATTCGGATCCAGCATTACATAGGTTACCTCAGCATGATAAAAATATGTACCCGGGCTAAGTAAATTCCCATTACTGTCGCGCCCGTCCCAGTTAATATAAATTGAACGTTCCTGACTGCGATCGGCAGAATTATAGGAGTAAACTTCTTTACCCCAGCGGTTATATACTGTTAATTTAACTGATTCAACAAAACGAGGGCAACGCTCGGGGTTTGGGGAACTTAATGGCGCCTCAAATTGGTCGTTTCTGTTGTCATTATTAGGAGTAAACACATTTGGAAGCCAGTAATTCGGGCAGTTATCGTTCTGCACAAGGTTACTTGGCTCGCTCCTGTTTCCCGACCTGTCTACGGCCACAATAAAATAGAACCCTGCCAGAGAACGGAGGTTCCTGTGCACAAAACTGTTGGTACGGGTCGTGCCTGCTACTTCAAAAGTTCCCTCCTCTCCTGTGGGCGAATAAAACACTTCCCAGTAGGCTATGTCGTCCCGGCAGCTTTGGTCTGTATTAACAGTCCAGCCGAGAGTGTTTTCAAACTCCCAGACAGAACAGTCTGTTGTTTTCAGAAAATCCTCACAACTTATCAAATCCGTCAGCTCAAAAGTAACAGGTCCGCACGGGGGAATAGTATCATTAGGCTGCGCACAAATAATCTGAGAGTTGTTCAGAAGAGGGGAAAGAACCCGGGGGTTTCCATAACTACCAAAAGTAGTAACAAAATAGCAGTACTCTTCTGTATCCAGCAAAGCCTCCCCTCCGGTTGCCCTGCCATCATCCAGGTATTCCAATGAACCGTTATTTACTACATGAATACTGTCAATTAAAACAAACTCATCCTGATTCCGGCCCGGTACTTTATTTCTGTAAATATAATGCCAGGGCGAAGTGCTTACCTGGTTACTCCATGGCACCTCTGCCTGCCAGCTTAGTTCAATACTGCCAACCAGAGACTGTGGCTCGAGCCGCACTACAGATGCAGTTGCTGAACTATCCACTTCATTACCTGCAGACCTCAGCATTACATAATAATTATATATTCCATTACGGGTATCCAGGCCGGTATCTGTAATAACCGTATCAGAAACACCCGTCCTCACAGCTACGTACGGACCACCAGAAAAACCTTCGCTCCGGTAAACATCATAAGTGTAAGGCTCAGGAAACTCAGCGGCATCTATATCTAATGGCGAGGCCCAGCGCACAAAAATCTGCCCGTTCTCATCATCTGTTTCCTCCACACTTACATTTGTAATTACCGGCACAGCTGCAGGGAGGGTTACACACACTTCTTCCGAAACTATACTTTCACCTCCACGGGGCTGCGGGAAAGTGGCCACAATTCTGTAACAGTATGTGGCGCCCGGGTTTAATCCTCTGCCCCCGTTATTATCCCTGAAAGGAAATTCATTTACCCCCTGTACAGATACCAGTTCATAACCGGTACCTGCCGGCATACCGGTTTCGCACACATCGGGCTCAAAAGCGGCGCTGTCTATTTTCCGCCACACCTGTACCTGGCGAACCTGGTCTCCACAAAGGTAGCTGTCTGCCACAAAATCAATATCCACATTCCTGCTGTCAACTGCCTCCACATTATTAATGGAAGGTGGCGGGGCAACAACAGTAATATTCCATGTCTGCAGGTCGGTCAGCGAAATGTCACCACCACGGGCATCAGTAGCGCGAAACTGAACCGAGTATGGTCTCGCCTGAACATCGGCACAACTGGTTTCCCAGGTAAATGAAACTGATGCAGGCAAATTATCCTGATACTGAGCATCGTCAGGAGTATACCTTGCACCCCTGCCTGAATAAATACCACCATAGGATTCAATTTTAACAGGGTCTCCGTCAGGGTCAGTTGCCCTTATAATTGCATTTAAAACCGTTCCGGCCACTATACAGGTATCATTTGGCATATCAAGAACCGGAGGCTGGTTATCAGTATCTTCCACAATAATCTGCATATCCCGGGTTACATATCCGAGAAAAGCATACACTCCGTTTACCTTACGCCATTCCTCAATTAAAAAGGCTGCATTATATTCTCCCTTAGTGCCCGGGGAGTCCCACACAAGATCGCCGGTTACAGGATCCAGGGTAAATGAAGGATCCCCGCCTGTAATAGAAGTTCCGTTAGCAAAATCGCCGGCAGGAAAGGTCTTGTCGGGAAAACGGTAATTTGCCACTGCTATTCCTTCATCCTGTTTACAAAAAACCAGCCTGTACGAAAGGCTGTCGCCATCCACATCAAAAGCACCCGGGTTATGGATAAAAACTTTACCTACGGCTGCCTTATCAACCGGTGGCACCAGTAATTCAGGCGTATTATTAACTCCGTAATATGCATCCAACACAATTACAGTTTCGATATAAAAAGGCATATTCACTGAATTATTCATATTCAGCACCCCTTCATTCCGGTATAATTCCCTGAAAGATATTTTATAGGTTTTCTGCCCCGGATAAGTATGAGTATATGTTAAAGTATACTTCCAGGTACCTTCTGTTAACCTGGTCCGGCGAATCCATCTGCTTTCGCCCTGATTATTAATAGGCACTACAGTACCATCACCAAGATCCAGAACCCCATTGCTTCCAAAAAGAACCGGCGAGTCAGTATCTGCATAACCGGTAACTGTAATTTCATAGGTAGGGCGCTGCGGGTCTATCCGCCGGGCCGTAATCTCACCTGCACGAATGTGTGTTGCATAGGATTGTACCACACACAAAAAAAGCAGTAAACCTGAAAGGCTGAGAAATTTATAGTATATGTTTGCCATTTACCCTGCTTATTAAAAGGCCTGTTAAAAAAATATCTACACCTTAAACCATCTAAAAGGATTTGTGTTACAGATATATCCCCGAAAACCACGGGATTATATATATAACTCATAATAAAGATAAAAATTATCAGCGAAACTTCAATTTATTTAACCGTATTTAGCAACACCGTTACCTGTTAAAAAGAATAAAACCAGCAGCCCTTTTCCTTCCCCCTCCTCCTGTTAATAAAACTCCTGCCTGCCACCTGCCACTATCACAACAGCCCGCGCAGGCAAAAAACAGCATGATTTTTTTTCCGCAATCTGCTAATCTTTATTCCCCTTTCCTCCTGAATTACAGGAAACAAATATTTCACCCCACAACTCATGCTATTTGAAAAGCTGAAACAGAAACTCCTGATATTAAATTTTCATCAAAAAAGCTTTTAACTGCATAAAAAAGTCACCACCACCCTCACTGTTCAAATGCTGACCTTCTGCCTCATAAAAAATAATTTTATTAATTACACAGGGCATTTTTCAAACCAGCGCAAACCATTTAACTACCCGAAAAGTTTATTTTAAGTCCATTAATCACCTGCCTTCCGCGAAATAATTACTTTAGAATCCTTCAAAATTAATTTAGGAAGATTGTTTGCTACCACTTGCGTATGTAACTTTGGCCAGCTAAAAAACAGGTAAACAAAAATTATTTCTAAAAGAATGAGTTGGATCACACAAACGTTTTCAAGCACTATAGGCAGAAAGTTGCTGGTAGCTGCATCAGGCTTATTCCTGATCATCTTCCTTATAGGGCACGTATCGGGTAACTTTTTGCTCTTCAAGGACGATGGCGGAAGAGCATTTAATGAGTACACAGAGTTTATGACAACCAACCAGCTGGTACAGATTGTGCGCTGGCTCACTTACACATTAATTCTTGTACACATCTTTGTCACCATTTTCTTATCCAGCAGGAACAGAAAAGCCAGACCTGTTGGCTACAAGGAGGCCCGTCCGTCGGAAAACAGCCCCTGGACATCACGGAATATGGGAATTCTGGGAACCCTTATTGCAGTATTTCTGGTTATTCACATGGGCAATTTCTGGTACAAAATGAAGTTTGGCGACATTCCATTTGTTACTTATGAATCAAGAGGAACTTTACGCGACCTCTATTCAGTGGTAATTTATTCATTCACCAGTCTCTGGTATACCCTTCTGTACGTGGGAATGATGATTTTCCTTGGCCTGCACCTTGCACACGGCTTCAGAAGTTCCTTCCAGACCCTTGGCTTACGCCATCGCAAATACACTCCTATAATAGAAAAAATCAGCATTGCCTTTGCTATTATCGTACCGCTGCTTTTCGCTATTATGCCCCTCTATATTTATTTTAAATACGCTTAAGGTTAACGTAAAACGAAAGAGATTATGAATTTAGATTCAAAAATACCTGCAGGGCCTCTGGCGGAGAAGTGGACAAAGCATAAGTTCAACGTAAAGCTGGTTAACCCTGCCAATAAAAGAAAATACGAAGTTATAGTTGTAGGCACAGGCCTTGCCGGCGCATCAGCAGCTGCATCTTTAGGCGAACTTGGTTATAACGTAAAAGCATTTTGCTTCCACGACAGCCCCCGTCGTGCTCACTCAATTGCAGCACAGGGAGGTATTAACGCAGCTAAAAACTACCAGAACGACGGCGACAGTGTTTACCGTCTGTTCTACGATACTGTAAAAGGTGGTGACTACCGCAGCCGCGAAGGTAACGTATACCGTCTGGCAGAGGTAAGTGTAAACATTATTGACCAGTGCGTGGCACAGGGTGTTCCTTTTGCCCGTGAATACGGCGGACTCCTTGACAACCGCTCATTTGGTGGTGCTCAGGTATCACGTACTTTCTATGCCAAAGGCCAGACCGGCCAGCAGCTCCTTATTGGTGCCTACCAAGCCCTCAGCCGCCAGGTTACCAACGGAAAAGTAAAATTATATACCCGCTCCGAAATGCTCGACCTGGTAATGATCGACGGCCAGGCGCGTGGTATTATTACCCGTAATCTGATAACAGGTAAGATCGAACGCCACGCTGCGCATGCCGTAATTCTGGCTACCGGAGGATATGGCAACGTATTTTACCTCTCCACTAACGCAATGGGTTCTAACGCCACAGCAGCCTGGAGAGCACACCGCCGCGGAGCCCTGTTCGCTAATCCCTGCTATACCCAGATTCACCCGACCTGCATTCCTGTTTCCGGCAGCTATCAGTCTAAATTAACACTGATGTCGGAATCGCTACGGAACGACGGACGCGTATGGGTACCTAAAACAGTGGAACTGGCTGAAAAAATCAGGAAGGGAGAGCTTACTGCCATTGACATTAAGGAAGAGGACAGAGATTACTACCTGGAAAGACGTTATCCTTCTTTCGGTAACCTTGTACCACGCGATGTGGCCTCAAGAAACGCAAAAATGGCCTGCGACGAAGGCCGTGGCGTAGGACCTACCGGCCTTGCGGTTTACCTTGACTTTGCTGATGCAATTAAACGCGATGGCCGCGATACAGTGGAAGCACGCTATGGTAACCTTTTTGAAATGTATGAAAAGATTACAGGTGACGATCCTTATAAACTACCAATGAAGATTTACCCTGCTGTTCACTACACCATGGGTGGCCTTTGGGTGGATTACAACCTGATGACCAATATTCCGGGCTTGTATGCTCTGGGCGAGGCAAACTTCTCCGACCACGGCGCTAACCGCCTGGGAGCAAGTGCGCTTATGCAGGGGCTTGCTGACGGATACTTCGTAATTCCTTACACTCTGGGAGATTACCTGGCAGGAAACATGAATACCAAAAACGACATTACCCACCCTGCTTTTGATGAAGCAGAAAAAGGGGTTCGCGATACTATTAATAAACTGCTTTCCATTAAAGGTAAGCGCACGGTAGACGATTTCCACCGTGAATTAGGCCACATTATGTGGGAGTATTGCGGCATGTCCCGTACAGCTGAAGGACTCACCAAAGCCCGCGGAATGGTACGGAAATTACGCGAGGAATTCTGGACCGATGTAAATGTTGGCGGAACAAACGAAGAGCTGAACATGACACTGGAAAAAGCAAACCGGGTGGCCGACTTCCTGGAACTTGGCGAGCTTATGATTGTGGATGCACTTCACAGGGAAGAAAGCTGTGGCGGTCACTTCCGTGAGGAATACCAGACTGAAGAGGGCGAAGCCCTGAGAAACGATGACGATTTTGCTTATGTAGCTGCCTGGGAATTTAAAGGAACAGGAAAAGACGAAGTGCTGCATAAAGAGGATCTCGTATTCGAAAATGTTAAACTGACCCAGAGAAGCTATAAATAATCTGCTATGAATCTTACACTGAACGTCTGGAGACAAAAAGGCCCGAGCGATAAAGGCGGGTTTAAAACATATAAATTAAGTGATATCAGCGAGCACATGTCATTCCTGGAAATGATAGATGTACTCAATGAGCAGCTGCTGAGAGGCGGCGAAGAGCCTGTACATTTCGACCACGACTGTCGCGAAGGTATTTGCGGCTCGTGCAGCATGTACATTAATGGCCGTGCCCACGGGCCACAGCAGCTTACAGCTACCTGCCAGCTGCACATGCGCTCTTTTAAAGACGGCGACACCATTACTGTAGAGCCATGGAGAGCAAAAGCCTTCCCGGTTGTAAAGGACCTGGTAGTGGACCGCAGCGCATTTGACCGTATTATTCAGGCTGGCGGATATGTATCGGTAAACACCGGTGGTGTACCTGATGCGAACGAAATTCCTGTACCTAAGAAAATAGCTGACGAAGCATTTAATGCCGCCACCTGTATTTCCTGTGGTGCCTGTGTGGCTGCCTGTAAAAATGCATCTGCTATGCTGTTCGTAAGTGCTAAGGTATCTCAGCTGGCCCTTTTACCACAAGGAAAGGTTGAGCGCAAAACCCGTGTGGAAAAAATGGCAGCTCAAATGGACCTTGAAGGATTTGGCGCCTGCTCTAACACCGGGGCCTGTACAGCAGAATGCCCTAAGGGAATTTCGCAGGATAATATTGCCCGCATGAACCGCGAGTATTTTGGCGCGAAATTCACTTCGGATAACGTTTAAGCTAAAGCTCTCAAATCATAAATTTAATAATGCTGAAGAGGCTGCCTGATGGATCAGGCAGCCTTTTTTAATGTCAATAATTCACCTGCCTTTACCGCCTGTCCATCTACATAACGCGACTCATGTTCTGCTTCTTTTATTCTGTCCAGCCTTCAAACATTTATTTGTACATCACAACCCCAGACTGTTCCGGCAAACCTTCAATTATACTTCCTGCCGGCTTCTTCTGTTTACAATTATCTTTTACCAGGCAGGAAATTCTTCCTCACACAGGCAGGAACACAGGCCGTGCAGGATCTTTAATTAAATTAAAAACCACCTGAATATGCAGTACATAAAAAAACCCGGAAAGAAATTTATTTCAATCCGGGTCTTGAGAGTTAAAACAGCTTAAAAAATTAGTGAGAAAGTAGCTTAAAAAATCAGGTTCCACTTATCTATACACATCTACTGTGCCAATATTGCCCGTCAACTTAAACATAATACTCAATGTGCTTATTATCAATACTTTATACGTATTCCATTAAAACTAATACATACCCCCCCTACATCCTTACCCTGCCAAAATGAAACACCTTTATCATTTTGATATGCTTTTAAAATCACCTGCAGTATATAAACATCAGCAAACCCAATTATAAGAACACGACTGCTCCGGAGAATATTCAACTCTGCAAATCCCGTTACTGCAATACCTGAAACAAAAAAAAAACCCGGATAGAGGGTTAGCTCAGTCCGGGTTTCGAGAGTTTAAAAAGTAGTTCAAAAAATATAACTAGGTTTCAGATATACTATATACAGTAAGCATGCCAGAATCCACTCCCGTCTGTAAAAAAGGCTCATACTCCTTAATTTCAGGCAATTAAATTCACTTTATTATTTTCCTGCATATACATTACACAAAAAACCCTATCAATATGACAGGGTTCTTCTCATTTTGAAATATCTGTTTTTTTTCAGCCTTATCCCGCTTCTTTCTCATGTTCAGGAATTTCATATTCATTCAGTTTTCTGTAAAGGGTGGAAACGCCAATATTTAATAGTTTGGCGGCCTGGGTTTTATTTCCGTTAGCCATTTTCATAACCCGTTCAATATGCTTTTTCTCAATAAAAGCCAGTTCAAGCTTACTCCTTGAATTCCCTAACTCCAGGGCCGACGGACCATATTTAACCTCATATGGTAAAACAGACTCATCAAGCAATTCTCCTTCTGCAAGGATCACAGCCCTTTCAATGGCGTTGCGCAGTTCGCGGATATTCCCTTTCCAGTTATACTGGCTGATATGCCTGCGGAAGCTTTCCGTCATACCAGTAACCTTCTTCTGCGAATTTTGGGCAAAAAACTGCATAAAATACTCCGCAAGGAGCGGTATATCGTCTTTCCGCTCGCGCAGGGGAGGCAGTGTAATTTCAAAAACAGAAAGCCTGTAATATAAGTCGGACCGGAATTTACTCTCGTCTTTAAGCAGCTCCCTGTTGGTGGCCGCAATAATGCGTACATCTACCTTTGTTGTTTTAGTATCTCCTACCTTTATAAAAGTATTGGACTCCAGCACACGGAGCAGTTTTGCCTGAAGATCGAGATTCATTTCACCAATCTCATCCAAAAATATAGTTCCACCATTTGCTTCTTCAAACAGGCCTTTCTTTTCGTGGGTAGCACCTGTAAAGGAGCCCGCCTTATGGCCAAACAATTCCGACTCCAGCAACTCCTTATTAAACGCACTGCAGTTAATGGCCACAAATGCTTTCCCCTTCCTGAGGCTGGCTCCATGTATGGCTTTTGCAAAAACCTCTTTACCCGTACCTGTTTCGCCTAATAACAAAACAGTGGCTTCTGTAGCCGATACCCTTTGGGAAATCCTGATGGCCTCCATCAGTTTTTCTGATTTTCCTATAACTCCGGAAAAGCTGTACTGATCTCCAACCCGCTCCTCCAGCTTACGGATTTTCTTTTGCAGCTTTACCTTTTCCTTTGCTCTGTACAGTAAAGGAATAAGCCTGCTGTTATCCTCTCCTTTAATAATGTAATCGTAAGCACCATCCTTTATGGCTTTTACACCATCCTTAATGCTGCCATATGCGGTTAACATTATTACCTCTGCCAGGGGATAAGCTTCTTTGAATTTTTCCAGCAGTTCCAGTCCATTCGTTTCTGCCAGATTTACATCGCAAAGAATTATGTCAACTTCCTCTTTCCGCAGTAAATTAAAGGCCTGCTTTTCGTTAGGAACACTTAAGGTGTTAAAACCTTCTTTTTCAAGTATTCTTGATAGTAAAAAACGGGTATCTTCCTCGTCATCAACAATCAAAATAGATCCATCCAACATTTACTTCAGTTAAGATTTTTTATGATACACCATCCCCTGGCAGAAAAGTTCTTTCCACATTGAAATTAATAATATTTCAATTTACCAAATTCCAAAATCTTAAAAAAGATTTACACTTCCTAAAATAACACAATCTATTAATTTCTTTTTTATTTTTTTCATCAGTCATTTCCCCTCCCTTAAATCCTCCCGCGGGGGCTTATTCTTCTGCCTCTATCCCCTGCATTTCCATACCCGAAGGTGCCTGATTTTGGTTTAATGGTTTGAGATGGTTATTTTTGCAATATCCTATAATTAAATAAGACCTATCGAAATATGAATTTTCAGACGTTAACGGCCATAGACTCCTCCACTTTTTTAGAAAAAAATGAGATAGCTGATTTTCTTTTTGTTCACCTGGATCAATATGGAGACACAAAGCAGGATATTCTGAAATGCCTGGATTACGCTTTAAGTAATTATCCGCACCAGGGAGGCTTTGTGCTGCTCGCCAGAGACGGGGATACTATTGCCGGGGCCGTAGTAATGAATCAAACAGGTATGGAAGGTTATATTCCGGAAAACATACTTGTTTATATTGCTGTTCATAAAGAGTACAGAGGGCAGGGCCTTGGCAAGCAATTAATGCAAAAAGCAATTGACCTTGCAAAAGGAAATATTGCCCTTCACGTTGAACCGGATAACCCTGCAAAAGGGTTATATGAAAAACTTGGCTTTACGAATAAATATCTTGAAATGAGGTTAAACAAATAGCCACCCCATTGTAAACTCAGTGGCGGGAGGCTTTTGCTGCTGATTTTTGAACCTAAACAGCTATACATGGCTTACTTAACATTATATAAAGATAAATTAGCAAATAACTATAATTACTTAAAAGACCTCTTTAACGAAAATAAAATGGCATGGGGGGTAGTCTCCAAGCTGTTGTGTGGCACAAAGCCTTACCTGGAGCTGTTAATTGAGCTCGGGGTGGATGAAATCCACGACTCCCGCATCAGCAACCTCCAGACTATAAAAGAAATAAACCCGGCAGTTCAGACGGTTTATATCAAGCCGCCTGCAAAAGGAAATATCCCTAATGTCGTAAGCTGGGCCGATGTAAGCATGAATACCGAATATTACACCATGAAACTGCTTTCTGAAGAGGCCGGAAGACAGGGCAAGGTGCATAAGGTAATCATTATGATTGAAACAGGGGACCTGCGCGAGGGAGTAATGGGCGAAAACCTGGTTAATTTTTATGAAAAGGTTTTTGAACTTCCAAACATTGAAATAATTGGCCTGGGAACAAATCTTAACTGCCTTCACGGGGTAATGCCTTCGCAGGATAAGCTCATCCAGCTTAGCCTGTACAAACAAATAATTGAACTCAAATTCAATGTAAAAATTCCGTGGGTAAGCGGGGGCACCTCTGTAACCATTCCACTCATCCATAACAGGCAAATCCCCAAAGGAATTAACCACTTCAGGATAGGCGAAACTCTTTTTTTTGGTGCTAACCTTTTTGAGGACAAAACCATACCGGGCATGCATGGCGATGTGCTCATGCTTTCCACTGAAATTATTGAGATAACCGAAAAACCCATGGTTCCCATGGGCACCATGGCTGCCAACCCGCAGGGCGATGTTATGGAGGTCGATGAAAAACTGTATGGAAAAACCTCCTTCAGGGCCATTATTGACATTGGCCTGCTGGACATTGACCCTAAATACCTGATAACCACAAACCACGACTTTGAAATTGCAGGAGCAAGCTCCGATATGCTGGTACTGGATATAGGGCAAAACAATGAAGGATACAAAGTAGGCGATGTTATTTCCTTCAAACTGAAGTATATGGGAGCCCTGGCTTTACTTAACAGCAATTATATAGAAAAAAGAATAGGGTAAACAACAGCGGGGTTTTAATGATTGTAATAGCTAAAGCTAAGTGCGCAAAGCAATCAAGATTTGAAGCAAACTATTACTACCTATGAAGAAAGCATTATTAACCCTTATTTTTTTATCTTTTTCACTTGCCGGAGTACAGGAGTTAAGTGCCCAGAGTTTTCCTCAGCCAGGCAGGCGCTCAACCGGTGCAATTACGGGTAAAAGACCTAATGTTGTAAAACTTAATATTTTAAGCCCCTTTGTATTAACAGCAAACGGAGCCTATGAATATTTTGTATCCCCGAACCTTAGTATTCAGCTGGGTGCTTATTATAATGGGGTTACCATAGAAAGAAATTTTCTTTGGTTCGACCTCCCCAGCGCCAGGTACCGGAGTTTTGGCATTACACCTGAGGTACGTTTTTACACAGGCGACCCTTTAAGGCCTAAGCTCGATGGCTTTTATATCGGCCCGTTTGCCCGCTATGTAAATACGGACATTAAAATTGACGCCAGCCTGCAGGAAAATAATGACCAGGGAGGAGATGGCCGTACATACGAAGGAAATTTAAGTGTAGTGCGCATTGGTGCTGTGGCAGGCTACAAATTTATTTTTAATGAAAGATTAAACCTGGAAATTTTTGCAGGTCCTTCTCTCAGGATTGTTAACCAGCTGGATGCAAACATCAATACCTATCAGGCCGAGGATTTCCTTCCTTTTGGCATAGCCCTCCGGAGCGGACTGACCATCGGGTACGGATTCTAAAAGCAAGATTACTGAACAGGAAAAAGGCAAGCCCGGTTTCCCTGCATATATTCATAAAAAAAGCGAAAGAGCCTTTACACTCTTTCGCTTTTTTTATGTTTATTGTCTAAGGGCAACCTTATAATTGTTAAGCTTCAGATGTAGGAATTTCCTCTTCTTCCCAATCTTCTTCCTCATCGGCTCCTTCCAGTTCTGCGGCATCGGCAAGGCGCTGCGCATCTCTTTTTGCTGCAACAGATGCCTGATGGTCGGCTCTCTCCTGTGCTTTTGTGGCCATTTCAGCCGGACTCGGCGGGATAGGACGAATAACACCTGTAGCTTCGGCCTCCACCTCACTGAGCGGGCGAAGATTCTCCGGAATTGGCTTCTCACGCTCCTCATCAGAAACATAAGGGAAGATCTCAATGATCGGGCTCATTTTAATTTCAGGAACCTCAAAAGTAATGAGCATATTGCCCAGGCTTTCATGGATACGGTCATAAGCTTCCTTTACATTGGCTGCAGAAACCAGCATCTGGTTGGTAACCTTTTTCTCTTTTCCGCTATTCTCATCTGCCAGTACATAGGTAATCTTGCAATGGTACCACACATCACTGTCATCGTAATGAAATATATCTATTATCCGGCTTTTTGTAATGGCCGTAACTTCAAATTCCCCCCTGATAATAGAACCGAGTTCCTCATAAATCCTTGCTTCCGCCTCCGTATACGACACAGCATCCACCAGGTAAGCTTCGGAAATATTCTTCATCTTTCCGTTCTCTTCTTCTTTCTGATATTTAATCTTGCACTGAAACCAAATCTTCATAAATATATAATTTTGAAATCCGAAACAGCACGAAAGATAAGCCATTCCAGGTGGAATAAATAATTTAACCTCCCGAATATTGGCGAGCCAGTAAAAATTTAAGTTCCTTTGTTTTTATTTAGTAGTGAGTCCTGAGTCCTGATAAGGGCCCCGGGCCACGTTCATCTACTTGTATTTATCCGGACTCATGACTCAAGACTCAAGACTCAAAACTAAAATAGTAATAAGCTGCGCCCCTACTACAGCTCCATACCTGGCTGCAGAGCTCCTTGCCCTTAATTATCCTGTACTTAAGGAAAACCCTACAGATGTAGTAACCGAAGGAAATATGCAGGACTGCATGCGCCTGAACTTATACCTGCGCACTGCCCACCGGGTTCTGCTGATTATTGAGGAACTGAATGCGCGCACCGCCGACCAGCTGTACGAAAAGGCAAGACTAATTCCGTGGGAAGATTACCTGCATAAAGATGGCTTTTTCAGCATCGATTCCTTTGTGCGCAATGAGAGCATCCGCGATTACCGCTATGCAAGCCTTAAACTGAAAGATGCCATTGCCGACCGTTTTCAGAAAAAATTTGGTGAGCGTCCTGACAGTGGAAAAGAAAAAGACCAGGCCGTACTCTTTATGCACTGGGTAGACGAAAAAGTATCCCTGGGGCTTGACACCAGTGGGGAAACACTTGCCAAACACAGCTACCGCCATTTACCCTGGAAAGCCCCTCTGTTAGAATCTATGGCAGCCTCTATCATTCTGGCCAGCCGCTGGGATACCCGCAGCCATTTTATAAACCCGATGTGCGGCAGTGGCACCCTTGCAATTGAAGCGGCTATGATTGCCCTCAATTACCCTCCCGGCCTTTTAAGAGATAACTTTGGTTTTATGCACCTGAAAGGTTACCGCCCTGCTGTGTGGAATGAATTAAAGGACGAAGCAAGGGAGGACCGCTGGGATGAGCTCCCCTTCAGGATAATTGCCACCGATAATAACCCTCTGGCAATTGCAGCAGCAAGGGAAAACGCCCGGAATGCAGGAGTGGAACAGTTTATTGAATTTGAAATATGTGACTTTAGCGAAACTCCTGTCCCGGAGGAGCCCGGTACTATTATTATTAATCCGGAATGGGGCGAACGGCTTGGAGACGAGGAAGAACTGGCTCCGGTTTATAAGCAAATAGGAGATTTCTTTAAATCGGAATGCAGCGGTTACTGGGGCTACATTTTTACCGGAAACCTGAACCTGGCTAAGCGGGTAGGCTTAAGGACAAAACGGCGTATCGAATTCCATAACAGCAAAATTGAAACCCGCCTGCTCGAATATGAACTTTATAGCGGAAGTAAAAAAGCAGAAAAAACAGCGGATTAAAGGGCTAACAGCTTAAATATTACATTCCATCAGTAAAGAAAAACAGTATAATTGTTCAGGACCTAAACTTTTAAAAATTCCTGAACGTTATACCTATAACAAACCGGCAAAAAAAGGGAGGTTACCTTCCTGTGAAAGTACGCCCTCTTCCCGGTTTTGATTGTTTTTCACTTCTGAGCCTGTAAAGCAATGTTCAAGGATATTTACCATTTGTTTCCTGTTCAGCTCCTGATTCACCATATCAGGAACAATCAGGTATTATTGCTTTTATGGGCTTTGTTGTTTGCGGTGGTAACCCAAAACTTTGGCAAAGTACTGGGTATCCCCTACCTTTTCCTGGATCCGGAGTATATGTACAAGGTGGATTTCCGGAGCTTTTTTGTGATGGGGGTGGTATTTGCCGCTTTTACAATGGCATTCCACATCACCTGCTATATTCTTGACAGCGCAAAATTCCCTTTCCTGGGTACCCTCAGCAGGCCATTCAGTAAATTCTGTATTAACAACAGTATTATACCGCTTGCGTTTCTTATTACTTATATCATCTGCATTATAAGATTTCAGCTTGATTATGAGTATAATACGCCCTACACCATCCTCAAATATATTGCCGGCTTCCTCTCAGGAACCTTCCTGATGCTTCTTGCCACTTCTTTATATTTCAGGTTCACCAATCAGGATATCTTTCGCTTTCTGGCAAGCAATGTGGATAAGAAGTTAAAAAAGATGAAGCTCACCCGTGCTAACCTCATCCGCAGGCTGGCTGCAGCGAAAAAGAAACCAACCACTGTGAGCTATTATTTCGACCTGCACCTGAGGCTCCATAAAATTTCCACCGATCAAAGCTATTACGATAAAGAAGCTGTGCTGAAGGTTTTTGACCAAAACCACCTGAATAGCGTTGTAATAGAGCTTATAGTGCTTTTTCTGATCTTCACTCTTGGCATCTTCCGCGACTACCCTGTTTTTCAGATTCCCGCAGCTGCCAGCAGCTTCCTGCTCCTCACCATCATTCTTATGTTTGCAGGAGCGCTCTCCTACTGGCTCCGGAGCTGGACCATAACTGTTGTGTTCATTGCGCTTATTGTCCTCAACCAGGCATCCTCATTCCCGTTTTTCAATACTACCTATCAGGCTTACGGGCTTGATTATACCATTCCTCCGGTTAATTATTCGCTGGAAGACTTAAAGGCCCGCAATGGAGACAGTCTTTACCGGCAGGACAAGCAGCAAACCCTGGAAATACTGAATAACTGGCGTGCGAAATTTGCTCCGGACGAAAAGCCAAAAATGGTTTTTATTTGCACCAGCGGGGGTGGCCAGCGCTCTGCCTTATGGACCGTACGGGCACTTCAGACTGCCGACAGCCTTACAAACGGCCAGCTGATGCGCCATAGCATGCTCATGACCGGGGCATCCGGTGGTATGGTGGGAGCCGGGTATTTCCGGGAACTTATTCTGCGCCGTAATCAGGGAGAGGACATTAATCCTTATTCTGCACAGTACCTGGACCGCATCAGCAGGGATAACCTTAATCCTATCATTTTCAGCTTACTTGTTAATGATCTTTTTATTAAATACCAGCGCTTTACTTACGGAGACCACCGTTACCTGAAAGACAGGGGCTATGCTTTTGAACAGCAGCTAAGCCGCAACACCGAAGATTTTCTGGACAAACCTCTATTTGCTTACCAGGAGCCTGAAAAGCAGAGCCTGATACCAATGATGCTGGTTGCGCCGAATATTACAAATGACGGAAGAAAGCTTTTCATTTCTCCCCAGCATGTATCTTATATGAATAGCGGTGACATTGAAGACAGGAAGGTACTCAATAATAAAATTAAAGGGATAGATTTTCTGCGGTATTACCGGAACCACGGAGCAGAAAACCTCCGTTTTTTAAGTGCTCTTCGTATGGCCGCTACTTTCCCATACGTTACGCCAAATATAAGCCTGCCAAGCAATCCGCCAATGGAAACAATGGATTCAGGTATCTCCGATAATTTTGGCATAGAAGATGCAACCCGGTTCCTTTACGTATTCCGGGAGTGGATTGCTGAAAACACCGGCGGTGTGGTATTCCTGAGTATCCGCGATTCCGAGAAAGATATGCCTATAGAAAAGAACCTGTCGCCCAGCCTTTTCGAGAAGTTCTTTACTCCTATCCGGAACATTTATAAAAACTGGACCTACATTCAGGACATAAAAAACGATAACCTGACAGAGTTTGCTGAACTTTGGTTCGATGGCGAAATACACAAGGTCGACCTGCAGTACATTCCCCGTACCATGTTCAAAGATGAGCCTGCAGATACAGAAGCTCAGGAGAACAAAAAGCTGGAAAAGGAGGAAAATGAAAGAGCCTCTCTTAACTGGCACCTTACCACCAGAGAAAAAAAGAACATCCTGGATAATATTTACCTCAATATTAACCAGGAGGCCCTTCAGCGTCTTCAGCAGTTAATTCCGGGGCGGCAAGCTGAAATCCCTCAGTTGCTCACTAAAAAAACAGAATTAACGGGTACAGGAACAGCTGCCGTCAGCCAGTAGGCAGCCAGCAGTTGTTTCCCTTTGTTCATCTTCCGTACCTGCCCACAAAAATATATACTTGTCCTGAAGCATTTACATAGAAATTTAATTCTTAATTCTTAATTCTTAATTCTTAATTCTTAATTCTTAATTCTTTAAACAACCCCCTGCTCATCCAGAAAACGGCAGGTATCTTCATAACCTGCTTTAAAAAACACATCCAGGGCTGACCGTTCCACAAAGCCATGTTCCCCTATTTCTCCGGGGGCAATAAACCAGTCGCACATTTCCCTGGTTTTATGCACACTACCCTCAATTCCCATCCAGATAGTTCTGTACATAATATCCCTCAGGCCATCGAGCCGTTCCTTTACAGGAATAGGATTTACCGAAACGCCAATAATCCTGTTACATCTCCCTCTTAACGGCTCTACAGGAAGGTTACTTACCAGACCTCCGTCCACATACTGCCGTCCGTCAATTTCCACAGGCTCAAAAATTACCGGAACCGAACAGCAGGCGGTAAGCAGCTGAACAAGATCTCCCTCTTCAAAAATGGCCTGTTCCCCGGTGTTTAAGCAGGACGCGGTAAGAAAAACAGGTAAAGGAAGGTCCTCCAGCCGTTTATATTTCAGGTAGGGCGCGACAAGCTCTCCTATTTTATTCGACTTCAGGAACCCGAATTTTGGTATGTGGAGGTTCAGTACTTTTCCAAATGGCTCCTTTCGCCAGATTTCAGCCATCTCATCCGGCGAATACCCACTGGCATAGAGGGCTGCATTTAAAGCCCCTGAGCTGGTTCCGCTAATTACATCCGGCTTAATACCCCGTTCCAGCAGTGCCTTTAAAGCTCCCACCTGCCCCATTCCTCTATAGGCTCCTCCTGACAGGACAAGGCCTGTCCCGTATTGTTTTTTACTGTCTGTCTCTGCTTTCATCTTTCCTGTATATCCTATTCCTCAACGTAAGACGGATCAGGAGGTTTACCATTCCGATAAACTAAATAGCTAAACAAACCTGAAATCAGTAAATTGCAAAAGGTTAAGTAGTTGAGAAGAAAGACAGGAGACTGGAGACAGGAGACAGGAGATTTGAGATTTGAGATGAATATTACAGGATTCAATTCTTAAATATTCTTTCCGGAGCGTCCTCTTTTAAACTTTAACTTTTTTAAATAAAATTTCCACTTACAAATTTTATTAATTTTCTGATTATTGAATCCACAAATACGTTAAGCATATATGTCGCAGCCTAAAACAGCTCCCTACAAACCAAAAAATCATATCAGGATGGTATCTGCCGCTTCGCTCTTCGACGGGCACGATGCAGCTATCAATATTATGCGGCGGATCATCCAGGCAACGGGTGTGGAGGTTATTCATCTCGGGCATAACCGCTCGGTGCAGGAAATTGTGGAAACAGCCATACAGGAAGATGTGCAGGCGATTGCCATTACCTCTTACCAGGGGGGGCATGTGGAATTTTTTAAGTACATGCACGACCTTCTGAGAGAGCTGGGCGCAGGGCATATTAAAATATTTGGAGGAGGTGGCGGCACAATTCTGCCTGAAGAAATTGAGGAGCTACACGCCTATGGTATTGACCGCATATTTTCTCCTGACGACGGGCGCTCCATGGGGCTGCAGGGCATGATTAACGAGCTGGTGGAAAAAAGTGACTTTCCGCTCGGGAACCAGCTAAACGGAGATTTAACTGGTCTTCATAAAAGGGATCACGGGCTTATTGCCCGCCTGATTTCAGCAGCAGAAAATTTCCCTGAAGAATTTGCAAAAGTAAGCACCTCACTTAACAGGGCGCAAGCCGGCAGCCTTCAGCCTCCGGTTTTAGGTATCACCGGAACCGGAGGCGCCGGCAAATCATCTTTAGCAGACGAGCTGGTGCGCCGCTTCCTCAACGATTTCAAAGACAAACACATAGCCATAATTTCGGTGGATCCTTCCCGGCGCAAAACCGGCGGTGCCCTGCTGGGCGACCGCATCCGCATGAACTCAATTCATAATGAAAGGGTTTATATGCGCTCGCTGGCTACCCGCCAGAGCAACCTGGCGCTGAGCAAATATGTGCAGGAAGCGGTAAAGGTGGTAAAAGCAGCCGGCTTTGACCTTATCATCCTTGAAACATCCGGCATTGGCCAGTCCGACACTGAAATTACTGAACATTCCGATATAGCCCTTTATGTGATGACTCCGGAATATGGTGCCGCCACCCAGCTGGAAAAGATCGATATGCTCGATTTTGCCGATGTTATTGCCCTCAATAAGTTCGACAAACGCGGTGCACCCGATGCCCTGCGCGATGTAAAAAAGCAGTACATGCGCAATAAGGGTCTCTGGGATGCAAAGGCTGAGGAGCTTCCTGTATTTGGAACCATTGCCTCGCAATTTAACGACCCCGGCATGAACCAGCTGTACATAGCAGTGATGGAAAAACTGGCAGAAAAAACCGGTACTGATCTAAAACCCGGACTGAAGATTACCAACGAGATGTCGGAGAAGGTGTATATAATACCTCCCCACAGAACCCGCTACCTGAGCGAAATTGCGGCCAATAACCGCCAATATGATAAGAAGGCAGAGGAACAGGCTAAAATTGCCCAGCAATTATACAGCCTGCGCAAATCTGTGGAAATGCTCCGGAACACTGCTGTGGAGGGAAAAGAAGGCCTTATTGAAAAGCTACAGGAAACTTATGAGCAGGAAAAACTGAAGCTGGACCCTTACAACAGCAGATTGCTGGAGGAATGGCCGGATAAGGTGAAGAAATACCGCGATCTGGCTTTTACCTACAAAGTGCGCGATAAGGAAATAAAAATTGAAACACACAGCGAAACGCTCTCCCATACACAGATACCAAAGGTAGCCCTCCCCCGCTACGAGGCCTGGGGCGATTTACTTAAATGGAACCTGCAGGAAAATGTACCGGGTGAATTTCCCTATACAGCCGGCGTGTTCCCCTTCAAAAGGAAAGGTGAAGACCCTACCCGCATGTTCGCAGGTGAAGGGGGGCCTGAACGAACCAACCGCCGTTTCCACTATGTAAGCCGCGAAACTCCGGCTAAACGCCTGAGCACTGCTTTCGATTCTGTTACTCTTTATGGCAACGACCCCGGCTGGCGGCCCGATATTTACGGAAAAATCGGCAATTCCGGAGTAAGCATCTGCTGCCTTGACGATGCAAAAAAACTCTACAGCGGCTTTAACCTGGCCGATCCTGCCACCTCTGTATCCATGACCATCAATGGCCCGGCAGCTATCCTTACAGGTTTCTTCATGAACGCCGCCATCGACCAGCAGTGCGAGCTTTACATCAGGAAAAACGGACTGGAAGAAGAGGTAAAGCAGAAAATTGAACAGATATATAAAGATAAAGGTACTGCCCGGCCGCAATATCAGGGTCCGCTTCCGGAGGGAAATGATGGCCTTGGCCTGATGTTGCTTGGAGTAAGCGGCGACCAGGTGCTTCCTGCAGAAATATATGAAGAGATAAAGACTAAAACGCTGGCAGCTGTGCGTGGTACTGTGCAGGCCGATATACTGAAGGAAGATCAGGCCCAGAATACCTGCATCTTTTCCACCGAATTCTCGCTCCGCCTTATGGGCGATGTGCAGGAGTATTTTATTGAGCAGAATGTGCGCAACTTCTATTCTGTTTCAATATCGGGCTACCATATTGCAGAGGCAGGCGCCAACCCCATTACCCAGCTGGCTTTTACACTGGCCAATGGCTTTACTTTTGTGGAGTACTACCTGAGCCGGGGCATGGACATTAATAAGTTTGCACCTAACCTCAGCTTTTTCTTTTCCAATGGTGTGGATGCTGAGTATGCGGTAATTGGCCGTGTGGCACGCCGCATCTGGGCCAAGGCCATGAAGCACCTTTACGGGGCCAATGAGCGCAGCCAGATGCTTAAATACCACATCCAGACCAGCGGCCGCTCCCTCCATGCCCAGGAAATTGACTTTAACGATATACGCACCAGCCTGCAGGCGCTGTATGCTATTTACGACAACTGTAATTCCCTTCACACCAATGCCTACGACGAGGCCATAACCACCCCTACAGAAGAAAGTGTGCGCCGTGCAATGGCCATCCAGCTCATTATTAACCGTGAACTTGGTCTGGCTAAAAACGAAAACCCACTCCAGGGGGCTTTTATAATAGAAGAGTTAACAGATTTAGTGGAGGAAGCTGTTTTAGCTGAGTTTGACCGCATTACCGAAAGAGGGGGCGTACTCGGCGCAATGGAAACCATGTACCAGCGCGGAAAAATACAGGAAGAGAGTCTGCATTATGAAACCCTGAAGCATAACGGCGAATATCCTATTATTGGTGTAAACACTTTTCTGAGTTCTAAAGGATCGCCTACTGTTATCCCTGCAGAAGTGATCAGGGCTACCAAAGAAGAAAAGGAATACCAGATAGAGATGGTTGAAGGACTGAAGGAGCGGAACAAACAGGAGGCAGAAAAATGGCTGCGGGAGCTTCAACAGACTGCTGTAAGAAACGGCAATATGTTTGCCTGCCTTATGGAAGCCGGCAAATATTGCTCGCTGGGCCAGATAACCCACGCCCTTTTTGATGTTGGCGGCCAGTACCGGAGAAATATGTAGGATAAGGATGATAACTTTCAGGAAGCTTAAAACTTCCTGAAAGTCAGACCTGTATAATTTTATAAAGATATTTGATAAAAAGCCAGTAATGTATGTTTTTTCATAAAATATACAGCCAGGGAAGGGAAATGCCTTTAACAGCGGATAATAAGAAATTTCCATTTAATTTTTTAATGTAAGCTTTCCTGCTTTTACAGCATACAAAATTTCATATATCAAAACATCGCAAGTTACCTACTCACTGGCATCTAAGGGTAAACCCCTGGAGATTAGTTTGCAAAGAAGATAGCCTATAGATTTACTGATAACTTAATTCACAGGCTATTTACCTTTATGAAACTTAGCGTTAAAAGAAAATTTTCATTACTCATCATCTTAACCCTTATAGTATCGGTAGTTACCCTTGCCTCCATTTTCATATATAATATCCGGCAAAAAGCAGCTGCTGACCTTGTGGCTTACCAGCGTGAAGAGAGTGAAAAGGTCAGGGAATCCCTGGAGGGATTTGTTGGTCTTGCCTATCAGTCAATAGAAACAAGCTACAATAATATAGAAAATAAAGCCTTTGTGGAGAAAATGTATGGGCACAGGCTTCAGAATATAGTGGATGTTGCCACAACCATACTCCGGCAAAGAGCAAAACAGGTAAAAGCAGGTGAGCTAAGCCTTGAGCAGGCCCAAAAGCTGGCTATTCAGGAAATCAAAGCCATGCGTTATGATGGTGGTACGGGATATATCTGGATAAATGATACCCGCCTTCCTTATCCCACCATGATTATGCACCCTACTCTGCCTGCAATCGATGGCACTATTCTGGACGACCCGAAATACAATTGTGCAATGGGAAAAAGCCGGAACCTGTTCCAGGCAATGGCAGAAGTTTGTCTGGAAAATAAAAATGGGTTTGTGGATTATGTATGGCCAAAGCCTACACCTGATGGCTTAGTGGCCAACGTAAAAAAGCTTTCTTATGTAGCGCTGTTTGAAGAGTGGGGCTGGGTGCTGGGTACCGGTATTTACCTGGATGATGTTAAAAGAGACGTAGTGGGAGCTCTTTTGAAAGATATTTCAAACCTGCGTTATAATGGCAGTGAAGGCTACTTCTGGATAAAGGATAACCAGTTGCCCTACCCGAAAATGGTAATGCACCCGACAAATCCGTCCCTGGATGGAAAAATACTGGATAACGAAAAATACAATTGTGTAAAGGGAACAGGCCAGAACTTTTTTCAGCTGATGGCACAAAAGGCCCGGCAGGAAGGAAGCGGCTTTGTGGAATATATGTGGCCAAAGCCGGGGAGTGATCATGACGAGCCAAAGCTTTCATATGTAAAATATTTTGAGCCATTGGGCTGGGTAATTGGCTCGGGCGTTTATACAGATAATATTGATAAAATGATAGCGGCCCGGCAGGAGGAAATTACGGAACAGATCAGTCAATTGGTCTGGATAATCGTACTGGTGAGCATTCTGCTGATTGGTGGAGGTTCTGTGGCTGCCATAATAATGGCTAACTCCATGACTAAGGCTATTTATCTTGTAAAAGAGCGCTTACAGGCACTTGCTCAGGGTAAGCAAATCGATCGTTTAGAGGTAAGCACAAAAGATGAAATCGGAGAAATGACCCATTCATTGAACAATTTAGTCGATGGAATTGGTGCCTATACAGAATTTGCACGTGAAATAGGGAAAGGTAATCTTGATGCCGGCTTTACTGCCTTAAGCAGTGATGATACCCTTGGAAATTCTTTGATCCGGATGCGGACAGATTTAAAAAAGGCTGCAACGGAAGACAGCATCCGCAAGTGGTTTAACGAAGGAGTGGCACAGTTGGGCGACATCTTACGAAAAAACAATAATAACCTGCAGGACTTGTGCCGGGAAACAACGGGCCAGCTGGTAAAGTACTTAAATGCCAATCAGGGTGCCCTTTATATACTGGAGCAGCCGGATGAAAACCAGCCGGCTTACCTGGAGCTCAGGAGTTGCTATGCTTATGGCCGGCTGAAGCACCTGACGCAACAAATATCAATAGGCGAAGGCTTAGTTGGGCAGGCAGTGCTGGAGAAAGAATATATTTATCTTACTGATGTTCCTCAGGACTACATCAAAATAACCTCCGGCCTTGGGGAGGCTACACCAACCTCATTAATTATTATTCCGCTAATCAGTAATGACGAGGTCCAGGGGGTAATTGAGCTTGCCTCCTTCAACCTTATTGAAGCATTCCAGATTGAATTCCTGCAAAAAACCGGCGAAAGCATAGCCTCTTCAATATCCTCGGTTAAAGTAAATGAAGTAACCAAACGTCTGCTGGAGAGCTCTCAACAGATGGCAGAGGAAATCAGGGCACAGGAGGAAGAGCTGCGTCAGAATACAGAGGAACTCCTGGCAACCCAGGAGGAGCTGAACAGAAAGCTAATGGAGCTGGAAAAAGAAAACATGAAGTTAAATGAGCAGCTTGAAATCAAAAACAATAATAAGGTGTAAGCAAACATAAAATAAACAGGAAACGCATTCCATAGAATTTCAAGCAACTAAAAATTGTTTACCATTTTGTGATTGCTTTAGGATCCTTAAACAGAGATGGCTGACAAACAAAAAAAAGAGTTTTCCGGACGGAAGCTCTTTTTTTGTTTGTCAGCATTTTTGCGTTTTACGGAGCCACTAAAACCACAATCAATCCTGAACTGAGCAAAAACCGAATTCTTTTTACCCTGAACGAATACTGCAGTTCATTTATAAATATCCGCCAGCCAAATATAAGAAATGTGAAAGATGTTCAATTGCCGTTACTGAAAATTGCTCTGAAAATCCGGCTTAACCCGCTTAAAACACAAACATCACGAAGTTTATAGAGTTCATATACAAAGGTTCTTTAACGGAACCAATAAAAAACCCTCAGGCAGTAAAACCAGACTAATAACCTCAGTTGCGGCACGGGCTTTAATTTTTTTGACTTAAAAAAACAGGACAGGTTCAGAAATGGATAATGAAGATACACATGGTTATGTAATTATTACCGGGGCAAGCCTTGGTTTAGGCAAGGCTATGGCGAAGGAGTTTGCACAGCAGGGCTTTAACCTTATTCTGGTTGCCCTTCCGGACGAGCAGCTCCCCCGATATTGCAGGGAACTTACTGAACAATATAAAATCACAGCCTTTCATTTTGAAACAGACTTAACAGAACTGGATAACATTTATAAGTTCCATCGCTGGGTGACGTATAAAAAGCTGAACCTGGCAGGTCTGGTCAATAATGCCGGCCTGGGCGGAAGCGCTGTTTTTGATACAACAGATGCTGATTTTATTAACACTCTTATTTTACTGAATATCAGGGCTCTGGCACTACTCACCAGGCTCTTTGTTCCTGAACTCAAGAAAAGTGCAAAATCCTTTATTTTAAACATTTCAAGTATTGCAGCTTTTAAACCCATGCCTTACAAAACAGTATACCCTGCCTCCAAGGCATTTGTATACTCTTTTTCTGTTGGTCTCAGGGAAGAGCTGAAAGACACCTCCATAAAAGTGAGTGTACTCCACCCGGGACCAATGTTAACCACTCAGGATGGCTTTGACAGGCTAAAAAAACATGGCTTTTGGGGAGAATTGATAAAACTGAGTGTAGAGGAAGTTGCCTCCATAGGAGTATTGCAGACACTGGCCGGTAAAGATGTTATTATACCGGGGGTGGTGAGTAAATTCTCCTGCAGACTGATGAAATTAATTCCTTCCTGCTTCGCCATGCCCATCTTTACCAGAATTTTTAAAAAAGAACTGGGGCTTACTTCCTGAATACAATTAATATGAAGATTTTAGTAACAGGTGGAACAGGCTTACTGGGCAGTAATGTAGTGGAACTCCTCCGGCAAAACGGAATGGAAAGCAGGGTTTTAATACGCAAAACCAGCAATACGCTCGGCCTGGAGGGCTTAAATCCTGAAATTTATTATGGCGACCTCAGTAATCCGGATTCAATAAAAAAAGCAGCAGAAGACTGCCAGGTTATTGTTCATTGCGCGGCCAATACAAAACAATGGAAAACCTCATGGCAGGAACATGCCGCTGTAAATATTAAAGGCACCCAAAGTATTCTTTCTGCAGCACTGGCTAATAAGCACCGGAAATTGATATTAGTGAGTACAGCTAACACCTTTCCTCTTATAAACGGCCGGGCACTGGATATTGATACTGATTATATTAAGAGCAAAAAAGCAGCAGAAGATTTCATCCTGGAGCAGAAGGATATTCCGGCCACCGTTATCAATCCTTCTTTTATGATTGGTGCCAGGGATGTAAAGCCAAGTTCAGGCCAGTCTGTTCTTCACTACTTAAATAACAACCCTGTCATTTGCCCTGCAGGAGGAAAAAGCTTTATTCACGTTAAAGATGTTGCCGAAGCTATTGTTAAAGCAATAACTTCTGAAACCAGTGGAAAAAGATTTCTGCTGGCTAATGAGAATATGAGCTATCGTCGTTTTTTTAAGCTGATCCGGCAGGAAACGGGGGTAGCCAAAAACGTTTTTGAACTGCCGGCCCCCGTCAGCCTTCTGGCCGGTAAGGCAGGAAGCCTGATATCGGACACTTTTGGACTTTCCCTGAAGCTAACCAGCGAAAATGCAGCTCTTATAAATAAAAACCTGTATTACGACGGAAGCAAAAGTTATGAAGCTTTGGGCTTACAAAAAAGAAGGATTGAAAGCGCTATTCAGGATGCAGTAGAATGGTTTCAAAAGCATGGCTACTGCAAAATCCCACGGTTATTTTAAGGAAATAGAGCCGGCAAATGCCGGCTCTATTTCCCTCATTCCGGCTATCACCTTCTATTTACTTTATCGAACCGTAAATAAGCGACTCCTTAAACTGAATTTTTGCAAAGCGCTGGTTCTTTTTACGCTGCCCGAAAACCACCAGTTCATTTTCGGAAATTTGTTCGCACACCTTAGGCCGGATAACCACAGCCGCATCACCACTCATAAAAAGCGGCGATTTCTTTTGGTTTCCATCCCTGTCAAGGGCAACAAGCACCACCG
Organism: Cesiribacteraceae bacterium YIM B00369; assembly: GCA_017948555.1. GTDB lineage: Bacteria > Bacteroidota > Bacteroidia > Cytophagales > Cyclobacteriaceae > Nafulsella. The sequence continues at coordinate 53,339 of JAFMYY010000012.1, read as the reverse complement.
TAGACTCTTTCCTTCCCGGGACAAAATTGTGGCTCTTACCCGCCTTCGGGCTCAGGTTTTTAGGGTTATCATTAAAAACAAAGAACATTTTATCGTGCACGACAGCCATTGAATATGAAGAGAAAAAGCCACCGTCCTCTCTGGTCATTTGCAGTTTAGGAATCTTTTGTGCCCACTCTATCTCACCGGTCGGATTAATATTTACCACAATAATATCATTGTAATTGTAGTAGGTAGTGGTGCGGGTGTTCATTATTCCGTTAGGCCCCGGAGATGTAAAGGTAACTACATTCACATAATACTGCTCTCCTACTAAAATTACTCCTCCATCTTCCCTGATCACCAGCTCATCCAAAGCATACTCATACATCTCCACATCCTTCCCTTTTTCTATCTTCCGCTTTGTTTTTTCAGCTTTCCGCTCCGACATATGCTGGGTAATAAAATCAGCACTAAATTCTTTAATGCTTTTCTGTTTGATAGCTTTAGTCTTCCCGTCTACTTTTACAAAATAGCTCCCTTTTATACTGTGCTTTCCTTTTTCAGAATAAAATCCGGCACAAATAATGTCCTGGTGGTGTGTAATGGCTATTTGCATATCGGTAAGGAACATGTCAGGGATTTCCACAGGATATTCAGTCAGGCTGTTCCCGTTTTCGCGGTAACTCAGCACCTGGTATTTGTAATTCACCTCCCCTTTACGCCTGACCTTTCGTTTTTCGCTGTAAATCATTCCAAGCAAATGTACATTCCCTGCATTATCGATCTTACATCGTTCCACATCAAACAATTCCTCTTCATAAGGCAGGGTAATTTCCTTGTTCCATATCTCCTTCATACCCTGGTCAAACACATGTAATCCAAAGCGCTCCTTCTCTTTTTTATTATGAGGAAGGTTATAAAAAATAAGCATTTTGGTGGAGTCCGCGGAAAGCGCATAATCAAAGCTTCCGCTGTTCTTTTTCTTCTCCCCTTCATAGCTGATTTTAGCAATTAACCTGGGCGCTCCCTCCTGCTGCAAAGAATGAGTGTTTATTGGCTGTACATAAAGAAAATTCTGCTTTTCCTTCTGGTCTTTAAAAGAGGAAAAGAGATAAAGCCTGCCATTATACTGCAGCATAAATTCAAAGGATAACTCATCCCGGTTATGCTTCAGCTCAATTTCCACAGACCTTGTCTGGTTCATATCATTATCGTAATGTTCCAGCGCCAGATAAGAATTTAACCCATAAAATCCTTTCGAAATATGCTTTATAGCATAGATTCCTGTTCCGTCATAGCCCACCACATCACTCAAGGTTGTTTTTTTTGAGGCTCTGTATTTTTCACCCCAGGTAATATCCACCTCTTTCGGGCGTGGCTGGGCAATGAGAAAATGGCTGCAAACTGCCATCAAAAGCAGAAGGAATATTTTTTTCATGGAAAGGATTTAATGTTATTATCCAACATTAAATATATGGAAGAGCATAAAACGATCCGCACTTATGTAATTAAAAACCTGTAATCGTCGGTTTTATGCCAAATTATCAGGCCTTTACACCAGTAACAGAAGTTTGAAAATATCAAAGGATTAGAAATCTGACTTTTTATAAAAAAATAAGGGTTCAATTTCTGATGTACAGAAATCTCTCCGGACAGATAAAAACCTCAAACCCGAAGGATAAATTTTTGTTATGCTAAAAGGCTTTTCTCGGAAGTAAGCCTGTGTACATTTCTTAATCAATTGATTTATAAACCATTTAAAAAGACATTTGTGAATAAAGAGCAGAATGACCGGAGTTTTTAGTACATTTACTATTCTGAATAAAATTCAATACAGCCTCATTTCTGTTTTTTTCCCGCACAATTTCTAAAGTTAATATGAGTAAAAAAGCTTCCAGCCCTGACCCATCCGGTTTCCCGGGCATTCCCGGAATTCTTCGGATTGGCGGTGAATTGTTTATAAAGCTTTTTGAAAAACAGGAAAATTATGCCTTAATAGTTACAAATGAAAAAGGGATAATCAGCAACTGGAACACAGGAGCTTCAAAAATCTTCAAATATACCGGCGAAGAAGCTACGGGCCGCCATGTAAGCTTTCTCTACTCCAGGAGCGAAAAAGAATCTGATACACCGGAAAAAGAATTTGAAAAAGTAATTGCTCAGGGCGAAGGGGAAAGCACTCTCCTCTTTTCAGGAAAAGACGGCAGTAACTTTTATGTAAAATGTTTCCTGTTCCCGATTGAGGATGAACAAAACTATGTAAAAGGCTATATCAAAGTAATCCAGACGCTCCATGACCCGGCTAAAAATCCGGACACTCAGGAGTTCCTGAAAAAAATAGATCAGGCTTTAACCCTTTCCCTGGACTACAATTTAATTCTTAAGCAGGTAATTAACCTGTGCGTACCTGCAATAGCCGATTGGGTTTATGTAGATCAGCTGCAAAAGGATGGCAGCAGCAAAAGAATAGAAGTAATTCATGCAGACCCTGCCAAAGTTAAATTAGCCGAAGAAACCAAAAAATTTACAGCTGTTGCCGATGCCCTGAATTATCCTCAGGCAAGGGCCCAATATAAAAGCCGAAGCATTTTAATTCCTAAAATAACCGATGAGATAATTCATAAATCCGCTCAAAACGGGGACCACAAGCGGATAATGAAAGAGATAAATCCTAACTCACTTATTGCTATTCCCCTTATAGCAAGAGGTAAAACACTGGGTACTCTTACCTTCATGGTTGGAGAATCGGGCAGAACATATTCTAAAAAAGATCTTAAGCTGGCTGAAGAAGTTGCCCGCCGGACCAGTCTTGTACTTGATAATGCGCTGTTGTATGAGCAGGCCCGCTGGGAGAGAAATCGTTTACAATCTGTTTTTACCGGGGCACCGGTAGCCATTGGTATTGTTTCAGGTCCGGAGTATATTCTGGAAATGGCTAATGCCCCTATTTGTGAAATTTGGGGAAGAAAAGCAGAGGATTTATTGAATAAACCCGTTTTTAAGGCCATTCCTGAAGCCGAAGAACAGGGGTTTAAGGCCATACTGGATAAAGTACGGGCAACAGGAGACCCTTTTGTGGGAAAGGAAGTTCCCGTTAACCTCAACAGAGGAGGAAAAATGGAATTGCTTTACCTGAACTTTGTTTACCAGCCTGTTCCGGATGCAGAGGGCAGTATAGATATCATTATGGCCGTTGCTATAGACGTAAGTGAACAGGTTCAGGCCAGGAAACGTGTGGAAGAAAGTGAAAAAAACCTCCAGATTGCCCTGGATGCAGGCAGCATGGGCACATGGCACCTCAATCTGGAAAACGACATCTCCTCCAGAAGCCTGCAACATGATCAGATATTTGGCTACTCTTCCCTTTTACCAAAATGGGGTTTCAAAGAGTTCCACAGCCATATTTTACCCGCCGACCGTGAAATGGTGGCGAATAAGTTTAAGGAAGCCATGTCCACAGGTCATCTGTCCTTTGAAGCACGTATTATTAACGCGCAAAATGAATTAAGATGGATTGCTGTACAGGGCCAGGTTTTTTACCGGAATAACGAAGCCGTAAATATGGCAGGGGTTGTAACAGATGTAACTGAATTATATGTGGCCCGCCAGGAGGCACAGGAAAATGCAGAACGTTTCAAAATGCTGCTTGAAACGATTCCCCAAATGACCTGGACCCATAAACAGGACGGATCTGTTACCTTTTTCAACCAGCAATGGTATAATTATACAGGACTGACGAAGCAACAAAGCCTTGGCTTAGGGTGGAAAGAGGCGATTCATCCCGATGACCTGCCATATTCAATAACAATGGTTAGTGATGCCAGACAGACAGAACAGCCATTTGAAATGGAAAGCAGGTTCAGAAGAGGATCAGACGGAATGTATCGCTGGCAGCTGGTGCGTGCTCTCCCAGTAAGGAATGAAAGCGGTGAAGTCTTTCTCTGGGTGGGAACTGCCACCGATATCCATGACCAGAAAATGCAAAGCAGCCTGCTTCAAAAGCAAAATATTCAGCTGGACGAAATTAATAAGTACCTCGACAATTTTGTACATACTGTTGCCCACGACCTCCGCTCACCTGTGGCCAACATAATCGGGCTTTTGTCGCTGTTAAACCTTAATGGCGAAGATGCCCGGAATGTTGTTGTAGCCGAAAAACTTAAAACCTCCGTAGAACGGCTGGATAATACCCTGAAGGGAATGATTAAGCTGATAGAAATCCAAAGTAACAGTGAAACCAACACCGAGTTACTTTTCTTACAGGAAATTTTTGAGGAGGTATCAAAAGAGTATGCAGGAGAACTCCATGAAATTGAGCATACTATTAACTGCGAACTGGAGCATTGCCCTCCTCTCCGCTTTATTAAGCCCTTTATGGAAAGTATCTTCCGCAACCTGATCAGTAATTCCATTAAATACCGGAGAGAAGGTGAGCCTTTGGAAATTACTGTAAGCTGCAGAAAAGAGGATGATTTTATTATTCTCCGGTTCCGGGATAATGGCATTGGCATTGACCTGAAAAAACATGGAAAAAACCTTTTTAAGCCTTTTGTAAGATTTACCCAACAAGCATCCGGTAAAGGAATTGGCCTTCATATTATAAATAATATGCTTCAGCGACATGGCGGAAAGGTGGAGGTTAACAGCTCCCTGCACACAGGAACCACCTTTGAGCTTTACCTGAAGCAGGAAATGGGCGGAGCCACTGATAACTGAATCTGAGCATTTTTCCAATAAAAAAAGCTGCAGACCTTTGGCCTGCAGCTTTGTCAGTTGATCTGAAATGTATTCTTTTCTTAATAACCTGCTCCGGGACCTACCGGATCTTCCACCGCTTGAATAACTGCATCCACTACATGGACCGTTCCGTTAGAAGCATCTATATCGCCCTTCACAATATTAGCTCCGCCTATGGTTACATTTGTACCGGCAGCTCCGGTCGATACCGGAACAGATTTTCCGTCGGCTGTTTCAATGCGTTGGTTATCGCTAAACCGGATAGTTGAAATTTCCGTTGGAATAATGTGGGCCTGGATTACGCTTACAAGTTCTGCTCTGTTCTGCGGATCAGTTAAATATTGAAGTCGTTCCTCTGACAAGTTCTGAAAAGCCTCATTTGTAGGAATAAACAAAGTTACATCCTGATCAGTAGCCTGCAAAGATACGTTCAGTCCTGAACGTTCCAGCAGATCCACAAAGGTGGAAAAATTTTCGTCCATTCTCGCTAAAGCAAGAACATCATAGTCCTCTGTATTATCCACACTGTTTAAAATATTTCCATAATCCACATCGGTATTTGATACCTGTTCAGTTGACATCTGACCTGCATCACCAGTACTCATACCGGTACCTCCCATTGGGTCAGTTGTTGTATTAGTATTAGTTCCCATTTCAGTACCTCCCATCTGGTCAGTAGCAGTGGTATTGTTATTGCTTTCACTGGAACCGGCACAACTAACTGTAAAAGCGAGTGCAGCCATTGCCAGTGGTTTTAAAAATGTCTTTTTCATAGCATTTATTCTTTTTTAGTTCAAAAAATTCTTGTTCACACTACATATTTAACTGATTGATAAATAAAAGGTTACACCATAGCGCCTTTATATAATCCAAAACACCCCTGAGTAACGATTTTTCGACTCACAGGGCTGCCATATCTTCATGTTAAGTTTTATGGTCTGCTTCCACATGAATAAGCTTCAGAAATATGGACACCAACTTTTCTTCCGGTACAAGGTTATACCCAAAGCACCTTTATTTTATATTAACCTTTATTTTTTGATCTGGAAGTTTATGAAAAACAGAGGAAAAACAATCCTTATATACTTTACTTTAGTAATTGTCAGCCTATATTTTTTAACCCGGGGTTTAATAGAGGCCAAATCATTTTTAGCGCCTCTTTCTGTAGCTGCCTTACTTGCTATGGTGGTGCTTCCTGTTTCTAAGTGGATGGAGAAAAAGGGCTTGCAGCGTGGATGGGCTTCATTTTTATCCGACATCCTCATTATCATCTTTTTTGTTGTACTTGCTGGTGTTACAGGCCTGCAGGTAAAAAGCATTGTAAGCGACTGGCCTAGGATAAAAGAAAGAATAGAACCAAAAATTGCACAGGTACAGGATTTTATTGCTGATAAAACAGGGATTTCAGTCCGTGAACAAAATCAAAAAATTTCACAGCGTATTCCCGGCAACGCCACAGGAACACAGGAGCAAAACCGGCAAAGCAATCCACAACAGCAGCAGGATTCCACCCGGGCCGGTAACCCGCAGAGCGGAAAACAGCAGCAGCAGGATGGAGATTCGGGAGAGAAACACAGCTCCTCCGGTACTGCAGGCGAATCAGGATCCTCCTCTTCAGATTCAGGCAGCGGGCTGTTATCTTCTGCAGGAAGTTTTATGAGTCAGCTGATAAATTTCATGGGCACCTTCCTCCTGATTTTTGTATATATTTTCTTTTTCCTCCTTTACAGGCATAAATTCAGGATGTTTATTTTAAAACTGGTACCTGACAACAACCGTGAGGAGGCAGAAAAGGTCATCTCAGATTCAGCTGATATTGCACAGAATTATCTTTTTGGCCGCCTGCTGCTCATCTTGTTTCTGGCTGTTATATATGCCATAGGTTTATCTGTTTCAGGGGTACAGCATGCTATCCTTATATCTGTTTTAGCTGCCCTGCTCTCTTTAATTCCATATATCGGCAACATTGTCGGCTTTTTTCTGGCCATAACCATGGCCTTTATTTCCGGCAGCGGTATTGCCGGAGCTGCAGGAGTTACCATTACCTTTGCTATTGCCCAGTTCATTGAAAGCTATATACTGGAACCTTATATAGTAGGCGATAAAGTAAACCTGAATCCTGTCTTTACCATTATTGTGGTAGTAATGGGAGGCGCAATATGGGGCATTACAGGAATGCTTATTGCTATTCCTGCCCTGGGCATATTAAAAATTGTATTTAATCATATCCCTGTTTTACAGCCCTACGGTTATTTATTCGGGCAGGAAGAATCATCGGATAAGGAAGACGGGGACGATGAAAATTTTCTGACAAGAACCAAACAGTGGGCGTTAAGGAAATTCAAATAAGCCACCCGGCAGGATTACTTTATAACAATTACAGGCCTGCAGGTCTTTTTAAATAATTGATCAGGAAGTAAAATAAAATGCATGGAGCCAACTTTCGCAAAAGAACTACAAAAGTATACAGCAAAACAGGTAAGGGCCTTCAGGAACTGGCTAAAACCAGACCCGCAGGACAGCACCACCAAAAAGGTGCTTAAGGCTATTTACAAAGGATTTGTGGTATTGATTTTAATTGCCCTTTCGCCAGTACTCGCTCTTATATTAACCGTTGCTTTTCTGGCAGCATTTTAAACTTTCTGCTATGGCTATATTTAAATCTCCGGTATTTATTATTTGCTGCATCCTTTTTGTGCTACACCAGGTTTTGCAAAAGGCAATGGGTATCACACTGCCCCTTATTGACCCATACCTCGACAACTTACTGGCTATGCCCATTATTTTGAGCTTCCTGCTCCTGGAAAAGCAGTTTCTTTTCAGGAAAGGAAGAAACTACCGGCTAAGTCCGCTGGAAACAATAATGGCTACACTTTTCATTTCCTTTATTTCGGAATGGCTGTTTCCGCTTCTCTCAGATGAGTTTACCTCCGACTGGAAAGATGTTGCACTATTTGCAGCAGGTGCTTTTATTTTCTTCTTTACTATAAACCGGAAACCACTTAAGGCATAAAATTAAGGATTAACTGCCATTTATAGCATTCAAAAAGAAAAATTAATGCACTGAGGGGTTATGCTGCTCCGTGAGGGAGCAAAACTTTTGCTCTTGTTCCTTTTCCGGCTTCACTGGTAATTTTAATTTCACCCTTCAGCTTATCTGTCAGGCGCTTTACCACATACAATCCTAATCCGTTCCCTTCGGAGGATTCACTTGCTTTAAAATACATCTGGAAGATATTTTCCATGTACTCTTCCGGAATTCCTTCTCCCACATCCGTAATTTCAAACAGAACCTGATTTTCCTGCTCCCTGCATTTTATATGAATTCCGGATCCTGACCTGCTAAAAATAACCGCATTCTCTAAAAGGTTTTCCAGTATGGCCAGGTACAGGCTTTCATCAGCAACAAAAATAATATCAGGCTCCACCTCCAGCGAAATATTTAAGGCTTTCTTTTCAATTGAAGCACTTAGTTTTTGAAGGAGTCTCTCTACCAGCCGGGAAGAACTGAATGTGTGGCATAGCTCATCCTCTTTACAGGAATCATCATAGCTCAGCATTTTCAGCTTCTGGAGCATCTTATCCATTTTGCTTACTGTTGCCTCGCAATGAGAGAAAAGCTGTAAAACAGCAGGATCATCTGTAATATGCCGGGCAAGATTAGTAAGACCAAGAACAGAAGTTAAAGGGCCCCTGAAATCATGAGAGGTGCGATAGAAAATTGTATTCAGCTCCTGGTTAGCCTCTGTAAGTTGAATTGTCCTTTTTTGCACCTCATCCTCTAAATGAAGATTAAGGTTCTTAATATCTTCGTTAAGGCAGGAGAGCTCCTCGTTCACATCTTCAAGCTCTTTGTTTTTGTTTTCAACCCGCCTGACCAACAGGAGTTGCCCAAGCTTATTAGAAGCCAGCTCAGCAAGGAGCTTAACAAACCTGAAGTCGGGTTCACCATAAGCATGTGCTTCTTTAGAGGCTGCCATAATTACCACCTCCTGCTCTCCTGATATTTTTAACGGAAGCGCATATAAGGAATTAACAGCAGGACGGTCAAAAAAGCCATTCTTCAGGAGATCATTGTCCTGAAAATTACGATCAGGATAATAAATTGGAATTCCCTTTCCCAGCAGATCCTCCTCAAAGGCAAAATGCTCCGTCCGGCCTTCCATTTCCCGGATAGATACCCTTCCTCTTACAATCTCGCTGCAGAAATAAAATCCGGAAAATGCATAGTAAAAGCGGATGCTGTAAACATCCAGAATGTATTTGGCATGAATAGCAATGGCTTCAGCAACCTCTGCCATAGTGGTAGCTTTACTTACTGCAGACGCGAAATTACTGAAAGCCTCATACCGGATACGGAGTGATTGCTGAAGCAGATTTTTTGAATCCATTTTTCCCTGTAAATAAAAGAGGAAAAGCCCTCCTCCCTACCTGGTTTCCATTAACTCATTATCAATCCTTATGCCCGAAATATCTGCAATTGTGTTTACCATGTTGGTAAGATCGGCCAGTGCCATTAACTCAATTATTTCACTGTCTGAGTAACCATCCTCCCTCAGGCTTTCAAAATCCTCATCTGCCACTTCCTTAGGATTCAGGGCTGCCCTGGTAACCACAGAGATTGCAGTTTTATAAGAAGAAGGAATAAAGTTACTATCCATGTTTTGGGTTAGCCTTACATTATCATCGCCTGTTAAAGTTTTGCTCAAACTGTCGGCAATGGCACCATGCGCCTGAGCACAATACATGCAGCCTTTGGCTTTGGATATATTGTAAATTATTAACTGCTTAAGCACAAAAGGCACATTTCCTAAGAGCATCGTTGTTTTAAGCTTTGCCCAGTTCCCTCTCAGCAACACCGGGTTACTTCCCTGGCACTTAAACCAGTTTAAAACAAAAGGAACCCCCAGATCGGCCATTGTTTCATCATAAATGGATTTTACCTCCGGCGAGGCATCGGAATATTCAACCATTTTAAAACGGGTAGCGGTGTTTGTGGAGGTGCTCATATCGGGTAAAATCTATATTCAGAGAATCTTTTGAAATCAGAAATATTCAACTATAAAAATACAAATATTTGATTCAGCCAAAGTAAGCAGGTAATATATACAGTAAAATGAAAGGGTTAAAACTAAATTCAGCCATTTAACCACCAGCATAGGTGCATTTTATTTCTTTCCACACAATATTTCCTATAAAGTTTAATGTAGGTTTGGTAAGAAAAAATCAGAAAAATCCCGTGAGAAGTGCATGCTAATCAGGCAGTTCTCACGGGAAGATTAAAAGCAGTAATGAGCAGTAATATTTTTACTGAATAAGGGGGCGCTTCAGCACAGGTGCATTCACCTTGCTTTCCGGTAAATTGAAATGTTCTTTTACAGCCTCATAGTCACTAAAGTCCACTCCGGCCGCAGTCCGCCCGTTCTCCAGGTACTGCCCCGGCACAAACACCAGCCTGATAACCCAGTCATCCAGCTCCGCAGGGCCCAGGTTTGCAGTACCTAAATTAAAATTGGCTTCCAGTTTAAGTTCCACATCTTCATAGCTATGGTCATAGTTGTAGATAAGTATGCCGTTTTGGGTAAAGGTTGTCTGAGGCAGGAGTCTCCAGATATCCTTAAATTCGCCATTATCCATTTCAATAGTTTCCCATAAGGCATACACAAGTATTGCATCTGATTTTAATGGCTGATAATTCTGAAAGCTTAGCAGAACGCTGTAATCAGGATAAACAAAATCTACATTTTCATATTCAATAACCACTGCCTCCACATCAGTAACCTCCCCTGTTCCGGGAGGGCCCTGTGGCCCCTGAGGTCCTGCGGGGCCTTGTGGGCCTGCAGGTCCCCGTGCCCCGGGTCTTCCGTCATAGCCAGGCGGGCCTTCAGGACCGGGAGGACCTGCCGGGCCTTCGCAAGCCCAGGCAAAGGCTAATAAAATTATAAAAACAGGAGTTGTGAAATAATGTTTCATAGCTGTAGGGTTTAAATAAATAAAAATGTTAAAATTCCTGCTGCAGCGGAATCCACGGTGGATACTGCCTGCTAATCATCTTTACAGAAAAAGTTCAATACCACAGACAAAACAATTATTGTACCACACCGGAAAAATAAAAAAAAGAAGCTGCCCCGGAACCTATCCGGAAGCAGCCTCTTTTGGTTTTCCGCTTTAGAAAAGCAGAAACTTTAAAATTAAAAATTTTACAAATACTTATTTTTATCAGTGAAATATCTCAGTTATCTGAGCGTCACCATCCTCTGGAGAAGCCTGCAATCAATGCAATTACCAGTATTACAAGAAATATGTAGAACAGTATTTCTGCAATACCTGCAAAAGCAGATGCTATTCCACCAAATCCAAAAATTGCTGCTACTAAAGCAAGCACTAAAAATATTAATACCCATCTAAGCATAGTTAAAAAAGTTTTGGTTCATTAATTGAACGGCTCAATTATATTTTTGTTTAACTTTTTCATGATTTAACACATGAAGCCTCCACACAAACAGAATTTAACTAACCTAAATGCAGGTTTAAACCCCAAAAAAGGCGAAAAACAGAAATATCAATCAACCTTACCTTCTGCTCAAAACTTCCATTCTGCTGAGAGAAACCCTCAGAAAACAATTCTTCCTTTTTCCTTCGGCCAGCACTACAATTTTTCCTTTCTCAGGCTGCACAGCTGTTGCAGGAATAAAGATCATATCCTGCCTGAGCTGCGGAACCCTCAATAGCTCAGTTTCTCCGTTGGCGCTCAACCTGATAATATTCATTTCTGAAAGCCTTGCCTTCCCCATAGCCAGCGGGCCCCTCACCGGATGTGTATTAAAGAGAAAGTACAAACTCTCCCCACTCAATACAGGAATGTAAGAAGAATAAATGCCGGCATCATCTGAAGTATGCTGGTGTTTTTCCACTTTTTCGTTCCGGATAATTTCACCATCAGGACTTACATTAACAATAATAATATCCTGAAAGTCATAGTAAAAGCTGCTTTTTACTCTTTTGGTCTTTTTACTGAAAGAGCTACCCGAACTTACATAATATTGTTCTCCGGTCAGAAAGGCACTCCCATCATCCCTCAGCAAAATATCATTTAAAGTAAAACCGTACCGCCTTAGCTGTGAATCCTCCTGCCGGTTATCCTTTCCTTCCATGTAACACTGCTCCTCCAAAAAAGCAGGATCAAATTCTTTAACACTCCTGCTTATTACTTCGTCTGTGCGGGTATCGATAGTAAAAAAATAACTTCCTTTTACATTAAAACTACCTTCTTCTGCATAAAAGCCTCCACCATAGGCAATCCCGCCCTTAAGCTTTAACTGCAAATCGGTAATGAATTTATTTTTAAGGTCTATGCCATACTCCATATATTCCTGTCCCTGCTTTCTGAGGGCCGTAAGCACATACTGGTAGGTAGGGTCCCCGGACCTTTTCTGCACTCTGCTATCCGGGAAAAAAGTACTGAGCAGGAACACATTTCCTTCATTATCTAATCTGTATTGTTCCACAATAAAAGACCTGCCGCTTTTTTGCAGGCAATTACGTTTATTCCAAAGGGTGTTAAGTTCCTCATCAAGCACGGTTAAATCCACACTTCTTTCAGTTCCATTCCTTTCCAGGCTGGTGTAAGCCACCAATAAAAGACTCCTGTCTTCAGATAGCTCATAACTGAAAAAACCTTCTTTATTTACATTGTCCACTTCGGCAACTGTTACTGCCTCCCCTGAAATAAGGCTTTCCGGGTCAATTTCCTGCGCCAGCAGGCACTCCTTATCTTTATTATTATTGTAATAAGAAGAGAATGCATACAGCTTATCATTAAGCTGTACCATAAACTGGTAATTCAGCCGGTTTCCATCGTGTTGCAGATTAAGCTTTCTTTTGGTGGTCAGGTTAAGCCGGGAATTGTAATGCTGCAGGGTATACACAAAAGGTTTCTGTCTGGTAAAAATACCGTAAGACCTTTTAAATCTGGTTTGCATGGCATACATGCCTCCGGAACCATCATATCCAAAAACCTCCGGAAAAGACTTCCTGGAGGAATTTTTAACCTTTTCGCCTGATTTAACTTCAACTTCGGATAATTGCCCGGACGAAATCAGGGGAAAAAGAAGGGCAAAAAACAGAATAAAAAATCTCATATCGCTCGTCACTATCGTTCAAAAAATAAAAAAAGGTACATTATACTAACCGTTTACTTATAAGATTGTTAGTGTAAAATGTTTATTTCAGAGCAAAAAATTATATTATCTGCATCAAAACGCCATCTCCTGCAATACGGAAGGAGAAAAAGAATAAAAAAGGTACAGGTACAGGAAAAAGGATTCCGGGGCTGACTGTTAAACCATTTTGTTTTTTACAGGTAATCAAATAGAAACAAAAACAAGTAAATTATGATGAAGCCTCCCAAACCTGGCAGCACCCGTGCCTGGCTGATTGTAATATTCCTTATATTACTCCTTTTAGGATGGATGTTCTGGTACAGTGCTGCACCTGCAATTTGATTTATATCCATAAAAAAAAGAGCCACTTCCTTCTGCAGGAAATGGCTCTTATTAAACTTTATGGTTATAAAATTCCTATACGTAGTTATTAAGCATTACCGGCATTACCAGCATCAGTATATCTTCATTTTCATCTTTATCGCGTGGTATAATTAAACCGGCGCGGTTAGGCTGGGACAGGTTTATCTGGATATCTGTGCTATCGATATTATTGAGCATTTCAATAAGGAACTTTGCATTGAACCCTATTTCGATATCTTCTCCATCGTGGTCGCAGCTCAGGCGCTCAGAGGCCTCGTTAGAAAAATCAAGGTCTTCGGCCGATATCTGCAGCTCGCTGCCTGTAATTTTAAGGCGGACCTGGTGGGTGGTTTTATTTGCATAAATGGCAATACGCTTCATGGAGCTCAGGAACTGCATGCGGTTAATTACCATCTGGTTATTATTATCTGCAGGAATTACGTTTTCGTAATCAGGGAAGCGCTCATCAATAAGGCGGCAGATCATTTGCACATTGCCGAATTTGAAATAAGCATTGCTGGCATTAAACTCCAGTGTTACATTGGTATTATCAGATGGCAAAGTAGACTTAAGCAGGTTAAGGGCCTTGCGGGGGATAATAAGGGAATTATCCAGGTCAGCAGCCACATCAATTCTGCGGTAACGGATCAGGCGGTGCCCGTCGGTTGCTACAAATGTTGCATTAGTTTCGTTCAGGCGAATATAAACACCCGTCATGGCCGGGCGGAGCTCGTCGTTGCTTACTGCAAAAATGGTGTTGTTGATTGCTCCTGTAAGAATATCAGAAGAAAGGTCCACCGTATACGGATCGGTTACCTCCGGTACTTTCGGGAAATCTGTTGCATTTTCACCTGCAAGTTTATACCGGCCATTGTCGGAGCTGATCTCAATACTATAGGTCTCTTCATCGATTGTAAAGGTTACCGGCTGCTCCGGAAGGTTTTTGAGGGTATCCATCAGGATCCGGGCAGGCACTGCAATATTGCCACTTTCCTTAGCCTCGACTTCCACCTCCGTAATCATACTTGTCTGAAGATCAGATGCAGTGATGGTAAGCACTCCATTGTCGATCTCAAAAAGAAAATTTTCCAGAATTGGCACTACCGGATTGGTGGTTATTACCCCGTTTATGCCTGAAAGCTGTTTTAATAAAGATGATGAAGAAACGATGAATTTCATATATCGTACTTTGATTGAGTTTTTAGTAATCAAACTGATACACCTGCCGGTAGACAGGGCCAGCTATAGTCCGTAAAGTTAAAAATAAATATATAAATTGAGCGAAAATTCCTTACATCTGTTCCTTAAAAATTAAGTCCGGAAGGAACTTTTATAAAAAACATCTTTAAAAAAGGCTGATGCTCATTATTCAACTCATTGAAACAAAAAATCATTTTAAGCGGAGACATTCCTGTAACAGCCTGAAAATAGGGAATCACTTAAAAAATACCAAGGATAATTAACAGCAGAACCGGAATTTACTCTTCTTCTTTTTTCATCAATTGTTCCTTTTCCACCAGTAACAACCTTGCTAGCCGCTCATCCAGCAGAAGGGCCTGCTGCTCAGCAGGCAGCCAGCCTAAACGGTAGCGCTTATCGGGGGTGGCCGAAAAGAGCTGCAATACCTTTCCTTCAGGCTCACTAAGATTTGCTACCCTTATCCCGGCAACGGGCTCCTGCTGCAGCAGGCTATCCAGGTCGGGAAACTCCTGCGCATTTACATAACCTGTAGCCTGCAGGTTTTCGAAGAGACCTAAAAAGCCCAGCAGCTGTGCACTGTCGGGCTGAGCAACTCCTTCCACCTCCAGGTTATTACCATCAAACCTGATTACCACATCTTCACGTTCATCCGGATACCTGACACTCAGCTGCTTAAAGGTCATGAAATTAGTACGGAAAACTGTCCGGTCGCGAAGGTTATTTGTGCTAAGGCTGAATATCCCGCTTACATAACTGGCATAGCCCGGCAGCTCAACCACATAAGCCTGCCCATCCTGCATAAAGTACGATAGCTGCCCCTGTTCTCTTCCTCCGGCGTAAAAATCTTTCTGCAAACCTCCGGCACCATAAACACGAACCTGCGTACCCTCCTGCTGAAGCAGCCTGCTTACCTCCTCCTGCTGAGTCCGGCCAACCGGCCTCCTCACCTCAACATTATGCAACACACTCAGCAACAGCCTCATAATCTGGTCATCTGCCTTATAGGTGTTATTCAAAACCCAACCTCCGCCCTGCCGCTCCAGCACACGGGTTTCTCCTCCCTGCTGTTGCAACAGCTCAATGCGCTGAACAGCAGCGGTATCTTCCATAGCAAAAATATCCTCATCCACCTCCATGCTGCCAGCCGGCCCCTTCCTGCCTGCCAGCATACCTAACACCCCGGTAAGGATAAGCAAAATTATAAGTAAGCCCCAGTTCTTCCTGGTCATATTTTTAGTATTGAGTCGTGAGTATTGAGTCTTGAGTAAAAAACTGCAGGTTTAACATACCTTTAACAAGAAGCAATTCTTAATTCTTAATTCTTAATTCTTAATTCTATAATCAAAACTTTGTATACCTGCGCCTGCGCCAGAAAGACACCAGAATCCCCATTATAATTACCAGCAAAACCGGTACTGCCATATTTAATACCTGCCAGAATAGCTTTTCCTCTTTCAGCTTTATCGGGTCCAGCGGCCTGATCCTTACCTCCTTATTTCTTGCCAGAATCAGCCCGTTTTCATTAACCAGATAAGCAAGGGCATTGAGCACAAATTCCTGGTTGGCAAAAGCCTGCTCTGTAAAAGGTGCAAACCCAAGCGGATAAGGCTCCCCTGTCCGGTAGTTTATTTCATTGGCAAGGAGGTCGCCATCCGATACAACAATCATCTTTGACTCGCCTCTTTCCAGCATTCCCTCCGGCGAAACACCTTCCGGCGCTAAGCGGTTCCGGTATAAGGAACTGAATGAACCCTCAAGCAGATATGCCACCGGTACCACCCCCTGGTTATATTGTGCAGGATTGATCTCCCTCCGTAAATCGTTAATGCTTACCCTCACCGGTGCCTCAAATGAGCGGGTATAGCGCGAAGTAAGAACCAGCGGGGTTTTGCTTACCCCTTCTGCCTTAACTGTATCAATAGAGCTTGTAAATTTGCTGTAAACAGCATCCAGATTGCGAACAATGGGACTTGGGCCGTAATTATTCAGTACCGGAAAAAATGGCCAGGGCAGCATTCTTACCTGAGGCTGGTCGCCCATATTCCCAACCACTACAGGATAAAAGCCGGAGCTGAGATCCTGCACCAGATTCCTGTTAATACGGATTCCATAGCGAAAAAAGAGATCGTCCAGGTTCAGGTCATAAGGAACACCAAGAGTTCCGTCTCCTCCGGCACTATCCATATTTACCTGCACCATATCCACAAAGAATAGGCCACGACCTCCCTGCAACAGGTACTGGTCAAGTTTAAATTTATCTGTTTCACTAAAAGCACGCTGAGGCTTAGCCATAATAAGCGCATCGAAAAGCTGCAGATTCCGGGCAGTTGGCAAATGAACCTCTTCAAGCGTATATTCCTCTTCTATAGCCTCCCGGATACTGCGGACTCTTATGGAATCCAGTTCACCATGGCCGCTTAGCCAGCCTACTCTGTACCTGCGCTCCTGCGTGAGCTCCTGTATGGCACTGGCCAGCTGATACTCCACCCCCTCTACTGACTGGTTCAGCTTTTCCTCAGTGGAAGCTGCCTGATTTCCCCGCAGCAACATCACCCCTTTTTCGCGCCCCCCATAGGAAACTACCGCCCCCGGAAAAACCAGCTTCTGGGTTCTGTTACTACCATCTGTATCATAAATATTAGTTGGCTGAATTCCTTTTTCTGTCAGGCTCCTGTAAAACTCATTTTGTGCTGCAGGAGAAGTTGCAGTAGCCGGGTCGATAAAAGTATACTGCACATTTGCCCCTGCGTATGACCTGAATTCCTCCAGTGTTTCCCTTATAGACCGTTGCAGGCGTTTAAAGCCTGCAGGCACATCCCCTTCCAGGTATACATCCACATAAACCACATCGTCCAGGTTTTGCAGCATATTACCTGTAGCTTCTGTAATGGTATACCGCTTATCTCCGGTAAGGTCAAGCCGGAAAAAGTAATCCTGTGCAAGCAAATTAATAATCAGGAGTGATACTATAATAATACCCAGCTGAAGCAGGTTCTCTATCTTCTTTTGGGTGCCGCTGTATTGTTCTTTTTGGGGTCTTACCATTTTCTGCTACTCAAAACCAGTTTAGTAAAAGAAAGCATCATGATGATCATGCTCAGGAAATAAACCAGATTCCGGGAATCAATCAATCCCCTGCTAAGGGCATTATAATGATGCAGGATGCCTAACTGCTGAATTACGTAGGACCATGTTCCCCATATATTAATTGCCGCAAGGGAGGAAAAGCCCGTGTACAATAGGAAGCAAAGGAACAGGGCAACCAGGAAGGCCACTATCTGATTCTCCGTAATGGAGGACGCAAAAATACCAATTGCCGCAAATACGGCTCCTAATAAAAACAGCCCTGTATAAGAGCCGGCAACCCCTGCTGTATCAATATTTCCTTCCGGATTTCCTAATTTATAAATACTGTAATAATATAACAGCGTCGGCAGCAGCGCCAGCAGGAGCAGGAATAAGCTGCTGAAATATTTCCCCAGTATTATCTGCCAGTCAGTTAACGGTCTTGTAAACAGCAGCTCCAGTGTACCTCCTTTTTTCTCCTCCGCAAAGGTACGCATGGTTATGGCAGGTATCAGGAACAGTAATACATAAGGACTAAAGGAAAAAAGCGTTTCCAGATCGGCATACCCGTAATTAAGCACACTGCTTTCAGGAAACACCCATACCAGCAGTCCTGTCCCCACCAGAAAAACACTCAGCACAATATATGCAATGAGTGAATTAAGGAAGCCATTTACTTCTTTAAAAAAGATTTCTTTCATTCAGACTGATTCATTTTATTAGAAACAGAAGTATTGCCGGTCAGCTCCTGGAATATGCTCTCCAGGGAGGTTTCTTCCTGGCGGAGTCCGATAAGGGGAAGGTCATTATCGGCAGCCACTCTGAAAATGCGGGAGCGAAGTTTTTTATCTTCGTTGGTATAGAGTACATAGCGTGCCGGAGCGGGTTGTTCCACCTCTCTTACTCCTTCTATTTGCTGCAGGAGCAGACTGTCTACCGGATTTTCAAATTCCACAATAATCATCCTTCCTTTTCCGGAGCGGTCCTGCAGTAACTCCACAGGGCTGTCGGCCACAATTTTTCCACGGTTAATAATTACCACCCGGTTGCAAAGAGCCTGCACTTCCTGCATGATATGGGTGGAAAAAACTACTGTTTTCCGGGCGCTGATACTTTTAATTAATTGGCGGATCTCCAGGATCTGGTTTGGGTCAAGCCCTGTAGTGGGCTCATCAAGGATCAGTACTTCAGGATCATGCACCAGGGCCTGGGCAAGCCCCACTCTCTGGCGGTACCCTTTACTTAATGCCTGTATGCGTTTATTCTGCTCACGCTCCAGCCCGCAAAGGCTTACCACTTCCCCTACCCTTTCCTTCAGGTATTTCCCGCCCAGGCCATGCAAAGATCCTATAAACCTCAGGTACTCATGCACATACATTTCCAGGTACAGGGGATTGTGCTCCGGAAGGTAGCCTATGGTTTTTCTTACTGCCAAAGGATGCTCCTGCACATCTTTACCGCATACCTTTACTGTTCCTCCTGTCGGGGGCAGGTAACAGGTAGCAATTTTCATGGTGGTGGACTTTCCTGCACCATTAGGCCCCAGAAAGCCAACAATCTCGCCGGGCTTAACCGAAAAAGAAATATTATCAACCGCTTTTTGCCCGCTGTAATGTTTACTCAGGCCCAGTACTTCTAAAGACATTCCTTGTTTTTTACCATTAACGGCTAAATTAATAAATACTTACAATAGCACGCAAAACAAGGGCATTTTATTAAACAGGCACAGTGTTATTGCCGGGGATGTTCCGGTAATGACAGCGGCATTTACTCCTGTTCAACTGCCTGTAAAGATTCCCTCCGGCATTTATCCGTTTTTGGTATTCATGTTTTTTTTGACCTTTAAGGCAGGGACGCCTCTGATTAAATTTAAGTTTAATTTGGCTTAATTTACCACCTGCCCTGATATATTCGAATTTTCCTGAATTAAAACCTTTACACTTACCATGTAGTTATAAAATATATCCACAGGCAAAATATTTTTTTGTTTAAGTAGCTGAAGTAAAACGAACTAAATATTTTCCTCCACCATTCCGGACACTGAGGGGGTTCAGCACCTCAAAACAGATTTCATAAAATAAAACCTTTAAACTTACTTTTATTCCCAAACGGAATAAATCTGTCCCATTTTTTGGTAATTTTATTGTTTAAACATTTATACTTATACTGTGAAAAATACTTTTGGTATACCCATAATTCCGGAAAATGATAAAGAAAGGCTAAAAGCACTTTACAGGTATGAGATATTGGATACTCCGCCGGAAGGCGCGTTTAACAGAATTGCCTCCCTTGCCGGAAAGCTGTTCCAGGTTCCCATCGCCCTTATATCATTAGTAGATGATGAAAGAGTCTTTTTTAAAGCAAATGTAGGAATGCCGGGGGTCAATAATGTTCCCCGCGGAACAAGCCTTTGCTCTCTCGCAATACTACAGGAAAAACCAACTGTTTTTAAGGACGCAGAAAATGAACCTTGTCTGCTGGCAAACCCTTTGGTCGCCGGATCTTTTGGTCTAAAATTTTATGCAGGAGCACCTTTAATCACATCCGACGGGCACAATATCGGAACTGTATGCCTGATAGATAAAAAGCCCCGTGACTTTACTGAAAAGGAAATGGAAATGCTGGAAGATCTTGCCGCTGTGGTTATGGACGAAATTGAAATCAGGCTTGCTTCAATCAAAGCCCTGCGGGCGCAGCAGGACCTGATGCATATAGCCATCCATGATTTAAAAAACCCCATCCTGAACATAAAGGCTTTATCTGAGCACTTAATAAATGGCACCGCTGAGGAAATAAAGGAAGAGATGACCCAAATGATCGCCTCATCTGCCGATAAAATGACTATACTGATTAACAGGCTGATAAAATCCGCTCAGATTGAAACCATGGAATTTGCATTAAACCTGAAGAAGGAAGATATATGCGAACTGGTGAAGGAAGTCGTGAGTGAGAACCAACCATTGGCATTAAAAAAGCAGCAGAAAATAATTGTGAATTATGCTCCGGAATGCCTGGCATACATTGACCGGTTCTGGATG
This sequence comes from Cesiribacteraceae bacterium YIM B00369, assembly GCA_017948555.1. Lineage (GTDB taxonomy): Bacteria > Bacteroidota > Bacteroidia > Cytophagales > Cyclobacteriaceae > Nafulsella. The sequence goes on along the minus strand of JAFMYY010000012.1, from coordinate 32,791 downwards.
AAAGAAGTATTTGATAACCTGATTAATAATGCTATCAAATATTCCCCAAAAGGAAAGAGTATTGAAGTAACCTTAATAAATACCAACGGAGAACTGCAGTTTGAAGTAAAGGATGAAGGCCAGGGATTTAGCAAAGATGATATGGTTAAAATATTCCGGAAATTCTCGAAACTGAGTTCTGTCCCCACCGGCGATGAAACCTCCACCGGTCTTGGTCTTTCCATAGTAAAAACATTGGTCGAACTTCATAAGGGAAATATAACAGTGGAAAGTGAAGGAAAGAATAAAGGCAGCCGTATGCTGGTTAAATTTCCTGAGCTGCAAACAGAAGAACCTGAGCTGCAAACAGAAGAATGAGAACCTGAAACAGAAGCCTGAGTACCTGACCATTTGTAAGAATTATATGCACAAAAATCTGTCTGCTATCTTAAAAAATTCCTTCCGGAGGGTTTTCTCCCCGGAAGGTCAGGCGACCGGCATGCTCCTTTTTTATTTTTCTTATCCTTTAGGTTTAAGAGGGCGCATTTCTATATCCACCAGATGAAAGTTCGGGTGCGTTTGAATGGCATGTAAAATAGTATCAGCCACATCCTCTGCCCTCATCATATTATCATTTGCCTGAACACTGTTTATTTCGTCAAAGAAATTAGTTTTTACCGAACCGGGGTAAATACAGGTTACTTTAACTCCATCGTTGCGCACTTCCTTGTACAGAGAGTGAGACAGGCCACGCACAGCATGTTTAGTGGCGGCATAACCAGCCATCGTTTCAATTCCTGTGGTTCCTGCTATGGATGAAATATTAATAATATGCCCTTCTCCCCGTTTTTTCATAAGGGGCAGCACCAGCCTGGTTGCATAAAATATACCATTTACGTTTGTTTCCATCATGGCATGCCATTCCTCCAGGGGCATGTCTTCAAACTTTCCCTGATACCCCAGGCCTGCATTATTCACCAGTACAGCAAAATCCTCTCCCCACTTTTCCCTTGTCCTGTTAAAGGCCTGCGCAACAGAATCAAAATTCCGCATATCGGTTTCCACATGCAAAAAATGCTCATGCTCCAGCGCAGGCTTACTACGGCTCCAGCCGGCTACTTTTGCCCCCGCTTCAAGCAGAAGCTTTACTGTTTCGAGCCCTATGCCTTTACTGGCTCCTGTTACTATTGCTATTTTATCTTTTAAGTCCATCGCTCTTTTTATTTCAGGTATTTAATAATTTATATTTTGCAGATGCAAATCCACCTCCATATACTTACCTGCCCCTTTTCTATCATTCTCTCACTTTAAAATATATACATTGCTTTACAGATACCGCTCTTTTAAAATTATAAAGTGGTGGTGCTGGTGGCCGGCAATGATGTAAGCCAGTGCTCTTACTGAAGCAGGTTGCCCGTTCATATTCCCCATACGCATTAAAGCCTCTTCTGCAAAGCCCCTGAACATTGCCAGTGTCGACTTTTTCAGTTCAAGTAACTCCTCCTTTATTTCCTGAATATTACGGCCACTCAGGTCAAGAGCTGCCACGTAAGCATTCTCATTAAATCCGGGAAGCGCAGTCTGGTCCTTTCTTGCTATGCACAAAGCCCTGTAAGCCATTATTCTTTCTGTATCGGTCAGGTGCTGCAAAAGCTCCTTTACCGTCCACTTCTCTTCTGCATACCTGAAGTCTGCTTTATTTTCCCTGATCTGAGGCAAAAAATCAAGAGCTTCTTTATAAGAACTTTCAAGGGCGGCTAAGGAATTTTCCGCCTTTACTTTTTCAATATACTTCCCATAAAAAGGAGCGAATTCGTGGTTTTCAGGTCTCATGCTTCAATATCTGTTTGTTGTGCAACTAATTCGGTGAATAGCTGTGTAAGGTTGGGTTCAGCTGCAGCAGCTGCCGCCAAAACCTTTTCAATAGAAACAGGCTCCAGGTGGCCGGGCATGCACAAATCTGTTAAAACAGACACAGCGAGCACAGGCAGCTTCATGTGCCTGGCCACAATAACTTCAGGTATGGTCGACATACCAACAGCATCGGCCCCTATGGTTCTGAGGTAGCGGTATTCTGCCGGAGTTTCCAGGTTAGGTCCGCTCACCCCTGCATATACTCCCTGGTGCAGCTTAATTTTTAAAGTGTCTGCCACATATATTGCCTGCTTTAACAATTTACTGTCGTAAGACTCAAACATATCCGGAAAGCGGGGCCCCAGCTTTTCATCATTAAGTCCGCGAAGTGGATTATCCGGGAACAGATCGATATGGTCGTTAATAAGCATCAGCTCACTCAGGCGATGATCCGGATTCAGAGCTCCTGCAGCGTTACTGATAAATAACTTCAAAATTCCCAGCTGTTTTAATACCCGAACCGGAAAAGTTACCTGCCGCATGGTGTAACCTTCGTAGTAGTGAAAGCGCCCCTGCATAATAACCACCGGCTTTCCGCTTAAACGACCGAAAATAAGTTTTCCGCTATGCCCCTCTACCGTGGAAACAGGAAAATGAGGAATTTCCTCATAGGAAACAGCAGCCTCAATCTCTACCTTCTGCACCAGCTGCCCTAAGCCTGTCCCCAGAATAATTCCTATCCGGGGTGTAAAAGGGGCTTTACCCTTAATATAATCAGAAGCTTCCTGAATTTGCTGTAACATAGAATTGCGCCTGTTAAAAATGTTTAAGTAAAAAATAAGACTGGCCTGCCAAAAGGCGCCCTTAAGTTAGAAAAAAATGGAGTGGATTTGCAATGAATAAGCTTTTAAAGCAACTTTGGCTTTTCATCGGGATTTATTCCATTAGAAAAAGTATATCTTTAGAGAAAACCTGCCACATGATAACCATAATTGTTGGAACCAACCGCCACGAATCTGTTTCTTCCATGCTTGCTGATTTATACCTTTCTGTACTGAAAGAAAATAATGCGCCTGCTCAGATTCTTGACCTGGGCGATCTTCCGCCTGACTTTATTTTTTCTGCATTATATGATAACACAGGAAAGAATGAGGCCTTTAACGAACTCACAGCAAAGCTGCAACTTTCAGAAAAGTTTGTTTTTATAGTTCCGGAATATAATTCTTCATTTCCGGGAGTGTTGAAGGCATTTATTGACGGGATGAGTTACCCGAACCCCCTGAAAGGGAAGAAAGCTGCTCTTGTAGGAATATCGTCAGGACATCAGGGCGCTACATTGGCCCTGAGTCATCTGACGGATATATTGAATTATCTTGGCATGCATGTGTTAGCCCAAAAGCTGAAGTTTGCCAAAATAGAGGAGAATATGACAGAAAACAGACTAAACAACGACCTCTACATTCAGCTGCTCAAGGAGCAGGTTAATGCACTTATACAGTTTTAGTCTACGTTATCGTGTAAAAACTTATTATTTCCCAGTATCTGGTTATCGTCATTCAGGTTGTAGCGCGAAATATTCTTCTCTGAAGAATGCGGTACATCCTGAAGGCGGACATTCTTGCGCAGATAGGCAGGAGTATCCAGGCGGTCACGATAATCGTCGTCGTTATGAGACGGATTGTATTGCTTAAGCCCGCTTAACCGGCGAACACGCTCTTTGGCTTTATCCATCAGGTTCTGGCGCTTGTATGCCATCCTGTCGTCAGACTCGTCCTCGTATTCATAATTAACACTGGCCTCAAAACCCTGTGGCTTTGCACTTACAAACTCGTATTCCTCACCAAGGTCAATATAATTAGGCGTATCTCTCTCATCCTGCTTAGGCTTATTTACAGGCTGCTCAAAGGTATATCCTCTGTTGCCCTGCTTAGGCTCCTCACTGGTGGTATTATTGAACTGGTTCGCCTGCTCCTGCTCATACAGGTTCAGTTGCTTATTTGATTCCAGATCAATTACGCGCTTTTTTTCTTCCTGAAATGTTTGAGATTCCTCCAGGCTGAATCCGGTAGCTATAACAGTTACACGAATACAGTTTCCTAATTCCGGATCGATACCGTGGCCGAAGATCACCTCCGCATCGTCACCGGCTTTATCCTGGATAAACTCAGTAATTTCGGTAAGTTCATCCATTTGCAGCTCTGCCTGTTCACCGGAAATAATGGAGAGCAGGATCTTCTGGGCACCAAGAATGTTACGGCTGTCCAGCAATGGTGAAGAAATAGCCTCTTCCGCAGCACGGCGGGCCCTGTTTTCACCTTCTGTCTGGGCAGAGCCCATAACAGCAGCACCGGAGTCCTTCATTACCGTTTTAACATCTTCAAAATCGACGTTTACATGGCCCGGAACTGTTATAATTTCTGCAATACCTTTAGCTGCAGTGGTCAATACATTATCGGCCTGTGCAAAAGCATCGCTGATAGGCAGGTTACCGTAAATCTCACGAAGCTTATCGTTAAGGATTACAATTACTGTATCGCAATTGCTCTTAAGCTCATCTATTCCCTTCTGGGCCTGCTTTAACTTTTTACGGCCTTCAAAATTGAATGGCAGGGTTACAATACCCACTGTAAGTACGCCCAGCTCCTTGGCTACGCGTGCAATTTCAGGAGCTGCACCGGTACCTGTTCCACCCCCCATACCAGCAGTAATAAACACCATTTTGGTGTCCTTGCTCAGGAGGTCGCGTATTTCTTCTTTACTTTCGATTGCCGCATTTTTTCCTTTTTCAGGGTTAGCGCCTGCACCCAGCCCTTCGGTCAGGTTTACCCCTATTTGCAGCTTGTTAGGTACAATACTGCCTTTCAGGGCCTGGGAATCGGTATTACAAACGTAGAATTCCACGTCGCGGATTCCCTGGCTAAACATGTGGTTAACAGCGTTACTACCGCCGCCCCCTACTCCTATTACCTTAATAATAGATTTGTGATGTGATGGCATCTCGAAAGAATACTTATTGTCTGTCATAATAAATTCTCCTTCCTATTAAAAAAAATCCTGGTTTACTAAATTAATAATCTTCTCTATCGTCTATATCGTCGATCAACAGATTTTTTGTTTTGTCCAGAATGCGGCCAAAAAAACCACCTCCGGAACCGGAATTACTTTTTGTTTCCTTCTTCACCTGTTGCTTCACCTGCTGCTGATTACGCTTTTCATTATAATGATTTTCACGGTCATCAACTGCCTTAAATCCTGAAAGAACCAGACCAACTGTAGTTGCATACATCGGGCTCTTCACAAGCTCAATTTTGCTCTTACCAAGGTGCTCGTTAGGGTATCCTATCCGCGCATCCATACCTGTCATAAACTCGAACAGGTGCTTAACACCTCCCAGCTGCGATCCGCCGCCGGTAATTACAATACCACCGGCAAGCCGGTTTTCATAGCCTGAGGTAATAATTTCCGTATGCACCAGTTCAATAATTTCCTCCATACGGGCCTCAATAATATGAGCCAGATTTTTAATGGAAATTTCTTTAGGTGCACGGTTCCTTAAGCCGGGGATAGATACAATCTCATTCTCACTGGCTTCTTCAGCAATGGCACGGCCAAATTTAGTTTTCAGCAACTCGGCCTGGTGCTGCATTACCATACAGCCCTGCTTAATATCAGAGGTTATAATATTGCCTCCAAAAGGAACAACTGCAGTATGGCGGATAATATTGTCGTGAAAAATAGCAATATCAGTAGTACCTCCGCCAATATCCACCAGACACACACCTGCTTCCTTCTCCTCTTCGCTCAGCACTGCAAGGCTGCTGGCAAGTGGTTCCAGAATCAGGTTTTCAATTTCCAGGCCAGCCCTGCGCACACATTTGTTCACGTTATTAATGGCATTGGTCTGTGCGGTAATAATGTGGAAGTCGGCCTCCAGCTTTACCCCCGACATACCTACCGGATCCTTGATATCTTCTTCGTAATCTACGGTATAGTTTTGTGGCATTACGTGAATAATTTCGCTGCCCGGCGGAATCACGATACGGTACATATCGTTTGTCAGGCGGTTTACATCTTCCACGGTAATTTCCTCATCAGAAGTATTACGGGTAATGCTTCCATGGTGGATGGAACTTTTGATATGCTGCCCGGCAATACCTACATTCACAACACCAATATTGATGCCTGACTGCTCCTCTGCTTCAGCAATGGCTTTTTCAATGCCACTTACTGTTTTATCAATATTGGTTACAATACCTCTTACTACACCATCAGAAACGGCCTTGCCCATGCCCATTACCTCGAGCTTACCATATTCGTTTCTGCGACCCACAATCACACATATTTTTGTGGTTCCAATATCGAGTCCGACTACTATTTTATCTTCTTGCATGCCTAAAAAAAGTTATTCACAAATGATCTGGTCCTGGTACTTTACATTTACTTTCCTATAGTTATTCCATCCCTGCCCGGGTAGAATTTTAGTATAGAATATTTTGAGCTTCTTAAACTTTTGTTCAATCTGCCCGGCTTTACCAAACTCTATAATTTGTTTGGTCACCTGTGGATACATGGTAATATTGCCTTTCGCGTCAATATCCAGCTGCGCGATCTGGGCTTTCCAAAACGGATCAGATTCTATAAAACGCAGCAGCTCATATATGGCTCTGCCATCTTCTGTTTCCGTAAGGTCCTGTTTCACAAGTTTGTCGGTATAAGGACCGCTAATAAGCGGCACCCGGGCGGTAAAACGTTCGGAAACCGGCAGGATCTGCCCTTCGGTACCAATGTACGCATGAGCGCTATACTGCCGGACGATTCGGGCTAGCGGCCTGTTTTGTGTAATATTCACAAATAAGTTACCCTTGAAATCTTTGTAGACTTCCGTACCGTTTACAAACTTATGAGTCTTTAACCTATTTTCCAGTTTTTTAAGGCTTAAACTTTCGTATCCTGCGCCTAAAATTTTTTCTGTCCCACCTTCGGTTAAAAGGTGCATTACATCATTCTCATTTATAAAGTAGTTATCGTACTGGTTATCGATATTTATTACGATATCCCTGAACGACTTCTCCTCCTCTTTAAGGGCAACCAGGCCTACACTCCCAAGAATGGCTGCCGAAGCAAGCAGCCATTTTCCCGTTTTCCATAATTTCGGGTTAGCTGTTAGCTTCATTTTTTTTCATTTAAAATATCACGGATCACAGCCACCTGCTTATCAATATCTCCCGCTCCAATGGTTACCAAAACTTCAAAATCTCCTTCCCTTACCCGCTCAGGTAACTGTACTATATCAATGAGTTCTTTCTTCTCTGCTGTTATATTCCTGAAAATCAAGTCAGAACTTACACCTTCCACAGGCAACTCCCTTGCCGGATAAATACCGGTCAGAATCACTTCATCGGCCAGACTTAACGAGGCTCCAAAACCTTCCGCAAAATCGCGGGTACGGCTAAAAAGGTGTGGCTGAAATATGGCTGTTATTTTTTTCTCCGGAAACAAAGCTTTTACCGATTTAAGAAAAGCACTTATCTCCTCCGGATGATGAGCATAGTCATCAATGAACACAGTTTTACCTGCTTCGTTCAAAATATATTCAAATCTTCTTTTAACCCCTCTGTAATTGCTAAGGGAGCGCCGTATATCTTCTTCTTTTAAACCAAGTTCCAAAGCCACGCTTATGGCAGCCACTGCGTTTTCCACATTATGAAAACCCGGCATCTGCATATACAGCCCTTTAATAATATCATGCACACTTACATAATCAAAAACAAAACGGCCCTCTTCAATACGGATGTTCTCAGCCCTGCAATCAGTATTTGCTCCGGCGGAATAAACCCAGGTACCTGCCTGTTTTGCTGCAGCCCCTGCCAGCACTTCTGCAGCCCGGCTGCTCAGGAATATTTTTCCTGCAGTATCTGTTCTTTCCACAAAGTCTGTAAAAGACTGCACCAAAGCACCATGCTCTCCGTAAATATCGAGGTGGTCGGCATCTGTAGCCGTTACTACCGCAATGTTTGGCTTTAGCCAGAGAAAGGAACGGTCAAACTCATCGGCCTCTACCACTACCACTGCTTTTTCCTCACCGGTATGCCAGATGAGGTTTGAGTTATAGTTGGCGGCAATACCTCCTAAAAAGGCCGAACATGCTTTACCTGAATCTTTCAGGATGTGAGCGATCATGGAAGAGGTAGTGGTTTTCCCATGGGTACCTGCTACCGCAATAGTGTAATAAGCCTGAGTAATAATTCCTAATACTTCTGCTCTTTTCTTAATATCAAAACCTTTGGATTTCAAATAATTGAATTCCACGTGGTCTTTAGGTATGGCAGGCGTATAAATTACAAGCGTATGTTCCTTTTCCTGCTCCACCCAGGAGGGAATACCGGCCACGGCATCCTCAAAATGGATGGACATCCCTTCTGCCTCAAGCTGTTTTGTAAGCCCGGTAGAGGTGCGGTCGTAGCCTGCCACCTGCATCCCCTGCAGCAGGAACCAACGGGCCAGGGCGCTCATGCCAATGCCGCCTATGCCTAAAAAGTATACGTTATGTATTTCGTCCAGCTTCAAGATATTATTTTTAATATTTCCTCTGCAATCTGGCGGGCCGCATCGGGCCTTGCCAGCTTACTGATGTTCCTGCTTAATTTTTCCTGTTTTGCCTCGTCCTTTAAAAGGGCCAGCGCTTCTGTTACCAGTTTAACCGGAGCTTCGGTATCCTTTACCAGTACGGCAGCCTCCACCCCTACCAGGGTCATTGCATTTTTTGTCTGATGGTCTTCCGCCACATTAGGCGATGGAACCAGTACCGCCGGTTTTGCTGCCAGGCATAATTCAGATATTGACAAAGCCCCTGCCCGCGAAACCACTACATCGGCAGCTGCATAAGCCAGTTGCATTTCTTTTATGAAAGGCTGCATCCTGATGTTCTCCCCCGGCTTTTCGCCCAATTCCTGCACCAGCTTATCGTAATAGAACTTACCGGTTTGCCAGATTAGTTGTATACCGGCCTGCTCCAGGGCCTGCAGCCCTCCCTTAATTCCTTCGTTAAGGGTGCGGGCGCCTAAACTGCCTCCTATAACCAGGAGCACTTTTTTATCCGGCTTAAAACCGTAAAACTGTAATGCTTCTGCTTTCTTCTTTTCAAGGTTCTGAATATCGCTGCGCACCGGGTTGCCGGTAAAAACCAGTTTTTGAGCCGGAAAGTATTTTTCAAGACCAGGATAAGCCACACAAATTTTCTTTACCCGCTTCGCCAGCCACTTATTCGTAAGCCCTGCATAAGAATTTTGTTCCTGCAACAAACCGGGAACACCCTTACGGGTAGCGGCATAAACCAAAGGTCCGCTGGCATAACCGCCCACACCCACTACAGCATCCGGCTGAAAGCGCTTTACAATAGCACCCGCTTTGCGGATACTGGCAATCAGCTTCAGTGGAAAGGACAGGTTCTCAAGAGTCAGCTTTCGCTGAAGGCCGCTGATCCTTAATCCTTCTATAGGATATCCGGCTTCCGGCACCTTCTGCATTTCCATCCTGTTTTCGGCTCCCACGAATAAAAGCTCAATGCCTGGCTGCAGTTGCCTGAGGGCATCGGCAATAGCAATGGCAGGATAGATATGGCCTCCGGTGCCTCCTCCACTTATTATAATTCGATATGGTCGGCTATTTTTAATAACTATTTCTAATTAATTTCATTAAATAAATAAATTTTAAGATAATTCTACTCTTTTTGGCGGAATTTATTTTCTTAAAACCTGATATTATTATGCAGCCTTTGCATAATTTCCTAAATCTTTCTTCTCCGTTTTAACTTCGGAAATATCTCCGCGGCTCACACTCAGGATGATCCCCATGGAAAGTCCTGTAAACAGCAGCGAGGTTCCCCCCATACTAATCAGCGGGAGGGGCAAACCCGTAATTGGTAAAATACCTACCGAAACTCCCATATTTACCATTGCCTGCAACACCAGCGCAAAGCTCAGTCCTGCAGACAGCAGACCACCGAAGGCCCGCTCGCTGACCGAAACCAGCCGCATGCCACGGTACAGCAGTGCCAGATAAAGGAACAGCACAAACAGCCCCCCTGCAATACCATATTCTTCAATAATAATAGCATAAATAAAGTCGGAATAAGGGTGCGGAAGAAAGTTCCGCTGATCGCTCTTACCGGGACCCTTCCCCGTAATTCCACCGGTGGCAATAGCTATATAAGACTGCTCTGCCTGAAAGGATACCTCTGTGCCACTGACGAAATTTTCAATCCTGCTCACCACCGTACCACCACGCTGCCCGATAAACATGGCAAGCGAACCAGCCATAACACCTACCAGCACCAACAGAAAAAGGTATTTAACAGGAACCCTGCCCACAAACATCAGCAACATGCAGGTAATAAATAAAAGGGTTGCTGTGGAAAAGTTTGTCATGGCAATCATTCCGCATATAATCCCTATCCAGATCAGAATAGGAATAAGAGCCTTTTTAAAATCATCAATATTTTGCTGCCTCCGGCTAAGCATTGCCGCCAGATTAGTAATGAGGGCCAGTTTGGCTAAGTCAGAGGGCTGAAATGTTTTATTGATAAGCGGAATTTCAATCCAGCGGCTTGCATCGTTAATGTTGGAACCAAAGAAATAAGCATAAAGCAATAACGGAATCGACAACAAAAGAGCAAAGCGTGATAACCTGGAATAATACCGGTAATCGACCTTATGAGCTGCCCACATAGCAAACAAGCTGATAAACATCAGAAAAGAATGATTTACCAGGTACTGCTCCACCTGCTGGTCGCGCTTAAATGCCAGTGTTCCCGTAGCGCTATACACCACCAGTATACTGATAACAGAAAGAAAGAAAACGATCAGCCAGATGACAGGATCTCCTTTCAGATTATTTTGCGCCCAGATCTTTATGGTATTCATACTGATTATTTTTATTGTTGCTGCCCTAAAGACTGTGAAAACCTCGTAAACTGCTCTCCCCGGTCTTCGTAATTCCGGAAAAGATCAAAACTTGCACAGGCCGGAGATAATAAAACCACCTCTCCGGCCCGTGCCACCCGGCAGGCAATACTTACCGCCTGCTGCATACCTGATGTTTCATAAATTTCAGGAATTGATCCTTCAAAAGCCTTTCTCAACTTACTGTTATCTGTTCCAAGGCAAACCAAAACCCTTACCCCGGCTGCCACCTCACGCAGCTGTTCATATTCATTACCTTTATCCACCCCTCCTGCAATCCACACCACAGGCTTTTGCATTGCTTCAAGGGCATAAAAAACAGCATCTACATTAGTAGCCTTGGAATCATTTATATATTCAACTCCATTAAATTCGGCTACAGGCTGCATACGGTGGGGAGCATTTTTAAAGGATGCCAACAACTCCTGTAAACGACCGGGCTTTACCCCAGCCTCCAGTGCTGCCAGGGCTGCGCCCGCCATATTTATACTGTTGTGCCTGCCCTTTAACGGCAAATTCTCCAGCTCAAGCAGAACTTCATTTCCTCCATTATTCAGCTTTAGCTCACCTTGCCGGATAAGAGCTGCTGCATCTCCCTTTTTTTCATCAGCACTTATAGCCCGTTCCTGTACCCTTATGTTCCGGGACCCCAGGCCATCCGCTATAAGCCTGTCATCTGCATTATATATAAACACATCTCCGGCTCCCATATTACGGATAAGACCGAATTTAGAATCCACATACTCCTCAATCCGGTAATTATAGCGGTCGAGGTGATCAGGAGTGATATTCAGCAATACCGCAACCTGCGGATGAAATTTCCTGAACCCATCGATTTGAAAGGAGCTTACTTCCAGCACCACCCATTCGAACTCCTTACCTTCAGCTATTTGCAAAGCCAGACTAAACCCGATATTCCCTGCCAGCCCCACATTTAAACCTGCCTCTTTTAAGAGATGATAAGTTAAAAGGGTAGTGGTTGTTTTTCCATTGGTTCCTGTAATGGCAATGAATTTGCTTTTTGTATACCGGCTGGCAAATTCAAGTTCATCTATTACCGGAATCCCTTTTTCCAGCAATGCCTTTACTACAGGGGCCTTTTCCGGAATACCAGGACTTTTAACCACTTCCGTGGCATCAAGTATTTTCTCTTCTGTATGCAGCCCTTCCTCATAGGCTATCCCTTCCTGCTCCAGCCGCTGTTTGTACTTAGGTGCTATACTGCTTTTATCCGATACGAACACACTAAACCCCTTCCGCTGCGCCAGTATGGCCGCACCGGTTCCGCTCTCTCCCGCACCCAGTATAACGATCTTTTCCTGCATTCTTTTAGCGCAACTTTAAAGTGGTAAGTGTAATGATTGCCAGCAGAATTCCTATAATCCAGAAGCGTGTAACAATTTTAGCTTCATGATACTGCAGCTTCTGGTAATGGTGGTGTAAAGGCGCCATTTTAAAGATCCTCCGTCCTTCGCCATATTTCTTTTTCGTATACTTAAAGTAAGACACCTGCAGTACTACCGAGAGATTTTCAACCACGAAAATCCCGCACATTATGGGAATCAGCCACTCTTTACGTACCGCAAAAGCCAGAACAGCAATTATTCCACCAAGCGAAAGGCTTCCGGTATCTCCCATAAAAACCTGAGCCGGAAATGCATTATAATACAGGAAGCCAATGCAGGCCCCCACTAAAGCAGTACAAAACACCACCAGCTCTCCGGAGCCTGGTATATACATTATATTCAGGTAGTCGGAAAAGATTACGTTACCCGACACATAGGCAAATATGGCCAGCGTAAGGGCTATAATAGCAGATGTTCCTGCTGCAAGCCCGTCAATACCATCGGTAAGGTTAGCTCCGTTTGAAATGGCTGTAACGATAAAAATCACCACAAGGGTGTATACAATCCAGGTGTATTCTTCTCCTATATAAGGCATCAGCCAGCTATAATTGAATTCATTATCCTTTACAAAAGGAATGGTCGTAACCATTGATTTTATATCCACATAGCCCGATTGCACATCGGTGGGATCTTCTCTTTCGTCGTTTACCTCCACCACCAGAGGATCGCCGGTAAACTCACGCACCACTACATCATCGTGAAAAAACAAGGTGAGCCCTACTATCAGGCCAAGTCCTACCTGACCAACAACCTTGAATTTGCCGGCCAGTCCTTCTTTATTCTTTCGGAAAACCTTGATGTAATCATCCAGGAAACCGATAAGCCCCATCCATAAAGTAGATACAAGCAGGAGTATGATATATATATTATCCAGCTTTGCAAACAGCAGTGACGGGATAACAATGGAAGCAATTATAATTACTCCTCCCATGGTTGGTGTGCCTTTTTTCTCAATCTGTCCCTGCAGGCCAAGATTCCTGATTACCTCGCCAACCTGCTTCATCTGCAGGTAATTAATGATCCGCTTTCCAAAGAAAATACTGATCAGCAAGGACAAAAAGGCAGCCGCTCCCGCCCTGAAGGAGATGTATTGAAAAACCTGAGCTCCTGCGAGATCAAATTGCCTTTCCAGAAAATCGAAAATATAATACAGCATCTTAATTAGTATTGAGTCCTGAGTCCTGAGTAGTTGAATCGGATGATTTTTCGCTACAAAGACCAATCATGCACGACTTCATTCTTAATTTTTAATTCTTTATTTAAAATCTATTGTCCATTATCTCCAATCTCATGTCTCCCGTCGCGTGTCCCTTACTTATTAAACATTTTCAGCATTTCGCTTAGTACCTGCCGGTCATCAAAAGGATGTTTCACTCCTTTGATTTCCTGGTAGGTTTCATGTCCTTTACCGGCCACGAGCACAATGTCGCCAGGCTGTGCAAACATACAGGCTGTCCTGATTGCCTCCTTCCGGTCCACAATTGTCAGCACCTTCCGCATATTACCGGCACTTACCCCTTCCTGCATATCATTTAATATTGCTTCCGCCTCTTCATTCCGGGGGTTATCGGAAGTAAAAATCACTTTATCGCTCAGGTTGCTTGCAATCCCGGCCATTACAGGCCTCTTAGCTTTATCTCTGTTACCTCCGCAGCCTACAACGGTAATAACCTGTTCATTTCCTGTCCGGAAATTGGCTATGGTTTGCAGCACATTTTCAAGGGCATCGGGCGTGTGCGCATAATCCACCACCGCTACAATGCCGGTAGCTGAAACCACCTGTTCAAAACGGCCCGGTGCAGAGGTCATGGCAGAAAGCTGCATTAACACCTCGTCTTTATCTTCGCCCAGCAACATGGCTGCTGCATATACAGCCAGCAGGTTATAAGCATTGAAGTCACCTATCAGTTTAAACCATACAGCTTTATGGTCTATATCCAGCTCCAGGCCCTGCAGGGTATTACTGATGAGCCTTGCTTTAAAGTCTGCAATCTTTTTAAGGGAGTAGGTATGCCTCGCCGCTTTGGTGTTCTGCAGCATTACCATTCCCCGCTTATCGTCAATATTAGTAAGCGCCCATGCTCCTTTTGGCAGCTCATCGAAAAGCAGCTTCTTAGCCGCAATATAAGCATCGAAGGTCTGGTGGTAATCCAGGTGGTCGTGCGTGATATTACTGAATATGGCTCCTGCCAGCTTAATTCCACTCATGCGCCTTTGCACAATAGCATGCGAAGAGGCTTCCATAAAGCAATATGTGCAGCCGGCCTCTTCCATTTGTGCAAGCAACGCATTCAGCTGCACAGCATCCGGAGTAGTATGGGTGGCTGCTATTTCCTTATCATTGATCAGGTTCCGGACAGTTGACAGCATTCCTGTATGGTAGCCCAGGCTTCTGAACAGCTTATACAGCAGCGTGGCCGTTGTAGTTTTTCCATTTGTCCCCGTTACTGCAACGATCTGCATTTTCTGTCCTGGGTTTCCATAAAAATTATTAGCAACCAGGCCAAGGGCAGCAGCACTGTCGTTTACCTGCAGGTAAGTTACAGCCGGCTCATAGCTGGCAGGAAGCTCTTCCGCAAGTATAGCGGACGCCCCCTTTTCAATAGCCGCAGCTATAAACTCATGCCCGTCAACCTGTGTTCCGCGCACCGCTACAAACAAGCATCCAGGCTCCACTTTCCGGGAGTCAAATACAACCGCAGCGATCTCCCGGTTCATATCTCCGGCCGATGCTGTTAGAGGTACTTTATATAATATATCTTTTAAGAGCGTCATTATCCTAAATCAAGTTTTATTATGCTTCCCTTTAAAGCTTTAGCACCAGGTACCTGCGACTGCCGGCTTACCCTTCCCCGTCCCTGATATTCCACCCTCAGCCCTTTGTTTTCCAGAAGGTAAAGGGCATCCCGGAGGGTCATTCCACGCACGTCAGGCACGCTTTCCATAGGAGATTTTTTGGTCTTCCAGCCTATGCGGCTGCTGTCTTCCACCACAGCCTGCACCCATTCATCGGCAGGAGCAACAGCCTGGCGAATCCCCAGCGCATTGCAGATTTCAGCGAGTTCAGGCTGGTAACCCGCCTGTATAAGCGGTAATCCATTCTTTCCTGCTTCAGGGGCAGCGGCCACGTAAGGGAAGTGCATCTGCAAATCCCTTGCATAGATTTTATCTGCAATTTCCTTGAACACAGGGGCTGCCACATCACTCCCGTACTGGCTGTATCCCTTAGGATTATCTATTACCACAATACAGCTGTATTTGGGCCTGTCGGCAGGAAAATAACCTGCAAAAGAGGTATAGTATTTCTTCAGATAACGGCCATCTTCCAGTGTTTGAGCTGTTCCTGTTTTGCCTGCGATTTTATAGTGACTGTCGCGGATATTAGTAGCTGTACCTCTTTCCACAACCCCCTCAAGCATTTCCCGTACATCAGCCAGCGTTTCCGGAGAGCATAATTTCGGGTTCAGGACCACAGGCTTAAATTCCTTCTCAATTTTATCAGCCTTTTTTATCGCACTTACTATTAAAGGCTGCATTACTTTACCGTCATTTGCCACAGCATTATACAAGGCCAGGGTTTGAAGCGGCGTAATTAAAAAGCCGTATCCATGCGCCATCCATGGCAATGTAATCCCACTCCATTTGTTCAGTGGCGGAAAGTTTGGAATACCCTCCCCTTCCAGCTGAAAGCCCAGAGGACCGGCCATTCCCATGTTTTTTATATACTGCATAAAACGCTCCGGCTGCAGACGGAAATGCTCGTCCACCAGCTTGGCTATGGCAATATTGGATGATTTTTCAAAAGCCTCCTTAATGGTGATCCTGCCATATCCGCCCGGTTTATGGTCCCTTACTGTATTCTTATAAAATTTGTAAGCCCCGTCACCCGTATCCACCGAATCAGTAATATTCAGACTGGTATCTTCAAGCAGGGCAATCATACTTGCAAGCTTAAAGGTAGAACCTGGGTCTCTTAAGCCTTTACTGCCTACAGCAAAGTTATAAGTCTCTCCATAGTAACCGGCACTGTTCCTGCTCAGGTTAGATATTGCCTTAATGTGCCCTGTCTTTACCTCCATTACAACCACACAACCCTGGTCGGCGGAATGGTACTCCAGATGCCGGAGCAATGCCGACTCTGCAACATCCTGAAGGTTGACATCGATTGTTGTTACAACATCAGATCCTTCCGAAGGTCTTGCATCCGTTTCCCCGAATACCTGCTTCCAGTTTCCTCCTGCCACTTTCTGAAAAAGCGCTTCTCCGTCTTTTCCTTTCAGCAGGTTATTGAAGCTGTATTCCAGCCCCGCACCATAACCATCTTCATTTAAATATCCAATGGTCCGGTTGGCCAGGGTGAAGAAAGGTTTGTAGCGTTTATCAACCTTTTCAAAGATTACTCCACCCCGATACCTGCCTTCCCGGAAGAGGGGCCAGTTTTCCATCTTCTTTTTGTCCTGATACCCAATCTGGACACGGTTAAGAATCAGATACTGGCGTTTGGCTTTGCGGGCATTGGTTATTCTGTGTTTATATTCCGTAGGCGTCCTGTCGCCAAAGAAGGCCGACAGCTTAACAGACAGCGAATCCACATCTTTTTTAAAAACCTCATCAGAAGCAATTGTAGGATCCATGCAAACCTTATAAAAAGGTAATGACGTAGCCAAAAGGCTTCCATTGTCGGAATAAATATTCCCACGGGTAGCCTTTATAGTCCGGTATTTTAAACTGGTGCTGGCAGCTATCTTTCGCCATTTATTACCTTCTATAAACTGCAGGTTGAAGATTTGATATGCCACAGCTGCAGAAAACAGAAAAACCAATAAAAAAGCGATCCGGACCCTAAGAAGTATGGACCTCTTAATATTCACCTTTCTCGATTTCTATTTTAAATGGTGGTTCCTGACTTTCGGTTAAACCAATTTTTTTTACTTCTTTAGCAACTTCCGATTGCTTGCTGGAAAACATATAATCTGCTTTCAGGGTAGTGTAGTCAGCTCTCAAATCCTCCACTTCCCGCTCCAGCTTTATAATCTTCCTGTTTGTTTTATCGGCATAATGGGTATTGCCAATATAAAACAAACCTAACACCACTATAAATAATACATAAGGAAGATAAAATACAGGAACTCCGTCCCCGAACAGGCGATCAAGTTTGATTGCCCGTTCAATCCAGCCAAACACGCCGCCATTTCCTTTCCCCTTACTTCCTTTCCCTACTGGTTGTTCTTTTGGTATATTCTTTGCCATTCGTCCTCCGCTCTGCTATTTATACTTTTACTGCTACCCTTAACTTAGCACTCCTAGCCCTGTTATTCACCGCCACTTCTTCCGGCCCGGCCTCCACCGGTTTTTTAGTAACCGGAACAAAAGGGCGTAACATATTTCCGAAAAAATCTTTCTCCGCCTCTCCTCTGAACTTCCCTTTTGCCATAAAATTTTTAACCGGCCGGTCTTCGAGAGAGTGATAAGACATTACCACCAGCCTTCCCCCCGGCCTGATTACTTCAGCCGTCTGCTCCAGGGCTTCTTCCAGGGCTTTAAGCTCATCATTCACTTCAATGCGCAGCGCCTGAAATACCTGCGCCTGGTATTTGAACTCTCTCCCTCTGGGGGCAAAACGGTTAACAACCTCTTTAAGGTCGTCTATGGTTTCCAGAGGGCTGTTTACTCTTGCCGCCACCAGCGCTCCGGCCAGGGTTTTTGCATTTTTTACTTCGCCAAACTGCCCCAGTATCCTGTGCAGATCCTGCTCGCTATAGGTATTAAGCACCTCTCTTGCCGAAAGCTCTCCCTGCTGATCCATGCGCATATCCAGGTTTGCATTAAAGCGGGTGGAAAACCCACGGGCCGCCTCATCCAGCTGGTGAGATGACACACCTAAATCTGCCAGCACACCATCCACCTGCTTTACCCCATAAAGTTTCAGGTAGCGCTTCAGGTAGCGAAAGTTCGTCTGCACAAACCGGAAGCGCGGATCCTGAATTTTTTCCGCCTGTTCCCGAGCATCATCATCCTGATCAAACCCAAAAAGCCTGCCCCCTTCCAGCCGTTCAAGAATTGCGCGGCTATGGCCACCACCACCGAAGGTAAGGTCTACATAAACCCCACCCGGCTTCAGCAACAGCCCTTCCAGGCATTCCTGTAACATTACTGGTTGATGGTATGACATTTCCACTTTCTTACTCTGTTAAATATTTTTCAGCAAGCTTACTGAACTCGCTCTGATCCTGAATCAGGTAATCTTCATATGTTTCAGGGTTCCAGATTTCAATCCGGTTCCCCAACCCAACCACAATTACATCTTTATCCAGCCCGGCATACCGCAGCATGCTTTTCGGAATCAGGAAGCGGCCATTATTATCCAGCTCAACTTCTGTATTTCCCCGGAAAAAATTCCGCTGCAGCTTCCTGAACTCCTCATTAAATTCATTAAGAGAAGCAATTTTGGAGTAAATCTTTTTATACTCCAGGTATGGATACACTACCAGACAGGGCTCAAACCCACGACGAACCACCAGCTCCCCTGCCGAACTATCGGGCAGAGCTGCCTTGATCTTAGCTGGCAACACCAGCCTTCCTTTGGCATCGAGCTTACATTCGTATTCCGAGGTAAAGAATCCCATTGAAACCTTTTTCTGCAGTAGGGTCTATGCAAATCTAAAAAATTAAAAAACATATTTATCCACAATCCCCCACTTTCTCCCACATTCTTAAAAATTTATTAAAAAACAGCCGAAATTACACCGTTTCAGGCAGTTACGCTTCCGCTTAAAAAAATCTGCATTCAGTATTTGCCTTCTCTCAATCAACTATAAAAAAAGAGAAAAAACCTCAAAACCAATAAACTGACGCATTTTTTCAGCTTTTAAAAGTACTGCCGGCAGGAAATATGCACGGGAAAGAATAAGCACAAAAAAGGGAAAAAAGTTACAAGGTGGCAGAAAGTGGGAGACACTCCAAAGTGAAAGACGAAACAAAGGCAGAAACAAAAGCCGGAAACAATAAAAAACTGACTCACAAACAGTTAACGGTGAGGATATAGTTATCAACATTAACCCTGTGGATAACTTGAGGAAAAATATTTTTGTTTAACTTTTACCTACTTTTACATACACATAAAAAAGAGGTAACTATTCAATAATATCTTATTTACAAAAGATTTACCATTACATTACACCCACTTTGTTTAACATAATAAACCACTTAATCTCACCCCCAATCTCTGCAAAAAATTCCCTTTTTTTTTATTTCATTTTTTTATCGTATGTATTTGAAAAATTAAGAAAAACCAGCAAAAACACCCTGAATTTCCAACAGGAAAATCTAAAAATTTTCACTCATGATCAGCCGTTATTTTTCTATACTTACCTTAGCTTTAATCTTTATCTCCTGCTCCTCCAACAAAGAAAAACCGTCAGGTAAAGCAATCCCTGAAGGTAACTGGAGGGGAATAATCAATACCCAGGGAAAAGAAATACCCTTCAATTTCAGGACTGCCCAAAAAGAAGACAACACATTACATATCAGCCTGTTAAATGCAGGTGAGGAAATTACCATAACAGATACACACCGGAAAGGCGACAGCCTGATCATTCCAATGCATATTTTTGACACAGAAATAAGGGCAGTGGCAGAAAATGGGACAATGAGGGGGACCTGGATTAAAAATTATGCCGGCAACTATAAATTGCCATTCACCGCTACACTGGATGAAGACCGCTTTCCCCAACCTTCAGAAAAGGCTGAGAGCAACTTAAGCGGAAAGTGGGCCATAAGCTTTCAAAACAGACAGACCTACCCTGAACATCAACATAACGCTATCGGACTGTTTAAACAGGACGGCAACCACCTTAGCGGCACCTTTTTAACCCCCACCGGCGACTATCGTTACCTGGAAGGAGTCATCAACAACAAATTCTTTACACTAAGCTCCTTCGACGGGGAAAATGCCTACCTGTTTGAGGGCGAAATATTACACGAAAACAGTATTTCCGGAACCTTCTGGAGTGGAAAGAGCAGAAAAGAGAGCTGGACAGGCAAACGGGACGACAATGCACAGCTCCCCGACCCGGAAAGCCTTACTTTTCTTAAAGAAGGATATGATGAATTTAATTTTAAATTCCCGGATCTGAACGGCAATTTTACCTCTCTGAGCGATCCTGAATACCAAAATAAAGTAATAATTGTACAGGTACTGGGCACCTGGTGCCCGAACTGTATGGATGAAACCCGCTTTCTTGGCGGATGGTACAGGAGAAACAAAGACAGGGAAGTAGCAATTATAGGACTGGCCTACGAGAAAAAAGATGATTTTGATTATGCCCGCGGGCGCATACAGAAAATGGCACAAAAACTTGACGCAGACTACGACTTCCTTATTGCAGGAACGCCTGACAAAGAATCAACCTCCCGCTCACTCCCTATGCTCAACCATGTAATGTCTTTCCCCACCACCATTTTTATTGATAAGCAGGGCAAGGTAAGAAAGATCCACACAGGTTTTTACGGCCCCGGAACAGGTGAGTACTACCAGCAATTTACAGAGGAATTCAATTCTTTTACAGAAAAACTATTGGCAGAGTAGCCTGAAAAATATATACTACCTAAGCGGAAGTGGCTTTTACTTCGTCCGCTCAATAGTATATTGCACCAACTGCTTAAGCGACTTTTTATAGGTGGTTTCCGGAAATCCTGAGAGGAGATCCATAGCTTCCTGGTAGTAGCGCTCCATTACTTCAGTGGCATATTCCAGTCCGCCGGAAGCTTTTACGAAACTTATTACTTCCTGAACCTTACCGGCTTTATGACTTTGGTTCCGTACAATATAAGTGATACGCCGCTTTTCAAGCCAGCTTGCCTTATTGAGGGCATATATTAAGGGGAGGGTCATTTTCCGCTCCTTAATATCAATGCCTACGGGTTTTCCTATTTCATCGGTACCATAATCAAAAAGGTCGTCCTTTATCTGGAAGGCCATACCTACTTTTTCTCCGAACAGTCGCATTTTATCAACTGCCTCAGGAGATGCACCAGCGGAAGCAGCCCCTACCCCACAACAGGAAGCAATAAGGCTTGCTGTTTTCTTCCCTATAATGTCATAATATACCTCCTCGGTAATATCAAGGTTCCTGGCCTTTTCAATCTGCAGCAGTTCACCTTCGCTCATTTCCCGCACTGCCTGAGATACAATCTTCAGCAAATCGAAATCCCCATGATCCACCGAAAGCAACAACCCTCTTGACAGGAGGTAATCCCCTACGAGAACGGCAATCTTATTTTTCCACAAAGCATTAACGGAAAAAAAGCCTCGCCTGTAATCAGCATCATCCACCACATCGTCATGCACTAAAGTGGCTGTATGCAACAGTTCAATTAAGGCTGCCCCACGGAAGGAAGCTTCCTCAATTTTTCCATTGCCACTGGTGCCTGCAGACAGAAAAACAAACATCGGACGCATTTGCTTTCCCTTGCGCTTTACAATGTAGGTCATTATCTTGTCCAGCAAAAGAACCTTCGTCCGCATAAACGAACGAAATTTCGTTTCAAAATCCCGCATTTCAGCGGCTATCGGGGCTTGTATTTCTTTTAAAGGGCTCGTCATGGATATGAATACAAGTATACGACCTATCCATTAGCAAAACAAAAGGATATTTTTTTTATTTTATATAATGCTTATGAAAAATATACAATATATACCCGACACTCATTTACAAACACCACACCATAGCCGGCCTGTTATTTATGATGCCCGTTACCTCCCCACCGGGGAGCCAAAGCCTGTTATTATTTTTGTCCATGGCTTTAAAGGATTTAAAGACTGGGGGCCTTTTAACCTGCTTGCAGACAAGTTTGCACAGGAAGGATTTGTGTTTACAAAGCTAAATCTCTCGCACAATGGCACCACTCCGGAAAAACCAACTGAGTTTGCCGATCTGGAAGCCTTCGGAAAAAATAATTTCAGCATTGAGCTTAACGACCTTGGCATTTTCATTGACCACCTGGAGGGAGGCCATTCCGCTATTCCTGCATCAGAAGCAGATTTAAACCGCTTTTTACTCATAGGGCATAGCCGGGGAGGCGGGCTTGTAATTCTTAAAGCCGCTGAAGACAGCAGGGTTCAGGCCCTGGCAAGCTGGTCGGGCATTAACGATATTGACCAGCGGTGGCCTGATGAGTATATTGAGGAGTGGAAGAAAAAGGGGGTTCAGTATATTTTTAATTCCCGCACAGGACAGCAAATGCCACTTTATTACCAGGTTGTGGAGGATTATTATGAAAACAAGGACAGGTTGGACATTCCTCAGGCAGTAGCCGGCATGAAGCAGCCTCACCTGATTATTCACGGAACTGATGATACCACCGTTCCTCACCAGGCAGCCATTCATATGAATAAATTAAACCCTGAGACAAAATTATTTTTACTTGAAGGAGCAGATCACACCTTCGGCGGGCAACATCCTTTAGCGGAATCCGTAATACCGACACATATGGATATCGTTATTCAGGAAACTATTGACTTTTTCAGGAAGTGTTTTTAAATTAAGTAAAATTTAAATGAAGCATTTTTAAATCATACAAAACCACATACGGATGGATATTTTTACGATCGCTTTTATTCTTTTTAATCTTCCGGCTTTAATTGCCATGACCATTTTATTAAGCCGCAACAACAAGCTGAAGATCTACGAAAAAATCAGCTGGGCATTACTCCTCATCGTTTCCCCCATTGTAAGCCTTGTTCTATTTACAGTCCGCGGACAATCGATTGCAGAAGAATACTAATTTAAAAGCACATTTTCACCTGTATTCTCATCAGTAAAATTCCATCCTGCCGGTCCGCCCTCCTCATGGAACCATTCAGAAGGAAATAAACAGGGTATACCATAATTTGGCCAGGACAAAAAGAAGAGGCAGCCACCACTGCCTCTTCTTTTTTGATTAAACCACTATCTGATTAAAACCCCGAAAACTCCCGAAATATTTTTTTAATTGCTGTAAATCCGTACCATCTGGTTCAGGTTAAAAGAATAAACCCGATAAAATTTAGCCTCAGTTGATTCAAATATTTTTTTCATGTTTTTCTCTCTTTTAGAATTATAGATACAATATAGACCATCACCATGACTTCCTGAAACTACATTTTTAAGTTTTGGTACGATGTAATATTTCCGCAACTTTCCACAAGTTAACAAGCAGCGGGAGCTATAAAAAACTTTTAACAACTTTTCACCCGACTGAAAAACAGTATTTTACAGCTATTTTAGCCATCTCTCCGTACAACTCTCCTCTTCATTAATTCCTGCTTAATTTTCAAGCCTATGCACCTTATTATTCAGTTTTTCCTTAAAAAGCAAAAGAGCGACAAAAATGCCGCTCTTTCTTACTGATATTCTCTGTTTTACTAAGAATTCGCCCTCAGAATCTGATGCAAATCAGCAGGTATTTCCATTGGTTTTAAAGGATGAACGTTGGCTCCCCCTGTATTCCCAACCGGTATTTTACCGACAAAAGATTTTACCCCACCCACTAACAAACGGGGCAACTGCCCTGCAACTTCCCTCAGGTTCTTTATCCGGAAGCCAAAAACCAGCATCAACCAATGGGCATAGGTATGCTCCAGGGGATATGCCTGCCCGATAATATGCGCCCGTTCAAGGTGGCGCCAGGCCTGTGGCAAATCCCCTGCCGCCCACTTAATTTTATAAGCACTTATCTCCTCCCGAAAATAAGGCCGGAGACGCTGAGGCATAATTGTATTCATCCTTTCTGATACTTTAAAACTTATATCTGAATGACTCTCACGTTTATTTTATCACTCCAACATTCACTCACTCCATCCTTCATTTTATTACAGGGAAGCAAGGCTTTCTTCCAGCGCCTTTATTTTAGCTTCAGCATCTGCCTTTTTACGGCGTTCTGCATCCACTACCTGCTGCGGGGCACCGCTTACAAAACGCTCATTGCTGAGCTTTTTGTCTACAGATGCAAGGAAACCACGGGTATACTCAAGCTCCTTCTGAATTTCCTCACGCTCCTTCTCCACATCAATACTTCCTTCGAGTGGCACGTACAGTTCGTCGCCTCCATTTACAAAGCTTACCGCATTAGCAGGCTTCTCTTCCACAAAAGACAGTGAACTGATATTGGCCAGCTTCCTGATTACTCCCTCAAACCTTTGGTAAACACCAGCCTCTTTGGTTTTTACCTGCAGTTCAAGAGCTTCTTTTGGAGAAAGTCCTTTACTGTTCCGCAGGTTCCTTACCTGTGTTACCGCTTCAAAAGCCTTGGCAGCATCGGCCAGCAGAGCAGTGTCAGCTGATTTCGCTTTTGGCCATGCTACTATGCTGATGCTGGCCCCATCAAGACGCTCAGCCATGCTTTGCCAGATTTCCTCGGTAATAAAAGGCATAAAAGGATGCAGCAGGGTAAGAAGGTTCTCCAGGTGAATGATAGTTGCATCGTAAGTAGCTTTATCTATCGGCTGACCAAAAGGAGGCTTCACCATTTCAAGATACCAGCTGCAGAAGTCATCCCAGGCCAGCTTGTAAACTGTCATCAGGGCATCGGACATACGGAATTTACTGAAATGATCTTCCAGCTCTGCCAGGGCCTGGTGGAAGCGGTTATTAAACCAGTCTACTGCTATTTTATTCCCTTCGCCGCCGGCATTATTATCTACCTCCCACCCCTTAACCAGGCGGAAAGCATTCCATATTTTATTATTGAAGTTACGGCCCTGCTCGCACAGTTTTTCATCGAACAGGAGGTCGTTACCTGCAGGTGAGGAAAAAAGCATACCTGTACGCACGCCATCGGCTCCGTACTGCTTAATCAGCTCCAGAGGATCGGGAGAGTTGCCGAGCGATTTGGACATTTTCCGCCCCAGCTTATCTCTTACAATACCGGTTAAATACACATTTTTAAATGGCATCTCCCCTTCATACTCATAGCCGGCAATAATCATTCTGGCTACCCAGAAAAACAGGATTTCAGGAGCCGTTACCAGGTCATTGGTAGGGTAATAGTATTTCAGCTCTTCATTTTCCGGATCAAGAATACCATCGAATACAGAAATTGGCCATAACCAGCTGCTGAACCAGGTGTCGAGCACATCTTCATCCTGCCGTAAATCTTCAAGGGCAAGCTCCCTGTTACCGGTTTTCTCCTGCGCCAGCTTCAGTGCTTCTTCAGCTGTTTCCGCAACCACAAATTCTCCGTCCGGCAGGTAGAACGCAGGTATCTGCTGCCCCCACCATAGCTGGCGACTGATACACCAGTCGCGTACGTTCTCCATCCAGCTGCGGTACATATTCTTGAACTTTGGCGGGTGGAGCTGTATAGTATCATTCAATACATTTTCAAGTGCAGGCTGCGTAATCTTATCCATTTTCAGGAACCACTGAAGGGATATCTTCGGCTCAATTACTGCATCGGTCCTTTCACTGAAGCCAACGCTGGTTTTATACTCTTCTTCTTTAACCAGGTACCCTTCGGAATTCAGCTGCTTTGCTATTTTCTTGCGCACCACAAAACGGTCTTCTCCCACATAAAGCTGTGCAGCCGCATTAAGGGTACCATCATCATTTAATATATCAATACTTTCAAGCTTATGCTTTAAGCCCAGCTCATAGTCATTTACATCGTGCGCAGGAGTTACCTTCAAAGCCCCGGTACCAAATTCCATATCCACATATTCATCCTGAATAACAGGGACAGAGCGGTTGATGAGCGGCACAATTGCTTTTTTACCTTTCAGGTGCCGGTAACGCTCATCCTCAGGGTTTACGCAAATGGCAGTATCACCAAGAATAGTTTCGGGGCGGGTGGTGGCTATGGTCAGATACTCGTCGCTGCCTTCGATTTGATAGCGGATATGGTACAGCTTACTGTTTACTTCGCGGTGAATTACCTCATCGTCGCTAAGGGCGGTTTTACCTGCCGGATCCCAGTTTACCATCCGTATTCCCCTGTAGATAAGGCCTTTCTTATACAGGTCCACAAAAACCTTTATTACCTGGGCGCTCATGTTCTCTTCCATGGTAAAGCGGGTGCGGTCCCAGTCGCAGCTGGCGCCAAGTTTTTTCAGCTGCTCCAGAATAATACCACCGTACTTCTCCTTCCATTCCCAGGCGTAGCCTAAAAACTCATCGCGGGTAATTTCGCTTTTCTGTATTCCCCTGTCTTTAAGCATAGCCACCACCCTTGCCTCGGTAGCAATGGATGCATGATCGGTACCCGGTACCCAGCAGGCATTTTTTCCTTCCATACGGGCTTTTCGCACCAGTACGTCCTGAATGGTATTATTGAGCATGTGGCCCATGTGCAATACGCCCGTTACGTTTGGCGGAGGAATTACAATAGTGTATGGCTCTTTTTCAGGATCCGGCAGTGAACGAAAATACTTTTGTTCCAGCCAGTATTTATACCATTTGTCTTCTACCTCTAAAGGATCGTATTTAGTGCTTAAGGATTGCATACAGCTATAGGCTAAATTTTAAAAATCATATCCATCCGTTTCCGGAGCCAGCAAATTTAATAAAATATCCTTTAGGCTTTTATATGCGCAAAAAAAAACCCTGCCAGTGTGCCTGCAAGGTTTTCATTTCTGTACAATATAATGTGCTGTTAATATAAGGAAAATGAATGCTTTTCTTTTTACTGAGCTCCCGCACCCTTCTCTACCGTTGCAATCTGGTCGTTTTTCCACTGTCCGCTTATTACCACCTGGCCTTCTTCCCCGTATAAAGTACCTTTTCCACTTCGCTTATTATCTTTCCACTCACCCACATATTTTTCTCCGCTGGTAAAATAATAGGTACCCGATCCTTCCCGCTTATCATCTTTATAATCACCAATATATACATTGCCGTCTTTCCAGATATACTTACCCTCTCCATGGCGTTTATTGGCTTTCCACTCTCCGGCATAAATACCGCCGGAGGCAAATAAGCCATAGCCAAAACCCTGTGCCTTACCGCCTACCAGGTCACCGGCATAATATATTTTTACCCCCGTAGTGGCATCAAATTCAGCTTTCCCAACAGATGCTGCTTTGGACTTAAGGCTTTGCCAGGCAGCCTGTGCCTGCGAAAGGCTGTCGCGCAAAAGCTCATTCCGGTACGAATGCAGCCTTATTTCCGATAAAGAAACCTTTAAGAGCGAATCACGGAGCAAAAGCTCTGCTTCAAGGCTGTCTTTAGCCGCTGCCAGATTATTCTGCAGCCCGACCACACGGCTCCTTAACCTGCCAAAATGGTCTGAACGGGATTTCACCCCCTGTGCCATATTTTGCATATTCTGCACCAGTTCCTGCTGACCGAAAACATTTCCTGCCATACGAAAATACTCCATTGCCCCCTCATAATCTTCAGCAATCAGCAGGGAATCTCCCCGGCTCATATATTTATAATACCGCAGGGAATCCGTTACCAGTTCAATGCGCTGGTTTTCCATTTCCATTTCCTGCTGGTAAGACCGGTTTTTAAAAAACAGAAAAGCCGCCAGCAGGAGGAAAATAAAGCTTAGCAGTATCAGAACTTTTATTTTCATAATTGCACTTTATAAGTTGAAAATTCCACCACACCGAATTTATATAAAACAGAAGTTTAGTCCCTCATATGAACCTTTGGAACAGCATTCCTTTTATTCCTGATGTCGAAATTTACATAGAGATTAAACCGCAAAAGATGCGTTTGATTGTATTCATAACCGGCCACAGCCTGCCCCAGCGTATAGGTATAGCCGGCCGACACCATATAATTCTTATTGATAATATAACCCAGAATTGGATAAATCCTGAAATCTTCCAGTGGATGATATACCACTGTTTCCCCGCTATGCATGAATATTTCAGCACTCGGAGAAAAATACAGGGTTTTTTCCTTCAGGTAAGGCTTGTTTAAAGGTATATAAGCATAAATTTTGTACCGGTACCTGGTGGTATAATGATACTCCGGATCAGCCACTTCATAACCCCGCCGGAAACGGTGCTCAAAACGGAACTGATGGTATATCTTTATCCTGCCCATCTGGGGCTGTATAAGCAGGTATTGATGCCAGAACCTGAATTCAGGCACCATCCGTTCATACTTCGGGTTATCCTTATCGGGCCCATAGGACAACACCACCACCGGACCTGCCGTTACTTCGAAGTAATTATTCACTAAATAATTAATACCGTGCCGGTTGTATACCTTGCCCATCCGTCCGGCAAAATCCATCCGGTTATCAAGACTGTTCCGCCGGCGATAATGCGTTTCGGCATAGTAATATATTTTTTCCCCAAGTTTTAATTTGGTATACAAGCCAAACCATAAACCGGTACTAGCTTCGTTTAACTGAGCCCGTGGCGCAGGCTCTGTTTGCCCGAAGCTATTAATGCTTACCGTTACAAAAACAGCAATACTTAAAATATATCGAAAAAATTGCATGGAATATCTGATTACTATAAAACAACAGGAATTTCCAGTTTCCGGATAATTGCCTCCGGACTATCTGTTCTCCGGATTCGCCGCTCCATCCGTTTAGGATTTTCACTAAGGGCTTTCAGCATAAAATCCTGTAATCTCTCCAGGTTTTCTGCCTTTTCAAGAAAACTTTCACAGTTTTGTGCAGTCATCATCCTGTTTATAAGAAACGGAACAAGTATATCTGTGTAAGCACTGTATAACCTTTCAAAAATTCTTTCCTCTTCTTCAGTATAAGTATATGGGTTGAGGTGCGTATCCATATAGGCTTCGTCCACAATTTTTTCCTTTCCGGCCAGTACAGGTGCATTTTTAAGTTTGCTCCTCATTTGTTCAAAGCAATTTACCAGCCCTTCAAGAGCCGGTTGCCGCCTGGCGGGCGCCATCTCCACATACTCTTTCAGGAGCATATCTTTAAAACCCACAAAGGCCTGCTTATACATATTACTGATTTCTTCGCTATACATATTAAGCGCCATACTGTCTGCCAGCTGTTCTATATCAACAGAAAGATCTGATAAGCTTTCTTCACTTTCAGAAAGGCGTTTTTCAAGCTCAACATGCTCCAGATACCGGCCTATTTGTTCGTTTATGTTTAAAAAGCTTTCCTCCAGACTGCTTATATAAGCTCTGTATTGCTCAAAAGAAGACAAGCCTTCTGTTTCAAAACTAAAACTCATGGGCTCCCTGAACTGCTCTCCGCTGAAAGTATAAGTGGCAGTATCGGCGGGGGTCACCTCTGCCAGTCTCCTCCGGATAAACAAATCCGGATCGATATGCTGCAGTAAAGGCCCTGCCAGTATCTCAGAAACCTTTTGCTGATGCTCCAGCCGGTCTTTTACTACCTGCAGCCTGGCATAAAGAGAGGACAATTCCTTCTCTGAAGATTTATTCAGGGCAAAAGAAGAAACATGGAGCAGGTCATCTATCCTTTGGTTCAACTCCTGTATTCTTTCGCGCTTTCTGAGTACGATCTCCTGTTCTTCGGGAGTAGTCTCATATAAAGGAACTTTAACAAGGGGCAGCTGAAAATTGCTCTCCCCCGGCAAATGCTCCATCATGATACTGTTTTCTCCCTCTAACCAGCTGAAAGAATTGTAAATCATTTTAAAAGGGCGCAGCACTTCCTCCCACTCATCTTCCGGCAGGTTAAGGTAATAAGACATTATTTTGGGATAGAGGGAGTCCAGGGGTTGCTGCACAAAGCTGATTTTCCTTTCCTGCGAATTATACCCGGCCCGCAGGGCCGGTTTCCCTGCCCTGTTTACAGATACCAGCAAACCATTTTCAAACCCGAAATTCAGAAGCAGGGAACCATCACTTCCACTGCGCACATTCAGCCCTTCATCAAATGCCCCATCCTTGAAATTACCTGCAATCACCACCGCATTATTACGGTCCGCCAGCCTGAACCGATCCTTCAGCTTCCCGTTACTCCCAAAAAAAGCCCTTAAATGCACGAGTGAATCAGCCGCAGAAGCTGTATTTCTCCGAAGCTCAAGGAATGTCCATTCACCAACAGGGCGGTTTTCGTCAAACTCTCCCCTGGTTTTACGGATAATTCCGCTGTAAGGAATTCGGATAATGCCATTTTCAGGCTCAGGATTCCGGAGTTCAGGCTGCAGGAAAATTGTTTGCATTACAAAAACGCCCTGCCTCTTATTGTTCACAAAACCTGTAGCAAGTTCCCCGAAACGGTAGCTTTGTTCCTGCAGCCCTTCAGGCAAAGCGGGTTTTAATTTGAGGGAATAAGTACCATTGAGCACGGTATCCCGACCGGATATAGCATAGCTGAAATGCCGGTCAAGCACATAAACTTCCTCTGCCCGTATAGTATCTCTTTGCTTTCCTGCCTCCTGTCCTGAAACAGGCACGCATAAAAAAAGCATTAAAAATGCTGTCAGCAACGAAAAATATCTCCAAAAGCGGAGATAAAAAATTTCATAAAGAATCATCTGTTTTTCTTTTACTCAGCCGGTAAATTTAATAATGGTGTATTGACCAAAGCTGTACTCTCACAAAAAACTATCTTAAAAAAATATCAGTCAGCACCAGGATGAATACAAATCTCACAAAAATCAATGCCATAAAAAAACCACCTGCGAATTAAGATTATTCACAGGTCAAAAAACTGATTAAGCCTGTTTTGGCGCAAAGGTACTAAATATCCGGCAAAAAGATGCCGCGGCATAATTCACTTTAACTCAATTGCCTGTCGGGCAGCCTCCGGTCATGTTATGGCCTATCAGGCAACCGCCATCTTATCAGCTGAAATATTTGTATTTTTTCCTTAATTTCAATCAGGCAGATACGTATTTTGCGGATCCGGGGTTTAAAACTGCCTGAAAGCTTATTTATTACAGCAGAACATTATACTTTGCCGGTTTAAAAGAAGCAACAGATAATATTGCCGCAAAGGACCCGGCGGCTTATTAAACAACAATTGTATTATATTAAATATATATGCACAGCATCATTGAACAGGTAAAAGAGTTCTTCCTGAACTGGAAGCCGGAAGCCTCCGTGGAGGACATTATTCAATTGCCTCAGGCAGGCAGCGACAGGCAGTATTTCAGGATAAGCACTGCCCGGGGCTCCTGGATTGTTACCTACAGTACCAATGTAAGGGAAAATAATACCTTTCTGGAATTTTCCCGCCACTTCAACATCAAACAACTGGCCGTTCCCGAAATTTTCCATACCAGTGCCGACAACAGGTTTTATGTGCAGTCCGACCTGGGAGACACCTCCCTTTTTGACGTTGTGCAAAAAGAAGGATTTAGCGAACATACACTTGAGCTGTACAGGAAAACCCTGGCCCGGCTGGCACAACTCCAGATCCATGGTGGCAATGGCCTTGACTACGACTACTGCATTGCCACACGGGCATTCGACAGGCAGGCCATATATTCCGACCTTCTTTACTTCAAGTACTACTTCCTCAGGGCCCTGCAGCTGCCATATGAAAAGAACCTGTTGCTGAACGATTTTGAAATGCTCAGCTACTACCTTATGCAGGAGCAAAACAAGTACTTTATGCATCGCGATTGCCAGAGCAGAAATGTAATGGTAAAGGACGATCAGGTATATTTTATAGATTTCCAGGGGGGCATGAAGGGAGCCCTGCAGTACGATGTAGCCTCAATGCTGTGGCAGGCAAAAGCCGCCCTGCCTTACGAATTGCGCGATGAGCTGGTGGGTTATTACTTCGACAGGGTTAATGAGTTGCAGGACCAGCCGCTTAGCCGTGAGGAATTTATGGACAACTACCATGGATTTGTACTGATAAGGATGCTGCAAACCTTAGGCGCCTATGGTTTCAGGGGCCTTTTTGAACGCAAGCCTCATTTTATCAGCAGCATACCTTTTGCCCTGCGCAACCTGAAGTGGTTCCTGGAAAACAAGAGCATTCCTGTCCGCCTGCCTGAGTTGCAGAAAGTACTGGAAGCAATGGTAAGCAGTGAGGTAATTCAGCGGTTTGAAAACATCAAGGCCACACCCGAAAGTAAGCTTACTGTTAACATATACAGCTTTTCTTATAAGCAGGGGCTGCCGGAAGACCCGTCAGGCAACGGCGGTGGTTTTGCTTTTGACTGCAGAGGCATACTAAACCCGGGCCGTTTTGAGGAGTATAAAAAGCTTACAGGAAGAGATAAAGCAGTGCAGGAATTCCTGATGTACCGAACCGAAATGCCTGTTTTTCTGCAGCATGTTTACAGCATGGTAGACATAAGTGTAAGCGACTACCTGAAAAGGGATTTCGACAGCCTGCAGGTTAATTTTGGCTGCACCGGAGGCCAGCACAGGAGTGTTTTTGCCGCCGACAGCCTTGCAAAGCACCTGAAACAAAAATTTGGCGTAAAAGTACAGGTAAAACATATTGTGCAGGAAGCAAAAAACTGGGTGAATTAACAGATTTGAGATGGGAGACATGAGACTTGAGACAAGGAATCGCGGGTCAGAGCGAAAGACTAAAGACAATAAACTGTAAGCTTAATACTTCTTGAAACCAGCATATCTGAAACCTCACATCTCAGGTCTCACATCTCCCGTCTCAATACTCAATACTCATGACTCAATACTAATTAATTCAAGTTGCGCAATATTATGTTAATTGGCAAAG
>JAFMYY010000011.1 GCA_017948555.1 Cesiribacteraceae bacterium YIM B00369 | reverse complement strand
TTGCCAATTAACATAATATTGCGCAACTTGAATTAATTATAAACCCGGGACCCATTATTACAGGCATTTATGACTGTTATCAATCCCTTCAAAAGTAATTTAACATGCATTCTTACCTGAAATACACCTGCTTACTCCTTTTCATTTTTCTTTTGGGCTGCAAAAAGGATAATCCACTGACGGAAGAACAGGACCAGCAAACAGAAGAACCTGCTCCTGTCGCTGAAAGCAGGATCAGCCCGAATGACTTCCTCTCAGACAAAAAATTCAATCAGCTGGAAGTGGAAATCCTGTATGTGAAAGGATTCCGGCCAAGGGCAGCATCGACAGATAATTTGAAGGCTTTCCTGGAACAGCGGCTAACAAAACCAAAAGGAATCACTATTGTAGAGAGAGAAATTTCCTCTCCGGGGAAAGCTGCTTATTCCCTGGCAGACCTGCGGGATATTGAAGCAGCTAACAGAAGCCGGAAAACCACCACTGAAACCCTTACCGCTTATTTCTTTTTTGCCGATGGCGATTATGCCGGCAATAGCGGAAACTCCAAAGTACTGGGGGTCGCTTATGGAAGCTCATCCATGGCCATTTTCGAAAAAACAGTTAAGGACTATTCAGGCGGACTTACACAACCAGCTGTCAGCACACTGGAATCGACGGTTATTCTCCATGAATTTGCACACATACTTGGCCTGGTTAACAACAACACCCCAATGGTGGAAGCGCATCAGGATGAAGCCCATGGAAAGCACTGCAACAACAAAGACTGCCTTATGTATTATGCCGCCGAAACCACCGATATCGCAGCGCTGCTCACCGGCGGAAATGTCCCTCAGCTGGACGCTAAATGTATTGCCGATTTAAAAGCGAATGGAGGGAGATAAGCAGTTAAAATAATTTAATTATGGACCAGGATTATCACCACCTAAACTTATCAAAGCTTAAAGCATGTAATCAGTATTGGAGTGAAATGAAACCTGCTGAAGGAGGAAGAGTTTGCGCAAAATGCGCTAACGTTATTTACGACTTCAGGGACAAAAGCCTGTCTGAAATAGCAAAGGCTCACGCAAATAAGAAAGGCAAAGTTTGTGGCCTTTATTCCAGTCAACAATTAAAGCAGGGAACATCAGGAACTACTAACCAAAAAAGAATTTGGTGGAAAGCATTGTTAGTGGGCGTAACTTATTTCTTCAGTACCGGCACCGCAGAGGCTACCGGGAACGCAAACAAAAATTCTATTGAGGCCTTGCAGAAGGCAGACACACGGATTGGCTCATATGCGGCCAGTGGGAAGTTTACAGCAGGCAGCCACTCATCAGATTCGCTGACCATCAGAGGAAAAATAAAGGCAATGGAAGGACGGGAATCGATTTTCATTGCCGGCATTACTGTAATGGTTAAGGGCACTGACATTGGCACCGTTACCGGCCTTGACGGCAGTTACCTGCTTCCTTTACCGGATACTTATAAAAGTTCTGATACTATCAATTTGATCTTTAGCTATATTGGCTACGGCACAAGAGAAATCCCAGTGCAATTAAGTAACAGGGAAAATGTAAATATAACTTTATCCCCCGATCAGGATATCATTGAATTTTATGTTAGTGCAGCAAGACCACCATTGCATAAGAGAATATGGTATTGGCTAAAGAATCCTTTCAGAAAATAGACCGGAAATCAAAAAGGAACAATTTACCACAATGGATTTTAGTTCTATCTACCTGAAATTTGGCCTCTGACACCTGCAGGCATTTCCAAAGCCTTGAAGAAGAATGGAAGCAACAAGTAAAAAAATATAAGAAAAAGAACAAATCATTTGTAACAACTTATACACAATGGTATATTGCTGTTAATAATTTACACCAATCAATGACGTATGTATTTACTTCCATCCCTGATTCTTAACTATAAAAATCCGGAACTAAATACAGCATTGCCCGGCAGTAATTTTTATTAACAGCCCCATCCATGAAAAGAATATTTATATTCCTGATTCTTTCAGGTTCTATACTGGCAGTAAAAGCACAAAGCACCGGCGATTTTATTGCTTATTATTCTAAAGGTGAAATCAACAAAGCATTTGAGGTATCCTCTGCTTTAATTTCAGGCGATACAGAAAATGCACTGAACAATCAGCTCCACGGAAGAGTACTTGCTGATATGGGAAGATATGCGGAAGCCGTTCCATATCTTGAAAAAGCAATTATTACCGATGGCAATAAAACCGACATTTCTGCATGGGCTCACGGATATTTAGGGCAGTGCTATTTTGTACTGGGCCGGTATTCAGATTCTGAAAAATCGCTAAAAGATTGCGTGAACCTTAACCTTACAAGAAACTCAAGGATTTATGCACAAAAGAGGTTATTCCTTTACGGCTTTGATGAATATTTTTCAGACTGGAAAATTATTGAAACTGAAAATATAAGATTCCACATTCAGCTTCCTGAAAACATCAGGAACCTGGAACACTACATTGCACTAAGGGAAAAAGCATTTAAAAAAATACAGGCAGAACTGGGAACTACCATTCCAAAGAAAACAGATTTCTTCATCTGGGATAATGCAGATGAACCTAAGGAAAAGTTTGACATTTCCCTCGGCTTTGCAGACCCCTCAATTGCATCAGTTTATACCCACAAAAATCAAACTGTTGGTCATGAAATAACGCATGTTATTTCCCATTATCTAAGCCCGAATCCAGTCAGGACCGGCTTCATAAATGAAGGTCTGGCTGTTTATTTTGACATGAGAAAAGGAGACAAATTCCGGGCGCTTGAAGAGGCAGTTAAAAACGGCGGCTACAAAGACCTGAAGATTGAGGATTTCTGGCTTAACTGGCAAAAGTACCCTGATACTATTTCCTATCCGCTGGCGGGAGCTTTTCTGGAGCTTCTTATTAATAAGTATGGAATTTCAGAACTAAAACCATTACTGGCAAATCAGTCCCTTGAAAATGCACAAAAGTTATTTGGTCCTGACCTGGATATCTTAATAAAAGACTTTGAAAAGAAAATCGCCTCCATTTAGCATCATTGCTTTTGCCATTTCCCTCCTCCTTTCTGCAGGAGGATATGCACAGAAGGAAGCCTCCGGCCCTGAACCTATAGGCGGCATCAGTAAGCTTGCCCTGGAATACTATAAAATTAATTTCACACCGGAACAACGAAAACTCCTCCACGACAGGGAACTTGAATTTATATATTTCATTGATACAGCCGGAAACCCGGGACTGGAAAAGATAAATGGAGTTAGTGATCAATCTATCCTGGACAGCCTGCAGAATGTTACCGGCAGATTACCGCGCTTCCACCCCTATACAGCAGATGGAATCCCTGAAAACGCCATCTACTTTATGAAAATTAAGTTTCCGGGTTATGAGGAAGTATCAGTCCGGACACTATACTACAACACTCTTCCTTTTAAAAGGCTCAGGATGGAGGATTTTGAGTACATCCACAAATCAGGAAACCGGTTTGACATTTTAATTGGAGGAGTGGTTAATACCTTTGCCGGAAGAATGGGAGATTATTTAAGTTCCGGCGGCGGCATGAAAATGGACCTGTTGTTTGTTGGCTCCGGAAATATGGGTGCCGGATTGAATATGACCATGTATGGCAATAAGCTCCTGCAGAACTACCCTATCAACTCTAAGCGGGAGCAGAACAGCGCTCCTCCTATCATGTTACTTGGCTTAAGCCTCAACAAGGCACTCCAAAAAAAGGAAAGAAGCGAATTCAATCTGCAGCTGGAACTTTGCTACGCGATCCAGAATGTTACTCCCCGCCTGGATGCAAATGACAGGGAATGGACACAATTAAGAGGTTTCAGTCCCGGCATTGTGTGCAATTACTTTTTTCAGCTTGGCAACAACAAGGTAGACTGTTCCTACGGAAATCCTTCCATTGCGACCCATAACATTAATTTTCACGGAGCCATCAGGCCTGTTTTCCTTAACTTAAGGGAGGCTACCGGCATAATGGCAGAGCTTGGAATTTCCTACCGGCTTGGCAACCACTTTATAGATGATTTCAGGCTAAAACCACAAAAAGGGAATCGCCAGTAATTAAGGAAAAACAAGTGGCAATAAAACAGAAGAATTGTAAGCTCAAAGCCTGCAATTAAAACTGTTGCGGGAACACCAGCAGAACATTGTTCTCCTGAAAATATTTTGACAGTTGTTTTGGCAGTTTATCAAATAAGCGGTTGTAAGAAAGCGTTTTTTTTCGGGCACTTACCACCACCAGCAGATCATCCATTCCCAGATCTTTTGAAATAATAAGAAAATCCTCCCATTCGTCCAGCGGCTGAAAAATAACAGGAAGATTATGATCCAGTCCTTCCAGCACTATTTGTATTTTTTCTATAGTAATACCATTGGAATAAAAAAGCATCCTGCATCCCAGTTCTTTACTAATTAAGTGCAGGCGCTGCAAAGCTTTGGCAAAACCTGTTTCATATTCAGCCTTTTCCGGAACAACCACCACCATTTTTTTTATGGTATTGATTGGCTGAGATGGTTTATAAATAAAGATGGTTGTACCTGTTTTCTGAATCACATTTTCCAGCACGTCGCCCACATAGGTATCGGCAAAACTGCTTTTTTGGTGCATTCCCAGCACAACATCAGAAATACCGTTTTCCTTAATGGAATTTACAATTCCATTGGCAATATTAATATCGTAGCGGGAAATAGCCCTTACATTGGTATCGACAGCCGCTCCTGCTTTTTTAGCCTTTTCCAGCAGTTTCATTCCCCTGCTCCCGTTTTCTTCATCCGTCTGAATATTCAGGGCAAAGAATTCCGTTACTTCTTTTTTCGTCTTGAATAAGGCAGAAAAGCCAACCAGCTGGTCGATGGTTTCAGCATTAGAAACAGGGATTAAAAAGCGATTGATTGCCCTTGGCTGCTGACTGGCGGCACTTTCTCCCTCACTATCTTCCAGCAGTGCTAATTCCCTGGCTGCTTTGTTCACCACCATTGAACTAATGGTACAGGTGATTAAAATCATTATAATTGTTCCGTTCAGCACATCCTCGCCCAGTAAACGTATCTCTTCTCCTTCGGCAGTGGTCCCTGTAATTACATTGTACCCTACCAGAACGGCCGCAAGTGTTGCTGCTGCCTGAGCATTACTCAACCCGAACATCATCAGGAATTCGTTGCGGGTAAATTTAAAGCTCAACTTAGTTAAATAGGCTGCAATAAACTTTGAGAGTGTGGCAGTAATGGTCATGATGGCAGCAATATAGAGCGCATCAACTCCGGAAATAAACACCCTGAAATCGACTAACATCCCCACGCCAATTAAAAAGAAAGGTATAAACAAAGCCTCGCCTACAAATTCTATCCTGTTCATTAAAGCTGAAGTATGGGGAATAATTCTGTTAAGGGCAAGGCCTGCAAGAAAGGCCCCAATAATGGCCTCCATGCCGGCAAGCTCCGCCAGGAAAGCAGATAAAAAGACCATACCAAGCACATATATAAACTGAGCCACAGCATTTTCCTGTTTCTTAAAAAACCATCTTGAAACCACAGGTATCAGATACAGTACAATTGCAGCAAAAATAACAAGGGAAACCCCCAGCCTTATCCAGAACTCCTGCCCCACCTCGCCTCTTTCCATTCCCACAATTACCGCAAGCACAAGCAGGGCAAGGGTATCTGTTATTACCGTTCCCCCCACCGTAATATTTACAGCTTTGTTTTTTGTAACTCCAAAGCGACTCACAATCGGGTAAGCAAGAAGGGTGTGGGAGGCAAACATACTGGCCAGCAGTATGGAGGAATTGATTGAGTATTGGAGAAAATAATAGCTGATGGAAATACCGAGCACCATGGGAACAGTAAAAGTAAAAAGACCAAACAGCATACTTTTATACTTATTCTTTTTGAAATCGGCCATATCGATTTCAAGCCCTGCCAGGAACATAATGTAAAGCAGGCCTACCGTACCAAAAAGAACAATGCTGCTATCGCGCCTTAATAAATTTAAGCCATAAGGCCCTATGATAGCCCCGGCCATTATGAGCCCGATAATTGGAGGGATCCTCAGCTTGCTTAACAGGATGGGCGCAAAGAGGATAATAAACAAAACAATTGAAAATATCAGAACCGGGTTTTGAAGCGGCAATGAAAAATCTATATGGTGCATAAAAATATGTTCAAAGAAGTAAGGTACCTGCAGTGCAAAAATAAAAATTTAAATATACACAAATTTTCAGGCTCCTGATGAGCAAAAGCTTCTTTAAGATTATTCAGGACTATATTTGCAATTGAAAAAAGAATGATTCCAATATTCTGATCAAAAAAAAAGAATCTCTGAAGCTCATTAAAAACTCATGTTTTTACATGATTAATACCTGGCCCCGGCTCCAGGAATATCCGCATTAAAGGGCCGCTCACCATACTGGTAATAATGGCCATAATAACCAGGGCTACAAAAAAATGCTCACCAATAATCTTGTTCTCAAGCGCAACCAGGCCAAGTATAATTTCCATTGCCCCTCTGGCATTCATCCCAAAGCCCACTGCTAATGAGTCCCTGCCGGTAAGTCCTCCTAACTTTGCCCCAAGTCCGCTTCCTATTATTTTGCCGGCAAAAGCAATTACCAGCACTACTAATACAAGCAGCAGATCAAAGTTCTGAATAAAATTGACCTTGAGCCCAATGGATACAAAAAAAATTGGAGCAAAGATGTTGTTGATAAAATGATGTACAATTTCTTTAGCTCTTTCAGGCATATGCACCGAATCGCCTAATGCCACCCCAAGAATAAAAGCGCCAAAAATAGCATGAATACCAATATACTCTGTAAATGCAGAGGCAAAGAAACAGGCACTTAAAGCTAAGGAAAGCACGCCGCCCGGCCATGCAAACTTCCTGTTAATGACAGGCAGCACTTTATTAATGAGCCCCTTGCCAATAGTAAGCATAAAAATGGTAAACCCGAGGGTAAGTAAAATAGTGGCCGTAAGGCTCATATGCGCATCTGAAGTGCCCATCATACTGATGATAACTGAAAAGATGAGCCAGCCCAGAAGATCATTGATCATGGCAGCGGCAATAACAAGCATTCCCACTTTGCTCCTGAACACCCCCAGATCCATTAAAATGCGGGCAATAACCGGCAGCGCAGAAATAGACATGGCCGTGCCTACAAAAAGGGCAAAGGTAAGGGTATCGGCTTTGGCACCCTGGTCAAAAAACAACGGAAAAAAGTATGGAAAAGTAAACCCTATGGCAAGCGGAAAAACAAGCCCCAGTATACTTGTACTCAATGCCTGCTTTCCCATAGACCACACCAGCTGCAGCTCTACCTCAAGGCCCGCAATAAACAGGAGCAAAATAACTGACACCTGGATAACACCCTCAAAAATAAGGTATGATACCCCGCTGACAGGAAAAAAAGCATCGAAAGTTTCCGGTGCAATCATGCCAAACACAGTAGGCCCCAGCAGAATTCCTGCTAATATTTCGCCTACTACAGCCGGCTGGTTAAACCTGCGGGCAAGCTCAGCCATTAAGCGCCCGGCAAGTAAAATTATACTCAGCTGCAGAAGCAACTTAATTACTTCGTCATGACCTAAACTTTCCATCTGAGAAAATATAAAAATCAGTGAACAACAAGCAGGTTAGCCGGAATATCTGTTAATAAATACTCCAGGT
This sequence comes from Cesiribacteraceae bacterium YIM B00369, assembly GCA_017948555.1. Taxonomy (GTDB): domain Bacteria; phylum Bacteroidota; class Bacteroidia; order Cytophagales; family Cyclobacteriaceae; genus Nafulsella. The sequence goes on along the minus strand of JAFMYY010000011.1, from coordinate 174,218 downwards.
CGTGGGTCATAATCCTGTCAAAAATATCAAGCTTTTTACCAGGACCGGAAGTCACCACCAGATCGGCCTCTACCTTCCGGGCAAATTTACTTATTTCGAAGCCTGTTTTTCCGCTTATAATTTTAATATTAACCGGCACCTTCCCGGTATCGACTTTCACTAACCGGCTTTTAATATTATCAATTTCCGCCCCCACAAGCTTTTTCCTGTGCTCCGTATATTCCTCCTCCGGATCTTCTCCGGCCGTTGCCATTGTTAAGCCATATAGTTTTATATCTTTCAGGATGTGAATATGGCCTGCATTTTCTTTTCTGCCAATTAAACAAGCCGCCTCAATGGCTGCCTGGGTGTTTTCCCGCTCACTTCCATCCACCACAATTTCCCTGAATGGAAGAGGCTCCTTTTGTGGTTCCACCAATATAAGAAGAGAACAGCGTGCTTTTCTAATGATCTTCCGGCCAACAGAGCCCATAAAAGATTGCAGCAGATTTTCCTTTTTCAGCGCCCCTGCCACCAGGAGATTTACCCTGTGGCGCTTACAAAATGCCAGGATAGCCTTTGCCGGATCTCCTTTTTCAAAGAAAAGCTCAGTTCTTCCCGGCTGAAAGCCAATTCCTGCAATAGCTCCCCGCAGCATTCTCTCCTCCTCAGGATCTTCATCTGTTTTAACATGAAGCAGCAAAATATCTGCATCAAATAGATTCTGCAATCTTTTTGACTCTGCCAAAAGGGCCTCCAGCGTCGGGGAGGCAGCTATAGCAACGGCTATTTTCTTGAACATACCCTTTTACCTGTAGAAAAAAATATAAATATTACCCTTTGCATAAATATGGTAATATTTAAAACAGCTAGCTACTGTTCATATAAAAATAATCTCCTGCCTGTGGCAGCAAACCCGCTTTAAGCCTTCAAAAACATTCCTGCACCTCTCCCCTTCGCCTGTTTGAAAACAGCTGAAGGAACAAAGCTCCGTGAAAGTTATTAACCAACAGCTTGTTTATTTCATTAAATTTTAACTATTTTCAGAAGACAGATACACTTAATTTCAGCCTTTTCCATTTGTATGTTTAAAAAGATAGCGGCTGCGGTGGCCTTTTCACCCAGGATGGATGCCATATTAAGCGAGGCAAATCGCTTTCAGCAAATGTTTGAGGCGGAATTAGTTCTTATTCATGTGGGGGAGGAAAGTGAGGAAAAGAAGAACGCTTTGCAGCATTCGGTTCAAAAGGCCGGCATTAATCCTGAGCTGATTACGATCTTCTGGGAACTTGGGGACCCGGCAAAAAAGATAAGATCTGTATGTAAAAAGCAGAATGTAGACCTGCTGCTTGCCGGGGCTTTAAAAAAAGAGAATATTTTTAAATATTATATAGGCTCAGTAGCCCGGAAAATTTTAAGAAAAGCACAGTGTTCTGTACTTGTGCTTATTGATCCGGATGAAAAGCCCTCCACCTTTAACCGGATTGTAATGCATGCAGGCGATGAGGATGACAGAAAGCAAACAATCAGTGCAGGTTGCTTTATAGGCAAAAAGGATGGGGCAAAGCAACTCCATGTTTTAAAGGAGATAAAATTGTTTGGCTTTACAATGGCACTGGCCGGCGAAGATTCTCAGCAGGAATATTCAGAAACCCGCCGGAACATTGTACAGGACAAGATAGAGGAAGTAAATAAACTGATTGCTGAATGCCCCTGCGAAGGATTGAAGATAAACGTAAAAATAGTGACCGGCAAGTCGGGCTATGAGCTTACTAAGTTTACCCGTAATGCAGAGGCCGATCTTTTAATTATTGATGCGCCCAGGCGCGACCTTAATATTTTTGACAGGATGTTCCCGAACGACCTGGAGTATATTCTTGCAGATTTACCAAGTAACTTATTACTGGTACAGGCTGATTAAATTTTTCAGATGGATAAACTGGCACACCACGAAGTAATAAACCTGCTTATTCAGCTCAGTGTAATGCTTATTGCAGGCAGAGTACTTGCTGAACTGGCCCGAAAACTCAGGCAACCTTCCGTGGTAGGCGAAATTTTTGCAGGAATCCTGCTGGGGCCTACCATTCTGGGCACCCTGGATCCGGAAATGTTTAATATGCTGTTTCCCGATACCGGCCCCTCTTCCCTGGTGCTGGATGGCATAATACAGGTGGCAGTAGTTCTGCTGCTGTTTATTGCCGGTCTGGAGGTCGATCTCCAGATCGTAACCCGGCAAGGAAAGCAGGCTATTTTAACCAGTTTGTTCTCTTTAGCCCTGCCGTTTGCCTTAGGCTTTATATTTCCTTATTTGTGGCCCCGGTTCTTTGGCTTTTACCAGGAAGATAAGGTGCTTGTATTTGCTCTTTTCATTGGCACAACCATGGCCATTACAGCCTTACCGGTTGTGGCAAGGATTCTTATGGACCTGAACATTTTTAAAACCTCCATCGGGATGCTGATTATTGCCTCGGCCATGGTTAACGATATTTTAGGCTGGCTCATCTTCTCGGTTATTCTCAGCATGATGGGGACATCAGGTGAAGGAATGGGTTTAGGCGCTACCATAGCCCTTACCCTTGGCTTTACGCTGCTCATGTTAACAGTGGGCCGCGGGCTTATCAATAAATCCCTCCCCTGGATAAACAGTAAACTCGCATGGCCCGGAGGTTTACTTTCTCTTTCTCTTGCCGTTTGCTTTCTGGCAGCTGCCTTTACCGAATATATTGGCATACATGCTATTTTCGGCTCCTTTATTATGGGCATTGCCCTTGGCGATTCTGAACACTTAACGGAACGGGCAAAGGAAATTATTCACCAGTTTATCAATAACATATTCGCCCCCTTATTTTTCGTATCTATAGGGCTGTATGTAAACTTTGTGGAGAGCTTTAACCCCCTGCTCGTACTTGCCATAACCACTATAGCTTTTACCGGCAAAATTACCGGTGCCACCATAGGGGCCCGCCTTGGCGGCTTCAGCAAATACAAAGCGTTTGCTATTGGCTTCGGCATGAATACTCACGGTACCCTGGAGGTAATTTTAGGTGCCATTGCTCTGCAGGAAGGTTTTATCTCCAATGAAGTTTTTGTGGCCATTATTTCAATGGTTATTATTTCCATAGTAAGCTCAGCACCACTTATGGGCTATAGCCTTGCCCTTGAAAAAGTACACAACCCTTCAGTAATTTCTTCACTGATTGAGGAAAAGGAGGAGGTACTCTGAGCCGGAAGAACTGAATGGGGATAAGACCTCTCCTATCTTTTCAGTTCTTTCGTGGTAATTGAAATATCGCTCATCAGTGTTTTATGCACCGGGCATTTGTCTGCAATTTCCATTAGCCGTGCACGCTGCCCCTCATCCAGGTTTCCTTTCAGCTCCACTTCACGGCTCAGTTGGTCGAGCCTGCTCTTTTTTTCATCACAAACCGCACAATCCTCCCCATAAACCTGATTATGCTTCAGGTGCACTATCGCTTCCTCCAGCGGCCACTTCTTCCTGCGTGCATACATCTGGATGGTCATGCTTGTACAGGCGCCGAGGGCTGCATTCAGCAGATCGTAAGGATTTGGCCCCAGATCAGCCCCTCCAAACTTAGCAGGCTCGTCGGCTAACAAGGAGTGGTTTCCTGCGCGGATTTCCGTAGTAAAGCCCTCTTTTCCGGTACGGGTAACTACCTCCATATGCGTGCGGAGGGCAGCAGGTTCTTCCAGATCCAGGTAGCGCTGCACCCAGGCTGCAATCATATTTCCGCAATACCACGAATCTGCAGCTTTACTTAAAAAATGATCGGCCCCATCAAGTGAGATAAAGCTTTTAGGATGGCGGGCAGCTGTATAAAGTTCCGCTGCGCTGTCGTTATAAATAAGGGTGTCCTGTGGGGAATGGAGCAAAAGAAGAGCCATATCAAGCTCATTAACCTTTTTGTGCATCCTTTTTTCGTCCATAGCATCAAGCAGCTCAAGATCTACCTTAAAATCATGAGTATCGCTATAAACGATTTCAGCAAAGTCCTCATCGTGCATATCTTCGTCAAGAATGGCACGGAGGTATTTTTCATGGGCCGGTGCTCCAATGGTAGCTACTGCCTTGAGGGAGGGAATTTCCGAAGCAATAATAATAGCAGCTGCCCCTGCAAGAGAATGTCCAACAATAAGTGAGGGGCCCTGATATTCCTTCTGCAGGTAACGGGCAGCAGCCAGCAGATCATCGGCGCTGGCAATGCCCAACCCTCCTGAATTTTGTGTGTAGGTAAAGTCGAAGCGTAAAACGGCAATATTTTTTTGTGTAAGGGCAAGGCTTATATTTTCCACTGCCTCCTGCTGCCGGCCGGAAAAGCAATAGGCAAAAAGGGCATAAGCCTGCGGATTTCCCCCTGCAGGCCTGTCAAGCCAGGCAGTTAGTTCCTCTCCCCTGAATGTAGGAATATTTATTTCGCTCGTTCTCATAATTCTCTGTTTAGATAACTGATAAACCACCCCCAACAGCAGCTGTTTATAAATACTTTTAAAATGGCTTTCTTAATATCCGGAATACCTGCTCAAGCTAAACAATTTCTGGCTTTTTACTGTACTTTTGTTAGCTGATAGCTCCCGGATTGAACCAGAGGGAACAGAGTCGAACGCTGCCAATTAAATATACATGAAAACAAATAACGGATTTAAAACTGGTGTACTTTTAGTTAACCTTGGAACTCCCGACAGCACTAAGGTACCTGATGTACGCAGGTATCTGAGGGAATTCCTGATGGATGCCAGGGTAATTGACATTCCTTACCCACAGCGCTTTGCCCTTGTAAATGGTATTATCGCACCTTTCAGAGCACCAAAATCCGCACATGAGTATGAAAAGCTCTGGGAAGAGAGAGGCTCCCCTCTTAAGTTTTACGGCTACGATGTACGCGACCTGCTGCAAAAAGAGCTGGGGGAAAAGTTTGTGGTTGAGCTGGCTATGCGCTACCAGAACCCAGGCATAGAAAATGGCCTGAAACACCTTCAGTCCTGCCAGGTAAGCGAAATTATTGTAATACCCCTCTTTCCTCAATATGCCTCTGCCACTACAGGCTCTGTTATCGATAAGGTAATGGAAATTGTCCGCACATGGCAAACCATTCCTTCCATTCAGTTCATCAGCAAGTTTGTAGATGATGAGCTTTACCTGCAAACTATTGTTGAGCGGTCAAAAAAATACATGGAGCAGGAAAACTGGGATCATTATCTTTTCAGCTACCACGGAGTACCTGAACGGCAGATTTATAAAGGCTCCTGTGGCGATTACTGCAAAATAAATGATGAATGCTGCGGTACCTATACCACCGCAAACCAGCTTTGTTACCGGGCACAATGCTTTTATAATTCACGGCTCCTGGCTGACAGGCTGGGACTTAAAGAAAATCAATACTCCACCTGTTTTCAGTCGCGCCTCGGTAAAGATCCATGGATACAGCCTTACGCCGATGATGTAATTCCTGCCCTGGCAAAACAAGGAAAGAAAAAGGTACTCGCATTTTCGCCTGCATTCGTTTCGGACTGTCTGGAAACCACCGTTGAAGTGGGAGGCCAGTTCAAAGAGAATTTCCTGGAGGCAGGCGGTGAAAAATGGCAGTTAGTAGACAGCCTTAACGACCATCCGCTCTGGGTTCAGTGCCTGAAGGAGATGGTATTGAAGAGGGCAGTTTAATTATGTTAATATAATAAGAAAAATACCCACTACTATCCATAATAAAAACTACTTTTTAAGATGAAAGACCCGCAGATAATTACTCCGGAAATAATAGAAAACGGCTACAGCTTTTCTGCATACATGAAGCTTATCGAAAGTTTACTGGCAGAGAATAAAACCACCGGCACAGACCATTCTGAATTTATGGTGGATTATACAAAGCTGAATATGCAGCGGATGAAGCGCCTTGAAAAAACAACCCTGTTGGTGGAGGAGCTTCGTGAGCAGCTGGAAAAGCTCCGGAAAGATATGGTGTGGGTAGTAATTACAGAAGGCTGGTGTGGCGATGCTGCTCAGATTGTGCCGGTAATTGCCGAAATAGCCAAAAATTCAGCTAAAATTAAGCTTAGCCTGATCCTGCGCGATGAGCACCCGGATATTATGGACCAGTACCTGACCAATGGCGGCCGTTCAATCCCTAAACTGGTTTGTCTGGAAGCAGGCACTTTGAAAGAACTTGGCAGCTGGGGACCCAGGCCAGCTGCTGCGCAGGAAATGATTATGGAAGCAAAGAAGAATCCTGACCTCAGCCGCGACGAATTCATTCATAAAGTTCATAAATGGTATGCCGACAATAAAACACTGGACACACAACACGAGCTGCTGGAGAAGATTAGGGAATGGGATAGTTAAAAATAGAATGTAGAATGAAAAATGAAGAATTATGGCAAAAGAATTTTATCCTGGTCTTAATTCCTGGCTCTTGACTCTTAATTCTTTAACTAAGCAGCTCTGCGAGCTTATCCACAGTATAGTCTATTTCTTCGGGGGTATTGTATTTACTGAAGGAGAAACGGACAGCGCCCCGGTCGGGGTCAGAGCCGATAGCTTCCAGCACGTGGGACCCGATGGAGGTGCCACTGCTGCAGGCACTGCCACCCGAAACGGATATTTTCTGTATATCGAGGCTAAAAAGTAGCATATCATTATCGCCACTTGGCGGAAGGCTGGCGCTTAATACGGTATACAGGCTTTTGCCGGCATTGGCCGATTCGCCATTAAACTCCACTCCGGAAATGCGCTCCTGCAACTTCCCTATCATTCTGTCTTTAAGGCCCTGTATATACTGCCTGTCCTGCTCCATGTCGCGGTAAGCAATTTCAAGTGCCGTGGCCATTCCAACAATTCCCGCTACATTTTCGGTACCGCCCCGCATGTTACGCTCCTGCGCACCTCCATGAATAAACGGATGGATCTTATGTGCAGCATTAATATACAGGAAACCAACTCCTTTAGGACCATGAAATTTGTGTGCTGAACCGGCAATATGCTGTACCTTCAGCTGCGAAAGATCGTGCGGAAAATGAGCTACCGTCTGTACGGTATCGGAATGGAAGATGGTTCCGTACTGCCGGCACAGTTCTCCTGTTGCCTCCAGGTCGAGCAGGTTACCGATTTCATTATTCCCATGCATAAGGGAAACAAAACTGCCGGGGTTTTGCTGCAACAGGTATTCTAAATGATCCTGCTTTACATTTCCCTTTTCATCAAGATCGACAAAGCTAAGCTCAAGCAGGCCCTGCTTATGCAAATGCTCCAGGGTATGAAGCACAGCATGATGTTCGGTACGCGAACTTATGGCGTGTTTTAAACCATACGCCTCCACACTGCAGCGGATGGCAGTATTATCGGCCTCAGTACCGCCGGAGGTAAAGAATATTTCAGAGGGAGAGGTATTCAGCAGATCGGCCACTTTTTTACGCGCCCTTTCAATAGCGGAACGGGCCTCCCTGCCATGGGTATGTATAGAAGAGGGGTTACCATGAACTTCAAGCATATAAGGAACCATTGCCTCAAACACTTCTTTATCAAGCGGCGTGGTGGCCGCATTATCCAGGTAAACCCTCATCTGTAAATTATCTATTCTTCTACTTTCGTAGAAATAATCTCCTTAATATCAGAAATAATTTTATTGGCCAGGTGCTCTGCTGTAGCCTTAGTGCTTGACTCAGAATAAATACGGATAATAGGCTCCGTATTGGATTTGCGCAAATGCACCCACTCTTCGTCAAACTCAATTTTTACCCCGTCTATAGTATTTACAGGCTGCTTGGCATACTTATTTTTAATTTCCTCAAGTACGCGGTCAACATTAATTTCAGGGGTAAGCTCTATCTTATTCTTTGAAATATAATAATTAGGATAGGTAGAGCGGAGCATTGCAGTAGATTTGCCCCATTTAGCCAGGTGCGTCAGGAAAAGAGCTATTCCCACTAGCGCATCGCGCCCGTAGTGCAGTTCAGGATAAATGATTCCACCATTTCCTTCACCACCAATAATGGCGCCGGTTTCCTTCATCTTATCCACTACGTTAACCTCACCAACTGCCGCAGCCTCGTATTTACCACCATTCTTAATGGTAACATCTTTCAGTGCGCGGGAAGACGACAGGTTGGATACTGTATTACCTCCCTTGTTTTGCTTCAGCACATAATCGGCTACTGCTACCAAGGTATATTCTTCGCCAAAAGGCTCTCCGTTTTCACTTATAATCGCAAGGCGGTCAACATCAGGATCCACTACCACTCCAAGGTCGTACTTACCGTGCTCAATTTCTTTGGAGATGTGGGTAAGATTTTCCGGCAGAGGCTCAGGATTATGCGGGAAAAGTCCGTTAGGCTCACAGAAGAATTTTGTTACCTTTTCCACTCCCAGCGCTTCAAGCAACATAGGAACAGCGATACCACCGGTAGAGTTAACCGCATCAACCGCAATAGAGAAGTTTCTTTTCTTGATAGCTTCCACATCTACAAGCGGCAGGGCAAGGATTGCATCTATATGCTTCTTGATGTAGGTTTCATTTACCTCATAAGATCCAAGCTTTTTCACTTCGCAGAACTGAAAGGATTCCTCGTCAGCTATTTTCAGTACTTCTTCTCCATCTGTACCGGAAATAAACTCGCCTTTATCATTTAAAAGCTTTAGCGCATTCCACTGTACCGGATTATGAGAAGCAGTAATAATAATTCCACCAGCTGCAGCCTCTGCAACTACAGCCATTTCAACAGTTGGGGTGGTTGACAAACCGAGATCAATCACATCAATTCCCACACCCTGCAGGGTAGCAGCAACCAGGCGCGAAACCATTTCTCCCGAAGGGCGTGCATCTCTGCCGATTACAATTAAATGCTTTCCTGTTTTTTCTTTAAGCCAGCTGCCAAATGCGGCTGAAAACTTTACTACATCAACAGGTGTAAGAGCTTCTCCACTCTTTCCTCCTATTGTTCCTCTTATTCCGGATATTGATTTAATTAATGCCACAGACGATTATACTTGGTTTATGGTGAGCAAAGGTATTAAAAAATTTCACACTAAAAGAATAGCAAAAAGGCTGATAATGTTTAAATCAGTCTTTATTAATATATTAATTTAGTTTTTAACAGAGACGTAAAAATGATATGTTTTACTGAAATTCAAGGCTTAAATTAAAACCTTGACAGTACTTTTTCCACCTCGTTCTCCTCTTCCTCTTTTCCACAGTTTTCTCCTGCTTCAATATTTTTACCGCAATACCCGCAGGTACCGCCCTCCTTATTCAGGAAAGGACTCTGAGAAGCACAGGTTCCTTTAAATTTGCCATCTTTTATCAGGATCAGCCGTACTGACATCAGGATAAAGAAAAGACCTATAAACGCTATTCCTAATAATATAGTAGTCATTCTTATGTTATTTATGCAAATTTACGATATACAATCAAAACGAATAACAGAAAGGCAAAGTTTCTAAACTATCTTTCCTTTCAAAATAAAGAAAAGCTTACCTTTTAAAATGTCCTTAACTTTACTCAGAGGCAATTTAAGGTATTTACTGAAAGGCAAAAAATAACCAGGCATGCAAAAACCTCCCGAAGACCCAAAGAGACAGGACAAGCTGAAAGCTTTTGACAGGCTGCTGACCATTATGGACGAATTACGCCTGAACTGCCCGTGGGATAAAAAGCAAACCATTAAAAGTTTGCGCCACCTTACCATTGAAGAAACATTTGAACTCTCCGACGCCATTCTGGATAATGACCTCGACGAAGTTGGAAAAGAGCTTGGCGATATTATGCTGCACCTTGTGTTTTATGCACGCATAGCCTCAGAGGAGGGCATTTTTGATATAGCCGATGTTCTCAATGGGATCTGCGAGAAACTTATCCACCGCCACCCGCACATATATAGCGATGTGGAGGCCAATGATGCAGAAGCGGTTAAAGCCAACTGGGAAAAAATAAAGCTCAGGGAAAAAGGAAGAAAGAAGTCTTCCGTGCTGGGAGGAGTACCCCGCTCCCTGCCGGCACTTGTAAAATCCATGCGCATACAGGAAAAAGCCCGTGGTGTGGGTTTTGACTGGGAACGTAAAGAGCAGGTATGGGAAAAGGTAGAGGAGGAAATGCAGGAGTTTAAAGAGGAATACAATGCTGCAAGCCCCGAAAATATTGATAAAGAAAAGGCTACTGCGGAATTCGGCGACTTGCTGTTCTCCCTTATTAACTACGCCCGCTTTATTGACATTAATCCCGAAGAAGCACTGGAGCTTACCAACAAAAAATTTATCCGCCGCTTCCAGTACCTGGAAGAAGAGAGTGCAAAAGACGGGAAAAAGATGGGGGAAATGACCCTTGATGAAATGGACGAGTACTGGAATAAAGCAAAAAAGCTATAAGAGCTGTATTCCGTCGTTCCGGCATTTTCCGGCCAGGGGGTTGGTTCCGTTCCAGCTCCCGCTTGCCTCAACAGGTATGAAGCGGGCAAATAACTCCTCGCGGTACCACTGCTCGCTACGCGTTTTCCGGATTACCTCCACGTGCTGCCTCATTTTATAGGCAAACTCTGTCAGGCTCTTCTCATCTTCCCAAATGCTCAGCGTAGCCTGTTCCAGCACCGGAATTTCACCCATACCCGTTTGGGCAAGCAAGCCCCCTGCCTGCCCTGTTTCTTCGCTCACAGCCGGCACATGCTTCCAGAACCGCAGGAGCCGCTGCCAGTGTATGCCAGCACGGGTAAGCGCCACCACCGGCCCCCCGTAATCAGCAGGAAGGACAGCGTCAGCAGAAGAAGGAAAAGGATTAATGCCATGCCACTGCCCTTTAGCCATTACAGGCTGGAGGCGGACAGTAAAAATTTCTCCGCTGTTTTTTTTAACTGCCTGGTACAATTCAGAGCTATCAAGAAAGCGGCCAGCATCGGCAGGGTTTTCCCAGCTGCTTAGCAGCGCATACTTCCCGAAATCAGGCCTTAGACTAAAACCTCTGCCGTGGCCGGTGCCAAGCATTACACCAAAACGCAAGCCTTTCTGCTGCTTAAAATGTTTTTTAGCCAGCCCCATTTGCCGGAAAGCCCAGCCCTTTTTCCCCTGCCTCAGAAAAAAAATTGTAAATAAAACAGTGGAGGATTGCTGTGGCATGTTTTTAGAATTTATATAATGGAGACAAGAACAAGAGTGGAACCCCGCCTTTAACTAAGCCCTGATTTGAAAATCTCCTCAAAATAAAGGCAACATACATAGATAAGCGGATTTTGCGTTACATAACTTACATTACTGAACTTTTGTTTTTATTCATATCGTTCTGTAATTATGAATACAGCGGCATAAAACATGGCTCCGGCTTTTAGCTTAATCAGCACGAAAGAAAGCTGCATGCTTTTTGCTTTATTATTTGATACCTTTATTGATAGTAACTATTTGAATATATGAAGATATTAAAACTTACTTTGCTGTTAAGTTTCTTCTTTAGCATAGGAATTGCCCGGGCACAAATCCAGAACGACCTTTGGTTTGACGGCGCTGTGCAGCTTGAAGACGGGGCAATTGTAGAAGGAAAACTTAGCTATTATTCAGACCATAAAACAGGGATGCTCCAGATAAATATTGGAAGTAAAATTCTTTCTTATGATGCTAAACAGATCATCTCCTTCTCCTTTTACGATGATCAGCTGGGAATTAACCGCCGGTTTTACTCCCTGCCTTATAAGCGCGAAGGAGAAAACTACGATATAATGCTTTTCTTTGAAGCCAATTATGAGGGCTCGCACCTTTCCCTTCTATCTAAAACGGTTTTCAAAACCGAAACCAGGGCAACTAATCCTTATTCGTACCGGTATGGCGGCCACTATATCCCCAGCTGGTATAACGATCCTTATATGTCGCGTACATACAGCGTAATGGTACCTTATGAAACTTTGTACCTCGTTAGCCCTGAGAGCAGTATTGAACAGTACGCAGAACCTACCCCGGTTAACAGCAGGCGGGTGCGCTACCGTAAACCGGATTACGACCTGCTCCTGCAAATGATGAAGGACAAAAGAGGTAAAATTGAGGCGTTTATAGAAAAGAACAAACTCGAGTACCGCGAAAAAGCCGACCTTGTAAAAGTTATTCACTACTACAACAGCCTGAAGCAGCAGGACAATCAGGCAATGGAGTAAACTAAGTGAAAGCAGGAGACATGAGATATGAGATTTGTATTGAAGAACATCAGCTAAACTTCAAATCTCCTGTCTCCTGCCCATATTCAAAAAACTTTAATGCTATAGCTGCAGCTGAATTTATCTTCCGGCGGGAGCAGCCGGATACCTTCTTTCTTCAAAATATCCAGCCCGCTGTCTTCGCGGTCTGCCACTCCGTACCAGGGTTCAATGCATATAAATTCACTTCCTCCGGCCTTAGTCCAGACACCAAGGTAAGGAAAACCTTTTATGCCAATCTGCAGGCCGTGACCTGATTTGCGGGATTTAAGCGATATCCATTCTGATTGTACCCCTTCGAAAACAAGGGCATCCTTGCTAAAAAGTTTTTTTTCAAGAGGCAGTTCATTTTGGTTTTCCAGCACCAGTTGCTTTTCACCGGTTCTTAATCCAAAATTCAGCAATTCCCGCGACAGGGTTTCTGGTTTTTCAAACTCAAGAAAATAGTCTTCAAACTCCTCGCCTTCCTGCAGCGGACAATTAAAACCCGGGTGTGCACCAATAGAAAAAGGCATATCCTCCTTACTTTTATTCCACACAGTATAGGTAATGGAAAGGCTGCTGCCCTCTAAGCTGTAGAGCGCCCGCAGCTCAAATTCAAAAGGATACTTTTGCAATGTTTCACTATCCTCTTTTAGCTGAAAGGTCAGGCTGTTATCATCTCTGTCAATTAACAGCCAGTCTTTATCGCGCCCGAACCCATGCTGGGGAAGGGAATATTCCTTTCCTTTAAGGAAATACTGATTATCCTTCAGCTTTCCTACAATTGGAAACAAAACGGGAGCATGCCTGCCCCATACTTCTGCATCGGCACCCCAGATATATTCAATTTCAGATCTTGTGTTGCGGATGCTGCAAAGTTCTGCTCCCTGTTCTTTTACCGTTACCGAAAGCAGTTTATTTTCAAGCTGGTATTGCATAAAATTTCTTCAAATATGTAATTGAGAGAGAGTAAAGTAATCCTACGCTTCTTCCCCTTCCTCCACAAGAAAGAGCTTATGATTTTTAAATGGAATAAGCGCCATAATAACAGCCTCTGAATAATACTGAGCCCTGTCGAACAATCCATGGGTCAGGATTCCCACGGCTCCGGTAGTGGCCTTGCTGTCCTCAGTGCCAAAAACAATATCGTCTGCCTCACCCAGCTCTTTTCCTTCCCTCACCAGCTCCGAAACTGCAGGAGGAAGCACAAAAGTAGAAGTACGGGCCTTGCCCGTTAATTTATTTGCACCTACTATCACCATCCAGGCAAAGGCGTGCAGCTCATCCTCAATCTCATCCACTCCTCCTTCCAGGCCAACCCAGTAGGCAGCATCCTCTACCTGTTCGCGGGCGTTATATGCTCTCCGGAGCGCTCCTGCAAAGGTTTCGTCGTCGGACATAGGCTGCTGCCCAACTCCTGACACCACAGAAATCCCCTGAAAGATAAATTTCTCATCCGGAAACATCCGGCCAAAACCCATTTCAACTGCTTTAACTTTAGCCTCATTTTCAGAGGCTATTATTACCTTCAGAGGCTGCGGTTCCGCTTTGGGCCCCGTATCAGCAGCTTTTTTAGACCTTCTTTTAGTAGCAGCCTTTGGTTTAGCCTTAGTTGCAGTTTTAGTCTTTCCGGCAGCTGGTTTTGACTTAGTTTTCTTCTTGGTTTCTGGAGAAGTCATAAGTTAAAAAAATAATGTAAATTCATATTAATTATACTGCACATAATGCTCCCATTTTTCCAGAACTTCGATAAAATCCCGGGGTAGTTCAGTATCAAATTGTTTCCACTCGCCTGTACGGGGATGCTTAAAGCCCAACGACTTTGCATGCAACGCCTGACGGGGCATAAGTTTAAAACAATTGTCCACAAATGATTTATACTTACTGAACTGCGTTCCTTTCAGTACTTTATCGCCTCCATACGTTGCATCGTTAAATAAAGGATGCCCTAAATATGTTAAATGAGCACGGATTTGATGTGTCCGCCCTGTTTCCAGGTTACACTGTAATAAAGTAACATAACGAAGGCGCTGTAATGTTTTGTAATGGGTTACCGCATGCCTCCCCATATCACCTTCCGGAAAGGCAGTGGTAACGCGCCTGTCCTTCAGGGACCGGCCAAGATTCACATCAATGGTGCCTTCTTCAGGATCAGGTTCCCCCCATACCAGCGCATAATAAGTACGTTCTATGCTGTGGTCAAAAAACTGCCGGGCAAGGCCCTGCATTGCCAGTTCTGTCTTGGCAATTACCAGCAGTCCGGAGGTATCTTTATCGATCCTGTGCACCAGTCCGGGGCGGCCTTCATTGTCCTGCATGGTAGGCAGGTTCCGGAAATGGTATACCAAAGCATTTACCAAAGTACCCTCCCAGTTATTATAGGCCGGGTGCACCACCATGCCGGCAGGTTTGTTCACCACCATTAAATCATCATCTTCATAAACAATATCAAGCGGAATATTTTCCGGCTTAATATCTGTATCACGCGGTGGTTCAGGCAGGGCAATGGTAATAATGTCTCCGGGCCGTACTTTATAATTTGATTTTACAGCCTGCTCGTTTACTTTAATAAACGCATCATCGATACCTTTTTGCACCCGATTGCGGGTTACATTGGGCAGTCTGTCCATCAAAAATTTATCAATGCGCAACAGTTGCTGCTTTTTATCTACTTCGATGCGGTGGTGCTCAAAGAGCTCATCGTCTTCCGGTTCTTGCGGGTAATTTTGCATAAGGGTGCAAAGATAAGGAAATTAATGTGTTGATGTAAAAATTGAAACCAGGCGCTGTATAAAAAACTGATTTCACCGCTCATATTATCATACTAAACCCTTCCCCGAAATGTTTTGCACAGCAGAAATGTGTACCTTGTAAAAAGAACAAAAAAACTTTTTTATGGATTATGCCGGCAAAAAATCTGACACCCCATCTCCCTTTACTCCTGTTCAGAAAATAGAGGGGCCAGTACCTGAAAGACATAAAATTGAGCTTTTTATAAAACGCGACGACCACATCCACCCTGCCATCAGTGGCAATAAGTGGCGGAAACTTAAATACAACCTTTTAGCAGCGAAAGAGCAGGAGCACCACACTTTACTTACCTTTGGGGGCGCTTACTCTAACCATATTGCTGCGGTGGCGGCAGCAGGAAAAGAGTGGCAGTTCAAAACCATTGGTATAATAAGGGGCGAGGAGCATTTGCCGTTAAACCCTACCCTGGAGCAGGCCCGGCAAAATGGCATGCAGTTTAAGTATATCGACAGGAATATGTACCGCGAAAAAGAGTCGCCTGAAATGCTTGAACAGCTGAAGCGTTTGTACGGCAGATTTTATTTACTCCCGGAAGGAGGCACCAACAGCCTGGCCCTTAAAGGATGCGCCGAAATGATTGAGGAAATTGAACCCTCCAGCTATGATTTTGTATGTGCTCCATGTGGAACAGGAGGAACACTTGCCGGTTTAACAGCAGGCTTAAACCGCCGGAAGCAGCTGCTCGGCTTTCCTGCCCTTAAAGGAGGTAGTTTTTTAAAAGAAGAAATCGACAGGCTTACAGAAGAATACAACGGGCAGATTTACCATAATTTTCAGCTCATTACCGGTTACCATTTTGGCGGCTATGCAAAATGGACCCCTGATCTGCTCAATTTTATCAGGATTTTCAAAGACACTACCGGCATTCCGCTTGACCCCATTTATACCGGCAAGATGTTCTATGGCCTGTACGACCTTATGGAAAAAGGCTGGTTTAAACCCGGCAGCCGCATTCTTGCCATCCACACCGGAGGACTTCAGGGAATAGAAGGCTTCAACGAAAAGTTCGGGGATTTAATTTAGGAAATGTACGTCGTAAGCCATTCTTATTCCGGAATGATTTACGATTTACAGGGGAAGACCAACCAGCCTTTACAGCGGCAATTAATTCCTTGTATAAATTGTTTTTATATCTGTTATTTTAGCGTCCTTTTCCGGCTCGCCTGCAAATAACAGTTCGCCTTCACAATTAAAAACCTGGTAACCCGCAAATCCGCAGCAAAGAGCTCCAAGATTATCAGGCATAAAAACCGTTTCTCCCATATACCTGCCTTGTTTTACAGTATGTACCGGGCATACTTTTAATTGCGGATCCTCCACCATAGTTTTAAGCCACTCCAGTTCTTCCAAAGGGTTAGAGGTACCACAAGCGGTAAGTGGAGCAACAGCTCCTTCAGGATTTACAAGCTCATTCTGCTCACAGGCAACAACTAAAATGAACAGGAGAAGAAAAGTAAAATTTTTCATTTCTTTAAATGTTGAATTCTAACTTAAGCTTTTTTCCTCATCAGGACACAGAATTCCTGCCAATGGCTGGAACATTACCTGTAATTAATGTTAACATTTTAAATACTCTTCCTGTAAACAAGACTCAGGAGCATTTATGATAAGCCTTTTCTCCTCCTGCAGTATTCTGAGTATCTGCGAAAGCTTTTAGCCATAAGTATAAATTAAAAACCAATGTTAAATCAGCCTGCTGAACACCTCATCGAGCTTACTAACCGCTTTAATATCAATTTTATAACTACTCAGGTCCAGCCCCTTCTTATTGTATTTTGAAATATAAATTTCTTTAAAACCCAGTTTTTCTGCTTCGCTGATCCTGTTCTCCACCCTGTTCACTGCCCTTATTTCACCTCCAAGGCCTACTTCACCTGCAAAAGCAATTTTTCCTGAAACAGGTACATCTTTCAGGGATGAAACGAGAGAGGCACAAACAGCAAGGTCAATGGCAGGATCTTCTACTTTTAAACCACCGGCAATATTCAGGAATACATCATGAACTCCCAGGCGGAAACCTCCCCGCTTTTCCAGCACTGCCAGCAACATATTCAATCTCTTGGCATCAAAGCCGGTACTACTCCTCTGCGGAGTTCCATAAGTGGCAGGACTCACCAGACTTTGGGTTTCTATCATTAACGGCCGGTTTCCCTCCAACATAGCCCCGATGGTTACGCCACTCAGCTCATCTTCCCGCTGCGAGATTAGTATTTCCGAAGGGTTGCTAACTTCCCGAAGACCCGTCCCCATCATTTCATAAATCCCCAGCTCAGAGGTGGAGCCGAAGCGGTTTTTAGTAGTCCGGAGAATACGGTAGCTAAGGTGCCGGTCACCTTCAAACTGCAATACTGTATCGACCATATGCTCCAGTACTTTTGGTCCGGCAAGAGATCCTTCCTTTGTAATATGGCCGATCAGAAATACCGGCACACCACTTTCCTTGGCATATTTCATTAAATCGGAGGTACACTCACGCACCTGCGAAATACTGCCTGCCGCAGATTCCACATAGCTCGTATGCAGGGTTTGGATAGAGTCAATTATCAGCATTTGCGGCTGGAGTTCTTCAATCTGCTGAAAAATATTCTGAACATTGGTTTCAGTAAGGATATAGCAGTTTTCGTTTACTCCCTGCATACGGTCTGCACGCATTTTAATCTGCTGCTCACTTTCCTCTCCGCTTACATACAGCACTTTTAGTTTTTTGAGGGCAGTGGCTATCTGCAGCATCAGGGTGGATTTTCCTATACCCGGCTCACCGCCTATCAGTACCAGCGAACCTGGTACAATACCACCACCAAGTACGCGGTTCAGTTCTGCATCGGCAGCATTAAAACGGGGCTGATCTTCGTAACTTATTGCAGTAATCTGGTGCGGCTTATTAGTTCTTTTAAAACCGGCATTTCCCGGCTCTGCAGCAGGGCGCCAGCTTTTTGCTGCTTTGGTATCTTTTTGCACCACCTCTTCCACATAGGTATTCCACTCATTGCAGGAGGGGCACTTTCCTATCCATTTCGGAGATTGTGCTCCACAATTCTGACAAAAATAGGTTGTTTTTAGCTTAGCCACTTATGTTGTTTTTGTTTACAATTAAAGGTAATGATGTTTCCCTGAACAACAAAAAAACAGCTCGTCCCGTGCTGTGAACATAAAAAAAAGCGCCTTTTACAGCGCTTCGATTTCTGCTTACAAAAATATGCATTACTATTTTACTGTCTTTTCATCTGCTTCAGCAACGGCTTTCTTCAATGTGCCGGTCTGCTTACGGTCATGTCCATAAATGTCCTCCCTGAAGTTAACACGGCCCTTCGGCCCCATCCATGCGGTTCTGTACTCTATTATTACCGGCACTGGCGTTTTGAGTGCAATCTCTTCAGGTTCCGGCTGGTTCATAAGTTCTTCAATGGCCGGTTTATCCACACCCTGATCCTGCAAAAGGTATTCTGCAAATTCCACAGGTTTTTCCACTCTTATACAACCATGGCTAAAGTCCCTTTCTGATTTGTTGAATAAATAATCTGCCGGAGTATCATGCAGGTATATATCCAGCTCATTCGGGAACATAAATTTAACACGGCCTAAAGAATTCCTTTCACCCGGGTTCTGAACCACCCGATAGCTGAATTCTTCCGCATCTATATTCTTCCAGTTGATGTCTTTCGCGTCAAGTTCCTTTGCATCCTCTTCCCAGCTTTCATATAGTTTAAAATCCTTCTTCGCCAGGTATTCAGGGTCTTCTTTTAGTTTTGGCAGCATTTCTTCTGCAGCAATGCTCATTGGCACTGTCCAGGTAGGGCTAAAGGTTACGTATTCCATTGTATCATTAAATACAGGAGTGGTGGATTCATACGCCTTTCCCACTATTACCTTCATACTAAAAGTACTGTCAGCTCCTTCATAAATATAAGCCTTATATTCAGGAATATTTACTATGATATGGCGGCCTTTCGGTTTTTCCGGTAACCACCTGAAACGTTCCATGTTCAGCTTTATCTGTTCCGCCCGCTCCCCTGGTGAAATATTGAGCATACTTATTGTTTTCCCTCCAATTACACTGTCGGGCATAAGTCCGTTCCTTTCCTGAAACGACAGCACTGCTGCTACAAGATCTCCATTATAAGTATTCCCCGTAAACCGTGTTTCGAGATCACCCAATATCATAAGCATTTTAGCTATCTCAGGAACATGTTTATCAGAGTCCCCTGGCTTAATGTTCAGCGACTTAGGAATACTAATCCAGCTACTGCTTTTTTCTTTCAGTTCCTGATATCTGGCTAAAGCCTCTTTTAAGCCTTTGTACCCATCATATTTAGGTTCAAGGTTTTGCAGGGATTCAATTATTACATCCTTTTCGATAGCCTTTTGCAAATGAGTAGCCAGATCTTTTTTGCGCCGGTCTGTTAACCAGGTTTCATCGAAGCTTGCAGGATCTATTCTCCCCCTCAGCAGATGATTTGCCAGGTTCAGGTATGCCGAAGTAAGTTCCTTATCAAATTTTTTATAATCCTTCATCTCAGCATTGTCGCCGTCCAGCTTTTTTTCCAAATGCTGCAGGTAAGCCAGTTTATAGTCTTCAGGATTTAATCCATTTTCCGGACAACTCTCAATTGCCTCAAGCAATTCGTGGCTTTGTTTTGTGAGGCCATCCTCATTTATCCATGCAGGGAGATAATCTCTCTCTTTATAGAACTGTAAAAATGCCTCGTTCAGCTCAACAGGTAAGTCTGCCTTTGCTAAAAATTCTTTTACCCCGGCAGAGTCCTCCAGTTCATCTGTAAGAATATATTGCAATTTCTCTAAATCCACATTGGGTGTACTGCTAAAAAAGCCTGCACTTTCAACCCCGTTTCCGGATCCTGAATTACAGGAAAGGGTAAACAATCCTATTATCAGACATAAACAGCTGATTTTCATATTATATTTTTTCACTATAGCTAAGTATTAATTTGCCGGAATTTTGTGATTCAGGACCTTCCCCGCTTTACCTCCTGATGCAATGTCAAATAAAAAAAAAGGAAGGATGTGGTGTTACATTTGATATACGAAGCTTTTTAAAAAAATGTTCCATGCATAAAATGCCAAAATGCACAAATTATAACGGCCAATTTTAAAATTACAAAATTAATCACCATCGAAAACAGCATACACAGTAATGCCTGTACCCATTATTTATGAGGGCAAACTAATTATTTACTCCTGAGGGAAAAAGCAGGGTAATTTGATTTACACTTAAAAGGGATTTTGCCTGATGGGGAAGGGGAATAATAATAAATCAGGCATAAAAAAAGCCCGTTGAGAAACGGGCTTTCTGATACTCAAAATTTCTATTCTTTACTTGCTACTGGAGAGTGCTTCAGCACCTGCTACAATTTCCAGAATTTCTGTTGTAATTGCTGCCTGGCGCGTACGGTTGTACATCAGTTTCAATTCCTTAAGCAATTCACCTGCATTATCAGTTGCTTTATCCATCGCTGTCATCCTTGCACCATGTTCCGATGCAGCTGAATCAAGCAGGGCTTTGTATAACTGAATTTTGATTGACTTTGGAATTAACTCCTGAACAATTTCCTCTTTAGTTGGCTCGTATATGTAATCAGTATTAGCCGAATTTGCCGCTGTCACATCAGTTTCCTCCGCTCTTACGATTGGAAGGAGCTGCTCTTCCCTGACAATCTGGGTTGCGACATTAACAAATTCATTGTAAACCACTACCACTTTATCGTAGGTTTTCGCTGCAAAGGCATCCATTGCAAACTCAGCCACACCTTTTGCTTTGTCAAAAGTAAGATTTGAGAACAAATCAGCGAATTGGGTTTGCAGTTTTATCTCTCTGCGACGGTAAAAGTCCAGTGCTTTTTTACCAACAGGAAGAATTTCAACATTTCCCTGTTCGGCATAGGTACGATAGTCGCCTTCCAGCATTATTCTGATCCGGCGCAGTATGTTTGCATTAAAAGCTCCTGCCAAACCCTTATCGGAGGTAACAGCGATTATCAGGACACGATTTACCACACGCTGTTCAGCATATATGTTTTCGGCATCC
The DNA here is from genome assembly GCA_017948555.1 of Cesiribacteraceae bacterium YIM B00369. Classification (GTDB taxonomy): domain Bacteria; phylum Bacteroidota; class Bacteroidia; order Cytophagales; family Cyclobacteriaceae; genus Nafulsella. The sequence goes on along the minus strand of JAFMYY010000011.1, from coordinate 153,235 downwards.
TGTGCACTCGCAGCAGAAACATTCTGCAGGATCTCAGATAACTTCTGAGCATAAGGCCTCATGCGTGTTATAGCATCCTGAGCCCTCCTCAACTTTGCAGCAGCTACCATTTTCATGGCTTTCGTAATCTGCTGAGTAGAAGTAACTGAACTTATTCTACTTTTTACTTCTTTTAAGTTTGCCATTATTGAGCGGTATAGGAAAAACATCCCGAAGCCAAAAGCTCCGGGACTGCAGAAAGCTTAATTATTTATTTTCGTATTTTTTAGCAAGGTCTTTGGCTACAGCAGCAAGCTTATCTGTTAACTCATCGCTGTATTCGCCACGACGCAAGCGGTCTAATACTTCTTTGTTCTGTGCACGAAGAAGAGAGTAATACTCATTTTCAAATTCCTTCACTCTTTCTACCGGTACACGGTCCAGATAACCTTTTGTAGAAGCAAAGATAATTGCCACCTGCTCTTCTACCGGTACCGGAGAATACTGGGCCTGCTTCAATATCTCAAGGTTACGGCGTCCACGATCAATGGTACGCTTCGTTACAGGATCAAGGTCGGAACCGAATTTGGCAAATGCTTCAAGTTCGCGGAACTGAGCCTGATCGAGTTTTAAGGTACCTGCCACTTTTTTCATTGATTTGATCTGGGCAGATCCACCTACACGCGAAACCGAAATACCCACGTTAATTGCCGGACGAACACCTGAGTTAAACAGGTTTGTTTCCAGGAATATCTGCCCGTCGGTAATTGAAATTACGTTGGTAGGAATATAAGCAGATACGTCTCCGGCCTGCGTTTCAATAATAGGAAGTGCAGTCAGTGATCCTCCACCTTTTACTCTTCCTTCAAGTGAAGGAGGAAGGTCGTTCATTTGCTGCGCAATGCTGTCGTTGGCATTTATTTTAGCCGCACGCTCCAGTAAACGGGAGTGCAGATAGAATACGTCACCAGGGTATGCTTCACGTCCCGGAGGGCGGCGAAGAAGAAGAGAAACCTCACGATAAGCTACTGCCTGTTTTGAAAGGTCATCATAAATTACAAGCGCAGGACGGCCGGTGTCGCGGAAATATTCACCTACAGCAGCACCTGTAAAAGGAGCAAAGAACTGCATTGGAGCAGGGTCGGCAGCAGAAGCTGAAACCACAACTGTATAATCCATTGCACCACCTTTTTCAAGAGCAGCTACAATACCTGCAACGGTCGAAGCCTTCTGCCCGCAGGCAACATAAATACAGAAAACAGGCTCTCCCTTTTCGTAAAATTCACGCTGGTTTAGGATGGTATCAATTGCAACAGCAGTTTTACCTGTCTGGCGGTCACCAATAATTAACTCACGCTGGCCACGGCCAATTGGAATCATTGAGTCAATGGCCTTAACACCTGTCTGAAGCGGCTCATTTACAGGCTGACGGTAAATTACTCCCGGGGCTTTACGCTCAAGGGGCATTTCAAAGGTTTCGCCTTTAATAGGCCCTTTACCATCGATTGGCAAACCAAGGGTATCTATCACCCGGCCAACCATACCATCACCTGCTTTGATAGAAGCGATACGGTTCGTTCTTTTTACAGTGTCTCCTTCATTGAGTTTCTGGAAGTCACCTAACAATACGGCACCTACATTATCCTCTTCAAGGTTAAGCACCATTCCCATTACATTACCCGGAAATTCGAGCAACTCACCTGATTGTGCTTTAGACAAACCGTAAATACGGGCTACCCCGTCACCTACCTGTAGTATGGTGCCTACTTCTTCAAGCTCACCTTCTGTCCGGAAACCTGACAGCTGTTCTCTAAGTATAGCTGAAACCTCATCTGGTCTAACTTCTGCCATTTATGTATATTTTTCTTTTTTGAATAAACAACATTAAAGCATGCCTCAACAAGCATGCAGGAATTTAATATTCTTTTACGTACGGGTTGTGACTGAACTCACTCTTCAATTCAGTAAGGCGGCTGCTGATGCTTTCATCAATTTGCCTGTCCCCAACTTTCAGTATATACCCCCCGATAAGGCTTTTATCAACCTTCTCATGAAGTTCAACTACCTTTTTCCCGCTTATTTTCCTCACTATTTCCACAAATTCCAGACGCATGGGCTCAGTCAGAGGAAAAGTTGTGGTTACATCAGCACGGATTATTCCTTTATACTCATTGTATTTAACATGGAACTGAGCGGCTACATCCGGCAGGTTCGACTCTCTGTTTTTGCGGCTTACTATCTTAAAAAAGGCATTAGTCATTTCATTTACTTTTGCCCCAAAAACAGCATTTAAAATTGTCCATTTCTTATCGCTGTTCACGATAGGATTTTTCAGTAACAAATAAAGATCGCGGTTTTCCTTAAGAGTAGCGGCAAATAACTGCATGTCATTATGTACTTCCTCCAGCACGCCCTTCTCAATAGCAAGGTCGATTAACGATTTTGCATACCTGGAAGCAATTCTGATTTCTGACATCGTTTTTTTTCCTTTTTATTTAGCTTTAATTAACCTTCAGCTCCGATATATAATCCTGCACCAGGGCTTTTTGAGCAGCGTCATTGCTCAGCTGATGGCGCATCAGCTTTTCAGCAATCTGAACCGAAAGGTTTGCCACCTGCGTTTTAACTTCGGCCAAAGCTGCCTGCTTTTCAATGTTGATAGCTATACGGGCTTCTTCCACCCTTTTTTGCGCTTCTTTCGATGCCTCAGCATTTGCTTCTTCTACAATTTGTTTTGCTGCAACGTTGGCTTCTTTAATAATCCTGTCACGCTCCACTTTTGCTTCTTCCAAAAGACGGTCATTTTCCGCTTTAAGGTTTGCCATTTCTTTTTTGGCGTTTTCTGCAGCTTTAATTGAATCTTCAATAAAAGATTCCCTTTTGGTAAGAGCATCCATAATGGGCCCCCACGCAAATTTCTTCAGCAGGAAAAGAACAAGAATGAACGTGATAAGCGTCCATAGAATTAAACCGATGCCTGGACTTACTAATTCCATTTGTTTTTAATATTTCTGAATGAAAATAAATTTGAAACTAAAAGAAGAACCGGTCCGCCCTAATGGCTAAAACCGGTTCTTTTAATTTGTTTAGGCTATACCACCCACATTAAGGGCAATAAGCAGACAAACCACCACACCAAAAAGGGCTACCCCCTCAATAAGTGCTGCAGCAATAATCATAGCTGTCTGGATATTACCACCAGCCTGAGGCTGACGTGCAATAGATTCCATCGCCTGACCACCGATACGACCGATACCTAATCCTGCGGCTAATGCAACAAGACCAGCACCAATTGCGGCGCCAAATACAGCTAAGCCAACGTCTAATAAAATGTACAGTAACATAATTGATTGTATGATTATAGATAAACAAATGGTTTCTTATTAAATCTGGGCCTGCTCAACTTTTGGATCAACATGATGCTCGTCATGATGATGCTCCTCTACCGCGCCTCCAAAATACATAGCAGCAAGAAGGGTAAAGATATAGGCCTGAAGCAATGCCACGAATAACTCAAGAAAATACATAAAGGTAGCAAACGCAACACTTACAGGACCAATAGCAACACTTTCAAAAATAAAGATAAGGCTGAATAAACTCAGAATGATAATGTGACCTGCAGTGATGTTAGCAAACAAACGGACCATCAATGAGAATGGCTTTGTAAAAATACCTATAAATTCAACGATTGGCATAATAGGCAGCACTGTTTTTAACCACCACGGCACACCAGGAGTATTAAATATATGCCCCCAGTAGGTTTTAGTACCATTAAAAACGGTAAGAATAAACACCAGCAGAGCAAGCACTAAGGTCACAGAAATATTTCCGGTTACGTTAGCTGCACCCGGCAGCAAACCAAGAAGGTTATTAATCCAGATAAAAAAGAACAGCGTTAACAGAAAAGGAAGAAAGCGCGCATATTTAGGTCCTATGTTAGGAATTGCAATTTCATCGCGCACAAACATTATAACCGGTTCCAGAAAGGACTGAATTCCTTTTGGCGCCCCCATTGTCTTCTTTTTATAACGGTTTGCAATACTAATAAAAATAATCAGCATCAGAAACGCACTTAAAAACATGGCCGCCACGTTCTTGGTTATAGACAGATCGGTAATAGCCGTTCCGTCTATACGGGCAATATGCCCATGATCCAGCACATAACCATTATAAGGAACTAACTCATGATGATCGTCATAAAACCTGGAAGAAGAAAAAACCTCCACTCCACGGTCTCCAGAATAAATGATTACCGGAAGAAACAGCGTTCCATAATGCCCGTCAAAGAAATGCCACTCATGAGCATCTGCTATGTGGTGCAATATCATATCGCCGGCACTAAAACCATGATCCCCTTCGCCTTCGGCAGCACTGGCCTGCCCGGCAAAAACCAGCAGCATCAATAATGCGAATACCCTGATTTTAAATTGTTTAGGGAAAGAAATCTCCTTTTCAATTGTTTTCATTACCTCTATTTTCCAAATGCGAGCGCAAGTTAGTCATTAAGGAAGTAATTTCAAACACCTGGTATAACAAATAGAGTATAAAGAAATCAAGTACAAAGTATAGAATATCCGGGAACTTCAGGAGAACCACCACTAATATGAATATTATACTGGCGAAAATCCGGAAAATCAGGGCCGGAAAAAAAAATAAATTGAACTTGTCGCGATGCTTTTCCACGCCAAAACTTACAAATGCGTTAGTTAAAACCGTCAAAAGGTATAGAAACAACAAAATTGTACCGTACTGCGGATGGACCAGTTTAAAACCGGTATAAATTCTCAGCAAATACATAATAACGGCAATACCCAGTGTTACTGCTCCCAGCCGCAGGGCAAACCTGATTGAGTGATTCATCTTAATTTTTAGGTAAACCTTTTATGGTAATTATAAGGGATGCCGCTACCCCCATCAGGGCAAAAACAATCAGAAATACCGGAAAGCTCATCTCAAGGTACTCATCCAGCGCAAGGCCGGCCCATACGGCCAGGCCTATTACTGCCAGCATCTGAAAAGCCAGACCCGAATATTTCAGGTAAGCATTAAGCTGATTTGGCGCTTGCTTCCTGTTGCTTCTGGTTTTTTCCTGTGGATTCCGGTTTTCCTCCCTCATAAAAATCGCTGATCTTTATTTCCTTTGCGGTGGCTCCCATCTTACAGGCTCCATTAAAGACAGCTCCTGCCTCCACAATCATTTTATTAACTATTATATCGCCGCTGATTCTGGCTGTTGGCTTTAACACCAGCACTTCTGTTACCTCCACCCGTCCTGTTACTTCGCCTTCTATCTCTGCATTCTGGGCCAGCACATTGCCATCTATAAAAGAAGAATCACCTAATACCAGCTTAGACTTAGTGGTTATATTTCCCTTAACCCTTCCGTCGATCCGGATGTTCCCGAATGCTTCAACATCTCCAATCAGACTTGTTCCTTTTCCAATGGTGTTACTGGAAGTGGTAAGCTGTTCCTCAACCGCTTTCTTTTCTTGCTTGTTAAACATAACGCTAATTTATTAATGTACCTATTCTTAACCTGTTAATTATTTACTGCTGCCGGAAGGAGTAAATGCATACAATTAACTTTCTCCTCCAGCCTGTTATCACATAAATTTCAACTTTTCCTTGCTTTCTGCGGCTCCTGTTTAAAACGAAACAAATTCCTCCGGATTGACAGGATTTCCGTTAAACCACAACTCAAAATGCAGGTGGGGCCCGGTGGTTAACTCGCCTGTATTCCCTATTATAGACACAACCTCGCCGGCCCGTACAAACTCGCCGGTTTTCTTTAGCAGGGCCGAATTATGCTTATAAACCGATACCAGATTAGTTCTGTGCTGTATAGCAAGCACATATCCTTCTTTGGAGGTCCAGGCAGAAAGGAGCACCGTTCCATCTGCCACTGCCTTTACAGGCTCGTTCTGTCTGGAGACAACATCAGTTCCATAATGCTCTATTTTATTGTCAAAGGGAGCAGAAACCAGTCCACTGATAGGTGAAAAGAAGAAAATCTCCTGCAGCTCGCTACTGCTGCTGCTCAGGCTCCGTTCATTCAGCAAACTACCCTCAAACTCACTCCGCAGCAAAGAATCCACCGACGGAAGCTCTTCCATTTCATGAGTTACTTTAGCTGCATCCATGGCTATTCCGGTTGATTTTCCCTGCTTTTCCTTCAGGGTATCGTTTGCCACCTCCCCGCTTGCCAGCCGCTGAAAAGACCGGATGAACATTTCCTTTCTGTTCACCTCCTCGGCCAGTGAGTCCACAGAGAGGGAAAGCTCAATCAGCTGCCGGTTCACCTCCACCTCTGCATGCCGGGGATCGAGCCAGGCCGCCAGAATGGTGGTAACCAAATAAAGACTAATTAATAGCACAATCAGAAAAACACTTACCGAAAATACAATTAGCTTTGCATAGGTAAAACTAATAGTTGTACGTTCAGCGAAGTTTTCCTCATTCCTGAGTATCAGCAGATACCGGTTTGACAACCAGTCCGATAATGTTTTTTTGGACTTCAACTCAGCTTGTTGTTAATTTGGTGAATTATATTAAAACAAAAGTATGTATTTAATCCAAATACAATAAATTGATGTACTAAATAATTAATCTTTAACGTTTATTCATATTAAAAATACAATCCGCTTGTTAAACGTTCGCTCCCATTTATTTCAATGCTGTGCCTTCTGTTTGCTGTTCCTTCTGGCAGGCTGCGCGGCCGACAGAAAAGGACCTGTGGCAAACATCTACCACAACATTACCGCCAGGTATAATGGCTATTTTCTTGCCAGGGAAAAAATGGAAGAGGTGGAGAATGCCTTTACTGAAGCACAGGAACGAAATTTCAATAAATTATTATACCTCTTTCCGGAGGTGGACACTACTGTTTCCAGTGCTCTGAAACCACAACTCGAGGAAGTACTTAAGAAAGCATCCATCGCCATTGAGCGCCACAAACACAGCAAGTGGGTGGATGACAGCTACATACTGGTAGGCAAAGCCCGCTTTTATGGCGGGGAGTATAAACATGCCGTGGAAACCTTTAAATATGTAAATGTTAACAGCGAAGATGATAATGCAAGGCACCTTGCCCTCATTAACCTGATGCGGACTTTTGTGGATTATAAAGAGCTCAACAATGCCAAAGGTGTTGCAGATTACCTGCGTAAGGAAAACTTAAATAGTGAAAATTTAAGAAAATTAAACCTGGTTAAGGCTTATTTTTACAGGCAAAGGGAAGACTGGAAGCTAATGGCTGCCGCCCTGGAGGAGGCTGCTCCAAAAACGGCCAAAAAAGAAGGAAGGGCCCGGCTATATTTTATCCTCGGACAGCTTTACCAGATACTTGGCGAGGACGAAAATGCCTATAAAAGCTTCAGCAAAACACTTAAAAGCAACCCTGATTATGAGCTGAGCTTTTATGCCCGAATGAATATGGCCCAGGTGGCAAACATCAGCAGGGGACAGGACGAAAAGAAAATCCGCAGGTACTTCAGTAAATTACTGCGGGATAAAAAGAATAAAGAATACCGCGATAAGATATTTTATGAGATTGGTAACTTCGAAGCCAGGCAGGGAAACCTCGATGCAGCCATCAGTAACTACAAAAAGTCGGCGGCAGCCAGTATTAATAATACCCGCCAGAAGAGTTACGCCTACCTGAAACTGGCTGAAGTTTACTACGACAGCATACAGAACTTCCAGCTGGCGAAAGTTTATTACGACAGTACCATGATCCACTATCCGGAAGATGAGGTAAACTTTGCAAGGGTACAGCAAAGGCAGGAGGTACTGGCAGACCTGGTAAAAAATTTAAACACTATACAGGAACAGGACAGCCTGCTTCAACTGGTGCAAATGGATAGCGTGAGGCTGTGGGCTTTTCTGGAGAATACAGCACGCGAAGAACTGGCAGAGCAAAGGCGGCTGGAACAGCTTGCCGCAAGGCGAAATACCCTGAATCAGGTAAATGTACGGCCTGGTTTTAATACCGTTCAGGATAACTTCGGGCTAATGCCAACCCAGGGTGGCAGCACAGGTGAGTGGTATTTTTACAATCTGAACCAGGTAAGCATTGGCCAGGCCGAATTTGTAAAGAACTGGGGCGACAGGCCTTTACAGGATAACTGGCGCATTCTTAACAGAAATCTTTCTGAAAACACAAATGTAGTAACCCAGCAGCAACAAACAGAGCAGTTCCCTGATGGCCCGACAGACAGCGCACCTGCGGTACTGGATGAGGCTACTCAGATTACAAACCGTACAGGAGAGCTATACGCCACTCTGCCTCTTTCACCGGAGCAGCAGGCAGAATCTTTGAGCAAGGTGGAAACCGCCTTATTCAAACTGGGCAAGATTTATAATTATCAGCTGGAGGAACAGTCAAGGGCTATCGGTTCTTTTGATAACCTTCTGAAACGCTTTCCTTCTTCTGAATTCCGGCCGGAGGTTCTGTATGAGCTTTACCTGCTCCATAAAGGGAAAAACAATACACTGGACGAACAGTATAAAGAAGAGCTGATTGCAAAACATCCTGAAACGAGCTTTGCCAAAGTAGCCGCTAACCCTAACTACCTGGAAGAAACAGACCAGCTTACCGGGCAGCTTAAAGAAAGGTATGCCCAGGCTTATGTATGGTATGAACAGGGGCAATACAACAGGGCCGACAGCCTGCTTACCAGAAACTTAAAAATGTTCCCGGATAACGGATTCAGCGACCAGTTACGCCTGCTTCAGATTCTGGTTACCGGAAAAACAGAAGGAGCAGCTAAATACCAGTACGGGCTAAGCCAGTTTATTGAACAAACTCAAAATGAACGTTTACGTACATACGCCAGCGAACTGCTGCAGGCCAGCTACAGCTTTAAAGAAAATAGTGCCAAACGTGAAGGCACACGTTATATTGAAGACTTTCAGCAGCCCCATTACTTCTTATTAATGTACGAAAATGAAAATAAACTTGCAGACACCTTAATAAAAGCTGTAGATTCCTTTAATTTGAATAATCATGCATCGGCACAGCTCAGCGCAACCAATCTTAAGTTTACCGGCAATACATATATGGTATATGTAAGCCAGTTTCCAAACAGAGTGGCTGCTATGCAGTACTTCAGAGACTTTGAAAGAAGTAAGCCTTTACCTGCCGGTGCACAGAACGCAAATGCAAATTTCTTTGTTATCTCCAAAGATAATTTCCAGATCCTTTACGACTCAAAGGACTCCAAAAGCTATTTAAAATTCTTCAATAAATTTTATAACTGAAAGAATGGCAACAGTAAAGCCTAAACCAAAAAAGAAGGATTCTTCTGCATTTAAATCAAAAATTTACCGGGCGATAGTAATAGCCCTGTGGGTGCTTTTCATAGGTATATTTGTTGCCCTCCCACTGTATATCTTTACAGTCAGCATTAACTTTGGCGGTTTATACGGCGGAATGCCCGGCTTCAAAATGCTTGAAAACCCTGAAAATGATTTGTCGTCGGAGTTGTATTCAGCTGACAACAAATTACTGGGCAAGTATTACAGGACGAACAGGGTTAATGCAACCTATGATGAACTTTCGCCCAATATTGTTAAAAGCCTGATAGCAACTGAAGATATCCGTTTTGATGAGCACTCTGGTATTGATGAAATAGGACTTGCCCGTGTGGGGGTTAAATCAATTCTGCTGGGGCAGAATGCAGGGGGAGGAAGTACGCTTTCTCAACAGCTGGCAAAAAATCTTTTCAAGCTCCGGACCGATGATAAATACGAAGGCAAACTGTATGGCATCAGCTCCAAAACAGATATGCTCTTCAACAAAACCAAAGAATGGATAATGGCCGTACGCCTGGAGCAGTCCTATACAAAAAAAGAAATCCTGGCTATGTACCTCAATACAGTGGACTTTGGAAGTAACGCATCCGGCATAAAAGTAGCTTCACAAACATTCTTCAATAAAACGCCTATAGAACTGGAGGTTCATGAAGCAGCCCTGCTTGCCGGTATTGTACAGGCTCCCTCCCGCCATAACCCGGTAAGGAATCCTGAAAGCGCCATACAGCGAAGGAATGTGGTAATCAGCCAGATGGCCAAATACGGTTACCTGACAGATGTTCAGGCCGATACTATAAAACAGCTGCCCCTGGGGCTTGATTATCATGTAGAGAACCATAATTCAGGCCCTGCTCCTTATTTCAGATCTGTTATAGGATCATTCCTGCTTAAATGGACACGCGAACATGGTTATGACCTTTATGAAGACGGACTGAAAATATATACAACCCTTGACAGCCGCATGCAACAGTATGCTGAAGAGGCTGTAAACACTCATATGGAGTCCCTGCAGAAGAAGTTTAATAATGACTGGAAAGACAGAAACCCATGGATTGATGACAATAATAATGAAATTAAAGGCTTTATAGAAAAGGAAATAAAGTCATCCGACTATTACAGGTCACTGGTTAAAAAGTATGGCAAAGAATCGGATTCCATTAATATTGCCCTGAATACCAAAAGGCCTATGCGGGTTTTCTCCTACAAGGGAGAAATTGATACCCTAATGTCGCCTATGGACTCCACCCGTTACTACAAACGCTTTCTGCATACCGGCTTTATGGCCATGGATCCTTATTCAGGCGCTATAAGGGCCTGGGTGGGTGGCATAAACCATAAGCACTTTAAATTCGACCACGTAATGCAGGGCCGGCGCCAGCCAGGTTCCACCTTTAAGCCCTTCGTTTATGCTACGGCTATAGAAAATGGCTATTCGCCCTGCTATACGGTATATGATGTACCCGCCAGTTACCAGACCGGTGGCGATCCTCCAACCTGGAGTCCATCTAACTCCGACGGTAAGTTTTCGGGCCAGCCTATGACTTTAAGGCAGGCAATGGCACAATCCATCAACTCGGTTACAGCAAATATTATGTCGAAGGTGCGACCGGAGAATGTAGTGGCACTTGCACAGAGAATGGGTGTTAAAAGCCCCCTGAATCCTGTATTATCTCTTGCCCTGGGCGTGAGCGATGTAACTGTATATGAAATGGTGGGTGCTTACAGTACCTTTGTTAATAAGGGAGTATATACAGAACCTTATTACATTACCCGGATTGAAGACAAAAACGGTAACGTACTGTATGAACCACACCCAAAAACGGTAGAAGCTCTTAACGAAGAAACTGCTTATGTAATGCTGCACATGTTGCAGGGAGCCACCACACTGCCAAACGGTACTGCACTAAGGTTATCAGGCACCTTAGGCAGAAAGATGGAAATTGGAGCTAAAACAGGCACCACCCAGAATGCATCCGACGGTTGGTTTATGGGGGTAACTCCTGAACTGGTGGCAGGCGCCTGGGTTGGGGCAGATAACCGTTCTATCCGCTTCAGGAACTGGTATTCAGGCCAGGGAGGACGTACGGCAATGCCTATCTGGGAGCTATTTATGACTAAGGTATATAACGACCCTGAGCTGGGAGTAAGCAAAACCACTTTCGATGCCCCCGAAAGTCCGCTCAGCATTGAACTGAACTGTGCTAAATACGATAATTTAGGCAAGGCAAATGGAAGTGAAAGTGATTCATTAAATGTTAACCCAAGCCCAAAGGTAGACCCTAACGGAATTTATTAAATCATTCCAAAGCATAGAAGCAACATTCATTTTAAAATAAAGTAAACTTTTACGGTGGCAGGAGGATTCTCTCTACTACCGTAAAAGTTTTTTTGGTTTATGGAAACACCTTTTTATACACCTGAACAAATAAACCAGTTACCCACTGAACCTGGTATTTATAAATATTACAATATTGAGGGGGAGCTGATATATGTTGGCAAAGCAAAAAATCTGAAAAAGAGGGTAAGCAGTTATTTTACCAAACAAAAGGGTGTAAACCGAAAAACACAGAAGCTGGTCTCCGAGATCAATTCCATTGAATTTACCATTGTAAATAATGAGTTTGATGCCCTGCTGCTGGAAAACAGCCTGATCAAGAAGAATAAACCAAGGTACAATATTCTCCTCCGGGACGATAAAAGCTACCCCTATATCTGCGTTACCTCGGAACGCTTTCCCCGAATCATTGCCATCCGCAATATGGTACCGGGCCTTGGCACCTACTACGGCCCTTTTGCATCGGTAAAAGCCATGAACAATGTATTTTACCTTATCAGAAACCTGTACCACATCCGCACCTGCAAATATAACCTTTCAGAAGAGAACATCCGGAGCGGCAAATTTAAGGTGTGCCTGGAGTACCACATTGGCAATTGTAAAGGCCCATGCGAAAACCTGCAATCTGAGGCTGATTATCAGAAAGATATTGACCAGGCAGTTAATATCCTGAAAGGCAACCTTGGAGTGGCCCGTAATTATTTTAAAGACCACATGCAGGAGGCCGCTGAAAAACTGGATTTTGAAACAGCGCAGCTCTTCAAGGAAAAGCACGAGCTGCTGGATAAATACCAGGCCAAATCGCTGGTAGTAAACCCTAAAATATCAGACCTGGATGTATTTACCATAGTTACTGACGATAAATATGCTTTCATTAATTACCTGAAGGTGGTAAATGGTGCAGTTACTGTTACTAAAACTGTAGAGGCAAAGAAGAAGCTGGAAGAAACGGAGGAAGACATTCTGGGACTGGTAATGGTTGAACTGCGGGACCGGTTCAACAGCACATCCCCTGAAATAATTACTAATATTCCGCTTGAGATAAACAGCGAGAACCACCAGATTTCTGTACCTAAAATAGGTGATAAAAAGAAGCTGATTGAAATGTCGGTTAAAAATGCCCTGTATCATAAAAAGGAAAAGCTAAGCCTGCAGGAAACAAACAGGGCAAAAGAAAACAGAGTTGTACTTCAGCTACAAAAAGACCTTCACCTGAAAAACCCTCCTAACCGCATAGAGTGTTTCGACAACTCCAATATTCAGGGAACCAATCCTGTAGCAGCAATGGTATGCTTTATTAATGGCAAGCCCGCAAAAAAAGAATACCGGCACTATAATATAAAAACAGTAACAGGGCCTGACGATTTTGCCTCCATGAAAGAGGTGGTTGGCCGGCGCTATAAACGGGTGCTGGAAGAAGAAAAACCTCTTGCTGACCTGATTGTAATTGATGGTGGCAAAGGGCAGCTCAGTGCAGCCGTGGAGGCCCTGAAAGAGCTTGATATTTACGGGCAGATTCCAATAATCGGCATTGCTAAAAGGCTGGAAGAAATTTACTATCCGGAAGATCCTTACCCACTTCATATTGATAAAAAATCGGAATCGCTGAAATTACTGCAACGCACACGGGACGAAGCGCACCGTTTCGCTATTACACATCACAGAGATAAAAGAAGCAAAGGTGCGTTTACTTCTCAACTGGATAATATTAAAGGAGTAGGAAAGCTTACTGCAGACAAACTGCTTAAGGAGTACCGGACAATATCCAGGATTAAAGAGGCAAGTGAAGAGGAGCTGACAGCAATTATAGGTAAAGACAAAGCCAGAATTGTAAAAGAAAGCTTGGGGCAGTAAAAGAAAAGGAAAGGAAAACAAAAAAAGGAGGCAAAATGCCTCCTCTTTCTTATGTGTCAGATATTATGAATATAAATTAAAACTCCCATAGTTCGTGCTCTAATTCGAGCAGCTCCATTTCCATCCACTTCGAGGCCATTATACCCTCTTTCGGGCTTTTGTCGTAAATATCCACCAACATGGCATCATCAGGGTTTGCAACCTTAATAATCCTGCCGTTGAACAAACGCAAGGCAAATGCATCGGATAGGTTCAGGTGAGCTGCACTGTTTTGCGGGTTAAACCAGATAGCTTCGCCGGGCATGCTTTTAAAAAGCTCAACCAAATCTTTGTACCTGAAGGTGGCAAGATTCCGCTGCAAACCGGTTTCAAACTCAGAAGCAGGAATTATCATGGTTATTGCCTGGATATCCCAATATAAGCGGCTTCTTTTTTTATCAAACACCATGTCCTCCATCAGCTCCATCACATCTATCTGGCGAGGCAGAAACTCATTTGCTGCTGCATCATTCGAGGCAGTTCCCTGACCTGCTGCTGCGGGCTGATCACCCCAGCCTCCTCCTGTATCCCAGCCGCTGGCCTGGCTTTCCTGTCCAAAGCCCATGGCTTTTTCCTCTTCAGTAAGGCCTGCTTCACTGTTTGGCATAGTAAGTCTTTCCAGAAAATCCTCACGCGACATGCGGGTTTTCAGAGAATCATTTACATAAGGAGTAAGAACTCCGGCTTTTACTGCTTCAACCAGGATCTTGCTGATCTCATTGTTAAAGGAGAAAAAGGGTTTATTCTGTTTCTCATTCAGGTCTATCCGGCGCCAGATTCTCTTTCTGAGCATGATATCTGATTCACGGATAGGATTAACAGAATTCTCATTATACTCCAGGTTGGATGTTTCCTGAGCCTGAGCGGAATCAATTCCGGCCAGAGAAAGGAAGCCACCAAGAGCAACTGCATAACAAATATTTTTCATACCTCTAAAAATTTACTAGTTCAACGGAATGTTAAACACTTTTGTACCCATAGGCACATCTACAACTTCTTTCCTAAAGTTCATACGCTGAACCTTTGTTACCTCAATTACCAGATTATCACCAGCTTTTGCCTGAGCTGCAAAGCTCCTCAGGTCTACTTCAGGACCATTAGATTTTGTCTGTGCCACAGGGCGGCTTCCTCTTGCAAGGTAAACATTATATTCTGCAACCCTGAAATTAGCATCTTCAGGAAGTAAGGATTTGAAAGTTTCATCAGCAATGGCACGCATAGTAAGTGAACGCAGACTGGTAGCAGATTCACCCTGCTTCTGATTCAATTCCTTATTACCGCTGTAGGCAGCAATTTCAGGCTTTGGCACTCTGTTCACTGTAAACTTTTCAGTACCAATAAGAGTACCGCTATTGCTTACGTTCAGGGAAACATTGGCTGAATTTGGTACTACTGTTACCACGCCACGCTTATTACCCGGGTAAACAGCTGCACCATTTGCGCTAAAACTTGGGTTATAAGACGTTCCTAAAGCAGGCACCTGTATATTCAACTGGTTACCACACTGCAGATATAAAGACTGAATAGCAGCTGACTGAATCTGGATTACAGGTTTTGCTACAAAATATTCGATGGTGTTAGAATATGTAGTATCGTTACCTCCCGGAAGAGACACCCTGATTTTAGATTCAAAAGTCTTTCTTGCCAGACCTTCTTCATTATAGTTTCCTGCAGATACCGGGAATTCAACCTGACCCATTCCATCCACAACACTTACTTTCTTCCCGTCCACATACATCTCAGGGGTAACATTTGAAGAAGATGCGGCAATAAACATATCTGCTTTATACTTCGTACCGGCTGCAACAATTTTAGATTCAGGACGCACCATAGGAACAATTCTGTCGAACTTCACATCCTGTGCACCCACATCGCGGGCCAGTTTTTCCAGTGCTGCAGACTCACGCATTAAAACTTCAGTTTCAAACTGCGAAATAGTTGCTAAAGCTGCTACCAGAGGAGTGTGTGCGAAATTCAATTCCGCAAAGTTTTTATTCTTCTGGTTAGGGTCATTAGCAAAAACCGGGTTATCCTTGGCATCCAGTGCGATAGGAGCTGTTTTCACTTCGGTTTTTTGCTCTAATAAAGCAGTATACTCATTCAGCATCTGCTGTAACTCATGACCTCTTTTCTTGTTGATCATCAGGTTAGCAGTACCTTCTTCGTCGCTGACGTTTTTAGGAGCCATTCCTTCATCGTCCATACCGCCGGTAACTTCAACCAATTCAGCTTTTATGCTGCGCATGTTTTCAATTACATTTTTGGTTGCCTCACGTACTTCTCGTGCTGTGTTGAGTACCTGAACATCGGCTTTACGGTTACCGGCCTCATCCACCTGCTTCTGGATGCGGGCTACGGTATTTGCATTGCCTACGTTGGTTTCATGCACTGCACTTTCAAGGCTTTTATTGATAAAGATGAATTTCTCGAGTACTGTATTACTTACCTGCAGTGCAAGAAGTGCTAACAATACCAGGTACATCATCCCGATCATTTTCTGCCTAGGGGTTTCTTTTCCTCCAGCCATATATCTTGCTTTAAGGGATTATTTTTTTGGTTAACAAAAATTAACGGGCATTGCTGTTACCGCCTTTCATTGCAGTCAGCATATTACCATACACATTGTTCAGAGAAGTAAGGTTACCTGTAAGTGAGGTCAACTCTTTCTTAAACTGCTCTGACTCTTTGCTTGCCTGTGCCATGCTTTCCATTGCAGTAGAAATGCTGCTATAGAATTTGTTCATTGCCTTCACGTGGCTGTTAGCATCCTGCAGTTCCATTTCATACACTGCATTAAGAGCACCCAGGTTTTTAGTAACTACCTGCACCTGGTTATGGTATTCCTTCGCATCTTTAGAAGCGTTTGCCATTTCAGCCATTGCAGAAACAGTGGTACCATAAGATTTATTCATATCAATAAGAGATTTTGAAGCCTGGCGAACATTAGCAGCATATTCTTCTGTTGCTACGGCTGCATTTCCAAGGCTGCCCATCTGCTTTGCAGTAACAGCCAGGGTCTGCATTCCCTGACCAAGGCTTTTAATAAGGTCATCTCCAATTTTATTGCTTTCCAGCATCTGATCAAGCTTTTTGGTTACTGATGATCCGTTACCATTATTAGTGGGTGCAATAGCAGCACGGCTTACAGGCTCACCATCATAATCATCAGAAAGTTCAGGATATACTTTAGACCAGTCCGGTTCAGCATGTTTAGGTTCAAATGCACTAAGGAAGAAGATCAATGCTTCAGTACCCAGACCTACAATCAACATTAAGTTTGCACCAGGCCAGTGAAGAATTTTAAACAAGGCCCCTACAATTACAACAGCTCCACCTATACCATACACTTTGGGCATTACGGTACCGAATATCAGCTCGCTTATCCCACCTTTTTTACTACTCATTGTTGTTACTAATTTAGTTTATGATGATTTTTTTGTTTGATGACTTTTTGATTAAAACTCATTTCCTGAGGAACGGCCCAGGTGTGTCATTGCACAACGGAAGCCAATATAGGAACGTGCTGAGTCTTTGTATTCGAAGTTACGGGTACCTGTTTCAAGGAAGTGAGAAATGTCTTTCCATGATCCGCCGCGGATTACTTTACGAGGTTCGTTTTCATCGAAATAAGTTGGGTTCAGGTCCCACACAAGGGGAACAGAAGCCGGGTTGTATGCATCTTCGCACCACTCAGATACGTTGCCTGACATATCGTACAGACCGAAGTCATTAGCGAAGTACGACTCTACCGGCGCTGTATAAGCAAATCCGTCGTCGTAATAGTTCCCGCGGCCCGGCTTAAAGTTAGCAAGCATACAGCCTTTTGCATTCCGCACATAAGGGTTACCCCATGGGTAAGTAGCCATATCGCGTCCTCCGCGTGCTGCATATTCCCATTCAGCCTCAGAAGGCAAACGGAAAGCAGGCATCACAAAATCGCCCTGGCTGGTACGGTAAGCATTAAGATAATCGGTTCTCCACTTGCAGAATACTTTTGCAGCTTCCCAGTCAACACCTACCACCGGATAGTCGTCAAATGCAGGGTGCATATAATAATACTCCACTAAAGGATCACCCATGTGGTGAGAGAAATCCCTTTGCCACACTGTGGTATCAGGGTACAACTCGGCCATAATAAAGTCTTCGCCAAGGGTACTGGCAGAGTCTTCCATTACAGCTTCCATAAACTGACGATACTCATTGTTAGTGATTTCAGTATCGTCCATAAAGAAACTACCTACGGTAATTTGTTTATTGTAATTGATTTGGGTGGCGGCGATATCCTGATCAGCCTGGCCCATATGGAAAGTACCGGCGGGAACCACAACCATGCCATAAGGCACCGTCATAACCCATCCTTCTCTTCCTTGTGCACCAACCAGCTCACCATAATCCTCACCTGATCCTCCACCAAAGAGACCACAACTTTGGAGTGTGGCCGCAGCTATAAACATTGAGAAGAGTATAGCCTTCCTGAGGGACAGCATTCTATTCATAACACCTTTTTTAATAAAACATCTATATGGTTCTAACACATAACCTAAGAACCCAAAAATACCGGGTCCTGGTTTTCTTTACTTATCAATACCCGCAAAAAACTGTATCCTGTAATATTTTCGCGGATTTACTAAAAAAACATAACACACACACTAACTTGTAACGCAGGAATCCTTAATTTATTCACTTAATCGTGCCTGAATCTTGGATTTCTGATAATTTTTTTCCCTGTAGGGGCTGCCTGAGGAAGCGTATAGGTCAGCGAAACCTCATGTGACGTCCCCAATGCTCCTGATGATTTCGCATCAGTTCCTTTCACTACAAAATCAAAAGAATACCCAAACCTTAACGATTTATCCTTCAAAACACTATAACCTGTAAGAATGTTAATTGATTCCCCCTGTCTGAAGGAAATTCCTGCCCAATATTTTTCATCCAGGTTACCCATAGCCGTAAGGGTAAAGTTATATTGATTGAAATCTGTTTGCACAAGCAGCGACGGACTTAAGGTAATTTTTCGTCCATACACATAATCGTATCCTAACATTACGTTCATATGGTTTTCCAGAGGCTGCCGGGTAACGTCACTGCCGAAATTAAATTCACTTTTTAAGAGGTGATTTATGCCTATTCCACCATGAACCTTCTGAGACTGAAAATAAACACCGGCTCCCATGTCCGGCCTCATCTGGTAATCGCGGCCAAAAAGGAGCAGAAGATCTCCCTGTTCATTAGCAATAAGGTTATTAGAATTTATAGCCTGTGCGTAAGCCCCTCCCCTCACTCCAAAGCTTACCTTGGTGTTTAACTCCTTCAGATGGAGGTGATAAGCATAGGAAGCCTGGAACTGCATATTATTCTGGGGGCCTAACCTGTCGTTCATAAAATGCAGGCCAAACCCGCTGCTAAGCCTGAATATGGGAGTATTAAAACTTACTACCTGCGAAACAGGATTTCCACCGTCAGGGTACCCGGCCCACTGCGTCCGATGCACTGCAGTAAGGGAAGTTACTCCTTCCACCCCTGCAAATGCAGGATTATAAAAAAGGGTATTAAACATATATTGGGTAAACTGAGCATCCTGCTGTGCAAAAACAGGAACTGCCCCGAGTACCATCAGAACAAAAAGAACCAGACCGGATAGCTTCCTCATAATTATTGGGTTAAGAAGAAAATAAATATAGCAGATTTTCTACTTATATATAAACGCCGCAATTTAAAAATGTTGGAACGATATTCTGCCTTAATGTAATATTTCCCGTTTTATTGATACTCCAGCCATAAAGGGTCAAGTCTAGTGCATATTTAAAAACGGGCTGCATAAAAAAAATTAAGGTAAAAAAGATATTAAAAAAAGAGGTCTCATTCCTGACATTTCGTCTTTTTAATAACGAATGTCTGAAATGAGACCTCCAAATATCTAAACTAATAACTTTTTTTACAGCTTATTTGCTTTCTTTATGTACAGTTCAAGTGCACCTGTCATGGAAGGAGCGTTTGGCTGAGGCGCTTCTATATCCAGCTGAAGACCTGCTTCATGAACAGCCTGGGCTGTAGTAGGACCAAATGCAGCAATACGGGTTTCATTTTGCTTGAAATCAGGAAAATTCACAAACAGGGAATTGATACCCGAAGGACTGAAAAAAGCTATAATATCGTAATTTACATCGGCCAGATCGGAAAGATCGCTGGCTACCGTTTTGTATATAATAGCCTCAGAATATTTGATGTTATTTTCCTCAAAGAAAACAGGTATATCTTCTTTCCTGATATTGGAGCAAGGGAAAATATATTTCTCGTTCTTGTGCTTCTTTAAAATCTCAATCAGGTCATTGGCAGTACGGTAACCCGTAAATATTTTACGTTTACGCACCACAATGTATTTTTGCAGATAGTTTGCAGTTTGTTCTGAAATACAAAAGTACTTCATATCGGCAGGAACTTCTATTCTGCTCTCCTGGCATAAGCGAAAGAAATGATCCACCGCATTTCTACTTGTAAAAATTACAGCTGTATGGGCCAGTATATCCACCTTTTGCTGCCGGAATTCTTTCAGCGATACAGGATCTATCTGGATAAAAGGGCGAAAATCTATTTTAAGCTTATATTTTTCAGCCAGTATGTGATAGGGAGATTTATTATCACCTGGTTCCGGCTGAGACACCAATATACTTTTAACCTCTTTAAGTTTTGGTTCTTTTTCTTTCTTTGTCATACCTTTTAGCAAACAGAAACCTTATATAATAAGAAATTTCAGACCAATCAGGAGTGGTAAAATTTCAGTGGTGCAAAGGTACGAAAATAAATAGGTTTTTCTAAACTGAGATACGCGCAAAAGCTTAAAAAAGATTAATGCAACTCTGATTATTGCAAAAACCGCAACAATCCGCAGCAGTAAAACAGCACCTGAATCTATATAACTTTCAGCCCCCAGGAACACCAGTACCACCAGCGAAAATACCACAGTGTAAAATATCTGGGAAAGCCTCAGGAAGTCGAAAAAGTGAATATATGCGAAATCGGAAATGTTAAACACATTTGCCACCAGCATCAGCAACCAGTATTTGAACAACTGAAAGAAAAACACTATTACCGAAAGCAGCAGCCACGCATACAGATAACTTCCGAAGGAGCTGAAATTTAAAAAGTCAAATACAGACACTACCTCTTCGGCCTGCTGCAACAACACAATAATGAGGAAACCGAATAAAAGACTGTAAAATATAATAAACGGCACATGCCCACGGGCACTTAGCTTCATGGTAAAGTTCGGCTCATCCCGTACCCGGACTGCCAGTGCCCTGCTGAGGTCATAATAACTATTAAATATTTTGGGGAAAAGGTTTCGCAGCGCCCCCAGCATTGCCAGCAACACCAGCACGCCTATTACAAAGAAATCGTTAAAATTCCGTGCTGGCCTTTCATGAACCTTTAAGAACTCATCGCTGCCTGCTGTGCCGGGTTCGGTATAGCTATAGGGCTTCCTGCTAATAATGGCTACCCCCAGCTCTTCCGGGTTCAGGGACGGATGAAAGACTGACATTACACAGGAATCGCCATACTGCGCCATAAGGCTGTCGATGGGGTACAGATTGCTCCCTCCATGCCAGTAAAAAGCCACTATACTCCTGTTAATGAGCAGCGAAGACTCTGCCGGCGGCTGAATCAGCAACTGATAATCGCGGTATTTATGGAGCGGAAGGATAAAGACAGCCGCTGATGAATTAAAATAGGTTCCCTTTACGTATGGAATATAACTTTCATAGGCATCGCTGTATACAAGAAGCTCCTCACGGAGATCTTTCATTACCGAATAGCTCTGCCCCCCTACCTCTACCTGCGCCTCAGATGCAAGCGAAAAGCAGAGCATCAGGCTAAAGAAAATTCCGTACCACTTACGCATTTGCATAAAGGCTCCTGCGCCTTTGAATTTCAAGAAAAACACTTAATATAACGGCAAAAACAATTTGAGAAATGAGCAAAAACGTATTTCCAAGCCCTGAAAACCAAATAGTGGAAATAATTACCAATAAATTGAGCATGAGAATAAGCACCACAACCATTATCTGGGGAAGCCCCATGTCGAGGAAGCGGTGATGCAGGTGATTGCGGTCCGGCGCAAAAGGAGAGCGCCCGCTGCCAATGCGCAGGGAAAAAGCCCTCAGGGTGTCGAATACCGGAATAAAGAGAACTGCAACAGCAGTGGCCGGGGCGGAAGCCACGGCATTCATTTCAAGAAATTTAACCGACATAACGGCTATTACAAAGCCCGAAACCAGCGAACCTGTATCTCCCATAAATATACGTGCTTTGTATATATTATACCGCAGGAAGCCCATCATTCCGCCGGCAAGGCAAAATGCCACATAGGCATACTCAATACTGTAAAAATAAAAGAAAGTACCAAAGCACAGGGATACAATAAGAATAATGGTACCCGCCAGTCCATCCAGCCCGTCGATAAGATTGATGGCATTGGTAATACCTACTATTACCAGAAATGTAAAGGCGTAGCTTATTCCTGTTTCCAGCTCCCATATTCCTAAAAAGCCCTGTAAACTTGTAATCCGCACATCGCCCATTGTCATTACTATACCTGTGGCAATAATCTGAACGAAGAATTTTTTAAAGGCCGAAACCGAGATAATATCATCCTTGATACCTATAAAAAACATCATTACACAGCCCGCCAGCAACTGCTGCACGCCCGCCCCGAACTTACCAAAAATGGTTATTGCCGACATAAAACCAGCAAAAATAGCCAGTCCTCCCAGGCGGGGAGTCATAATCTGGTGAATAGTCCTGTGATTGGGCTCATCCAGTAATTTCTTTGTGTGAGATATGCGAATGATGGACGGCACTGAGAACAGGGCTATAACCATCGACCACAAAAATGCGAATATGAGATTCAGATACATACGTATTCTACTATTAATTGCAAGTTACCTGTTCAACAGTGTTTTTCAAATATTTTTAAAACCTATTCACATATCCGAAATGAACCTGCGACTGCGCAAAGCTCAATGGTTGTGTACCGGATTTTCCTGCGCCGTACACAAAATTAAACGTACCGGAGTTAGTTCCCAAACTCAAACCGGCCCCACAACCTAAAGGCCAGTCAGTTACATGTAAGTTTCCGGCCATTTGCTCCATCCGTCCCTGGTCATAAAAACCGAAAAGGTAAGTATCGCGGCTGGCAAGGTAGCGTAGTTCCAGACGACTAACGACAAAATCAGAGGCAAAAAAACTTTTTTCCCTGAACCCTCTCAAACTACTTAAACCTCCCAGGCGGTACAAATCATTGATATAAATATTTTCATCTTCAAGAAAGCCTGCTTCCAGACTATGTGCCCACACAAGGTGCTGCCCTATGGGCAGGAAGTACCTGGCCTGGCCTGTAAGCCTGTATTGCATTGCAGAGCCGGAAAGAGCCTGCTGTATTGAATCCTGGCTATAAAGAACACTTCGGAAATTTTTCTTTCCCCCGGTAAAATCCATAGTAAAAGAGTATCCGCGCTGTGGAGAAACAGGGTCGTCAAGCTTTTGCCGGGTAAACCCCAACCCAAACTGCGCTAAATTAAAACCGGCATAGCCGGCATCCTGAGCAGCCCCCAACAGGCGGCTGTCTTTCTGCCTTGCAATAAGGCGGATAAGATTACCGGCCCCCTGCCGCATTTGCATTTCAAGGCTCAGCTGTCTGTTCACAAAGTTTTCTTCTTCCTTCAACAGGCTAAAACCGGCATCCAGGCTAATTACCGACCCAAAAAGATGGGGGTGATAATAGGCAGCTTCCAGGTTCTGGGAATTTTTATCCAGCCGCTGCCAGTGAAGTTCAATTTTTTTTCCTGTCCCAAAAGGGTTTTGCAACAACAAATCGAACTGACCGGTAAACAATAAACGTCCCTCTTCCTGCGGATCGGGCAACACCCCCACTACCCCGTCAATTATATTCGCCTTTTTATTTCCAAGATCGAGATATAAAGTAGCCTGCCTGTTCTGAAAGGTAAGCTCAGGCTCCTGCTGCAATTTTAGATAGGGAAGGCCCTGAAGGAGCATAACTGCATCTTTTACTTTTTGCTGGCTGTAAGGCTCCCCGTAACGAATGCCCAGAAAGGCCCCGAGGAACCGGGGATTTAACCGCACATCTCCCTTTACCACCAGGGTATCAAATATAATATAAGGCCCCTGCTCCATTTGCACATTCGCCATAAGCAAAGTACTGTCTACCTGAACAGAATCGAGCTTCACGGAAGCAAAAGGGTATCCGTTATTTTCAGCCTCTCTTACGAGCTCCCGCATCAGGCGGGAGACCCGGCCGTACCGGAAAGGTTTATCTGTATAGGCATTCTGCCGCCAAATAGTTCTGTTAAGCCATTCTTTATTGACAGTAGCTGCCGAAAGCTTTGCCCAGCGGAAGCGGCTCCCTGTTTCCAGCATAACTCTTGTGGTATCAGCACCAGAGCTAAGCTCTTTTACGCCTGCCAGTAAATACCCGTCGTCCTGCAAAGCAAGTACCAGCTTGCTTATTTGCTGCTGCGCTGCAACAGAATCAAAAAAACTCTTTTTATAAGAATAGCCGGCGAGCACCTCTCCGGCCTTTTCATTTTCTGCCTGCACCAGTAAATAATGCTGTGCTGTTGCTGATAAATTAATCAGCACAAAAATGGCACAGAACATACTGGTTTTCAATCGCATGTACAAACATACTTAATTACTTTTATTTCCTGCTCCGGGTAATTGCATAAAAATTTTAAGCAGGTAAGTTATAGTAAAAGTTTGCACATTCCGGCACTACTAACTTAGTGTTTTTGTTACCTTTGCCGGCACCTTTTCCTTGCCCCGGCAACCTAAAATGCAGGCAGGTCCGATTTCTTCATTCTTAATAATTTTATATTCTTAATAAAATTGGCAGGCATTTATTTACATATTCCATTCTGCAGGCAAGCCTGCCATTACTGCGATTTCCACTTCAGCACCAACCTGAAGCATAAGGAGAAGCTTATTCAGGCTATGGTACAGGAAGCTGTACTGCAAAAAGACTATCTGCAACAGGAATCAATACAAACAATATATTTTGGAGGAGGCACCCCCTCCTTACTTAGCAGGGCTGAGCTGGACCAGCTACTGGATACACTGGCAAAAAATTACTCCCTGGCCCCTGATATGGAAATAACTCTGGAAGCAAATCCGGATGACCTTTCCCCCGCTAAACTGCAGAGCCTGAAAGCGGCAGGCATAAACCGCCTCAGCATTGGCATACAATCTTTCCAGGACCGGCATTTGCAATTCATGAACAGGGCTCATACGGCAGGTCAGGCCCATTCATGCATGCAGGATGCCCGCGAAGCTGGCTTCAGGAATATCAGTATTGATCTTATTTACGCAATTCCTTCGCCGGACCACTCCATCTGGCAGCAGGATTTGGCAACAGCGCTTGAGCTGAAACCGGAGCACATATCTTCTTACTGCCTTACCATTGAACCACAAACCGCCTTTGGCAGCTGGCTGAAAAAAGGAAAGCTAAGGGCTATTGATGAGGAGTATGCGGCACAGCAATTTGAACTCCTGCTCAAAACATTAAAAGAAGCGGGCTATGAGCAATATGAGATTTCCAATTTCTGCCTGCCAGGCAAATACTCCAGGCACAACAGCAGCTATTGGCAACAGCAGCAATACCTTGGCCTCGGCCCAAGCGCACATTCTTTTAACCACAAAAGCCGGCAGTTTAACATCAGCAATAATAACCTGTACATAAAAGCAATAACAGGACAGCAACCCTTTTTTGAGCTTGAAACATTAAGCCGCGCGAACAGGATAAACGAATACCTGCTTACCGGCCTCCGCACCAAATGGGGCTGTAATCTTGAATACCTTAAGAAGGAACTTAACTACAATATTGAAGAAGAACAGCAGAGGCTTTTAAAAGAATTAGCAACTAATAATTATATAAGAAGGGAAAGCGGCTCTTTGGTATTAACAGATGCAGGAAAATTGCTGGCCGATGAAATTGTAAGTCAGCTGATGATAATGGAGGAAGCTTAATTTTTTTATATGAGTGCAGGAAAAAGATTATATTACAACAATCTGTTATATTTGTAGAGAAGCAAACAACTGTCTGAATGGACACTGATGAAAAAAAGGCCTTCCTGCTACTGAAAAGCATTATTTTTCAGTACCATGGATTGGACGACAATGAGCTGCAACTTTTAGAGGAAACTGCCCGTGATCTTAATGCAACAGACGAGCTGCAGTGGGCGCTTGGCTTTATCTCTGAAGATTATATGACAGCCTTTGACCGCGCACGCCAGTATTTAACAAACCTTCCACTGGACAAGAATAAAAGAGTGGAATATCTGAACCGGGTATGGAAGGCTAATAATGCGAAAGGCTTTATTACCGAAATGGAAGCAACCGGTATGCTGCGTTTTGCCAAAGACTGGCAGGTGGAAAATGAATTGATCGCCATGGTTCGTTCTCAGGCAAAATCCTGAACTCCGGAGCCCATCTTTTGTACAGGACAATCCGCAACTCAGGAGCCCCATCCGAACGGAAGCACCTGATAAAATAAAAAAAGCTACCCGGCCGGATAGCTTTTTAACTTTCACAATAGTATTATTATCAGCCTGTTGAAAAAGGACTGCCTTCTTACCGCCGTTCCCTTGCCTGCAGCTGCGCAAATTCTTTTGCAAAATAGGTAAGGATAATGTTGGCTCCGGCCCGCTTTATACTTAACAAAGTTTCAAGCATTACCGCTTCACCATTCAGCCATCCTTTCTGAGCGGCCGCTTTTATCATGGCATACTCCCCACTTACATTATAAGCAGCAATTGGCAGTTCATAATTATCGCGCAATAGTTTTATAACATCCAGGTATACCATAGCCGGCTTTACCATTAATATATCTGCTCCTTCCGCCACATCAAGATCTGCCTCCACCAGGGCTTCCCGCTGGTTGGCAGGGTCCATCTGGTAAGTTTTTTTATCGCCTGCCTTAGGGGCAGAGCCCAGCGCATCGCGGAAAGGACCATAATATGCACTTGCATATTTGGCTGTATAGCTCATAATGCTCACTTCAGCAAAGCCTTCGTCATCAAGAGCATCGCGTATGGCTTCCACACGCCCGTCCATCATATCGCTGGGGCCAATAATATCGGCTCCTGCACGTGCCTGAGCAACAGCCATGGCAGCAAGCACATCAAGGGTTTCGTCATTAAGGATTCTCCCGTCCAATACTATTCCATCGTGCCCGTCTGAACTGTAAGGATCCATGGCCACATCTGTCATAATACATGCCTCAGGAAATTCCTGTTTTATCCGCCTGAGAGTAGACAAATAAAGCCCTTTTTCATTAGTGGCTTCTATAGCCCTGGGGTCTTTAAGGCTCTCGGGCAGGCGCGGAAATACATCGAAGGTACGAATACCCAGCTTCATGCATTCTTCTATTTCTTTCAGAAGCAGGTCTGCACTATAGCGGTAAATTCCCGGCATGGAGGAAACTTCCACCTTTTCATTTTTTCCTTCTATCAGGAAAACAGGAAAAATAAGGTCGTTTACATGCAGGCGTGTCTCTTCCACCATTCCACGAATAGCGGCTGATTTTCGGTTACGTCTGGGTCTTCTGAGCATATATATTAAAAATTAAGATCGGCATTATTTCTTTTATCCAAAGTTAGCAGAAATTGGATGCGGGAAAAAGAGGCAGAAGCAAAAAGCAACACCTTTAAGCCCTATACGTTTAAAAGCTAAATTCAACTAACATATTTACCATGCAACAGCGGGAAGTAACAGATAAAGAAGGAATAACCTGGACCTGTGTACAGGCTTACGCCGGGGCAAACGGAGGCAAAACAGAAAAAGCCACGGAATTAACTAAAAATGAAAATAACCAGGTACCCGTAGTTTGCACCCCGGGCGGCGGGGCCCAAACAGTACGCACTAAACTCCCCGGCGACTGGATTAATCAGCTTTCAGATGATGAACTGCTTTCTAAAATAGAATCAGAAAAGCAAAACAGCTGAATAAAATAAAAGCTTATATCAGAGCCACTTCTGCTCCCTCCTCCCACTTCCTGTTTCTGTAAAATAAAGCAGTGAGCCACGCCTGTTGCTTATTGAGCATCTTCTTAATATCTTGTGCAATCGTTTGCTTAAAGAGCTGATGACCTGCTCCGGCGCCATCGATTGAAAGCAAAACTTCTGTTAAGTGCACTTCTTTCACACAATTTAAAACAACTACAGGCATTGTAAATCCGGAGCTAAAGAAAAGTGTTTCAGGCCATCAACTTATCCTCTTAATAAAAAAACAACAATCTTTATGCACAAAAGTAATTTCCTGTTTCCGTGGGTCCTTATCGTCCTGCCACTCCTCTTCACCTCCTGCAAAGATGACACCGAAGATACTGCTTCTATTCCGGTGAAAAGCATTGAAATACAAGGTAATAATATTAATGGCGCTGCTACAGAACAGTTTACAGCTGCTATAACTCCTGCAAATGCCACAAATAAAGGAGTAACATGGAGTGTTTCAGATGCTGAGATTGCTTCCATTTCAGCAACAGGACTGCTTACTCCAAAATCAAAAAATGGCACCACTACGGTAATTGCCACTGCAAAAGACGGATCCGGAATTAAAGGAGAAAAGGCAATTACCATCTCAGGATTTAATGTACCTGTTTCGGAAATTACTATAAGCGGCAATGCTATTACAGATGGAGGAACCTCTCAACTTACAGCCACTGTACTGCCCGAAAATGCTTCCAACAAAGAATTAACCTGGAGTGTATCTGACGAAACCATTGCCAGCATTTCTGAAGATGGTCTTTTAACAGCCCATGCAAACGGACAGGTAACAGTAACAGCTACGGCCACAGACGGATCCGGCACAAAGGGAACAATTGAAATTTCTGTTTCAGGAGTTACTTCTGAGCCTGTTGAAGGGGTGGTAGTGGCAAATGTTGATGCATTAAGGGCAGCTGTTTCTGCAGCGAATCCCGGCGATATTATTTATATCCGCCAGGGCACCTATGCCTTTACCACCAAACTTACCATAAACCGCTCCGGAACCGAAGCTAAGAACATTTCATTATTACCCCACCCGGATAATTCTGAAAGGCCAAAATTTGACTTTTCTGCCATGCCGGAGAATTCGTCGAACCAGGGAATTGTGCTCCAGGCAAGTTACTGGCACATTAAAGGCATTGACGTTTTTAAAGCCGGCGACAATGGCATGCAAATCAGAAATGCCCACCATAATATTATTGAATTCTGTACTTTTTCAGAATGCGCTGACTCAGGCCTGCAAATTGACAACGGCTCTGCAAACAACCTTATTCTTAATTGCGACTCATTTTACAATGCCGACTCCTCTGTTGAAAATGCCGATGGATTTGCCTGTAAATTAACCGCCGGCACAGGCAATAAATTTATTGGCTGCCGTGCATGGCAAAACCTTGACGACGGCTGGGACGGCTACCTGCGCGGAACGGATAATATTACCACAACCTATGAAAACTGCTGGGCTTTTAAAAATGGCTACTCAAAAAGCGGAGCTGCAGGCAAAGGAGACGGAAATGGTTTTAAAACAGGAGGCAGCGATGAAAAAACACTAAAGCATAATGCTGCTTTCAGCAATTGTATTGCCGCAGGTAACCGCGTTAAAGGTTTTGACCACAATAGCAACCGCGGGGAAGTAACGCTTTACAATTGCATTGCCCATAATAACGGAACAAACATGGGCTTTGGAAGCACTAATCCTCTTGGTAAACTAACAATTAAAAACAGCGCTGTGCTGGGCGCCACAGGCAATGTTAATGCAACCTCCCTTGATGTATCGCATAACAGCTGGCAGTTAAGTGGTGTTTCCGTAACTGCTGAAGACTTTGGAAGCATTGATTTAAATCAGCTTTCAGCGCCGCGCAAGGCCGATGGCAGCCTGCCTGATATTACTTACTTATACCCGGTAGCAGGCAGTGATTTGATTGACAAAGGAACAGATACAGGTTTACCATATAATGGAACCGCCCCTGACCTTGGCGCCTTTGAATATGGCAACTAAGCAAAGCAGCAGCCGCAAGATTTAAACGGTCATTATATTGTGAATTGTTATAACCCTTGGTTTGCAAATGAACCAGGGGTTTTTCTTTGTTCAGGGCCGCAAAAAGAAAGAAACTCCTGCCACACAACAGCAGAAGTAAGGAACTATGCAATGAAAAAGCAAAATAAATCAGCCCACTAGATTTAAACTGATAAATACCGAAATTCAAAATAAAAAAGGGGATTCCCGACAGACAAAAGAATCCCTTTCTTTGGAGAGTAAATATCTATCCTGAAAGCTCCTACCCGGTTAAAAAATAAGCCCGGCAGTAAATTATTATAGTTAATAATGACAGCGTTACGGCAATCCGTCACTGATAATCATTTCTATAATACCCTCAATATCAGGTTTTAATTAATTTCAGAAGAAAAAAAACAGACAGCTGTTTCAATTAGCCAATAAGCCCGTTTCCCTTCTAATTATAAAACACGTGCTCAGCAGGCACATAACTTTCTTCTTCCATCCGCTCTTTTAAATCCTCCATGGATTCAGACAGGAAAAGGAGAAGTCCTACATATGCATCATTCAGGAGGATCCGCTTCTCTCTTATTCCTGAAACATCATAACAATGATTTAAATGAGCTTCCAGATTCTCCAGCTCCCCGAAAGTCACTGCACCTTTCCTTAAAACATTTCCATTCTCTATTAAAAATGCTTTATACCGGACCATGACATCTGAAATATTTTTTACATCGGGCTGACGGTTATTTACCAGATCTTTCCAGATAAGGTGGATTTTTTTTAGCTCTGTGGCGATTTTTTCTTTTATGTGTATCATGAAAAATGAAATTAATTAGTTGTTGTAAACTTTCTCCATCGCAAAAAATGAAACCATCCCCGGGTCTATATACAGGGGAATGTGCCTGATAACTTCTGTCAAACCGGAAAGGGAGGCAGAGCATGAAAATTAAAAAACGAAGTTTAACTGCCTGTGTATTAGCATTTTTTACTAATGAATTTAAGATTGACCTCAAATTCACCGCAACAACTTATCATACGGCACCGCAAACGATTGCAGCAATAAGTAAAAAAAACGGCAACTTAACTTTTATAAATTTGCCACACCCCTTCAGGGAAATCCAGATAAATATTACTAACCACTAAAGCTTATTATCCGGCATCCACTTAAAAAAAATGTCTGTTGCCTTTCCCGCTTTCTCTTGTGATTAATTTTAAATAAAGTTAAAAAATAATTTCATAATTGGTACAGTTTCCGGAGTTTTTATTTTCATTTTTTTGCTCTTTATTCAAAAAAAAGCCACTATATCCGATTTCCTGAAACCATTAACCAGGGACAAAAACACAAAAAAGCCAAACAATATTTTCAAAAGCCTTTCATAAGCCTCAAAAAATATCTGCCAACTTTTATTTTACCTATTTTCTTTTGTTATCCTCCCATCCGGATTCCTTTCTTTTCAGGTCCTGAAAAGAAATGTAAAATTCCTCCGGCTGGCAGAAAGATTTAAATCATCTTAACATAAGAAGAAGATTGTTCACCGGGAACTGCAAACATTACCCGGCAGCAATATCCTTCATTTTATGATATGGGCACGCTCCCCTGTCGGCCAAAGGCACACTGCCACGGAAGGCACTTCTTTTTTCATTACCTCCTCCGGGCTTATCAGAATCCAGTCTTTTTACATACCTGATCGTAAATCCACTCTCCGGGTACGACGGAATTCGCTTTAAGCTATAGTTCAGGTTCTGCTTAGGCACCTCATATTGCATATTTACAAGGAATTTCAGCGATACCTTCGCCGCCCCTATAGTAATCCATTCCCCCGCACAGCGGTGCCCCGTATGGTGGGCGCCCCCTCCCTGTGGAATGAGATCAAAAGGACTACCGTCCCAGGCAAGGAACCTTTCAGGCCTGAACTCATTAGGATTTTCCCACAAGCGCGCATCATGCATAGTTCCATAAACATCGAGCAGCACCAGACGTCCTTCTTCAAAATGGTGTCCGCGCCAATCAAACTCCTCCCGCACCCGTGCACCTAAAAAAGGAGCAAAAGGGTAGAGCCTGCGGATCTCCTGTACAAACATTTCAATATCTCTGTCATCCCCCTCCCTGAGCTTCTGCCTGTACTCAGGATGCCTGTGCAAGGCAAGGGCCGAAAAAGCCACATAATACGCAATAGCCACAAAAGGCCGTATAATATTAATCACTTCAACAGCCGCGCTTTTTGCATCAAGCTCCTCCGGTTCACCTCCTGAAACTGAGGGTTCCCTGAATTTAGCAAACATATGAACAGCGGTTCCTTCCTCTGCCTCCAGTTCTCCTCTCCGGACCTGCTCTATAATATTTTCCAGCCACTTTTCAGTTCTTTCCCGCGCAAATACTCCTCTCAGGTAGCGTGGACCTACTGACCCGAAAGAGTCAATTCTACCTATAAAATCATCCGTCCGCATCCTTACCTCCTCTTCCTCCAAAGGAACCCCTGCCCAGGCGCAGGCAGCTCTGCACAGAATTTCCTGCACTTCCTCAAAAAGCACAACCAGCTTATTAGTCTGCTCCCACCGGCTAAGGTAATTCTCCCAGTTATCAGCCACGAGCTCCATCAGCTTTTCCATATTTTCAGGCGACATCAGCGACATGAACATTTCTTTCCTGTTCCGGTGAGCACTCCCATCCATTGACTGAACGCTGCCTTTGCCAAATAAAGACATTTTTATAAATTCCGGAATGGCTCCTTCCCGCCGGAATTTTTCAGGATCATAAAATAAAGCGGCACCTTCTTCCCCATGCAGGCAAATGACTTTCTCCCCCAGGAGCCTGGTTTGGAAAATATCAGACTTAAATTTTTCGCAGCGGGACTGAAGATAGGTATAACCTTCCTGAAGCAATGCAATGCTATTATCCAGCGTTTTTTCTTGTGGAATATTCGCCATAAATTTTATAATCAATAAGTTAAAATAATACCGGGTGATTATGTCCTGAAGCCATCCTACGCTGCCGGTCAGGTAAAAATTAAAAATGATATATCCCTTCCGGCTAAGCAGCCTTCCGAAAAGATAACATTCTATCTGCAAACAATTTACACTGCAAAAAATGCTTTAAAAGCAGCGCAGCATACCATGAGTACAATAGACAACCCCTGATTATAAAAAAAGTTATAAAGCGGGGGTTGAATTTTCATCTTTTACCCGAAAATGTGGCGCCTCAT
The DNA here is from genome assembly GCA_017948555.1 of Cesiribacteraceae bacterium YIM B00369. Taxonomy (GTDB): domain Bacteria; phylum Bacteroidota; class Bacteroidia; order Cytophagales; family Cyclobacteriaceae; genus Nafulsella. The sequence goes on along the minus strand of JAFMYY010000011.1, from coordinate 120,463 downwards.
ATTCCGGCGGAAGGTAACTAGCAGGAATTGTTACCGCATTTCCGTCGCGCAACGCTTTGTAATGCGGAGAAAGGATTTCTATCCCCCTCTCGTTAAAAACATCCTGAATGTTCCGGTGCAGATCGGAGTAAATCCCTGCCTGCCTGCTTACTTCATTAATATAGGCATTGAGCTGGTAAGACACATAAAAATCATCCAGACTCGTCTGGAGCACAAAGGGAGCCGGCGTTTTAAGCACCAGCTCTGTACGCAGGGCAGCATCGGTTAAGGCCTTGTGGACTTCTTTCCACGGCACATCATATCCTATTGTAACGGTAGTATATATAATCAGCCCGGGCTCTTTACTGGAGGTGGTATAGTTAATTGTATGCCCCGATAAGATGGAGGAGTTAGGAATGGTAATCTCCTCATTTTTAGTTGTGCGGATACGGGTAACCAGCAAGGTTTTTTCCGCCACATCGCCCACCACATCGTTAATTTTAATTCTGTCGCCTATTTTAAAAGGACGCATATATGTTATAACCAGCCCGGCCACGGCATTACTGATAGCAGAGGAAGATCCCAGCGAAAACAAAATCCCTAAAAACACAGACACCCCTTTAAAAACAGGTGAATCTGAACCAGGCAAATAAGGAAATATTACAATGAACATAAAAATGTAAAGCAGGAAGCGGACAATATTAAAGGTAGGTGCCGCCCACTCCTGGTGAAATCCATTAATCTTAAGCTTTCCTTCTTCAATTTCCCCGGCAAAAAAACCAATTAATTTTACCAGGTACCGGATGGCAATAAAAATTACTGCAATGGTAAAGAGGTTTGGCAAATAAGCCAGAATACCGGACAGAATTTTCTTCACAGGACTAAGGATCCAGTCAATCAGCAAATCGGCCCATGCCTCTGTACTTGGAAATATGCTAAACAGCAAAGGAAGTGCCAGATACAATGAAAGCACAATTACAAAAACCCTTAACACCCCGTGAAACCAAAGAAGGGTTTGCAGTATCCGTACATCTGGCAGCAGCTCGTATTCCTTTACCTTTACTGCCTTAATCTTTGGAGTAAGCCGTGTGGTAATAAAACTTTTTGACCATGTAAACAATCTGTTAATCAGGTGAATCAACAGCCATATTCCTAATAATACCAGCACAACCTCCCCAATCCTGATCAGGATATTCCTGAGGCTGTTTTTCTCCTTTGCCAGTATTACAGCCTTATTTATCTCCTCCCTGTACCTGCCAGCCAGTTCTGCTTTACTGCTTTCATCCCAAAGGGCATCCATATCGGTAACGCTCATCAGAATGAGATTATCGTACACAATATCAAATGTCGACTCACTTTCAACAGCCCTGAGTAAAGAGGCATTGTAAGAGGATGAGGCATAAAGCCTTTCTAAATTATTATTAATTCTTACTACTCTTTCCTGTGGCGTAAAGGGCCCCAGGCGGTTGAATACAAATAATATTGTATCGCCCTGCAGTAAAACGGGGAAACCTTTGCTGGTATTTTTTAAGGTCTCAATCTTACGCTTCTGCTCCATTACCCGCAGGGAGTCGTCAAGCTCTATTCTCCTGATCCTTTCCTGCAGCTCTTCTCTTTTAGCGCCTTCGCTGTTTTTCAAAAGCTCCAGCTCTCTTTGCAGTTCTGCCTTTATAAGGGAATCTGAGTACTGCCGCTGCCTGCTTTCCTTAAGCTGCACGGCTGTTTCCACCAGCTGCTTATTTAAAATAGAATCAGCCACCTGACCTATACTATCATTCTGGGCAGAGGAGGGCAAAAAAGCAACGACAAAAAACAGAACAAAGACAAAAGCTTTCTTATTCATTATTATTGATTATAAGCAGTTTACAAAGAAAGATCAAATTATAATATTTTTCCGATTCTAAAGAAGGAGAATAGAACAGGATATTACATACCTGTTGCAATGGCCGCACTTTTAGTGATGATAAATTAAAACTGCCATAATATTCCGGCAATACTTAATCCCGATATTGGGGTATGGAAAAGCTTATCATAATATACTGCTGCTCAATTGGATTCGTGCTATGCTGCCTGGCAGCGTTTTTACTTTTTTACGATGATAAAAAAGAAGACCTCCACACCGCAGGCACAGCGGACAATATAATGTTAGCGGGAGCACTGCTTATAGGATCTTTAATTTTACACATGAACCTCCTTGTGCTTCCGTGGCACCAAAACGAAAAAGCAGCTCTTACATCCTTCACAATGCTTGCAGGATTCATAGGATTGCTTCCTGTTTCCTGGTTTGCCATTTACCTTATCAGAAGAACCGGAAAAAGGACAGCCTTACCCCACCACCATAAAAGAACAAACGGCAGCCCGCTCCGGGTTTCCTGGAAAAGCCAGTGGGAGCATACTCCGCAACAGCAAGGATCTGCCGTTAAATAACAATATCACCCCTTCACCCCTGTTAAATCATTAATATTATCCGTTCGTGCCGGAGTGCTCAGGGAGAATCCAGCCATATTTATTATCCCCGGTTTTTACATACCGGTAATTTCCAAATTGTGCCAGCACCTCTACACTGGTTGCTTCTTCGATAAAGGCAACTGGCACAGCGCCGGCTCTGACTTCCGACAATAAAACAGCAGGCGCTTCCACTACCAGAGGCTCTCCGGAATCTGCAGGACTAATCAGACTTTTAAAAACATACCCCTGCGTTTTGTCAGGCAGCGAAATTCTATACCACTCACGGCTTTGCCCCACAATTTTTACAAATGTTCCCTGAACCAGCTGCCCCAGAATCAGGTGCTGGGAATCCGGCCCCGATCGCAGGTTAACTTTTTGCGCAGCAACCTTCCAGGCCCCGGGCTGAAAAGCAGTATCCACAGGGGAGGCTGTCATTACCTCCAGTGTCCGGATGTAATGGATAGGGTCTTTACTTCCACTTTGGTAAATACCGAAATGAAGATGAGGCGGAGTTGTTCTGGCATTACCTGTGTTACCCACTAAACCCAGGGTATCTCCCTGCCTTACGCTGGTTCCACTCTGCACCAGCTGCTCATCCAGGTGAGCGAAATAGTAAGAATGACCACGCTCACGGTCGCGCATCCACACCACCTTACCCCCAAGGTTATTATTACCCACCCTTGATACGTATCCGTCGGCCGGTGCCACTACAGGGGTCCCTTTTTTGGCAAAAATATCCACGCCTTCATGACTTCGCCTGCCACCATCCCGGTCAGCACCATAAAAACTTCCGATAGATTTGTTATTTGCTCCGGAGACCGGGTTTATTAACACTGGTGTAAGACCTATACTTACAGAATACCAGGTATCTGAAAGCAACTCCGGCTGCAGCCGCATTAAACAACGGTAGTCTTTCCGAAATTCATGACGAAACGTTAAAGTGGAATCGGCATGCGCCAGTTGCTTCCACTTGCTTCCCTCCCAAATAAAAAGGTCGAGGAATACCTGTGTATTATTTTGAGCAATTACCTCTCCTTCCACCGTCAGCACCTGACCTTCCTTTACCTCAAACCGGAAAGAGCGGGCATCGGGCACACCTGCTTCAAAAAAGCCGGATTCAGAAAAAGGCAGACTAACGATTACCGAATCATTAAAAGCTCTTTGTCCGGCATTTATCCAGGCCGTTGCCATCGGGCGTTCCTTCAGACCTGCTTTCTCTAAAGATTTTACATACTGGTCGTAAGGAGGCGATTCAGAAAAAGCATTCTTTAGAGGACTAATGCTGTTACAGGCGGCAACTGAAGAACATATTAAAATAATAAGCAAAAATCTTTTCATACCCATCCAAACAGAAGCAAAAGATTTTTAGTTTGCTGAATGGAGTTACCGGCAGAGAAAAGAGCTTTTTCAAAGCTTTATTCATTTCCGGAAAAAAGGGACAAAATGCAGGAACGGAGCATTTATTCCTTTTTTAAAAAAATAAAAGAACTTACCTTTGCCCTTATTTTTTATTTCAGAAAGAGAGAAAAATCTGCAGTACTTCAGCAAAAAAAGCAACCGAACCAATAGATGAACAAAATTGTAATAAAGAGTTTCGAAGATTTTGAAAAATATGTAGGAACTGAAATGGGGGTTTCTGAGTACCACACCATTACCCAGGATCAAATCAATAAGTTTGCTGATGCTACCATTGATCACCAGTGGATTCACCTGGATCAGGAAAGAGCAAAAACAGAATCTCCGTTCAAAAACACAATTGCACATGGTTACTTAACTGTTTCGCTGCTGCCATACTTCTGGAACCAGGTTACCAGCATTGAAAATGTAAAAATGCAGGTAAATTACGGAATAGAAAGCCTCCGCTTTAATGAACCTGTGCTGGTGGATAGCCAGGTACGCCTGAGGGTTAAATTACTGTCTTTAAAGAACCTGCGTGGCATTACCAAAGCCCAGCTGGAGGTAACAATGGAGATTAAAGACAATCCAAAACCTGCATACACAGGTGTAATCACCTTCCTGTACCACTTTAATTAAAAGCCGGAAAGCTTTTCTCCTCCGGTTCCCTCAGGTTTTTTTAAGCACCAATCCGCTGCCGGAGCAGAATGGATCAATTGTTGCACCTTATAATCTGAACGCTTAAACAGATTTACAATATTTCTGTTCTTTATGTGCAATCGATTTCATAAATTAGGCTTTTCATAATTAAAAAAAGAAGATGCAATGTCCAAACTTATTGTTTTCGTCCTGATAAACCTGCTTTTTAGCACTCTAAACCTGCAGGCAAAGGTAGTTCCTGTTAAAAATGTTGATGAGCTTAGCAGTGCAATCGATAACGCAAAGCCCGGAGACACCATCTATGTTAAAAGCGGAACCTACACGTTCAAGACCCGCACAACCATCAGAAACTCCGGAACTCCCGGAGAAAAAATCTATTTTACAGCCCATCCTGAAAATAAAGAACGCCCGTTGTTTGATTTTTCCGCCTTAGCTGAAAAATCTTCCAATCAGGGTTTCCGCCTTAAAGCTAACTACTGGCACATACAGGGATTCGATTTTTACAATGCCGGAGATAACGGACTGCTCATTGAAAACGGACACCATAATATTATTGAATTCTGCACCTTCTCTGAGTGCTCTGATACGGGCCTTCAACTCGACAGCGGCTCTTCATATAATGTAATCCTAAACTGCGACTCCTTTTATAATGCCGATGAATCTATGGAGAATGCTGATGGTTTTGCCGTTAAGATGGATACAGGAACAGGCAACAAATTTATTGGCTGCCGTGCCTGGCAAAACCTCGACGATGGCTGGGATGGTTATCTGAGGGGAACCGACAGCATATCGACTACTTATGAAAATTGCTGGGCCTTTAAAAACGGATTAAAGAAGGATGGCACTCCTAGCGGAGGCGATGGCAATGGCTTTAAAACCGGCGGAAGTGATGACAAAACCTTACGCCACAATGCCACCTACACCCGGTGCATAGCTGCCGGAAATGTTGAAGAAGGTTTTGACCACAACAGCAACCGTGGTGTGGTAACGCTCTACAACTGCAGCGCCCATAAAAACAAAACCAATTTTGGTTTTGGCAGCAAAAATCAGGTTTCCAGACTCACCATCAAAAACAGCCTTACCACCGGTAAGCCGGAAAAAATAAATGCAGATATAATTGATGCCTCCCACAACAGCTGGCAAATTACCGGAGTTTCAGCCACAGAAGCCGACTTCAAAAGCCTTGACCTGAGCCAGCTCTCCGCTCCCCGCCAGCCCGATGGCAGCTTACCTGATATCACTTACCTGCACCTTAAAAAGGGAAGCGACCTTATTAATAAAGGCACCGATGTTGGCATTCCCTTTAATGGTCCTGCCCCTGATTTAGGAGCATTTGAATTTGAGAAGTAAGAGTGTTTATTAAAATATAGTCAGATGGTTAAAAAACACCCTCCACAGTTAAGCAGCGGAGGGTATTTTTTAACCCTGACTCCCTGATGGTTTACAATTTTGCCTGCACCTGCACGACCCTCCTTCAGGCACTCCGGCAAAGGAATGTACTTCCATGAACCAACAATCCCTGTTTTTTTTTACTAAATGGGCAAAAACCTTTCTTCCATTAGCAAAAAACTTTTTTATTTCAGACCTTTAATAGGATAAAGCTTTGATAATATATTGTCACCCCCCCGATGCGTAAGCGAAAAACCTTCTCTCAATATTTTACGACTACGAAAAATAATGTTTTCGAAATGATAAATCATATTGAGACTGTCTCTGCACCGTTGGAAAACATAAAATTAACCAGTATTTTAAAAGCATTTAAATGGAGGGTTACTAAGCAGTTCTTTCAGATGGAGGAAAAATACAAGGCAATATTTACAGAGCAACAGGAGATTATACACAAAAAAAACAAAGAAATCCGCCATTTAATCAAAGAAAGGGATTTGGTTATTTCAGATAACTATTTGCTGGAATATAAAAAGAAGGACCTTATGCTATTAGCAGATCAGCTGGAAGAAGCTTTTGAGGAAATTTCTCAGAAGAACCAGGAACTGGCAGAGCAAAAAAAGCAAATTCAGGAACAAGCCGAAAAAATAAATGCCATAAATAAGCAAATTTCGAAGAATAATGATGAACTGATCCAGCAAAAAGAGTTCATTCTGGACCAGGCAGAATATTTAGAGGAAGCTAATGTCCGGCTGTCCCGGTTAAATTCCGAAATACAGCTACAAAAGGATGAAATTCTTAAAAAGAATGAGGAACTGACTGATCTTAATACTGAAAAGAACAACCTTATTCATATTGTTGCCCATGATTTAAAAAGCCCGCTCAATCAGATTAAAGGCCTCATCAGTATAATTAAATACAACACGGATAAGCTTAGCGAAGAATCGGTAAATTGCCTTGGATTGATGGAAGGCAGTGTTAACCGGCTTAACGAAATGATTGCAAAAATTCTTGACGTTAAAGCTATAGAAGCCCAGAAGCTAAATGTTAGCCTCGAAAACTGCAACTTGTCGGCTATAGCTAAGGAGTGTGCGCTGCGGCACCGGTTAACCGCCGGCGAAAAAGAAATACAGCTTGTTGAGGAAATAGCTGATGAATTATTTGCCGAAGCCGACAAAGGCTTAATTTACCAGGTTCTGGAAAATCTCTTATCCAATGCCATTAAATTTTCGGAGAGGAGTACATCCATTTATTTTAGTTTAGCAGAGAAGGAAGGAAGAGTACTTTTAGCTGTAAAAGACCAAGGCCCCGGAATAAATAAAGAGGATAAGAAAAAGCTGTTTAAAAAATTCCAGAAGCTAAGCGCAAAGCCTACCGGAAATGAAATATCCACCGGCTTAGGCTTATCCATTGTAAAAAAATTTGTAGAGGCAATGGGTGGCGATATCTGGTGTGAAAGCGAAGAAGGAAAAGGAACTACATTTTTCGTCCGGCTTAAAGCCATCCACAATACTTTAGCACCGGAAGGCGAACCAGTACCTGCTTAGAAAGCAGAGCCCTGAAGTTCATGTTGTTTAAAGAGGAGTGACTTAACATATAGCCTGAGAGATTTACCCCACTTAGCAGGGCAGGCAAACTCCACCTGAAATTATTTATTACGTTTACAACAGCCCGCAGGGGTAAAATTGCCAGGCACATTATTACCGCATGCAAAACAATTTATGCAGAGTAGTCAGCAACATTGGCTGAGGAATCATGGAAAGAAGGTTTAACTCCAAAAAAGCGAACAATCCCCCATCCCATACAAACAGTATTGTTGGTGGCGGTGAAATGGGCAGGCGCATCCGTTCTTATAACTGGGCTGAAACCAGCATGGGTCCGGTAAAAGGCTGGTCCCAATGTTTAACTTTTGCCGTTAACATGATGCTACAGTCGCCCTCCCCCATGGTCCTGCTTTGGGGCACCAGAGGAATTACCTTTTACAATGATGCATACATAGCCTTTGCAGGCAATAAACACCCTGCTATGCTTGGCTCCAGGTACGAAGAAAGCTGGAGTGAAGCCGCAGATCTTATTCGCAGCATCATCCGCCAGTGCCTGCAGGGCGAGGCTGTTACCTGTAAAAAATTAAACTACACTGTTTACAGAAGCAACAATCCGGAACAAATATGGAAGGACCTCCAATGCAGCCCTGTCTTAGATGAAAAAGGAGAGCCTGCAGGAGTACTGATCATCAGCACCGAAACCACACAATACATCCGCGCAGAGGAAGCACTGAAACAAAGTGAGGAACGATACAGACTTGTAGTGGAAGGAACGAATGAAGGGATATGGGACTTTTCACCGGAAACCAGGGCTTCATTCTGGAATGACCGAATGCGTGAAATAATAGGGTATAAAAAGGATGACGAAGCAAAACCCGGCCTTGATCTATTACTGCGCATTATGCACCCTGACGACAAAGAGAAGGTACTGGAGGCATTAGATAAAACGTTAAAATCGGGCGCCCCATTTGATGTTGAATACCGGGTAAAGCACCGCGAAGGTCATTACCTCCACCTGCATAGCAAAGGGAAACCTGTTTTTGATGAACATGGTAAAATAAAAAGAATTGCAGGTATTACAATAGATATCAGCCAGCGAAAAAAGGCCGAAGAAACACTGAAAGAAAATGAGGACCGCTTAAGTGGTATTTTCAATCAAACATCTGTAGGGATTTCTGAAACAGATTTAAACGGGCGGTTTGTATTGGCCAATGATCAGTTCTGTAATATTGTGGGGAGGTCTAAAGAAGAGCTTTATGAGCTGGGAATTCAGGATATTACCCATCCCGGCGACCTTGCAGCAAATTACTGGCTTTTTGAGCGGGTAATCATGGAGGGAACTCCTTTCATGATCGAAAAACGCTTCATCCGGCCCGATGGCTCCGAAATTTGGGTAAAAAACAATGTTTCCCTGGTAAAAGATACCGAAGGAAAGCCAATTTACATATTGGCCGTTAGCCATGACATTACAGGAAGAAAGGTAACTGAACTGGAAAAGACCCGTTTACTGGCGCAAACTCAAAAACTAAACCTGGAACTGGAAACCAGCCGGCAACAACTTCTTGACCAGAATGAAAACCTGAAAAAAATCAATACTGAACTGGACAACTTTGTCTACCGCACCTCTCATGATTTGCGGGCTCCTTTAACCTCAGTACTTGGCCTGATAAATGTGTGCCGCCTGAACAGTGATATAAGCCATCAGCAGATTTACCTGGAGCTGATGGAGAAAAGTATTGCCAGGCTTGACAACTTCATACGCGATATTATTAACTTTTCCAGAAATAACCGCGTGAAGGTAACGCAACAGGAAATTGACCTGGAAAAACTGATTAATGAATCCCTGGAAGGATTAAAGTTTATGGAAGGGTATAGTTGCATTGATAAGCGAGTGGAAATAAGCGGGGAGGCATCTTTATTTTCTGATTTATTCAGACTGAGAATTATTTGCAACAACCTGATATCTAACGCAATAAAATATCATTCATCGATAGCAGAAGTTCCTTTTGTACTGATTAAAGTACACGTAAACCAGGAACGGGCTTTGTTTGAATTCAAAGATAATGGCAAGGGAATCCCTGCGGACAAGACAGACAAAATTTTTGAAATGTTTTACCGTGCTTCTGATTCCAGCAAAGGATCAGGCCTTGGTTTATACATTGTTAAAGAAGTAATATTTACCCTAAAGGGAAGTATACAGGTTCAGCCTCATAAGGAAGGAGGCACCAGCTTTATTGTTGAAGTTCCTAACGGGAATTCCCTTTTCCCTGAAGCCCCCTTAAAACATTAATTGCTACTCGTTTATTTCTAAACATAACCAAACCTTTACCTCCGCTAATAACTCCAGCATGAAAATAAGAACAGGCATTAAAGAAGACTTACCCCGGGTACTTGATTTAATCAAAGAACTCGCTGCCTACGAGCGGGCTGCCGGGGAGGTAGATAATACCATTGAAAGGATGGAAAAAGACGGCTTTGGCCCCGACAAGGTCTTTGATTTCCTTGTAGCAGAAGATAATAATAAAATAGTGGGACTTGCCCTGTATTACTGGAGCTACAGCACATGGAAGGGCAAATGCATTTATCTGGAAGATTTAGTGGTTACTCTGGATTACCGCAGAAAAGGAATAGGGCGCATGTTATTCGAACAGCTCATTCAGGTCGCCAAAGCCAAAGATGCCCGCCGCCTCAGCTGGCAGGTACTTGAATGGAATGAACCCGCCATAGAATTCTACAAATCCACAGGCGCCCTGCTCGATCCTGAATGGATTAATGCAAAACTTACTTATGAGCAGCTTAAGGAAATGTAAGGATACAAAAGTGCGGAACTTTAAGAAATCCGAAAAAAAAGAGAAACAGCCGCTTCCCTTTTCTTAAATTAAATGCTTAATATTTCGCACTCCTTTAAACCACCTGCTCCAGGAGAGTCCTGAAGGCAAGTGCCTTGTCGCCATACCGGCCGGCATGCTCTTGCTGCAGGCGTGGAGCATGTTCGCGCATATAAGTATTAATATCCTGCGCATCCAGGGCAAAATACTGAATGGCATAGGTAGTACCCCCATCCACTTCATTCATCAGCTTAAAAATTTTATGGTCTACAAAGAGTTTTGTAGCCATTACATCAGGAATATGGATTTCCCTCATCCATTTTAACCATTCCTTTTCAATTCGCCCGTCTACACTTATGGTTACGTTATATAGTATCATATTTTTATTTTTGTTTCTTAAACAGAAGTAAATATACAGGGTTTAGCTGAATATACGGATTTTTACCCGGAACTTCCTCTTTTTACTCCACACCAAATCCACATGAAAGAAATTCACGGAAGCCCTGCTTCCATTACTAAAACCCATAAAAAAGAATTGCTCGGCCTGCTGGCAGCAACTTACATCGCAGGATCTATAGGTTTAATCCTGCCTTTGACCCTCCCCTTGTTTAAGGCACTTACACCCTTCAACCTCATTTTGTCCGCAGCAATCCTTCTTGCTTTTCACACCCAATGGAACAGGGCTTTCATTACCTTTTGCATTATAAGTTTTTTTACCGGCTTTTTTGTGGAAGTAGCCGGTGTGGCAAGCGGATATATTTTCGGCCAGTATGAGTACGGCCCCACCCTCGGTTTTAAAATACTGAATGTACCTCTTATTATAGGCCTTAACTGGCTTATGCTTACTTACAGCACCGGCAGCATCTGCAGCCGGTTAGCTGTTCACCCTGTATTGAAGGCAGTTTTTGCCGCCAGCCTCATGGTAATCCTTGACCTCTTTATCGAACCGGTAGCCATTGAACTGGATTTCTGGAGCTGGCACAACAACATAATTCCTTTACAAAATTATGTTGCCTGGTTTATTATCTCTTTCCTGCTCCACCTATTGTTTTTCCTGCTTCCTTTCCGGAAAGAAAATCCTGCTGCAAAATATTTATACCTCTTACAGTTGGTATTTTTTATTATTTTATGTTTGTTTACCGTTTATTAGCACTTCATTAAACAAGATCAAATACTATTCGTTAAGTATTTGATAATGACAGCAATTATACTAACCATATCAACCCTGAGCAGCTTTATCTGCATGGAATTAGCCTCCTGGTTTATTCATAAGTATGTTATGCACGGACCTTTGTGGAACATCCACAAAACCCATCATCAACCAAATGAACACGGAATTGAGCTTAACGATGCCTTTGCCATTTTCTTTGCAGCAATAGCAGCGGCCCTCCTCTATACAGGTATGGGAAAAGGCAATATGGTTATGACCGGAGCAGGCGCTGGCATTACCCTGTACGGATTAATTTACTTTATCCTGCACGATATTTTTATTCACAAGCGCATCAGGCTATTTAAAAGAACTAATAACCCGCTTTTAAATGCGCTGGCAGAAGCTCACCGCGACCACCATAAGAGCAGAAGCAGGAGCCACAGCACCTCCTACGGACTTCTGTTAATCAATATTAAATATTACAAAAAACATTACCGCAAAAGGAAAAACACGTGAGTTTCTATTCCATAAAAGACCTGGAGCAACTTTCGGGCATCAAGGCCCATACTCTCCGCATCTGGGAGCAGCGTTATAATTTTATAACCCCCAAACGCACTGATACCAACATCAGGTACTACGATGACGAGGACCTGAAACTTATCCTGAACGTTTCTTTATTGCGGGAGAACGGATACAAGATATCCAGAATTGCAGGCCTTGATGCGCAGCAACTTTCCAGGGCTGTTCTCTCTATTACGGAAAAGAACTCCAGTTTTTCAGACCAGATTCACTCACTTGTGCTGGCCATGATTGACCTGGACGAGGAGCGCTTTGAAAAAATTATGTCGACCAACATTTTACAGAGCGGGTTTGAAAACACCATGTTCAGCATTATTTTTCCCTTCCTCACAAAAATAGGAGTACTCTGGCAAACAGGTTCTGTATCTCCTGCCCAGGAGCATTTTATATCTAATCTTATACGCCAGAAACTAATAGTGGCCATTGACGGATGTTTTGTATCCAGCAAGGAAGAAAAGGAAAAATACCTTCTTTTCCTGCCTGAAGGAGAACTCCATGAGCTCAGCCTGCTATTCTGCCACTACATAATAAAGAGCCGGAAAAATAAAGTAGTGTACCTTGGGCAGAATGTTCCACTCCCTGACCTCATCAGCACCTACGAACTTTATAAACCAGATTATTTAGTAACCGTTTTTACCTCTGCCCCTACCCAGGACAAAGTTCAGAAGTACCTTGACTCATTAGGCAGGCATTTCACCAAAAGCAAAATCTATTTATCAGGCTTTCAGGTCATTGGGCAGGAACTCCGTATCCCTGAAAATGGAAAGGTTTTTTTAAGACTTGAAATGTTCCTTGATATGATAGAAGAAAAATCAGGAAGGAGCATTGAGCAGTAAAATCAGAAATCCCATAACTACGGAATGGTTACATTGTTGAAAGAAATTTCAAAACAATGTAACCATTTTTATTTAAGGGTCGTATAGCATCTTAACCGGCCTGATAAACCGGGGGGTAAATTCAAAAAAGCCCAAAAATATTCACAGAAGAAGCAAGGTATTTTTTTAACTATTTTTGTTCATTTTTTTGATCTTTTCCATATACTATCCTTGTTTGTTTGGGAATTATTACTTAAGTTTGTTTAACTTTTTTACCGAACCTATAAACACTTTTTTGCATGACAGCACTAGAATTCAGTTATTCCTTGAACAAGATGTCTAAGTCCCTAAAGCCTTTTGCCCTCAAACTGACCAAAGACATGGAAGAAGCGAATGACCTGTTACAGGAAACAATCCTGAAGGCATTTACGAATCGTGATAAGTTTGCCGACGGCACAAATTTAAAGGCATGGTTATACACCATCATGAAGAACACCTTCATTACCAATTATCAGCGGATGGTAAGAAGAAACACCTTTATCGACACCACCGATAATTTACATTATATTAACTCAACCGATAATATTACAGAAAATTTAGCCTACTCCAGCTTTGCCCTCAAGGATATAAACGAAGCAATTGTGAATTTGGACGATGCCTATAAAACTCCTTTCATGATGCATTTCCGTGGCTTTAAATATCACGAAATAGCCGACAAGCTTAATATCCCTATCGGAACTGTTAAAAACAGAATCCATATTGCACGCAAAGAGTTAAAGAGTAAGCTGAAAAATTACGCTGTCAAGTAACAGATTTATTTTTCAATGCTTTCATGAATAAAAAGGCCATCGTAATTGGCGCAGGTTTTGCCGGCATTTCGGCAGCTACCACTCTGGCCAATAAAGGTTACCAGGTAACCGTACTGGAAAAAAATGAAACCCCCGGCGGACGCGCGCGAGCGTTTTCTGCCGAGGGTTTCACTTTTGATATGGGCCCCAGCTGGTACTGGATGCCCGATGTGTTTGAGCAGTATTTTAATACCTTCGGCAAATCGGCCTCTGACTATTATACACTCCGTAGGCTCGACCCTTCCTATACCATTTCCTTTGGTAAGAACGATAACCTGGCCATACCGGCAGCTTTACCGGCACTTTTCCAGCTATTCGAAACGCTGGAAAAGGGAAGCAGCAAAGCACTTGAAAATTTCCTGGAACAGGCTGCTTACAAATACCAGGTCGGAATGAGGCAACTGGTGTATAAGCCCGGCCGTTCGCTCCTGGAGTTTTCCAGCCCCGGCCTACTCCTCGATGTACTTCGCATGGATGTTTTTGTTTCTTTCCACAAGCACATCCGCAAGTTCTTCCGCCATAAAAAAATACTCCAGCTCATGGAGTTCCCTATATTGTTCCTGGGCGCTGTACCCCAAAACACCCCCGCACTCTACAGCCTCATGAACTATGCCGATATAAAATTAGGCACATGGTACCCTATGGGAGGCATGCACGAAATTGTAAAAGGCATGGTGCGCCTGGCAGAAGATCAGGGAGTAACATTCATATATAACCAGAATGTTAAACATTTCCGTATCCTTGACGATAAAATTCAGCAGGTAAATACCCAAACCGACTCCTTTGAGGCCGATGTAGTAGTGGGCGGAGCTGACTACCACCACCTGGAGCAGCAAATTCTACCCCCTGCCTACCGCAACTACAGCGCAAAGTATTGGGAGGAGCGTACAATGGCTCCCTCCAGCCTGTTGTTTTACCTGGGCATCAATAAAAAGCTTAAAGAGCTGACCCACCACAACCTTTTCTTCGACCGCGACTTTATGCCGCACGCAAAAGAAATATATGAAAACCCACAGTGGCCAACAGACCCGCTCTTCTATGTATCCGCACCCTCGGTTACCGATCCGTCGGTAGCCCCGGAAGGCTGCGAAAACCTGTTCATGCTAATGCCTGTTGCCCCGGGACTGGAAGACACAGAAGAGATACGGGAAAAATATTTTAACATCCTTTTGGAAAGGCTGGAACACATTACAGGCCAGGAGATCAGGCAACATATAATTTTCAAAAAAAGTTATGCTCACCGGAATTTCGAACAGGACTATAATGCCTTCAAAGGAAATGCCTACGGGCTGGCCAATACTCTGAAACAAACCGCTATCCTTAAACCTTCTATCAAAAGCAGCAAAATTAAAAACTTATATTTTACCGGCCAGCTTACCGTGCCGGGCCCTGGTGTACCTCCCTCACTTATTTCCGGTCAGGTAGTTGCCGCAGAAATTATGAAGGATTTCTAAACCTTTTCCTATAACAAAGGATAGTATGAGTAAACCCACGAATATGGACTTGTTCAGCCAAACCACCTACGAATGTAGCAAGCTCATTACACAGCGCTACAGCACCTCTTTTACTCTCGGCATTAAAACGCTTGATAAACGATTTCACATGCCGGTTTATGCAGTGTATGGCTATGTAAGGTATGCCGATGAAATAGTGGACACCTTTCATGACCACGATAAAGCAGCGCTCCTGAACCGCTTCAGGAAAGATACATACCAGGCAATAGAAGAAGAAATAAGCCTGAACCCTGTACTGCACTGCTTTCAGCAGGTGGTAAAAAAATATAATATCGAAAATGAGCTGATCAATGCTTTCCTCGACAGCATGGAAATGGACCTTCACTTTACAGTATATGACAATAAGCGATACGCTGACTACATATACGGATCTGCAGAGGTGGTGGGACTTATGTGCCTGAAGATATTTTGTGAGGGGGATGATGCCTTATACCAAAAGCTGAAAGCTCCGGCAAGGAGCCTTGGCTCTGCCTTCCAGAAGGTAAATTTCCTGCGCGACATAAAGAGCGATTTTGCTGAACGTGGCCGGGTATATTTTCCGGGGGTTGATTTAAATTCATTTAACAAAACTACCAAAGAGCAAATAGAGTCAGAAATTGAAAAAGAATTTAAACTGGCTTACGAGGGCATTCTTGGCTTGCCCAAAGGAGTCCAAATGGGAGTTTATCTGGCCTATATATACTACTACAAGCTGTTTAATAAGATAAGGAACTGCCCTGCCTCCAGAATAATGAATGAGCGGATACGCATTGCAGACCAGAAAAAGCTAAGTCTTCTTGTTCAGACAATGCTCCGGTACCAGTTTAACTTTCTATAAGTAAAAGCACCTTTTTCTTTAGATTATTGTTAAAGAAATACAGGCAAAATGTTACACAGTAATTTTCATCAGCTATGTTAAACCTAAAAGTAGCCATTGACTCTAATTCCGGTTTCTGCTTCGGGGTTGTATATGCCATAGAAATGGCTGAAGACATTCTGGAGGAACAGGGCTATCTCTATTGCCTGGGAGATATTGTGCATAATGATGAAGAAGTAAAAAGACTTGAGCAAAAAGGACTCCGCATTATTACCCATCGTGACCTTGAAAGTCTGCGGGGAGAAAAAGTCCTGATAAGGGCACATGGAGAACCTCCTTCCACTTACCAGCTGGCACTCAGGAATAACCTTGAGTTAATTGATGCATCCTGCCCTGTGGTACTGAAGCTCCAGAACCGGATTAAAAATTCTTACGACAAAGGTGAAAATATTTTCCTTTACGGGAAGCACGGCCATGCAGAGGTGGTAGGCTTACTGGGGCAAACAAACAATAATGCGGTTGTTTTTCAGGATTTCAATGAATTGGAAACTAAAACACTTCCCCGCAACATTACCCTCTACAGCCAGACCACAAAAAGTACCGGTAAATTCTACGAGATCAAGCAAAAGCTTGAAGACGAAGGCATCCAGGTTAATGCCAATGATACTATTTGCCGGCAGGTAAGCAACCGCGATAAGGAGCTGAGAGAATTTGCGGGAAAGCACAATAAAATTATATTTGTTTCCGGCACAAAATCATCCAACGGAAAAGTCCTGTATGGAGTGTGCAAAGAAAGGAACCCGGAGTCTTATTTTGTATCAAATCCGGAAGAAATAGACCCTTCATGGCTATCTGAAGGAGATACTGTAGGCATATGCGGCGCCACTTCCACTCCTATGTGGCTCATGAAAAGTGTACAGGAAAAGCTTCTGGAGCTTTAGAATTAAAAGATAAAGATTCCGGAAGCAGGAGACAGCAATAAAACATACAATCAGCAACAGGAATAAATGTAAGATCAGGAACAGATAAGACAGGGCAGCTTTTGCCGGCTGTTCCGGATATAAGGTAATATGCAGGCTAAGCAGGAATCAACTTACTTTTCAGCCTCCTCCAGGGGAATCTTAATAGCTGCAGTTATAGTGTTGCTATGGTTCCTGCTGCTATTTTACCTGCTGGGCGGTTATACTATCCGCTGGTACTCTCCCCTTACTTACTTTTTTGTACTTGCACAAACCCACCTGTATACAGGCCTGTTCATCACTGCTCATGATGCAATGCACGGAGTGGTATCACCAAATAAAAAAATAAATAAATTAACAGGGCAGCTGACTGCTCTTCTGTTCGCTTATAATTCTTACAATCGCCTTTACCCTAAGCACCACGAACACCACCGTTTTGCAGCGACCGACAAAGATCCGGACTACCACCCAAGCCAGAATTTTTTAATCTGGTACTTCAGCTTTTTAAAACAATACGTTACCTGGTGGCAGATAGTGGCCATGGCCGTTACATATAACCTGCTTAAACTGGTTTTCCCGCAGGAAAATGTAATACTGTTCTGGATCGTTCCTTCCATACTGGCCACCTTCCAGCTTTTTTACTTTGGCACTTACCTGCCTCACCGCGGTACACACCAGCCTGAAGACCGGTACAAATCCGGCAGCCAGTCAAAAAACCATGTGTGGGCTTTTTTAAGCTGCTATTTCTTTGGCTACCACCGCGAGCACCACCACTCTCCCGCCACCCCCTGGTGGTTGCTGTGGCGGCACAAAAAATAATCCATATAATATATTTTTATACAAGAGAAGAGTTTCCTCAAACATATTCTTATTTTTGTTCATACTTGCATTTAAAACAATGAACAAACTATATTTAATTATTCTATTCACGCTTCTTCCGTTAATCAGCCGGAGCCAGACAGGAACCATAAAAGGGAAAGTAGTGAGCAGAACAAATAATGAAGCAGTACCATTTGCCAATGTACTGATACAAGGCACCACTATTGGCGCAGGCACCGACATTGAGGGCAAATATGAAATAACTGACCTTGACCCCGGGCTATATAACCTGGAAGTAAGTTACCTTGGCTTCAAAAAAGAAGCCCGATACGAAATCCAGGTAACCAACTCCAGACCGGCCATTGTAAATTTTGAGCTGAATGAAGAAACCACAAACCTGCAGGAAGTAGAAGTTACCTCCTCTCCTTTCAGCAAAACAGCAGAAAGTCCGCTTTCGCTCAGGAGCATTGGCCCCAATGAAATCAGGCGGAATCCGGGAGGGAACCGCGACATCAGCAAGGTTATCCGCTCCCTGCCGGGAGCTGCTACCGTACCAGGCTTCAGGAACGATATAATTATAAGAGGAGGGGCACCCGGCGAAAACAAATATTACCTTGATGGTATTGAGGTCCCAAACATAAACCACTTCCAGACCCAGGGAAGCAGCGGTGGACCTGTGGGCCTTATTAATGTGGATTTTATTGAAGAGGTTGATTTTTATTCCGGTGCTTTTCCTGCTAACAGAGGAGGTGCTTTATCATCTGTATTTGAATTTCGCCAGAAAACAGGGCGTACAGATAAGTTTACTTTTAACGGCGTACTTAGCGCCACCGACATTGGTGCAACAGCAGAGGGGCCCGTAAGCGATAATTCCAGCTTTATTTTTTCCGTCCGCCGCTCCTAC
Source organism: Cesiribacteraceae bacterium YIM B00369 (assembly GCA_017948555.1). GTDB lineage: Bacteria > Bacteroidota > Bacteroidia > Cytophagales > Cyclobacteriaceae > Nafulsella. The sequence goes on along the minus strand of JAFMYY010000011.1, from coordinate 101,839 downwards.
CTGCAGTTTCTTTTTAAGGTATTGGGCTTGCCATTTCTGCCCGTCTATAATGATTACCAGTTTAAATACACCTGGCAGCCCGGAGAAAAACAGCGGCTCAGCATTATAAGCCTTGGCGCGCTGGACGATTTTGCCCTGAACCTGGACGCTAATGAAACAGAGGAGCAAAGATACATCCTTAACTATTTGCCGGTACAGGAACAGTGGAACTACACCATTGGCGGCAAATATGAGTACTTCCGCGACAATGGATATTATACAGTGGTGCTAAGCCGCAACATGCTTAACAACCAGGCAACAAAGTGGAAGGGAAATGACGAAAGCCGGGCAGAGAATAAAATTCTGGATTATAAATCGCAGGAAATTGAAAATAAGCTGCGGCTGGAAGATTACCGCTATACCCCGGGAGGCTTTTCCCTTACGTACGGCGCCCAGTACGAATTTGCGAAATACAATACCGATAATTATGCTCAAACCGTTTCTGATAATCAGCCCGTTACAAAAAGTTTTCTGTCTGAATTAAACCTCAGCAAGTGGGGACTATTCGCACAGGCGAGCAAGGAGCTGGCAGACCAGACACTGGTGCTTTCGGCAGGCTTAAGGGCCGACGCCACAGATTACTCTGAAGAAACCAATAAGCTATGGGAACAATTGTCACCACGACTCTCAGCTGCCTGGTACTTCATGCCAAAATGGAGCCTGAACATGAACGTGGGCCGCTATTATCAGCTTCCTTCTTATGTGGTGCTGGGTTACCGCAATTCAGAATCGAACGTACTGGTAAACCGCAACAACGGCATTAAATATATCCGCAGCGACCATGCCGTGGCCGGACTGGAATATGCGGCAAGCAAAACAGCTAAAATCTCTGTGGAAGGCTTTTATAAATGGTACAGCAACTATCCGCTCCTGCTGGATGATTCCATTTCCCTTGCCAATCTGGGAGCCGGCTATGGCGTAATCGGCAACAGCCCTATGGCCCCGGTATCAAAGGGCAGAGCTTATGGCATTGAATTACTGGCGCAGCAAAAGCTGGCAAAAAGCTTCTTTGGAACATTTGCCTACACACTGGTGCGCAGTGAGTTCAGTAATGGCGATGGAAAATTAGCTCCTTCTGCCTGGGATTTCCGCCACATCATCAGCCTTACCGGCGGGAAAAGACTGCCCCGCAACTGGGAAACCGGTGCCCGCTTCCTGCTAAGTGGCGGAGCACCATATACTCCCTACAACCTGGCGGCCAGCACCCTTGCTCAAAACTGGGACCGCACAGGCCAGGCAATCCCTGACTATTCACGCCTCAACAGCGAGCGTCTGGCACCATTCCACCAGCTCGATTTACGCATCGACAAGAAATATTTCTTCAGCAACTGGAGCCTTAATGTATATTTTGATGTGCAAAATGCATACGGCTATTCTGTTCAGTTCCAGGATAATGTTGATGTAATCAGAGATGCAAACGACCAGCCCCTGCGCGACCCTGCAAATCCTGAATACTATCAGTACAAGTTTTTGAAAAACACAAATGGAACCACTATTCCCAGTCTTGGCATTATTGTGGAATTGTAAGAGAACAGAATTCAGGAGCAGAGAAAATTGCCAGGAATCAGGAACAGCTTAAACACATTACGGGAATATCTGCTTTTTATATATGTGAAATTCACCTCCACTCCTGAAATGAACACACCTAAAAACACAAGTGCAGGACTGCTCATGCACCGGAAGCAGAATGGCGTGTTGCAGTTTTTTCTGGTACACCCGGGAGGACCTTATTTTAAGGAAAAGGATGATGGCTGGTGGACAATACCAAAAGGAATGCCGGAAAGGGAGGAAGAACTATTTCAAACCGCCTGCCGGGAATTTGAGGAAGAAACAGGCATTAAGCCTCAACCTCCTTTTTTACCCTTAGGTGAGGTAAAGCAAAAAGGAGGTAAATGGGTCCACGCCTGGGCTTTTGAGGGAGACTGGAACGAAAAAGATGGTATCAGCTGCAACACCTTTAAGGTCGAATGGCCTTACAAATCCGGCCGCTGGCAGGAATACCCGGAAGCGGACAGAGCAGGCTGGTTTACCTACGAAGAAGCCTGCATAAAAATCAATGCAGCTCAGCGGCCTTTCCTTGACATACTTCAGGGGAGTAATCCAGCCTGAGCCTCCCTTCTCTCTTTCCTTCAGAGACTCATCATGTCTTTAAAGCGGGTTGCCTGACGGCGGCTCACCTCTACTTTTTCGCCCCCCTGCAGGGTAACCATCAAACCTCCGTTAAACCAGGGCTCAATATTCTCCACCCAGTTAAGGTTTATCATGTGCTTGCGGTTTGCCCTGAAAAACACTTTATCGTCCAGGCGGTCGTCGAGTGCGTTCAGCGATTTATGGATCATCGGCTTCTGGTTATCGAAATAAACCTTTATATAGTTTCCGTCAGACTCAAACAGGCGAACTTTGCTCAGGCGCACAAACCAGCACTTTTCACCATCTTTAACAAAAACCTGGTCATCAGGCCCCAGCTTATTGGTGTTGGTAATACTTTTCTCCTCCCTTCTTTCCTTTTTTTCTATAACAGAAGCAAGCTTATTAATACTTTCCTGAAGGCGCTCGGGCTGCACAGGCTTAAGGAGGTAATCCAGTGCATTTACTTCAAAAGCCTTAATTGCATACTCATCGTAAGCGGTAGTAAATATTACCTGCGGAACATCGTCCAGCATTTGCAACAAATCAAAGCCTGTTTTTCCCGGCATCTGAATATCGAGGAACAGCAGGTCAGGCTCCAGTTCCTTTATTTTTTCGTAAGCATCATCGGCATTTACAGCCTCTCCAACTATTTCAATGGTATGGTAATCGGAAAGGAGGGAAGCCAGTTCCTTTCGGGCAAGGCGCTCATCGTCAACAATTAATGCTCTCATAAAAATTAATAATTAAGTATATAAGTATACAAAACCAGCCAAACTGCAGCAAGAATCAGAAATAAATAATAAATGTGTTCCCGAAAAAATTATTGCTCAGGAATTATCAGTTCAGTTAAAACAGTATTTCCATCTTCATTACTGATCCGGAAAACAGCCTTTTCGCCGTACAGTAACTTCAGGCGCTCCTTTGTATTTGCTATCCCCAGCCCCGAGCCTTTCTTCTTCTTCACCCCATTAATATACTGACCGCTGTTCCTGATCCGGACATGGAGCTTCTTATCTTCAACCTTAGCCACCACATCCACCACGCCGCCATCTATCAGGTTACTTATTCCATGCTTTATACTGTTTTCCACCAGGGTCTGCAGCATTAAAGGAGGTATACAGAACTCCTCCGCTTCCCGCGATGCCACAATAGAAGTCCTGAGACGCTCCTCAAAGCGAATCCCCTCCAGGGCAAGGTAATCCTTAACAGTACGGAGCTCATCGCCAAAGCTTACCACCTTTCGCTTATCCATTACCAGCGAATTGCGCAGGATATTACTCAGCTGGGTTATAGCACTTTTTGCTTTACGGGGATCTTCGTCCACCAGTGCCCGGATACTGTTTAGGGCATTAAATATGAAATGAGGGTTAAGCTGCGACTTAAGCCTGTTAAGTGTCATTTCATTAATAGATGCCTCGTACTTAAGGGTGGCATTGTAACGCTCTACATAATGGTACATAATATATAGAGCGCACCAGATAAAGAACAGGGTCAGCTGCGAAAGAAACATTAATATCAGCTCCGAAAAGTCAAAGCTAATGAGCGGCTGCCCCCGTAAAAGCATGAGAGTAGCTGTTTCCAGCAGGTAAACCAGCGTAGTCATAATGACAATAGCCATTATGAGCCGCGGAGTGAGTTTACCTATAGACATTTTCAGCCAGCCGGCCCTGTGCATATAATTGCGGAACCCATGGGTGATCAGCAACATATAACCCACCGAAAGGAGCAGAAAAGAATACTGATCTGCATCATGCACATTTTTAAGCAGATAAAAGGAAATATTAATGATGGCATACAGAGCCCATCCCCCAAGCTGGCAAATCCAATAAACTGTATTCCTTGTCATAGCTAAACTTTGAAAAAGAGGCAACCGCCCTCTTCTTTCCTGAACTATACAAATTTACACCACTCCATTAAATAGTAAAGCTGATTTGTACAAATGGCAGGAGGGTAATTTAAGTGGCTTTAAATACAAAAAAAGAGGTTACCACAAATGGATAACCTCTCAGTATAATTCTGTCATGCCCGCTTACGGCCGGTCCGGCCGGGCCTGCCTCACGTTTACTGCTTATAATTCTGCCTCCTGCTGTTTTCGCTTTTCCTGCTTATCGAACGGCCGGATGATCAGGCGGATACCTTTGTCATAAGTAAAATAATTCCAGATCCAGTTATTCAGCACCACCAGTTTATTCCTGAACCCGATGAGGTACAGCAGGTGCACAAACATCCAGGCAGTCCAGGCAGAAAAGCCACCAAAGCTAAGTCCGTTTGGCATGTCCACAACCGCCCTGTTCCGGCCAACAGTTGCCATATACCCCTTATTGGTATACCGGAACGGCGACAGCTTTTTACTGCCATTAATAATTGCCTTTATATTATCAGCCAGGTTCTCTCCCTGCTGAATAGCCACAGGAGCCAGCATAGGAAAACCTTTCGGGTTCTTCTTTGTCTTCATAAGGGCTATATCCCCTACCGCAAAAACATCATCAAAACCCTTTACCTGGTTAAATTCATCCACAATGTACTGGCTCTTTTCAATACAATCATCCGGCAGGCCGGGAATAATATTTCCTGTTACACCGGCTGCCCATATCAGGGTTTGGGAAGGCAACTCTTCGCCTGAACTTAAACGCACTGTTTTGCCATTGTAAGAATCAACCATGGTATTTAACAGGATATTTACATTAAAGTCCTTCAGGTACTTATGTGCTTTTCTGGAAGCAGTTTTGGACATTCCATTCAGCAAATGAGGCAGACCTTCGACCAGGTAAATATTCATTTGCTTAAAATTGAGTTCCGGGTAATCTTTTGGCAATACATGGTCTTTCAGTTCCCCGAAAGCACCTGCCACCTCCACCCCTGTAGGGCCTCCGCCTACAATAACGATATTCAGGAGGCTCTGCAGTTCGTAGGTATCTTTTGTATTTACTGCTTTTTCAAAGTTTTGCAGAATATGACTGCGAAGATTCAGCGCCTGTGGAATCTGTTTAATAGGAAGGGCATCTTTAAACTCCTTATCCTTACCAAAATAGTTGGTTTTAGAACCGCAGGCAATTACCAGATAGTCATAGCTTAAATCTCCCACCGGGGTGGAAACAGTCTTTTTTTCCGGATTAATTTTTGTAACCTTGGCAAGCCTGAAATGATAATCCTCCTTCTCTTCCATAAACTTCCTGAGCGGACCTGCAATAGAACCTGGCTCTAAACCTGCAGTAGCCACCTGGTACAAAAGGGGCTGAAAAGTGTGGTAGTTATGCCTGTCGAGCACCACCACCTGCAGGTTTTCATTTGCAAGTTTTTTAATCAGCCGCAAACCGGCAAAACCTCCGCCTATAATTACCAGGCGTGGCTTGTCTGTTTTAGGAATCTGGATGGATATTTCCTGTATTTCTTCTTCGGGAACCATAAAAAAATAAAAATAAGTAGCTGCACATATACAATAAGAATCAGGTAAACTCCGGCCCGCAATTGTTTAACCTGCAGCGCGGAAGCCTCCTGCCCCTGCTTTGATGAAAGCAATAATTAAAAATTTTCCGAAGTCACAACGTCACTTCATTTAATTGCAATACACTATAAATTTAATGAAAAAACGGCCCGAATGTTTATAAAACATAAAAATGTTCAAAAGCAGATCTTCATTAAAATATAAGCAGAGGATATATTACCGGAAAAAATAATCACAAAGCTGTTTACTCCTTTGAAAGAAGCATTAAAATCAGAAAAACAGGTAAATAAAAACACTCACATTAACTCTATATTTGAAACAGGTTTTTCAATCAGAAAAAGGAGCACCACAGCCGCACATAATTTTAATTACCTGTACACCAATCACTTAAGCCGACATAATCCTGCCGATTTGAAAATATTAAAAAATATTGCTATGTTTTTTTTAACATTGAGGAACCAATTATCTGCTAAATTAATTATAAGATTACAATTAGCTTATTCATAGTTGATAGGTTTTAATGTTTTGGTTGAAAGAGAAAAGCTGCCTCCTTTTAGGGGCAGCTTTTTTTATTTCCGGTGATATTTTTTTCAGGCTTTCAGGCCTTATCCTTCAGCTCTTCCCGGAGGAATATGGCAGTATAGCTGTTTTTCACTTCAGCCACCTGCTCAGGAGTTCCCGATGCAATAATCTGCCCTCCGCCTTTTCCACCCTCAGGCCCAAGGTCCACAATATAATCCGCAACCTTTATTACATCCATATTGTGCTCAATTATCAGCACGGTATTACCCTTATCTGCAAGTTTATTAAGCACATCGAGCAAATGCTGTATATCCTGAAAATGAAGCCCTGTAGTAGGCTCATCGAGTATATAAAAAGTTTTGCCGGTATCTTTTTTCGACAGCTCTGTTGCAAGCTTTACCCGCTGCGCTTCTCCGCCGGAGAGCGTGGTTGCATGCTGCCCAAGGGTAATATAATTAAGGCCTACATCATTAAGGGCTCTTATTTTGCGCACAATTTTTGGCTGATGCTCAAAAAACTCCACCGCCTGCTCCACCGTCATATCCAGCACATCGGAAATGGATTTCCCCTTAAACCTAACCTCCAAGGTTTCGCGGTTATAGCGCTTTCCCTTACAGGTCTCGCACAATACGTGCACATCCGGCAAAAAGTCCATCTCAATGAGTTTTAAACCTGCTCCGCCACAATCTTCGCAGCGGCCACCTTTTACGTTAAATGAGAAACGGCCTGGCTTATACCCCCTGATCTTTGACTCGGGAAGGTCAGCAAAGAGGGAGCGGATTTCCGTAAACACCCCTGTATAAGTAGCCGGGTTAGAGCGCGGCGTACGCCCGATTGGAGACTGATCGACCTCAATAACCTTATCCAGATGCTCCAGCCCATTAAATTCTTCATAAGGCATGGGATCTTTGTTGGACTTATAAAAATGCTTGCTCAGGAGCGGATAGAGGGTTTCGTGAATAAGTGTGGATTTTCCGCTGCCACTCACCCCGGTAATACAAATCATCTGCCCTAAAGGTAAAATCAGGTCAATCCCTTTCAGGTTGTTGCCCGATGCATTTTTAAGCTCCAGCATATTACCGGTCCCTTTTCTTCGGGTGGCAGGTACCTGTATTTTCCGGATGCCTTTCAGGTACTCCGCCGTTTTGCCACCACTCTCCAGAAACTCCTCCGGAGTTCCTTTACCCACAATGGTACCGCCGTGCCTGCCCGCCCCGGGCCCTACATCCAGTAAATAATCAGAGGCCAGCATCATATCCTTATCGTGCTCCACCACAAGCACCGAATTACCTAAATCCCGCAGGTCCTGCAGCGCCTTTATCAGCTTAACGTTATCGCGCTGGTGCAGCCCGATGCTTGGCTCATCCAGAATGTACAATACGCCCACCAGCTGTGTGCCTATTTGTGTCGCCAGCCTTATCCGCTGTGCCTCACCACCGGAAAGTGTCTTCAACGGCCGGTTCAGGTGAAGGTAATCCAGTCCCACGTCCAGCAGAAAGCTGATCCGCTTCCTTATTTCCTTCAGCACCTCTCTGGCAATAATTAGCTGCCGTTCATTTAACCTGCTTTCCAGGTCGCTGAACCAGGCGGCCAGGCGCTGAATATCCATCATCGCCAGCTCGGCAATATTTTTACCGTCAATCTTAAAGTGCAGGGATTCTTTCTTCAGGCGCGCACCGTGGCACTCAGGGCATTCCGTGGCAATAGTAAAATCCTCCACCCAATTGGAAATCTTGTCGGAAGCACTCTCTTTCTGCTTTTCCAGAAAGGTGATAATTCCTTCAAACTGGGTGTTCCAGGTTGTATCCGGGTACTTCTTCGACTTAACCTCCACTGGAATATTATCGCCATACATAAGCACATCCAGCGCCTCTTCCGGAAAATTCTTCAAAGGAGTTGCAAGGGTAAGCTTATAACGCTTCAGAATAGACTGGATTTTTTTAAAAATCCAGATGTCGCGGAATTCACCCAGCGGCGCAATACCGCCACGGCTAATGCTTAAATTAGGATTAGGTATTATAGATTCCCTTGTAATTTCCTCCACAGTACCAAGGCCATTACATTGTGGGCAGGCGCCATAAGGAGAGTTAAAGGAGAAGGCATTAGGAGCAGGCTCTTCGTATGACAAACCTGTTTTAGGGTCCATCAGGAATTTAGAGAAATGATGCACCTCATCAGTATCCACGTCCTGAACCATTAAAAGACCCTCACCCCTTTTAAAGGCTTCGGTTACAGACTGGCTGATGCGGTAACGGTCTTTCTCCTGCACCTTAATCCGGTCTATTACAATTTCAATATCGTGGATCTTATACCTGTCGACCTGCATCTTAGGCAGAATTTCCTGAATTTCACCATCTACCCGTACCTTGGTAAAACCTGCCTTCCTGATCTGCTGAAAAAGCTCGCGGTAGTGGCCTTTTCGCCCCTTTACAACCGGCGACAAAATAGTCAGCTTCTTTTCATCAAAATTATGCAGCAGGTGATTTATGATCTGATCTTCGGACTGGCGCACCATCTTCTCGCCACTCAGGTAAGAGAATGCTTCCGATGCGCGTGCGAACAGCAAACGCATAAAGTCATAAATCTCTGTGGTAGTCCCTACTGTTGAGCGCGGATTCCGGGAGGTGGTTTTCTGCTCTATGGAAATTACCGGACTCAGGCCACTGATCTTATCCACATCCGGCCGCTCCATACCTCCCATAAAAGAACGGGCATAGGCGGAAAAGCTTTCCATATACCTGCGCTGTCCCTCGGCATAAATAGTATCGAATGCCAGGGAAGATTTGCCACTGCCACTAATACCGGTAATAACCACCAGCTGGTTGCGTGGTATGCGCACATCTATATTTTTTAGGTTGTGCTCCCGTGCACCGTATATTTCAATATTAGACTCACCGGTAATATCAGGCACTTTTGCGGAGGAACTCTTTACCGGAGCTGCCCCGGCAGAAGCCTCCACCACCGACGTATTTTTCTGATTCTTTAGTTTACTCATATTCAGCTGCAAATATAGCAGGAAACATTCTTTTGCCCACTAATGCCGGAAAGAGAGAACAGGATGGTTAAAAATATCCTGCATGGAACAACCGGCATTGAAAGGGATACCTGTAATCAACAAATTTTCTGACCGGATAATTCTTTTTACTGCACATTAACTGTGAATACAGGATCACCACAAAGCAAAAAGAAGAAATCTCCCCTTGCCGGAACCTGCTCTTTTAAGCAGAAAAAGCCGCCAGATTTCTGTGGCGGCTTTATTTGTCTCTTATTTAGAAGTTCGGCGAGAGCAGATATCTGCTATAAAAATCATCAATTACTTTCACTGCTTCGGAGGCTGTATCCACAATGTTCACCAAATCAAGGTCCTCTTCGTTTACATTCTTCTCCTCTTTAAGCATAACATCGCGAATCCACCCCATTAAACCTGACCAGTACTGGCTCCCTACCAGCACAATAGGAAAACGGCCGATCTTTTTGGTCTGGATAAGAGTGAGCGCCTCAAAAAGCTCATCCATTGTACCAAAGCCGCCCGGCATTACAATAAAACCCTGGGCATATTTCACAAACATTACCTTGCGCACAAAAAAATGATCGAAGGTTATAAGCTTATCGGCATCTATATAAGGGTTATCGAACTGCTCGAAAGGAAGAATAATATTAAGGCCTACAGATTTACCGCCTGCCTCATAAGCACCTTTATTTCCTGCTTCCATAATACCGGGACCACCACCGGTTATTACTCCATAACCGTGCCTTACCAGCTTGGCAGCTATCTCTTCGGCCATTTTATAGTAAGGGTGATCGTTTTTGGTTCGTGCCGACCCGAATATTGAAACACATGGACCAATTTTAGCCAGCTTCTCAAAGCCTTCCACAAACTCAGACATTACCTTAAAAATGGCCCAGCTGTTAGAGCTTTTTATTTCGTTCCAGTCATGGTCGGCAAAAGCCTGGCGTATGAGGTGCTCATCCTCATCTACGGGCTTATTTACAATAGTTTCTCCCTCGCCCTGCAGAGCACTTGGCGGCATATTCTTTTTCCTCACCTTCTTTGCCCTCACGGCCGCCCGTTCGCTTCTTCCCTCTTTATCAATCTTTTCTTCATGCGCCTTTTCAGCAGATGATTTTCCATCTATCGGCCCTTTGTGCTTTTTACCTTCTCCGGGCTCAAGCTCAATGGACATATTATCCAGCTGCCTGCCGGCTTCTTCTCCGGAAATTTTATTTTCTTCCTGTTCCGGTCTGTTTTCTGAACCGGCTGACTGGCCGGCATTATTATTCTCTGGTTGCTGATTTTTCCGGTTTTCATCCCGTTCATTGTTCTTCATGGGCAAAAAATCTTTTTATATCGAAGTCCTTTTCTTTACGTTTTGAACTTTACAAAGTACTCTATTTATGATAAAATATCAAATACGGATCCGGCTTAAGCCTGTTTACTTCAGCAGATCCTTTAATGCAGTACGCAAGACAGGATACTGAAACTGAAAACCACTTTTTTCTATTCGCTCAGAAGAAACCCTCTGACTCCCCAGCACTATGCCTGCCCTTTCGCTTCCCATAGCAAGTTTTATTGCCGCAGCAGGAACACGTGGCGCAAAAAAGGGCTTTTGCAGCACACCGGCAAGGGTTTCCATAAAATGTTTATTTGTTACAGGCTCCGGACCAACTCCATTATAAACCCCTTCCATTGAGCTATCTTCCATTCCTTTTATAATCATATGGCACAAATCATCAATATGGATCCAGCTCATGTATTGCTCTCCGCTCCCTACGGGGGCAGCCAGCCCTAATTTTGCCGGCTTTGCCAGCTGGGGAAGTGCGCCACCTTCCATACTTAATACCACACCAATCCTGAATTTAAGCAACCTGATTCCAAGGTTTGCTACCTTATCCGGCGCCTCTTCCCACTTTTTACAAACCTGCGCCAGAAAATCATTCCCTGCAGCACTGCTTTCATTTAACCAGCGGCTTCCGTTATCCTCGCCATAGTAGCCTGCTGCCGAGGCTGAAACATAAGCCTTCAGCATATAGCCTGTTCTTTTTAACTCCTTAAAAAGGATATTATTTGTTTCCGTCCTGCTTTTAATAATTTCCTTTTTAAAAGTCTCCGTCCAGCGCTTATCTGCCACACCGGCCCCTGCCAGGTTTATAATATAATGCGCACTTTCCACGGCGCCAGGCTCTATCCAGCCTTTTTCAATATCCCAGCCAAATACTTTTATCTCTCCCTCACTTTTTCTGCTGCGGCTGAGGTAAGCTACTTTATAGCCTTTCTCCTGCAAAAGGGTGGTCAGTCTGCTGCCTATAAGGCCCCGACCGCCTGCAATCAATACTTTATTATGCATGTTTATGGCTGAATATTATTTATTTGGCATGTAAAATGCGCGTAAATTTGTGCTAATGTAACCGCAGGAAAATTATTATGTTTCCTGTCTTTTACAAACTCCTTTAAAAACAATAAAGTATTATATCGCATGAAAAACCTGTCTTTAAGTATTTTTCTCTTTTTCATTTCCCTCCTGAGCCTGCATGCACAGGAAACTGCCACTACTTACCGGAAAGAAAAAATGAACGTAATGGGAGTAACCTACAGCGGCTATAGCACCACCGTACCTTACAGCGACCACAAAACAAAGCAGTACCTTGTAAGCTACCTCAATGAAAACGGAAAGATCAGGGAAAGAAAAAACTTCATAGAAATAAAGGAGGCTTACTGGAAGAGCAAAAATGAAACAACCACAGTTTATGCCCTTGTTAATGGTGACAGCACCCAAAGCCGCATCTGGATAGGACACTCCGATAATGCCGGAGAAACTATTACCTCAGCAATAAAAGGCGAAATGGAGAACCTTCCGTTTTTAATGCATAAATACCATTTGCAAAACCAGGTAAAAGAAGCCGAGGAAGCCGCCAGCTTTTTAAGTAAAGAAATAAAAAATACAGAAAGGGACGGACAAAAACTCAACTCCAGACTTGAACAAAACGCCCGTGAAAAAATAAGACTTGAACAGGCACTGGAACAAAATGCCAAAGAAAAAATTCAGCTGGAGGAAGATATCGTTATGAATGGGATTACACAAAAAGATAAGAATAAAGCACTGGAAGAAGTAAGCAGACAACTGGAGCACCTGAAGGAACGACTTTCAAGACTGAAAATTAAATAAAATACCATGGCCTGACTGCATACTTCTCATGAGCTGCAAAGCCGGAATTTAACCCCACCCCCTGCCGCCAGATGGCCGGTAAAACAGAAGGGGCTGCAAAGTTTTACCTCTGCAGCCCCTTCTGTTATTTCCTTTGCTTTATTTTAATCCTTCAGGAACCTGATGGCCTTAACCATTTCTCCCTGCTGACTTTCAATTGTCATCATATAAGCGCCCTTTCTTAACCCTATTGCCTCCAGTTCCAGGTTTATGCCTTCACCACCCGCGGCGCTGACATTGGTTTGGTACATCTTTCTGCCGGTAAGATCACTAATCGATATAATTACACTTTCTTCAGCCAGCGCACCCAGGTCAAGATGTATATATGACTGAGCCGGATTTGGATACAGCCTGAATTCTGCTGTCTTTTCCAGGGCCGGCTTCAGGCTTTCAGCATCTTTCAAACGCGCGGTTGCCTTATTGCCATTGTTCTTAATGTTTCCGCTTTTGTACAGTACATGGTCAGGAACAGATTGCTTTCCAATACCAGGGCCTCTCCATTTCACATCCAGCACTTCTCCTCCTTCATGCTCATAGAAGGTCACTTTAATATCATGATAACCTGCTGAAAGATTTACAGTACCCGATCTTTCCTGCGGCCCGTGCCAGCCGTCATTTTGCACCACTAATCTGCCATTTATAAACAGCTGACTGCCATCATCGGAATTTGTGTAGAAGGTATAATCCCCTGCCTTATCAATCTTTACTTTTCCTTCAAAAAGTAAGGCAAAATGCGAGGAGCGTTCCTTAACTGCCAGGGAGAAGTTATTAATTTCACCGGTTTTTGCAGCACTCAGCCTGTTAAAGTCCGGCAGGCGGGTCCACTTATTTCTTTGATCATCGTTTTCGTAGTAAGAATAATTCAACCCGTTTTCTGCCTTATTCCCATTATCTGTTACTACAGGCACGACACCGCCGCCCTGAGTGCTCAATATGCTTTCAGGAATTGCCTGAAGCTCAATACCCGGACCTTTATAAGACACATATAATACTTCGCTACCTGTGTTTTCAAAGTACTCAACCCTTATTTTATGGCTTCCGCTGGTTAAATTAACCCAGCCATATTTAACCTTCTCAGGATGCCTGCCATCATTGTTCACCACAAGTTTATCATTTATGTACAGCTTACTTCCATCATCTGAAAGGGTGTAAAAGGCATATTTTCCGCTTTTACTGATGTTAATATAACCATCGTAGGCAAAGGCGAAATAGTCATCCTTATCTCTTGGAGCCAGAGAAAAGCCTGAAACATGTCCTTTTTTATCAGGATTGATTTTACTGAAGTCCGGCAGCTTTTTCAAGGCATTTCCTGAATGAAACTTGTAATACGAATAAGTAAGGCCTTGTTTTGTTGCAGGCACCGGCGCCGGACTTACCACGCCATCATCCTTAACAGGGGCATCATCCTTCACATCGCCGGCTACTTTTCCTTTCAGCACCCTTACCTTAACATCATCACTTCCTGACACTCCATTACTGCTGATAGCTGTAAACCTGAAGGTATACTCACCCTCCTGAAGGTTAGTGAGTGAAAGGTTTGCTGTACCCTTACCCGACATTTTTACAGACGGACCATTTACTTTCTCCCACTTATAAGACCTTACAGAACAATTTACCCACTGCGCAGAGCCATGTAAACTTTCGGAATTTACCGGAAGAGTAACAGACTTGTCGCTTCCCGCACTTGCTATTACTTTAACATCTTTATTATTATCTTTTCCTTTATCTTCATTCTTTTCAGGCGCAGGATTCACCTTCAGCCGCACTTCATCACTCCCTGAGGCACCGTCATTATCTTTGGCTGTAAAGCGGAAAGTGTAGGTACCCGCATTCAGGTTTTTCAGCTGCAGATTAGCAGTATTAGCGCCACTCATATTTACCTGAGGACCATTTACTTTTGTCCAGTTATATGAAACTATACGCCCGTCCTTATCGCTGGCCGATCCGTTGAAAGCAACCTCTTTAACCGGCAGATTAACTTCCCTGTCATTGCCGGCATTTACCACAGGAGCTTTATTTGGCTCCGGCTGAGGCTTCGGCTGTGGTTTAGCTCCTTCAGGATACTGCAGCAACCAGCTATATATGTCGCCATTTTTGCCATTATACACTTCATTCCAGCCCCAATGCGCATATCCTTTTAATACAGTCAGTTTCGCCTTCACCTTTGGCTTTGGATTACAGTTGTTATAAGTGTTAACAACATTTTGCGAACCCGAAATTGGAACCGTGGTATCCCTGTCTCCATGGAAAGTCCACAAAGGAACGGAGCTGTAATTACATACCTCATTTGTGTTACCACTCCCTGCTATAGCTACAATGCCTGCAATTCTGTCAGCATGCTTGCCTGCATATTGAAAGATACCCATAGCACCCATACTCAGGCCTGTAAGGTAAATTCTGTCTTTGTCTATATTATAATTCCTTATTGCATGATCAATAAAATCATTCAGCTTTTGGGTATTCCACCAATCCGGTGTTTGAGGAGAAAGAATTACAAATGGCAGGTGTTTGCCACTGTTAATTTCCCGCCCCGGACCAAATTTTACAGCCTTATCCAGCTGGCCTTTTCCTCTTCCATTTCCCTTTTCTCCTGAACCATGAAGAAAAATCAGCAAAGGGGATTTAGCTCCCTTATCCTTGTAATCCAGGGGTAAATATTCATAATAACCATAAGGTGCCCCTGTAGCTCCATACGACACAGGCTTATGAGTACCCTGGGCAAACCCTGCATTACTGCACAGGATAAACAATAGTAGTGTAAAACTAAAAGCGGTAGAAATCAGGTTTTTCATATGGAAAAAATATTTGGTAATAATTGCATTTTTCTATGTCTCAAAAAATTATCCAACCACAGACAACCGGGGAGACTGTGGCGAAGTAAACGATCATAATTCAAAAAATCAAGCTTTTAGTGAATATAAAAAGGAGTTCATTCGTATAATGCTCACGAAAGAGCAGAACAACGAAATATAATTTTTCAAATTCACATCCACATTTCGGTGTAGATTTTTTCCACAGGTTTGGAGAAATACGAATTGATATATTTCCCTTTCCGGATCAGGTTCCGGAAATAATTCCCGATATAGCTTCCTTACCTTTTGTTATCTGCCTTTCCTGCTCCTGACCACCTCCCCTCGGTAGATATTTAAAATTTAATTTTCCGTTCATAATGTGGGGATATTTTCCACACACATTTTAAAGCCTTTGATGGTCAGGTCATTAATTTAAAAAAACAGGCTTGTTTTTTTTAAATTAAAAAAGTTTCAAAAACTTTTATTTTTTTTTCATAATCCGACAGAACCGACTCATTTACTGGCCGCAAAAGAGGAAGAATAATGAAGGCATTTATTTGATTATTAGAATGTCAGATGAGTCTTTTGCAGCTGACAGAAACTGCTTTTTTCAAAACTCCTGAAAGGGAAGGGATTACCTGTTTCAATGATATTGCTTTAATTATTATAAATATTTTCTATTTCGTATTTTTGTATGAAGCCAAAAATACATTATGAAAAACAGATTTTCTTTGTACCTCCTTGCAATGCTCTGTTCTTTTTCCTGCAGCCAGGAAAGAACTACCCGGGAATACATCATGGATATTCCAATGATCGCGAATAAAACTCCGGAGGAAGTTGTCTCAATTCTAGGAGAGCCTGATTCTACTTACATTCAAAAAAGAGGAAGCAAAAAGGTTCCTGTTCACATTTATACTCCGTATAAAATAGAAGTTTACTATCCCTCCGGAAAAGCAACAGAAGTCCTGGTGAACAAAACTGGAAACTTACAATACAACGAGAACTCCTTATCTTTTTTCAATATAAAACCATCCACACCAAATAAGGAAAAAAGCCTGGCAGCTTACAAATGGTCAGATGTAGAGGGATTTAAGAACATAACTTTTTTTTCTGATAACATACAGGCAGACACCGTCAGTAGCTTTAAAATGTTTTTTAATACTAAAGAAGAATAATTTTCCACATCGTTTTATCAGGGCAAAAAAAAGGAGGCAGTTCAGATACTGCCTCCTTTTTAGTTTCATCCATAAAAACTGCACATCTCCAATTACTCTATCAGGTAAGAAAAGCTAAGAGAGAATGTTCTGCCGGTTTTGTATGATGTGTAAACATATTCTCTGTCTTTGAACTCCTGGCTAAGCAGATATTCTGCATCCAGCAGGTTAGCTGCTGAGAATTTAACTCCCCAACGCTCCCCGATTCCTTTACGGATATTAAAATCCAGCATTGGCCTTGGCTGCTCATAAACGTTTGGAGTTCCACTTAAACCTACTACAGATAATCTTGGACCTGTAACATTATAGCTCAAAGTGCTGCTCCATTTATTACCCGGATTCTCATAATTTAAATAGGTGTTAACGATATAAGGAGCCTGCCCATAAAGAGGGCGGGTAGAAGGCGCCTCAGGATCATTTGTCCTTATCAGCTTTAGCTCCCCTTCTGTAATATCCACGCGGGAGCGAAGCAGTGTAAGGTTAACACCCACCTTAAAGTTCTCAGCCGCTTCAGAAATAAAATCCAGCCCTTTGCGCACTTCCATTTCCAGACCATAAACATTCGCCTGAGGCACATTTCTATAATTAAGCTCAATAGCAATATCGTTAGTCATAGGATTAACCGCCCGCTCTATAGGATTGGTAAACTTTTTATAGAAGGCACTAACAGACAAGTACTCTTCAGACTTTGGATAATACTCCCAGCGCAGGTCTATATTATCAATAACGGTACGCTCGAGCATTGGATTACCTATCAGAATAAAGTCACCCAGGAAGTCGAAAGTGGCAAACCGCGCCAGCTCCCTGAAGTTAGGTCGTGCAAGAGTACGTCCGTAACCAAAGCGGAGATTCATATTCTCCTCAAGAATCCTTGTAACATTTAAAGCGGGTAAAACATCGTTCCCCTGCACGTGTGCATTCCTCAGTGAATCCGGTAATGCCTCGCTTTCATTTGTAAGGCGTATATTAGTTCCCTCATAACGGGCACCTGCACTGATTTTCCATTTAGCACCTGCCTGCCAGTCCAGCATCAGGTAAGCTGCAGGTAGCTTTTCCTCTCCATTATAGCTTCCGCCATTTATTGTTTCATCCCGGGCAATCAGACCGAAATTATTTATACTTCCGGATTTCCCTGTTAATCCAAGATTTTCTTCACGGAAATATTCATCAGGGTTACCATTGAAGCGGGAAGTACCCGGGGTAACACGATACTGGAATATCCTTTCAGTAAAATCACGCGTCCGGGACAGGTAAGTTCCTCCAAATTTAAGCTTTGAATCCATGTCGTTCAAAACCTTCACCGGTAATTCAAAATCTACCTTACCTTCTGCATTCACCTCTTCCATGTCACGGAAATAATGCGAAGGAGGAGGAATGTTATTACTGTTTGCATTATAATTTATACTGCCATCAGGAAGAAACTCCTTAAGGTTATTGAAGTAGCGCAAATCCGGCTCATTCTGGGTTGAAATAGTATAGGAACCCATCCACTCTGCCCTAAGCCCCTGCCTGCCACCAAATTTATGTTCGCCACCTAACTGGCCTGAACTCAAAGACCGAACCTGGTATTCTTTTGCCCGTAACTGAATCCTGCGGTTATCGCTGTTAGAGCCAAAGGCATAAGGGAAAAGACCTTCGGAGTACCTGGTAGATATGTCTGCACTCTGGTTGTGCATAAGGTTAATGCGGACCTTGTGGTTATTATTCAGCTTATAAGCTGTATTTAAAATACCTCCCCATAAAACAGATTCAACCCCTACCTGATCATTGAAATAGTAAAGAGAATCGAGGTGCGGTTCCTCTACAGTACCCGGCAGAATAAAGCGGCCGGTTGTTCCATTATTAAAGTACTTATAGTTACGCTGATAGCTAAGCCCTCCAATAACACCAAGCTGCCTTCCAAATAAGTCCATCTGATCGCCTATGGAAAAACTAAAGTTATTATTAAGAAAAGGAACCTTAGTTTCAGGCGTAAAATTCGTGTTTAACGATTTTGTCTGCTCATCTAACAGAGCTGCATTCCTGTCATTATTATATGCAGAGCCCAAACTTACTACCTCCTGATTAAGTACATCAGGCATTTGCAGGCCCTGAGGCTTTCTTGCCAGAAAATGACCTGACTCCAGATCCTGCGTCAGGAAACTTTCATTAAAACTGGCATTCGTATTATATCCCAGCGAACCGGAAAACTGTAAGGTAAACTGGGTCGGAAAATCTTTAGTGGAAATATCCACATAACCACCTGTAAAACTACCCGGCAGTTCAGGAGAAAAAGTTTTATAAACTACGATATTATCTATCAGGTTGGAAGGAAAAAGATCCATCTGAACAGTGTTTTTGTTTGGGTCCAGGCCTGGAATCTGAGCCTTGTTAACGGATGTTTTACTATAACGATCCCCTAAACCCCTTACATACACATATTTACCGCCCTCTACAGAAATTCCTGTAACGCGCTTCATTGCACTTGCGGCATCATTATCTCCACTTCTGGAAAATTGCTCTGATGAAATTGCATCCATCACCAGGCTGGCTTTTTTCTGCACTGTCAATAAAGCAGATTCTGTTTTCTTCATCATTTCTGCTTCTACCACAACTTCATCCAGAGAAACATCTTCACCCTTCAAACGGGCATCAATTACAGTAACTTCATTCTCCTTTACTTCTACATTCTTAACATTCATTGTTTGATAAGAAACGAAAGTAATCCTTAGATTATAAGTTCCGGGATCTAATTTAATAGAATAGTTACCATCAAGGTCGGCTGTACTACCGGTTGTAGTACCTTCTACCAGCACACTGGCACCAACTAATTCCTCTCCTGTTGCATCATCAATTACCTTACCTCTGATGGTACCTGTCTGAGCAAGAGCAAACAGTGGTAAAACAAAAAGGAGAACGGTCAAATACTTTCTCATAGAAAATGAAGAATGGTTTAAATATGGGTGCAAAGTTAAATGATAGAAAAAGTTAATTTATTACAGCGCTGTTTAACAGATTGTTAATTATAAGGCCATAAAAAGAATATTACTTAACAAACAGATAACCAATACATAGCTTTGTTAACATTGAGATAACACACCAGTACCAGGGCTCATTTTAAACCCCCTCAGATATAAAAAAAGGCAGTATTCCCGAAGGAATACTGCCTTTAAAATCAACATCTACTTAAAAATATTTTACTGCAGCAGTCCGTATGCATCGGCAGCAGTCCATCCCTGCAGCCAGTTTTCTTCACCAAACGCGCCGATGAAATCAACTGCTTCGTAAGTGAAACCATCAACTGCAGCATCAGGATATGCATAACGACCGGTTGTAAATGCCGCACCAGTCGCATTTGGAAGCGGGTTGAATGCTCCCTGTGCAATTCCACCTAAGGCAGGATTTGCCAGTACATTGCCGTTTTCTGCAAGATGAGCAGCAAGAGGCTGGTAATCATGGCTAACTGCCAACCAGCTAGCAGGCACACCTTCCGCACCAATTGAATAGAAAATATTATTTCTAAACACAAGATCTCCATTTGTTAAACGGTCACGTGAGTTCATTCCGGTAGATCCAACATCTGTAAGCTCTATACCAGTTGCAAAATTCATGATGATACTGTTAGCAATATGAGCACCGGTACCTTCAGTCATAAACATAGCTTCCGCAGAGTTTCCGGTTGCCCCCTGGCCGATAAGCGTCAGGTTGTAGATCTGAGGGTTAGAGAATACAGGAGCAGAAAGATTACCACTGTGAGCACCGTCACTTTCAAATCCACGGTCAGAGTCAGTAAAACCTTGCTCCTGGTAAGCTAACCAGAACTGGTTTTGTCCTCTCCATCCAAAATCCCAGTCAAAAGAATCATCCTGGTTATAAATTGAAGCAAGATATGAGGAGTTTACTGTACCACCGAACCACTCAAATCCGTCATCGTCGTTACCAAATACTTCTATGTAAGAGATTTGAGTACCACGACCAACACCACCCATGGTTAAACCATTAATTTCGTTACCGGCACCAATATTAGTACCACCATGGCGAATAGAAACATACTTCATAACTCCGGAATTATCATCAGCGTTATTTCCGCCATAAGCACCACGGGTTTCAGTACTTGGAATACCTTCTATGTTTGTTTGAGCATTAGCATGATTGATTGGAGCATTGCCAAGAAGAATTACTCCACCCCAAAGTCCACGGGCATTTACAGGAAGATCGTCTATTGTATTCAGGTCATCCGAAAGAGCTGTAAAAATAATTGGCTCTTCAGCAGTACCTTCAGCCATAATCCTACCGCCTTTGGCTATAATTAAAGCACTGGATCCGGTTCCCTGACCAGGCTGCCCTTTGATTACAGTACCTGCCTCAATTGTAAGTGTTTGTCCATCGTTAACAAATACAAAGCCGCGAAGCACATAAATATTATCTTTAGTCCAGGTTGTAGTTCCAATACCTTCCGGAGATGCATATACATCTACTACATTGGGCTGAGGCTCTTCTGTAATCTGAACTACAAATGTTTCTGTTTCTGTTTTTGCAGGATCCTGAGCATCCGTAACGGTAACTGTAATTACAGCAGATCCTGCAGCTTCCGGTGCCTGGTATGAAATCTGGGCATTCCCTGAGGTTTGGCCAACAAGAGCATCCTGATTAGAAAGAGTAGCAGTACCTTTATCGGCAGAAACATTGATGCTGGCAATTTTTCCCTCAGCCTCTACAGGAACTGTAAATGTAGCGGATTGCCCCATTTGCACAGCTAGTCCGGTTGTAGGCGCTGTAATTCCCGGCCTGTCAAAATCATTTGAAGCAGGCGTTGGCCCGTCATCATCACAAGCGGTGAAAAGGCTAAGCCCCATCATCAGCATTAAAAAGTAAGCATTCAGTTTTTTCATGTCTAAATTCTTGGTTTACTTTGGTTTGAATTCGCTACAAAACTGCAGAAACATTGTTACCTCATCGCGTAATAGGTTTTAACTTATGGTTAAAGAATTCAAGCCAATGTTAATTCAGAGTTAACCGCAATCTGCAAATCAGCTACCTGCTTAACATAAATTTAACAACAGCTAAAATGAAAAACGTAACTGCCGGTATTCCAGGCCACTCCTTCAAAAACACTGGCAGCCCTTTATTTCTCTCCCGCCACAAAAATAATTGCCTTTCTAAGGGAAACTCAGGATTGCCGGAGCGCTTTGCCTACTATCTGCATATAAAGAAATAATAAGGGATAAAAAAACAACGTCCTGTCAAAAAGATCAAAAAACCCTGAACACAAAAAGAACCGGGCTGTTTTGAGAATATGCGGCATCCGAATAATTATTCTTCTCTTTCAGGATCAGTTATTACCTGCATTTCCTGCTTTTTTGTTTTTCTCTTTTCTCCTGCATTTAGTTTTGCTCAGGAACCGGATACCACTGCCACTACTGCCATTACACTGGGTGTGCATGGCCACTATGGGTATATTATTTCGCACTCCGCGGAAATACAGGACCTGGCCATCTCAAACCCGGCAGGAATTGAGCTGGATATAAGCTTTCATTTTACCGGCAGAAAGGCATGGGAATACATACAGGGTTACCCCCGGCTCGGGGCCTCTCTCGCATATTTTAACTTTGGCAATCCCGAAGTATTAGGCAACGGCTATTCCTTACTCCTTTTTACAGAGCCTTTTTTATCCGCTCACCGCAGGTTCAGTATGTCATTCCGCCTGGGCCTTGGTGCGGTTTACCTGAACAATGTGTACGACCCTGAAACAAACCCGAAGAACCTCTTTTACAGCACCGCCATCAGCTTTCCACTGGTGGCAAACCTGATGGCGAACTACAGAATTAATAAGCTGCTCCTGCTGCGTGCCGGCGCCACCTATAACCATATTTCCAACGGCGGAATTCAACAGCCCAACAAAGGCATAAACTACCCTACCATTACAGCTGGCATCAATTACGCCATCAGGCCTTCTTATTTCCCGGACCGGCAACCTTCGGAAAAAACACTCAATGGCAAAGACCGGCATTTTCTCCTTGCTCTCATTGGCGGCGCTAAGGACAGCCGGCAGGACAACAACCGGAAACTACCTGTACTGGGAATTGCCGCTTATGGCAGCCAGCGAATTGGCAGAATTAACGGCCTTATTGCGGGAGCGGAATGGATTGCCGATTTTACCATTCGCGAACAGCTGCGCGAAAATAATGATGACACGGATTTTAACCGCGCCGCTCTGCTGGCAGGGCATGAATTCCTGATTGGAAGATTCCGCTTCAGCCAGGCATTTGGCTTTTATGTATATGCTCCTTACGAGGCCATGGACCGGTTTTACCAGCGCTATGGACTGGAATACCAGACAGAAAATAAATTATTTTTTGGTGTAAATTTAAAAGCACACCGGCACGTAGCCGACTTTTTAGATGTCCGCACAGGCCTCCGGTTTTAATACCCTGCCTTAATTACAACACTTGTTATATTTCACCCCTTCCCTGCTTCCCCGCCACCTCCGGGGCCATGCCTTTTTACAATAATCACGAACTATACCACTCTCTCCCAACGTTTTACTTTAACAGAACAAAAAAGAACGAAAATGACACAACCCTATAAATATATAAAGCAGGTGCTGCCGGTCCTGTGCTTTAGCATACTTGCTGCCTGTGCGGGAGGAGGGCGAGGCGTTACTGATAAACCGGCTTCCCCAAACCTGGTTAATCAGCAGGAGAGTGAGGAGGAAGAATTTGAACTGATTATTATTGATCCGGGCTTCCGGAGCTGGTTTGTCACAAATGCGCAATCCCCGGGATTTTATTCCCCTGCCTACTACCAAACCTGGAATGAGCGCTATGTAATTGCCTGGAATGAAAAGGTTAACCAGCAGCTTTACTATAACCACAGGAACTATCCTTTCGAAAACCGGATAAATTATGACCCCGCCATTGATTACCCGGTGGAGCTCAATTACCAGCTGTACTGGTATTTCCGGTATATACAGGCCCTTTACGGACCCTTATATAATTTCCCCGGCTTTAGTTTAAGGTAAGCTGAAGAATGCAGAAAAGAGGGAGAAAATCAAAAAACGAAAATATTATGAAGTGGTTTAAAAAAGGATGGGAAAGCAGCCTTAAAAAAGAAGGGGATACTTTCAGTGCAGTATCGCTTTAAGTATGGAGGAGTTGCCCATAATTTATCAGGAGAGCGCTTAATTCTGTTCAGGGTTCGTAATTAGTTTGTATCTTTGCAATACCCTCTGTAACTGAAATTTTATGGGAGCATGCCTGTAGTTAAAGCCTTTGGCAGCTCTTTATTTTTTCTTTTCCTGAACGGAAATCTGCGATATTATGAAATTTGAAGACTACCACATTTCCCCTCTGATAAAGAAGAGCCTTGATATTTCAGGCTTTAAAAGACCTACTGACATTCAGTATAAAGCCATTCCCCCTATTTTAAATGGCGAAGATGTGTTAGCTATTGCCCAGACGGGCACAGGAAAAACAGCCGCTTTTGCCATTCCCGTTCTGCACCTCCTGCACGAAAGGAAAACAGCCCAAAGCCGCCCCGATGGCATTAAGTGCCTGGTAATGGTACCTACCCGTGAGCTGGCGATCCAGATTACCGAAGTTTTTGAAGCCATTGGCAAGTACACAAAGGTTAAAACTTTCAGCGTATTTGGCGGGGTGGAGCAGGGGCCGCAAATTGCCCGGCTGGAGAAGGGAATTGATATTCTTGTAGCCACACCCGGCCGCATGTTCGACCTGGTGAGCCAGGGCTTCATAAAACTGAACAGGGTGGAGATCCTGATCCTGGATGAAGCCGACCACATGCTTGCCCTGGGCTTTATTAAAGACATCCGCCAGCTCATTCACCACCTGCCACAAAAGCGGCAGACGCTTTTCATTTCCGCCACCATAAATGAGGAGATTAAAAAGCTGGCTTACTCCCTGGTTGAAAGAGCCATCCGCATCCAGATCTCTCCTAAAGACAGGGTATCGAAAAATGTTTCCCATGCTGTCGCCTTTATTGAAATGGACGACAAGCGTTTCTTCCTGGAGCGCATAATAAAAGAGCACCCCGAAAGTAAGATACTTATTTTTGTACGTACCAAGGTAAGGGCAGAGCGGGTGGCTAAAGCCATGGAAAGAGTAGGATTAAAATCCATTACTATCCATGGAGGTAAGGAGCAAAAAGACCGGCTGGAGGTGCTTAAGCAGTTTAAAAAAGGGGAGGCCAACATTCTTATTGCCACCGATGTAAGTGCCAGGGGTATTGACATTCCTAATGTGGAATATGTGATTAATTACGACCTGCCCGACCAGGCCGAGAATTATGTGCACCGCGTAGGCCGTACAGGGCGGGGCATCCATAAAGGTACCGCTATTTCGTTCTGCAGCCCCGAGGAAAAAGAAATACTGATGGAAGTAGAAGAGTTCCTGGGCAGGAAAGTAAGAGTACTGGACATTGATAAGGCTGAATACGCCGAAACCCTCGACCTTACTGAAGATGTAAACGACAACTGGAAATCTTTAATGCGCGAAGCCGAACAGGAGCAGGAATCCAGGAAACCGGGAAAGAAGGGAAAGAAAAGAAAATAGCCTCTGCTTAAAAGCAGCATTGTATACAAAAACGAAAAGCCCGCCGGATGATAAATTCCGACAGGCCTTTCTGACAACACTTATCTTAATAATACTTTTAACCTGCAAAAGTTTCAGCCGGTTAGCGTGATTTTAATTTGCCCTTGCCGGCACATCAGCACATTAACTTACCTGCACTTTATTCGGCGTGTACCATATTCAGTACATGCCTGGCTTCGCGCACCATCTGGTTTACATAGCCCCACTCGTTATCGTACCAGCTCATTACTTTTATAAGGTCGCCACCTACAACCTGAGTCATGCTCAGGTCAACCACCGACGGGCGGGAATCCTGTATAATGTCAGACGATACCAGCTCATCGTCGGAGGCACCTAAAATACCCTTATAACGTTCGCTTTGCGCTTCTTCCCTGAATATGTTATTAATCTCCTCAACAGATGTTTCACGTTCTGTTACAATGTTAATATCAGCAATAGAGCCTACAGGTACAGGCCCTCTGATAGCTGCACCATCGAACCTGCCTTCAATTTCCGGCACTGCTTTGGCCGCAGCAATTGCCGCGCCTGTGGTGGTGGGTACAAAGTTAGCCGCCGCTGCACGCCCTCTTCTGGCTTTTTTATGAGGCCCGTCAACCAGGCTCTGGCTGGAGGTGTAGGCATGAACAGTCGTCATGTTTGCCTTCTTTACCCCTATCCGGCGGTTTATAATTTCCATTACCGGCGAAACACAATTGGTGGTACAGCTGGCGCATGATATAATATCATCCTGTTCATCCCAGGCATTAACGCCATATACTATAGTGGTAATATCGTCGCTTTTGGCGGGCTGCGAAAGAATTACTTTTTTAGCACCCGCTTTAAGGTGTTTTTCAAGATCTTCGCGTGTAGCAAACACACCTGAACATTCAAAGACCAAATCTATATCCAGCTCTTTCCATGGCAATTCTGCCGGATCCTTTTTATCAAACACTTTATAGTGCTTACCATCAATAATAAGAGCATCGTCCTTTGCTTCGACTGTTTTATGGTAGCGGCCATAAACGGTATCATATCTGAGCAGGTAAGCCAGATTATCTGCCGGCACCAGATCATTTACTGCCACCAGGTTCAGCTCATCAGTTTCCATTATTACCTTAAGGGCAGCTCTTCCTATCCTCCCCAGTCCGTTTATTGCAACATTTGCCATGCTTTAAATTATTTAATTGTTAAAACACTGAATTTCAAAGTATTAAACTGTTTCATTCAATCTTAATACTTCAACTGAACCCGACCTTCGCGGTTATAATTTTCAGTAAAAATTTTTATTAAATATTTTATCAAAGAGGCAGAGGCGCTATTAACTCCGGAAAGCACAGCCAGGAGCAATGGTGGCAAAGAGCGAACCGAAGCAACAAATAACTATCTGATTTGCAGTTTTTTACCAGCACGCATAACTTAAATAAAGATTTTCGTATAAGTGAAGAAAAGGTAAACCGGTTTTTTTAACCTGAAAATTTTACACCATGAAATTTATTTCAACAAGCATACATGGAATTTTAGATTATTCTCTGGCCCTGCTATTGATTGCAACACCCTGGCTGTTTGGTTTTGTAGATATTGGCACCCATCCTGAATCAGTTATCCCAATTCTTGCAGGAGTCGCGGTGGCTGCTTACAGCATTTTTACAAATTACGAATGGGGGGCAATAAGAGGACTTTCAATGACTGCTCATTTGTGGATGGATGCAGCGGGTGGTTTGTTCCTTGCACTCTCACCCTGGCTATTTGGCTTTGCCAGTGAGGTTTACTTACCTCATGTAATCCTTGGTGTTCTTGAGATAGGATCAGCCCTGTTTACCAAAACAGAAACCTCAGGCCAGCGTGAGCCGGAGCATATTCAATAGAGCAGACTCATTTCTGCCACAAAACATTAAAGCCGGATTTTCCATAAATCCGGCTTTAATGTTTGAAAGCAATCCTGTGCTGATTTAATAAATATAACCTTAACAAACTTTTATTTACACCACCGCTTCAATCCTGAACTTCCTCCCGTTAAAAGTGGCCTCCTCCCCCTCCTGCATGCCACTTAAGTGTTTATAAAGTGGCGCCGCAGAAGAAATGACCACATATTCCGTACTGTCCAGCCGGACGGAACCCAGGCTGGCTGCAACATAAAAGGAACCGCCACTGGTAAATACCAGGCAACCCGGCTGTACTTTATTCAATTCTGCTTCGGGTTTCAGCTGATCAAATACTCCCTTTTGCTTTAGGGCTTCCATCAGTTGTCTGCCGTATTTATCCTGCTCCTGCTGCAGCATAGCCCTGCCTGTTTCGTACTTATCTCCGGCACTGCTTTTTGTTTCCTGGTTTGCCGCCTGCTGTATCTCTTCAATAACCTCCCTGGATTCCTTTATTTTTTCATTCAACAGCTCCAGACAAAGAGCATGAAGTTTAATTTTTATATCAATCCTTGAATTTCCCATTATGCAGGTTTAAATATGATCACCACCAAATATAGTGCTTTACAATTTTCCGGCTAAAAACTTCCGTTCAAAACCCGGCGGATCATTGGGCTGGAAAGAGTTTTTGGCCTTTTAAAATAGCACCACCTTCACTTTATTTATCTTTAAATGCAGAAAAACCCCTGAATATCATTTTTGTTCAGCAATACCACACGACCCACCCTTGTTTAAACAATCATTTTTTGTATTTTAAAGGTATAACTTCAAATAATAGATTCCACTCTACCTATCCTTAAAAGTATTTTTACCCTATTAACATCATCCATTTGAATGTTTTTTAAAATTTTTTCTCTGTAATGAAAACATTTAAAATAGGATCCGTATAAGCTCTTACAATCAAAAGAATTATTTTTTAATATTTTTTAAACCTTTAAACACAAAAGCCATGAGATTTATATCAACAAAGGCCCACGCAATATTAGACTATTTAATGGGTGCCGTTTTAATAGCCACTCCCTGGATTTTTAACTTCGCTGACGGCGGACTTGAAACCTGGATTCCGGTTGTATTAGGTGCCGGCACTATCCTGTATAGTTTAATTACCGATTACGAGTATAGCGCAAGCAGAAAGTTACCAATGATTACACACTTATGGATTGACGGATTTGCAGGTGGTTTTCTTGCTGCTTCACCATGGATATTTGGTTTTGCGGATTATGTATATCTTCCGCACCTTATCTTAGGTCTGGCTGAAATTGGCGCTGCATTATGTACACATACTATTTCTTCCACAGAAGAAGCTCACAGACATGACCGTGCGCATAGCCACAGAGAAAGCCATGCATAAAGCATAAAACACAAGAGAAAGAGAGAGAAAGTAGTTTATAATTAACAGCCGGAAACGTAATGCTTCCGGCTGTTTTATTTATAAACCATCATCCTCTGACAAATGAGGGCGATATCCATTTTAAAGTTCGCCCGTATACATAAACAGATTGAAACTATAAAATTTTAGAATATTATGGCAGATTTAAATAAAAACAAACCAGTTGAAGACCAAAAGCGCCAACCTGATAATGCAAGTTTGCAGAATAAAATATCTGATAAACAAAGTCCTGCAGATGTGGATAAAGGCAGCGCAAGCGGCAAAACCAGCCACGCCAGCGATGGGGGAGACCAAAGATCGAACGTCAGCACCAATGGCCGGCTGGACCGCCAGAGTGTAAGCGAAATTGGCACCGAAAAGCAAAGGGTAAAGAACCAGATCCTGAATGAGCAGGTAAAAGCCCCTGAAGATAAAAGCAGTAAATAAAATGAAGAGTGTACCATCTTAAACCCCACCAATGGTAAAAAAAACATGGTGAACGAAAACAAATAAGCCTCTTGCAGTAGCACAGGTAAAAGCCTTTAAACTACAGCAGGAGGCTTTTTTATTATCCCCATTATGGAGCGCACCCTTCCCGAACCTGGCGTGCAGAAGTGGCAACCGGTGCTTTAAAATTTTGCATTTTGAGCCATATACTTCCAGAGCGGAGCCGCATGGAGCGCCTGCAGAAATTCGTTTTGGAGGAGCATTTTTTTAACTTCCTCTAAAGAAAAAAGATGCACCGTCAGCTGCTCCGTCTCATCAAGTTCAGGCTCCCTTATAAGCTCAAGATCTGTAGCAAGATAGCAGTAGGTTAAGTTAGACAGGATACCGGGGTTGGCCGATATAACCATATATTCCTCCCAATTCCCGTTTCCATAACCTGTTTCTTCCAGCATTTCTCTTTTAGCTGTCTCCAGGGGAGAGGCATCTTCAGGATCAGCCATACCACCGCAAAGCTCGTAAGAAACCTTTCCAATCCCATGCCGGTACTGTTTTACCAGAATAAATTCACCATTTTTGGTTATGCCTGTTACACTAATCCAGTCAGGGTATTCCAGTACATAATAATTTGGGATTACCGGCCCCTCCGGCAGCTGCACTCTGTCCTTTCGCACTGTAAGCCAGCGGTCCCGGAACAGGTATTCAGACTCTAATGTTTTCCACTTCATATTTTACACTCTGATCTTTATTGTTTTATTTAACCCCGGGGTACCCCGCAACAATTATTTATTACTAATGCTCATTACCACTGTAAATCCACATAGGCTGTGTTTGCCCTGCTTTTTTAAAACCGCACTTTTCATAAAATTCTGCTGATTTTCCATCGGAGGTAAGTATCTGCATATGAAAATGACTATATATTTTTTGCATCTCTGCCATAATCATTTTACCAATGCCCATCCCCTGATATTGAGGATGCACCAGCAGGTGAGGATAATACACCACAAGGAAGCCGTCGGAAATGGCATTCCCCAAACCCACCAGTTTTTCACCATCCCGGGCAGTAAAAAGCGAATGGGAATTCATCAGCCCCCTGTAAAGCTCCCCGGGTTTTTCTGCCGCCGACCACCTGTTAGCTTTATATAGAGCCAATATATCTTCCTGCGGAACAGAGCGGGTATCTGAGATTGTTATTTTCATACCGGTTTTAATAAAACCTTAATATTAAAAAAAACCAAAGCAAACCGGCAGTTATCCGGCCTTTTTTACCCTCCCGCCATTTGCAAAGTATCATTTGCCGGACTTTAACTTTTAAGTCTTATTTGGGTTAGAAAGAGATAATACGTATTTTTTGGTGTTCATCCTTCAGTTCCTGCACAACAAAAGAGCTGAAGTTTCAGCAAAATATTTTTTAAATTTTTATACCTGCTATGCGGCTAACCAATTCTTTTAGTTTTAAAGCAGCCAATCCGGAAAGAGAACATTAATCTACAGAAGAAATAACTTCCGGGAAGATGATGAGGCACTGAATAACTATGGGGCCAGCATAGCATTAAACAAATTAACTGAATTAAAAAGCGAAATGGATAAGATCAACATGAGAAAAGATCCGGAAACATTACCACATGCCATCGATACGATTGGCGAAATCATCCGGACAATCGGTAACAGGAAACCAGCCTTCTTTCTTGACTATGATGGCACTTTGTCACCTATAGTAAAAAACCCTGAGGATGCCATCCTTTCCGATAAAGCCAGGGCTATAATTCAACAACTGGCTAAGGATTATACCGTGGCACTGGTGAGTGGCCGCGACAGGGCAGATGTTAAAGGAAAAGTAAACCTGGAAAACCTTATATATGCAGGCAGCCATGGCTTTGATATTACCGGCCCTGACGGGCTTGAAATGCAGTACGAGGGCGGCGTACAGGCCCTTCCCGCACTGGATAAGGCTGAAAAAAACCTTCTGGAAAAATTAAAAACAATCAGCGGTGCGCGGGTGGAGCGTAAAAAGTATGCCATTGCCGTCCACTTCAGGAACGTGGCAGAAGAAGAAGTACCTGCCGTAAAATCTGCGGTTTACGAAGAGCTGGAACAGCATGATAACCTGAAGAAAGGCGGCGGAAAAATGATACTGGAGCTTAAGCCTGACATTGACTGGCATAAGGGCAGGGCAATCCGCTGGCTACTCGATGCCCTTAACCTTAATGAGGAACAGTATACACCGCTATTTATTGGCGACGACGCCACAGACGAAGATGCCCTTGAAGCAATTGAGGCCGATGGAACAGGAATTTTAGTGGGGTCTCACGGAGAACAAACAGCGGCCTCTTACCGCCTTAACGATACTGATGAGGTTGCCCTGTTCCTGGAACAGTTATATGCAGCACTTCAGAAAGAAAACAAATAAAAATTTATTCAGTAAGATTTTTTAATTTATGAAAATAGTAACCCTTACCCTTAACCCGGCACTTGATAAGAGCGCCAATGTTAAGCAACTCATTCCCGAGGAAAAGCTTCGCTGCGACACTCCTGTTTACGAGCCCGGAGGCGGAGGCATAAATGTTTCGCGCGCCATAAAAATTATGGGGGGAGAATCTTTAGCTATTTACCTTGCCGGCGGCCCCTCCGGACAAAAAATGGAGGAATTGCTTGAGGAAGAAGGTATTCAGCAACAGGTAATTCGTGGTAAGCAAAATACCCGCGAAAACTTTATGGTTATGGAAACCTCTGCCAATAAGCAATATCGCTTTGGAATGCCCGGAGCCGATGTAAGCAAGGAAGAACTTGACCAGTGCCTGCAGGTTATTGAAGATTTGCCTGATAATGTGGAATTCCTGGTTGCCAGTGGCAGCCTTCCTCCCGGCGCCCCTGATGACTTTTATGGACGGATAGCTAAAATAGCGCAGGAAAGAGGCATCCAGTGCGTGATAGATACCTCGGGCGAAGCCCTCCGCAAAGCAGCAGAAATGGGCGTATGCCTGATGAAGCCTAACCTTAATGAACTTAGCCTGCTTGCCGGTAAAGAGCATGTATCGGCCAGGGAGCAGGAGGAAATTGCGAAAAAAGTAATTAGCCTGGAAAGAGCTAAAATGCTGATAGTTTCCATGGGTGCACGGGGAGCTATGCTGGCAACTAAAGACACCATAGAATATGTAGTGCCACCAACTGTTAAGCAGCAAAGCACAGTTGGCGCCGGAGATAGTATGGTTGCAGGCATTGTGCTTTCTCTCTCCAGGGGAGAAGCACTCACCGATGTTATTAAATGGGGAGTAGCAGCAGGAACCGCAGCCACCATGACGGCAGGTACGGAACTTTGCCGCAGGGAAGATGTGGAGGAAATTTACCAGTGGCTGAAGAGCAAAGAAAAAACCGATGCTCCCACCGGTTAATTCTTAAATAAAGCATTTATTATTTTTCGTTTTTCTCTTCACCATTTACGGCCTCACCAGAGATTTCTTCTTCACTTGCACCGGCAGGAGTTGTATTACGCTTCTGCCGGGGGCTATTATCACCTGCATTCGTTGCGCCGGGCGCCGGCCTTGCAGCGGGTGCAGGTACATTTTGCTCTCCCTGGCTGTTTGTAGCTAATCTTTTTTTATGTTGAGGCAATCTGTCGTTTGGCATAGCATTAATATTTATTTATTAATTTGATTACAAGTATTTTATACGCACCGCCAGGCAGCTTGTTTTCATGCCCCCCCTTTTATTCTACCCCACAGAATAACCTGCTCCGGAAGGCAGGAGAGCACCATCAAATATTCCTCTTTACTCCTGGATAACTGTGGCAGAAAGCCTGTTTCCCTGCTGCACAATTCCGGCCTGCAAAAATGTACCGGACTGCCGCTGTTAATAAAGTGGTTTTCATAGGTATTATTTTATTGGTAAAAAAAATCAATCATAACCGACAACTGCTTAAGTATTAAAAACAGGAATTCATCTTAAGAGAGGACTTATCTCCATTAAAAAGCAGAATAATTACCACTGTAGTAAGTTTATTTTGCTAACCCTCTCAAATAAAACAAATTATAAATTTTATCATATTATTTCTGATTATGCGCATATATGTTATCCGGCACAAGGCTATTAATTAACCACCTGAATTTTATCTTCATCAACGGAAAACCTTAAGCAAAAAAAAGACCAGCCCGTTCCGGCTGGTCCTTTCTTATATCATTTTACTTTTGAGAAAAACAGCTCTTAGTAACGGTCGCGATCCCAATCAGAGGAACCACGCCCCCAGTTACCACCACGGTTGCGGTCTCTGTTACGGTCGTCTTCATCACTGAACCATGAGCGCACAGTATCACCGGCACGATCTAAAAATCCACGGTCTTCATCACGGTCACGGTTAGAGTTTCCCCGTCCACGGTTGCGGTCGCGATCTCTGTTATCGTAGTAGCTGTTACGATCCTGGTAGTTGCGGTCTGATCCGAAACGGGTATTATCGTCCATGCTGCTGCCATAATCCGATCCTCTGCCGCTCATTCCGCCGCGGAAACGATCCTGGTCATAGTCACGGCTTACACTGCCATAATCCCTGTCGCTTCCGAAATCACGGTCTCTGTCAAAATCGCGGTTTCTGTCGAATCCTCTGTTTCTGTCATAGTCACGGTCTCTGTCAAAGTCCCTGTCGCGGTTGAAATCATTTCCTGACCCTGATCCAAATGGGGTTGAATTTCCACCATAGTTACGCTCACCGCTGTAATTGCGGTCTCCACGGTAATTACGGCTGCTGCCATATCCGCCACCGCTCATACTGTGGTTTCCTCTGGAGTTACCGGTATCTGCATCCCACATACCATAGCGTTCCCCCATACCACGGCCATAACCACGGTCGCTTCCATAAGAGCTGCTACGGAAACTGCTGTCTCCCTGGCCTCTGCCTGAAAAATCCTGATCTTCACGGCGCTCATAATCGAAGTCCTGGTTATAATTACTTCCTCCTCTCTGTATATAGCTTCTGTCGTCGTTATCGCGGTTTCCGGAACCGGTATCTCCATATACTCTGTATCCCATGTCACGGTCAGAGCTGCTATAGCTACCGGAGGTATTGCGGTCATAATCACGATCACGATCGTAACTACGGTTATAATCCCTGTCGTAGTTAGTTTCGCTCATTCCAGTCATACCTGTGCCATAGCTATACCGCATGTCACCTTCTCTGTTCCTGTCTCTGTTTCTATCTCTGTCGAAATCCTCGTTCCGGTAATCTGATTCATTTTGATTTCTTCCAAAGCTTCTTTCGTCTGATCTCATGTTACTTTGATTTTGATTAAAAAATTGATTTGAATTTGAAAAATTATCCTGTGTTCCGGACTGACCCTGGTCATTACCAGTTGTCTGGCCGGTATTTCTGCTCTGCTCATTGTAAACCCAGCCCGGAGTCTGGTCCTGGTACTGTTTGGTTTGATAACCAGGGGTAGGCTGCTGGAAATTACGCGCATTCCAGGCTTCGTGGGTATGTTCCAGTGGCTGGTTATGCCCCCTGCTTTGGGCCAGGCCTCCTGAATCCACCTCCTGGCGTTCGGAACCATAGCGGGGAGCATATCCCGTTTGTGGTCCTGCACCATAGTTTCCGCTGTATGGGTATTGGTTGTTAGTCTGCTGAGCAGACCCCTGTTGATTTCCCCACTGCTGAAAATTCTGATGATCAGGGCTTTTTTGTCCCTGGTTTATACCGCCCTCCGAGGCTCTTTCGCCAAAATTACCACCATAAGGATACTGGCTGCCCCCGCCATAATTCGCTTCCCGGTTTCCTGCCTGCCAGCTTCCATGGTCAGGGCCTTTCTGGTGTTGATTTACACCACCCTCAGGAGCTCTTTCACCAAAATTACCTCCGTAGGGGTATTGACTGCCTCCACCATAATTCGATTCCCGGTTACCCTGCTGACGGAAATCACGATGATCCGGGCCTTTTTGATCCTGACCAATAAAACCACCCTGCGGGCTTCTTTCTCCATAATTCCCTCCGTAAGGGTATTGGCTGTTTCCGCCATAATCAGGCTGGTTACTGCTCATTCTCCCGAAGTTCTCGTGATGAGGCCCCTTATTACCTTCATCAGGGTTCCCCTGCGGATCTCTTTCGCCAAAGTTTCCTCCATAAGGATACTGGCTGCCCCCGCCATAAGTCTGCTGAGGCTGGTTTGTACCGGAGTTGCGGAAACCTTCACGGCCTTCATTCTGCCCGTAACCTCCCTGCTGGCTGTATCCTGCATAAGGCTGAGGACCACCTCCATAGGTATCCCATTGGTTGCCTATCTGGTTATACCCTCCCTGTGAGTAACCTCCTTCTCTTGAGCCAAACCGGCGCGCCTCATTCTGCCAGTTACCGTTTCCCGGCTGGGAAAAATCACGGGACTGGCTTCCGTAATTTCCTTCACTGCTTTTTTCAGAATCCTGGTTCTGAGCAGTTGAGGACTGTGCTTTATCCTCTTTTTTTCCGGAAGCTTTTATTTCATTGCTTTTACTCCCGGAGGATTTTGTTTTACTGCCTTTTTTCTCATCCTGTTTTTTAGCAGCTGAGGAAGTACTTTCCTCCTTTTTATTATCGGCAGTATTTTTTACATCTGAAGAAGACGCAGCACTTACCGTTTTATCTTTATCATCTTTATTTTCCGGTTTTTTATTCTCTGCACCAGTTCCGGATGACAGATTATTTTTAATCTTATCATCATCCTTTCCGGCAGATTCCTGATTTTTATCTTGTATAGCCATTTTAAAAAATTTTAAGGTCTAAAAAATTAATTTTCACAGATGCTCAAGGTACAACTAAAGTCCTGTTTTCGTAAGACCTTAATAAGGGATATTCCAATATCCCACAATGGGGGGATATTTGCCTAATATCACTGATTAATAAAACCTTACGATTCAAAACCCGTATAAGACGCAACTACATCAACCTATACACTAACGGTAGATATATTACAAAAATGCAAAACAATAACACGGAAGCAGTCAGCTGTTCAACACTAAAGGCAAATAACAGCCACCGGAACGGGCTGATCCGGAAATGAAGAAAACCACCCGAAGCTTAAGCCCGGATGCAGTTAAAAAGGTAACTAATAATGCAATTACTTTTCGGGAACAGTTTATCGCAGTGAGCGCATAATGGGATTGAAATGAAAACCACTGCAGCCTCCGGAAGCCCGGGAAGGGATGGCTGAATAATTACTGAATATTCCGCTAAAAAAATCTGAAGACAATTAAAGATATACGCTAAAAAGAGGTACCCTTAATGGAGAAGACCATAGCGGGAGGCCTGATGCACCAGCCCTGCAGTATTTTTTGCATTTAATTTCTGGAGCAAATTCCGCCGGTGGGTTACTACAGTATGCGGACTGATAAACAGCCGGTCGGCAATTTCCTGGTTGGTGTATTCATCTGCAATAAGTTCCAACACCTCTGCTTCCCTTGGAGTAAGCACCGGCTCACCGGAAAAGCCGGATGCAGCTTTTCTATCCTGAGGCGGCCTGTTCAGGTGGTTCCACAGCTTTTGCGACACATCTTTGGTAAAATAGCTGTTCCCATCTGCCAGGGCACGGATTGCACTAACGATTTCTGTTTTACAGGAATCTTTACTGATATATCCGTTTGCGCCCGCCCTGAAAGCATCAATTACATACTGCTCCGACTGGTGCATGGATATGATCAGGATTTGTGTTTGCGGCCAGTATTTACGAATGTTTGCCGAACAGGCAATTCCATCCATGCGGGGCATACCAATATCGAGTAATACAAGATCTGCATCATACCTTTCCAGGAAAGACAACACCTCTTCTCCGTCACCGGCCTCTCCAACCACCTCAATCCAAGGCTCCTCATGCAACATCGCCTTAAGTCCCTCCCGCACAATTTCCTGGTCATCTGCAATCACTACTTTAATCTTCATACACCTTTTTTTTGACTTTCAGGGAATGAGCAACTCTTTCTCCTCCTCTTCTCAGGCATCAGCCGGAAACATTTCATGAATTTCCTGTAAAAGCCTGACTACTAAATTATTTACAGTTATTAATAAGATAAATAACTTAGCTGCATTCCTTTGGTTCACCAGACCGGGTTTAAATTTATGTTACTACATTTTTTAATTTCTTCTCATACACTTTCCCGCAATCAATATTATTCTCCTGAAACATTCGCCGGACAGTTTAGCTTATTTATTAAATTATTTAAAGTAAAAAGGTTAGCAATGAAGGATTTCTGGGATCAACAATACAAAAATGAGGAGCACCTCTTCGGAAAGGAACCGAACGAATTTTTCCGGACATTTATTGACAGCCTTCCGCCTGGTAAAATTTTACTTCCCGGCGCCGGCGAAGGCAGGAATGCTGTGTATGCTGCTGAAGCAGGCTGGGAGGTCGATGCATTTGACATCAGCTCTGCAGCCCGCGAAAAAGCTCTTCGGTTTGCTCAGGATGAAGGCATTGACCTGCATTACAGCCTGCAGGATGCCCGGAATTTCAACTGCAAAAAAGATTATTATGATGTGGTTGCTATTATGTTCATGCAGCTCCCGCCTGAAGATCGCAGGCTTTTTCACCAAAGAATTACAGAATGCCTCAAACCCGATGGCGGCAACCTTTATTTATTTGCTTTTGCCCTGGATGAACAAAACCTGAAAAGCAGTGGCCTGCCTGATACTTCCTCCTTTTATACGGTACAGGAACTCACTAACGATTTTGAAGGCCTCCAGATTGACCTGCTCCAGCAGGAAGAGGTAACCTTAGAGGAAGGAGCCGGCCATAGCGGAAAAGCTAAAATAATAAAAATGATGGCCATCCGCCGCCAGCTTCATAATGAAGGGGACAGCATAACGCTATGATTGTAAACCAGCTTATAAATGGCTGGGAAGTAATTTTTCAGCGGGCCCACGAAATGCTGGCAATGCAAATTGCACAGCACTGGCAAATAAAGCAACGGCCGGAGCGCTGGGCTGAGCTGCTTTCAGCTATTTCCGAACATGATAACCGGCAGGAAGGCTGGGGCGACTCAAGGCACCTTACCGCTACCGGCGCGCCTATTGACTTTACACTGAAAGGATTTTCGCTGGAACAGGCACGTGGCGTTACGGAAGTATCCAAATACAAGAGCCGCTATGTTTCCCTCCTCATAAGTATGCACACCAGCTTTCTTTATGAGCCATTGCGCGGACAGAATAAAAAAACAGATCAGTTCCTGGACGACCAGCTGGAGCTTCAGCGAAGCTGGTTAAAGTCGCTTCACATCAGCAAAACCGAAGCTGAAAAAGCTTATAATATCCTCCAGTGGAACGACCGCTGCTCCCTCATCCTTTGCAAGAACCAGCTGCCTGCCGGCCAGCGCCGCCTGGAGGTATATGAAGATACAGAAGGTAACACCAACTTTATATGGCAGCGAAAAGATAAAAGCATAGGAGTGGATCCCTGGCCTTTTGAAGAAGAGGAATTTAAAGTTTGGGCAGAAGCCCGCACCCTGGAGCAGCTGCAGTTTAAAAATGATAACGAATTAGCCAAAGCTCTTCTGGGTGCCGGTGTGGAGGAAAAGGTGTGGGTTTTCAGAAAAGAGTAAAAAAAATCCTTATGCAGGAGGATTCTTTTCCACCTTTCTGTCATCAAAAATCTTCACAATTGCATACGCTACAGGCAAAATCAAAGTAACCATTATTTCCTGCTCTCTGAAATGCAGATTAAAGCATACAATTGACAAACCTGAAGGCAACCAGATTGCACCGGTAGCTAAAAACAGATTGTTAAAAAAGCGATAGGATTTATTCATGTAATTTATTTTTAAGTACTAAGCCGGCAGCAGCCCTTAATGCAAGCCAAAGACGCTAACGGCACATCTCACACTCTTCCCTCTTTTATTTGGTTTCAACTCCCCTGCTATTCAATAAAGAAATGGCAGCAACTAAAACCAGATTTATTACAAGGCTAAGGATCATAACCTTGAAATAATCTGTTTTATAATGGTCATAAATCATAAACACCATCATTCCATAGAAGAATATCAGACCCCCTATTGATTCAGGTAAATGATTCCTGCTTTTTGAAATCGTTGCCGGCAGATAAACTGCCAGCCCCGGTATCAGGACAAACCAAAAAACAATAAGAGTCAGCAAGTTCCAGCCAATTAACATAGAGAATGGGGCCAGAATGATTGAAAGAACAAGTGGCACCAGCAGCGTGGCCTTCACCTTATCTGTAAATTCCTTTTTCATAAAATATTGTTGATAAACAAATCATTTTACTATCCTAATATTACAATAATCCGCTAAATAACAAAACATTTTACCCTTAAAAGCAAAACCCCCTGCAGCTTCCGCTACAGAGGGTCCTTCATAATTCTTTAAAAAGCAGCCTGCTTAATTCCTTCTGCTCCGTGATTGCTGCATAGGGTTATTGGCAGGCGATGTTCCACGGGGAGCTCCCTGCTTTTCCTTGAACAGGTCGAACCGGCTTGGCTGGATATTTTCCGGCCAATAGTTATTCGATTCATCCGTATCAGCAGTTTCGCGCAGGGGATCGATAACAATACTCTCCACCAGCTTTTTCTTAGTAAATGCTTTAGTTACCTTATTTTCATTAAGGCGCCATATTTCGGCAGGAATCCGCTGTATTTCGGAGGTGCCGTCCTGGTAATTCCACTGAATAATTACAGGCATAACCAAACCACCCTTATTCCGCAATGTCAGCTGGTAAAAATGATAGCCGGCATTCAGCAAGTCCCGCTCCTCTTTGCTCAGGGAGTTAAGGTACTCCCGGTAAGCCTTCTGATCTTCTTTGGTTACCGCAAATTCATCGTAGCTGTTATAGAAATCTTTAAGCGCTGAATTTGATTCCACCGCTGTCTGAGGCACAGCCTGTTGGTTTCTGGTACGGGCAATATGGTTAGCTTCCCGCTCAGCCAGCTCACGGGCCATTGCTTTTTCCACTTTCGGGTCCTGCGTATTCATGCGGAGGTATTTCACATCCTCCAGGGCAATGTCCACGTGGTCGGTAGTATAAAACCATCCTTTCCAGTACCAGTCAAGGTCTACGGCAGAGGCATCTTCCATAGTGCGGAAGAAGTCTTCCGGTGTAGGATGCTTAAAAGCCCAGCGCTGCGCATAGGTTTTGAAGGCAAAATCGAACAGCTCACGCCCCATTACCGTTTCACGAAGAATATTAAGGGCCGCAGCCGGTTTGCCATAGGCATTATTACCAAACTGCAGAACCTGCTCTGAATTGGTCATGATTGGTCTTTGCGTATCTTTACTGCTCTTCATGTAAGGAACAATTTTATGCGCCGGACCGCGGCTGCTCGGGTAGTCGCGCTGCCACTCCTGCTCTGCCAGGAACTGCATAAAAGTATTCAGGCCTTCGTCCATCCAGGTCCACTGCCGCTCATCGGAATTAATGATCATCGGGAAGAAGTTGTGCCCCACTTCATGAATAATTACGGAAATCATACCATACTTTGTACGCTCGCTGTAAGTACCATCTTTGGCAGGCCGCCCGTAGTTAAAACAGATCATCGGGTACTCCATACCGTTGCTCGCCTCTACTGAAATGGCCACAGGGTACGGGTAAGGAATGGTGTACTTGCTGTACACCCTCAGGGTATGCGCCACCACTTCGGTGGAGAACTGCCCGTAGAGCGGATTCGCCTCTTTAGGATAGTAGCTCATGGCCATTATCGTTTTACCGTCTATCTCCACACCCATGGCATCCCATATATATTTACGGGAGCTGCCAAAAGCAAAATCACGCACACTGTCGGCATGGTAAACCCAGGTTTTAGTGTCCTTTGCCTTTTGTCTTTCTTT
Source organism: Cesiribacteraceae bacterium YIM B00369 (assembly GCA_017948555.1). GTDB lineage: Bacteria > Bacteroidota > Bacteroidia > Cytophagales > Cyclobacteriaceae > Nafulsella. Next base: position 61,413 of record JAFMYY010000011.1, on the reverse strand, counting down.
TCTTTCAGCCTCTTTCTGGCTTACAATTACAACCGGTTTATCTGCCGTTTTAGATTGCTCAAATAACCTTAGCTGCTCCCCTGTAAGCACCTCATTAGTATTCTGCAGCACCCCGGTAGCAGCAACTATATGGTCAGCAGGTACAGTTATCCGCACATCGTAATCGCCGAATGGAAGCGCAAATTCGCCATTGCCCATGAACTGCTTATTTTGCCAGCCCTGGTAGTCGGAATATACTGCCATGCGGGGAAACCACTGTGTAATGGTATAAAGGTAATTACCATCTTCCGGAAAATATTCAAAGCCACCGCGTCCGCCCATGAGGTCGCGGTCATTGATGTTGTACATCCAGTCAATACTGAAAGTAATTTTCTCTCCGCTCTGCAGGGGCTTAGGCAAATCAACCCGCATCATGGTTTTATTAATGGTATAAGGCAGGGGCTGCCCTGCCTCATCCACAACTTTCTTTATTTTATGCCCGCCATCAAAGCCATAACCAATTACCTCGCGCAGACTTTTAATCGTCATCTGGTCAAGAATGGTACTGGTTCCTGTACTGTAAGTATCTGAATCTATGGCCCGCATGTTCTGGTCGAGCTGTATCCAGAGGTAAGGGAGCTGGTCTGGAGAGTTATTTGTGTAAGTAATAGTTTCCGATCCTGTAACCGTCTGGTTATCGTCATTCACGCTAACATCGATGGAGTAATCGGCTTGCTGCTGCCAGTATTGGTGCCCGGGGGCTCCGGATGCAGTGCGGTATACATTTGGCGAGCGGAGCTCCTGGTCCAGCTGCTCAAATTTCCGTTTATAAACGTTCTCTTCTTTTTCCTGCGCACTGGCTCCCAACACGAAGCCCGCCAGCAACAGCGATAAGCAATATTTTTTCAGTACCATCCTTTATAATATCTTAGAACAAAAATAACAGAATGCCTCACATGCCACCTTATTGCATGTTACACCCTTGAATATAAAGATTTTTTACCAATATTTATTTTCCAGCACCAGCATTAATGCCATTCCTGCTATTGCAGCAGAGAGGGTAAGGCTCCACTCCCGCTTACTTACATCTAAAAACCCTATTAATAAGCCGGCAATTAACACCAGCAGCGAAACAACCACAATTTGCCCTAAAGCAACACCAAGGTTAAATGCCACCAGCTGTGTTACAAGTTCGCCTCCCCTGCCTAACATTCCCCTTATTTCATTGGAAAAACCCAAGCCGTGAATAAGCCCGAAAAAGGCGGCATACAAATAGTTTAAATGGATCTTTGTCGATCCAAGGCTGTTTTTTTTTCTGAAAATATTGGTAAGCGCCGTTAAGAGAATGGTTAAGGGTATAAGAAATTCCACCAGACCGGAATTAATCCTGATAAGACCTGTTCCTGAAAGTGCGAGGGTTAAAGAGTGCCCGAGCGTAAAAGCCACTATGAGAACCAGAATCTTATTCCAGTCGCGCCAGGTATATAAGGCACAAAATGCAATTACGAACAGGATGTGGTCCAGCCCGTTAAAATTCAATATATGCTTAATCCCTAATTCAAAGAAAATCCCAAATTGCGACATCCTAACCTATCCTCAAAGTTGACCCTGAATAAAATTTTAGTTGCAAGTATAGTGCTTTAAAGCGAGATTCAGTTGGTAAATTTACATACATAAAATAATTTCCCTCATAAAAACGAGCTACTGGCCTGATAATTGAACCCTCAATAATATGATAACTTCTGCTGTCCTTTTTATATATTTTACCTTTCTGCACCCGCTTCACTTAAGCGTATGCGATATTTACCTGAACGAAAAAACGCAGTCCGTTGAAATTTCGCAGCGCATATTTGCCGATGATCTTGAAAGTGCTCTCCGGCCTTTACTTGGCGAAAAAACAGATCTTTTTAAGCCCCAAAATCCGGAACAGCTTTCAGCGGCAATTGGAAATTATGTAATGAAAAATTTCCGGCTGGGTATTAACAATAAACAGGCAAATATAAATTACCTGGGTTACGAGCTGGATGAGGATGTGGTTTGGGTTTACATGGAGGTTCCCAAAGTACAGAAGCTAAATAAAATATCCGTTCGCAATACCCTTTTCTTCGAAATATTTGATGATCAGCTGAACCTCATTAATGTAAAAAAAGATGGCCGGATCCGCAGCATGAAACTTGTTGAAGACAAGGAGGAAGATTTCCTTAGCTTTTAAACGTTAAGCTCAATCTGTTGCTTTTCCTCCCAATGTTTTCCATTATGGCGAAGCAGGGTAAACGACTCTGCCAGCCAGCAGTAAGAAAGCTCCCGCTCATTAAATTCCTTCCAGGCCTCCCGGAACTGCTGTTTTTCCAGGTCGCGGAAAGCCAGTGTCATATGGGGGTGGTAGGATCCTTCCGTTTTCCAGCGATTATCTTTTTCCGCAAAACGGGGCACCAGCCGCTTCAGCTCTGTCTGCAACACATTCATTACGGGCTGAGGTTCCACATCTATATAAATAACCCTTGGAGGAAAAGCACCAAAATTTTGCAGGCATACCTCAAAAGGATTAAACCCTTCAGCCTTTTGAGTAAGTGCTTCCACCAGCTCTTCTTCCGTTGAGGAAAGCACAAAAGGCGGACACAAGGTAATATGAGGGGGCGAGTTCAGGGAGGCTTTACTGTTATAAGTATCGCGAAAATATTCCTTAAGCTTCCATGCCTGCTCCCTGAATGGCTCCGGAGGTATCAGAGAAATAAAATAAAGAGGTTTATTTGCCATATCAAAAACTCAAAAAGCCGCTCAGGTACAACCCGGCAGCTTTCAATAAGTTTTTAATAAAACAACCTAATTTATATAAAGGCGAAAGCCAAATCTGATCCGGCTCAGGTCAAAACCAGCATCAAAACCTCCTGATGTAATACGGGTATCTTCAAAATTATCCTTATCACCTTCGGCTCTTCGGGAATATCCCAGATACCCTAATCTTGCTTCCATTGCAAGGTTCTTATCTAATAAGAGAAGTATTCCCGGACTGATACCAGAATCAAAGGTCCTTATCCGCTGATCCTCACCATCGCCGCCAAAACCAAAATTTATGCCAAGCTCCGCAAAAACGCTTATTACCTCTGTAAGGGGGTTGTACAGCCGGGCATACGGACCAATTTTAAACTCATTTGCTTTCGTTTCCACATCGCCGCTTGCCAGCTCCTGTTCATACTTTTCTGTTCCGGCACTAAGGCTCATGCCAGCTTCCAGGTTTTCCATCACAAAATATCCTGCATTTGTGGTAAAGTAAAAATTCCTGAACTTTGTGTCTGTCCCTACTTTATAATCTGTATTCCTGCTGCTAAAGCCAATTCCCCCTCCAACAGCTTTGGCCCCCTCTGAAAACTGACCGTAAGATGCTGTTACCGCACCCAGCCATACCAATAATACAAGTACCCCCAGGTTTGTCTTCTTATTAATTTTATTCATTGAAGTAAATTATTTGTTTGATGATATTAAACACCGGTAATTCTTTTTGCCGCTGCATTCTTAAAAAGAAAACCCGCAAGTCCTGCAGGCAGCCGAAAAAAAACAAAGATAAACGCAAGAAATAACTTGTACCGGAGTAATCCGGTTAAAAAAAATTACTAAACAGGATGTTACCCAAAGAAAATAACAACCGGCTCCACGGGGCTACCTCAAAAATGCAGCGGAAGGTAATAAAATTTAACTAACAGCCCTATTTTTCCGAAAAATTACCTGCTCCAAAACAGCAAATTCCTTACTTTAGCTGCATGAGTAAACCTGAAAACAAACTTTTTCTGCTGGATGCTTTGGCATTGATCTATCGTGCCCACTTTGCATTCAGCAAAAACCCGCGCGTAAACAGTAAAGGAATAAATACAGGAGCCGTTTTTGGCTTCACCAATGCACTGCTGGAAATAATCCAGAAGGAAAAACCCTCTCACCTTGGAGTAGCCTTTGATACTAATGCCCCTACATTTCGCCATAAAGAATTCGAAGAATACAAAGCCCAGCGTGAGGCCCAGCCCGAGGATATAAAAATTGCCAAACCCTATATACGCGATATTGTAAAAGCTTTTAACATACCCATTCTTGAGCTGGATGGTTTTGAAGCCGATGATGTGATAGGTACCATTGCTAAAAAAGCAGCCCGCGAAGGCTTTGAGGTTTTTATGATGACTCCGGATAAGGATTACAGCCAACTCGTGGAAGAGCATGTATATTTATACAAGCCTGCTTATATGGGCAACGCTGTTGATATTTTAGGAGTACCGGAAGTACTGGAAAAGTGGGACATTGAAAAGGTAGAGCAGGTTACAGACATTTTAGGCCTGCAGGGCGATGCTGTGGATAATATACCGGGCATACCGGGGATTGGCCCTAAAACAGCAAGCAAGCTCATACGGGAATATGGCTCAGTGGAAAACCTTGTTGCCAACACAGCTAAGCTTAAAGGAAAGCAAAAAGAAAACGTTGAAAAATTTGCGGAGCAGGGAATATTGAGCAAATATCTGGCAACTATCAATACTGAGGTGCCCGTCGGTTATGATGCCGAAGCACTGCGCTATACCGGCCCCGATGAGGAGCGCCTGAAGGAAATATTCCAGGAACTGGAATTCCGCTCCATCATGGGCCGTTTGTTTGGCGAAAAGCCTGAAGCCACACCATCCACAAAAAAAGCTAAACCAGCTCCGGCCAGCCCCGGCCAGATGACTATGTTCGGGCAGGCAACCAGCCAGGATACTGCCACTCCTGCAGATGTGCCACCACTCCCGGAGGCCATGCCCGCCACAGAGGTGCCCGTAATAAACACCATTGAAACAGTGGTGCACCATTACCACACCATTGACACACCTGCATTGCGGCAGGAGCTGCTTAAATACCTGAAAGCCCGTAAATCGTTTTGCTTCGATACAGAAACCAATAATATAGATGCAGTCGAAGCAAAGCTGGTGGGCCTTTCCTTCTCCTATCACCCCGGCGAAGCTTATTACGTGCCTGTTCCGGAAGACAAGGAAGAAGCCACCACAGTAGTGGAAGATTTCAGGGAGGTACTGGAAGCTGAGGACATCGTAAAAATAGGACAGAACCTGAAATACGACATCCTTGTACTGAAAAAGTATGGCATTGAAACCGGAGGCAATCTTTTTGATACCATGCTGGCGCATTACCTGATTGAGCCGGACATGCGCCATGGCATGGACCTGCTGGCCGAAACTTACCTGAACTACAAACCGGTTTCCATTACAGAGCTGATTGGCTCCAAAGGTAAAAACCAGCTGAACATGCGCGAGGTACCAGTGGAACAGGTAGCTCCTTATGCCTGCGAAGATGCCGATATTACCCTGCAGCTAAAAGAAAAGCTGGAAGAGGAACTACAAAAACACCAGCTCAGGAAGCTGTTCGATGAAGTGGAGGTTCCGCTGGTAAAAGTACTGGCCGAAATGGAATTTAACGGGATTACCGTTGACACCAATGCTCTTAAGGAGCTCTCCACAAGCCTGGAAGAAGACGTTAAGGCCATTGAACAGAAAATATATGAAACAGCGGGCGAAACCTTCAATATAGGCTCTCCTAAACAATTAGGGGAAATCCTTTTCGACAAACTGAAACTGATTGAAAAGCCGAAAAAGACAAAGACAGGGCAGTACGCTACAGGAGAAGACATTCTATCAAAGCTTGCTGTAAAACATGAGGTCGCCAACGATATTCTTACTTATCGTGAACTATCAAAATTACGCTCCACTTATGTAGATGCCTTACCCCTGCTCATAAGCCCGCTCGACGGCCGCCTCCATACCTCCTTCAACCAGGCCGTGACTGCAACCGGAAGGCTTAGCTCCACAAACCCAAACCTGCAGAACATACCAATCCGCACCGAAAAAGGCAGAGAAATCCGAAAGGCTTTTGTGCCCCGCAGTGAGGAATTTACCTTAATGGCAGCAGATTATTCGCAGATTGAACTCCGCATAATGGCCGTATTTGCAAAAGACGAAAGCATGATTGAGGCTTTCCGGGCAGGTCGCGACATCCATGCCACCACAGCGGCTAAAATATTTAAGGTGCCCCTGGAGGAAGTGGACAGCGAAATGCGCAGAAAAGCCAAAACAGCCAACTTTGGTATTATTTATGGCATCTCTGCTTTTGGCTTGTCTGAACGGCTGAGCATTCCAAGGAAAGAAGCAAGCGAAATTATTGAAGCTTATTTCCAGGAATTTCCGGGAGTGCAGGAATACATGGAACGCTGCATCAGCCAGGCACGGGAGAAAGAATATGTGGAAACCATTCTGGGACGCCGGAGATACCTGCGCGATATTAATTCGCGTAATGCCACCATACGGGGCTATGCTGAGCGGAATGCCATTAACGCCCCCATACAGGGAAGCGCCGCCGATATGATTAAACTGGCCATGGTACGGATCCATGACTGGATGAAAAAGGAGAAATTACGCAGCAAAATGATCTTACAGGTGCATGACGAACTTGTTTTTGATGTTCACCTCGAAGAACTGGAATTGATGAAAAAACAGGTAGAGTATTTTATGGCTCACGCATTAGAGCTGGATATTCCTATGGAAATAGGCATTGGCACAGGAAACAACTGGCTTGAGGCGCACTAACCCGGGATATCAGGCTTAAGGTAAGGTAAAGGATACCGGATGCCTGTTTAAGAAATTAAATTTACTATTCAATCTCAAGCTGTGCATTGCGCTTCTCCTGACGGAGGAGCGCATCTATTTTCTCCATAGCCAGTTCATTCCCGGGGTCATCCAGGCTGTTGCTTACCACAAGCCCGTCGCGGTTGAGTAATATATAGGAAAATGATGGTGTTTCAGACTTTTCCTGCCCCGGCTTAGGCCGGTTCATGATGCTTTTAAGATATTCGGTGGCATCAGCATAAACCATTTTTGTATAAGCTTCCTGGTTGTAGTCCATAGGGAGCTCCAGGAATTTAACATCCTTATATGAGACCAGCCTTTCCTTCAGCAGCTTATCATGCTTACGAATAAGCTGGATTGCTGAATCACTCACATGATTTGTAAAACGAAGAAGCACAATATTTCCTGCGAGCTCTTTTAATGGAACTGTCCGGCCTTTCTTATCTGTAAATATTACTTCAGGTTTTTTGGGAGTAACCGTCTGCGCCTTCACCATCTGGTGCAGGATATTTTTGTACGCCTGGTTCGGGCATTCATTGGCAAACTCTATGTATTCATCCTTTACATAATCAACCCCCAGGTAATTAAGTGCTTTGGTAAGGTACACTGCCTGCATATGGTACATAGGCAAAGAGCGAAGGCTGCTTTTAGCTACCCTGTACATATTTGTATAATACTGGCTGCTTTCCTCAGGCAGGCTCTGCTTCATCAGGCTGTAATTATACTGAAGGTAATTTTCCAGAAACTCCTGATAACTCTTCAGGACAATTACATCGTAATTATGAAGCTTTACTTCATCAACAAAATCAGGCTCAGCATTAGCAGCACTATTCTTTTTCCTGTTTTCTTCCCTGAAGCGGTAAAAGGCAAACAGCTCATTTGCCCGGGTATATTCAATGTCGGCCTGCTGCAGATTTACAAAAGCTGTGCTTAACTCCGACTGCCGGGCATTCAGTAATTCCAGCTGAGATTTTCTTTTTCCGGCAGCCCAGGCTGCAAACTCCGCGGCATCGTATTTCTTTATTTTCTCTCTCAGTTCGTTCTGCTCTGTTCCAAACCTGAAAGCCCTTGCAACCAGAAAAGAATTGTTTTGCGCCCCGACTCCTGAAATTTGTATGCTTTCCTGAAATTTTTCGGAGTCAAATGTAATTCTGATATTATAGCCCGGCTCTATGTACAAAGGAATTTTTTCCTTCCCATAAAAAAGCTCCCCGAAAACGGGCTCCCGTACATAAGAAACAAAATGAAATTCATTAGTCTGTTCAAGTACAGCAGAGGAGGAAAGAGGAAGTTCGCCCGGCACATAACTATAGAGCACAACCCTTATCTCTTTAGCAGATGGATTATGCACTTTACCTGAAATAGCTATATTATTGTAATCATCTGCCAGTGCCAGCTGCCCTGAAAGAAGCAAAAAGACAAGCAGCAGCAATGTATATATTCTCATGTATGAAATTCTCTTAAGGCCCTTTCTTTCTCTTATGTTTTTATAAACATTAACCATAGTATTAAGGCCTGATTACTCTGTTCAGCAAATTTAAGATAATCCTGTTATTTATTTTAAAATATTATTAAAGTTTTTTATTTAAAAAATGCAAAAAATCAGGAATTCCCACAATGAAGGATTAAAAATTAAGATTTTTACCTGATGTACCTTTTTAAAAGATACAGTCTATCTACTTCTTTTGTTCAGGATTTATTCAGTCTCTGCTGAAACTTCCGTAGCTGTGTGGCTGGTTTTTTACACCCCCTGCAGTCTTTGTTTAGTAAAGCTTAAAATACGCCGGAAAAACAAAACTGCACCCTCTTCCCTGTGGTTTTAAATAAAACCGCAGGGAAGGCTCCACTCCTGACAGCACCTGTCAGCCTGTAAAGCAGGCAAAATTCATTGTATTTCCGCAGAACATTTCCTGCTTAAATGGTATTGATTGGAATTTTATTCAGAATGTTCCTGATAATATCCTTAGTACCAACCCCTTCAGCCTCAGCTTCGTAATTCAGGATAATTCTGTGGTTTAACACATCTTCAGCTACTTCCTTAACATCTTCAGGCAATACATAATCGCGCTGATCGAAGTAAGCAATTGCCTTTGCAGCCATATGCATATTAATGCTGGCCCTGGGAGAAGCCCCAAACTCAATAAACCTGGCCTCGTCCTTCAAACCATAATCTTTAGGCTGGCGGGTGGCAAAAACAAGCTCAATAATATATTTCTCCAGCGATTCACTAATCTTAACTGAATTTATTTCCTGGCGTATCTGATGGATATCTTCCTTCGTGAGCAGCGCATTTACCGTTGCATCATAGTTAGAGCTGGCCATTCTCCGCATTACCTCAAGCTCTTCTGCTTTTGTAGGATAATCCACATATACCTTCATCATAAAGCGGTCGACCTGGGCTTCCGGCAGCGGGTAAGTTCCTTCCTGGTCAACCGGGTTTTGCGTGGCAAGCACCAGAAAAGGCCGGTCAAGCGGAAAAGTGGTTTCGCCAATAGTTACCTGCTTTTCCTGCATTGCTTCCAGTAGCGCACTTTGCACCTTTGCAGGTGAGCGGTTTACCTCATCAGCTAATATAATATTCGAAAAAATAGGCCCCTTCTTTACCTCAAACTCATAATTCTGCTGATTATATATCATGGTACCAATCAGGTCGGCAGGCAGCAGGTCAGGCGTAAACTGAATCCGGCGAAAACCAAGGTGCAATACCCGTGACAGAGTATTTACTGTAAGCGTTTTTGCCAGACCGGGAACCCCTTCCAGCAGGATATGTCCATTTGTAAAAAGACCTACAAGCAAGCGGTTTACCATATATTGCTGGCCCACCACCACTTTACCCACTTCATTAAATACCTGCTGAATTTTTTTCTGATGATCCTGCTTACGATCGTTATCTGTAACTGGCTCTTCCATATCTATTACTTCCTGTAGGAAATTTTTCTTACTTAATTTTGATTATACTTCTTTAGCTAACGGTATATTCTTACTTTTCGCGTCTGCCTCCAAACATATACACCCATTGCATACCAAAGGTTATAGTCCGCAGGCGCGATGAGCGGAAATAATTATCCTCATTAAAATCTGCCTCCAGTATATCGCTGAGGTGCTGTACAAACCGGGCTTCAAAATGTATTATGCCAAAAGGAAAAGACAGAGCCGGTCCTGCAGCACCCATTACCCCATATTGCCAGGGCAGCTGGTTCTGCTCCCTGTAAGCAACAGGCCCTGCACTAAGCGGCACAGCGGGCGTTAAAAGATCGCGCCCTTCCAGCACATATCCTCCAAACACCCCGGCCTGCACCGCAAAACGCAGCGTTCCCCTTCCCAGCTGCAAATATGTAAGCACAGGCACCTGCACCGACGTAAATTCCCGCTCATGTCTGGCTCCTGTTTCAGGAAAGAACAACCAGCCCTGCCTGCTTACATTTGCCTCTACCTGAAGCCCCAGGTTATGGTTATTCATGAATCTCCCCACAATACCTATATCCATTCCCTGCGCCAGCCCCTGGGGCACTCCAGGGGTAAGCCAAACCTCCGAAAAGGTAGCTCCACCTCTTGCCCCAAGCCCGGTTTGCGCTTTCACCACAGGCAAAAAACCAAAAACACACATTACCAGAACCAAAATATCTTTCATTCCAAAACTATTTGTACAATAATATTCAGAAATACTTTAAATGAATGCAAACTAAAGAAGGTAAAAAGCAAAAATACATTAATTTTGTGTTCATTAACAATAAGAAGAAAAAGAAGCCTCCCATGAGATTTTTCGAAAGCAAAGAAGAAAAGACCCTTAAGATTCTGGCAAAAGCAAAGGAAGAAGCCGAAATATTATTACTGCCTCAGGAAGATATTAAAAACATTTACCTCCTGACGGAAGACTACCTTATCCTTACCAGCAAGCGGGTACTTCTTATTGACAAAACTGTAGGAAGCAATCAGCGAAGCATTGTAACCATTCCTTACTCCAAAATAGAAAGCGTAAGTCTTGCCAAAAGCAGTCTGTCTGTTTTTTCTCCGGAAGTGGAAATAAGCGTGGGCAGCAGCTTCTTCGATTTCAAGCTAAGAACAGCAGAAGATGCTATTGACTTTTACCGCAACCTGAGCGGCCTGATATTGTCTTAACTTCATTACTACTTATTGCTTTCGCCACATTCCTGCCTTCAAAAGATAACAATTGTTTAACCATTGAGTTAAATATCTGCACCTCCTTCTGTTTTAGATGCCAGACTACATCTGAACTCTGAATGGTGCACCTGTAACAGAACCACACCAACTCCGCCAATGAAAGTTTTTGAAAACTCAAATGTCGTCATTGAACTGGATGAAAACCTCCAATGCCTTATTCAACATTGGAGAGGCTTTGCATCTACTGAAAAATACAGGGAAGCTATTTTTCAGACTGTGGATCTGTTTAAAAAAAACAAGCTCAACAAAATCCTTAGCAACACAAAAAATTTCGGAATTGTAAAAAAGGAAGATACTGACTGGACTAACGCTTATTCCATGCCCCTGCTTATTGAAAACGGATTGCTTTACGTAGCTTTTATACTTCCTGATAATGTTTTCCCCCAAATGTCAGTTAAAAACTTTACACAAGGCGCTGTCAGCGAAGTGGAAATCCAGTATTTTAAAGAAGTTGAAGATGCAAAGCAGTGGATGACAGAAATACCCGGGAAAAAGTAAGCCATTCGTAATTAATATCCCCCGGTATTACAAAGAAATGTTATTCCAGCCCCTGCTCTATAATAAAACCCGCACTTAACAGAAAGAAGCCTTTTCTTTCATAAATATATTCAGAATTTGCATACCTCCGCCCCTGAAAAACATTATCCATAATCAGTCATTCTGCCGGATAATTTTCCTTCCCGACTTGTATTGCACGCAGTAACCACACTGATAGAGTGACAGAATCAGATGCAAAAACCCCTCTGTTTCAATATCTTAGATATTTATAAGAATATTTATCACAATAGAATTAAATTTTTTACATTTTATTTTATAGTTTTGAGAAGAAAAATAAGAATAAACAAAATTTAACGGTAAATATTTAAAATGAAGAACCTAAAACAAATCTTAGCAGCACTCCTTATTCTTATGATGGTTTTTGCCTGTGAAAAGAATGAGCCCACTCCTGCCGGAACCACAGTAGTTGAAAAGACCCCGGAGGAAGACACAACAAAAGAAGAAACTCCCGCGGAAGAAACTCCTGCAGAAGAGACTCCAGCAGAAGAAACACCATCGGAAGAAACTCCGGTAGAAGAAACACCAGCAGAAGAAACACCAGCAGAAGAAACTCCGGATGAAACACCTGTGGAAGAAACTCCGGATGAAACACCTGTGGAAGAAGCTCCGGATGAAAACCAGGCGGAGAATCCAATTAACGCAGAACTTATCAGCGGAAAATGGCTGATCGAAGAAACCGGAGAATTTTTTTCAGTGGAACTCAACAAAAACGGCAACTACAACATTGTAATGCCAGTCACTGGAACAAGCGATGAGGCTGTCTTTTCCGGCACCTATGAGATTACTAACAATAATACCATTGTTCTTTCAAATTTCGGAACAATAACAGCCACCAATATTAAAGAAAACTCAATCACTTATACAATCACACTTGACACGGCCCCGGATTCACCAACTACTATAACTGCCATCAAACAAATATAAATACCAGCTTCCACAAGAACGGAACTGGTTTCCAGGTCATGGAAATTAGTTGAATTTAATGCGGAGAGCGTTGCAGGCACTGAATACGAAATGACTGTACTTTTCTCTGAAGCCGGCACCTGTTTTATGGAGTATCCTAACCCGAAGATAAAAACAAGGGAGGATTAGCCCAATGGATCTGGAAAGACGAAGCACAAACAAAGATCTGCTATTCATGGGAGGGCTCCGCTATATGCGATGGAGATGATGAAGTGGAGATTATAAAACTCAGCAGCAGTGAGCTTATAATTTTGGAGAGTGAAGATGGTGAAAGCAACCGTTATGTTCTCCACCCTTATGACAAAAGCACCTCCTCAACGGCAAGAAAAGCTACGGCAACATTCAACACGGAGATTAAAAAAAGGATTACTGAAGAAATAGAAATCCTGCCTGCGAATTATTCCTTAATATGGAATAACGGTCCCGGACATCAATAAGAATTAAAGGTGGTGTAGAAGCCTGTTTTCTACACCACCTTTTTTTTTACCTGCCTTTTCCCCCGGCCTTCAAGACTTAAGAATAGCGCAAACCATCATTCCTGAACACTAAAAAGGAATGGCAAAGGCCACCATTATTAAGAAAAACAACTGTCAGCGGAACTTACGCACGCAGCCGACATGAATTCGGTCAGGGATCTCAGAAGCTTTAACAATTCAGAAACGTCACCCAATCCCGACCTCTTCATTTTATCCACCTCATAAAACAAAAAACCCTGACAACTTCACGTTATCAGGGTTTTCTTTACACGTACCAGGAGCGGGACTTGAACCCGCACGTCCTTGCGGACACAAGATTTTAAGTCTTGCGTGTCTACCAGTTCCACCATCCCGGCTTCACTAACCTGCGTTAGTTACTTGCCTTTTTAACCGGAATCTTTTCCTCCGGCCTTTGTCTCAGGGAGACTTTTTTCTAAGTAAAAAGCATCCGTTAAGGATGCTTTACTGGAGCGAAAGACGAGGTTCGAACTCGCGACCTCAACCTTGGCAAGGTTGCGCTCTACCAGCTGAGCTACTTTCGCATTATTTTCAACCGCTTGTCGTTCGATTGGAGTACAAAGGTAGCACATAGATTTAAAAGTGCAATACCTCCGATTAATTTTTTTTCTGTTTTTTTCTATTTTTTTTCTGCAGGCTCCAGCATTTTCTTTATCTCATTGAGTTTCAGCAGTGCTTCCACCGGAGAGATAATATTAATGTCTGTTTCCTGAATTAATTTTTCCACTTCCTTAAAGCGGGGGTCGGCCTCAAACAGGCTCAGCTGATACGTATTTTTAGGCACCTCCTGCAATTTCTTTCTGTTACCGTCCTTTATTTTATCTTTTTCAAGGTGGTGCATGATTTCATTTGCCCTTATTACCACCTTATTGGGCATACCCGCCATTTGCGCTACATGTATCCCGAAACTATGCTCGCTCCCGCCTTCTTTCAGCTTCCGCATAAAAATTACCTTGTCGCCCACTTCCTTTACCGACACATTAAAGTTTTTGATCCGGCTGAAATCTTCGCTCAACTGGTTCAGTTCATGGTAGTGGGTGGCAAATAGCGTTTTTGCCCTGCTCTTTTCATGATTATGCAAGTACTCTACAATACTCCAGGCTATGGATATACCATCATAGGTACTTGTACCCCGGCCAATCTCATCCATCAGCACCAGACTGCGGTCGCTGAGGTTGTTAAGAATAGAAGCTGTTTCAATCATTTCAACCATAAAGGTCGATTCGCCCCTTGAAAGATTATCCGATGCCCCTACGCGGGTAAATACTTTATCTATAAGGCCAAGATCTGCCCTTTTTGCCGGCACAAAGCTGCCCATCTGGGCCATGAGGGTAATAAGGGCTGTTTGTCGCAAAAGGGCCGATTTACCAGCCATATTCGGGCCGGTAATGATCATGATCTGCTGCTCCTGGTTATCGAGGTACACATTATTAGGTACATATTGCTCCCCTGCCGGCAGCTGCCGTTCAATAACAGGGTGCCGCCCTTCTTCAATGTCAATTACATAACCATCGTTTACCTCCGGCCGCACATATTTATTCTTCATGGCGGTAAAGGCAAAGCTGCTCAGGCAGTCGGCGGTAGCCAGCGCCCGTGCGTTCTGTTGGATATGGGTGGTAAATTCCGATGCCGCCTGTATCAGTTCCATGAACAGCCGCTGCTCTATGCCATTGATCTCCGACTCGGCATTAATAATTTTTTCCTCGTAGACCTTCAGTTCTTCGGTTATATAGCGCTCGGCATTTACCAGGGTCTGTTTCCTTATCCAGTCTCCGGGTACTTTATCTTTATGGGAGTTAGTAACCTCCAGGTAGTAGCCGAAAACCTTATTATAGGCAATTTTTAAAGAGCTGATGCCTGTGCGCTCCACCTCACGTTTCTGGATTTGCAGCAGGTAATCTTTGCCACTATAGGCAATCTTGCGTAGCTCATCCAGCGCTGAGTCCACACCATCCCTGAAAATACCTCCCTGGTTAGATACAATCGGCACATCGTCCCGCAATTCCTTTTCTATTTTCTCCAGCAGGAAGGTGCAGGGATTCAGCTGCCCGCCCAGCTTTTCGAGCGGCTGAATTTCGCTCTTTTCCAGCAGCTCTTTTATAGGCAGGGTATTTTTCAGTGCTCTTTTCAGCTGCACCATCTCCCGCGGGTTAATTCGTCCTACCGCTACTTTAGAGATCATCCGCTCCACGTCGCCTATCTGCCGCAGCGTCTGGATAAGCTCCTGCAGCAGTTCTTTTTTACGGGTAAAAGCCTCCACCACATCGAGCCGCTCCCGTATGGCTACGAGATTTTTCAGCGGAAGCACCATCCATTTTTTCAGCATGCGCGAACCCATGGGCGTAACCGTCTGGTCGAGCACCTGTATCAGCGGAATACCATCCTGCAGCTGAGGGTATATCAGCTCCAGGTTACGAATGGTAAATTTATCGAGCCACACATAATGCTCCTCTTCAATGCGCGAAACATGGGCAATATGCTTCATGTCGTGGTGCTCTGTTTCCTGCAGATAATGCAGTACTGCTCCGGCAGCCACTATTCCTTCCGTAAGGTCCTCAATGCCAAATCCTTTAAGGGAATTGGTGCCAAAATGCTTCGTGAGGCATTCATATGCGTAATCGTACTGAAAAACCCAGTCTTCAGGAGTATAGGTATTAAAATCGTTCTGGAACTGCTCGTTAAACTCTTTCCGGCAGCCTTTGCTGTAAATAACCTCCGAAGGGCGGAAGCTCTGCAGCAGTTTGTCTACATACTCCATGCTTCCGCAGGAAGTAAGAAACTCCCCGGTAGAAATATCCAGGAAGGCAATGCCCATTTTGTCTTTTGCAAAGTGCAGGGATGCCAGATAATTGTTGCGGCTGCGCTCCAGCACATTATCATTAAAGCTCAGGCCGGGAGTCACCAGCTCTGTCACCCCTCTTTTCACAATTCCTTTTACACTCTTAGGATCTTCGAGCTGGTCGCAGATGGCAACCCTGTAGCCGGCACGCACCAGGCGCGGCAGATAAGAATCCATGCTGTGGTGCGGAAAGCCCGCCAGCTCAATGTGAGAGGCAGAGCCATTGGCTCTTTTGGTCAGCACAATATCCAGCACTTTACTTGCCTTAACTGCATCTTCGCCGAAAGTTTCATAGAAATCGCCCACCCGGAACAGGAGCAATGCACCCGGATACTTTGCCTTTATAGCATTATATTGTTTCATCAAAGGGGTTTCACTGCTTTCTTTCGCTGCCTTTTTTGCCATTTGGAGTATTGAGTAGTGAGTAGTGGGTATTGAGACTTATAGTTGAATGGGATCAGTTACTGATTATCCGTTTCTTTAAGAAAACAAATATAGTATTTTTACGACTCAATTACAGATGGATAGCAGAACCGGATTATGAAGAAACTAAAGCTTGAAGAACTGAATCGCCTGAGTATAGAAGAATATAAAGAGGCCCCTAAGAACCCGGTGGCACTGGTACTGGATAATGTCCGGAGCATGAACAATGTAGGCTCAGCCTTCCGCACCGCCGATGCCTTTGCGCTGGAAAAGGTCTACCTCTGTGGCATTACCGCCACCCCGCCACACCGCGAAATACAAAAAACTGCTCTTGGTGCAGAAAATGCCGTTGCCTGGGAACACGCCACCGACACGGCAAAACTATGCAAAAAGCTGCAGGAAGAAGGTTACAAGGTACTGGCAGTCGAACAGGCAGAGGGCAGTACCATGCTCAACCAATTCAAGCCTGAACAGGATCAAAAATATGCTCTGGTATTCGGCAACGAAGTTTTTGGGGTAGATGACAAGGTAATGGAGCTTGCAGATGGTTGCCTGGAAATTCCGCAATACGGCACAAAGCACTCGCTGAATATATCGGTAAGCATTGGCGTGGTGGTGTGGCAGGTGGTGAACAACAAAACCTGCTAATGTATTTAATACTCTTAAATTGACTAATCAGACAAATAACTGTACATTCATTAACAAACATCAGTAATTTTTCAACCTATGAAAACTACTCTTTTTTTACACATGCTGTGGGCTTTTCTCCTGTCAGGAACAGCCGCCACAGCCACTTATGCACAAACTGAAGCGCTTGTAATTACCAGTACCACACTGGATAGTAAAGGAAAATCCACCTCCTCTAAAGCCTATCTGAAGGATGATAAAATGGTGGTGGAAACAGGAAGTAAAAAGCAGCAAACGGTTCTTTTCGATGCGGGCAAGGAAACTTTTTTTGTAATTAACTCTGAAAAGAAGGAGTATACCGAAATTACCCGTGAGGACCTGGAAGCCCTGAGCTCTATGATGCAGCAGCAAATGGCGAACCTGAACCAACAGCTGAAATTGCTGCCTGAAAGCCAACGGGCAATGATAAAGGAGAAAATGGGAGCGGCTTTTGGAGGAGAGCAGAAAGATGCGGAATACACACTGGAAGAAAAAGGGGTGCAGGTAAAAGAGTGGAAAGCCAATAAGTATGTGGGAACTGCGGATGGAAAGAAACAAAGTGAAATTTACATTGCCAGCTTCAATGAACTGGGGCAGAACCCTGAAGATTTTAAGGCAATGGGCAGTCTTTTTGACCTGATGAAGGAGTATATGCAGGGAATGACCAAAAATATGGCTTCCATGAATTTAGGTTTTTTCGGCCAGGGAATGCCTGACTACAAGGAGGGGATCCCTGTAAAAAGCATTACTTATAATGCTCAGCAGGAGCCTGTCAGCACCAGTACAATTGAATCCATCAGTGAAGAAGAGGTGGACAAGAAGCTCTTCACTATCCCTGAAAACTTTAAAAAGCAAAAAATGGCCATTAATTGAGGCCCTGAAGCCTGATAATTGCTAAGCATCCACATTTCGCTTAAAAAAATGTACTGCCCGGGCTTTGTAAAAAGCCGGCACCAGATTGTTCATATACTTCTGCTACTCTGCTTTTTCAGTGCTGTAATAAGTCATAAGGTTTATCATATAACCTAAAACTATAGCCGCCTTATTTCGTACTCATAACTACATGAAAATGAACTTTTTAACCTAAATTTTGATATAATGAAAATTTTTGTAGCCGGTGCTCACGGAAATGTAGGGCAAAAACTGGTAAAGATATTAGCAAAAAAAGGACATACAGTTAAAGCGATGATCCGCGATAATGCCCAGTCTGATGAAATTAAGAACCTGGGAGCCGAACCTGTAGTGGCAGACCTGGAAAAGGATAAAGATTTTCCGCTGGAAGGCATTGATGTGGTTTATTTTTGCGCAGGATCCGGAGGAAAAACAGGACCCGATAAAACAGTGGCTGTAGACCAGAAAGGCGCCATAAAACTTGTAGACAGTGCTTATGAGCATAAGGTCTCAAAATTTATAATGGTAAGTTCTATAGGTGCCGATGACCCTAACCAGGGACCGGAAGAAATGAAAACTTACCTGAAGGCCAAGCATGAAGCTGACAAAGAGCTGAAATTCAGTGGCCTCGCCTATACAATTCTCCGCCCCGGTGCATTAACAGACGATACCGGCACCGGAAAAATTATTGCGCGTGAAAAACTGGAAAAAGAACAAAAAGAAAATGGCAGCATCTCCAGGGATGATGTAGCCCAGGCCCTTGCTGCCTGTCTTGATGTAAAACACACAGAAAATAAAGTGTTTGAGCTGGTAAACGGGAACATTCCTATTGATGAGGCCCTTCTCAACCTTCCGCTCACCCAGCACTAAAATATAACTTAAGCAAAATTGTTAAACTCCTGCTGCCTGTTTTAATCAGGGACAGCAGGAGTTTCTTTTTATATTCATGCCCACTACCCCGCGATTACCCCTTCCTCTCTTCAACTTATTCATTTACAGCCCGTAGAAAAATAATAAACAGTTAATAATCAGAAGAATAGCTACTCTCCGGCAACCAAATGTGTTATTTTTTTAATCTGAACAAAAAGGAGGATATATGTTAAAGAACAGAACAGAAGCAGCGAATCAGCTGGCAGATAAATTACAAAAATTCAGCAATGAAGATGGTGTTGTACTGGCCGTTCCACGTGGAGGGGTGCCGGTAGGATTTGAAATTGCTCAAAAGCTCGACTGGCCGTTAGATATTGCCATGTCAAAGAAAATCGGACATCCAACAAATAAAGAATATGCCATAGGGGCAGTAAGCTTAACAGGATATATTTTTAACCACGATGTGGATGTTCCCCGGGACTATCTGGAAACCGAAGTCGCCCGAATAAGAACAGAACTACAGAACCAGTACCATAAGTACCTGGACGATAAAACTCCGGCTATAATTACAGATAAGGTTGTGGTTATTACTGACGATGGAGTGGCAACAGGCCAGACATTACTTTCCATTATTGACCTGGTAAGGCGCGACAAACCAAAGAGAATAATAGTTGCCACACCAGTGTCATCACCTAAGGCACTGCAGAAAATAGAAGAGCAGGCTGATGAAGTAATTTGCCTTACCACTCCTGAAGATTTCCGCTCAGTAAGCCAGTTTTATGAAAGCTTTGAGCAGGTAACGGACGAAGAAGTAATGGATAAACTCCATGGCAACAGATACCAGGACAGCAACACCAGGGAAACCAGTGCAAGAGCAGAAAGGCTCAGAGGGCCGGAAGCAAAAGGAACCTCTTTTAAAGACAAAGACCGGGAGGTAAATTCAAGGGACCTGAAATCATAGGGCAATAACTGAAATGCCCCTTTTGCAACACTTAAATCACTTAAATTATGCTGGCTGTTAAAGAAGAAATAAGTATTCCTGCCGGTAATGGAGTTCACCTGGATGGTGAACTTATTATTCCGGAAGATGCGCAGGGCCTTGTCATTTTCTCGCACGGAAGTGGCAGCAGCAGGCATAGCATGCGCAATATTTTTGTTGCCCGCAAATTGCATGAGCAAAAAATGGCCACCCTGCTCTTCGACCTCTTAACTGAAGAGGAAGACAAAGACAAGGCCAACCGTTTTAATATTGAACTGCTTACGCAAAGGCTTGAAAAAGCATATCTGTGGACAAGCCAACAGAACGAAACTTATGGACTCCCCACAGGATTCTTTGGTGCCAGTACCGGTGCAGCATCGGCATTAAAAGCCGCCGCACGTAAAGGAGACAGGGTAAAAGCAGTGGTATCGCGTGGCGGGCGCCCTGATCTGGCCGGAGATGAACTGCCGCAGGTTTCTGCCGCCAGCCTCTTTATTATAGGTGGTGAAGATGATCATGTGATTCAGCTGAATAAACAGGCTTACCGGCTGCTTAACACCCAAAAGCAGCTCGAAATAATCCCCGGGGCCGGGCACCTTTTTGAAGAACCGGGCACCATGGAGAAAGTGGCAGAATTGGCTGCCGCCTGGTATAAGAGGCATCTGAAATAAGCTGGCTGTTTTATCCGGCAGAAATCCAGTAAGGCAAATATGCCAGCCGGCCAGAGGCCTGCTGGCAAAAAACTATACGGCTGTTGATTTACAATAATCATCTGTTACAGAAATATTGTAAATCAACAGCCGTTGTTGTTTTTAAACAGATGCCGCATTCCGGAAAGTCTTTATTGTTCTTTATCCTCAATGAAGATAGCTGTTTTTAATCTCATCAGGCTTACTTAATTTGCAGTCCTGATGTTCCATTTAAGGAAACCCGATAATGAAAAACTACTTACTGGCTCTGGCCTTTATTATATTACAGTTACCAGCCATTGCTCAGCTACAGGCACCGCCTGACTGGAGCTATTCTTTCAGTAAGAAAGAGGTGCAGCAGGGCGATGAGGTGGAGCTGATCTTTAAAGCAAAAATTCCTGCTGACTGGTATCTGTACTCAAGCGATTTCGATCCCGACCTGGGTCCCATGTTAACGGAATTCAGCTTTAACACAAACCCATCGTATGAATTAGCCGGGGGCATTAAACCGGTAAACCCGAAGAAAAAATACGATGAGCTGTGGGAAGGGGAATACACCTATTTTACAGGAACCGCCGAATTCAGGCAAAAGGTACGCATCCTGCAGGCAAACCCTCAGATAAGCGGCACCATTGAGTACCAGATATGTTCCGATGTGAGCGGGCAGTGTATACCCTTTGATACTGATTTTACCTTCAATGCGCAAAACCTGGAGGTAAAAACCAGCGGTAATACAAATAAGTCCCCAAAGGAAACAGATAGCCCTGCAAAAAAAGAAGAAGACAAAAAACCAGGCGCCACTGGCGGGCAGGGATCATCTGACCCTGGTGAACCGGCGCCAGGCACCAGCCAGCTTGCAGCAACAGAAGAAGATACCTCATCAACCGGAGGAAATACTCCGGCAAGCACAGCACCTGCAGCCTCACAGAAAACCACCGGCACCGGAGCAGACAAATCAGAAGGAGGCATTCCTGTAAAAGACCTGAAACCATTTAAAAACCCTTTTTCTGCCGGCAAACCTGAGGAAGATAACAGCGCAACAGCGCTTCTTTCTTTCTTCCTCGTTTCCTTTGGCGCAGGCCTGGCAGCCCTCCTCACCCCCTGTGTGTTCCCCATGATTCCCATGACGGTTACCTATTTCACCAAAACCAGCACCACCAGGGCGAAAGGAATTGCCAATGCCAGTATTTACGGCGCCTCCATTATTGGCATCTACACCCTCATAGGCACTGTGTTTGCCCTTATTTTTGGAGCCGAATTTGCCAACTGGTTAAGTACCCACTGGATCCCTAATCTGTTCTTCTTTGCCGTTTTTCTCCTTTTTGCACTTGCCTTTTTTGGCCTCTTCGAAATTACCCTGCCCAGTGGCGTTGTAAACAGCATCGATAAAAAAGCAGATAAAAGTGGCCTTATAGGCATTTTTTTTATGGCTTTTACTTTAGTACTGGTAGGCTTTAGTTGCACAGGCCCTATTGTGGGCACTATTCTTATAGGTGCCGCGGGTGGAGAAACATTGCGCCCTGTAATTGGCATGCTGGGTTTTTCGACTGCTTTTGCTATTCCTTTTACGCTATTTGCCATATTCCCTGGCTGGCTCAATTCCCTGCCAAAAAGTGGTGGCTGGCTCAATTCAGTAAAAGTGGTTTTAGGCTTTATAGAGCTGGCACTTGCCTTGAAATTTCTGAGCATTGCCGACCAGGTGTATCACTGGGGCATCCTGGACAGGGAGGTTTACCTGGCCCTGTGGATCATTATCTTTACACTTATGGGCTTTTACCTGTTGGGCAAACTCCGCCTTCCGCACGACAGCCCCCTTACCTACACCTCAGTACCCCGGCTTATCCTGGCAATCCTTACCTTCAGTTTTGTTGCTTACCTTATTCCCGGCCTTGTTGGTGCTCCCCTCAAAGCACTGGCTGGTTACCTTCCTCCTATGGCTACCCATGATTTTAATCTGGTGGCTATTTTAAAGGGAGAAGACCAAACGGAGTTGCCTGCTGTGTGCGAAGAGCCAAAATATGCCGACAGACTGCACCTGCCTCACGGTTTATCTGGCTATTTCGATTATGAGCAGGCCCTTGCCTGCGCCAGGGAACAGAACAAACCGCTTTTTATTGACTTTACCGGCCATGGCTGCGTAAACTGCCGCGAAATGGAGGCCAATGTGTGGAGCGATCCTGATGTGCTCCGGCGACTGAAAGAAGATTATGTAGTAGTGGCTCTTTATGTGGACGAGAAAAAAGAGCTTCCCGAAGAAGATTGGTACATATCGGCCTATGACAATAAAATAAAGAAATCAATAGGTAAGCAAAACCTGGACTTTATGATTCAGCGCTTAAATGAAAATGCACAGCCTTATTATACGCTGGTTAGCCCGGATGAAGAACTCCTCACCCAACCTAAGGCGTACGATCTTGAGGTAAGCAATTTTGTTAAATTTCTCGATGAGGGGAGCGACAGATACAAGAGGCAAAATGCCGCAAATGTAAATTAACTACCGGATATTTAAGAAACAGACTATGAAGAGGCTTCCTGAACAGGTGGCCTTTTTTTCATGAAGGAAAATTACTCCTGTTCGGCTTATACATAGCGGAAGCTAACCGATGCCACCTCATATTTTCTCTTCTTCCTCCCTGAATCCGGCAAAGTAATATCCGGGCAAAAATTAACAGAAGTTTTTCTTCTTATTTTTCAGATATTTATAAAATATTGGATCCGGAATAAGCAACCATCAGGCCTTCCGGCATTATTTATGCATTTGGTGGAATAAGACCAAAGCTCTGACTATGAAATCTAAATATCTACCTTTACTCCTGCTTGCTTTGCTGCTGGTACTGGACAGCTGCAGTTCAGGTAAAAAAGCCTATGAAAACGGCGATTATTATAGTGCGGTACTGAAATCGGTAAACCGGCTGCGGCAGAAACCAGGGCACAAAAAGTCAAAGGAAACCCTCCGCAAAAGTTATCCTATGGCTCTTATAACCCTTGAAAAAAGAGTTCAGCACCTGCAGGCAGCCAACGAGCCTTTTAAATGGAAGAAAATTCTGGAGGCATACAACCAGATCAATCATATGTATGAGGAGATTAGTCATGCTCCCGGCGCGCTGGCTGTTGTGCCCAACCCAAGGAATTATTATAAGTCCACCGATGATATTAAAAATAAAGCTGCTGAAGAAAGTTATCAGGCAGGCAGGAAGTTGCTGAGCAAGAATACCCGCGAGGCAGCAAAAGAAGCTTACTTCTATTTTTCCGATGTACAGCATTTCGTTCCCGGCTATAAAGATATAGACAGGCAAATAGCCGAAGCTGAGTTTATGGCTACCTTAAAAGTAGTAGTTGAGCAAATCCCGGTCCCGGGGCGCTACAGCCTCAGCGGCAACTTTTTCCAGGACAGAATAGAAGAGTTCCTTCACTCGCAGTATAAAGGCAACAACTTTGTGCGCTTTTATACCCCGCAGGAAGCCGAAAAGGAAGACCTCCGGATTATTGACCAATACCTTCAGATTCAGTTCGATGATTTTGTGGTAGGACAGACACATATATCTGAAAAAACAGAAACCATTAGCAGAGATAGTGTAAAAATCGGAGAGGTTACCGTTCCCGAAGCCGGTAAAAAACCGGTATACGGCACGGTTAAGGCAAAGTTTAAACTGAGCAGGAAAGAGGTTATTTCCAAAGGACTGCTAAGCATAAGGGTAATCGATGCAAATAACTCTGCCGTCCTGCTACACCGGAAATTTCCCGGGGAGTTTATCTGGTTCAGCGAGTGGGCCAGCTTTAACGGTGACGAAAGAGCCTTAACAAAGGAACAACTGGCGCTAAGCGAATTAAGCGAAGTGCCACCCCCACCCCCTCAGCAACTATTTATAGAGTTTACCAAACCCATTTTCAGCCAGCTTACCGGCTCCGTAAGGGAATTTTACAGCAGGTTTTAAAGCCGTGGCAAGTGATAGGAGTTAAGGCTTAAGCCCCAAAACTATAGTTCCATGCAATTGGCAGGGATGAAAGATAATTAACCTTCAGGAAATGGCTGAAGAATATTGGTATGGGAAAAAGAACCATCATAAGGTAATCCGGATTAAGTATCCTGACAGATTTAATTTAGCATACTTTTTTGTCATTCAGCAGGAACCGTATTATTAAAGCTCCTGAAGGCCGCTTTAACGCGTTACTAAAACGGCGGTTAAAGCAGCATAAAATTAATATGCCCCACTACTTGTTAATTGTTTCAGATCCGGCAGGCAGAAAAACCTGCCGTTTTTTTTCTGCCTTCAGTCAAAATCTCATACCGAATAGCCAAAATCCTTTGGACCTTCTCTCCCCCGAATGCTGTTATTTTGTAAAGCAGAATGGCAAGGCAGTTAGAAGCCTGCCACCTGATACTGAATACCAGATACTAATGCCATGGAAGAAACAGCAACAAAAAAACAGATATACCCGCTCGAGGGAATGACCTGCGCCGGATGTGCCGCCAGCGTGGAGCAGCACCTGCGGAAAGAAGAAGGGGTAGAGGAAGCAAACGTAAATTTTGCCAGCCACACCATCAGCCTTAAATATAAAGAAGGGAAGACCTCCTTTCAGAAACTTCAGCAAAGCGTTGATGATATTGGCTTTAAACTTCTTCCTGCTGAGCAGGCGGCAGAGAGTAAAAAGCTGCGGGAAGAAAATTATAAAAAGCTTCAGCGAAAGTTTTGGGTTGCCCTGGCTTTTACTGTTCCTGTTTTCTTTATCAGCATGATCCTGATGGGGCATGTGCCTTATGCTAATTATATTATGCTGGTGCTGAGCCTGCCTGTAATTTTCTACAGCGGCAGCCAGTTCTACATAAGCGCCTGGAAAAAGCTGAAGCATGGCACCTCCAACATGGATACCTTAATTTCTCTGGGTACGGGCATTGCTTTCCTGTACAGCTTAGTTATTACTTTTTTCCCGGAACTGCTTACTGCCGGCGGACTGGAGGCGCATGTGTATTACGAATCTGCCGTGGTTATTATTACCCTTATTCTGCTGGGGAACCTGCTGGAGGAAAGAGCTAAAGCTAAAACCTCCGGCGCCATTGAAAAGCTACTGCAGCTTCAGGCAAAAACTGCCACGGTATTCAGGGATGGCATAGAGGTAACAGTGCTGGCGGAAGAGGTGGCCGAAGGAGACCTGGTCCTGATCAGGCCAGGAGAGAAAATACCTGTGGATGGCATTCTGGAAAAGGGAAAGTCATATGTGGATGAAAGCATGATCAGTGGAGAGCCCCTTCCGGCAGAAAAGAATGTTGGCGACAAGGTGGTGGGTGGCACTATTAACCAGTCCGGCAGTTTTGTTATCCGCGCCACCGAAACGGGTGCCAATACTGTTCTGTCGCGCATTATTAAAATGGTGCAGGAGGCGCAGGGCAGTAAAGCACCTGTACAGAAGCTCGCCGACCGTATATCAGCGGTTTTTGTACCGCTTGTGGTTTCTATCGCGCTTATTAACTTTATTCTCTGGTACTTCCTGGGGCCGGAGCCACAGTTTATTACCGCCATGGTGGTACTGGTAAGCGTGCTGATTATTGCGTGCCCCTGTGCCCTTGGTCTCGCCACTCCCACCGCCATTACGGTGGGCATTGGCAAGGGCGCACAAAAAGGAATATTGATAAGAGATGCGGAGGCACTGGAAAAAGCCGCCCACATAAATACCCTTTTTGTTGATAAAACAGGAACCCTTACAGAAGGAAAACCACGGGTAACTGATTTCCGGACGGGAGAAGGCGAAGACAGAAAAGCGCTGCAACAGGCGGTTTATGCTATTGAAAAACAATCGGAGCACCCGCTGGCAAAAGCAGTGGTGGCCTACCTGGAAAGTCAGGGTACCTCTGCCCTATCCGGCACCACTGCCACAGAGGCTTTTGAGAACCGTTCCGGCTTTGGGGTGGAAGCAACTTTCAATCAACAAACTTTTTTATTAGGCAACCAAAGGCTGATGAAGGAATCCGGGGCAGAAATGCCTGTTAGACTTGCAAAAGATGCGGAAGAGCTGGCTGCAGAGCAAAAAACAGTTATTTATGTAGCCCGCAATGGAAAAGTGGCGGGGCTTATTGCCATGCAGGATACCATTAAAGCATCGGCAAAACAGGCTGTTGCCGACCTGCACAAACTGGGAATAGAAGTAATTATGCTTACCGGCGACAACCCCGAAACGGCAGCCTATGTGGCAAAAGAAACAGGCATTGATACTTTCTATGCAGAAGTACTCCCCCGGGACAAAGGAATGCATGTAAGCAACTATAAGCAAAAAGGCAAGGTGGTGGCAATGGCCGGCGATGGCATTAATGACGCCCCTGCACTCGCACTTGCCGATGTGGGAATTGCCATGAGTACCGGCACAGACATTGCTATGGAGTCTGCTCAGATAACCCTTCTCAATGGAAATATAAGCGCCATAGCACACGCCATCAAACTTTCAGCAGAAACCAGTAAAACGATTCAGCAAAACCTGTTCTGGGCCTTTTTTTACAATGTAATTGCAATACCTGTGGCGGCAGGCGCTCTGTACCCGATATGGGGTTTTCTGCTGAGCCCGATGATAGCCGGGGCAGCTATGGCATTCAGCTCCCTCTCAGTGGTTTTGAACAGTTTAAGGCTTAAAGCAAAAAAAATATAGTTCTTTTACAGTATACTGCAAATAAGTAATTTACGTTTTCCTTCTATAAGTAACCACCCCTGGGCACAAAGTAGCCCAGGGGTGCATTAGTTTTCAGGGGTATTTGGCCAATCAGGAGAAAGCCTGTGCATTTATTTGTTTTTTATTACATGATTGTTTTATATTGTTGCATAGAAAATATGCAATAACAAGGCATTAAATGGCTTTTTCATGTAAGATTCCCTCCGAAACATACATAAAAGCTTTAATCAACTTAATTTAATATAGCAGGCAAGCCTCAGGTTGTATATTGTAGAACATTTGCCGGACAACAAATTTAACATCATAAAGCAGCAGATAAAAGCAGCATGAAGATAATAAAATTACTACCCCTGTTTCTTCTTATCCTTGCCTCGGCAGGCATTTACATTATTGCTGAAAAGCTAAATAATAGTGAATACTACATGGCAGAGGAACCATTACAACAGGGTATGGCTTCCCTGCAGGAGGACTCCATAAGCCTTGCAGAGGCAGTTGCAGCGGAACCAAATATGTTATTTGGCCTTCCTGCCGATTCTTTTAATATTATAGAAGATAAAATCCGGCCGAATCAGAATTTATCAGAAATTCTCCTTCCTTACAATATCAGCTTTAATACCATAAGTGAAATTGCACACAAAAGCAGGAAGGTGTTTGACGTGCGCCGCTTAGCTTCACATAAAAAGTTTACACTCTTTTGCAGGAAAGATTCAGCCAATACTGCTCATTATATGGTGTACGAGCCCTCTCTTACCGAATATGTGGTTTTCCGCTTACAGGATTCGCTACAGGTTAGCCTGCACCAGAAAGAAGTTACCATTGAGGAAAGAAGCATTTATGGATCCATTCAGTCTTCCCTGGCACAATCTGTTGCTGAAGCAGGCGGCACCCCTGCCCTGACTCATTTACTGGTAGATGTATTTGCCTGGCAGATCGACTTTTTCAGAATACAGAAAGACGATTGGTTTAAAGTGATTTATGAAGAAAAATATGTAGACGGTGAGGTTGCAGGCCTTGGAAAGATTCTGGCTGTACAGTTTGGCCATGCAGGAACTGAGTTTAATGCTTTTTACTTCGACCAGGGAACCGGCACTGATTATTTCGACGAACAGGGCAACAGCCTCCGCAAAGCCTTTTTAAAGGCCCCGTTAAACTTTACCCGCATCAGCTCCCGCTATACCCAGCGCCGCTTTCACCCGGTACAAAAGCGCTGGAAGGCTCATTTAGGAACAGATTATGCAGCACCTAAAGGAACTCCTATTCATACAGTAGGCGATGGCACTGTAGTGGAAGCCGGCTATTCGAGTGGAAACGGCAATTATGTAAAGGTTAAACATAACGGCACTTACACCACCCAATATCTCCATATGAGCAAAATTGCAGGAGGAATGAAAAAGGGCACCCGTGTAAGACAAGGACAAACCATTGGTTATGTTGGCAGTACAGGCCTTGCCACAGGCCCCCACCTTTGCTTCAGGTTCTGGAAGAACGGAAAACAGGTAGACGCCCTTAAGGTTGAAATACCACCTTCTGAGCCTATAGATCCCAATAACCTCACTGCTTTCAACGAAGTTAAAGATCAGTATTATCAAAGGCTTGCAAGCATAGAAATTAACGAACCCACTGAACTGCAGGCAAGCCTGTAGTAAATAGAAACTGCGCTCCATTCTAAACAACGAAGGCCGGCATCCGCCGGCCTTCTTGCTTTTGTACCTGCCTGCACTCATTACTACATTAAGCAGGCTTAAGCAAAAAAAGCCCACCTGTGGCAGGTGAGCTTTTCAACAATATTATTATTTTATACTATTATCAGGTCTTAGTCCGGAAGCAGGCTTTAAACTGCCTTTACTTTATTAAAGTACTCTTCCCGGGTTTCGAGCAGTTTAGTAATAGAAATAGGTGTTTTAATATATTCCACCACCGATTTATATTGCTTCGCTTTCTCAATATCATTTTTATAAACAGAAGAAGTCAGAAGAATCAGTACAATTTGCTTCTCTATTTTTGATTTGATAGCTTCATAAGCATCTAAAAACTCCCAGCCATCCATAAATGGCATATTTATATCAAGAAAAACAAGATCCGGCAACTCTTTCGGCTGCCCTGAATGCTTCTCAATATACTGGAGCGCCTCTTCCGCATCGTTAAAAATAGAGACACTATCTGTTATGCCGGATTTCAGAATTAATTCATAACAGAGGTTGCTATGAATCTCATCATCATCAATCAGCATAATTTTATTAATCTTACCTAAATCAGACATAATCTTTCCTCCTGGTCACTCTTCTCCACCTTTGTTGATAAATGCTTTACCAATACACTTTTGGCATTTTCAACACGTTCTACAAAGGCCGTACCGAAATCCGATAAACAAATATACATTTTTCCTACATCTAAAATAATTAAAATTCTATTAACAACTTACAGTAGAGAAAAAAGATACCTGCATCAGAAAATTATAACTTATTTTTATTTTTTTTATTTATCAAGGCACTCAGCGGGTCTATGAAAAAACCTGCCTCATATTTCCATCTTACAAAGATATCAATTAATAAATTGTAGAAGAAAAAAACAAAGTATAGTTGAAAATTCTTACATCATTTTTTCGTCTCTTCACGGTACTTTAACAAAGCATCAAGGCTGTTAACTGACACGAAATGATAATTGGGACGAGCCGTTTTATATATGTCTCTGGCAAGGATGCCTCCAGCCTCTGTCTCTGTCAGCTTTTTATAGAGAGGCATGAGAAACTTCCTTCTTCCTACTGAGTTAAGGAATTCCCGCAGGGCAGGGTAAGCAGGCTCATATTCACGGGCAATTGCATGCATAAACCAGGCAGCAAGCACCTCGGAGTTCCCTGACTGTGTAAAGCCAAATGCCTGATCTAATTCACGCAGGCGGTCTGCTGACAAATCGTCAGGAAGATTCCTGATAAAATGGAGCCATTCATGGGAAGACCACTCATCTGTTTGAAGGCTGGCTGCCGGAGTGCCTTCCTTCCAGGCCTGCAGCTGCCTGTCTACCGCATTAAACAGTTCAGCATCCACCTCAGGCATATTTTCAGGCAAGCCTTCCCCGTAAATCCAGTCACTGTATGTAGTACCGGCAATCTCAATATTATTTGGCTTAAGTAAATTTTCTTCTAAATATTTTATAAACCGCTCCGTAGTCATTACCTGAAAGGCATTCTTTTCAAAATATTCCTTCAGGAATTCATCAAATTTCTCCCTTCCAACAAGCCCTTCCAGGTGCCTCAGAAAGAAATAACCTTTTTCATAAGCAACATCAGTAACTCCTTCATCAGGATTCCGGCCGGTAAGGTCCAGCTTCAGGCGGGTATCTTCTTCTTTTCCCTCCCCCATCAACTCTTCTACTGTTTGCTTCAGGTCCTGATATCCCAGCTCTGCCAGCATCTCCGCATAAGGCCTGCCATACATGGCTTCCATTATCCTGCGCTCAAAGTAAACGGTAAAGCCTTCATTCAGCCAGAAGTCGTCCCAGGTGGCATTTGTAACCAAATTTCCCGACCAGCTATGCGCTAGCTCATGTGCCACGAGGGAAGTAAGCGACCTGTCTCCGGCAAGGATAGTAGGGGTGGCGAATGTTAAGCGCGGATTTTCCATTCCTCCAAATGGAAAGCTTGGCGGGAGCACAATAAGATCGTAGCGCTCCCAGCGGTAAGGCCCATACAGTTTCTCTGCAGCTTCAAGCATTTCGTCGAGCTCAGCAAATTCGTAAGCTGCTTTTTCAATTTGGGCAGGCTCCGCATATACGCCGGTGCGGGTCCCCAGTGGCTCAAAAACCAGGTTACCAACAGCCAGAGCCATAAGGTAAGCAGGAATAGGCTGCTTCATTTCAAATTTATAAATTCCGGATTCATGCTTTTTCATTGGGTTTTCCGCACTCATCAGGGCCATCAGCCGGGAGGGCACCTGAACCGTGGCGGAATAAGTAAAGCGGATGCCCGGCGAATCCTGTACAGGAATCCAGCTCCGGGCAAGAATTGCCTGCGACTGCGTAAACAGGAAAGGTTCATTTTTTCCCGCTGTCTGCTCCGGGTTCAGCCACTGCAGCGCTTCAGCATCTTTGGCTGTGGTATAATATACATTTACCCTTCTGGTTTTGGGAGTGATCTTTATTATCAGGGGAGTTCCTGTAACGGCATTGTAATCCCCCATTTCATAAACAGCCATTACTTCCTCCTCACCAAGGGTCACTTTATCAATAATCAGTCCCTTTGTATCCAGATAAAGTTCCTCTGCCTTATCTGCCACCTCAATATCAAGCCGGGCAACAGCCTCGATCTGCTGCCGTTCAAAATCAACCCTGGCTTCCCAATTGAGGTGTTTTACCACTGCCTCCTGTGGCTTTGCATAAGTATGCTGATCTCTTACTTCCTTTGCTTCCATAATTTCCGGGGTATTTTCTTTTGCTGTCTGCTCGGTTGTGGTTGAGCAGCCCCAAATGAAAAAGAGCAAAAGAATAAAAATGTTTATCTGTATTATATTTTTCATAGATAATGAGCTTTTTGGATCTGCCTTTTAAGGATCAAGGATTTTAGCGGCACTGCAAGGTACTCAATCCTTAATTACGTCAAAAAAATAAAAACCAGGAAGGCCTCTCCCTGGTTTTTGCATTAGTCCGTGTTTTAATTACCTGAAACAAGCACCACCCTGGCAAGATCTGCATTTCTTATATCCTGCATAAATTGCACATAGCCATCATACTCTTCAGGAGGAAAGCGCCCTTCGTTTAATTTAAAAGTCCGCTTATAAAGCAACTGATTATTTTCATGCTTTATATCCATTTCATACCTGCCAAACCTGGTCTCCAGTTTTACCGGCGGTGGCAAAAATTCAGGACTGTATTCCTCAGGCAAATGATAGGTTATCCGGTCCTCATCCAGAAAAGGATCTCCAATTATAAAATCCGTTTTGCGCTCTTTCACTTTTTCAGGAACATATTCATGCCTGTTCGCCAGGTTAGGATTAATAAACATCCTTTTACTGCTTATAGTCACCAGGCTTTTCAGATTAATTTCTGCCTGAAGACTTGCTTCAGGTACCACATCTTTCCTGCTAAGGCTCAATGTGAAACTATCAAGATCATAGCTGGGGATTTTAAGGTTCCCGTAAATCCACTTCTTATGCTCCTCCTTATCCTGATGAATGTAATGGTTCAGGTGACCGTTTTCGAATTGCATACCTGCATAAGTTCTTTTGAGCTTTGCTTTAGCGCTCTTCCCTGAAATGTAAACAATGGCCTCTGTTTTCTGCAGATTATCTTCAGCCATATACTTTCTTGTCCCGGCTATTTTTCCGCCTTTATCAGTTATCAGCACCACTTTTCTGCCGGAGGTACTGCTGCCTAAAAATCCGAAAGGATTCGTCTGGCTGGTACACTCCAGCCAGATGGTATCCCCCTCCAGAGGCACGCATAAAATAACATGATTGAAATAGCTTCTTACAAAATCTTCCTTCAGGTAATCCCTGTCATCCCCATGCTTGATTAATGTGTAATAAGCCGGGATGCCTGCCGCCTCCAGCATTGCTCTGGTATAGTTTGAAAGTGCTTTGCAATCGCCATACTTCTTTTCATCGACAAAAGAAGCTTTAAAAGGTTGCCAGCCTCCAATTCCTAAACTGATATTTACATAGCGGGTATTCTTCTGGAGGTATTCATAAATAAGCTTCACCTTTTCGAGCGGATCAGCCACTCCCTCAGTTAACTTTCTCACTCTGCCGGCCGTTTCCGGCGAAAGGTCATTCCTGTTTTTGTTCAGCAAATTAAACCATGCCCCAAAGCTCTGCCAGCTATCCATTGTTCCTGCATACCCTTCCACAGAAAATTCAGAGGGCGCCGTTCTTACCACCGGCACTATTTCTATAAAACCGGGACTGCCCGGCTCCGGCTCCACTACCTTCAAACCAGACACTTTCCAAAAATAACTTTCTGTATTTGTATTCTTCTTTTTGACCACCGGATTCACCAGCTGCTCCTGGTACCGGAAACCGAAGTCTGCAGGCACTTCCACCTCAAGTTCCGCACTTTCCACAGCTAATTTACGGGAGTATTGAGGCACCCATGCAGGGTAAAACATCATATTAACAGTCTCCACCTCGTATTCCCATACAACAGTATATGGATACGTCATCACATGAAAAGACGCCAGCTTAACCCTGTTATCTTCAAAAAGGGAGAAACTCTGAAAATTACTCTGATCCTTGATATCTTTTTTCCTGAGTTTTTCAATTTGCCTCCCTGAGGCATCAAAAAGCTTTCCTTCTATACTTTTTACTTTATGCAGCTTATCGTAATGAACTACCAGCCGGGCCTTATCATCTGCTGTTTTATCCAGTATGGTAATAGCATACCGCACCTTCTCAATTCCTTTATCAATGGAGAGCACAGTAAATTTAGTCTGGTGCCCGCGTATTACTGCAACTGCCCCTTCCTTCAATTCATCAGGAATCAGGTTTACAGCATAGGAATCAGATTCAGTTCCGGCGAAGGTCTTTACCCCAAGCACCATTAAAACCATTAATATGATCAAACGGGAAACCATCAATGCTCTGAACGACATTCTTTCCATTAGTTTTGATTTTTATATAACCACAAGACCTGATTTTCCGGCTTTTCAGGATTGTAAAAGAATAATTTTACCCCCGGATGTAAATATATTTATTTTTCTTAACAAAACTCTGATTTCCCTTCAACAGGCGTGGTAATACCCATAGTAAGCTTATTTAAAAGATTAAGTGGCCGGCATTTCTTTTCGCAGGACCTGAAAAAAATCAACAAACAAATGATGCATCGTTTTATACTGCCAATAAAAAACTAACGTTCCAACCATACTAAGGCAAACTTTCGTCTTAGCTGTGCAGCAGGTTTAAAAGCAGCGGCTGCTATTTTTGATAAAGCCTTGCGCAGCTTTTTATTAATGCTTACGTATAAGCAGACCGTGACCCTGATTTTTTATTACATATTTTTTGTATGGGACTTTTTAAAAAAATTTCGACCTGGATAAAAAAAGAAAACAAGCCTGCAGATGCAGCACCATCTGTACAGTCGCCGGATCCGGAAGAAATTCTGCAGAAGATTGAAATATACAAACGTAAAACCTGGATGCCCGTTATTGATGAGGCCGCCGGAGAAATACTTGCGTCAAAGATTGGAGGCCGCGCCTATATACCAGCAGGAGAAAGCCACCCTGCCTGCTCCAATTGTGGTGAGGAATTAACCCTGTTCCTGCAATTGCGGCCTCAGGACCTCCCCCATAACTGCGACCTGGATCTTGATCCGGATAAGCTTATCCAGCTATTTTATTGTACCACTGAAAACCCAAACTGCGAAGCTGAATGCGATGCATGGGCCCCGTTTTCCAAAAGTGTGCTTGCAAGGAGCATTGAAATTCCCACCCAACTCCCCGATCCATCTCCTGTGCATGCAGGCGAACGGCAGTTTCACGAAAAGAGCATTGTGGACTGGATTGAAAATGAAGATTACCCCGACTGGCAGGAAATGCAGATGGGTGATGCTCAACTCACAGAAAAGGAAGTTGAAGTACTGGAAACAAGCGAAAATGGAACTCCAAAGGCGGCAGATAAGTTAGGAGGATGGCCATACTGGGTACAGGGAGTGGAATATCCGGTTTGCGCTGAATGCGGCATACAAATGCAAATGATTTTTCAGTTAGACTCAAACCATAATTTACCTTACATGTTTGGAGACTCCGGAATTGGCCATTTGCACCAGTGCAGGCTGCACAAAAATATACTTGCTTTTGGCTGGGCAGGATATTAGCTCTTCCTGCCACAATTAAACGAACCTAAATAACTTTATTTATTACATGAGGGTAACAAAGCAGGCTTGTTTTCCATATTAATAATGAATGTTTTTCCCTAAAAAGCCACCTAATGAAAACTAATTTCACAACAGAACATCTTACGGCAATTCTTGAAAGTGTGCATGATGCTATATATATAGGCGATAAAAGCAATATAAATATATGCAACCAGCATTGCCTGGATTTGATAGGGGCTGACTCTCTGGACGACCTTAAGGGGGGCATTAAGGAACTTAATAAAAGACTGGACAGCAGGTATGCAAGCACAGGGGAGAAAATACCTGCTGAAAAAGATCCTTTTGTACTTGCACTCGGGGGAGAGAAAGTTGTGGAAGAAATTATTATAAAAAATGGCAAAACCGGGGAAGACAAGTTTATTCGCTGCGCAGCTTCGCCTGTATACCTGAATAATGAGATAATGGGAGCGGTGGCTGTTAATACAGATATTACAGAAGCCAAGCTGGCTGAGAAAAGGCTAAAGGAAGCCATGCAGGAAGTGGAAAACGTAAACAAAGAGCTTCAGGCTTTTACCTATGCTGTTTCTCACGACCTTAAAAGCCCCCTTACCAGTATTTACGGCCTTGCAGCTTTACTCCTGAAAAGCGACGAAAGTTCTATTTCTGATAAGGATAAGTATATGGTTAACCTTATCATGCAATCAAGCGAAAAGCTGTCAAAACTGATTAACCAGCTGTTAGAATTATCGAAAATAAGTAAAATAGAATTTAACTACAGCGATGTAAACCTCAGCAGCATTGCCCAAATGGTGTTGGATAACCAAAGCTTTAATCAGAAAATTAAGCCTGAAATTGAAATTGAAGAAGACCTGGTGGCCTACGGGGATGAAGCCCTGCTTCATTCTGTAATCCAGAACCTGCTGAGCAATGCTATTAAATACAGCTCTAAACGGGAAAACCCCAAAATAAAGTTTGGAGCAGAAAAGAGCAAAGATAAAAAGATCTTCTATGTGCAGGATAATGGGGTAGGCTTCGACAAAGCTTACATTGGCGATTTATTTAAGCCCTTCAAACGGCTTCACCACAGCAGTGAGTTTGTGGGCACAGGCATAGGCTTATCTACAGTAAAAAGAATTATTGAACGCCACGGAGGCAAAATCTGGGCTGATGCAGAAAGAGGCAGAGGGGCTACTTTTTATTTTTCGCTACCGGACCGCGGCAATATGGCACACCTGAAAAACCGCGAGCCTATTATTTTAAAAGAATCTGTCGAAGATAAAATATCTGCCTGAGCATAAGGATGTCCTTTTCTTTATTACCTCCGGAATTTTTTTATCCCGGACAGGTGCAGGAAGCATAAAACCCCACCCTGATATAATAACCTGCCTCACTCCTCTGCCGGAAGGGCCGCAACATTTTCCTCCATTTGCATTGAGCTACATAAAAGTGCAGTGCAAACAGAAGCATATATCTTCCATGCCGGGAATAAGGATATAAATCAAGGCCGGTATACTACGTTTGAAAAGCATTTTTTGCTATTTTTACCGCGCAAGTGATTTTTCAGACCTGAAAATTAATCCTATTATGAGCTACAGAATAGAAAAAGATACGATGGGCCCTATTGAGGTGCCTGCCGATAAGTACTGGGGTGCCCAAACCCAGCGTTCTCTTCAAAATTTTAATATTGGCGGCCCCACTATGCAAATGCCAATGGAAATTATCCGCGCCTTTGCTATTCTTAAAAAAGCAGCCGCCCTTACCAATGCCGGCCTTGGCGTGCTGGATAAGGAAAAAGCCAACATGATTGGCGATGTGTGCGACGAGATCCTGAAAGGGGAACTGGACGATGAGTTCCCGCTGAAAATCTGGCAAACCGGCTCAGGTACTCAGAGCAACATGAACGTAAACGAGGTTGTAGCCAACCGTGCCCATGTAAAAGCGGGCGGTAAGCTTGACGATGAGAAAAAGAAGATTCACCCGAATGACGATGTAAATAAATCGCAGTCGAGTAACGACACCTTCCCTACCGCTATGCACATTGCGGCCTATGAAATTGTGGTAAACCATACCATTCCGCTGGTAGAGCAGCTTCGTAATACACTGGACAAAAAAGCAAAAGCTTTTGCCGATGTGGTAAAAATTGGCCGTACCCACTTTATGGATGCCACCCCCCTTACCCTCGGGCATGAGTTCAGCGGATATGTATCGCAGCTCGATCATGGCCTTAAAGCCCTGCGCAATACCCTCGACCACCTGAGCGAACTTGCACTGGGCGGTACTGCCGTAGGTACAGGACTTAATACCCCTGAAGGCTACGATGTAAAGGTTGCTGAAAAAATTGCCCAACTGAGCGGCCATCCATTCCGCACTGCCGAAAACAAGTTTGAAGCCCTTGCTGCTCACGATGCTATTGTGGAAACCATGGGAGCGTTGCGCCAGATTGCCGTTAGTCTTATGAAAATAGCTAACGACATCCGCATGCTGTCCTCCGGCCCGCGTTCCGGCATTGGCGAAATAGTAATTCCTGAAAATGAGCCGGGCTCTTCTATTATGCCCGGCAAGGTAAACCCAACCCAAAGCGAAGCCATGACCATGGTATGCGCTCAGGTGGTTGGTCTTGATACTGCCACCAGCATTGGCGGTATGAACGGACATTTCGAGCTGAATGTGTTCAAACCTATGATGATCTACAACCTATTAACAGCCGCACGCCTTCTTGGAGACGCCTGCCGCTCTTTCGATGAGAACTGTGCTGTAGGTATAGAACCAAACCATAGCCGCCTGAAAATGCACCTGGAGAACTCCCTGATGCTGGTTACAGCCCTGAACCCTCATATTGGCTATGATAATGCAGCAAAAATTGCTAAAAAAGCGCATAAAGAGGGCTCTACCTTACGTGAAGCCGCTCTTGACCTTGGCTTGCTCACAAATGAACAGTTCGATGAATGGGTAAAACCTGAAGATATGATAGGCAGTCTGAAAAAATAAGCCATTTCCCATTCGTATTTTCCTATTTCTGAGGCTATTCCATAAAACATGGAATAGCCTCTTTTTTGGCCCAATCTTTTGCGTGTAACTTCTAAGCTAAATCTAAAGGATAAACAAACATAGTTGGTTTTGTACTTTGTGGCATAATACATACTTTTAGAAGAAAATTTTAACCGAATAAGATGAAAAAAGTAGCCATACTATTAGGTGCCTTTCTGGTTCTTTGTTTAGCAATGCCTGCCCAGGCCCAGCTTTCTAAAAAGGAAAAGAAAGCATGGAAAAAACAAATGAAAAACCTTGATCCTGAAGAGTTTAAAAACCTGGTACAGGAGAAGGAAGCACTGGAAGGGCGCGTTAGCAGTCTTAATGCGCAGGTAAACAGCTTTGAAGCTAAGCTGAACGAAAAAGACCAGCAGGTAAAGCAGGCCCAGGCGCAGTTAAAGGATGCACAAAACCAGCTGGAAGAAGCAAAAGGCAGCCTCTCTAAACTACAGCAGGATAATAGCATGGATATTTCCGGACAGAATACCAGAGTAGCCAAAGGGGTGGTTTTTAAAGTGCAGATTGGCGCCTTCAAAAACAAAGATCTTGCTAAGTACTTTGCCCAGAACGGCAGCTTCGACGGTGAAGTAGACAACAGTATGCAACAGTATACCCTCGGCACTTTCCCTGATTACTGGGACGCTGATAAATTCAAGAAATATCTGCGCGATATGGGCGTTAAGGATGCCTGGATTGTTGCCTATAAGGACGGCCGGAGAGTTCC
This sequence comes from Cesiribacteraceae bacterium YIM B00369, assembly GCA_017948555.1. Taxonomy (GTDB): domain Bacteria; phylum Bacteroidota; class Bacteroidia; order Cytophagales; family Cyclobacteriaceae; genus Nafulsella. The sequence continues at coordinate 23,022 of JAFMYY010000011.1, read as the reverse complement.
TTTAAAAGATGTGCTCGAAGGAGTAATCTAACATTCAGTATTGAAACTTTATGGGTGTATTTGAGGGATTGAAATTATACCCCTCTCCTCAGGTCCCTGATATAAAATTTTAGTTTAGTTCAGTTTAGTTTTGTTTACATTCGAATAATGGGAGGGCAGCTGCAACAGTTGCCCTCTCTTTTTTTTCCGGAACCCTGCAATCCTTTTTCTAATCCCGGAAAGGCAGGGGCTATGAAAAATTTTCGTAATTTCCACCTATGGATTTAATTACATTTCTGGCCGGTCTGATTGGCGGCCTTGTTGCAGGAGGACTGGCCGGCTACCTTATTACCCAGCGAAACATCCAGCTTGTTCAGCAAAAGCTTTTCACCCTGGAAAAAGAACATGCACTAACTCAGGAAAGGCTCCATACAACCAGCAGGCAATACAAAGATCTTCAGCAGCTCCATGCCGACTTACAGGATGCAAAGTACGGCCTGCAGCAAAACCTTACTATTTGCCAGTCAGAAAATAAGCACCTGAAAGAAAAGCTCCATACCCAGAAGGAGGAAATTATTATCCTGCAGGAGCAGCTGAAAGAGCAGTTTGAAAATATGGCTACCCGTATTCTTACAGATAGCCGCGAGCAGCTCGCCACCTCTAACCAGGAGCGCCTGCAAATGATTCTCGATCCGCTGAAGGAGCGCATCAGCACCTTTGAAAAAAAGGTGGAAGAAAGCTACAAAAGCCAGTCGGTGGAGCAGGGGGTGCTTAAAAACGAAATTGAAAAGCTGATGCTGCTGAACCAGCACATGAGCGAAGAAGCCCGCAACCTTACCATGGCCCTGAAAGGAGACAATAAAACCCAGGGCAACTGGGGCGAAATGGTGCTTGAAAGAATACTGGAAAGCAGCGGACTTACCAAAGGACAGGAATATATACTACAGGGGGAAGAGATGCAACTCAGGACAGAAGACGGGCGGCTGCAGAAGCCCGATGCCATTATCCGCCTGCCCGAAGGAAAACACCTGATTATAGATGCCAAGGTTTCTCTTAAAGCTTATGAACAATTTAGCTGTGCCACAACCGAAGAAGAGCGCGGCATCTGCCTGAAGCAACATATCGCCAGTTTGAAAGGGCATGTAAAGGGGCTTTCTGAAAAGCACTACCATGCCCAGAAGAAACTCAACACCCCCGACTTTGTACTGCTGTTCCTGCCCATTGAGGCATCTTTCAGCCTTGCCCTGGGCAACGAAAGCAACGATCTGTTTACTTATGCCTGGGAGCGAAAGGTAGTAATTGTAAGCCCTACCACTCTGCTGGCCACTCTGAGAACAGCGGCCTCCATCTGGAAGTACGAAAAACAAAACCGGAATGCCCTGCAAATAGCAGAAGAAGGAGGGAAATTATACGACAAACTGTATAACTTTATAGCTGAAATGGAAAAAGTAGGAAAGCAGCTCCACCAAAGTCAGCTGAGCTACGATGATGCGATGAAGAAACTTTTTACAGGAAAAGGAAATTTACTCGACAAGGCCGACAAGCTGAAGTCGCTGGGAGTAGCCACAAAAAAAGACATGGATCAATTGCAGTGGGTACAAAATAATGGCGGAAGGGACGATGCCTGATCAGGCAAAAAAAACGAATAAAATAATAATGAACACTATCAGGAACAGGTACATCAATAAATCTACCTGCAGGTACTGTTTATACTGCTTATAATATTCTTTTAATTTTTTCATCACTTCGTTTTCCTGAATCCCGAAGCAGCTGTGGAGGACTGCCTGCTGAGGATCAATTATGCAGGCTAAAGTTAAATAAAAGCAATTACAATTGTGCAAAACTTTATAGTCCTTCGTTTTACAAAAAGTCCTTCATGTATTTTAGAGTTTTTTACTTTCCGTTCAGGTAGTTTATTTAGTATCTTAGAGGGTTATGATAAAAAGGTGGGTTTTAAAGAAACTGGCAGATGACGGATCATCAGAGGAGTTATCCAAAGCCATAAATATAAATACTACATTGGCCAGCCTGCTGGTACAAAGAGGAGTGGAAAGCTATGAAGAGGCCCGTCGTTTTTTCAGGCCTCAGTTGTCGGATCTGCACGACCCGTTTTTAATGGCCGATATGGAGAAAGCGGTGGAAAGACTGGAGCAGGCCATTGAACGCAAAGAAAAAATATTGATATATGGTGATTATGATGTGGACGGCACCACTTCTGTAGCTCTTTTCTATGGTTTTTTAAGGGAGGAGTACGACTTCCTGGAGTTTTATATCCCCGACCGCTATAAAGAAGGCTACGGCATTTCAGAGGCAGGCATCGACTGGGCTATTGAGCAAAAATTTGATATTATCATCAGCCTCGACTGTGGCATAAAAGCAGTTAATATGGTTGGGAAAGCCGCTGCTGCAGGCATCGATTTTATTGTTTGCGACCATCACCTGCCGGGCGAAAAGCTCCCTCCTGCCGTGGCTGTTCTGGACCCCAAACGCAAAGATTGCAATTACCCTTTTAAAGAACTGAGCGGATGCGGAATAGGCTTTAAGCTTCTGCAGGCATTCTGTATAAAAAACAACATCAGCCTCGACCGGCTTTACCCTTACCTCGATCTGCTGGCGGTAAGCATTGCTGCCGACATTGTTCCTATAACAGACGAAAACAGGATACTTGCCTATTATGGCCTCCAGCAGCTGAACAGCAACCCCCGCCCCGGCCTGCAGGCACTTATTGACCTGGCTGGTTTCCGGAGCGAAATAGACATTAACAGCATTGTATTTGGCATTGGCCCGCGTATTAACGCTTCCGGCCGGATAGCGCATGCAAAAACCGCGGTAAAGCTCCTGCTCAGCAGCAATATTGATGATGCCAAAGCTATTGCCACCATTATTAACGATAAAAATACAGAGCGCCGGAACTTCGACACCAATATTACCCGCGAAGCACTGGAAATGATTCAGCAGAATCCGCTCCATACCACTGCTAAAAGCACTGTGCTTTTTAAAGAAGACTGGCACAAAGGGGTAATTGGTATTGTAGCCTCCCGCTGCATAGATGTTCACTACCGCCCTACTATCATATTAACCCAATCGAACAACAAGGCTACCGGCTCCGCCCGTTCAGTAGTGGGTTTCGATATTTACGAGGCAATATCTGAGTGCAGCGACCTGCTTTTACAATATGGCGGCCACATGTACGCAGCAGGCTTAACCCTGGATATTGATAAGGTAACCCAATTCCAGGAACGCTTTGAGGAGGTGGTATCCAGCCGCATTCTTCCCGAGCAGCTTATTCCCCAGATTGAAATTGACCAGCTGATTACCCTGGACCAGATTACTCCCCGCTTCTATAATATTCTGAAGCAACTGTCTCCTTTCGGGCCACAAAATATGCAGCCCGTTTTTATGACTGAAAAAGTAAGAGCGTCGGGGCGGCCAAAGATACTGAAGAACAAACACCTGAAGCTGAACCTGTGCCAGGAAGAAGGCGGCCCTGTAATGGATGCTATTGGTTTTGACATGGCCGACTACTTTGGCATGATTGATAGCGGCATGCGTTTTAAGATTGCTTATACCATTGAAGAAAATAGCTACTGGGGGCCTGGTGCCCTGCAACTTTGTTTAAAAGATATTAAATTTGAATAAAAGCATTATTGAGTAGTGGCAGGTACTAAATATCAGGTATCTTAACACAAAGCCAGTGCTTTCTGCCGGCCGTACCTCTTTTGTACACCGGCTAAGCAGGGCGGCGCATAAAAATATGGCAGAGTTATTGGTACTTTTATAACATCGTTCTATACCAGGGGCAGGTATGGAAATAACCTGGTACGGGTAAAGAAAAGAATTACCTGCAGCAGCTTTTGCCTCTATACCTTAACCCACTACTCAATATTAACTTAAGCACCTTAATAATATGATACTAAGAGCCGACAATCTGGTAAAAAAATACAAAAGCCGCACTGTTGTAAACCACATTTCCGTTCAGGTTGAACAAGGAGAAATTGTAGGTCTGCTGGGGCCTAACGGAGCGGGAAAAACCACCTCTTTTTATATGATTGTTGGCTTAATTAAGCCCAATGAAGGGAAAATTTTTCTTGACCAGGAAGAAATAACTGATTTACCAATGTACCGCAGGGCAAAACGGGGCATTGGATACCTCGCCCAGGAAGCCTCTGTATTCCGCAAACTAACCGTTGAGGAAAATTTGCTGGCTGTGCTGGAAATGACTAAACTTTCCAGGGCAGAACAAAAAGAGAAAATGGAGAGTTTACTGGAAGAGTTCAGCCTTACCCATGTACGTAAAAATATGGGAATGGTCCTTTCAGGTGGTGAACGCCGGCGAACCGAAATTGCCCGTGCACTTGCTGTTGACCCTAAATTTGTACTCCTCGATGAGCCTTTTGCCGGAGTGGACCCTATTGCAGTAGAAGAGATCCAGGGCATTGTGGCCCAGCTAAAGAATAAAAATATAGGTATTCTTATAACGGACCACAATGTAAACGAAACTCTTTCTATTACCGACAGAGCCTATCTGATGTTTGAAGGCAAGCTGCTGAAAGCCGGTTCGGCAGAAGAGCTGGCCGCCGATGAGCAGGTAAGGCGGGTGTACCTGGGACAAAACTTCGAGCTGAAAAGGAAGGTTTAATTTTTATTAGCTGCCGTAATTTTATTGTGCAACAGGGCATAGAAACAAAATAAGAAAAGGCATTATCTTTCAATAAGGAAAGCCAGGGAGGCTGTTAATCTTATTATTTTATACTTAATACTGTTTACCTGCTTATGCTAGAGTTTGTAAATTCTGTAATGGCCTGGTTCATGAAAAACAGAATCCAGGAAGTGGAACATTTCAAAAACAATCCTCATGAAGTACAGCAACAGCTTTTTTTTGAGTTGCTTGAAAAAGCACAGTCTACCGAAGTGGGGAAAAAGTGGGAATTCAGGGGCATAAAAAATATAAGGGATTTTCAGAACCGGGTACCCGTTCACTCTTATGACGACATCAGGCCGTACATAGAAAGAACAATGAAAGGGGAGCAGAATATTCTCTGGCCGGGCAGAATAGAATGGTTCGCCAAATCTTCCGGCACCACCAGCACACGCAGCAAGTTTATACCCGTATCGGAAGAAGCGCTTGAAGACTGCCACTACAAAGGCGGAAAAGACCTTCTTTCAATTTACTTCAATAATTACCCCGATGCAAAAATGTTTACCGGCAAAGCACTTGCAATCGGTGGCAGCCACCAGATTAATGAGCTGGATGCAAAGGGAGGCTCTAAATCCGGCGATGTATCGGCTGTTATTATGGCGAACCTGCCCTTCTGGGCACAAATGTACCGCTCCCCCAGCCTTGAAACCGCTCTCATGGGTGAGTGGGATGCTAAAATAGAACGCATGGCTGAGGAGACCATGAAAGAAAATATTACCAATATTTCCGGCGTTCCCACCTGGACCATTGTTCTTATTGAACGGATCCTGGAGAAGACGGGGGCGAAAAACATTCTTGAAGTCTGGCCAAATCTTGAGCTCTTTATCCATGGTGCCGTAGCTTTTACGCCATACGAACAAATATTTAAAAAGCTTATCCCCTCGCCGGAAATGCGGTATATGGAAGTATACAATGCCTCCGAAGGTTTCTTTGGCATCCAGGACGGAAAAGAATCGAAAGAAATGCTGCTGATGCTGGACTATGGCGTATTCTATGAGTTCATTGATATGCAGGAAATGGACCTGGAAAATCCGCAGGCGCTAACGCTGGAGCAGGTAGAGAAGGGAAAAAATTATGCAATGCTCATTACCACCAATGCAGGCTTATGGCGGTATAATATTGGCGACACTGTTAAATTTACCTCTGTAAACCCTTACCGCATTAAAATTACAGGCCGCACCAAACATTTTATCAATGCATTTGGAGAAGAAGTAGTTATTGAGAATGCAGAAAAGGCAATTGCTGTTGCATGCCAGGCAACGGGTGCGGAAATAGATAATTTTACCGCTGCCCCAAAATACTTTGAAGGCAATGGCCGCGGAAGCCATGAATGGATAATTGAATTTGTAAAGCAGCCCGACCAGCTTAGCCGTTTCACTGAGATTCTGGATAAAACCCTGAGGGAAATTAATTCCGATTATGACGCCAAGCGCTATAATGATATGGTATTACAACCTTTAAAGATCCATAATGCTCCGCGTGGCACTTTCCATCAGTGGATGAAAAAACGGGGAAAGCTCGGAGGCCAGAACAAGGTACCACGCCTCAGCAACACCCGCGAGCACCTCGATGATATTCTGGAAATGATGGGTATTAATTAAGCTGGATTTAGAAATCAGGGAATCAGAAAATTTATAAGTCCGGAGACGGATAGCTTCCTCAAACAGAAAAGCAGCAGGCAGTCTTCATAGTTTATAATCAGCTTTAGCTTTAAAAGCAAAAGCCCCGGCGGGTACAGCCAGGGCTTTCTTTTTTATAATCAGCCAATTATTTTATCAATCAGGCTTCTTTCCACTTAATGGTACAGCCAATAGCTTTGGTTGAGGTTGTTTTTGGCTTTTTACCAGCCAACAGCTGGCCAAGTGCATCTTCCACATACTTCTGGTCTGCCTTGTCTGCATCCTTGTGGTTATTATCAATAGCACCAATGTACTCTACTTTGTATCCTTTTTTATCTTTATTAAGCAGGTATACATGGGGAGTACGGCTTGCTCCGTAAGCAGTAGTTATTTCCTGGCTTGCATCATGCAGATAAGGGAAAGGGAATCCTTTTTCTTTTGCTCTCTTCTGCATGTTTTCAAAAGAATCCTCAGGCTGCTTATCGCCATCGTTAGGATTAATGGCTATTACAGGATATCCTTTATCTGCATAAGTTTTATGGAGCTCAATTATCCTGTCTTCGTACATTTTAGCATAAGGACAGTGGTTGCAGGTAAAGACCACAATAAAGCCTTTTGCATCTTTATACTGAGCCAGCGACACCTTTTTTCCGTCGATATTACGGAGAGAAAAATCGGTTGCATAGTCGCCAACCTTATACCCTTCGCCCGGGCCATTTGCTGCACTAAAAAGCACAACAGCCATCAGGGCCATTAAAAACATCCGCATTGTTTTCATACTTGAGTTTATTTAAATTCCTGAATTAACTTATCTAATTCTGCTTCGCTCAGTTCCCCCTCCACAAACTTCCTTTTCCCTTTTGCAATCACAAGGGTAGCAGGGATAGCCCCTGACCAGGCCGGATCTACCTTATCGATAAATGCATTATAATCTGTTTCATCCAGCAGCTTTACCGTGCTCTTAATATTTCTTTTTTTAATAAACGGCTTAACCCGGTTTTCCAGCTTCTCCACATCGTCGAAACTAATCAGGTAAACTTCCAGCTCAGATGTAGGGTGAGCCTGCTGAAGGGCTTCAAAATGCGGAAGCTCCTTAACGCAGGGAGCGCACCAGGTGGCCCAAAAATTTATCACCTTTACTTTACCCCCTTTCTCTTTCTCCTTAATAAGCTTTTCCAGCTGAGGATATTTTATTACCTCTACTTCCTGCGCCAAGGCAGCGGAAAATGTAAGAAGAAACAGAAAGGAAAAACACAGTATATACTTCATCTTAACTTTTATCTGCTTATAAACATCCTAATATAACGAAGAAATCAAATAATTAATATAGCTCAGGAAAATTTGCAAATAACCGGAGCTCCTCTCCTGTTATTCTCTTTGCTGCCTGATGAGTTTAGTTCTGTAAGCATTGAAGATCCTTGATTTGGATACAAACCCAATGTACCGGCCATTTTTTAGTACAGGCAGGTTCCAGGCACCGGTTTGCTCAAACTTATTCATAACCGACTGCATGCTTTCTTCCGACGACACATAGGCAGGAGGCTGAGTCATAATGGTTTTAATGATTACTTTATTCCTGCGCTCCTCATCGAACATTATCTCCCGCACATCGTCGAGCGTAATAATTCCCTTCATTACTCCGTTTTCATCCACCACCGGAAAAATATTCCTCCTGCTCTTCTGCACTATCTCGACCAGGTCATCTACTGTTGCTAAAGGGTGTATGGTATATAAATCCGTCTCAATAATCTTTTCTATATGTATAAGACTGAGTACCTGCCGGTCCTTATCGTGGGGAATAAGATCTCCTTTCTCCACAAGTTTTTTGGTATACAGGGAGTACTTTTCGAAATAAGAAGAGGTGGTATAAGCAAGTGCCGAAACGAGCATAAGCGGCACAAAAAGGGTATAGCCACTGGTAATTTCCGCAATAAGAAATATAGCAGTAAGGGGAGCATGTAAAACGCCACTCATAACGCCACACATACCCACCAGTGCAAAGTTTGCCGGACTTATTATACCGGCAACCCCAAGGTAATTAACCATTCGGGCAAACACAAAACCTGTAACACCGCCCAGAAACAAAGAGGGAGCAAAAACACCACCACTTCCTCCGGAACCAATTGTGAGCGCCGTGGCAACCGGTTTCATGAGCATTACTCCAAGCAGGAACAAAATCAGAAACAAGGGATTCTCAAACTCACTGAAAAACAAGCTGTTGCTTAACAATGAGGCATCCTGGCCCGCCAGCATAGCCTTTATGGTATTATATCCCTCACCATATATAGGAGGAAATAAAAAGATAATAAGCCCAAGCCCCAATCCACCTATTACAGCACGTAAAGTGGTGCTCTTAACCCTACCCACCCAGTCTTCCACCGTAAACATGGTTTTGGTAAAATAGTAGGACACCAGGCCACAAACAAGACCCAACAAAGCATAATAGGGAGTATCGGAAGCTGTGAACGGATCAGTGAGATGAAAGGAGAACAGGATGTCATCGCCCAGCAGTATAAGGGAAATAAGGGAACCACTTACGGAGGCAATCAGGAGGGGAATAAAAGCGGCAATGGTTACTTCAGCCAGAATTACCTCTATACTGAAAATTACGCCGGCAATAGGCGAGTTAAATATGGCCGATATGGCTCCTGCAGCACCACAACCTATTAAAATTGTTCTTTTCTTATAATTGAGGTGCATAAACTGCGCCACATTGGAACCAATAGCAGAGCCTGTTACCACAATGGGAGCCTCCAGCCCCACTGAACCACCAAAACCAACAGTAAGCGCACTGGTAAACATACGCGAGTACATTTTTGAGCGCTTAATGATACTGGAGTTCTTGCTGATGGAATATAAAATATCGGTTATACCATGGCCGAGCTTTTCTTTAAGCACATAGCGGGCAAGTAAAACAGTAAGCAAAATACCTGTAAGCGGGTAGGTAAGGTAAAGGTAGTTCGCCAGGTTATAGTCAAAGTGAGCAGTAACAGCACCCTGAATGAGATGAACGGCTACTTTAAGGGTAACAGCTGCCACCCCTGCCACCACCCCTATAAGGCCGCTCAGGATAAGAACAAAATTTTTATTATTGATATGTTTAATCCGCCAGACCAGAAATCTGACTAATAAGCTATTCCCCACCATTACAACAAAGGTAGATAATCTTTTGCATTAGACCTCCCTGAAAAGGGGGAGAAGAAAGCACCATGTTTGCAGAAAATCAACAATATAGCATTAATGTAGGTTAAAAAAGGTAAAAAAATTAACTTGCATTACATGAAAGCAATTATACCCGTAGCCGGGATTGGCACCCGCCTCCGCCCACATACACATACACAACCCAAAGCACTGGTTCCGGTCGCCGGCAAGGCCATATTGCTGCATATTGTAGATATGCTGATAGAAAACGGGGTAACAGACTTTGTTTTCATAGTGGGTTACCTTGGCATTAAAATACGTAAGTTCATTCTTGCCCATTATAAAGACAGCGGCCTTTCTGTTGAGTTTGTAGTACAGGAACCCCGCGAAGGAATAGGCCATGCCCTGTACATTGCCAGAGAAACCTACCGCAATGAGCAGAATATTCTTATTGTGCTTGGCGACACCATTGTACAACTTGACCTGAGCGAATTTTTAAACTGCGGGCATTCAGTACTGGGCGTGAGCAAGGTAGATACTCCCGGGCAGTTTGGTATTGCCGAACTGAACGGAAAAGGATTTATAAAGAAACTGATAGAGAAGCCTAAAATACCGAAATCGAACCTTGCACTGGTTGGATTTTATAAAATAGCTGAACCGGAACTGCTGGTTAAGGCACTGGAACATATTATTGAAAATAACATTCAGACACTGGGAGAATACCACCTGACGGATGCACTCATGCACATGGTTACAAACGGCAGCCAGATGAGGACCATGCCGGTGGATAACTGGTTTGATTGTGGCAAAAGCCAGTCGCTCCTGGATGCAAATGCAATATTACTGGCCAGGCAAAATAAACAACAGGAACCTGGAGAAAAGTACCCGAACACTATTATAATTCCACCGGTAAGCATTGGGAGCAACTGCCAGATCAGCAATTCCATAATTGGCCCCAATGTTGCCATTGGCGACGACACCTCTGTTACCTATTCAATTATCGGGAATACAATTGTAGGCTCTTTCAGCGAATTAAAAAGCATTGTGCTTAACAACTCAATTATAGGCAACGATACACGCTTATGGGGCCTGAGCCAGCGGCTGAACATTGGCGACAATACCGAGATTAATTTTACAGAATAAAATAAAAAGAGCCGGGAAATTAACTTCCGGCCCTTTTTAGTATCAAGTAGTCTGGTATTATATAGTTCAAAAACAGCTGCTCCTGCCAACTTATAAAACAGCAGCGGATAACTGACTGCTTCTACACCACATTAAGGTTGTAAAAGCGGTAGTGAACGTAAATTTTATTAGTCTTCAGATAATCGAGGATGTACATGTACAGCTTTTCGTATGGAATAACCTCCATTTCCGTATCCGGATCGGTAGGAATATTGGTATTGGTTAATTTACTGTAGTAGTTCTTTCCTTTTTCCTCTATCAGCTCATAATTAAACTCCTTCTCTGTTACAATACTTAATAACCTGATAAAGATACTGTTGCGGTAATTATGCCGCTTATCGAGGTGAGTGGAATTATATTGCTGCAGTTCCTCAATCCGCCTGCGCACTTCATCAATGTTCCCCTCTTTCAGGAGGTAAATATATTGGATGATAAGCGTGGAAATATTGTAAGATGCATTCTCCTTAGGGAAAGCAGGAATGGCGCCAACAAACTCCTCCAGGTTAAAGCCCCAGCGCAGTAATTTAGAATCGTTCACAAAAACAAGGTACGCACGGTAAATCTGCCACTTTTCCTTATTCATTTCCGGCAGATTTCCATAATTCTTATTTGTCCTTACCTTTCTGAATATCTCACCTGCTTTTTTATACTTCTCACCCCTCATCATAAGAAGGAAGTAAATTTCCATGAATAAAAACCAGCGGTAGGTCCCCGGCTTAAAAAGCTTCATGGACTTTTGTGCATAAGCGCCACCCTTTTCTGCATCTTTCAGGCAGTAAAAAGCTTTCAGTTTCGCAAGAGCAACCTCTTTTTTAGACAGGTTAATATCAATTTCACTGTTATCCTTCCGGAGGTATTTCTCCTCAATGGTAGTACACAGCTTAATATTCTCTTCAAAATTCCAGCTCAGTTCATTATATAAGCTCTGAAGTTTAAATACCAGACGATCAATCTGTCTGCTTTTAAAGCGTTCGGAGCGTTTTTGCATCTCATCAACCACATCAGGAATTTTACTGAGGATCCGGTTTTGCGCACTTACTGATTTATTGACATAAACCAGAATTTCATGAAAATCCTTTTCCGAAGCATCAACAGCGTCTTTAAATGACAGGTAGTAATCCAGTTCCTTTTGGGTTTCATAAAAAGGAGTGGTTTTACCGAGGCGGGCATATTCATTGCGCAAAATTGTAAGAGCCTCCACTACAATATCAACACACTCAAACTGTTTGGCATTTTTAAGGAGCTGAGGAAGCAATTTTATAGCTATATCGTTAGCCCCCTCACGAATAAGAATTTTACACTGGTGCAGCAGATGAAGGCTCTCATACTCACATTTGTTAAAAAGGGTATAAGAGCTTTTATCATAATCCAGGAAATACAAATGGTTGAGCAATTTTTGCTTTAGCTTACCCTTAGCGTTACGATAATTTCTGTTACCCGGGTTTGACTTAAACATTGATTTTGCGGCTTTATCATCAGTATCAAACTTTCCGTTTAATATGCCGTCATAAAGCTGATTATCTTTAGAAACCTCCTTTTTCCTGAAATTCTGGTTTACCAGCTGTATGCTTCGCTGCCCCCTTTTTTTGGTTATGTCAATAAGTTTAAGGATATCCTCCATGGATTTGGTTGTTTTGAATTTAGTAGAGACCTTGTTATATAGAAAAAAAATCAGTTGAATTTATTTTAAGGATTTCGCCATCAAGTATTGTATCAGTCCCCTTCTTTCTTTTTATATTTTAGCAAAAATACGAAAAAAGTTACATATTAATAATTAGCCTTTTTAGCCGAATAATACAGGTTTTTCTTGCTTAAAATTCATAATATGAGCACGAAAAGAAGTTCAGACATCAAACATATATATTTTTATATATTACAGTACATAAGTAAATTAATTATTTTTTATTGGCTTTTACAATAAAAAGTTAAAAAATTTTAATAAATACGTATCCTTTACAAATGTTTTACGTATGCAAATGTTGAATGGGGGAATACAGAACAAAGTTTCGGCAAATCCGTCTTTTTCATGTCCATAGTGCAGAAGGCAACAATTTCAAAAGGCTTAAGAAGATTTAATATAACTTTTTTATAAAATATTAATATTTCTAAATTATAGGTTTGTTTATTGCTTCAAATTTTTTAACCGAACTATTATGGACAAATTCAGAATTAATTACAAGTGTAACAAGGCTCCAAAACCTAATACCGGCCTGGAAGGCTTTATGGTAGACCAGCAATATACAGGCAGAGCGTTCAATGGCCTGTATGAGGTTACACCACAATGGGGAAATGGAAAACAAACCCGGCTCATTCCGAAAACAGAATTTGAGGAATATTTTGAATTGGTAACACAAAGAATGAATCACCAACAAAGTGCTTAAGTGGGGAATAAAACACCAGGATTTAGCCAAATAAAAGAGACTTGCCTTTACATCTCTAATCTGGATATATCAGAATCCTTCTACAATGGCAAGTTAGGCTTGCCTGTGATTAGCAAAGTTAATCACAGGCACATTTTTTTCAGGGCAGGCAGCTCTGTGCTGCTTTGCTTTTTGCCTGAAGTAACCAAAAATGAGCAGCAGTTGCCACCGCACTTTGCGTATGGCAAACAACATATTGCTTTTGAAACCAGCCCGGATGAGTACACTGGCTGGAAAAAATTAATCAGCGAAAAAGGTATTGCCATTACCCATGAACAGGAATGGAAAGATGGGCTACAATCTTTTTACTTCGAGGATCCTGACGGGCACGTACTCGAAATTGTACCCAAAGGAATATGGGAATAAAGCCAGGCAATCAGGCGCAGGTTCTCCTCTGACAAATGAATCATCTCATCTTCCGGGGCACAACCGCTTTAGCCAGGCACAACTAAAAAGTTGCGCCTGAAAAAATATGTTTTATTCAGAGGACTAAAGGACGGGTCCGGATCAGGACAGATTATATCTGCTCCTCAAAAAATTCAGTGTCCTGCTTGTAGCAATGCTCAAACCAGAACTCATAATCCTCGTAATCCACACAGTCGTCCATTAAATGCTCGTCCACGTTTACCTTAGTCAGGCAGGTCTGAGGAAGCCAGTCTAACAAAGTACCCACCTGTTTGTCAGGTAAATTGGCAAGGCGCACATATTCCAGTACTCCCTGCCTGCTTGGTTTTAATTTGCGCATCGTTCCTTTTTTTTACAAAGATACTTAAATCAGAATAAAATGGACATAATCAGGTTTAACAAAAAGTTAAGTCTTGCCTTCCCCCGTTAAAGACACACGTATCTGTCAATAAGTTGTAACAGCTTTCTTAATTTTTATTCCACCCCCTTATCAGCATAATGCTTAAGAAAGGAAATTATTGTTTCAATTCCTTTCAAATAATTAAAAACCCCATATTTTTCATTTGGGGAATGAATATTATCAGAATCAAGGCCAAAGCCCAGCATTACTGAATCAAGGCCCAGCTCACGCTGAAAAAGGGAAACAACAGGAATACTCCCGCCATCTCTGGTAGGCACAGGTGTTTTACCCCAGGTTTCCTCAAAAGCAGCACTTGCTGCTTTATAGTGCACCGAATCAATCGGAATTACAGCCGGCTCCCCTCCATGATGAGGCCTCACCTTTACCTCCACACCCTCAGGGGCAATGGATTTGAAATGAGTGGAAAAAAGTCCGGTTATTTCATCCGAATCCTGATCAGGCACCAGCCGCATAGAAATTTTTGCAAATGCTTTTGATGGCAGGACTGTTTTTGCTCCTTCACCTGTATAACCACCCCAAATACCGTTTACGTCCAGGGTCGGCCTTATTCCTGTTCTTTCGTCAGTGGTATAGCCTTCTTCTCCCCACACCTCTTTAATGCCCAGGTCCTGCTTAAACTCTTCCAGGTCAAACGGAGCTTCATTAAGCTTCTTTCTTTCCTCTTTGCTAAGCTCCTGAACTTTGTCGTAAAAGCCCGGAATGGTAATTCTGTTCTTTTCATCATGCAATGAGGCAATCATTTTGCATAATACATTTACAGGATTTGCCACAGCACCGCCATACCTGCCGGAATGAAGATCGCGGTTTGGCCCCACCACCTCAACCTCTAAATAACTCAGGCCTCTTAAACCTACTGTTATAGAAGGAACATCATTTGAAATAAGGCTGGTATCGGAGATAAGCACCACATCTGCTGCAATTTTATCGCGGTTGTTTTTTACGAATACCCCAAGGTTATCAGAACCTACTTCCTCTTCTCCTTCTATCATAAACTTAAGGTTGCAGAAAACACCTCCGTTTTGCATCATTGCCTCAAAGGCTTTCAGGTGCATGTAAAGCTGCCCCTTATCATCGCAGGCACCACGGGCAAAAATTTTCCCGTCTTTTATTACAGGGTCAAAAGGAGGAGAATCCCAGAGTTCATAAGGGTCGGCAGGCTGCACATCGTAGTGGCCATAAACAAGTACCGTTGGTAAGGCAGGATCAATAATCTTTTCGGCGTAAACAATCGGATGCCCTGCAGTTTCACAGATCTCGGCTTTATCAACGCCTGCCTCTTCAAATTTTTCCTTCAGGTAGCCCGCGGCACGCCTGGTATCGGAATTAAACTTGCTGTCGGCACTCACCGACGGAATCTTTAAAAGCTCCAGCAGCTCTTCGATAAAACGCTCTTTATTTTCTTCTATATAACTCTGGTATTTCGATTTTTCCATTATCCTTAAAAAATTTGTTCCACATGGTATATGAGCCGCCCGGCCATTCCGGAACCTATTGCCTGAACTGATAAAATCTCATTCCACAGCCTGAGGCAGTCTGCTCTTTATTTCTTACGAATATACAATTTTCAGGTTAAAGCCCCCTCCCCTTTTAATGGAAATGATGCCTGGCGTATTTCTAAAAACCCATAACGCAAAAGAGCCGGCTAATTGCCAGCTCTTTTGATATCTGCTATTTGTTTGTGTTAAAACCCGTTTGAATCATTTGCCGGTGCAGTGGATGGCTGCAGAGCCGGGGAAGTTCCAAAAGGATCATCTTCCGTTGCGGCTGCCGGCACTTGTTGCGGAGCGCTGTTCAGTTCATAAGGTGCTTCTATGCCATAATAGTCTTTCCTGAAGCGGTTCACAAATTTCAGGGTTTCGGCAATATCAGAAGTGGTCACCACATAATCTCCAGGCTTTGCCTTTCCTATTTTAGATTTGGCATCTATAGCATTATTGTAATTATCGTAGGAGGAAAAGGTATAAAGGCGGTTTCCTTCATAACTAAAATAATACCAGACTCCTGAAGCTACCTGCAGGAAGATATTGATCCTGTTTCCTTCATCCTGAGTATGTCTTATCTCGACAAAGCCATCTATGAGGGCATTGGCATCTATACCACCCACATTCGAAAGCCCTATTTTCCCATTACTGTACCAGCTTTTATGCTCTGCAGACCACTTGAATTTTACCCCGGAAAACGTAAGTGATTTTACAAGCTCAGATCCTGCTTCATGCAAAGGCCGGTATTCCTGTAATGAACGCTGCTCATAAGAACGGGCTGCGCTTTCGCCCACAATTTCGGCAATTTTATAAAGTAAGCCAATACGGTCGTTATTCGCCTGGGGTATCCCCATCCGCTGCACCATACCTGCAACATCTTCACCCATTGCAATTTCAGCAGCAGCAGGGAGCTTAAAGTCAAATACCATAAAAGCATTCATGTCGAATTCAATACTCTTAAAGCTTCCTTTTCCTAAGCCTGCTGCTTTTATGCTTACTCCTTTCTTATCATTCTGCATAAAACTCAGAGGACCTTCAAAACGAACCTCCCCGTTGTTTTCATTATATGCAAAGATACGTCCGGCATAAGATTTACCCTGTTTCTTAGCTTCTTCCTCTATCCGGTACTCATTGTTAACAGGATCGTATGTTAACTTACCTGCCGGCACAAACAAGCTCTGGTCTGTTTCCGCTCTTTTTTGCGTAACGAAAGCAGGGTACAGCTCATTAGTTTTACTGTCGTAATAGATGCCTGCCACAAGAGGGCGTCCGTCTTCAGTAACACTGCTTTCGAAGTTAAAAGCAATTTCCTGCTGGTCTGCAGTACTTTGGTACTTAATCCAGGTATTGTAATCCGGTATATTTTTAAGATCCAGCTTTACAAAACCTTCCAGCTCAAGAGCAGGCTTATCTGCATACATGGTAACTTTTCCCCGGTATAACATGCCCGGAGAAATCATCATCAGGTCTTCAGCTTTTACCGACCCGCTGGATACTGTCCGTAAGGCTTTTTTACGGCGGCTTTCGCCGTTCTCGAGGAGCTCAAAGCTGTTAAATTCTATAGGGAATGTATCGCTGGAAGCATTTACAAGTTTGTAAGTGGCACTACCCAGGAATTTATTTCTTGACTGAATCTTTATCCGGCCATTATCCAGGTGGTGGTACTCATTTATAGTATCCATTACAATGGAAGCATTTTGAAAGTCCTGCAGCCTTGCATTTTCAAAAATTACAATCTCGTTATTCTCAGGTGTAATTTTCGCGTCAGCCACCTGCACATAAGGCACCCCTGAAATATTAAGTGTCTGGTTTTCTATATTATACAGCGCATTTTCGGCATTAAATGCAAGAGAATCGAGCTCCTTTCTGGTGGTATAGAAATAAGATTTGGATATATTAAAGTCGCGGGGCTTGGTCATGCTCACCGTTTTCTCTTTCAGGTTCCATGTAGCTCTTGGAATTGAGGTTTTAACCTGTGCGTAAGGAAAATCCAGCGCTGCCACTCCTTCAATCTCTGGACTGATATCGGCCAGCCCTTTATCCAGATCAAAAGAAATATGGACATCGTTTGCCGAAAGAATTGGCTTTTTAGGGTTGGAAGACCGGATAATAAAGGATGCATTTTCAGCAACGAAATCTCTCTGGTTAAAGCTGTATTCCTGAGACTCCACATCAGCACCATTGGTATTTAATTTTCCACTTCCACGCAGGCCTTTACTGTTTACCACCAGGCTTCCCTGTAATTCTGCCACATCGCCAAACAACCGGAACGGATCTTTAATATTCCTGAGGTTCATGCTATCCTGTTTCGGGAACCACTTCATCTCGTACGCTTTTACTCCCGCTAACGGGAAGTTTGCTCCATTCAAAACACCCTGCTTCATTTCCGTTTTTGTACCCTTAGTTAAAACAGAGTCTTCATAGAACATGAAGTTATCAGAGTAAAGAGAAGTCGTCAGATAATCAATATGTCCGCTCGAGTGGAGTCCCTTTGCATCCATCCTGAGGGTATCGTACATGGTTCCGGCACCATTATAAAGCTTATAACCTGCCTTAGGAACTATATGTACAAAACCCAGCGATTTATCATCGAGGATTTTTAATGTTTCTTTGAAATCAGGTACTATACCTCCACTGGAAAAGGTTCCCTCAAAAGCAATGGCAGCAGGGTCGCTGCTGCTTAAGCTGTCTATTTCAAAAGGCGGAATGGTAAACTTTATATTTTCGCTGTAACTTCCCTCCGCTATTCCTGCTCTGTCGAAATGCACGGAAGAACCTGTAGAAGCATTAAATACCGGATACTGGGGATAATTCTGGCGGCTTGATTTATTATCAGGCAAATCTATTTTAAGTACTCCGGATGATTCCACCAGCTGGTTATCCAGGCGCTGCCTTTTCAGCTGCTTTGGATCTTTAAAACTTTCCACATCGAACTTAATGGAATCAATGGTTGGCAGGTTTATCTGGAAGTTATTATAATCGAAGTGCATTTTCTTGCCCATAAAAATAAAATTCCCGGCATGGACCTCTCCATCAAACACAAAATCCCGGTTCTTTAAAAGGGTAATTTCATCATCTTTAGGATGAATATATACATCTTTGGTACGGCTGATATAAAATTTCTCAATTCCTCTTACCTTAAGCTCCTGCCTGGTAAGGAAAAAAGTTGCATTAGGCAGGGAAGGTTCAAGAGAAGGTATCAGAAGATCATCGAAATCCTTCCGCTGGTTACTGGACAGCACGTAATGGTAACCTTTACGGTTTATCTTCAGTAAGTCTGTATTTAAATCATAATCCACATATCCGCTTTGCATCAGGTGGCGCATAGCTCCACGGAGGGTTTTTACCTCCTGCTTCATATCCCGCGCCATATCTGCCACATAAAACTGACCTGAATTATTCCTGCGGGCATAGCCTACAGCCATAAGCAGAGGATGGTATTCATACAGTCCCTTCAGCTGGCCGTATCTGTTAATATTAAAATATTCCTGCGACTCAAATAATGCTGCTACCTGATTCTTTCCGCTTAAAATAGAAATATGGAGACTATCTGCACCGGTATTCCAGCGGATTACATCTGCAGTGATATCCATTTTAAAGTAAGAACTTACAAAAGGAGTATTTTTAAAAGACCCTACATCTTTTAAAAGAGTAAGTACATTAGTTTGAATATTGTAACGTGAACGCACTGCCGGATGGAAAATAGAATCCTGACCATGGTAAATTACTACAGCAGAAATACCTGCCTCAACAAGAGAATCCTGCAGGTTAAACTGTTTTGATTTTATTAAGAACCTGTTATTATCGGTACCATTTACTTCAATGGATGCCATTCCTGAATAAACAGATGAGCTGTAAATCTGGCTTCCCCGCAGGGAAAAGCCGCCCTTATAAATAAGTTTACCACCTGCCAGGTTATTTACATTAATATTACTTTCGTAGGATTTAAAGCGGGGAAACCGCGCATCTGCAGGTTTATTGTAACGCGAATTTTTATATTCAAACACTCCGGCAACCGGTTGGGATAATTTGCCGTTGTAGGTAAGTTTTACATTTTCGGCACTTAACTCAGGCTTACTGGTTACAAAGGAATATTTACCCAGCTGAACAAAAACATTATTCGGGTCAAGGCCCGTATTGCTCCAGTCTATTTTCCCGCCTTCGCCAACAAAAAGCTCTGAAACAGGCATAAAGCTGCCGGAAGTATTGTAAAGCACAATAGAATCGTTGTTGGAAACAATGCTGAGGTTAACATTATCAAAGCGGATTACAGCTCCTTCCAAAGGAGGTAAAACAGGCTCAGGCGGAACAGGAGTAAACTTTTGTTCCGGAACTTTTGCTCCTCCTGCAGGTTCAGTTGTTTCCCAGCTGGACCAGTCGTTGCTCCAGCCGGCTTCACTTTCTTCTGCGGGTACATCCCAGTCGCTGAAATGCTCTTCCTTTTCTTCAGCAGGGGCTGGTGCTCCCCATGGAGCAGCTCCGGCCGCTTTAGCCACAGGCTCAGCTTCCTTATACTCAAAGCTTACAGTACCTCCATTTGCATATAAGCCGGAGTAATTTGAGGCATAAAGCGACTGCCTGGTAAAAAAGCCTTCCAGAACGGACAGGTAACGGTTTATTTGCTGTGTTTCGTGCTTCTCTAATACTTTGGCAGTAACCGCAAGAAGGTTATTCATTTCATTTGCCGGCAGGCCTTTTCCTGCTGCCAATGCAAGCGCACCAAAAAAGTTACTCAGCTGAGGAACAGGCTTAAACCTTTTGGTTAGCATTACCTGACTCAGCTTTATAATTTCCTGTTGCTGCGCGGCACTAAACTGCCCTCCCTCCCAGGCTGCATTAAATAATTCGCCATTAGTTCTGGCAGTCTGGCTGCCGGCACTATTAAGCATTTTTGCTACTTCACTTCCAAAATCTCCGGCATCGGCCGGAAGCTTATAAACCTGTGCCTGTAAGCTGCCCACACCTGAAAGAAAAGCAACCACACATAGCAGAAATAATTTTTTCATGAATTTCCTGACATATATTTCTTCACACACCTATTTTCCCTCCTATTCCTGCTTTTTTCCCCACAGGGGATAATAGTAGTCAGGAATAAGAGCGCTAACTTATTGTATTTAACGCTGAAGTGCTGTGGAATAATATAAAGGAAATTACACGCTATGCTTTTCCCGGAACTAACGGCTTAACACTAAGGCAGCCCAGTTCTTCTCGCTGTCCTCTGCCTTTTTTGTAAGCCCGTATTTTTCTGCTTCTGCCATAATATCTTCCACATCAGCTTCGTAAAAGCCACTCAGCAAAAGAAATCCTTCGGGTTTAAGGTATTGCACATAAGTCTTAATCTCTTCCAGCAGCACATTTTTATTAATATTGGCCAGAATAATATCGTAAGTACCATCAAAGCCAACTTCCTGTAAGGTTCCCTGCCTTACAACCATATTACTACAGCCATTCAGTTCAAAGTTTTCACTGCAGTTTTCCACCGCCCACTCATCAATATCGCAGGCTTTAACAGAAGATGCCCCAGATTTAGATGCCAGAATAGCCAGTATACCAGTACCGCAACCCACATCCAGCACCTGCTTACCGGCATGGTCAATGGTTAACTGGTGGCGGAGCATCAGACGGGTTGTCTGGTGGTGTCCTGTACCAAACGACATTTTAGGGGTAATAATTATCTCGTGCTCATACTGCGGCATTGGCTCATGAAAGGTGGCACGAACAGCACAACGATCATTTACAAAAATAGGTTCGTAATTGCTCTCCCATTCTTTATTCCAGTTTTGCTTAGGAACTTTCCCCAGCTCATATTTCAGGGCCGCGGCGCTATAATAACGCTCTACAACATCATCAAAAACGGCCTTTTCGAAATCATCAGGTTCGGAATAAGCATCAAAACCTTTAGGGGTATCGGAGAAAGAAGAAAATCCTGCTTCGGCAAATTCAGCCTGAAGGATTTCGCGGTAATCTTCCTTACAGGTAATCTTTAGTTCTATGTAGTCCAAGGGAGAGAGGGTATTAAAATGTAAAAACTTCGATATTGTGGTATTTTGCTTCAGGTCTTACATCTGAGGCTTCTTACTTATTAGGGAATAAGATACTTAATAGTTTATGTCAAGGTCAAATATTTGTATTATTTTTTGACTGACTACCTGCATTCCATGTCCAGGATCCTTAAAGATACTGAGGGATGCAGGCTTGCCTGAATAACTGCCGGAACTCCGTAACTATTGCCTGCAGCCTGCAAAGGAGCCTACCTCAGTATAGTAAATAGTAAAATCAGCCATTCCCTTATTATCGGTAAAATATACTACAAAATCAGCAAAAGCTTTTTTGTCGGTATAAAACCAATGGCCTGGCTGGTCGGCGAAGGCTTTATTCTCTTCCACAAACACACTTAAATGAGCAGAGCTTTCATAGTCCTCCACGTACACAAAGTAGTGTGCCTGATTTGGATTATCTGTTACATAGACAGACCCCCGCAGCCTGCAAAGCTCCTTTGGCGTTGAGGGCAAAGCAGCAGGCTCAGGTGCATTGTTTTGAGAAAAGCCGGGCCCGCTTAAGAGCAGGCCCAGCCATATTTTGATGATTAGAAACATCATATTTTAATAAGTACTTCCTTCTTCAGGAAGTTCCTTTATCAGGCAGATTTTATAATTCCCATAAAGTCGCGTGACTTTAAGGAAGCGCCACCTACAAGACCTCCATCCACATCCGGCTGGTCCATCAGCTCCTTTGCATTATCAGGCTTCATGCTGCCACCATAAAGGATGCGAATATCGTTCGCCACTCCTTCGCCCCACTTACTTGCTATTTGCTGGCGAATGGTTTTATGCATATCCTGTGCCTGCTGAGAAGAGGCCGTTTTTCCGGTTCCAATAGCCCACACCGGCTCATATGCAATTACTACCTTGCGGATCTGCTCTTCGCTCAGGTGGAAAAGGCTATCTTTTAACTGCTGCTGCACATGTGCTTCGTGCTGGTCTTTTTCGCGGATTTCCAGTGGCTCCCCACAGCAGAAAATTGGTGTTAAGTCTCCTTTTAAAGCTGCATCAACTTTTTTAGCCAGCTGCTCATGCGTTTCATTAAAATATTCGCGACGCTCACTGTGGCCGATAATCACCCACTGAACACCTACTGATTTAAGCATGCTGACAGAGATTTCGCCCGTATAAGCGCCTGATTCGTGCTCGCTTACATTTTGTGCCGCAACACCAACATTCTTACTTCCTCCAACCAGTTTGCTTACTGATTGTAAATGGGTAAAAGGAGCTGAAAGTACAACCTGTACATTAGTATTTACTTCGTCCTTAACCATATTGATAATCTCGGAAGCCAGCTTCTGACCTTCTTCGGCCGTAGTGTTCATCTTCCAGTTTCCGGCTACAATTTTTTGTCGCATAGTAATTAGTGTTCAGTATTAGGTAAAAATATCAATATCTAAAAATGATGGCTAAATTAAGCATTGCAGAATGAAGTATCAAATAGATTAGAATGAAGAATTAAGAATGAAGAAATGAAACAATTTTGAATGATAGAACGAGTGAATGAAAGAATATTAAGAGAAATAGTAATAATGGTTCTTTCTTCAGTTAGAAGAATAGTGGAAGGCTCTCCTTTTTGGCAGCGTTTATAATACTGTGTAAATGAAAGTTCGGGACAAAAAATTCCGAACTTT
>JAFMYY010000010.1 GCA_017948555.1 Cesiribacteraceae bacterium YIM B00369 | reverse complement strand
GCGAAGGGACAGGCTATTTTTGTTTCTCGCAACTTGAATTACTTAATGGTCTGACATTTAATATTTACTTATAAACAGCTTCTTTGTCAACCTGACGAAGGCGGCCGCCGGGCGGAGGGATTTTTCCAGGTAAATAGCCTTCCCGAGGCTTTAAACTACGAAAGATGCTTCGTCCCTCAGCATGACAAAGTTAGCTTTATACACAAAATAAATTAGCTTACTTTGTCATTCCAACGTCAGGAGTGATGACAAAACGGCTACTAAACCTAAAATAATTCTTTTTGTCGTTCAGGACTGGCCGTCCACCAAAAAACTTATCATTAAACCTCTGAAGGCTTATTTTGGAGCATAAATAAAAATAAACACAAGTAAAGCAGTATACAAGTATGCTGACCTGCTACCTGAAAAAAAGGCTCCCTCAGCTGAACTGAGGGAGCCTTTTTATATAAGACTGACAGAAATGAATTATTTATTTCCAGAGCAGGGAAGGCGTGTTATTTCCGAAAAGCGGGAAGCCAAGGATGAACTCGTGGCTGCTGCCCAAATTTGCGGAACCGGCATCACCAATGCTTGAATCGAAGCTATAGCTGATATTAAAGCTGTTTCCAGGCGCAAATCCTACCAAAGCAGAAACAGCCTTATTCGGGCTGAATCCTGCTCCTACCCAAAATCGGGACTGGTATCGTACCTTTGCAAGCACTGTGTAGGAAGGATCAAGGTTTTCCACCATTTGCACAAGAGCGCTGGGGGAAATTTCCCAATCTTCATTCAGCTGATACACATAACCTATCATGGCAGTTTGCAATAGCGGAACTTCTCCTTCTGTATCCACCATTTCATCGATATGGGTACGTACAAGTTGCAGAGCAGAATAACCTACATAAAAGTTATTTGAATGCAACATCAGGCCGGGAGCAATATCAAGGTATGAATTTGTACCCCCTGAAGCATTTAATCTTCTTACATCAGGATGGTCCATATCACGTAACCGTAATCTGTCTGCATTCAGTCCTTCGCGGCTGTAATGAACCTTAAATCCAACTGACAGGAAGAAATTCTGACTTACCGGAACGTGCACTGCGGAGCTTATCCCTGCCTGTGTTTCATCTGTAATCCCAAGATTTTCCCGTACCACAAAACCGCCTAAACCAACTTTAGTGGTGGCAGCCTGCTCTTTCTGAAAAGAATGGTTTACCCCCAGAAAATAACTTTTAGGGGAATCATCTCCTGAAACCCACTGATAACGGGTTCCAAGAGTGATATTGGTCAGATTTTCGGCTCCTGTTGAGGCCGGATTATACAGGTAAGGCATCCGTGAAAATTGTGTCAGCGGGTTCCTTGTCTGGCCGAAAGCAGTGAGCGACAGGCCGCATAAAGAAGCCATCAGCACCCCCTTCGCTATATTCTTAAATGAAATTTTCATATTAATCCCGTTAATTAATTAATAAATTACTTTGAGCGATCCTCCAACTTTCTTATCACCATTCTCGATGCTATAGTAATAAGTACCTGCCGGCACTAAACCTCCGTTGTAGGTGCCGTCCCATTCCCTGGCCGGATCTTCTGTAGTAAATACAGTATTTCCTTTTATATCAAAAACACGGATGCTTACCTTACCTGAATAATGGAGGTTTTTAATTCCCCAGGTTTTATTCATTAAGCTGGTTGAATTTGGCATAACCGCATTAGGCACCATGGCTGCATCAAAGTTATTTTCCCTTACAGTAATGGTTACTGCATTACTTATTACCGTTCCGCAACCTCTTTCAGAAGTGGCCACTCTGCGGTATGTAAGCGTCTCCATTACGCCGGCAGGAGCGAAATCCTTAGCTGTAGCTCCGGGAATCGGGCTAAAGGTGGTACCGTCGGCAGAAGATTCCCACTGGTAAGCAACAATATTGCCACCTGCTGCATCAACACCTGACTCAATTGCAGCTGCATTACTGCCTTTGGCTACATCTCCGGTTCCGGTCCATACAATTTCACCCGGTGTTACATCACTGAACACTGTAACTTTTACCGGTTCAGAATAGGCTGTTGCAGGCTGGCTGCAAGCTATATTTACTACTTTTCTGCGGAAATAAGTTGTTCCACTGAGTGCCTGAGGTGCATAATCCACCTCTTCAGCACCGGAAATATCCGTCCAGCCTGCATTATCAGCAGAAGACTGCCACTGATATTGATAGTTGGCTGCATTACTGTTGTTGCTGCCGGATGCAAGGCCTGTATTCATCAAAGGTGCAGGAACAGTGTTGTAGCAAATACTCTGCTTTCCACTTATAGTACCCGCAACTAACGGCTGGTATACACGCAGCGTAACAGGGCTGGAAATATTACCATCTGCCTGCGGCTGGCAGGAGCCTGCTGTTACCACACGATACATATTGCCATTCATGGCAGAAGATGGTACTTTGATAACAAGGGTTGAGCTTGCCACTCCTCCATATATTTCTCCATTGGTGATGTTGGCAAAGTCAACACCATTTGTGCTGAGCTGCCACTGATAGGTGATTGCATTACCTATAGCTCCAACTGAAATTGCAGTCTCAGTACCCGGACAAACAGTTTCCGGTGCAACCGGCTGTGTTACAATGGTTGGTCTGTCAAATACAGTTAAAGTAGCATTATTGGAAGTAACCTGAGCATCTGAACATCCAGCGGAAATAACTGCACGGTAAAGGTTTCCATTCAGGTTATTCGTTAATCCGCTAACTGTTAAGGTTTTAGAATTTACTCCGCTATAAACACCTCCGTTTGCAAGGTTGGTAAAGGTAGTACCATCTGTACTTACCTGCCACTGGTACTGAGGCTCCGATCCCTGGCTGGGTTCAACCATAAACCGTGCGTTTGTTCCCGGGCAAAGTTCCAGACTAACCGGCTGCGTTCCAACCAGCGGAGGGAAGCATGTATTGGAGGAAATAACTGTTAAAACAGCAGCTTCAGTAGCAGATGCTCCCCATTCTCCGATGGCAACCATTCTGTATTTGTTTTCATTCATCTCCATAGTGGCCAGCTCTATTTTCAGCGTGCTTGTAGTTACGCCACTGTAGCTGGTTGAACCTGAAGGAATATTAACAAATCTGCCATTCCCTTCATCTACCTGCCACTGGTAGGAAAGATTGCGGCCGGCTGCAATACCGGAGAAAGTAATGCTTTCCCCTTCAATTACTTCGCCATCCTGTGGTGATGCATTTACCGGAGGGCCTGCCTTGAATTCATATACAAATACCCGTCTTCCACCATCTGAACTGTTTCTGTAACTAAAGTACAGCACTCCGTTATTTCTGTCCATAGCTGAGTTATGCCAGCCAGTACCACCTACATTGGCATTTGTTCCGCCAACTAATTCCCAGGCCGTACCATTGAACACAAAAAATTTACCACCACCATCATTAAAGGCTACATAAGGTCTGTTATCAGGGCCAATGAAAATTCTGTTGGTTCCATTCTCAGAGTACACCCCCCCCCCAGAAATACCACCAGTCTGGCCAACTACCACCCAGTTTGTTCCATCATACTTTTTAACAACTGCCTTATTTAATACCGCATCATTGTATACTACATATGGGGTATCAGTATTATCAAGAGCCAGGTACGGATTACTACCCTGTCCGAAAGAACCCACTACATCCCATGTATCTGCAGCTTCATTATATTTCTTTACAAAAATACTGGCACTGGCAGATCCATCCTGGTATACAACATAAGGAACATTATTGTTATCAAAAGTAATGTTCAAAGTCTGATTTTCTGTTGGCCCTCCAACCTTCGGCCCTACCTGTTGCCAGGCACCATCGACAAACTTGATTACTTTATAGTGATAGTTTTCATTTTCAAGTGACCTGTAGAAAACATAAGGCACATTATTATTATCAAAATTGATATAAGTATACCTTACTCCTTCAGCGGACGGAGTTCCTACTAAATCCCATGTTCCGGCTTCACTGTTCCATTTCCGGACATACAGTTTTTGTCCATCTTCATGGTTTTGGTATGCCACAAACGGAACTCCTTCCTGGTCCACTTTCAGAGTAGGAAATATATATCGTTGTACGGCCGCAGTGGTTGTAATAGCAGCTCCAACCTGACTCCAACCCCCATCAACTCTTCTAAATACTTTATAACCAGCTTCATCAGATAAAATATATGGAGTTCCTTCACTATCCACATCCATTGATGTCCAGAAACCTCTTCCCTCAGATATAGGTGCTCCTGTCCATACCGGCGCCGGAGGAATAACTCTTAAAACAGCACTTTCAGATGCCTTATCTCCACAATCGCTGCTTGCTACTGCACGGTATTGGTATCCGTTCATTTCAACGGTTGCAGCTGTAACAGATAGCGTTGCTGTTGCAGTGCCGGTGTAATCATCACCATCGGCCACATTTAAAAATCCGGCACCATCATTTTTATTAACCTGCCATTGGTAACTGATGTTAACACCTGTAGCTTCCACTGTAAAAGTAGCTACAGTCTCCGCATCTACCTCCGACGCAGCGGGGGATAACTGCAAAACAGGGCCGCAGGCAAATGAACGGATAAGGTTTTTTCTATCACGGGCTCTACCGGATACGTAATAAATATTTTCCGCTTTATATAAACCATAGGACGGCCACCTATGGTGGTCAGGTAGCCCATCCGTGCCGCCTACAGATGTCCATTCAGATCCATTAAATCTGTAAATAATTCCTCTCCAGTCACTTCCCAAAAAGGCAACAACAGGGCGGTTTGTATTATCAATAAAAATTTCTGTCCTTATATCAAAATCTCCCTGGGATGTAAAAAAATTTTTAGGGAAAGGAGCATCTGCAGCTCCTACACTTACCCAATCATTAACCTGAGGACTATCATCAAACTGCTGCACAAATAGAGGCTGTCCACTTAACCCATAGGCAATAAACACAGTTTCATCATTATCCACTGCAATGGAAATATATTCAGATGCTGTTTCGCTGAAGTTTTCTGTACCCACAACTTCGTAGGAGTTAGCTCCATCTAATAATTTCTTAACCGTTGCTTTGGTTGAAGGTCCATCCTGGTAAGCCACATAAAGTGTATTATTGTTGCTAAAGGCGATATCTATCCACGCAGCAGTTCCTTTTGAAATTGAAGTAAAAGCTGAGGAAGAACCGGTAATCGGATCTACCCACATATTTTCATCAGCATCATACCTGAGCACCTTTACATCACCCTCCGGAGCATCAGCATCCCGGAAAGCAACATATGGAACATTATCATTATCAAATTTAATAGTGGTAAAACTTGTTGTTCCGGAAGAAATATGCGGAGGACCTACATATTCCCATTCTAAAGAACCTTCATTATATCTCATCACAGAAGCTTTCCCTCCTTCTGCATTATCTGTGAAAGCAATATATGCAGTTCCATTATCATCGACCGCTAATTTATGCCAGTAAGAATTGCCCGGGGTTAATCCTGTCTCAGGCCCCAGAAATTCCCACTGCCCTTCTGCATTCAATCTTCTGGCCAGAATCTTTCCAATACTATGCGAACTATAAACAGTTCCATTTCTCTGATCAACTGTTAAAGAAGACCAAACATGATCTGTTGCCGATTTTGGCAGTTGATTCCATTGCGCCTGCACAATACTGCTGTATAAACAGCAGAAAATCAGACAGGCCAGTAGTTTTGTAGTTATTGCTCTCATAGGCAATTAAATAATTAAATTTTATGATTTAATCTGATTAGTAAATAGAAAGAGATTCGTCTGATACCGATTGCACCGGTTCAAAGGGCTTTTTCCTCCTCCTGAATTCAACTTAAAAACAATGATGTTATCCGGAAATACAAACTTTGCTGAGCTAACAACCTCAACAACATGCAAACGGTAAGGACATAAGAAGCTCATTCTGTATTACCTTACCCGCTTCTGAGCCTTATCCTGCGCCAGGCAGGATCTGCTGGCAGGTGAAATTGTTTATTTCTGAAGTGCTTGCCGGTTTATCTGACTCTGTTAATTTACCGGAAATTAAGATAATAAAGAGGGTAAAATGCATTATTATCTTACCCTCTTTTTTTATCTTTTTATTCCCAACGGAAAGGAAGGAACCAGTTTGCCCGGTTCATCAGGCGGGTCCTTACTTCCGCTGCCCGCGGATCGTTTGCCTGCTCGAATTTCTCATAAACAGCATCAGCCAGGAAGGATGGGTCATTGCGACGCATAGCTACGCGCAGCAAATCCGGCCACCTGTTACCTTCAAAGGCCAGTTCCAGGGCAGCTTCATGAATTAGTGCATCTTCAATATCGCCAAGAGAATCAGAGGAGAAAGTAAGATCAATGGCAGGAAGACCTGCTCTTCCTCTGATGCCTGTATTACGATGGTAGGCTCCCCTGAAGAAAGGGAAGTCTCCCTGCCTCGCATCCAGATCGTAAGGAAAAGGCTCTTTGGTCTGCTGAATATTAGTTACATCCTCGTTCGGATCGCGGCCAGGAGTAGGGTCAAATGTGGTATTAAGGCCGTGGTTTAACAATGCAAATGCAACCTTGTGCTTACCATCCCTGTTTGCAGCCTCAGCATATCTTAAATGTAATAAGGCAGCACGATAAAGGAACAGGTTTCCCGGCTTCTGATATGGAAGGGCCGTATTAAAGCTGTATAAGTATTTAGCCACCAATGGTTCTCCCGGTTTTGCTAAAAATGTACGTACTGCTGCAGTCCCCCTCGGATCACTTTGATCCTGAAGAAGAGGGTCTGTCCTCGTTTCCAGTTCCCAATGCTCTATGGCTTCCTCAGATGGCTTCAAAAGGTAAGAACCTCCTATATTGGAAAACAAATCTATAAAAGGATTTTCAGGTTCAAAGTTCGGGCTGAAAGGAAGTTCCCATATCCATTCATTCATCCAGCCCTGATTTTGAATTCCGGAAAAATTCGTACGGGGATCAAAAGACTGCGCCGCACCTGCCCAACGGACTTTATACCGGTCAAAAACTTCGTTTCCATCAGTTACTGTTTCCATTACAGCCTTGTAATGAGTAGCTGCTTTGGTATACTCACCTTTCCACAGGTACAAATCACCTAACAGGAAGTTTTTGTTAATAAAGAACTTATCTGTCCGGAACTGGTCTATATTTGGAATGATCAGAGAGCTTCCTTCTGCGTAGTTACCCAGTGTAGGTAAAGAATTTGTAAAGTTGATCAGGGTGTCCAGCAAGCTGCCATCGTCAAGCCTCAGGTAAGTAACACTGGAGGCATCAAGGGCCACTTTTAAATCATTTACCGTCTCCATCGGATCGGTAATGTAAGGGATTTCATTAAAGTGGATTCCCAGCTGAAGATAGACCCAGCTCCTGAGCCCGGCAATATCAGAATAGCGCTGATTATACTCTGCCGCCGGCAGTTTATTTTCCTCCAGCATAATGTTTAAGTTCTTCATCACATCATTACATGCAACTATAACTTCATAAAACGGCTTCGGATCAGCATACTTATTGTCGCTCTGAGGCTCCACCGTATGGTAATTAACAGCCAGCAAATCGCCATTGGAAGCTGCATTAGCTGTAAGGTTAATTAAATCGGCACGCAGCTCATTTAAAACCACATACTGCTCCGAAAGATTAAGGAACTTACCATACACACCTATTACCGCCACATCCGCATCAAACTGGTTCTGATACATCTGCTCCCTGTCCAGGGTGTCTTCAGGTTTTAGGTCGAACGTTTTTTCACAGGAAATTGTGCTCATGCCAAGCATTACCACAGGCACAACACGAAACAGGGACCTGAATATATTCTTTTTCATCTGTTTATATTTTATTTTCTAAGACAGCTGCCTCCAGGCAGGAAAACCAGCAGGGGAAGTTTTATTTACCCCTGCCTGGCTGTACTTATAATTTACAACTAAATGTACTCTTTAATAAGATTATAACCCTATCCTCACTCCTAATAAAACAGAAGTAAATTGTGGTATCAGGCCTGTATCAATCCCCTGAGCAAAAACGCTCCGGGAGGCACTGAACTCCGGATCATAACCCAGGTAGTTAGTAAAGGTAAGCAGGTTATTCGCCGTTGCATAAACAGAAGCATATTTAAAATATTCGCTGTTACCAACCGGAATATCGTAGCTCAGAGAAAGAGTCCTGAGGCGAAGGTAAGAACCATCCTCGATCCATCTGTCAGAGAAGCGGGCATTTCCCATAGGGTCGCCATAGCTCACCTTAGGCATATCTGTTACCTGTCCCTCTGTTCTCCACCTGTTTAATACGGCCTGTGTCTGGTTCTGGTAGCCCGACATGGATTCAAGCTGTGCACGGGTGTAATTGTAAATATCATTTCCCTTGCTGAAGGTAAAGTCAGCATCCAGAGAAATTCTCTTATAAGTAAACCTGGAGCTTATCAGCCCGGTAAAATCCGGATTTGGATTTCCTATAACAACCATATCGTTCTCATCAATTACTCCATCGCCATCCAATATTCCGTCTCCATTGGTATCAAGCGTTGGCTGGTCAACAAAGCGGATATCTCCCCCACCAAAACGCTGCAGCGTACCATCAGGAGTTCTGGTTCTGAGTCCTTCTGTGTTATCCGCATCAGAAGTAAATACTCCGTTGGTTTTATAACCATAAAATAAGTTAGCCGGCTCTCCTGCCCTGGTAAGAATATTTGCTCCTGCATATTGGGTAATGATGTCGCTGCCTCCTGAAGAAGTAATTTCGTTCCGGTAGGTGGCGGCATTCAGGGTGAAATCCCACTTAAAATCGCCTCCGTTGATTATACGGCTGTTCAAAGCAAGTTCAAGCCCCTGGTTTTTCATTTCTCCGCTGTTTGAGAAAAGAAAATCAAACCCGGCAGGATTAGGAAGCGATTCCCTTAAAAGCATATTGGAAGTTACATTCCTGAAGGCATCCACACTTAAGCCAAGTCTCTCATTGAAGAAGGCCATGTCAATACCAATATTTGTTTTTTGTACTGTTTCCCACTGTAAAGCAGGGTTACCTACATTGCCTCTTACAAGCCCCTGTAAACCAAGTAAGTTAGATCCTACATAGTACTGTCTGGCAGTATAATTTCCTATATCGTCATTACCGGTAATGCTATAAGTTGCTCTCAGCTTCAGCATTTCAAGGAAATCAGCACCAGCCATAAAATCCTCTGAAGATACCAGCCAGCCGGCTCCTACTGAAGGAAATAAACCAAATGTAGTACCTAACATATTTAAACCGTCAGCTTCTTTACCAAAACGTGAAGATGCATCTGCCGCCAGATTTACAGTCAGGAAATATTTGTTCAGCATATTGTAATTAGCGCCCATATAATAATTCAGCCACCTGTACTGGCCAAGGCTGCCACCTACTGTTCTTAAAGCAGTAGCACCGGTTCCCACACTTTTCAGTTCATCAGTAGCAGAGTTGTAGCCTAAACCATAATCGCTTTCATTTGAATGATCCATGTAGCGGGCACCCAGGCTGGCATTGAATGAGTGTATGGTTCCAAAATTTTTCCGGTATGTTAAGCGGGTATCGTTATAAATCGCAAAGGTCCGCAGTACCTGGCTACCCATTCTGTTCTCAGCAATACCATTTGCCAGAGTATCGGAAAGCACGCCTTTTCTTGGCACAAAGAAGCTCTCCTGTATTTTATCGTTAGTAATACCAAACAGGGAGCTGATGGTGAAATCTTTAGAGATCTCAAACCTCGCATTTACCGAACCGAAGAACCGGTAATTCTGAGATATTGCCTGCTGCTGCTTAAGCAACTGTGTTGGATTTCCTATGTTCAGGGTATCTACGTCTGATAAGTTTGGCGATAATACACCTTCATTGGAATAAACCCTTGGTGAAAAGAATGGCGATTTTACAAGGCTCAGAAAAACAGGATTCGTTTTTGGAGCTATTCCCTGCTGCGTAAGATTCTGCTCTCCGTAAGAAAATGCCATGTTTGCATCCACCTTTAATTTCGGAGACATATTCAGGTTAGCATTAAACCGTGTGGTATACCTGTTAAAATCGTTTGATTTTACAACGCCACCCTGGTTTAAATAGCCAAGAGAAAGCGCATAACGGGCAATGTTATCACCACCCCTCACATTCAGGTAATAATTCTGGTTAAAGCTGTTCTCAAAAACCTCTTTCTGCCAGTCGGTATTATTCCGGTAATTATAGTATCCGGGAACCTCAGGATCTTCATTCATAAAGGTAAGAGACTGAATTTCCCTGTCAGAAAGTCCGCTGCTCTTCAGAACATCCGTTAAGTACACCCTGTAGTTTTCAGCTTCCATTACAGGAATTCCCTGAGGAGCTACATTAATACCTGCATAGGTGGAGAAATCGATTCTCGTTGCAAGCTCTACTGCCCTGGAAGTAGTAATTAAAATAGCACCATTCGCGCCTTTGGAGCCATACATAGCCGTGGCATCCTTAATTACAGATATATTTTCTATATCCTTAATATCGATAAAGTTTAATGGATTTATCACGTTTCCGCTGATAGTGGAGTTCCCATGGTCCCCCATGTCGTAAATCATTCCATCAACAATAATAAGTGGCCTGTTCGTGGTATATAAAGAGTTAAATCCTCTGATATTAAAATCCGCACCTGCACCCGGTGCTCCGGACCTTCTTACCACATTGAGGCCGGGAACCCTGCCCTGCAAATAGTTTTCAGGACTTCCTGAAGGTACTTTCCACTTCTCCTCACCCGGAATAACTGTTTCTGCGGCGCTTATCACTTTGTTTTGCTGCCTTTGTTCATCGTTAGGCAGCATTATCACATCATAAAATGAATTAAACGGTTCGGAAAACAGAACCACCTCCACAGAGCTTCTGCCCTTCAGGGCCACATCCTTATTCTGGTAGCCTGAGCCTTGTCCTCCAACCTGAATAGTTGAGGAAGCAGAAGGAACACGAATGGTAAAGTTTCCCCCCATATCTGTAAGGTCCGCAGCAAAGCCCGGAACACTTACATTAATACCTGGTAAGGGAATTCCGGATACCGCATCCACAACTGTACCCGTTACCGTTATTCCCTGCCGGTTCTCTGCAGCTACCGCTGTTGTATCCGCATCCTGGGCAAAAAGGCTCAGCGGCGAACCCGCCAGGGCC
Organism: Cesiribacteraceae bacterium YIM B00369; assembly: GCA_017948555.1. Taxonomy (GTDB): domain Bacteria; phylum Bacteroidota; class Bacteroidia; order Cytophagales; family Cyclobacteriaceae; genus Nafulsella. Next base: position 179,671 of record JAFMYY010000010.1, on the reverse strand, counting down.
AGGACAAATGATATCTCTTTGATTCTTTGTATAATTATCCGCATAATATCTAAAACAATTAATTATTCAACAACAGGTACTAATTCTACATAATCCATATTAAGCGGATTTTCAGCAGCTCTTGTAGAACCAGCGGCTACAAGGAACATTTCTAAAGTTCCGTACTTATCCACAGTATATCTTCCTACATGTATTCTTCTGTACTCGCCTGCAGGAACCTGAAAGTAAGGAAGTTCTTCAGATGTCGGGTCTTTGAAGGCCACTTTCTGCTGGTAGTTCGTTCCTCCGTTAAAATCGTTAGAGGTGGTTATGTACACATCGTATGTAGTAGTGTTCACATTATTGAGCCAATAGCGGATATTAAAGGCGGAAACCCCATGATTATATGCTAATATATCATAAAAAGGCTTCTTTGACTGAGGATGCTTTCTCAGGCGGGGCCTTATTGATCCTGCCTTTTCAGGATGGCTGAGCCGTAATTCAGCATCCAGACCGTATTCATAAATCACCTCCCCCTCAATTCTGATTGGCTTAAGCTTATTCTCAGGGCTGATATTGATATTATCCAGCACATAAACAATACCATTGCTGGTTCTTTCCACATGCACAATATCGCCTTCATTAATCTGAACCTGTACACTGTCTTTGGAATACAGCAGCGTGGATCCTAACTTTTCAGGAGTATAAAGTCCTCTGAAAACAAGGTCTTTTACTACCCCCAGAGAAGTGAACCTGATTGTGGAATCCTCATTTCCCACATTATAATACTTCCTGAATTTAGCTACTTCAGCGCTATAAGCTTCATCAGTTAAAATAATGAAAGTATTGAGAGAGTCCTCATCAGAGATATCATACCCCCTGTGGAAAAAAGCATTAAAAGGAACCAGACCGGCCAGAGTATCGTAAATTGGCTGACCTGTATTCGGGTTTACCCCGATTTGCGGAGCAAGGGTATCTATAAAACGAAAACCCTGTAAAGACTGAATAAAAGCAGATTGCTGTGCTCCATGTTCAGAGGATAACAGGTACTCATACGAATTAGGTCTGGGGGTAAAAGGTTCGCTGATTAAATGAACAACTCCGTTTGAAGTAGCGATATTTCTCTGCGGCTCCGCTCCTTCTGATTCGCCAAGCACTTTTGCAGATGCATCGCCCCAGAATATATATTTACCACTCAGTGTTTCAATACGTGCTGTATCTTTCAATGCACTGTGGGTATAATACTGCTGGTGACTGATATGGTTGGCTACAAATTGTTTCAGCCTTTCGGGGCTTTTAACAATGCCCTGGTCAATGCTTTGAAGTGCTTCATTAGTAGGAGCCCAAACTGTAAAAGCTCTGGCACCGGTAAGGGTTGCATCATACCCTGTTTCCTTCAGAAAGCCATAGAAAGTGCTCAGGTTTGGGTTGCCGGAAATCTGTTCCAGCACATTTCCATTTAAGGCAGCACCGGAAACCTGAATATGCTCCTCCCACCGGTCTTTACAACCGGCAAATACAGCTGCGAGAAGGAAGGCTATAAGTAAAATATTTTTATATGAGGTCATGTTTAAATTGATCAGTTAAAAGTACACTGTGGATGGTTATAATACCCTGGCAGAAAGATACCCTCTGCCAGGATAAATATCAGGTCAACAACTTAATTAATTCTGCGGATACAACCATGAACCATCTTCAGCAACTTTTGGCCAAAGCTGATCTTCATCCACCGGAATGAACTGGATCATGTCTAATTGCAACGCACCTTTGTGGTCATCAATCAGAACTCTCATGGTGATATCATGTCTGTCAGTGGTTTCCACATCTATTGTACCCACAAGTCTTGCCTGGCTGTTACCACCTGAAACAGGCATATAACGCTTCCATCCCTGTGCTGCAAGTTTTCCTTCTTCCCCGCCAGGATAATATTCAGCATAAGGGAAAGTTTTCTGAAGTGATTTGCCATTGAATGATACTGTTAAAACACCATCCTCTGCAGTTCTTCTGTAACACATCCAAACCTTGTATTTACCTTTTACAAGAGTAGGTGTCTTAAAGGTAATAGCTGCTACCTTGGCAATCCTTACATCTATCATAAGGTAATCATAAAACGCCCTTGGGTTACCATCTCCGGCAGGTACAGTCTGATAGCTGAGATCGGTTTGGCTTCCTTCAATGGTTATTCCTGCTATTTGCTCGGCATTAAGGGCTACGCCGGGGCTTCCTGGTTTGCGGTAAGTTGGAAGTACGCGAAGTTCAGGCTGGTCTGCCACATCGAAGTAAACCCGTACCGGCATTCTCAGTTTAATTGCAAAATCCTTCATTACTGAATGAAGCACACCATTGGTGGCAGTATTATCGCTGAGCCTTCTGTTTACCGGCGAACCTTTTTCAAGAACTCCGTTAAAAATGTCTTCATTGATCAAAACAGAGTCGCCTTTTAATTTAGAACTAACCACTTCCTGCGGTGCCAGGGTTGGGTGAGAGCCTGCACCCACTATATCGGCCAGGTACTTGTTTCCGTTCAATATCCTGTAAGCCATATACAGAAATAAGCTGTCTGCCCGGTCAGAGGGATCGGGGGTTGTTGAATATTTTTGTTTAAGATCGGAAAAGCTGTTAATCCCTGCTTTGTTGTACACTTCATCTGTCTGAGCCAGAACAGTATACCAGCCCTGCCCCGTGGCTGCCCCGCCTCTTGGTCTTGCATTCAGGGTATCGTAAAAGCCTGTTGCTTTTAAAGCGGTGGTAAAAATTGAATAATCCGGGTCAGACTCCAGCATCTCTGCAATAGTTTGTGAGGCTGGTTTAAGCACTGCATCTATACTATGGATAAACCCGTTACCAACCGGAATATTTGCCTCCAGCAGGTTTGCCTGTCTGTTTACAGTAATCCGTGAAACTCCTTCTGTATTCTGAGCACCGGTAATAATAAACTGACCGTGCATAGTAGGTTTTGGAAGCTTACCATCTGTGAAAGAACCTGTTTTAAGGGTGTCATCTATGAGGTGGAACCTGACCATGCGCTTTAACTCTTCCACATCTATTTCCTCCACGGAGGTTACTCCCTCTTCCTGCAGGTAAGCATCCACGGCTTCGTTGGTAGGTGCAAAAATCGTGTAGGCACCATAAGCCTGAAGAAAGGCATCAGTTCCTGATCTTTCAAGGATCTGAAGGAATTTCGAATACTTCTCAGGATTCTGCTGAAAGTATCCGGTCATGTTCACTTCATCGGTAGTTGCGATAGGATATTGTTCCGGCTCGCAGGCGGCTAAAAAGCTAAGCACAAGAAGGCTGAAGGCAGCACATCTGAACCATAAATTTTTTCCCTGGGTTAAGACTTTTTTCATAACTATAAAATTTTATATAGAAGTTATATTTAAAAAGTAGCGTAGAATGGGTTTTGCTCCAGATTTTTATTCTTCTCAATCTCTGTCTGGAGAATTGGCCAGTAATGGCTGTTCACATCCCTGTACTTCGCTACTATACTTTGCTGGCGGTCAGATGGTGCATTTTCCATTACTGCAGCCAGTAACAGGTCAAGGCGCTCATAATTGTTTCTCCTTGCCACTCTCAGCAAATCGAACCACCTCTTTCCTTCATAAGCAAATTCCCTTGCTCTTTCTTCCAGAATATATTCCACGATACCACCTGTATTCTCAGGGTTTATACTTTTCGCAGTTCCTTCAAGAGCATTAGCACGCTCCCTTACAACATTGACAAGTTCAAGTGCTTCTGCCCCTCTCCCATCTTCCATAAGGGCCAGAGCCTCTGCTTTCATCAAAAGAATATCTGCATAGCGGTAAAATATCCAGTGTGCATAAGAGTCGTTAGCCGATCTGCCGGATTGCAGGGTAACACCCAAATATTTCCAGATGGCGCTGGTGGATGGCCTTACAGAAGCATTAAGCCTGATATCCACATTCAAAGGATCATCTTCATCCATTGTAAACACTTCATCAATTACATTAGGCGCAGCAATAAACCTTCTCTGAACAGCAGGGCTGAACATATTAAAGAAAGGATTTGTTTTTTGCTGGTTAAACTGCAGCTCGAAAATGCTCTCGTTAGAGTTACCCACTCCATATAACTGCTGGAACCAAAGCGGATTAAGCTCTCCTTCAATCAGGCCAAACTGTCCTGAATTGATTACTTTGTTACAGGCTTCCAGACACTTTTCATATTCACCTTTCCAAAGGTATACATCTGCCTGAATAGCATTTACCGTATACTTTGTAATCCGGCCTTTGTTATGGTCGTTCATACCATAAGAAACCACAGCAAGTCTTTCTGCCTCTTCAAGGTCAGCAATAATCTGGTTAAGTACATCCTCTTCACTGCTTTTAGGAAGATCAAATGCGATTTCGTCACTTATTGTGGCATCCAGTTTTAAAGGAACATCCCTGAACGCTCTTACCAGGTAGAAATAATTCAGACTCCTTATTGCAAGCGCCTCAGCAATATAACCATCTAATGCTTCCTGAGTAAAAGTAGGGTCAATGGAAATAACCTCAGGCGCCAGTTCAATTACTGTATTACAGAAGTTGATGGTCTGGTAAAAAGAACTCCAGTCTGCTATATCGTTTGTGGGCAGAATGTTGCCGTTAAACACCTCAAACTCACTTGCTCTTAACAGAGTACCGGGCATAACCATATCTGCACGGATCTCACCCCAAACAAAAAGTTTTTCTGCATAAGCATCGTTGAGCATGGAAGCATAAATACCCACCACAGCGGACTGAACCTGTTCCTTAGTCTGCCAGAAATCCTGACGGACGATACCATTCACAGGTCTTAAGTCAAGGTAGTTGTCACACGCTCCACTCACCAGTACAGTCAGAAAGAGTGCTGCTTTATATATATTTTTCTTAAACATTATTCTGATATTTATAAACCTTGTACAATCGTTTAGAATCTTACATTCACTCCAAAGGTGAAATTCTTTGTAGGAGGCGTTCTTGACTGGTCAAACCCTATTTTGAAAGGATCGCCACCTGTCAAAGGCACCTCAGGATCCTGACCGGAGTAGTTAGTAAAGGTGAGCAAGTTTTCTGTAGTAAAGAAAACATCAAGATTACTGGCTCCGAATTTCTGCGCAATGTTTACAGGTAAATTATAACGAAGGGTGATGAATTTAAAGCGAAGGAAAGTTCCATCCTCTACATACCGGTCAGATGCCAGCCAGTTATAACCGCGGCCGATCAGGGCTCTTGGCATATCTGTTTCGTCGCCCGGCTTTCTCCATCTTCTTAATACTGCAGTGCTCTGGTTATCATATCCGTACATGTTCTCAGTTCTCATTCTTGTTTCATTCACAATATCGAACTTATACCTGAAGTTGAAGAACATATTCAGTTTCCAGTTTCCGTAAGTAATTGATGGACCGAAACCACCTGTAAGCCGTGGGTTTGCATTTCCTAAATAAACCACATCCTTATGGTCGATATTTCCATCATTGTTAATATCGGTATATTTTGCATCGCCCGGCTCAAACAAATAGTCAGCTACAGGATAATAAAAACGCATTGGAATAACCTGTCCGTTAGGCCCTACAATCGGAGCTCCGTTGGCATCTCTTGCGTGCAGATCTTCCGCATCCCTGTACACTCCTTCATACTTATATCCATAAAACGAGCCGAATGGGTTATTTTCCTGAATAGTGATCAGGTACTGCCCGTTCTGAGCAAGGTTACCGGCTTCCCTTGGGTAAAGGTCAGAAATTTCGCGGATCACGTTCTCGTTCTGAGCAAGGTTGAAGGAAAATTCAACCTTCAGGTTGTCTCTCTGATAAGGAATTGTCCACATGGAAAATTCCCATCCCTGGTTATCCATTACACCCACGTTCATGGTTGCTACCCTGCTATAACCGGAAACCGTTGAAATAGGCAGGTTCCGGAAGAAAAGATCATTTGTTCTTCTTTTATACAAATCAAAATCCATTCCTATACGACGGTCAAAAAGCTGCAGGTGTAAACCTAAATTTGACTGCACAACAGTTTCCCATTTAAGGTTTTTCAGCTCCATGGTAGAAGGGAACACACCTGACATGCCAAGGTAGTTCCAGCCAAAGTTTGAGTAGTTGTTAAAGTGTCCGTAATCTTCACGCGGGGCATTACCACTGGCACCATAACTTCCTCTTAAACTTAAATCGTTAATGCTGGTAATATCCTGCATAAAGGGCTCACCTGAAACTCTCCACCGGCCTGAAATAGAAGGGAATGTACCCCAGCGGTTATTCTCGCCAAACTTAGAGCTGCCGTCCCTCCTTACCGATCCGCTGATGATATAACGGTCCAGGAGGCTGTAATGGGTCATGAAAAGGAGACCCACCATTCTGTTCTGGCTGTTCCCTGCATCCAGTTCAAGTCCCTCATTACGGATTCTGGAAGGTGCTGAAGGGTCAGTTAAATTAATGGAAGGAGTATTTGAAGTGGTAATTCTCTGAGCTACTGCTCTTTCGTCGAAGCTCATAAATGACACCACCGTTTGCAGCTGGTGGTCTTCGCCTAAATCAGGTGCATAAGTAAGGTTCGTTTTAGAGGTGATATTAAAATTATCCACATCATAATCAGAAGCTCTGTTCACCTGTGTTTCTGTCCACGGCCTTCCTGTAGCGGTTTGCGGAAGGAATGTTTTTGTTTTACTGTTGTTAATATCAAAACGCATGTCGCTATGAAGGAACAGGCGCCCCGGCAGGATCTCGTAATTCAGGCGGAAAGTAGGTATAATACGCTCACCTGTTTCGTGGAACTGTCCTTCATTTGCCATTGCAACAGGGTTAAAAGTTCCGCTTGCCTCCCGTCTGCTATTAATCCCTCCCCAGGATCCCTGGATGTTGGTTTGCGGAGAAAAGTAGTTTGGAGTTTGTTCGCCATATTCATTAAACTCATAAATACCCATATTTGGCATTTTATTATAGGCAACTCCCCTTACTGAGTTTGTGTAGTTTGCATTTCTGTCAACGTGGGTATAGGAAATATCGGTACTGAATTTAATCCTGTCCGACACAAAATAATCGAGGTTAATACGGGCAGTAATACGTGAAAGATCAGTTCCTACTGTAGTACCCTCATTTCCAAGATAACCTAAAGAAGTATAATAACGTGCTTTTTCACCACCACCTGATAAGGAAACGTTGTGGTCATGTATTTTACCCAGTTGAGTAACGGCACCAATCCAGTCTGTATTATTATTATAATTATAGTAGTAGTAAGGGTCGCTCGGGTCGTAGGAGAATTCTTTGTTATTTACAATACTCAAAGGAGTTCCAAAGCGGTTCATAAAACCCTCAGGAATCAAAGTGGAATACTGGTCTCCATTAAGCATTGGAATTGGATCCGGCTGCTGGGAAAGTGTTCCGCGGAAGGAATAGTTAACAGAAGGAGCTCCTTTTTGCCCTCTTTTTGTGGTGATCATTAATACACCGTTGGATGCACGGGCACCCCATACTGCGGTAGCAGCGGCATCTTTTAATACAGTTATTTCTGCAATGTCAGAAGGAGCAATATTCAATAACTGTGCATAACCCTGCTGGTCGGCAGTGGCAAAGTTAAAATCTGCACTGATTTCAGTATCGTAAGGCATTCCGTCAAGAACAATCAGCGGATTTGCATCGCCGTTAATTGAAGATGTACCCCTGATACGGATAGACATACCTGCACCGGGATCACCGGTATTGGCTACGATATCCACCCCGGCCATACGCCCCTGCAGGGCCTGGTCAATGGAAGACGCCTGAATTTCTTCAAGATCTTTTGCATTAACAGTAGCCACAGCACCGGTACGGTCTCTATCCGCAATGTTCATAAAGCCGGAATTTACAGATCTTTCCGCTACAATTTCCACCGCATCCAGCGTTTTTGTGGCAGAAACAAGGGCAACGTTAAGCTCCGTCTGGTTACCGGCTGTTAAGGTAACGGATTTATAGCCTATGTAAGAAACCGTAATCTGGTTATTCGGGTTCTTCATTTTCAAAGCGAACTTACCATTAAAGTCAGTAGTGGTACCTGAAATAATCCGCTTGTCATTATCCACTTCGGTTACCGTAACACCTACCAGGGTTTCCCTGGTATCCCTGTCTGTTACGGTACCTCTAACAATCGTTTGCGCAGGACCCGCCTGCTGCTGGGCCCGTGCATACGTTTCACCCCCGGCAAACATAAAGCCGGTGGTGAACACGAGGAAAAAGATACTGTGTATAATTTTTTTCATCCTATATCTGTTGGTTCGTACACAAATTATTTTCTACTATTGGGTGCGATAATCTAAATAATTATCTATCACGTGAATAACTGCCCAGTTTGAAAGCACATTACTGCTTTCCGGATGTACAGTTCCTTCATTGCCCCTCATATCCCTTACCACTGTAGGACCTGCTCCCCCGGTTCCATCGGAAATATTTACCAGGCCGGTTTCGCCCAGAAGATTTTTGAATAAGGTCTGGTAGCTGATATCCGGAAGGTCAGGACCTTTATCCACCACCACTGCATTGGCAACAATGTGGTACCTGATAAAATTAGCCACAAGGTCCTGTTCATCTGCAGATGCAGGGTTTAAGTTCAGGCTTCCGTCTGCATTGACAGGCAACAGGCCGGCAGCTGCGGCTTTTTCAACAGCTGAATCAGCAGGAATAAATACTGTATAAGGAGAACCTGCAGTAGTACCTTCCAGGGTTTCAGTGGCTTCCAGGTACAGAAAGGAATTTGAAATCAGATTCCAGAAATGAGTGTCACCAAAATTTTCCTGAATATGCTGAACCACATGTTTATCAGAAACCTCCAGAACGCGGTCAAGCAGATACACAATACCGTTTTCAGTCCGGATAGGACCACCACCATTTGGTAATATATTTACTACCTCACCAAGATCTGTATTACCGGCAGTATATAAAGTATTGTTTTCATATTTAATGTACTCTTCGCCATAGGTCCTGATCATACCTGTACCACTGAGGTCTGTCAGTTCATCCATGTTCTCAACCAGCGCAATATGCTGGTAAATAAGCCTGTCAAGCCTTGTTTTAGCCGTACTTCCTGTAACCTGGGCACCTCCCTGAGGTGGCGTGTAAACCCATTGGCGGAAGCGTGTATCATATGTATAACCAGCCTCAGTCAGCGCCTTATTAGAGATCAGGAACATGGTATACAGGTTATCTTTTTGGGTGAACACCTTTTTCGCCTGCAAACCTAAGATTTCTATCATCATCGAGTATTTAGGATCAAGATATGCCCTTCCGTACACAGAGTGGAATACATTTGACTCAAGCACTTTATCAGTTCCATAGAAAAAGCCATTGCTCAGCATCTGGGTTTCTTTAACATCAGCAGCAGGATCAAATCTTGCCGGGTCACCAAAAGCATTACGGGTTGTTCCGAATCTGGTAGGCCATACAGGATTAGACCACATATGCGCTGAAACAAAGTCGGCAATTATACTCTGAGGCAACATGGAAATATCCGTCTTCTGTGGGTTGCCTTGCTCGTCCGTTTTATAGTACTGCAACAGCACATTATCAACATAAGCATTTACAGCTGCATTTGTGGGTGCGAAAAGTGTATTCGAATTCGATTGCGCTTCATGCTCGTAATAAGCACCTTCTGCCTCCGGGTCCTGCCAGTTTTCATTATTAGGCGCAAAAACAAGAGCTGAGTTATAAGATTTTATGTAAACAGGATCAGCTGATCCTGTTCTGATGGCATTCCTTCTGGTTATTTCCACCGCAGCCGGTGAGCTGCTTTCGTAATCCGCCAGGTATTTTTCCATCAAACCCCTGAAGGCACTGTATTCATCTTTAGTGGCTAAATGCTGCGCTGCATTTGGCAAAGGCTCAATTACCTTATCTATAATATGTATATAACCATTCTCAGCAAATACGTTCGCCTCCACCACCTGAGCTCCTGCCACATTAAAGCCTACATAAGTGGTATTCGGGTAGAAAAAATTATAATCCGCAGCAGAAAGACCTTTTGCACTGAAATAGTCCTCCGTAAAGTAAGGGATATACTTATTGCCATTATCATCAACTACATAAACAGCACCTTCTGTATGCCTGTTACGGTTGATCACACTCATTGAAGGAATAACCTGACCATCTCTCATTTCCACATTCTGCGCAGTATACACACCGTCGTAGTAAGCGGTCTTGCGCTTGAACGCTTCATCCTCTTCCCAGCCAATACCATTCTGGTAATCTGAAAGCCTTTCCACTGAGTAGGCATTATACACAAGAGAATAGGCAACAATAGCCCTGGCAGTTTCTGCATCGATTGCATCGATTCCCGAAATACCTTTTTCCTGGAAATATGCTTCAAAAGCAGCATCATTGGGCGCGAAAAGAGTATAATAGCCGGCACCGCTTAAAGACTGGGTATAGTTGGCTTTATCGACCAGAGCCAGAAAATGCTTAAAATTCCCCCTTGCTTCTAACTGCTGGTACATTGGCGGCTCCAATGTTTCAGGCCGCTCAAAATGCGGATTTTCCCTGCAATTCGTTAACAGAAGCAGGAAGGAGAAGTAGTACAGTAAAACTTTTACAGGTTTGTTCATAAGATATGAATAATAGTAAAATAGAAATTTATCAAATGATAATCTTTAAATATTTGACTTACAACTAAGAGCAGAAAAGACACTCATTTACATTAATAAGCATTTCCGGCAATTTATATCATATAAATATATTGTCATTTTATCATAAAACATACTAATATTAAGGAAAAAGAAATAATTTTTCTAAGCCTTGCGCAATCATGGTATTTTAATGTTTTTATATATAAATATTAATATATTCCCTGAGGCTTTTAAATATAATTCTTTCTGCATTTCCGGCAATCCTGCTGCATCCTGTCAATCCGGAATTTTATCTGTACCGAAAAGCAAAAAGGCATATTATATTCTATTTCAATACATTGTACTTTATTATTATAAAGTTCTCTAAATGTATAAAGAAATTAAAAGGAAACAATCCTGCTGTATCCTGCTACCACAAAATATTATTGCAACCCTACTTCCTGTTAACCACATTTTATTTCCTCCCACTCCTTTTCACTGAAATTTTAAGCAACTCATCCCGCATTATTTCAATTTACACAAGAAGCTTTTCTCTTTCCCGGCCCTGATTTCCGAAAACGTTTGAAATTTCATAGTCCCCGGAATAAAAAAAGGAAGCAGCTTCGCAGTTGCTTCCTTTTTATCCGGTACGCCTCCTCTCCCGGGCAGTGTTCTGTATTTATTTCATTTTCAGGATTTCTGTTCCTGCCAGAAGAAAACATCCCAGACCATAATCTTCAAAATCAGGCTTGCTGGTATAGGTAACGGGCTGCCCATCCTTTGGCTCTTTGCCTGTTCCCTGCAGGTACCCCAGGAAACCGTCCGGATGCACAGCATCTCTTTCCATGGCATTCCAGGCTTTTGCAATTACAGGCCTGAACTTTCCTTCGTCTAAATATCCTTCATTTACTCCCCATGCCATTGCATAGGCAAACAAGGCGGTGCCTGATGTTTCCTTGCCCCCAAAGTGGTCCGGATCTTCCAGGCTCACATTCCAGAAGCCATCTTCGCGCTGCAATGGAACAAGTGCATGCATCATGGCCAGGTAATCCTGCTTATATTCATCATAGTGAGGAATATTTTCAGGCACCATATCCATTACCCTTGCAAGTGCCGCCGCAACCCAGCCATTTCCTCTCGACCAGTACACATCTTTTCCATTAGGAGTGGTAAAAGGAGGCACAAAGTCAGCATCTCTCCACCACAGGCTGTCCTCAGGATTCCAGAGCCCGCCACCAATTTCATTGCGTGTAGCGCTGTATAAATCGTACATTTTCTCATAATAGGCATCATCATTATATAAAATGCCTAACTGAGCAAATGCAGGCATAGCCATTTGTATAGCATCAATCCAGTCCCAGTCGTCAGCCTTTTCGCTGTTTACCATATTATCGATGGCTGTTTTAATAGACTTTATGCGCTCGGGCTGCGGATCAATATTATATAATTCAATATAAGTCTGGCCTGCAGTCTGGTAATCGGCATGGCGGATGTAGTCTCCGCCACTTAAGCCCCAGTTATGCTTCTCACCCCACTCAACGGCATATTCATAATAGCGTTGCTGCGGATCAACACGGTATAGAGCCATCAGGCCTTCGTAATACACACCGCGGGTCCAGATGTTACTTGGCCGTGTTTTATTGGTTACAATTTCCTTGCCCGGATCAGGCCACTTAGCCATAAAATAATCGTTGGCCAGCCTCAGTGTTTTTAAAATTTGCTCCTCTTCAGGAAGGCGCTCAGCTACCTTGCTGCTGTTTTTCTGAGAAGAACAGGCAGCTCCTCCCAGAATAAAGATGCCTAAAAGGAACCAGCTCCTCAAAGAGGTCATTCTTTTGTTTGTCATATTGCTAAATACTTAATAAAATTAATCTTCTTCTAAATTCTGAAACTGAGCCAGTCAGCCTCTATGCTTCATCAATCGTTTGCATTTTCTTTACGCCTTTTACCGGTAAGCAGTACGAAAGCTTCCGTTTTACTGCCAGAAAAGCAACAAAGGAATCTAAAAATAAAAGGGCTTCCCCTCTTTTCTATCCTGTGCTATCCTGCATGCGCTAAATTAATTACAGGGTTTCCCCATTACAAATCACCCTTTCCGGTTCTGTCTCCCTGCTTCCCGGTTTCAGGAATGGCAGAATAAGCATCAACAAGGCCGCCTGCATCAATCAGTATCCTGTCCAGAATAACCCCAGGGTCAATCATGTAGATTTTAAGCGTATGTTTTCCTGTGGAAAGTTTACCATATGGTATTTTACTTACCGCATTGTTCCGTAAAACATTTACCTTCCATTCTTCACTACGTCCCCTGGTACGGAAATCAGCTGTTTCCACAGGGCCTCCGTCAACAGAAATTCCAAAACGCATACTGCTGCCGTCCGTAACCGGATGAGTGGGGAGAGTATGGATATAGAAAACAAGGCTTGTATCGGAAAAGGTATAGAAATCGTACTCAACCGAAGGCGCCTCAGCAACTATGCTTTCATTGCCTTCAAAAGGACTCCCCTGCAGTGGAAGTGCCATCAATGAGGCTCCGGTATAACCCAAACCCTCAATTTCTGCCCAGGAAGCCCCTTCCGCGTCATTTTTCCGGCTGTAGTTTTCAGCATATACAGACAGGTAGCCATTTTCCTCAATAAATCCGTTCCAGGCCTTTAATTCAGGACCGGGAGTATCAAAAGCCTGCACGGCAACCTTTGTTTTTTTACCTCCACCTTTAACTTTTACATACCCCCTGGCATTCTTTCCCTCCGGAGCTTTACTCCAGTCCACACTCACCCATATTCGTTTCCCGTTCCCGTCCATACCGCCGGTAAGTGTTCCTTTTTGCTCCGATAGCTTTATCCATTTATGGGAAGGCGAAGCTTTCCAGCTGATCGCCTCCTCTCCTTGCAGGTAAAGGTCAATAAAATATTTTTTATCTGCCCACGGGTAGAATACGGGAAGCCGGAAATTTTTGCCTGCCCCTGCCAGAACAGAAGAATCCGCACGGGCAAAACCTTCGGGCAGTATTCCTAAGTCATCAGATTGCTCCATTTCCATTTCAGGCAAAACAGGCTCCTGGTAAACAGGTAAATTTCTGGGTTTCATCGACATCATTCCATTCCACTTTCCGCCGGCAAGCTGCGTATTATAAAATTCGGTTTCCTTTACAATACTGTCATAAGCCTGCCGGGCCATTTGGGCATATCCTGCAGCACTCGCCCTGTTTTGCAATGCGTAATAATAGCTCTTATCTCTGTACAGGAATTTTTTATTCATAAACGAAGCACCTGCTACCGGATAGTAGACAAGCTGGTAAAAAGCATCCTTGTCTTTTTCATTTATCAGGGGCCGGAGTGCTTTTACCTGCCCCTCCAGTGCCGTATAGCGGTCCAGCCGCTTCTGCGCTTCATCACCATAGTAAAAATGGTTATAGGCAGAATAACTTGTTCCGGTAGTAGGCTCCGTCCTGCTCCAGCCCATAAACTCCGGCCTCCGCTCAAAGGCAAGCTGGTAGTACTCCCAAAGGATGTTGCTTATTTCGCCTGCTTTTTCCTCTCCAAACACTTCCGCCGTCCAGGCCAGTAAGTGTTTTTTCACACTTTTGCTTTCGCTGAAGTTTTCCATATTATAAGCCATATCCATAAAAAGGCTTATATCGTATTCCAGCGGCTTTATATCTCCTACGTTCAAAACCCACATTTCCCTTGCATTCATCCGGTAAGCTTTCCACATTTCCTCCCATATAAGGGAAGGATGAGTGCTGCTGAGCCAGAGGTAGTCGTGCGGGCGGCCCCAGTACGAAGCATGGTAGTAAACGCCTGAACCACCTGAACGATGCTGCTCCTGCTCATTGCTCAGGCGGCGGATATAGCCATAGTTATCATCCGGCCATACAATAGTAATATCTTCCGGCAGTTCCAGTCCATGATCGTATATATCCAGCACTTCCTTATAAGCCGTAAATGCCTGTGGTATGGTGGTAACATCTTTATTTACATGCTCCTTCAGGATATTCCGCTGATCGGTAATGGTCTTTTCCAGTATTTCGGCCGCCTCCGCAGTACCTTTCACACCTTCCATCCCGCTGTCATGGATGCCCCGCATCCCCAGGGTATATATAGCGTCATTATTTTTGCTTTCAGCAGCCCTGGTATCCCAGTAATTATAAACCGTTTCTTTATTTCTGATATAGTCAAAGTGTCCCATGGTTTCCTTTTCCCATTCATCGACATTATTGCGGAGCATAGGTTCTGCATGGGAGGTTCCAATAACAATTGAATAGGCTTTAGCCATTTCAGGATTGCCGGGGTAATGAAAAAAAGCTTTAGTACTTGGGTGCATCGCCGGCCAGATAAGGTTAGCCTTCAGGCGCAGCAGCAATTCAAAGATTCGGGCATACGTATTGGGGCCAATGTCTTTGACATCGGTATCAATATTGGCTGCAGCCCATGGCTGAAGTCCCCAGTCTTCGTCGTTCAGGAAAATTCCCCGGTATTTTACTGCCGGAGGGCCCATTGTGCTACTCCCCTGCCCCTGCTTTATGTATAAATTTTCCCGGGGCTCCGGAGCCACATCGGCCCACCAGTACCAGGGAGAAACGCCTATAAGGCGGGAAATCTCAAAAAGCCCGAAGGCAGTTCCCCGCGGGTCGCTTCCTGCCACAACAAGGGCTTTTTTCACCCCTTCAAAAGGGACATCCACCACGAAAATGCTGAATGTTTCCCATTGCCCCGCAATGGCAGCAATTTCCTGCTTTGCCCCTTCAGGAAGCCGGGCCAGCAATTCAGACTGTCCGGCAGTACCTGCAATGACCGCAAATTCTGCCATCCCGGACTCTCTGCTGTTCAGCGCAGGCAACTGCCCTGTTACAAGTGCCACATCTTTGCCGAATGCTTCTGCTGCAATTTTTACCACACGGGCATCTGCTGTATCCACATATAATGGCGCAGCTTTGCCCTCATGCACCAGTGGAAAGGTTCCGGCAGAAAAAGTATGAGTTATGCTGATAGAAAAATCCTGCCTTAACGGCTCCTGCTTTGTCTGAGCCAGGAGCAGTGAGGCTGAAAATAAGAGACCTGTAAGTGCAATAATGAAAAAGCTTCTGTAGCGCATCTGAAATTATTTAGAGAGTAAGAATCAAAAAAAATGGAAAGGCTATAAAAGAAAAGAATTCCTCTCCGGTTTAATGGGAGGAATTCCTTTACTGAAAACCTAAATCATTTACACTATTGTACTATTACAATTTTTTAATTCTAGAAAAGCTCATTAACAGCAGGTACATTGTATTGCTCCGGCGCTGTATTTTCTGTTTCAGGAAGACCGAAGTAGAAATAAAGGGTTCTTTTTACAGGTCCGTTTACTTTATTCAGTTCCCCGGCCGGCCCCAGGTTTCTGGTATTTGCACTGATATTCAGCGCCAGCTTGGTTCCTAAAGGAGGAATATTATCAAGGAAAGAAATATTTCCCTCAGGCAGAGACGGGTGTGGCTTTATTCCTGTTAATCCATAAAAGTCCAGCCTGCGAACAAAGAGATTATCTTCCTTACTTGCTACCAGGAACTTGCCCTGGGCAGTGTTAAATTCCATCCAGGTAACATCGGCAAAATATCCTTTAAACTCAGGATAAATCCATGGCGCACTTCCTGTCTGGGTATCGTTATAGGCATTTTCCCACACATTCAGTTCTATGCCCTGCATCCTGTTCTTCCATGCTCTGTAAGGACCTCTGCCAAGCCATTTAGCACTTATTACAAAATTATCAGGATAGGTAAAGCTGATACCTGTAAAGGGGAATTCACCTTGCAATTCGTATTCATATTCCAGGCTCAGCCAGCCGTTACCATGCATTTTCCAGCGGGCATATTTCATATCGCCGGCATAACTTACCTCCACTACCTGTGTATTTCCATCCTTTGAGGCTTTCACTCCTGTTACTTTGGCATCTCCACCTACTAAAACCGGACCGTTGCCAAAATCAAGCGAGTAGCTTTTTTTATTCTGAAGATCCATGATGGTTCCGTCCTTCTTGCTCAGCTTCACCGATATATCCCCACCCTTTAAGGTATAGGAAATACTGTCTTCTTCTATTTCAGCAGCTTCCCCGGGGTTCAGTTCCACGATACCTTCCAGTAACTGCTCATTATTTTTAATGTTCCAGGTCCAGGTATAAAGTAATTTTTCATGCTGATCATAAGCAGAAAGCAACAACACATCATGCTCTTTCCAGTCGCCGGGGAGAGTTAATTTAATGCTGCCTTTTTGCCCCGGTGCGATAGAGGGACCTGCTCCTTTACCTTTTTTCAACACCTTCATTCCGGCAAAAATCTCCCCCGGTTTCCTGTATTTCCCAAGCTCCCACTGCAAAGTACACTGGTCAAGGTTTGTAAAGTGATACCTGTTTTCCACTTCAATTTCTCCGTTAAAATCAGCAGGCAATTCTTTCAGCTGAATTTTAACCGGCGAATAAATTTCGCGGATGGCATAAAAGCTGCCTTCCTTTTCACGGTGAGGGCCCATTAAACCATCAGGTGCATTAACCCTGTTTACATCTATTATACCATTCTGGTCTGTTCGCACGATTCCTTCATCTGTAAGATCCCAGAGAAATCCGCCACCGGAGCGTTTGGCATTCCAGTGAAGCTCCCAGAAATCATGCAGGGAGGTACCTCCGCCCCCGTCGTCCTGCGCATGCAGAAACTCTGTGGGCATATAAATATTTTTATCTTCAAGGATCTTTTTACTGCTGTAATAATCGGCATAATGGTCGCAGTCGATTCCGTTGAACTCATTACCTGGTTTATGGTGGCAATGAATTACAGGGCGGTTAGAATGGTCATAGCGGGCATAATGGTCATCCAGATCAAAATTATGACCTCCTTCATTACCGTTGCTCCAGAAGATAATAGAAGGGTGGTTTGCATCGCGCTTTACCATTTCCGCTACAAGAGGTGCTCCTGCTTCGGTGCTATAGGCTGTTTGCCAGCCGGCCAGCTCATCCAGCACATAGAGGCCAAGCGAATCGCAAATATCAAGGAAGCTCTGGTCAGGAGGGTAATGGGCACAGCGAACAGCATTCATGTTCATTTCCTTCATGAGCTGCACATCCATCAGGTCTATCCGGGGATTTACAGAACGACCGGTTTCCGGCCACCATACATGGCGGTTAACACCTTTCATTTTTATCTGCACCCCGTTCAGATAAATTCCGTCACTTTCTCTAATCTCAATGGTGCGGAAGCCGAATTTATCAGTGGTTTTATAGGTATTCTTTTTACCTGAACGGATGTAAGTATTTACCTTATACAGATTTGGCGTTTCGGCAGTCCAGAGCTTTGGATTGTTAACACTGGTTTTCAGGTTCACCAAAGTATCGTTCCGGTTCAGCGCTGCATTAGCTGTTGCCACTACTTTACCGTTTGCATCTGTAATTTCAGCAACCACAGTATGTTTGGCCTGCGCATTTTTGAGGTGCACATTCATGGAGAAAGAACCATCTGCTTTTGCATCTATAGAGGTACGCTCAATATGCTGTTTCGGAAAAGCTTCCAGGTAAACAGGCCTGAAAATCCCACCAAATATCCAGTAGTCAGCAAGACGCTCAGCATTGTTTACAGATTTATCTGCCGACATTTTGCTTACCGTTACTTCCAGGAGATTTTCCTTTCCATACTGCAGTTTATCGCTTATATTGTACTTAAACCGGTAAAAGGCACCCTGATGTATTGGCCCTGCCTGCTCACCGTTGATCTTTACTTCGGTGTCAGTCATGGAACCTTCAAAAACAATGTACACATCTTTGTTTTTCCAGTTTGCAGGCACCTCAAATTTATGTTTGTACATACCTTTTTCATCGGCAAAACGGAAGTTCTTGCCGTAGGTAACATAATCGCGTCCATAATTATAAGTACCAAAGCCTTGCTGCTCCCAATGGGAAGGCACCTCAATTGTTGTCCACACTCCGCTTTTGCGGCCGCCGGTTACAAAGAAGTCCCAGGTTTTGGTATTTTCATTATCCGTACCGGAAAGGTATTGCACCTGCCTGGTGACAGGATCTTTAGAATAAGCCTCTGCGAAAGAAAGCAGCAGAAAGCTAATGGCTATAAGTTTTTTAATCATGAGCTATTTATTGGTACACATCTATATTTCAGGCGCAATCGTTTGATAAAGTAAAGAAAAGGATTTCAGTCTCTCAAATAAAGCGCATAAAAACTTTATCTATTGCTTAAAAAGGGAATTTCTTTTGATTTTGAAGCATTTAAAACCGCCCCTATTCATTTGGGCTCACACGATTTATTATTTACTTCTTAAAACTATCAGTTTTTATTCAATAAACTATCCTGCTGTATCCCGCATTTTAAATCTGTTTCTAAAAAATAAAAAGCTGAGCATATTTTTTCTTAAAAATGAAGCTGCACAACATCAAACAACAATACCGGAAAAAAGAGCTGATACAAAAAGAGTTGCCTGGTCCTGCTTTATACAGAACCAGGCAACTCTTTTATTTAAGGAACTTTGCTTTTCAGTTTTCAGGCACGGCAAAACAGGCAATATTAAATAACCCGCCCCTGAATTTTACTGCTTAATAATCCAGCTTGTTTTATTTTCACTTTTTGTTTCAACCTTCAGGATATATATACCGGCAGAAAGTCCGGCTCCTGTTCCTTTAGCACCTGTTCCTGTACCACTTTCCAGCACCTTTCCCAGCTGATCATAAATACTGTACTTAAAAGCACCCTCTGCTTTTATAAAGAACAAACCGCCTGATGGATTTGGAAATATATTGATACTGCTTTCTGCTCCATCCTTTTTAACCCCTGTAGGCAGTGGTGGATCCACTAAAGCCGGTCCTTCTCCTACTGCAGCAATTTCAGTTCTTGGAGGGTTTTCAGTATCCATACCTGTACCAAGGTAATAGCTTGGGTATGGAGGCTGGTTATACGCTACATTCTGCCATGCAACAGCTACCCTGTACATCGGGTCGTGCATAAGGGTATAGAGGCTGTAAGGCGATTCAAACACAGGTGAGAAAATGATCAGGTTCCTGTTATCCTGGGTCCTGAGAATAACTTCTTCACGCCAGTCTCCTAATATATCCCCGGTTAATGCAGGGGTTGCTTTGCTTCCGTTATTGGTAACTGCATTAAACCTGGACCCTTCCAAAATAGGCGTTTGGGCTTCTGTGGATGGGTTCCATTTAAATATAGTTCCATGTCTGTTACTGCCACTCCCGTCGAACAATTCACGCTGTAAATCAGCATCCCACCAGATACCAAAATTCATGGCACCAGGTTTTTTAGTAGAAATTAAATCACCTTTCGTATTATACAAACCACCCGCGGATCCCCACATTTCGTAACCATCATGGGCAGGATCAATATCGGCAGCCATTGCCCGCCCGATATCGCCTGTAGTTTCAACCCCCCAGAGTTCCTCCCCCGTCGCCGCATCACGGAACCTTAGCCCCTGTCCCCTGTAACACGGTTCACACTCATGAGATGTCCATGATTCCAGACCGGGCCTGTCAGGGTCAAGATCAGTTACATGCATGGCATCTCCGTGGCCCAGTCCGGTATTCCAGAGGCGGGCACCATTATGATCCACTGCCATGGATCCATAAAACACCTCGTCTTTTCCGTCACCATCAAGATCAGCAATGGACAAACTGTGGTACCCCTGTCCTGCATAAGCTTCATTGCCGGCGTCATTTGTATCGAATTTCCACCTCTCTGTAAGCGCACCATTTCGCCAGTCCCAGGCTACAAGAACCGATCTTCCATAATAACCCCTGGCCATTAAAAGGCTGGGATTTACTCCGTCAAAATAACCAACACCTGCAAGAAAACGGTCAACCCTGTTGGTGTTATCTCTGGTATTTCCCCACCCATCTGCAGGAGCACGATCAGGAACATATTCCGTAGTAGCCATTTCGGCGCCTGTTTCTCCATTAAATATAGTCAGGTATTCGGGTCCGGAAGTGATAAACCCCGGCCAGCCCCCGCCAGTCCGGTAATCAGCCTCATCGTCATCGTTTGCAGCAGGCCCCATACTTAAATAATTACCTGTACCATCCTTTGTATTAGGAGCTGTTTTTACAGCAATTTCCGCTTTACCATCGCTATCAAGGTCATAAACGATAAACTGAGTATAATGGGCGCCTGATCTGATATTCTTTCCCAGATCGATTCTCCACATGTGGGTACCATCCATTTTATATGCATCCAGGTATGTATTACCTGTAAAACCACCCTGAGAATTGTCCCTCGCGTTTGAAGGGTACCATTTAACGACTATCTCATACTCACCATCACCGTCCAGGTCCCCGACACTGGCATCATTAGGTGAATAGGTATAAGATTGTCCATTTGGATGTTGCTGATCATCTACCACATCGCCACTTGCATTTATAACTTTGAAAGAATAAGGTGGGGTTGTTCCTCCGGCAGGTACCTGGAGCGGAATGGTCAGGTAAGGGTTTGACCAGGTACTTACCGCTGCCGGAGCCTTTTGCTCCACACCATCAATTACTGCATGTACAGCATATTTAGTATTATTCTCCCTGGTATTATCCACAAGGTTAGTAACCGCAACAGGGCTTGGTGTAATTTTTACATTATTGCGGTATACATTAAAGGTAACTCCCTCAGGATCTGTGGCAAGCAACCGCCAGCCTACATACACCTGGCTGCCGGATGTACGTGCAGCCACCACTCCTCTTCCTAAATTTTCCATTTTCCGCTGCGCCTGCACTGAACCTGCCAGGAATAAACAGGCGGAAAGCAGAATAGCGAAAACGTTTGTGTTTAAGTATTTGTTAATTCTCATATATCAGATTTATTTATGAAAGAATCTTTTTATTTTTAGATAATGTGCTTCTTTTTCAACAGCACTCTTTGGAAGGTAAACATCAGGAAAACGGAAAATCTGTTTCCATAATTTAAATTCATCCGGCACATCTGAGAATGATGGCAACACCCTCACGGGTAATCCTCCCGCACTTTACAAAAGGTATTCCTTTAGAAACCAGCCAAAAGTCATTAACAGAAAGAATTACCAAAGTTCAGCTATTGAAGCTAACCAGGCCACAAGTTAGGAATTTCCTTTAACAAACCATCCTGTAGTGCCCTGCACACTTAAATCTTTCCCGAAATACTTTCCGAAGATAGCAAATCAACTCTTCGTCTGATTTATTTTTCCGCTCTTTTTTTGTTTCTTTACCTCTCTTTTCTTTTTTTCCACTTCAGAGTAATCCGCTACATTCCTGAAGTGACAAAAACCTTTTTTTACTTACTTAAAATAAAAATTAAATGCACCTTCCTGTTAAATTACTCCTCCTGCTCTGTATCCTTAGCTATACAGGCCATGCCCAACAACTTTCCGGGGCAGGCAAAATCAGGCAGGGAAGCATGGCAGTTGCCAGCTCTGCCCGTTTTAATATCCGCGATTTTGGCGCTACAGGTGATGGGAGAACCCTGGATACCGATGCAATTAATAAAGCAATTGAAGCAGCCCGGGCTGCCGGTGGCGGAACGGTTTATTTTCCTGCAGGCACTTACCTGAGCTTTTCCATTCACTTAAAAAGCAATATTTCCCTTTTTCTGGATCAGGGTGCTGTGCTGGAGGGTGCGGAGCCTGCGGAGGGATTTGGTGGTTATGACCCCGGCGAGCCAAATCCTTCCAACCAATACCAGGATTGGGGCCACAGCCACTGGCACAACAGCCTTATCTGGGGCGAAAACCTTGAAAACGTGTCCATCCTAGGCACAGGCACCATTTTTGGCAAAGGACTTACCAGAGGCGAGAGCCAAAAACCCGGCATAGGCAATAAAGCCATTGCGCTTAAGCTTTGCCGGAATGTAGTGATAAGAGATATTACCATTTTGTATGGCGGCCACTTTGGCATTCTGGCTACCGGTGTGGATAATTTTACGGTAGACAATGTAAAAATGGATACCAACCGCGATGGTATAGATGTGGACTGCTGCAAAAACGTACGTATTTCCAACTGCACAATTAACTCCCCCTGGGATGATGCCATCTGCCTGAAAAGTTCCTATGCGCTTGGCTATGCCCGCACCACCGAAAACGTAACCATTACCAACTGCCAGGTTTCCGGCTTTGACCGCGGTACTCTTTACGATGGCACCTACCAAAGAAACGAATACCATACCGTTCCTGATAAAGAAGGGGTAACGGGAAGGATAAAGTTTGGCACCGAATCGAACGGCGGCTTTCAGAATATCACCATCTCCAACTGCGTATTCGAATACTGCCGCGGCCTTGCCCTGGAAACAGTTGACGGAGGCCTGCTTGAGGATGTTACCATTACCAACATCAGCATGCGCGATATTATTAATGCCCCACTGTTCCTGCGCCTGGGAGCCCGCATGCGCGGCCCTGAAGGCACCCCGGTGGGTAAATTAAGGCGCATCAACATCAGTAATATTGTGGTTTATAATGCCAATGCTGATTTTGCCTCCATTATTTCAGGGATTCCCGGCCACCCTATTGAGGATATTAAGCTAAGCAACATTCAGATATGGTACAAAGGGGGAGGCACAAAGGAAATGGCTGAAATAAACCCGCCGGAAAATGAAAAGCAGTATCCTGAACCAGCTAAAATGGGAGAAATGCCGGCATATGGCTTCTTCCTCCGCCATGTGGACGGAATTGAATTTAATAATGTGGATCTTCACCTCATGGAAGCCGATCAGCGCCCGCCCTTTGTACTGCACGATGTAAAAAATGCCAGCCTCAGCCATGTACAGGCAGAGGTAAGCAAGGGTATTTCCACCATGGCCCTGAATGATGTCGAAAACCTGAAACTGCATGAGAGCCTGAACCTGCCCGATAAGCAACACAAAAAAATCGGGGAGAAGAAGTTTTAATGAGTATTGAGTCCTGAGTAGTGAGTAGTGAGATTGAAACACAGAACCTGAAAAGCGGCATACATAAAAAAAAAGCCTGTTTCCATGAAAAAAGAAACAGGCTTTTTATATAAACGAATGTATGTGCAGCCCGTCTAAAATTTCTATAGTTGTTATCTATTATCTATTGTCTAATATCTTTTGTCTAACATCTATAGTCTATTAGCATCCTACTTCAGCCTGTGAACCCTGAAATTGTCGAATTCGTGCCTGGATTTGGTGGTTCTGAATCCAAAATAACCTTCAGTCAAAGGATCAGGGTCGCGGAAGGAAAAATACTCCTCCCCATCCATATAGTATTTTGTAACGCCATTGTACACCACAATTTTTACCTCATATTCCTTATTTGGCTCCAGAAGGTGTTCTTTATCCTGTAAATCGGTATGGAGTACTCTTTCTCCATCGCCGGTATATTTTCTGAAGCGGGTGGTGGAGTTATAATTTCCGCCCACTCCTGTGTAATACATGAGCAGAGAATCATATTCAGGAAACCGTCCGGTTCTGGTAAATAAATTTTCATTCCGCGGGTCTGTGGCCATCCAGAAATTATTTAAATCTGAAAGCCTGTCGTTCTTTCCTCCTTCCATAATTACTTTCCGTTTATAGGTAATCATATAATTGCCGGAAAGCTTCTCTCTGAACCAGATGGTGGCTCCTTCATTTACATCCACCACCAGTTTCCCGTCTGCTGTTTTCACACTCGATTCCTTATTCTCAGGGGCTTCCACTATCCAGTTATCCAGTCCGGAACTGAAGTTATCTTTATAAAGCAGTTTGCCCTTTCTGAAATGAATTTCATCTCCTTCAGCAGTACTGTTTTTTCCTTTGCCCACCTCCTGCGCATGAGCTGTTGATATGGAAACCAGCAATAAAAAAGATGCTGCATATAACTTTAGGTTTTTCATATTTGCTTTGATGATTATTCTATGATAATTGAATGTTTGGCACTTATTCCTTTGGTTACAACTGGCAGATTTCGAATCCTGCCGGGTGTAAAGCCTGCTGCTTATTTCCCTTCTCCACTCCAGAAAGGATGCTCCTCCGGAATTTTATCCCCCACTAATTCCAGCAGCTGAATGGCATTAAGGCTCCATTGGGCCGTATTATTGGTGGATACATCCGGTATTTCCTGCAGTGGTTTAATTGCTTCCACACCTCCTGTCTGTTCAGGGTCAAACTGCGCGGCAGTTCTTTTATCCAGAAACTCCGTCCATGCTCTGCGTGCATATTCCGGATCGTTTTTCTTTTTGGCAACATAAGCAGGAAGTCTGGCAAAATGAGGGCTAAGAGTACCCAGATTAGCTTTTCTTCCGAAGGCCTTCCTGATTTCCTCTTCAGGGGCACCATAAAGCGCGCTGTATTGCAGCCACAGCTTGTCCCAGCTTTTTTCCTGCAGCAGATCGGCCAACTCAAAAGCTACCTCCGGGCCTCCCATAAGCACCGTCAGGTGAGAGGTGCCAATCGCATCATCTTTGAGCATGTACATTTTACTTGTGGCAGGATCATAACCAAAAGCACCTTTATTTCCTGAAAATAAGCCGTAAGGCATCTTCTCAAAGCTTTTTACCCCGGCCATTATTTTGTTGCGCCACTTCCTGTCTCCTGTCCGCTCCCACTCGGTCATCCAGTTGCCAGCAAGAGCAAGCCAGTCCGGACCTACACGGGCATGGGTGGGATGTTCCTTTTCCGGAAGGATAAGCCGCAGCGGATCCAGTTCAGTCATTGCTTTTTCGGCCTGTTCTGCCACTTCGCGCATTATATCTCCGGTCCGTTCGTCGGTAGTGAGGTAGTAGTGGAACCTGCGGTATGCTGCCTGGCTGACTCGCACTTCCTTGGAGCCACAGCCCCAGTGCCGTACATTGTGTCGTGAGCCAAGTCCTGCCAGATCGCCAAGGTGGTACACATCGACTTCGCTGGTATGGCGCGTCATGGCCTCAGCCATTTTAAATATATCGGCACGGCCTGTGCGGAGAAAGCTGTACCACAACCACATATCGGGCGCCAGCTCGGTATTGGCCCAGGCAAAACCTCCAATGTCGTAGCGCCAGGTATGCCTTACAGGATCATAAGCATGCATTACATCGCCATAATTCCAGAAGCCATACCAGTTGCGTTCATCAATTTCCTCCTGGTAAAAACTTATTGCTTTATCCAGCTGGTCTTCCACCCAGGCTTTGCCGGGATGGGAGCGGTCGGGCAGGCTCCACACGCCAAAAGTATTAACAGAATGCAGGTATCCGGGGCTTGCCACCAGCAAAGGAGGTTCGCTGCTCAGCTTTGCCTGGCTGCTCAGTTCCTCATTAGAGGGCACGCCGGCACTGGCGAAAAGGGTAAGCTCGCTGGTGCGGGCCACTCCATAAGGCGTGCTCAGCCCTTCCTGCACATCTTCGTAAGTTGCCTGCAGCCCATGCGGAATGGTATCATAATGGCGCATATCCATAGCTTCGGTATAAGGAGACCACAACCATACCCGCAGCTCAGCCACATCGGTTGCTGCCCCCTTTACTTCCAGGGCCGCAGGGTAAGCCTGCCAGAAATCCTTAAGCCCAATGGCCAGTCCACCACTTACATCTCCCACAAAAGCCAAACCGCCGGCCCGCTTTCCTGCAGCGGCATCCAGCCAGGCACCCTTTGCATTCGCCCGCTTCTGCAGGCTGAAACCGTTAGCTGTGTGCTGCATCAGCTTATAATCATTCCATACAGGCAGGTCGCGGATAAGCGCCTGGTGGTATTGGTTAAACGCTTCTTTATCAGGTATTCGCTTTCCTTTTATCTGTTCCGGAAATACATTTTCTTCATTGATGGAAATAACCCTGCGGCCAACTAATGGCCTTACCGGCTCCGCCCATATTCCTGATTCCTCGCCAGCAAAGCGAATATGGCGGTTGTGCATTTGCTCACGCATAGGCACGGAAAACACCATGCCCACACCCTTTATAAAATCTTTCCGGTCATCACCATCATAAATTAATGTATTCACGATCCGTACTGCCTTTGATCCTGCATAAAAATACATGCGGATACTAAAAGGCAGCCACTCACGCGCCCCGTTTTCCTGCTGAAAAACACCATCCACTCGCACTACTGCACGTACCGGGCCGTTTTGCTCTACGGCCACTTTATTAATTTTACTATAAAAGCGCTCCCGTGAAGGAGAATCATAAACTTCTCCGCCGGGGCCATCCTGCAGCACACATTCCAGCCGGCCATTGTTACCTGCATTATGTCCCTCTGCCACCAAAGAATCCAGCAGTATACTTCCTGTTTTAGGAATAATACACTGAAGCGCCCCTGTGTTGATCCTTATTTTCTCAGGCTCCTCCTTCAGCTGAATACTTCCACCGGAGGCAGCCTTTTCCCCTTTTCCAATCCTTAATTGCAGCCCTTCTTCCTTTTTACCGGCCACAGTGGCAAAGCCCACCCACTTCAGGGAGCCGTCGGGCCAGTAAGCAAGCGGCCAGCTTTGCAGCGGAAGTGCTTCTCCTGCAGAAGTGGTGAGCGAAAAGGCCTGGTTCTTTTTTACAGCTCCACGGGGCATAGGCACTCCCCAGCTAACGCCTGTTGGCCCGGAAAAGTCATTTTCCCAAAGCCAGTTTAATGCCACGGGCTCTGCTTTTTTTCCTGCGGACTGGGCTTTTACACCCTGTCCGGCAATACAAAAAGCGAGGAGGAATAAAAGGGGGAGTTTATTTATTTTCATAGCGTAATTTA
Source organism: Cesiribacteraceae bacterium YIM B00369 (assembly GCA_017948555.1). Lineage (GTDB taxonomy): Bacteria > Bacteroidota > Bacteroidia > Cytophagales > Cyclobacteriaceae > Nafulsella. The sequence continues at coordinate 152,532 of JAFMYY010000010.1, read as the reverse complement.
GTATTAAGACTTTCAGGAAACATGGAATCTCCGGAAGGTTAAGCGTTCAGCTTTTTTTCTGAATCTATTTATTTTTCAGGCTTCAGCGCAATAAAAACCGCTTTGTCGCGGTTAGCTTCTATTTTCCCGTCTTTAAGCTCCAGCTCCACCACTTGTATGGAGCTTCTGCGTTGTTCGTAGGTATCTTTGTCCTTATCCGGACCGCGACGCCCGGGGTGTGTAAAATAGAAAAGATAGGCCCTGTCGCCACTCACCACCACATCGGCATGTCCGCCTTTTACCTGGTCGTCTTTTCCCTCTCCGGGTATTTCCAGAATATTATTTTCCTGTCGCTTCCAGTTTACCGCATCATCGGAGCTGTAAACCCCCAGGCCTCTCCACATATCCACCACCATCCAGTATTTGTCTTTCCAGCGGAACACTTTAGGCCCCTCCCCGCTCTGGTCGCCTGTAGCTTTGCCTTTATCCTCCCAGTTGTACAGATCAGGACTTTCGGCATAGTAAATCGATTTCCGGTCTCTTTCATTATTGTACCACATGCCCCAGTTTCCGTTCGGGAGCTGCATAATACCGGCATCAATAACCCTGTCAGATGCAAGCTCCGGCACAGACTGAAACTCCCAGTCCACGAGGTTTGAACTTGTAAGGTGGACAATATCACGCGTTCCGGACCAGTCTTTAAAAGTACCCGGCACCACAGTAAGGTACATATGGTAAGTACCATTATGCTCAATAACATCCGGAGCCCAGTAGCTGTAATCATCCTCCCCGTAATTTATATTGGCTTCCCCTTTATACCTCCAGCTTGCGCCTCCATCCGTAGAAACGGCTATGCTTACCGGGGTATTATGCACCCATTCCACACCTTCAAGCCCTTCCACATTGGCCCGCCTGTTAGTGTAGAACATATACCAGTTATCTTCCTCCTTATTCCGGATAATAACAGGGTCGGCAGCACCATCATAAACAGGATCTCTGAACAGGGGCTTATCAGCCTTTTTACCTTTTTTATTTTCAGCAGCCCGTTCCTTTGGCGCCTTACGCTCCAGGATTGGCTTTTTTTCCTGCTTATCCTTTTGCTGTTGCGCACCGGCCTCCGGACTCATTACCCAGAGCAGAGACAATAAGCCTCCTTTTAGTATGGAACTGTAGATGCTGTTTTTATAGGTTTTCATATATGATTGAAATTAAATCTGATGAACGGGCATTCGGCAATTAAAGGCACCTCCGCCTGACATACTCCATAACTAAGAACACCTGACAGGTTTCAAAAAACTGTCAGGTGTAAACACAAACGGGTAATTCCCCGGCTTGCGGAATTTAATCCCTCACCTCTTTTCCACTACCGGCTTACCGTGTTAACAGGGGTAATGGTAACAGGCCCCAGCAAACCCGATTGCATTGGCTCCCACACTGAAGCATCAAAAGGTTTGTAATCAATATTTACAAAGTTAATTTCATGGTATTTACGCCACTCTATTCCTTTGGTGTCCATATCGCGGATCCGGTTTGCCATCAGGTTAGCCACTTCCACCCTCAGCGTGTTTTCTCCCTCTTTCAGGTATTGGCCAATCCTGGTCCGGAAAGGAATGCTCCACAGAAGGCCAACCTCCTGCCCGTTTACCCACACTTTGGCGCTTTCGCTAACTTTACCCAGGTCCAGAATATACTCACCTGCCGGTTTTGAAGGAAGATTAAAAGTGGTGGTGTATAAGCCGCTGCCGGAAAAAGCTTCGGCCTTTGCATCATTCAGTTCAGTCCAGGAAACCAGTTTATCCAGCTGCTTTGCTGCAGGCAAGTCCGGACCGCCCTGTGTAAACTCAAGTGACCAGTCGTTATCCAAAACAATTTGTTTACCCGCTTTCTCCAGGTACTGCCATTGATCTGCTTCAGGTGTTCTTCCATTTACCGTACGAAGGATCAGGGCTTCACCCGATTCCAGCTGCACTCTTACGCTGGTGATATTATCCGCTTTTGAAACAGCTGCCAGCCCTGTATTACCACTTTGAGGGTCAAGGATCACAACAGCTTCTGCATTTACATTCAGCGGAATTTGCGTATCAATTCTCTCTGCCGTATGATTTACCAGGTAATAATATTTCCCGTCAGTAAGGGCCCTGCGGATGAATTTCAAGCCACTGTCTGTCAGCGCTTCTCTCCTGATATTCTTATACTCCAGCGCTTTCCTCATGTCCCGTGCAAGCAGTAACTGTCCGTTACCTATTTTCATTTCCCTTATTCCACTGGCTGCATTATTGAAGGAAAGGCGTTCGTTCATTTGCTTAAGCTGCTGTCTTCTTTCCTCCAGCCTGTTCAGGCCGGGTACATCGGCAGGTAGCTCCTGCAGTATTACCGTAGCACCTTCTCTGGCCAGGGCCAGGATTCTTTCATAGGTGGCCAGCGGCATGTATTCGCTCTGCGGCACCAGCAGCACCTTACGGCCCGGGGCTGCATCGGCAGTATGAATATTTCCATCTTTTACACCCGCATCGGCCAGCATTTTGTCCGACACAAAATCCAGTGAATAACCTGCTTCCATAAGCCCTTTCGATTCCTTGTAGAATTCCGTAGGATGCAGCCATTCGTCAATATCATGCACCTTTATCATTTTCTCTGTTCCCTTCGGCTCGCTGTACACATCATAAATAGGCCAGTAAACAATCAGCTCATTATCGGCTGTGCCTGCCTGCAGTACAGACTGGGTGCGGGCAATATAATTATTAAATCCGCTGAAATGCGGCCACAGGCTGTTAGCAGGCGTAAGGTTAAGAGAAGCATAAAACAACCAGCCCGGCCAGGCAACATCTTCCGGAGAATAGGTAACACCATGGTAAAAAACATGATTAACCCCGGAAAGGAACACCTGCTCCACTTCCGGCTTCATTTGCGAGAAGGATGTTTTAAAATGTTCTCCAAGCCAGGTAAAGGTTTCTGAAGAGGTATACTTCTTTCCTTTTACATTAGCTGCTGAGGAAGCAAATTTTAACATAATCGGGTCCGGATCCACATTCCGTACATCGGCACTGTCGCGGCGCAGGCCGGGAATAGGAAAATAGCTGGAACCAAAAGTTTCGCATTCAGGAATGTCAACTGCTGCATAGAGGTCCAGCAGGTTTCCCGGAGAGCCATGTGCCTGGTTTTTGGTAATGCTGTTTCGCGCATGGGCCCAGTTGGTCCACGGAATGGTAAAGTTTTCAAGGAGCATTTCGCCCATGGTTTCGCGGTAATCAGATTTAACCCTGATTATAGTATCATGATCGCCCTCTCCCAGTAACTGACGCAGGTAGGGGCGCAGGTCATATCCTCTCCGCTTCTGAAACTCTTCAAAAAACCGCTCCGACCAGTTTGCATTATAAACTTCGTAACTGTCGTTGTAAAATGCTCTTACACCGGAATTTCCTTCCTGAAAAACCTCCTCAAACCTGCTGAGATAAGCCTGCACCGCATCTTCAGAAAGGTGGTCGAGGGTATAACCCACTCCACCGGGAGCTGCTCTTTTTACCATCTGGCGCGTATTTCCGTCCCAGGCTGCATAAATTTTCCAGCTGCCTGCCGGTGCTGTCCAGTTCAGTTTTCCATCCCCACCAACTTTATCCTTTAATAATATTGTTTCGCCATTTTCATTATATGCCACTACAGCCTGCAGGGCAGGATTCAGCGGCCGCTGCTTCGGGTCCTTTACCTGCAATGGCTCTTCCAGTGTTTGCCCTCCCGTGAGCTCATAAGTCTGAACAAGCAGCATGGAAGCCGCATGTTCAGGCTTTACCTGCGGGCCACCAAAAGGCCAGCCTGTACCTTGGGTCATATCCACTCCCATGTTCAGGCTGTCGGCTTTTTGAACTGTATAATCCAGTATCCCCATCCATTGCGGTGAAAGAAAGTCGATGTATCGTTCTTCATGCCCCATCGCTCCGTAAATGGGGGCAATTTCCACCCCTCCAATACCGGCCTGAGAATATTCTCCCAGCAGCCGGTTAATATTTTGCTCATCAACGGCATTCCCCATCCACCACCAGCGGGTCCAGGGGCGGTTTTCTTTTTGTATTTCGGGCCAGCCATCTGCAGGAGCAGTGCTGCCGGCGGTTACTGAGGGCGTATCTGACGGGCTGCAGGAAAAAACAGCAGCACATAAGGAAAGGCCAAGAAGTAATTTATTTTTCATTCTTTATGAGTATTCTGACTTGAGACATGAGATTTGGGAAATAAGACTTAGATCAGAAACGAATACCTTTGGGGGCGTTCAGTCCTGCCTCTCCGCTTATTCCATATAAAAAACCTCCTTAAGCTGTATGGAAACAGGGGAATTATCGGGGTTGGTTTCCATAATGTCGGCCATATAAGCCCACCACTTCTGTACGATTTCTGTTTTGCCGAGATCCTGCGAGGACTGTCCGTTTTGCTTTTGAACAGCAAAGAGGGTATGGGTCTCTTCGTCCAGGAATATAGCGTAATCGCTTATACCTGCCTCTTTGAGCAGTTGGGAAAGTTCCGGCCATATTTCATCGTGCCGCTTTTTATATTCTGCCTCACATCCGGGCTTTAGTTTCATTTTAAAAGCAAATCGCTGCATATTATTTTCGTTGTTAGTTGCTCGTTGTTCGTTGANCGGGCTTTAGTTTCATTTTAAAAGCAAATCGCTGCATATTATTTTCGTTGTTAGTTGCTCGTTGTTCGTTGATAGTGCTTAGTGCTTAGTGCTTAGTGCTTAGTGCTTAGTGCTTAGTGCTTAGTGCTTAGTGCTTAGTGGTATTTTTTCCGGAGGCACCTTGTTTCAAATTCAATGTTAATTTTGTATATCCATTGCACAACGGAAGCCGGTATGAAAAAGGGCGGTTTCCCGGGAGGAGAATGTACGGCCGCTTATTTTATAATTATGGCAAAAAGAGGAATCGCACATAAAGGAGCCGCTTTTCAGCACCTTATTAACCTCATTTTCCGGCATTCCCTTTTCTTTATAGCTGTCAGCTGTCCATTGCCACACATTGCCTCCCATATCTGACAAACCGGTAGCTGTTTTACCAAATTTACCTACCGGAGCCGTATATAAATAACCATCGGCTGCCGTGTTCTTTTCAGGAAATTTCCCCTGCCACACATTGGCTTTCAGCTCCCCTCCTTCTGCCAGATCGTTACCCCAGCTGTAGCGGGTATTGGTTTTTCCATTATTTCCGGCTGCATATTCCCACTCCTTTTCTGTGGGCAGTCTTTTGCCTGCCCAATTGCAGTAAGCAACAGCATCGTTCCAGCTTACCTGAGTTACAGGATGATTGTCCGGTGCCTTCACTCCTTCCTTCCCTGAAGGATATTCCCAGTAAGCGCCCTTCACCAGTTCCCATTCCTTTTTTTCAAGCTTAAAAACTCCGGCATCACCAAATTTTTCAGCGTCAGTAAGGTAGCCAGTAGCCTCCACAAAATCCCTGAAAGCAGCAACCGTTACGGGCTGCTTATCTAAAAGAAACCCTTCCACCTCCACCTCCATACTTTCGCTTCCTTCTGCAAGAGGCCTTATGTAATTCCCCCCGGGAATATATTGCATTCCCACAGGAATTACCTCCGGTGGCTGTTCCCTCCTTTCTCCATTTGTACAGGAATAAAACAGAATCAGCACCCAGCAATATTTCAGAATTATCTTTCTCAATTTTTTTTCCTGTTTCTGTCGTATTCCTCCAGCCTTGCAAAAGGGACTACATTCGCACGCGAAGCCCATTTTTCGTACAGGCTTTTCAGCTCCTTAACCTTTTCAGGGTGTTCTGCACTCACATCATTCAGTTCAGCACGGTCCCTCACCATATTATAGAGCGCCCAGTTCCCCTCCGGGTATTCCGACACCAGCTTCCACTCTCCCTGTCTTACCGCTCTGTTTCCCTCATGTTCAAAGAAAATCTCCTTATGTCCCTCCCACTTTTGCCCCTGCAGCAGTGGCTTAAGGCTTATTCCTTCCATAGGTTTTACAGGCACTCCTTTGTAGCTTTCAGGGTATTTTACCCCGGCCAGATCAAGGCTGGTGGTCATCAGGTCGATAACATGAGCTGCCTGATGGTTTACTGTACCGGGCTTTATAACGCCGGGATAGTAAGCAATAAAGGGGGTTGCCACTCCTCCTTCATGCTCCCAGCGCTTAAACTTACGGAATGGAGTATTGCTCACATTAGCCCCTTCGTACTGGTAAGCTGTAAAGGAGGTCGGGTCACTTGCCGGTTTTTGGCTCGCCTCACGGATTTCCGCTGTAAAGCTTGGGCCACTAATACTTTCATAGCTTCCTCCGTTGTCGGATAAGAACATAATAATTGTATTTTCATCCTGCCCCAATTCCATCAGCTTTGCTCTTAACCTCCCGATATTCTGATCCATCCGGTCGACCATTGCTGCATAAACGGCCATTTTATCATCCCATCTTTTTTTCTCCTCTTCCGAAAGAGAATCCCAGTCCGGTACATTTTCATCACGCGGAGAAAGCTTTTCGGCTCGGTTGATGATGCCCATTTCCAGCATTTTTTCATAACGTTGCCGGCGCAGATTATCCCAGCCTTCCATATAGCGGCCTCTGTAACGGGCTATATCCTCCTCCGGGGCATGCAGCGGCCAGTGAGGGGCTGTAAAAGCAAGGTACAAAAAGAATGGCTTACCTGAGTCCTTATTTTCTTCAATAAACTGCATGGCAAAGTCGGTGTAGGTATCGGAGGAGTAAAAGTCATCTCCCGGCTGGTACACTTTATCGTCCAGCGCATAGGTAAGCTTCTGGTTCGGGCGGTAAGGGCGGTTGCCGAAGTGGCTGTTAGCGCCGTCGAGCAGGCCAAAGTAGCGGTCGAAGCCCTGCCTTACCGGCCAGTGCTCCGGGCGATCGTTCAGGTGCCATTTCCCGGCCATAAAGGTAGAATAGCCCCCTTCTTTCAGCGCCTCTGCAATGGTTACACAGCTATCGCTGAGCATTCCTCTGTAGCCGGCATGTTCCCGTTCGTTTACCATGTGCCCTACTCCTGCCTGGTGCGGGTATAAGCCTGTAAGCAGCGATGCCCTTGTGGGGCAACAACGCGAGGTATTATAGAAGTTGGTCATTTTAAGCCCTTCCTCTGCCATTAAATCCAGATTGGGGGTATTTATTTCGGAGCCAAAGCTTCCTAAATCAGAATAGCCCATATCATCGGCCAGAATGATAATAATATTAGGTTTGGCCTTTTGCACAGGTTTAAAGTTGAAAAATACAGCTGCTCCCAGAGCCGCAATTAAACCTGCTGCTATAAATGTATTTGATTTATTCATTCTTCTTCAGATAAAAATTTCATTCCATTTCTAAAATTCACTTCCATGGCATTTATATTACTTTTCGCTCCCGGATTCCGGAACTCCCCAAGATGGTTCACCCCTTCACTCAGCTTATTAATTCCTTACCAGGCTTACCCCCATCAGTCCGATGACCACATCATTTGCCAGGGCCTTTACCTCCAGCGACTGCAGCTCTCTGGCCGGATCGAGGGGCAGGTCTAATACAGTGGCTGCTCCACCAGGAATATAGCTGTCATAGGCAAAGCCTTTGATGGAGGAATATTTAAAACCTTCAGAAATTAAATTTCCCGATTTAAGCTCCACCCGAAGTGGCTTTGGCCGGTTTACTGAAAAAGAATAGTCATTGATATAATAATCCTGCTCAATTGGCCACCATGTTTCCGGGTTGCGCAACTCCAGCCTTTCCTGTGTTCCATCAGTATAGTTTACCAGCACCTCTCCGTTTTCGAAGCGCGACTGCATGGGATTAGTCGAACCCGCCATTAAAAGATAAGCATGCGAGGCACGGCCGTTCAGCGGAACAGAAGCTTCATCCGGATAATTATCCCACTGGCTGGTAAACAGTATGTTTTTACCTGTTGCGGGAGTTTTAAACTGCAGGCCGTTCGGCAGGGCTAACAAGCCCCTGTCCCCAGCTTTCGCCCGCAGGCCTGAGTCATCAATCTCAGCTGTTACCAGCGGGTAGCACCAGTTACCAATTCCCTGCTTAGGCAATTGCACAGTTGCAACCGCCGGGCGTGGAGACAGGTACTCATTCTGAAAGATCCGGGTTACATTATCGTTAAAGCGGGAGGAAAGATCCACCTGCTCCAGCTTACCCTGGTTTATGCTCAGGGGCAGGCTCCAGTTTACCAGCTCCCCTTTTGCCAATACCTTATCACCATCTGAAATCTGTACCATATTGGTGCCTGCCTGCAAATCTGCCGCCGGAATGGCTATAGCGGCAGAACGGCCGAAAGCTTCTGCATTGAGCCGTATGGTTTTTGAGAAACTGCCCGACTTCAGTACTACTTCCTTACTGATCCTTTCCGCAGTATTGTTTTCGAAAATAAGCTGGTTATATCCTGCTGATGCCTGGTTTACGGTAAGCAGTTTGTATGGCTCTCTTACTTCCACATTTACCGGCTGCCACCATTTCAGATCTCCCTGCTCCGTTAACACAAAAAAGGTATGATGCCCTTCGGCTCCCTTTACTTTTACATTGAGGCGGTTATTTTCATTGGTAAAGCCGGCAATAATATTTTGCGGGTCTTTTACTTCTGAAACCTTTGCATTGCCCATATCCAGCTGTAATTCTGAGCCGGTTGCGGCCACCGCTGCATTTTTAGCTGTGGATAATTCGTTCCCACCCCACTGAATTTCCACCTTGTATTTGTCTGCTACCGGAGGAATAATTTCAATCTGTGGTTTACCAACTATATCTGTCAGATTATGCCAATCAGCTTTCTTGCCATTGACGGAAACCGAAACCACCTTTTCGCCCAAAGCAGGTGCCCGGAACTTCAGCTTAAGGGGCTTGCCAAAACGGGGTTCAATCGTGAATTTCTCTGTGTCGCCTTCGCGCCTGAAGGCATACAGGATGTCGGGTGTTTCAAAAGAGGCCCTTTCCCAGTCAGCAGGCAGGCCCGGGCGGATTACCAGTTCTCCGGAAATGAGGTCAGGTAAAATACCAAACATCCCTTCCACAATAGCCCGTGAGCTTATGCCGATACCATCGGCAAAATCGCGGTACAGGTTGCCCCGGTAGTGGTCGTAGTACGAAAGCTGCTGCAGGTTACCGGGGCTCGGCCCCATGAACATACTTTCTATCAGCATACTTTTCATGAGCTGATTCGCCTCTTCCGGTCTGCCCGCCTGCCAGTAGGCAAGAGCAGTGTGAGCCACCTCGGCCAGGGCCACATTGTTTACCGACCAGGTATAGGGCATCCAGTTCGTGGTGGTGAGGGTGTAAAAATCTTCATCGGGCAGCTCTGCAGCTTTAACCGGAATCCGTGGAATCTGAGTATCCACATACCGCAAAGCCTGGTAAGCCTGAAAAGGATCAGGAACTTCCGAATCGAGGGTATGATAAATAGTCCAGAGAGCAGCTGAAGTGTGTTTTTTCCGGTTCCCCAGCAGGTCCTGAAATTCTGCATACCAGCCCTTTTCAGGCATCCAGAGGGTTTCATTAATAGCTTTATGAATCCTTTCGGCCTCCGCCCGGTAAGGAGCTGGATCTTTTCCTATAAGCTCAGCCAGTTTTGCGGCTGTTTTATTGGAGAAATAGTGGTAGGCCGAGGAATGGGTAACACCTCCGCCGCTGTACTGCACTGCATCACTGGCCCAGAAGGAGCAGTATGCATCATAAAGGCCGTCATTATCGGCATCGAAATTTCTTTTTTCCCAGGCAAGGTGCCGCTCCAGCACCGGCCATGCTTCGCGGGCATATACGGTATCGCCGGTCCACTGGAAGTGGCGCAGCATCTGGTCAATAAACACCATATTCATATCGTAATGGTGCGCCCGTATACTGTTGGTGGGGCTCCGGGAAATATAACCTTCTGTAAAAAGAGACACCCCTATTTCTTCTTTCTGCCGGGCCAGGTTCTTTTCAGGATCAGGCACTACAGGGCCACTGTCCGGCTCCAGCACCTGCACTTTACTGTAGGCTGTAAAATGAGTACGGGCACGGTCGTGCCAGCCTAGGGCATCGGCTACATAGGCGCCGCGCCAGCCGTTCAGGGGCATGCGCCAGGCAATAGCACCGTGCATATAATTGGGGCTGTCCCAGATTGCATCGGCTGCAATGCTTAAGGCCCCTCCAAGGGTGTTCAGGTAAGGGTCAGGCGTTTCAATCTTTACCTGCCCTGCCATTTTCTTACGCTTTGATTCTGCGCTATCGATTGCAGCCGGAAGTTCTTCATAAGTACGCGGGCCGGTACTTTTACTGTTTTGGAGTCCGAAGTACATTTTCCTGCCCCCTTCCACTGCTATACTCCCGCTTACTACCGGCAGCTCCGATGCTCCTGAATTTACCAGTGTTTCTGGTGATTGCTGCTGTCGGGCATCTGCCACCTTAATGGAGGAGGCCGGAGGCACTACTCCCAGGATTTGAGAATCTTCACTCTTCTGCTTATAATCCAGCAGGAAGGTATTTCCTTCAATGGTGAATTTATTCTCTTTTGCATGTTCGGGGTGGAGGTAAAACCCTTCCTCCGGATCGGCACCTATATCTCCGTCGCGCGATGGACGATGACCACTGGCACCGCCGTAGGTCCATATAAGGTTGAATGGCTCTGTCCCTTCAGCAGCTTCAATCTCCAGCAGCATTCCTTCAGATTCAGCCATTGCCCAAACCTGCAGGTTAAGCTGCCCGCCCTCCAGCAAAGGATCTGTAATTTCATACAACATCGTGCCCGGCCGGTAAACAGCCTTAATATGCGCGGCATCAATTAACCATTTATCACCTTCAGCAGTACCAATTCCAAGCTTCAGGTTTCCGCCTTTGCGGGGCATGTACATCAAAAACTCCGGCAGGTCTCCCGCCTCTACCCTGAAGGCAGAGTGGGTTCCGTAGAGTGCGCGGTTAAAGCGGCGGGTACCATTTACAATCACAAAATCGGTTCCTTCGGGCTTGTAGCGCAGCGGACGGGCAAGGCTCAGTTTATCAGGTTCTCCTTTTTCTGCCTGCTGTGCCTGTTCAGGTTCTTCTTTTACTTTCGAAAGGTTTTGAGGCTGACAGGCCATTGCGAACAGCAAGGCATATACCCCAATCTTTTTTATGATCATAAAATGGTATTTAAAAATTCAGGTAACAATCTCCGGCTACTTAATGGTAACACCTGACAAGTTTTAAAACCTGCCGGATTTAAATTACGCCCACTCTTCCGGCTTACTTTTAATTTACAGCAACAGTAATATCCTCCATTTACGTTTTTCAGGTATTTACAAATCTATGCCTCCTGATGAACCATCTGTTTTCCTTTTCACACATTACATTTCCCTTCAGGTTTTTCAATCATCAGGGAGTTTTGTGAGGAGGAAAGTTCCGCGGCTGATAACTGCCTGTACCGGCAGCATGCATCTGCGCCGGCGCAGCAATCGATTGCATCAGAATCAATAAAAAATAAGGATTCCCGTTCCTTTTCCTCTCATCTTTATTTCTTACTTAAAACCTTTTGTGGGCTAACGGAGATTATTATCCCAATTTGTTGTTTTCCCACCTAAATAATAAAAAGTATGAATAAACGGGGAAGAGAAAACATTTCCTGCTTACTTGTTTAAATCTATTCACTACGGGCCGGTAAACTATCCTGCGCTATCCGGTTTTTTCTATTCTCTTAATAAACTCCTCACACTTCCAGGGAGGGTAAGACAAACATTTTCAGTAAGTTTCCGGAAATTTTTAAAAAGAATTTATATTTGTATTTTTCCTTACCTCGCACTTGATTAACGAAAAACAAGCGTTAGTTTCGCATAATGATTATAAGCTTCCGACATAGCGCATATCTTAATATCCTCTGTAGATTATTAGGATTATTCCTGCTAAACATTAGTGTGGATTGTCCTGACCGGCATCCCCATTATATTCGGGAGGATCTCAGCATAAACGACCAGGAAAGTCTTTTAGAATTTTTTTTAGAAAAAATATTTGGGCTCAAAAACACCATTGCTGAATATGATGACAATGATGCAGATGACCATAAAAAAGAGAAAAAAAGTAAAATTGACCTGGTGGGCCAGCCCTTCATTGAACCCAGTAACTCTGCAGATAACGACAAACCCCGGACAAAGGGGCTTACCTCTTTTTCTAATCAACTGTCACCAGGGTATTACCATTTAGACACCCCTCCGCCGGAAACATTATTGTTTTTCATTTAATCCCTTTTTCAGAGCGGATATAAAACAATAAAAGTCAGGATTTAAACTATTTCAATAATAACAAAAAATAATGTCTATCAAAAATATTTTGATGCCACTTCTTCTATTGGCATCATGCTCCTATACTTTCGCACAAATCGATAATGAAGTAAAAGACAGCATCTACATTTATGAAGTTGAGCAGCACCGGGACCCTGTAAAGGTACTGCATGCTGAACCTCTTTACATTGACCTCATAAGGGACCTGGGGGCAAGAAAAGGTGAAAAAGAATGGAACATAGGCGTGGGATTAACAGATAATTTAAAATTTGATTCTTATGAAGCCCTTGTTGAATATGAATGGGCCCCTATAGACCGCCTGGGTTTTGAAGTGGAATTACCCTTCACATTCTATTCTCCATTGAACGGGACCCGCAGGGAATCTATTCCCTCCAACAGGTTAAACAGCATAAAATTAGCCACCCAATGGTCATTCTTTGTGAATGAAAAAATGGCCACCTCAATGGCCATAGGATATATTAACGAATTTGAACTCTCGGACTTCAGAAGCTTCGGAAATCCATTCATCAAGGGAAACGTTTATAATCCCTTTTTTGTGGTCGCCAAACGATGGGGAAATAACTTTCATTCCCTTGTTTATACTGGTCCGCTGATAGAGCAGGATTTTAAGACTAACCATTTATCAACAACCTACGACATCAATACCAGTTTTCATTACATGATCTCAGGGACCAGAAACTTCTTAGGGGTTGAATTCAATAAAAGCCTTGACCATGATGATTTTGATATGACCATCAGGCCGCAAATGAGAGTGGGAATTGCTGACAATCTTTTAGTAGGGATCGTCGGAGGTATACCAGTTCACAGGGAAAACCAACGATTCAGTTCTTTTGCCAGGCTAATATGGGAGCCGTCACATAAAAAAAGCAAAATGCACGGACACTGATGAGTAGCCCACCGGGAGCCATGGGTTCCCGGTGGGCTACTCACCTTTATCTTTCCCTGAGAAGGCTGTATTATATCATAGAAGTACAGAACACCGCTATGCCTGAGAGCTGAACCAAATCAGCGTGCATGAAACTTCTTTAAGATTTTCAGGGAACTTTGTGCGAAATTTTTCTTCCTGTCCACAAATTCTTTTAGTATTACGAAATAATTCCAAAAGAACCAACTAATTCGAAGAAACCTTTCAAACAGCATTAACATGATCATTTGCCGGTATTTCCACCCTTTCCTGATTACCCTCTTCTTTTTTACCAGTTTTGCATCTAAAGCCCAGGATCCCCGCCGGTTTAAAATCTTTCAGTTCCCGGCGGACCTGATTCCGCGCATCGATGGCAAAACAGATGACTGGGAAATAGTGCCGGAGGATTATGTGGTGGGAATGGATGAGCTTTGGGAGGATAGCGGCAAACATAAGGAAGCGGACCCGGAAAACCTGGATGTAAGGGTAAAGGTGGGCTGGGTGAAAGGTATGAACAGGCTTTATTTTCTCTATGAAGCTTATGATAACTACTGGGACTTTTCGCGGCCTGATCTCCACAACGACACCTTTGAACTTATAGTGGATGGCGACCAGTCGGGTGGACCTTTTATTGACCGTTTCCACCCCAACAAGGAAATGGATAAGTGGGATGCCTACTTCTCCTTCCATGGCGTGCATGCCCAGAACTACCATATTTTCACACCTGCAGAAGGTAAAGACTGGACCCTGTCCTGGGGAAGCCAGCCTTGGATCAAAGCGCTTCCTTATGCCAATGCTGCTTATGATTATAACTTCAAACATGGCGAAGCAGGAAAATTAACTTTGGAATTTTGGGTTACCCCTTTTGATTATGCCGGAACCGAGGGTCCTTCCCGTGCAGTGGAATCTGTGCTGAGAGAAAATAAAATGGTTGGCTTATCCTGGGCCATTATTGATTACGATGATGTAAACAAGGAATCAAATAACGGCTTCTGGAACCTTTCGAAGGAGCATACCATGTATGGCAATGCATCATACAGCCTTCCTTTTGAGCTGATGCCCCTGGAGCCCTTCCTGCAAAAGAAGATAAAAGCTGGCTGGACACACACGGTGGTGGATATGGACCGCAGACTGGTCGCTTTTAAGGATGAATCAACTGGTAAAATAAAATCATGGAAGTGGGACTTTGGTGACGGCACCACCTCCGGCGAACAGCATCCAATACATCAGTACAAGGAACCGGGTATGTACGTGGTGGTCTTATATGTAGAAGGCCCGGAAGGTAAATCGCGGCTTTCCAAAGTGTGGGATGTGGCGGTTAAATGAAATCCTGAAAGGAACTTTCCAGATGTTTTGAATTTTTGGAAAGTTTAAAACAGCACCAGTTCAGGCTCCTCAAAAAAACAGCACTCCCGGAAAGAAGTGCTGAAAATCATGGAATAAAAAAAGAGGCTATCCAAATCAGGAATAGCCTCTTCCATTTCAGATCATTAGCATCAATAACCAGGATTCTGCACCTGTTCCCTCTCTGCGGAAGTAAGGTTAGCCCCATTTCTGGTTACACCATCCAGATATTCCTGTGGAATAGGCCTGAAAATATGCCTTTCAGCAATATTTGGTGCCGCTTCAGGATTGTATGCTACAACTCTGGGAAGTAAGGTATTTGTTCTTGCCAGATCAACCCATCTGTGAAATTCCCCCATTAATTCACGGGCACGTTCATTCAAAATAAAATGAACAAACATTTCGTCCTGTGAACTAACATTCGGAGGATAAATTTCTGCAGCTGCTTCAGGAGTTCCCGGAGTAAAAGCCGCCTCTGTAATCTCCAGTTCTTCAACTGTACTGCCCGACTCTCCAAATGAAATATTCTCCGCAAGGTAATATACATTATTGCGGACCTCTCCTTCTTTATAGGCAGCCCTTCTTCGCAATGTATTAATTCTTTCCACTGCAGTGGCATAATCACCCATGCGGCCATATGCTTCTGCAGCAATAAGGTAAGTCTCTCCCAGCCTTGCCAATATACCGTCGCGGGTTCCTTTTGCCTCGCCTACACTTGCCCTGTAGGGATCAAGATATTTAGAAAGGGAAGGATAAACCGTTTCACTAAAATCAGTCACTATATTACCATTTTCATCCGGATAATAGCGAACGAGCATTAGGTAAGGAGTAGATTCCTGATATTCTTCTGTAAAGCGCATATCGTCAGGTGAATTTACGATATATACTATAGACGTATCCCCAACATTAAATTTATTAACACCTACCATATCCGGAGCAGGCGCGTCTTCTTCTGTCCATACAGGAAGCGTGTTTGCATTATTGGCTAAATAAGAAGTTTTAAAGCTCTTATAGAAACGGGAGTCATTTACTCTGTCATACACATCGAGTGCATAAGCAGTAGGCCTTAACCGCTGGAATTCACGTCCATTTACCAAATCCCGGATCATTCCGGGATAGGTCTGATACACGGACAGGAAATACAGGTGAGTCTGGTTGCCATAACGGCCTAAAAGTGACTGGGTATTCTCAAACTGAGCCGCCAGGAGAATTTCGCTCAACTGCTCATTCGGGCCGTTAACTCCTGTATAATTAAATAATTCATGATAATTATCGGCTAACTGATGGTTCGGGCTTTCGATAACCAAATCGGCCAGATAGGCAGCACTGTCAAGATCAGTTTCCTTTGAAAACTCTTCATTAAGCTCACTTGCACGGGTAAGATAAGCTTTGGCAAGAAAATGCTGAGCCGCTGCTTTAGAAATACGACCTTGCTGCTCAACAGTTTCGGGCAAAAGCTCCACAGCTCTTCTTAAATCCCTTATAACCACTTCAAATACTTCTTCGGCAGTTGCCCTGGAAAACTCTGACACATCAGCCTCTATAGGATCCAGAGATATTGGTACACCACCAAACTGAGTTACCAGTTTATAATAGTTAAATCCACGAAGAAAGTAAAGCTCACCGAGTCTGGTATCTCTTAATTCATTCTGGAGATCACCTGCAAGAACCTCAGGTATTCTTTGTATACCAATATTGTGCAAATTTATTTGCGCATACATATTTTCCCAATATGGCGCCAGAACATTGGTTTCCGTTGGGTCAAGTGTAGCAGCATAGGTATTCCAGATAAGCCTGTCCTTTCCACCACCATTAGTAAACTCATCAGTTCCGTAATTAGTCATTGCATACGACCATTCGTAATTAAAATGGAAGCGTAAACCTTCATAAGCACCGTTCACTAATTCTTCAATACCCGCTTCGGTATCATACCGGCCCTGCGTTAATGTTGCTACCATCTCTTCCTCTAAAAATTCATTACAGGAATTCAGGGTAACAAAACTTATCAATATAGAAAATACTATTTTTTTCATTTGTTTCGTTATTTTTTTGCGCAATATTAAAATGACATGTTGACGCCAAAGATTAAACTTCTGGTGCTGACTCCAAATGCACTTGGATTTGCTCCTCCAATCTGATAGTTGGAATCCGGATCAAGAAAATCGGTTTTTGAATACAGGAAAGGGTTTAATACCTGCGCATACACTTTAAAATTACTAATGTTTGCACGATCAATAACCGATTTCGGCAACAGGTAGGATAATGAAATATACCTTACCTTCACAAATGAGCCATCCTGGTAATTCATTGTAGTATAGTGTACCGGTTGACCTCCACTATCCCAATCCGGCCTTGGGTATTCGTTTGTGGGATTTTCCGGAGTCCAGTAATCTACTGCTCTGGATGCATAGCGGCCCTGCATATCTAATGCACCACCTTGCACCATATACCCCCAACGCGCATAGACAAAAGCTGATAATTCAAGGTTTTTGAAAGCAAAGGTATTTACCATACCTCCTGTCCAGTCCGGAATAGGGCTTCCTATAATTTTCCGGTCATTGTCAGGATTGATTATGTAGTCACCATTTAAATCTTCCACTCTTATATCACCAGGCTCATATTCAGCTCCATTATTATTATACCTCTCCATTTCCTCTCTATCCTCAATCTGCCAGATTCCTATTTTATTATAATCATAAAATACCCCCGGAGCATGGCCTATAAATAATCGTTGATTAATTAAATCTTCCTCGCCGTTTACCAGTTCCACAATCTCTGTTCTGTTTCTGGAGAAGGTAAAGTCTGTATACCACTGGAAGTTATCATTCTCAACATTAACAGTATTAAGCACCACTTCCACTCCCTTATTTCTGGTTTTTCCTAAATTAACGGTTATATTTCTATAGCCTGTCACGGATAAAGGTGTTTTTTCCAGCAGAATATCAGATGTATTGGCAATGTAATAATCCACTGAACCTCTGATACGTCCCTGTACAAGTCCAAAATCCAGTCCAAAATTAACTGTCCGTGTTTTTTCCCACCCCAGCTCCTGGTTTGGAAGCGAACCTTGCTGATTGCTTGCCCCGGCAGGATAAGAAGGCACATAACCTGATGCCGGAGTGCTGCCAAACACATAAGGTAAACGAACTAAGCCGCCTGCAGTAGAATAAGGAGGCACAGCCTGAGAACCTACTTCTCCAACACCAACGCGTAGCTTGAGTGCATTTATGGCATTAACTCCCTGAAGGAACTCTTCCTGATCCATTTTCCATGCAACAGACATAGAAGGGAAGAAATCCCATTTATTTCCTTCAGCAAGAACAGAGGCACCATCCCAGCGGCCAGTGGCAGTTAACAGATATTTGTCCATAAGGGAATAATTCACCCGCCCCATATAGGATAGCAGGGTTCTTTTAGAGTAACCGGAGCCAATGGCCCTGGTTGTCGGATCGTTTGTTGAACCCAGGTTGTACCAAAGCTGGCTATTATATGGAACATCAGTAGCCGTTATATCAGACGATTCAGTATTCCAGGATGATGAGCTTTGTAATAATGTTACACCTAATTTATGCTTCTCATTGAAGGTTTTATCATAATAAAGCAGGTTTTCCATTGTCCATGAAACTTGCTGGTCCTGGCTGTAACGGGCATAGTTAGTGGATTGGTCAGTACCACCTCCCCGCAAACTTGACCTTTCATCCTGGAACTGGCCGTTCCGGTAATTGCGTATATCCGGTCCGAAAACAGCCCTGTAACGTAAGCCTTCTGCAAACCGTACCTCACCAAAGAAGCTACCAAATGCTCTCAGGGCAGTTCTTTCATTTTTTACAAATTCCCCATCACGAATAGGGTTGATGATATTTACATCCCCTCCCGGCATAAAAACAAAATTCCCCTCATTATCATAAGGTACTGCGTAAGGCAACTGACCTTTAGCTGCCTCATATAGGGAACGGGAGCCTCTCGAACCACCTGATGCATAACCATAATTCTGGATACTGTAGCTTGCATTAACAGTACCTCCCAGTTTCAACCAGTCTGTTGCATCTGCATCCAGGCTTAACAAGCCGGTATAGCGGTTGTAGTCCTGCCCGATTTCTGTTCCTGTCTGATTTAGGTAACCACCTGAAATGTAAGCCCTTACTTTTTCATTACCCATTCTTGCACTAAGCGTGTGGTTATGAGTAACACCGGTTTTTTCCACATAATCTGTCCAGTCGGTATTACGAACATTTCCAGGATTGTAAACAGGCACCTGAGTTACACCTTCGCCCCACAGTGCTCTTTCCTCTGCTGTGGTAGGCCTGTATTCAGGAATAAGATTTTCCCTGTCAGCCCATTCATAGCCGGCAGCAATGGATTCCCAAGCCGCAGGGTCTGTAGCTCCAAACAGCCTGAAATCATCTGCAGGATTAGGGTAAAGTGTTGAATAACCTCCTTCTCCGGCAAAAGGATATGGAGTAGCATTATCTCCAATTCTTTTGCCTACATTTCTTCTGGCCTCTCTCCTGTAATCCGCATACTCTGCAGCATTAAAGTTTGGTGACAAATCACGTATCTTTTCAAAAGCTACAGAGCCGTTATAGCTAAGTTCTGCCCTGCCGGATTGCCCTTTTTTCGTTGTAATCAACACTACACCGTTTGCACCTCTTGAACCGTAAATAGCTGTTGCAGAAGCATCTTTTAAAACCTCAATTGAGGCAATATCGTAAGGGTTGAAAGATTCAATTCCTCCGGATTGTAAAGGAACCCCATCCACCACATACAGGGGATCATTGCTGCCGGAGATAGAGCGCTGGCCACGAATCCGGATTTGGCCTATCTCTCCGGGCCTGGCATTAGAGGCTATATCCACACCTGCAGCACGACCCTGAATCCCCTGAAACACATTCTGCACAGGAGTAGCTGTAATTTCCTCTGCGGATACGGAGGAAATAGCACCGGTTATATCACTTTTCTTCTGGGTACCATAGCCGACTACCACTACTTCTTCTAATGATTTAAGGTCCGGAACTAACGATACATCCACTACAGAACGATTATTTACCGGAACTTCTTCCTCCACATATCCTACAAAAGAAAAAACAAGAACAGCACCCTCATCAGGAACTGTTATGGTGTAGTTACCTTCAAGGTCAGTTACCGTTCCCTGAGAAGTTCCTTTTATCCGAATAGTAACGCCAGGTAATCCAACACCATTTTCGTCAGTAACTTTCCCTCTTATACTCCTCTCGTAAGGCTTATTCAAAACCTCATAAGAATTTGCCATGGCTTCCTGAGGTAGAACTCCACCTGCAAAAACTAATGGAATAAATGCCAGACAACCTTTCAGCTGCCAAAGCCTGTTTTTACATTTCATATTATACCTGTTTTGTTTAAAATAGTGATATTTTGAAAAATTTATAGTTTGAGTAACTTTAGCTTTAATCAGGCTATGACGGATTTAAATTATATTTACCGTGTTTCTGCAGAGGCGCAATCGATTGAATTTTCTCTTCAAAAAACCTGTCTTTATCCTGTCTCATATGAAAAATCATATACATAAAAGAAATAAATGTCAGGACGGTAAAAATTTCAAAAATTCGTCATCCTTAACCTTTTTGACAAAATTCATGACAGGGATCCAGACACAAAAAATAAATAATAAAAATTTAATTTTTCAGTGAACTTTTAAAAGGAACCTGCCAAAAAATCCTGCAAAAAGGCTGTTTTCTGTAATTTAATTTTAAATGTATATGCTTTTTACAAAGCTTCCATCCTGCTGTATCCTGCATTTCAGAAATCTTACAGCCACACGTACCTGAATAAGAAAACCGGTTAACCTGTTTTCCGGTGCCACGGACACGACAGGAAGGCGAGTCCGGCCAGGACAGAAATTGCTGTTGTTCCGATAAATAAAAAGGAGAAGATCCGGCAGGCTTTGGCAATAAAAAACAGCACCCCTGAGAAAGGAGTGCTGTTTTTTTGCTGTGCTTTCAGAATTATTTCAACCCTTCAGGATGCAAAGGCACCATCATAATATCGCTGCCGGTGAGCATGCTGGAGTTGAACAATACCCATTTTCCATCGGGGCTGATCGAATGGTGGGAATGTGCTTCGCGCGAGAACGGGCTCTTACTGGTGGGGCGGTGACTGGCTGTTAACAAAGCCACATCCCCGGTCTCCAGATTCAGCCGGTAAAGGTTACCGTTAAAGGTATCCCCTACCGCCCATTTCATATCCTTTGTTCCGGCAGCATGCCAGTAACCGCCATCACCGGCCTGGTCATATTTCTTTACTTCCCCATTTCGCAGGTTTAAGGAAAAAATCCCGGTTTTGTTTTTCTGCAGCCTGTCCAGGTGCGCCATTACATTGAACAGGATATGGTCAGGACCTGCAAAAACTTCATGTGTCACCCACTCGTCCTCCTTTTCAGGATATAAAGGACGGTTAGTTACTTTCCCTTTTTTATCCACCGACAGGTACCACATCCGCTGAGGAGAATCGCCCCTGGTTTCCCAGCAGTACATAATTTCCCCGGGCACCCAGGGATTTGCCTGCAGGTGGTTAGCCCAAAATGGCACCTCTTTTAACTTCGTAAGCCTGCCTGACTTCAGATCAACACTATAGATGGCTGAAAGATCGTCATGAACCCTGGATGCAAAGAATACCCGGTCCTCATTAGCATCCAGCCCAACACCGCCGGTTTCCCTCACTCCTTCAGGCAAATTAGTTACTACACGTTCGTAGCTGTCAGGCTCTTTTACCTGATTCTTTTCAATATCTGCCAGCAAATCTCCTAACCTTAGTTCTATAAGTTTATCCTCTCTGAACAGGTAAGCCAGGTTCTTTTTCCAGCCCAGGTGCAGGTTACTTCCTCTGTCTCCGGTAGTTATCTGAAAAATCTCATAATTATCCATAGAGAGTGCATAAGCCTGTCCGCCTCTCCCCTCTTTAGCACTGCGGTCGGAACGGAAAATGATATACCTTCCATCAGGCGTCCATTGCGGATGCGTCTGGTACATTTTTGAATTATTATGGCGCGAGGTGGTGAGTGCAATCACATCCACCCCTGTTTCCTTATCTTTGATAGTAAGGTGCTCAGAAGGGAAACGCTGCCCGAAAACATCCTCTCCGGCCATATCAAAAGTTTTAAACACGTGCATTCTGTCGGAATAATCCTTTCCTTCTATTACCTGCGCCTGAACAGCCGGGGCCAGGAATAAAATAAAAAAGCAGGCTTTCAACAGGCTCATTGGCCGGAACCTGTAAGCTGTTAAATTTATAATTGTAAGGTTATGTTCAGTTTTTATCATGGTGTACATTATGTTTAACAAATTATTCTTTCAGAAATTGGTTACAGGTAAAGAATACCTGCAATAGTAACTGCCCGCCTGCAACACCTGAATATCCGGCAGCAGAACAGGTAAAGAATAAAGGAAGCTGTAAAAATTTAAAAAAGGCGGAAACTCCCTTTTGAGATCCGCCCTTTAAAATTTTCCGGTTCAGTTTGATTGTTGATTTCTGCCCCTGAATAATCTTCAACTCAGTTACTCTCCGTACCCATCATTCTGGTCAAGATTTGGGTTTGCATTCATGGCAATACGGGGAATTGGAAATAAAGTCCGGTAAGATTCGGAAGGGCCTTTGAATTCCCATGGTTCAGTGTATTTTCCGAAACGGATTAAATCCCTTCTTCTTGTCATTTCAAAGGCTAATTCCCTTCCTCTCTCCTCGAAAATATCATCCAGTGTAACTGAAGTTAAAGGAGTGGCGTCGCTTCTTTCCCTGATCTCATTTATGATAGGTAATGCCGCACCAAAATCTCCCTTTCTTGCAAGTGCTTCAGCCTTCATCAGCAGAACATCAGCATAGCGGATAAATGCCACATCATTACTTGCATTTCCTCCATTGGTGTTCGGGTCCAGCCCCCATTTAATCCACTTAATACCTGCATTCATAGGTTGTTCCCTGATTCCTGTAGCAGGTATAATAACGTAAGGCACAGGACCGGATGAAGAGCGTTCAGGATCATAAAGCTGTGAGTTATTATCAGGAATTACTCTTTCCACCATAACCGTTTCACCGGTTCTTGGATCCTTCAGTTCTCCATGCGACAGGAACATATTTTTTCGAACATCCCGTTCTTCATACAATGCCTCAATGGAAGGCCGTGTACCAAATCCGTTTTGAGGAGTATATGGCAAGCCAAACAACCCGCCACTAATACCGGGCAGCACTTTTTGTACAAATGGCTGACCTATACCTCCTGAAACGTTGGGCGTATAAATCCCTCCGAAAATAAACTCCCTGTTCCTTTCATTATCGGGACTGAAGTTATCAAAATAGTTATCCAGCAGGCCGTATGCTCCCGAAGTAATTACCAGATCGGCATATTTTAATACTTCATCCCATTGTTCGGTACCTGTGTACACTTCAGCATTTAAATTTACAGTAGCCAGCAAAGCATAAACGGCTTCCTTTGTTAACCTGCCATAATATTCGCCTCCAACCTCAGTCTGTGAGGGAAGAACCAGGGCTGCTGCTTCCAGTTCTTCAACCACAAATTCAAAAACCTCTGTTCTTGTATTCTGAGTCGGCAAATTAAGAGGGTCAACCCGCTCCTCTAAGAAAATTGGTACGTTACCAAATAAATCCATTAAAAAAAAGTAGGCATAAGCCCGTAAAGCTCTTAATTCAGCTTTAGCACCTTCCACGTTATCCATCCCGGATGCATCTAAAGAAGCAATTAAGGCATTGGCCTGCCCTACAGTAGCAAAAAATGTATTCCAGGTAGTGTTCAGGTATGGATGACTTGCATCCCACTTATGTTCCATTAACTGCTCTGATTCTGCATTTTGCCACCATCCCTGGATCTTACCATGCAATACAACCTGATCGGCGGGCAACTCCAGCACCCTGTATTCAATACCCATCCCTGTTATAGATGCAAAATTCCGGTAAACACCTGATAAGGAAGATAAAACCGCTGCATCAGTGGTATAAAATGTCTCAGGCGTATATATTGAATACACATCTTCATCCAATCCACATCCCGGCAACAAAATTAATAGCGAAGCGGCACCTATCGCCAGCTTTCTATACATTCCTGATATTATATTCTTCATTTTCATCTTTAATTAAATTTTCAATCGTTTCCATTAAAAA
Organism: Cesiribacteraceae bacterium YIM B00369; assembly: GCA_017948555.1. Taxonomy (GTDB): domain Bacteria; phylum Bacteroidota; class Bacteroidia; order Cytophagales; family Cyclobacteriaceae; genus Nafulsella. The sequence goes on along the minus strand of JAFMYY010000010.1, from coordinate 128,933 downwards.
GAGAGGCTCGCTCCGAGCTGGAACACTCTTGGCCGGGGGTAAGCAATGTAATCAACTCCTATAGGTGCTGTTCCTCCGGTATTAGTATTGGTTCTTACTTCAGGGTCGAATCCGGTATAATTTGTCAATACAAAGAGATTCTGGCCGGTTACATATACACGGGCCCTTTGCAAAAATTTAATGGCATCAGAATTAAAATTGTATCCGATATTTATGTTATCTAACCTCAGGTAACTGCCATCCTCAATCCAGCGGGACGAGATCTGAGGTGCCTGACCCCTGCTCACTTCTGTGTTTTCAATAGCTGAACGAAGTACATTTACACCGGGAGCAGTGCCCGGGTAGGAAAATTCCGCAGCTGTATTGTTCATGATGTCATTGCCGTAAACACCTCTGAAAGTTACAGATGCATCAAAATTCTTCCATCTTACATTACTTGAAAAGCCATACACAAAATCCGGCTGAGCATTTCCAATTACCATAAGGTCACCAACACCATCTCCATCTTCATCAACATAAGTTTCCATTCCATTTTCATCGTAGCCGGTAAACTGTCTGCCGTAGAAGGTTCCTATCGGGTATCCCGGCCTGATAATCTGGGAGAAATCTCTTGGTGTTACCACACCGGAAAGAGGAGCTGTTCTTATTTCTTCTCTGGAAAACTGGTCATTGGAGAGGGAAAGCACCTCATTCCTGTTTCTTGTCCAGTTAACATTAGCATTCCAGCTTAAATCGTTGTTATCAATAATAACGGCGTTCAAAGCGAGTTCAATTCCCTTATTTTCAACCTCTCCGACATTTGCCCACTGGTTAGCTACAACAGAAGGAGCCGTGGTTGAAAATTGCAATAACAGATCGGTGGTATGCTTCCGGTAATAATCTATGGAACCATAAATCCGTTCCTCCAGCAATCCAAAATCCAGACCAACATTCAGCTGCGATGTTTGCTCCCATTGCAAATCCGGGTTAGCATAATTGGTTGGTAACACACTTGGAATTGGCTCTCCTCCTAATACATAAACAGCCGATCCGTTAATCCCTAACTGTGGCCTGTAAAGGTCGTTAGGTATTTCCTGGTTACCGGCCACACCATACCCTGTCCTCAACTTCAGGTTACTGAAAGTAGTAGCTCCTGAAAAGAAATCCTCATCAGAAATCCGCCATGCGAATGCACCTGATGGAAACAAGCCCCAACGGTTGTTTTCGCCAAAACGGCTGGAACCGTCATTACGCAGGGTAAAAGTAAAAAGATACCTGTCCAGTAATTTATAATTAACGCGGCCGAAAACAGACTCTAACCTGTTAGCAGTTTTATAAGAATTATTGTTGAGCACCCGCCCCGATTGCATCAGGTTCCATCTTACTGAACTGGATACAAAGCGGTTAGCTTCCATAAAGGTAAAATCATACTGGAATCGCTGAAAGGAATAACCACCTAAAACACTTAAATTACTGTTAGTGGTTATATCTTTTGAATAATTAAGGGTGTACTCCATAAGCGTACTGGAGTTATTTGCTTTATTGATGGAGGCCCGCCCTCTGTCTGTTTCTCCTGAAGGGTGAGTAGACGGCATATTTGTAAAGCGTTCCACCATTTCATTGTTAAAGCCCAGGTTTACTCTGAAGGTAAGAGCATCTGTAAGGTCAAAGGAAACATTAGTGCTGCCTAAAAAGAAATCAGTATCCCGCTCATCTTCCACCTCTATCCAGGAAACCGGATTAATCCTGAGCTCCCCAAGCTGGTAGTAACTACCATCCGGATTTAATACCGGTAATGTGGGAGCCCATCTTAAAGCATCTTTTAAAAGATTACCTCCTTCATTACCAATGTTGGAAGATACAGGTGCATTATCTTCTATTACTTTACCATAAGTCAGGTTCAGTCCTATTCTTAACCTTCCATCAAGGGCTTTATGATTAGCATTCAAACGACCGGTATATTTTTCTAAGGCAGAAGATAAAATAACACCTTCCTGAGAGGTATAACCTACAGATGCCCTGTAGTTGCTGTCTCCGCCTCCGCCGCCAAAAGCAATGTTATGGTTCTGACTGACAGCAGTACGAAAAACCTCCTCCTGCCAGTTTGTGTTTGCTCCTTCGTCAGGAAACTCAAGGTCATTGCTTCGGGCATATTCCCTGTATTCAGCAGCTGAAAGGAATGGCAGGGTCTTTCTTACATTTGATATTCCAACAAAGCCATCATACGTAAGCGTTTCGTTTGCTTTTTTACTTTTTGTGGTAATTACAATCACTCCGTTAGCACCCCTGGATCCGTAAATTGCCGTAGCGGAGGCATCTTTCAATATGTCAATAGACTCAATATCTGCAGGGTTCAGAGAATTTAAAGGGTTGGAAGGCTGGGAGGAAAAAGGAGATGTTCCCTGCTGTCCCGACACAAAATTATTTGATGACCCGAATTGCAGAGGTACTCCATCTATAACGTATAAAGGGTCATTCCCGGCTGAAATAGAGTTGGAGCCCCGTATTCTTACAGTTGAGGCTGCACCAGGCTGGCCGCTATCCTGCACTATATTTACCCCGGCCGCTTTTCCCTGAATTAATTGCTCAGGAGAAACAGCAACTCCCGGATTAAAATTTTCTGAGCTAACTGAAGAAACGGCCCCGGTCAGGTCTTTTCTCTTTTCTGTTCCGTAACCTACAACCACCACTTCTTCCAAAGATTTCACATCTTCAGTTAAAGAAACATTCATAGTGGTTGGCCCGGTAAAAGACCTCTCCTGTGCTGTAAAACCAATAAAGGTAAAGGAAACAGTTCCCGGTTCTTCCGGCACAGATAAATTAAAGGTTCCATCGAGCGACGTAACAGTTCCATTATTTGTACCTTTCAAAAGTACAGTTACTCCTGGCAAAGGCTCTCCGGAAGCCGAAGTCACCTTACCGGAAATGCTCCAGTCCAAAGGCTGTTTCCACTCTTTATAAGACCCGGCCATAGCCTCCCCGGGGAGGACACCCCCTGCGAAAGCAATCGGAATAAATGCCAGACAACCTTTCAGCTGCCATAAAAGTGAAACTTTTTTCATAGGTGAAATTTTTAGTTAATAAAATGTAGATGATGATTATAAAAAATATTCTTTTAGCTCTCTCTGATAAAATTATGATTTCAGAACATTAACCTGATAATGCAATCGATTGCGAATTAAGGTTCTGAGAAAACCGGTAAGCTGATTTTCAAATAAAAATTTATGGTATTTAATTACGACTGGGTTCCGGCCAAAAAACAACCTCCTTAAAAGACTATAAACCTTATACTCTTCTTTCTTATCTGCCTTACCACAGGAGAAAAAAATAAATTACGTTTAGTCAAAAATTCAACAACATCAAAAAAGGCCACTTCTGCATCCGTACCAAAAGTGGACTTAAAGCAATATATTATTTCTAATTTACTCCACTATCCTGTGCTATCGGGTTGTCATTGTTCAAACAATAAAATATTCATCCAATTCTCCTTAAATTAGCAGAACATTCACAAAATAAAAACAGAGATACATAAACTAATATTTTTTCAGGCTAAACTTTTTTATCCGGCCTTCTAAAACAAGAGAAAAAAAAATACAAGCACACTCCTTACCTGTGATTTGGCGCCTTTCATTCTTTAAATTAAAATAGAATGCCTCCACACATTTTCTTTAATATTTACATAATCTGGTTGGCCTATATTCTGCTGCAGAGCGAAGAAGGATTATTTTCAGGGCCCTGCAAGCAAAAAAAAGACTGCCCGCAGGACAGCCTTATTTCGTCTTAAAAGTTCAGATTTCTAATACCCCGGGTTTTGCTCTTCCGTCTTCTGGGCCGGAGTTAATGCAGCGCCTCCTCTCTGGATTGCATCGAGGTGGGTTTGTGGTATTGGCCTTAGGTTGTGCCGTGGCTGTATGTTAGGTGCCGCCTGCTTATTAAAGGCTCTGGCCCTGTCGACTAAAGTCAGGGTCCGTGAGAGATCTTCCCACCGATAAAATTCCCCCATAAGCTCCCTGGAACGTTCATTCAGCAAAAATGCCAGGGCCCGGTCATAATCGCTGGTATATCCTAAAGTTTGAATAATAGCTTCATCCTCAGCCGGCAGATCGGAGAAGCTGGTAATCGTTAAATCCGTAGGCTCTGTTGTTTCAGGGATATTATTAGATTCATAGTATGAATTCCCTGCATAAAAGGAATTTCTTTCCCCAAAGCTGGCGTATCCTGCAGGATTAGATTCCGGATTGTAAGCAGCTCCGCCATCGGTGTAAGCTGAGCGGTCTTCCCCTGCCTTATATTCAGCCCGATCCCTTACAGCATTAATATAGTTCAGGGCTGTGGCATAATCATTCTGGCGGATAGCTATTTCAGCAGCTGTGAGATAAGTATCTGCCAGGCGGGCAAGTATGCCATCGCGGTACCCAATACCATCCCCGACAGCTTCGCGGGAACCATCTATAAATTTATTTAATGGCGCAAAACGGTTCTGAAATCCATCACTGTCCAGATAAGCTCTGCCTTCAGCATATGTAGCAAAAACCGATGGAATGACCTTTCCTGTTTCAGGATCTGTTACCTTGCTCAGGCTTCCCTCTCCAGCAAAGCGGTTATCCTCAGGGTCATTAATAATGTACATTACACCCAGATCACCCAGTTCATAATCAGAATCAGCAGCAGGATTATTAATTGCATACTTAGTTTTAAAGCTTTTCCAGAAGCGGGAGTCATTTACCCGGTCATAAACAAAGTAAGAATAATAATTGGTGCGGAGGCGCTGGTACTCACGGCCACCCGCTATATCCCTTGTCATGTGAGGCAGGTTGAGGTACTGCGACAGGTAATATAAATGAATCTGATTCCCGTAGGTACCCCTCGTGGACCTGTCGGATGTAAACTGTGCAGCTAAAATTATTTCATTAAGGCTTTCATTCGGCCCGTCTACAGCTGTATAATTCCACAAATCAGCAAAGTCAGGCGCCAGGGTACGGTTGGCAATAACTTCCTCCGCAAACCTCATCCCTGCCTCCAGATCAGCTACTTTTGTTCCCCCGTTCCAGCTATCATTAATTTCGCTGGCGCGGAATAAAAAAGCTTTAGCCAGAAAATGAGCGGCAGCATCCTTCGTAATTTTACCCGGAACTGATGCCGAAGGAGGCAGAAGGTTATAGGCTGCATTAAAATCGGATATAACCTGTTCCATAACTTCCTGTGCAGAATTACGGGTAAATTCCCGTTCCACTGTAATACTTGGTTCTGTCTTCAGAGGAACTCCGCCGTACTGGCGCACCAGTTTCAGGTAATTGAAAGCACGCATAAAATAGCCCTCACCCATATAAACATTTTTTGCCGCTTCATCTGTAATATTAGCTTCAGCATTCTGAATTAAAAGATTGGCAGAGTTTATGCCCATGTACATAGCATCCCATAAAGTATTTGCCATGGCCGTATTCACATTTACCGGGGTAATCAGGGATGTAAAATTACCATCATAACTGTTCCACATGCCATTTGATGCATCACCACCGGTACGAAATTCGTCTGTACCGTAATTAGTGGTTGCAAAAGCCCATTCGTAACCAAAGTGGAACCGGAGGTTGTAATATAAACCAACTGCCAGATCTTCTATTCCTTCCTCAGTGGAAAAGTACTCTGTTGTACGCTGGGTGGTTAATTCCTCTTCAAGGTAATCGGCACAGGAGGAACCTGAGCCAATTAATACTGATAATGCCAGTACTTTTGTATATAATGACTTTCTGAATTGCATAATTTTATTCTTTAGAAGTTTTAAAGATCCTGAGTTTAGAATCCAACATTAAGACCGAATACAAAACCACGGTTCCAGGTGGAGAGGCCTGTATCCATATCCAGCCAGTCTATTTTGGAATAGACCATACCCGGATTTCTTGCCTGCACATAAACTTTTAAATTCTCTATACCCATTCTTTCTGTTACAGAAACAGGTAAGGTATAGCCAAGATTAATATTCCGGATTTTTATAAAAGAGCCACTTCTGTATCCCAGAGTACTGAAATAAGGGTCGCCACCAGCTACATTAAAAATAGGCTTCTGATATTCAGCATCTGTATTGTTCTCATTGTAATAATCGATGCTGCGCTGTACGTAACGCCCCCCCTGCCATTCGCCTCCTGTATTAAAGGTATACCCCAGGCGGCCAAACATAAAGACGGATAAATCAAAGTTTCTGTATGTAAAGGTATTTGTCATCCCTACAGTCCAGCGGGGACGGGTATTACCAATGATTACACGGTCATCGTTTGGATTAATTCTATAGTCGCCGTTCTGGTCAACCGGACGCGACATACCTACCTGAAAACTGTGGTCATTAGCGTTGAATTTTTCCATTTCCTCCCTATCCGATTCCTGCCAGATTCCATTTGACTCGAACCCATATATAACACCAATAGACTCTCCAATAAACCAGTTATTGGAAATATCATCCTCTCTGCCGTTAGACAATGAAACAATTTCCTCCTTCTGCCATGCAGCATTTAAACCGGATTCCCAGGTAAAGCCTCCCGCCTGTACATTCAGCGTATTCACGGTTACATCCACCCCCCTGTTTCGGGTTTCACCTACGTTCGCAAAGGTGGAGGTAAAGCCGGTAAGGGATGGAATAGACATTTGCATTAACAAATCTGTTGTCCTGGAAGTATAAACATCCACTGTTCCTGAAACACGGGCGTTTGCCAGTGAAAAATCAACACCCAGGTTATACTGTGTTGTTTTTTCCCAGCTAAGCTCAGGGTTAGCCAAAGGTAAATTCCCGCCACCAATCAGCAATTCTGAAGGTACATACCCGGGGGTGGCAGAGCTTCCATAAGGATAGAACAGAGACACTACACCACCTTTGGTCTGGTAAGGATCAATGGCCGAATTACCTGTCACTCCTACCCCGATTCTGACTTTCAGCTGGTTCACAATATCCACATTGCTCATCCAGGATTCCTGATCGAGGCGCCATGCCAATGCAGCAGACGGGAAAAATGCCCATTTGTGCCCATCTGCAAGCTGTGAGGCACCATCCCAGCGGCCGGATAAAGTAAGTATGTATTTATCTGCAAAACCGTAATTAACACGCCCCATATAAGACATTAACTGGCGTTCCGTCAGGTCCGAATCCCAGCCGTAAAGGCTGGTTACGTTATTCTGATTCAATGCATTCCATTTCTGGCTTGGCAACGGAATACCCTGGGCACTCATGGAAGATGAGTTTTGGTTCCAGTTAGAAGCTGTCTGTAATAAAGTTACCCCTAAATTATGCTGACCAAATACCTTATCGTAATACAAAAGGTTATCCAGCGTCCATGAAAAATCGTTTTGATTGCGCAAAGAAACAAAGTTTGGGGAACCATTCCGGACCACTGACAATTCATCAACATAGATCCCGTTCCGGTAATACCTGAAATCCGGTCCAAAGTTTACCCGGTACCGTAAACCCGGAAGAATATTTAGCTGCGCATACAAACTACCTATGGTACGCAGCATTTTTCGTTCATTGTCTGTGTGTTCCCATTCACCAACAACCGTTCTTACCATATCATCCCCACCGGGAAACATAATCCTGTTTCCTTCATCATCAAAAGGAACAGCATAAGGAAAAACACCTCTGGCGGCAGCAAAAATACTGTTCGGGCTGGACTCTGATCCGCCGGTAGTAGACTGCCCATACTGCTGGATACTATAGGAAGTATTTATGCTGGCGCCCATTTCAAACCAATCGAAGGGAGTTAAGTCAACGCTTAATTTTGATGAATACCTCGTAAAAGATTGGCCTTTCATGGTTCCCTCATTATCCAGATAGCCAAAAGAAGCAAAAGCCCTTGCCTTATCACTACCGCCGCTAGCACTTAAATTATGTATTTGCGTTACAGCTGTTTGGGTAACCATTCCTTCCCAGTCAGTAGTCTGTACCTGCGATCCATCCCAGTTGCCGGAAGCCCAGCCTCTGTTAATGTTATTCCAGGCGTAAGGATCGTTTGCACCAAGGAAAATCTGGTAATCATTTTCCCTTGTAGGCTGGTCTCCTCTGGGGTATTGTGCAGGGTCTGCATAGTAATAGGCCCAGCGCCTCCAGGTAAGGTATTCATCTGCCGTCATCATTTGAGTACGGTCCTGAATATTTTCGGTGGTTAAGGAACCTGAGTAGTTCAGAGACAATTTACCTGCTTTACCTCTCTTGGTGGTAATTATTACAACACCATTTGCTCCCCTTGAACCATATATAGCAGTTGCTGAAGCATCTTTCAGGATATCCATTGACTCAATATCCAACGGGTTCAGGGTTTCAATTCCTGAAGATGACATCAAAGGAATACCGTCCACAACATAGAGAGGATCATTACTTGCTGTTAAAGAGCGTACACCACGAATGTTTATCTGGCCTATTTCTCCAGGTCTTTCGTTTGAGGTAACATCCACACCAGCCGCTTTTCCCTGCATGGCTTCTATTGCATTGGTTATAGGTCGCGACCTTATTTCTTCCTCGCTAACATGTACCAACGCACCGGTCACATCACTTTTCTTTTGAGTACCATACCCTACTACCACTACTTCCTCCAACGATTTCAAGTCCGGCACTAAGGATATATCAACGGTAGATCTGTTGCCTACTGCTACTTCTTGCTGAACATAGCCTATAAAAGAAAAAATTAAGGTGGCTTCATTATCAGGAACAGAGATGGAAAAACCACCATCCAGATCTGTTACAGTACCAAGGGAGGTATCTTTTACCCTAATGGTGACACCGGGAAGACCAACACCATTTTCATCTGTTACTTTTCCCCGGACTGTTTTTTCAGCAGGCTGTTGCCACTCCGCGGGATGGCGCGCAAAAGCCTGCTGAGGGACAATTGCCCCTGCCACAGCCAGCGGAATAAATGCCAGGCAACCTTTAAGTTGCCACAAGAGTGAAATTTTTTTCATAGGTGAAATTTTAATTAATAAAAGTGTAGATGAAACATATAAAAGTTTGGTTAAATCAGTTAAAATTTTCCCTTAAAATCCTCATGCAAACGATTGATATCCTTTTGAGTAAAAGTACCTCCGGATTACAAAATCCTGAATCTACTCCCGGAAAGGCTCAGGAACAGAAAAGAACTAAAAAGCATATTTTAATCTTCACCGGATTCATCCGGAAGGAAATTCCGCCTTAGGGATTATTAATGTTGTTAAGAAAAATGCCTGTAAATAATTTTATATTAAAAAACGATTCTTCTATTAACAGAGCAAGAAGGTTATACCTCCGTTTGCTTTACCACTACCCAGCCTGACAGGATGGTTTATTAAATAATTTTAAAACAATATATTATTTTATATCACCACCACTATCCTGCTGTATCCTGCTCCTATTAGCCCATATGCCTTTTACTTATTTTACAAACACATATTATCGCAAAATATCCTTAATTAAATACTTACCTATAAACTTTGTAATAATTTTCTCTTTTCCTGCAGCTGTTAATTTTCTGTTTCTCCCTGAAAAGAGCACGCAAAAAAAGCCCGTAAAACGCAGGGTTTTACGGGCTTCATCAGGACAAAGGTATTCCGGGCAGTGCTCCGCTTTCTATACCTCTGTTTTGTTCCAGGTACTACACGCTTAACATACAGTAAGCTTTCTGCTCAGCTTCTCTGCTGCTACTTTTCCTCTCTTACTTCAATAATTAATTCTGCTCTTTCCAGGCCGTCGGCTGAGGCTGTTACTTTTATCCTTCCCGGCTTTTCTCCGGCTCTTAAAAGCACTGTGGCAATTCCGGCTTCGGCTGCTACCGGATTTCTGCCTGTTAATGCTGCATCATCATTATCTATGGTAAATGTAATGGTATTTCCGGCATCCGGAACCACTGTGCCTTTTCTGTCCACCACAGCAGCATAAACAAAAACAACATCTTTTTGGCCTGCAGTTACATCCTTACCGCTCCTGTCGAATGTAAGCCTGATCGCCCGCGGGCTTTCGGGGGTTCTCCTCACATCTTCGGCAACTCTTTTGCCATCAATATAACCTGCCGCCCTTAATTCTCCGGCTATAAAAACAGGAATGGAGAAGGTAAAGGGAGGATGTTTAAGATGGCTTGAGAAAACATTTTGGTCGGGCTTTTGGCGGGCAATGGATTTACCGTTCAGGAAAAGCTCCACTTCCTCACAGTTACTATATACAGTTACTTCCTTTACTGAGGTGGGAGTCCAGTAGCTGGCAATAAAAGCCATTGGCTTACCAAACACCTGCTTACTTCTTTTCTCCTGCAAAGGACCGGGCTGAATGGGGCCATACTGGCTCTGGTAAAAATAGAATGCAAATTTTGGCAGGCGGAATATATCGCTGATACCCGATGCTTCAAGGTCCTGAGCGTAGCCCCTGTTGTAATCGAACATAAGCCAGTTAGCATCGCCCACAGCAGGACCGGCAAGGTTACTGTTATGCGCCTCCTGGTAGTTCAGCGCCTGCTGCAGCAATCTTTTTTCTCCGGCACCACGGAGCTGGCGGGAGCTTCTCTCCTCCTCTTTCAGCTCCCCGAACGCTTTCTGGTTAAATCCTGCATTCTGGGCATAATATTCCCAGTCGCCGTATTCAGCAATAAACAGCGGCTTGCTTTTATTATAGTTTCCCCAGTAATCCGGGGCTTTGGCATGCTGGCGGGCCGGAATAAACACATCGTAGGCATAATCTTTCCAGCCGCAGGTATACACTCCTTTAAAAGGCAGCTCTTCATGTACAGCCTGGTGGGTTTCTTCCATAAACTCTTTGCTCATCCGTGTTTCATTGAGGGAGGCCTCCCATAAAATAACGCAAGGGTGGTTCCTGTCGCGGCGCACCATTTCCCGTACATCCTGAAGTGCATTTTTCTGAAACTGCTCATCGCCAAAATACTGCCAGCCGGGGATGGCGTCCATTACCATGATACCCAGTTCGTCGCAGGCCTCTAAAAAGGCCGGTGACTGCGGATAATGAGAAAGGCGCACAAAGTTAAAGCCGGCCTCTTTAATTTTATAAGCATCGCGGTAGCGGGCATTATCTGAGAGCGCATAACCTATATAGGGATACTCCTGATGACGGTTGGTTCCCCTGATAAAATATTTCTCCTCATTCAGGTAAAAGCCATCCCTTTCAAACCTGATGGTTCTTACCCCCGTTCTGAGGGTGGTGCTTCCCATGCTTCGCCCCCTGCTCAGGAGCTCTACCCGAACTGTGTAGAGGTAAGGATTCTCCGGAGTCCAGAGTTCCGGACTGGCAATTTCTATATACTGCTTAAAAGTACCATAAGCACCATCTGCCACCGTCTGAATCTCCGACACATTCTCTGCCAGCCTTTTCCCCTGCCTGTCTAAAAGAACGGTTCTTAACCTTGCCTCCTGCGGCATGTTGTGTTCATTCTTCACCTCTGTCTGCACCATTAAGGTAGCCGATTCTTTAGTTACGCTCCTGTAGTTAAGCAGAATTCCTCCGCCGGCTACACGCCCTGCAGCAATGGGATCAGAAATGTGCAGCTTGTTCTTTTTGATCAGGTATACATTCCTGTAAATACCACTGAAGATGTTAAAATCCAGATCACTGAGCGGCTTCCCGGGAGGAACAGCAGGGTTATCTTCGTTATTCAGTTTTACAAGCAGAATATTACGCTCCCCGAAACGGGCCACATCAGATATATCCACATAAAAGGGCAAATACCCGCCCGCATGCCTGTAGATACTTTTTCCGTTCAGGTACACCTCTGCCACCTGCATGGCTGCTTCAAACTTAAGGGCTATATGTTGTCCTTTATCCCCTTTTGGCAGCTCAAAAAACTTGCGGTAAAAGCACGTCCCCTGCCACTGTCTCCCGCTTATTACGAGCGGCTCAACCTGAGCAGTGTGCGGAAGGGAAACAGGCTCCCAGCGAACAGCAGTATCGGTGCTGGTGGTATAAAACAGTTCATCTGTAACAGTGGGGTCTATATCTTTTACAAACTCCCAGTTATCGTTAAAATTTATTTGGGTTGATGTTGTATTGGAGCGGGTTAAAGGCTCATTGCAGGCGGTAAAAAATGCCGCAATAAATAAAAAAAGTAAAGGTCTTAACATAGGTAAATATTTTCCTGATTCTTGATTTCTGTTTCCGGTTCCTGATTTTATACTACTATTATGTTCTACTTTGCGATAGCGGGCTTCCACTCCAGCACCCCCGTCATTTCGGGTTCACGTTCCGCAACCCCTTCTCCATCCACCTGATCCACCTTCTGGAGGAAAAGGTTAAGGATGCCTTCCTGCTGCCAGTACTCCGTATCGTAAGATGGCTCCCAGGCACCCACTCCTATCTCAGTAAGATCAAGCACCTCCCAGTCTCCTCCGGGAAAATCAGAACAGCTTGCCGCCGATACTTTTTCCTGCCGCTCCGCATCCCGGAAAATAAGAAAGGCCTGTTCTTTATTACCTTTCCTGCGCAGCATTACCTGCGGTCTGGAAACCGGAATGCGCTTGGTTCCGCCACCACTCAAGGAGAATGGGGTTTGGCGGGACGATACCTGCTGCGATTTCCACTCCGTGCCTGTATGGTACACAAGCCGGTACTGCGGAATAGCTGAATCCTTCTCTCTCCAGTAGGTGGCAATTACCGGGTTTCCTTTACTGTCGGCAGTCATGGAGGTCTGGTTAATCAGCTCACTGTTTTGGGGAATAGCCCGGGCGATTTCAGCTGTTTTAATATTAATGGGAAGGCTGTATTTTTCTCCTTTGGAATTTTCCCATGTCCGGCCACCATCCCGGGAGCGGGCATAGCACAAGTCATGATTACTGGCAACATTCCAGGTTTCCCGCCATACCCAGCTTACATGCAGGGTACCCGCAGCATCCATATAGCTCTGCCAGTAGGCATTCCGCTCCCCTTCTCCGTCAATAAGGTTACTTTGCAGTTGGGTCCACTGTTTTGTTTGCAGGTCATACCGGTTTATCACGAGGTCTCCTCTGCCCGATGCTCCATAGCGGTAAAAGAAAAGGAGATTACCATCAGGCATCCTGTAAAATTCAGGATAAGTTACATTATCTTCCCGCAATCCGGTCATTTCCATCTTTTCGCTAAGCTCCAGCGAACCGGCGCTTTGGCTGCGGGCATAACGCAGCTGGTTTCCATGATGGTCCCAGGAAACATGCAGATAGCCTTCACCATCGACCATTATGCTGATTGTATTATGTGCATCGGTGGCTTTTCCCTTATAAGGACTACGCTTCAGCTCCCACTCTTTTGTTCCGTGCCTGCGCTTTGCCAGTACCAGATACTGCTCCGGATCATAGAAAGCTGCATACTGGGTATTTTCATGCGTGGCCAGAGAATTTTTCCTGAATATTACTGCGTTAACTGAATTGTTGGCCCAGCCCGGTGCAATGGGGATAATACTTACATTTGCTTCCTGTGGTTGTATGATGGAACAGGCTGCCAATGAAAAAAAAGACAGGTAAACAGCCATTGCCTTTACCCATGGATATCTTTTACTTTTGTACATATTTTTATGTTTCCCGGAAATATAAAAAATGCCCGGAGCGGTAAACTGACAAAATCCCGTATGCAATTTTTTAGAAAAAGGATCCGTTAAACTTAAAAAATCAGAATGAATAAACCCATCCTGTTACAGCTTTTTTAATGATCCTATTGATTTTACTCCAAAGAAATCACCAGCTGATGTCGTCCTTATTCAGAAATGCGGCAATTCCTTTTTTACAATCTGCGTTTCCGCGGGCTTTGGCATTCCCTTCTGCAGCATATTCAAGGGCTTCTTCCAGAGATTTGCTCTGTCCCGCTGCCATCATTTTTTTGGTCAGGGCAATGGACTCACCGCTGCAGTTGGTGCTCAGCTCCAGGGCAAATTCCGTTACCCGCTGCTCCAGCTGATCTGCCTCTGTTACTTCATTAATAAGCCCGTAATATTTTGCTTCTTCAGCTGTAATAATCCTGCCACTCAGGAGCAGATCTTTGGTTTTCCCCTCTCCTATTTTCCGTATGAGGAACTGCATTACAATAGCAGGCACAAAACCTATTTTCACTTCTGTATAACCGAATTTAGCTTCGGGAACGGAAAAGGAAAAATCGCATACGGTAGCCAGCCCGCAGCCTCCTGCAAGCGCATGCCCGTTCACCTGCGCTATTACCACCTTTGGGTGTGTATAGATCGCATAAAACAGCTCCTTCAGGTGGCGGCTGTCTTCCAGGTTTTCTTCAAATGTATTTTGCTGCAACTGCTGTATATATGTAAGGTCAGCCCCTGCGCAAAAAGCTTTTCCTTCGCCGGTAAGCACAATTACCCTCACCCGCTCATCAGTTGCGGCCTCAGAGAATACCTGCCGCAACTCGCTCACTAATTCAAAGTTGAGCGCATTTCGTTTATCCGGCCTGTTAAGCCTTATAGTTCCTATCCGGTTTTTTACTGAGTATTTCAGGTGCTGCATAATTTTTCAGTTATGGGTGTTTAGTCTTTGGTCCCTGACTTCAAAAAGGTGAGTAAGCTGTTTCTTTTGCAATTTTTTTCTATCCGGAACTAAGGGTTCAGGTCCAACATAAAAGCTCCCTTTTCTGCTGTAATATGATAATCTAAATTTAAACCTTCTGCCCGTTGCTGGAAATTTTTCGCCAGGTAATCCCGGGTGGAACCATCAATCAGGATTTTTTTCGCCTGAAAACAAGTACTTATTTCTTTCCAGTTTTTTATACTGCCCCGGCTGACTAGCATATAATCCACTATTACCGGCTCTCCTGCACCACATACTTTTCTGAATTTATCATCAATCAGGAGCAGGCTTACTCCCCGCCACACCACCAAAGTATAGCCTTCTCCCCGGAAAATGGCAGGCTGAAAGCTGGTTTCTCCAATACCATAATCCCCTGCAGCAGAAAAACCCAATGCTGCCCTGTGGGGCTGCACCTGAAATTTCAGCTGATCAGGAGGTAATTGTTCATCTTTAAGGAAAAACTCCTTATCACCATCAATCAACTGCACAGCTGTATATGCGGGTATATGATATACGATCAGCTTTTTCTGTTCCTTCCTCTCCCGGCTGGTGTAAATTAAATTTCCGGTTAAAAGGCCAGCAAAAAGAAAGAAAAAAACTGCATAGCCAAATTTCCTGAAATGAAACAGAAGAAGTATCCCTGCAATTATGCCAGACAGGAGAAACAATTGAAATTCGTTTATGGAAGCATTCAGTTTGCTGAAAGGAAGGCTTTCTGCAAAAAACACAAATGTGTTCACTGATTTCATGAGGCTGTTTAATAACCAGCCCACCCCTGCAGCAAGCCAGTTACTGATAAGGCTGGAAAACAGCAACAGAAAGCCCAGCCCCAGAATGAGGCCTGCGGCAGGCACCACCAGCAGATTAGTTACAAAAAAGTAAGCAGGAAACTGACCGAAATAATATAGCCCTAAAGGAAAAGTCGCCAGCTGAGCTGCAATGGAAACAGCCAGCAAGCCCCAAAAATACCTGATAATTATATTTTTACCGCTGTACAGGGAATTAAGCCGGGATCCTAAGTAAACAATTCCCGCCACTGCAAGAAAGGAAAGCTGAAAGCCCACTGCGCTTAAATTGTATGGGTTCCGGACCAGCAAAGCAAAAGCTGCTACTGCAAGGGTGTTGTAAGTACCGGATTTTCGTTTCATTTTAAGCGCAAGATCCAGCATGGTAAACATCCAGGCAGCCCTGATTACAGAAGGCGACAAGCCGGCCATGAGGGCGTAACTCCAGAGTGCCAGCACTATCATTACAAAGCTCCCCCACCGTATGAAAGGGTTGCGCTGCCCTAAACTGAACAGGAAATTCAGGAATCCAAATATAAACCCCACATGCAGTCCCGATACAGCCAGCACATGCATTACACCGGCCGTAGCATAGGCTTGCTTAATTTCTTCATCAAGTGTTTCGCGGGCTCCCAGAACGAGGGTTTGTATAATTGCCTTTTCCTGCTGCCCTTCCACCCACCGTTGTATTGTTGCAGCGGCTCTGTTCCTGAGGGTAACGGCCTCTGCCACTAAAGAAAAGCGTGGTTCTTTATTTGTCCGCAGGATATCCCCTGCCCCGATAAATGACTGATAACCCACTCCTTTAGCTGCCATATAAGCACTGTAGTTAAAAACGGAAGGGTTCAGCGGTTCAGGAACAGGCATTAAACGGGCTTTTATTATATACGATGCACCATACCGGAATTCAGGCAAGTCTTCCCCTTTTCTAATGTACAAAATAACTTTACCACCTGACTTTTGCCAGCTCCCCTTATCTTTAAGCGCCAGCACTTTCGCCTCCAGTTTAATGGTTTTGGGAGTTTCCTTACCTTCCGACTCTGCTTCTATAAGCCAGTAAGCTTCTGTTTCGGGCAGCTTATTTATTTGTGCCGACTCCTGTTTTTCCCTTGTTAAGGCAATGCCAAAGGTAAAAAGCAAAGCAGCACCTAACACTCCCTCCACAAGCCTGAACCGGGGAATCTTATGCCTTACCAGGAAACAGACCGCAATGGCTAATGCAACAGCAAATACAATGTGCCAGTGGAAATGTGTTTTGAAAGGGGCATGCATAGCTGCCAGGATGCCCGTAATGAGGAATAATACATAGCGCACAAAAGGGTAAGCAGTCCGGAGCTTCATGGGCATCAAAAGAATTATAACAGGGAAGGCTGCCAGGCGACTACCTTCTCTTCTTTCTTAACCTGTTAATCCGGTTTCTGTTAAAGGAGCACAGCGGTAAACAGTCCATATTAAATTCCGGCCAACATTTCAGGAAACAATCTGTTAATGGAATATTAAAACTTTAAAGCTGCTACATGGACATTAGTAATGCTCTTGAGCTAGTTATTGAGAAGCTCGAAACCTGGATAAGAAATTTAATTATAATGCTGCCTAACCTGGGGCTGGCTATTTTAATAATATTAATAGGGTATTTCGTTGCTAAAATGGTACGCAACCTTATTAATAAGTTAATGCGCAAGGTAACGGGCCATGCTACTTTGCTTAACCTGGTGGTGAACACGGTTTATATCATTATTATACTGGTTGCCACTTTTATTGCCCTGGGAATTTTAAAGCTGGACACTGCCGTTACCTCCCTCCTTGCCGGTGCCGGTATTATTGGTCTGGCTCTGGGTTTTGCATTCCAGGATATTGCAGCAAACTTTATGGCGGGCATTATCATGGCCATCCGCGTTCCCTTCCGGGAGGGCGATATTATTGAATCGCAGGACAAAATGGGCATTGTTCATGAAATGAATCTCAGGGCTACTGTAATTCGCTCCTTTGAGGGACAATACCAGATTATTCCAAATAAAGAGGTTTTCCAGAACACGATTACCAACTACAGCAGACTGGGAAAAAGAAGGGTAGACCTGGAAGTAGGTGTTTCTTATGGCGATGATCTTGAAAAGGTAAAGAACCTTACCCTTGAGGCGGTTAAAAGCCTGGACTATGTACTTCCGGACGATGACATTTCCCTGTATTACAATGAGTTTGGAGACAGCTCCATCAACTTCAAGGTCAGGTTCTGGATTGATTTTTCCAAACAGCCGCAATACCTTAAAGCGAAAAGCGAGGCAATAATGGCCATTAAGAAAACCTATGATGAGAATGATATTATGATTCCATTCCCGATCAGGACACTGGACTTTGGCATTAAAGGCGGCGAAAAATTAAACGAGGTCTGGCCCAAAGATAACCTTTAGTTTCTGAGTTCGTATAACCAGGTAGTGAAACCAAAATTTTTTAATTATGAAAATGACAAACATTTTTGGCAAAAACGGTTCATTACTTATAGCCGGGGCACTGGCCTTTACCTTTGCCAGCTGCGATACAGATACAAGAAGTAATCAGTCAACTCAGAGAGAAGCTGAGAATATGTATGAAACTGAAACTAATGAGGGTGCTAATATAAACGACCCGAGCGTAACTTATCAGGAAGGTGAGTACCAAACCACCGAAGCTGATAATTACGACTATAACCGCGAGTATTCTTATGAAGAGCGCGATGTTGTAGTGGAGAGGGTTAAAAACGACCTTGAGCGTGCTGAACAGAGCCTTAAGCAGTTAGAACAAAGGGCTTCTGATGAAAATGGAGACATAAAAGGCGATTTAGCCGATATTCGTGAAGATATTCAGAAGAACCGTGAAGAGCTGAGCAACAAACTGGAAGAGCTTGAAACATCTACTCAGGATAACTGGGAAAATGTACGCAATGAAACCAATGAATCTCTCCGTGGTTTTGAACGCGACTGGGATGAACTGAGAAACAGGGGTATCAACAATGAGGTGAGTCCTGAAACTGAAAATAACATGGAGAGCTCAGAAGATGTGAGAGGAGTTGCTCCGGGAACAGGTACCAGAGATGGTGATGGATTTTAATTGACTACAATTTAATCAAAACATAAACATAAAAAATAAGCGTTGCTTTTACAGCAACGCTTATTTTTTTATCATCTTATAATGCATGATTCCACATTCCTCAAACTGCTCACCTTCCGGCCTGAAACCAAATCTGGAATACAGCGGAACCGCAGGAAGTTGTGCGTGCAGGTATAAAACCTTACCTGCACGATTACCAGCCTTTTCAATATCATCAAGAACCGCCTGAACAAGGGCACTTCCGGCCCCACTTCCCCTACACTCTGCCAAAACAGCAAAGCGTTCCAGCTTAATTCCTTTACCGGTAAACCGCCAGCGGGCGGTACCACAGGCTTTCCCACCGCTGTTAAGTACTAGAAAATGAACAGCTGAATCTTCAAATTCATCATACTCATCTTCAGCACTTACCTGCTGTTCTTCCACAAATACTTTTCTTCTTATTGCGAATGCCTGGTCAAGCTCAGCCTGCCCGGAAATTTTAATTACCTTCATCGTGGTGGCTCTTCTGCTTCGGCTTTATCGTAAGCCTCTATAATTTTACGCACCAGTTTATGGCGGACCACATCGCTGCCATCCAGTTCCACAAAACCAATACCTTCAATTCCGTTCAAAATCCTTACCGACTCAATAAGTCCGGATTTTTGTCTTCTCGGAAGGTCGATCTGCGAAATATCACCGGTAATAATAACTTTGGAATTAGGCCCCATACGGGTAAGGAACATCTTAAGCTGCATAGGCGTGGTGTTTTGCGCCTCATCGAGCAGGATATAAGCATTTTGCAAAGTACGCCCCCGCATATAAGCCAGAGGTGCAATTTCTATAATACCATTTTCCTGATAAAACTTAAGCTTTTCAGCAGGAATCATATCCTGCAGCGCATCGTAAATGGGCCGCAGGTAAGGATCAATTTTCTCCTTCAGGTCGCCCGGAAGAAAGCCAAGATTTTCGCCCGCTTCCACCGCCGGTCTGGTAATAATTATTTTTTTTACATACTTATTTTTGAGAGCCCGTACCGCCAATGCCACCGATATATAGGTTTTACCTGTACCGGCAGGACCAACCGCAAAAACAAGGTCATTATCAAATACCGCATCAACCAGCTTTTGCTGGTTAGGTGTTTTAGGCTTAATGCTAAAACCACGGGTACCATAAATAAGTGTTTCATCTGTGGAATGCTCCAGTACAGCCTGTTTTTCCTGCTGAAGGTAAGTCTGCACATTTTCCTCCGTTATTTTACCATACTTATGGTAATGCTGCACCAGGGAATTAAGAATATCATTTATCTTGAGAATTTCAGGAGCGGACCCTTTTATGCGGATCTCATTTCCACGGGATATGATTTTACTTTTTGGAAAAGCAGCAGCAACTTCCTGTATGTTGCGATTTTCAACACCTAAAAATTCAGGTAAAGAAATGTTTTCTAACGTTATTATTTTTTCAACCAAAGGCTTGAAATTTTATGCGTTTAAGTTCTAAAGCTTTTTAAAAAATCCGTAAATTTGTTACTAACAAATCTACAAATTAATTCCAACTGTATCTATGGCCATAATTACTTTTATCTCCGATTTTGGTGAGCAGGACCATTATACGGCCGCTGTAAAAGCCCGTATTTTGTCAGGCAACCCATCGCAGGTAATTGTAGATATCAGCCACCATATTGAACACTATAATATTGCACATGGTTCCTTTGTGCTCAACAGTGTTTTCCGCGATTTCCCCGAAGGAAGTATTCATCTTATCGGAGTAAATTCAACCGGTAACCTGGGAGAAGCTTACATTGCCGTAAAACTGGAAGGCCACTACTTTATTGGTACCGACAACGGCTTTATAAGCCTGCTCAGCGAACAAATGCCTGAAACCATTGTAATGATTGGTTCCTCTCCGGAAGACCTGAAGCTTATCCGCAGTTCCACCTTCCCTACCCGCGACATTCTTGCCCCTGCTGCATTAAAGCTGGCATCAGGTGCCGATATACTGGAATTAGGTGAACCCACCACCTCCTTTAACCGGATGATTTCACGCAAACCACGTGCTACCCGTAAGCTTATTGCCGGGCATGTTATTCATGTGGATCATTACGGGAATCTGATAACAAACATTCAGCGAACCGAGTTTGAATTTTTACTGCAGGATTCATTCAGGATTCAGTTAGGGAGAGAAACGTTATTTAAAATCCACAAATCATATCCTATGGTGGATCCGGGGGATATTTTCGCCCTGTTCAACGCCCAGGGTTTGCTGGAAATCGGGATTCACAGCGGAAATGCCGCTGAATTACTCGGCATGAGCTTTGATACTCCTGTTACTGTTCACTTTGTAACTGTGGAAAAAGAAAATAATCCTGTCGAAAAGGGAACTCCCCTTCTGAAATAAGGCACAAATTTCTTCAGGAGCAAAAATTTTAATTAATTCAATTAAGATTTAGCCCTATCTTTGCAAAACCGAAGAAAGGTTATAATTTTGCAGCGGTTCACATAAAGGCGAAACATCAAAATATTATGCTGATACGGATAGTTAGAATGTATTTCAAAGAAGAGCATACCAAAGATTATCTGCAGATATTTGAAGATACAAAAGAAGGAATCCGGAACTTTGACGGATGCCTGAGATTAGAACTTTTACAAGACCATAACCAGGAGCACATTCTTACCACCTACAGCTACTGGCGCGATAAAAAAGCATTGGACAATTATAAATCATCAGGCTTTTTTATGGAAAACTGGGCCCGGACTAAAAAGCTTTTTTCAGCCAAACCAATGGCTTTTTCCTGTATTAAGCTTGATGAGGTAGAGGGAAAAGAGGTTGAAAAAGGGATAAAAAGCCCTGCACCCGAGGAAAAATAAGCACTACAAAGTTTGCAAAGAGCAAATATTTTAATAGGTTTGCAAGCCTGTTCCTACCAAAGCTTTCCGATTTAATTCAGAAAGTTAAACAAATGCCTTGGTGGCGGAATTGGTAGACGCGTTGGTCTCAAACACCAATGGGCGCAAGCCCGTGCCGGTTCGACTCCGGCCCAAGGTACAGATAACCCTGATAATTTCATTAATTATCAGGGTTTTTCTTTTTAGCCCAAGTTTGCAGGCAATTTTTTTATTCTCTTCTATAGAAGAATTCTGTAAAAGAGATTTTGAAATCTTCCCACCCAATTCGTCCCACACCTAAGTTAATCAATTGCTAATTATTACAAAGCTTAATAATATAATAATAACATTACGTATCAATTTACGGCATATCCTTTGAGTTAATTCAGAAAGTTTCAAACCTTTTAAATCTTAAATCATGAAAACTTTTTGTATTAAAAACCTCTTCCTTATTTTGTTTTCGGCTCTCATAATTTCCTGCGAAGACGATAATGGAAATATTGATGGACAATGCAATGCCCCTGCTCAAGAAACATCAGATGTTAAATGGTGGTTGCTTGTTCGCCCGGACAACAATGATGTAGGGAAACCAGGTATATATTTATTTAATGAAACAAAATCTACTGTTGAATATATTCTAAACATCCCTGCTAAAATAACCTCCCCTCATGCCCTGGATCATGATGGGAAATCATTATGGATAGGAGGAATGGGTAACAACTCATCCATATTAGAATTAAATCCTGAAGATGGTTCTGTAAGATCAGAAATAAAAAATATAAGGACAGGAGGAATTGCATGTGATAAAAATAACGAGCTTTGGTTTTCTACCTACTCCGGAATATACAAAATAACTTATAACGGAGTAAAGCTTGATAGTTTTCAAGTTTCTTCCAATGTAATTCAGGATATCGCAATAAATAGTAAGAAGTTGTTTTACCTTATTAATGGGGAATATGACCATATCACAGAAGTAGACAAAATTAATAAGCAAGAGCATTCAAATTTTAACATTAATCAGACTGCTACATACGCTTTTGCTATACGCGGCGAAAATCTTGTAGTTATCGATGACTTTAACGATATAAACCAATTCAATATAGAGACTAAAGAATTAGTTTCCGTTGATTTCACCAATATAAAAGGCTGGATTACAGCCATTGCACCTTACAAAGAAAACTACGATTAAAACAGCGACCTGCCACATCAAACTATAAGGGATACAAACATTTTTTTTTAAAATATAAAATAAAGATGAACTCATACTCATCATAGAAACTGATGATCTTTTCAAGGTCCTCCATGCAAAAGTTCAATATGGGTCCTTGAGCAGGTACTCCAGCGGACTTATTCACTAAAAGGGGTGAAAAGTCCGCTTTTTTATTGCCCGCCTCCCGGCATTGAATAGATTCCATAGTAAACATACCTGAACATTTAATCCTAAATTTTTATCCCTAACCATTACATGCCTGAACGGATTTTGATAAATTCTATGTGCCAAATTCCCCCCAGGTAACGGATACTTTTAACTTTTACTTCTTTGGAACGTTTGTGTATACAGAACAGGAAGAAGATGAACTAAATATGGAAGAAAAGAGCAGTAATGACATTTCAAAATATTTCCTGGAATTCTCAAAAGGGACCAGGAATGTCTTTTTTGTTTATCATGCAGAATCTAAGGAGTTCTTATACCTGAACGCTGCCTTTGAGCAAATCTGGAACATTCCTGTAAACAGTGCAAAATCTAATCCGGCTGCTCTTTTAGATACCATCCATCCGGAAGATAAAGATTATATGGCTGCGAACTTCAGGCGCCTGCTTAAAGGGGAAAAGAGAAATGATATAGAATTCCGGATAAAACTGAATGGCGGACAA
The DNA here is from genome assembly GCA_017948555.1 of Cesiribacteraceae bacterium YIM B00369. Classification (GTDB taxonomy): domain Bacteria; phylum Bacteroidota; class Bacteroidia; order Cytophagales; family Cyclobacteriaceae; genus Nafulsella. Next base: position 105,865 of record JAFMYY010000010.1, on the reverse strand, counting down.
ATAAAGTGGCTGTGTTTGAATGCTTTTTTACAGACAGAGGAGGCCGGAAACCAGCATTCAGTAACAGGTATAGTAGAAGACATAACCAAAACAAAGGAAAATTATGCTATACTGGAAAAATTTGCAGCTAAGAAAAATTCTATCCTGGAAATTCTTTCACATGACCTTGCTGGACCTCTTACTAATATTGAAAGCATGTCCTCTCTTATTGCTGAGGAAATTAAAACTTATAAAAACACAGAACTGGAAAAAATGGTGGATATGGTTTCCAAAACCAGCACACGAAGCGTTAAAATGATCCGGGAATTTGTCCAGCAGGAATTTCTGGCTTCTGCCAATTCTTCAACTGTAAGGAAGAGGGTTAATATTGTTCAGAAGCTTTGGGAAAGTATGGACCAGTATAAAAGCACCGAAGAATTTACCGGAAAGAAATTCAGTTTTTCCGCCTCTGACGAGGAAATATTTCTGAAAGTGGATGATTATAAGTTCATGCAGGTCATTAACAATTTAATTTCTAATTCTATTAAATTCACCCGCGACGGGGGCACCATTTCTGTAAGCGTTAAAGATAAACAGGAAAGTGTTTTTTTTACAGTAGCCGATAATGGTATTGGTATCCCTGCCAAATATCATGATAAATTGTTCGATAAATTTACCAAAGCCAGGAGAAAAGGATTGAAGGGAGAGCCGTCCACAGGTTTAGGGATGTCCATCATTAAAACCATTGTGGAGTGGCATAACGGCAAAATCTGGTTTAGCAGTACAGAAAACGAAGGCACCACTTTCTACATAGAGCTGCCAAAAGAATGAAAGTCAGCTATTAAATTCAACGCAAATGAGCTTCCCAGGCCCGGTTAAAATAAACAGGCTGATCGTTAGTAAGAATAAATTTAACATCATTTTCCCTGAGAGGTTTTCCTATAAATCTTTCTACAGGATAAAGGGAAAAATTCTCTTTTTCTCTGGATTCCGATAAAACACTCAAAATATAAACCTGAACTTTTAAATTACGCCTTTCACCTTTTAATGCTTCTAAAAATTCGTATCCATCAAAATCCGGCATATCCAGGTCAAGCAGGATACAAAGCCTGATTTCCTTTGTCTTTACCTTTTCCTCTAATTTTCCAATAATTGAAAATGCATCCCGTGCGTTTTCCACAACCAATATTTCTCCGGCTGCATTTGCCATCTCAAGTATTGACCGGTTCAGAAAATTTGCCATTTCATCATCATCAATTAAGAGGATATAATCAGGTTTTCCCATTTTACAGCGCTATTATTCAGAACTAATGCAAAATCCCCTCAAAAGGAGTTTATAGATGCCAAGATATGAATATTATGTTGATTTTTTTCTGATTCCGCTCCAAAAACAATTTACAGATGGCTCCGGCAACAGTAAATCTGTAAGTAATAAAACGCTTAAAGCGGCAGGAGTCCGGAGATCAGTTTCAGGATAATACCGGAAACGCAGCTCCTGAAACCAGACTGCCTGTAAATGCAATTAAACAGGTGAAACGGGGAATTTAATTCTGAATCAGGAGGCTACTCCCCGGTTATCCTTGAGGTGGAAATATTCCTCTTTCAGAGAGAAGGGTGATTTTAAGTAATAGTAAAAGTTTTTGGAGGAAGGGCTACTAAACTCTGTTGCAAAAAAAAGCCTCTACCAAAGGCAGAGGTGGGTTAAACTTCTCTAAACATTGTAACATCCCTTGGATCTACTTTATCTTCTCCTTTAAAGAAGGCTCTGCTCATCGCATCGTAGGAGAAAGAATGGTAAACTATATTATTCCAAAGTACAAGGTCATACAGCTGTCCGTTTACATACATACTATTTCTGTTCTTCATATTCAATTTATTTTATAAATTATAAACTTTCCCCTCAGGGCCTTAAATTTTGGATCTATAAATCTAAATTTCAGCACTTTTTCTGAGAAAGTCAATTCTTAACTACCCTTCAAAAACAAAGAGGGAGGATTTCCGGTTCCATGAGGCTGTTCAGGATGTGAGGTAAAGGGGCTTTTTTAATTATTTCCACTTATGTAAAAAGGAATAAATTTACCCAATCCGGAGGTTGATTAAGCGGGTTGATTACTTTTCAAATTTTAATATTAATCCGTTGAGATAAAACAGGAAAAAATAATCAGGTATTACGGTTTTAAGCAGCTTATTCAAAAGAACAGCCCTGGCAGACTACAGGGCAGGGGTTTCTCTTAAGCCCCGGGGGCCGGGTTAAAATGTTTTAATTCATTATAGAGCCAGGTAAGAAAGAAACAAAAAAAGAATGAACTTCTGTATAAAATAACAAAGTATAACCAGGCGCTCAGGCCACAATCTGCAGCTTGCCTGATTTATACCTTTCCCGAAGCTGAATTTTTTGCAATTCTCTTTTCAGAACTAAATCCGCCAGAGATTCGGCAACCGGATCTTTTCCTGTGAGCACATTCCGGAACTCCTCTTCATTAACATCAATGCGATACATAGCCTGCAGTAAACGTTCGAACTGGTGGTCGAGCATCCAGGCAATCTGACTTGTTAAAAGGTGCTTCAGTTCCGCCATTCCTTTTTCATCAGCTATTTTCCGCGATAAAGGCTCCCCTTCTTCCACCTGCAGGTGTTTGTAGAGTAAAGGGAGTATTTGTGATGTTGTATCTTCCTGCTGCATTGGTATAAATAAATTTGTTTAAGCTAACCTATATAATGTCTCCATGGCTGTTAATCTCATCAAGATCATAGTCCTTCCCTCTGCCATATCTTACAAGATCTTCCAGTTCAAACTTCTCCAGCGTTGCCTTATCCTGGACTAAAAAGTTAACGTCTGACAAACGCCTGACAACCGTAAACTCCCTCACATCATCATAATTTCTCATTCTATAGGTGTGCCCTACCCTCAGAACCTCAAACGACATTGCCATAACCAAAAATTTTGTTTTCTTATTATTGCTGTAAGAAGCTACAAAGCTAAAACAAAAAGGTTTGATCCAAAGGGTATTTTTTTCAATTATACCACATCTACAATTTTACTATACGCTGCATACGTATTTCATTTCCATTGCTTATTTCCAGCATATAAATCCCTGCCTTCAGCCTGGCTGTTCCCGGCAGTCTGTAAACCTGCTCCTGCCCTGACGGATTAAATATCTGCTGTTCCTCCATCACAACATCTCCCTGAACCGACAGCACCCTGAACCGGACATGCTGCGCTTTGTCTGTTAAAAACCTAAGCCTGAGCTCATTCTCAAAAGGGTTAGGGAAAACCTTTTGGGTGACTGAACTGCTTCCGGGAAGAACTACCTGCACCACCTGGCTATATTGAGAACTACCATCAGTATCTATCTGATGCAGCCTGTAGTATATGGTGCCCCCATAGTTTTGGGCTGCATTTCTATCTGTAAATATATAGAGGAGCCTGCTTTTACTATCACCAGCTGCTTTTACTGTTCCTATAGCAGTAAACTCCACACCATCCATGGAGCGTTCCACTTCAAAATGGCTGCTGTTGAGCTCAGAGGCTGTTTCCCAGTCAAGAAGGACATGACTTCCTTCAGTTCTGCCAGAGAAACTGAGAAACTCCACCGGCAAGGGATCCATTTCAATATCCATTGCAATGCCCAGATTATCCATACGGGCCGTTGCCACCAGATTATTACTCCACAATAAAAACTTAACTGCATTGATCGAAGATTCCGCGCCCTTAAGGGCAGGCCCCACAAGTTTATAATCATCTCCTACCCATATGTGTACAAAACCATTACCTATCACATCCGGAGTTCCATCCGGCCCGGTATAAACCATGGGACCATCATTACTATTACTTGTTATAATAGAAATTCTTTGCCTGCCGGTAAAGGCAACCGTCCTTGCCACTTCAAATACATTCCCGTTTGGAAATAAAATTTCATGTGTCAGATAAAAGCTTCCGTTTGGATTTACATAAATGCCCACCTGAGCCCAGCGCTCTTCCCTGTTTGGAAAAAAACTGTTATTATTAAGATTATTCCCAATAAAAAAAGCGGCCAACTTTCCAGTCATATTTGCATTTACAACCGAAAAATCGAAGCTGATCCTGAGGAAGGGTTCATTATTGATACCAGTGGTTCTGTCAAAATGCCTGATCTCGTTCCTTACTTTATTGATCTCCAGAAACTTATCAGCCCCGGCAGAGCCCAGGGAAAAAATTGCTGTTCCGTCACCTGCCCTGTTCAGGTTAATCCTGTCCACCTGCCCTGCGTCGGGAGGAGTTCCCTGAAATGCATTTAATCGTGGAAGGTCGTTAAAATCCTGTACAAGAACCTGAGCTTGTGCAGGTAAAAGGGCAGCTGTAAAAATCAGGATTAACAGAAATGCTTTACAAAGGTGTGGAGTATATGTTTTCATTTCTTTTCAGGTAAAAAAGTATATACGGGTAACAAAACCCGCTTAATTTATATACCAACAAAAAGAATTTATGTTATTGATAATCACACATTTTAGCAAAAAAATACTGCAGCGGTAAGAGCAGTAATAACTAAAATACCTTTACACTAATCCACGCAGCGGCATCAACATTACACATAAAAAATTGCACCGGGAAGGGTAAAGAAAAAGCCCCTGAAGCTTTGCTTTTCCAGCATCATCAGGGGCTTTTTTTATAATGAAAGTTGAAAATAGATACGTGAGCCGGCTCAGCTGATCTAAAGGTACTTTGCGTAGTTTTCGTCATTCATCCAGAAACTACGGCACTTTTCCTGCTGTTCTTCCAGGAAAGTTTCACTTCTTTTTAATTCTTTCCAGTCCCCGAGGCCTAACTTTTCACAAAGTTTAAAAAAATTATCTCCCTGGCCTTTTGGTTTTATTTTCACTAAAGAACTCAGCAGCGGGCGTCCATTTTCGTGCTCCTCTGTTGAGATTTCATTGAGAATCTCCCCCAACATATTCTTTTCGTGCGGAATATCCAGGTTTAGCCCGAGGTTCATTTGCTGGATTAAGGCCGGGTAGGAAATTGGAGCATCTTCTAAACGTACTATTTGAATAAGCTTTTTTCTGATTCTGTCATTCATATATTGAGGGCTGTAGGTACAACTAGTTTGAAAGTATTGCGTATACTGTTTCTTTTCCTATAAATAACCCCCAAAACCCGAAATAGTTTAATAAGTTAGCATAAAACGGTTCATATAATACTTAGTACCGGAAAGCCTCTGCCTCCACAAAGATTATTAAACCTCCTGCATACCGAATTGAAATTCTATAGATAATCCATTGCCCTGCTTCTCCTTTACCCCGGGCAAACCCCGGCTTTACAGAGTGCTGTATAAGTAATTATAAGGGCCGCAAATAAAAAAGGCAGAAAGTGAGCTTTTCACTTTCTGCCTTCCACATAAATGTACAATACCTTTTCTTATACCTCCTGCCCCAGTCTTAGGCTTTATATCAAAAACCCAGCAATCGGATGTTCATGGCAAAATTACAACTTTCACAATCACGGGCTTTGTAGGTGGCAACTCCAATTACCTTACCATCCATGTTCATTACAGGGCTTCCGCTGCTTCCGGGAGAAATAGCTGCATCGATCTGGATTACAGCTGCCTTTTCGCTTCCCTGATTACGGATTGCCGAAACAACGCCTCTTGTAATTGTACTTTCCAGGCCCCTGGGGTTTCCCAGTACGAATATATCTGTTCCTTTACGGGGCGGAACCTCCTCTGCTGCCTGCAGGTAAGGGAAGTTTTCATTTTCACCCAGTTCCACCCTGAAAACCACGTAATCAAACTCTTTATTGCTCTCAATAATTTCTGATACCTTATACCGGTTACCATTTTTGGTCCTGATCATCCATTCAACGCCTCCTTCAAACACATGCTGGTTACTCACCGCCAAACCATTTTCCTCAATAAAGAATCCTGTTCCCTGACTTATTGTGCGTCCTTTTTCGTTACGCCCCAACACCAGGAATACACACTGCTCGGCATAATCAACAAGATCCACAAAGCTTTTAAATTCTGTTTTAGCTTCGGGCGCAGGTAATTTAGGTGTGTAATTTCTTTTCTTTAACGGACCTGCTTCAGGAATTCTCTCCTCAAAAGTCTGGCTCGCCGTTAATGTACTGTAGCCCGAAAAGCTGACAAGGCTATCGGTTAAATATTTATCGCTGAGGGAAGCGAGTCCCTCGCGTAGTAAAGCTGCGTTCAAATGTTTTCCGCTTTCCGTAATAACATATGCCCAAACCTCTTCTGTATTTTTTGTAACCTCAGGATAATTGCTTCTGTCGAAAACCAGCTTAACTTTACGGTGCAGTATTTTATGCTCAAGGTATTCCTGGCTCTGGTTATTGCCTTCCACACCTATAAGGTGCACTTTTAAACCATCCTTAAGCACAAGAGTATTCCCGTCCTCAATCTGGTTTACATAATGAGGTATATCCTCAAATGCTGTATTACAGGCACATACTTGAAAAAAAACTAATACTGTTACAATTTTGCTTATCCAGTTCATTCGCTCTACTATCCTGTTGTCCGGTTTAAAGTATTATCAGTCTCAGAAACCGCTTTTCCTTCCCTCCCACTACTTTACGCTTGCACCTGCCTGTTCCGTATATTCCGCTTTCAGAAATGATAATTTATAATCATTTCTTCAAATTTTATGCCACTCCTCTTCCGGTTTACCTCCGGGAACAGGTCCCTGCGGTTCCTCAAAGGGCAGCAAGCAGAATAAAAACAGAGGCCTGATTTCGCTCAGTGTTTATAAAATTTCCGGCAGCCATTCTTTCAACGACTACAAGATACTCAACATCAAACTCATTATCAACACTTTGCAAGGCACCGCCCCCTGCTACCCCTTGTAATTGTTTGCCCGTTTTTAAAGTTTTTTTCACCAAAACATAGGCCTGATCACCTCATCACCTCAGAAAAAAAAGGGCTCAAAACCCACAAAATTAATTTACTCCTGATAAAGGAAGTTTTTACCAACATCCGGCCACTGCAAATTTTTCGCTCCCTGGCCGCCAATGCAATCAGCTCCGGCGTAAGTTTTAATGTATATTTCGCTGTCTTTGAATAATATAATTTTCAAAATAAAGAAAACAGACCAGTTCCTCTCCTGTAACCTTTGCCGCTTGCTTGAAAGCAGGAAAATCACTTCCTTTTCGTATTACGTCCTCCCTTTCCTGTTAACTGCTGCCACCAGCTTTTCGGCTCATTCAGCTGAGCCATGTGCTGATTCAGTTCTTTAATTTCCCCCAGTAAAGCCCCATGCAGGCGGCCATCCTGATTTATTTTTTTTACAAGATACTCACTGGTTTCAAGCAGTACTTTTGAATTTTCAAGCGTATCCCGGCTAAGCTGGTCCACCTCTTCCTTCATTCTTTTAATAGGTTGCAGCTGCTCTGCAATTTTCTGGTAAACATTTTCCTCCTGCAGCCTGGAAAAATGATCGCGAAGCGCTTCTCCGGCATCCTGCTCCTCTTTCTTCATAACCTGAAGCCGCTCCTGCACGATTTTACCTATTTCATCACCCGCTTCTACAAAATGCTGCTGAATGCCATGGGAGAGATCTTCCAGGCGGTCCTGGTGGGCAGTGAGGTACCCCAGCTGTTTTCTAATCATTTCTTCATTCTGCCTGATATAAGCCTGAATATCATCTATATGGCGCAAACGTTCCACCACCAGTCGTATGTCCCGTGCAGCCTCTGCCCCCAACTGCAGGCTCTCGTTCAGCTTTTTCTGATATCCGCCAAAGCTTTCAAAGAGGTCTTCATTTTCCCTGATCTTTTCCAGGAAGCGAAAGTTTGCTTCCGTTAAACTGGTAAAGCCTGAATTTTCCAGTGCAGTTAAAAATTTTTCCTGCACACCTACATAGTTACTCAGGTTGGCGAAAACATCTTTAAAATCAACGATCTTGCGAAAAAAATCATTATTAAACTCCTCAAGCACACCCCTTAAATTACTGAGGCTTCCTGCCATATCCTGCTCCAGCCGGGGCAAAAGGCTCAGCTGCAAAAAAGAGAAGTACTCCTGCTCTCTTTCATCAGCCCACTGCTTTGCCTGCCTGAACTGGTATTTTCCTAAAAGGGTAAGCAAAAGACCAATGAGGCTGCTTACCATTGCAATTATCAGGCCCGTTAAAAAAGTTTTAACAGCCGCATCAGACAATCCTCCCTTAATTAAAGGCACTAAACTCAGCCCTGCTCCTAAAACCGAACCCGCCAGCCCGAGGTACAGAGGGGTGGTAATACCGGCCGAAGCCATGCTGCTCCGGAGCTTATAAGGTCTTTCTGCAATTTCTTTCAGCATACCAAAGCTGGCAGCACTGCCTTTATTATGCAGCAGATAGGTATTAGTATCTTCCAAAACCTGCTTAAAGGCCTGTGGCAGCCGTGAGACGGCTATCTGGTCTACCTTATAACTATAAATTCTGCCCCCTGCTTCCTGCTCTGCTGTTTTCTGAACCAATGAAAGGCTCCTCCTCTCAGGATAATAAGCCTCCAGCCCCGACAGCTTTTTGCCATTATGAACAAAGAGGATTATCTGGATTAATACAATCACTGCTATCAGAAAGATTTCAAGGTATATCATGGAAGCCGGGGCTTTTTACTCAAAGCTAACTTTTACTTTCTTTTCAATTTGCCATAAATGTCCGTTCTTTCTGAGCCTTCCTCTCTCCAGTGTCCGTACCCGCGATGGATTTTCTTCCACCTGGTCGTAATCACAGGCTTCCTCAAAGAAACTCAGCCCGTTCTGCATGGCATATTGCTGCACTTCCTGGTCTTCAGTTACCCAAAACTCTGCCTCATCGGGCCTTGCAGGCAACACCTGAATGGAGTAAATGCTGTCCGGGTGCCGCTGGGGACTCAGGTGGTTCTGATGGAACCCTCCTTTAAAAGGAAGTTTATCATAAAATATTCCATCACCCGGTTTCTCCCCTTCATGTCGTGCTTCTTCTCTTCCTGCTGCTGCAGGTCTGTTTTCCGCCATTAACTCTTCAGCAGGAGCCGTCTGTGGCTCCTGAGGACGCCTGGCTGCCTGCTGCTCCATGGCAGCCTCCTGCCTGCGGGCCTTTTGCTCCCTGCGCACCTTCTCAATTTCCGCCCTCACCAGGCGGGCAACCTCAGCCTGGGTTACTCCTTTTGGCTCGTTAACCGGTTTAGGCTTTTTGTTTTCAGGCTTATCGCTTTCCTTGATTCTTGAGATAGCTGAAATTTCCTGTTTCCTGCGGTTCATGCGTACCTCAATTTCGTTTTTGAGCTTCCTGTTCTGCGCCCATAATCCTGCCAGGCCTCCAGCCAGCAGGAGCAGCATCAGCCATTGTAGTATTTCATTCCATTCCATTTGATCATCCTCCGGGGAATTTGGTTCTTCAGCTGCCTCCTGCGGGGCAGCAACAATAATATTTTTTAATTCTCTGCTTTCTGCAACCTCCTCAGGTGCAGCCTCAGAATCTGCCTGAACAGGTACCACCGAAGTGGGCGAAGCAGCCAGCACAAGTAAGGATGCCTGCAGGCTGTCGACTTTCTGTACACGATTTTGATTTGCCGCCCTTACCGGCGATGACCTTAACTTTTTCCCTATTTCCTCCACCAGCTTCTGCAGCTTGGCATTATAAGTAGTATACCCGCTGTATATTGAAGGCTTTTCAATAGACTGGTAAAAAGTCCGGGTCTGGAGATAATTGGGGCTCATACTTTTATCAAAAGCAACCCAATCCTGGCAATTCAGGCTTTGTAAAAGGCTGTCCGCCCCGTTATCCCTGTAAATAAAGCGCATGGTTTCGCACCATATTTCCAGCTTTGCCTGCCTGTACAGGAGGCTGTCGGCACCTCCCTGCGCCTTTACTTCTCCTGCTTTAAAAAAAACGCCTGCAAACAAAAAAAAGCAGGCAAAAAGCTTAATTCGCATAGTGGTCCTGGTAGAGTTCTTTAGATAGTTCATAAAGAGTATGTTGGATGGGATAAAAGAACAGGGTTTCAGACACTGCTCTTTCTTCCATATTTTTCTGCTCCAGCTGCCGGTTTAATCCCAGATGGAGGCTGTCTTTAATTTTTGCCCTTATACTTTGGCGAAGTTCAGGTAAATCGGCTTCAATTGCAAAATCGTTTAAAAAGCCGGTTACCGCCCCGTTCCCGAGTACCAGGTCAAAGAACTGGTCTACGTTTGCCAGCACCCCCTCCAGTAATCCCTCATCCGCATCTTTATACTTAATGGAATGGCGCTCCAGGTCTGTAAGCGCAGCATCGCCCAAAAGCTTTACAGTACCCACTTCGCCGGAATCGTGAATATCGGGATTATAAAACACGCCACCATTGGCTGTAGCCTCTTTTGGCTTGCTGGCTTGTATCATTTTGAAATTAGCAGGCACTTCTTTGCCTGTTATTTCCCGGAGAATGATGCCTGTCAGGCGCTCCAGACGGCCAAGATTACTGCCGCCGGTAAGGAAATTTATAAATAAGCTTCCTTTGCCGCTAAAGGTAATGTAACGGGGTATGGCAAGGTCAAGCTGCTTCATAATCTGCCCGCAATGATAAACCATGGCTGTATAATGAAGGTAAAACAAAATGCGCATATGCCGGGCCCTGATGAATACATTGTTGTACACATCATGATCTACATTATTGAAGATTTCATTAAATACATCTGATGAGCTTTTACTGATAGACCTTGGTTTAAAAGGCTTATCGGCCAGCTTCTGGTAAGCAGCCAGGAAGCCATTGTCCATACCGGAAATTTTATTGAACCCATCGCCCCAGAGGGCATCACCTGCAAAGCGGAACGAAGATCCGTATGCGGGTTTCTGATCTACAAAAAACAACACATCGGTAGAGCCGCCACCAATATCTATGTTCAGCAGATTCTCTCCGCGCGATGGCACCACTTCTCCTGCTGCCATTAAATAATAAAAAGGTGCTGCCGACTCTGTAAGGTAACCGGGCTTTCGGGTGGTACGGAAAATATGCTGGTAGTTCACCAGCCATTTCTCCTGAAACTGGCTAAAAGCAAAAGGCTCCAGACTAAGGGGAGCAAACCATACCAGCCGGGTTTTCTCCACAATACCATCATTCAAAGCCACCTTATGCCGGATTAACCGTAACAGCTCCCTGAAGAACACATCTATTCTGTCGTTGCCTTTTTTGTCCAGCTCCAGGTTCCACTTCAGGTTCATTTTGTACGTAGTGTGGCCGGGCACCTCCAGCTCTTTATTAATTCCAAAACCAATATTTATATTGCCCAGCATGTCGGTAGGCAGCACTGCAAAATTACTCACCTCACAGGTTGTCGTCCGGATAGGGAAGTTTACCTCTGCCCCGCTGAAAGCACCTCCGATCAGGTAGGGAATAAATTCCCTGTTCACCACTGTATCTATTTCCATTACCCGGTGCAGCGAAGCCCGCTTAAACTTTTGAATTGGCTGCAGGCCGGGATCGGCTGCAGGCTTATTCAGCATAACCAGCTGGAGGTCTTTTTCTTCGATGGAAAAAGGCTGAGGTGCCGCATTGCTGCCCACGGTGTAAGCCACATGGGTATTGGTGGTACCAAAGTCAATGGCAAAGGTGTAGGTTTTGGTGCCCGGGCCAATTTCCTTCCATTTTGGTATCAGCACCCCTCTTACCGGCTCAGCCGAATCTGCTGAGTGCGGATGCACCACTTCCATATAATCGAAGTCGGTATTGAATATTTCATAATATGTGGAGCCATAAGCACCTTCATCTTTAGAAATCCGGCGTGTTTTACGCATTCCGCTTACCCCACCGGTTTCCCTTACCGGCTGCTCATCTTTAAAAAAGTTCAGACTGTAATCCTGGAAAGCCATTGCTCCGTTCTTCTCCAGGTCTATGAGCATAATTTTATAAAAATCGTTATAGGCCTCCTCGCTCATTTTATAGAACGGGAACACGCCCAGCCCCAGGTTAGCCTGCACAATTCTTCCCTTCTTCGGAATAATATTGCCTGCCTCATCTTTAGGGTTCTGAGGGTTTTCGTAATAGGTTTTTTCAAAAATAACCGACCCTTTCTTAACAGGTATTGAAAGCTGCACTTTTACATAAGCAGGATCAATAATAAAGGTGAGATACCTGTCAAGATCCTTATAGGAAAAGTACTGGAAAAACTCTTTTCTTATAGGGAGCAGATAATTAAAGCTGAAGATGCGGTCTTTCTCAGCACCATTCTGGTACCTGGTGTTTCCGTAGTTAAAGCGCGGGGTATTTAGTTCATAAGGAAGCTCAAGGAGATGATCTTCCAGAAAATCGCCTACTGTAAGGTAGGGGTATTTATCGGAAAGACCGGGCAGGATTCTGCTGTCCAGCGGATCAGGATCCTTGAACGGCACAGCTGTTTCCTGGCGCCACGGGCCGGCAATGTAATTCCAGCCCGGGTAGTTTCCTTCTTTCAGCACCAAAGGCAAACGGGCGGACGGACGCTGCCTGTCGGGCCGGATTACGAAGTCGCTTACCTCTGCAATGTTTACATTGTCGACAGGAGCGGTCGCAAGCTGCACCTCCTTTATGGCCACAGGGCTGTTGCTGTCATCGAGCAGGGGCGCATACTCCTGCATAAAATTATTAGAACCGTAGTCGCTGTTAAACTGCAGTTCATTCAGCTTATTCTGCAGCTCAGGCCGCGTTTGTTTCTTGGCCAGTGTCAGGTACTCATACAAAGCCTTGCAGGACGTTTTAAGGGCAGGCCAGGCAACAAAGAGCTTATGCAGGAACAGCTGAAAATCATCGGGCCGGTCGGGCAACGGGACCGGAGATTCAAACAGGCGGTAACCCTTGCTGCTGTTAAGGTCAAGCCCCTGAATGTCCGGAAGTGCAAAAAAGAGGGTAAACGGGCTTGTACCTGCAATAACCTGATAATTATAATAGATCAGGTAAACATCGGTAAAATGATAATAGGGGCTATCAGGACTTTTAACATTAAGGAACAGCGAAAGGGTTTGGGCCAGCAACTGATGATGCGGGCTTGACTCCATTTGCTGCAGTTTTTCGGCCACATTCCAACGGCGGATCAGGAGTTGTTTCTCTGCCTGACGGTACTTATCGAAATTATATACCAATTCGATTACATCCAGACAATGCGACACCATTTTGTGGTATACGGTATTATCTCGCAGGTTTGCCGCAGGGTCGTTTACCACAAACTCAAATGCCGTACGGTACAGGTGCATCCTGGCCAGGGGAGTTGGTATGGAAGTACTCACCTTTCTTGCCCGCCCTCCGGACGGATCTGAAATATGTTGAATCAGACTGCTGTCGATCTGGATACTCTGCTTCCAGCCTTCCAGGTCCGTTGATGCATTGGTATGTAATCGAAGTACTTTAGCCATATTATTTAATGTGCTTAATCAATTTTGAATGAATGAATAACAGAATGATAGAATGAAAATGGAATCATACTCCACCAAAGGCAATCTTTCTCATCACTTTTAATTCCTCTGACCTTAAGTCCAGTATCTTTTGCCATATATCCATTATCCTATATCGACGGCACCTTGTTGTTGTAAAAATCTTCGGTAACATTATAGAACATTTTAAGGAATTTGCGTCTTGGATCGGTTTCTTCCGACTGGTTCTTTTCTTCCTTATTCAGCCTTACCACAAAGCCATCATGGGTTATGCCCTTCTTAAGCCAGGTATTACCTATAGGCTTATCCCTGATCAGGAGGTTCAGATTATCGGTATTCAGGTTGAAGGGTGAAAATTTCCGGCTGTTAACAGACAGCTCCTTCAGCCAGGCATAAAAACCCCATTGTTTATTTTCTAAAAAATTCCTGAGTTCTTTATGAAAGCCGTCGTTGGCAAAAGCATCGTCAAGGTTTAAGGATTTGAAGTAGTTCTTGCCTTTGTCCTGGCTTATAAAATCCTTATAATATTTTGCAAAAAATTTAAACTGAACAAGCTGCTTATTTATCTTCTGCTTTGTATCATCATACAAATGCTCAAAGGTAATTTCCCTGCTATCTTCTTTTAAGCCATATTCATGGTAAAGTGTGGAGCCTGATAAGTCAGCATCGGAATAATCCATAAAATCAATAATTGCAAGGGCAGAAAGGAGCTCCACCAGGTGCGCATTATTTTTCTGGCTTGCCCCTCCGGGCCTGTTCTCATAAGGATTGTCCGGGTTATCGGCTATGTAATACATTGCCTGCAGGCCCTGCAGGTTATTTTTATAATAAGCCAGGGCATCGCGGGTTTTAGTAACAAAGGTATTTGAATCAATTACGCTTTCATTGTCTGACTGCAGGCCGAAATAAGGTTTTACCGTTATCGCACCAATAAGAGCTGAGGATATATCACCTGCATTCTGCAGACCTGAATCCGGATTTTTGAGGTTTTTCAGCAAAAGAGGGAAACCTGCAGCACCCGTTCCCCCGAATATGGAGCTTATAATAAAAATACGGTCTCCTTTCCGGAAATTATCGGCAAAGAAGCGGATCTCAGGTGAATCGATAAGTTTGTTCAGCACCACGCTGCCAACATTCGGGCTCCCCTTAAAACCAATGGTTAAAGGGCTTTGCAGGTTATCTTCTGTATACAGCAGCTGCATCAGGCTTTGGGTATCCGGATCCATCTCACTGTAATGAATAAACTCTTTAAAACTCTGATTGATCCCGCCAAAATCAAAAGTAAAAGTATCCTTTACTTTTCCGGCGCCAGCCTGGTCAATATCTGCCAGTTTGCTGATGTCCTTCTGAAAGAATCCGCTTTTTGCACCGGCTACATCATGCAGCCGCCTGTAGCTCTTAAGCATTTCCACTGTGCGGTTCAGGTCTGCATTTTGTGTGTCAGGATCTATCAGGATAGGAATTACCTTATCGCAACGAATATCGACCCCGGCAGCCATAAGCATACCGAATGAACGAAGCACCCGCGCCCCGGTTCCTCCTATTCCAAAAACAAATAATTTAGCCATTATATAGTATTGAGTAGTGAGTATTGAGTATTGAGACCAAAGCCCGTAGGAGGATCCTTGATACTGATAGCCAAAACCTCCGTAAATTTTAAATTCAAAAAATTAATACCCCGGCCGATATTTCCATAATCAATCCGTTATTCTATCATTCTGTTATTCTATCATTCCGTCATTCAAAGCTAAAAAGGTGTTTTCGCTGCATTGTTTGACCTCCACTTAATGGCCATGGAGAACAACAAAAAGAAAACGCCGCTATAAAAAGCGTTGGCAACCCCAAACCAGTAAATATAAGAATCCGGAGTAGCCTCGTTTACCTGGCAATAATAAACAGCATAGCTGAAGGCGATGATGGCATTTATGCCAAGTACGCCCAGCCAGTGATACCAGTGGCTGAAAATGGCTGTTTGTAACAAATGGTTGAGAACATAATAATAGAAGGCCACCATTCCAAACGTAACCAGCAAAAGCGTTATACCTCCCACATCCGGAAAAATTTCACCCCTGTATAAAGGGGTTTCCATAGGAGGCTGCGGGCGGCCTATGATCAGTTCATATAAAAATCTGAAAATATTCTTCATATTTATTTTACCTGCTTAAATCCACGGTAGTATTAAGATTGAAAAATTCACCTTTTTGGCTCCCTGTAGCCCGCCACGCACCTTCCATCACTGCATTTAACGAAAAAGTCCGGGCTCCTTCTTCTTCAATCCGGCTGTCAGCTTCGGTTGTATAAGCCTCTATCCAGCCCGGCAGTTCATTTCCCAGGACCAGATTAACTTCCATATTCTTGTTCCTGTCAAATACTTCGGTTACCGATACTGTTACATAGTGCGAAAAGCATTCCGTTAAGCGGCGATCTTTGTTATTAATATTTTCCTGGTTCAGGAACTGCGTCCGGTCATATATCCTGCTGATAGCTGCCTCCCCGTTAACCACCCTCAGACGAAAATTATCTTCTAAATATTCTGTTTTCGCAACATGCCCCGGCAGGTTTTCCAGGTTTATACCAACTGTATACATTACTCCCCCTTCCCGGATATCTCCTGCATTATCGAGGCGTACCACCTTTCCTTCCCTGTCAGCAGGGTACCAGTCTCCCGACCTGCCCGAGCCGGGAATGATCATAAAAGCAGGGGAAAGCGGCGAAAAACCAAAATGCACCTGTTCCATATAATTATCTTTAATCACCTCCCGGTTAATCAGGCGCACCTTTTCTTCCGGCCCCATCACCCATATATAATAAGGTATTGCCGTACTGCAACAATTACGGATTGGCTTACTGCTTCTTTCTGCCGGATAAAAAGTACCGGCAAAATCAGACTGTGAGGCAAAAACAGAAACCACGAAATTTTCCTGCCGAACTCTGGAAATAGCCCTCCGTATGTCGTTGGCAATAAAATCGCGGTCGCGGCTGTCAGGTGGAGAGTATATAAAATCAGAAATGAAAATACTCACCTGGTCGGGTCCTGTAAACGATTCACTCACATTCTTTAACATTTGCGGAATAGGAGAGCTTGATCCCGGATTCCGGAGACCACGGCGGAGCATCTGACTAAAACGGCTGTACACTTCCTTATACATCTTTTCCCTGGCGGACCAGTAGCGGATATTGGGAATAGCATTTCCTTCAAGACTTTCTGCATTAGCCAATATATTATCCACAATCATTTGAAAATCAGTTTGTTCACCACCTCTGGATGGCATAAAACCGGCCATACTGCCACTGGTTTCAATTATTATGTTGAGGGTATCCACTTCCTCTGCTACAGAAGGCTCCGGTCCTACAGGGCAACTCTCTGCTTCCCCGCCTTGCTCAGTTTCGTTTTGTTGGCTACAACTGATTACTGAATTACTCAGTACCCATATAAAAATCCAGAAGCAGCATTTCCTTATTTTCATGCACATATGATTATACAAGCAGACTATTAATTCTTTAGAGAGAAAAACTTAAAAATAAACAATTTTATTGTTCAGGAGAAAAATTCAGGCTTCTGCCTTAAGCTGCTCAATGCAACTAAGGTATGTAACCCTCCCCCACACCAATTGTTCCGGCACTGGTACGGGCAATCTTTTCCAACAATAACTAAAACAAATGAGTTATAATAACAGAAAATTAAAAAATAAGAATATGGATTTATTTCAGATAGAAAACGATGGAGTGGCCATCCTGCTGATTATTCTGGCCGCATTAATTCCTGTAGGAATTATTTGGTATACAATCAGGTCTTTCAGAAAAAAGAGAGAAAGAGGAGATGAAAAAGGGGGCAGTAAATTTAAATCGGTAAAAGAGGAAAGGCTGGAAAAAAGCGGGAGAAAAGAAAAATAGTTATACCAGATCCTGGTAACGATCGTGGATTTTCGTAGCAAATTCATCAAAGCGCTGTGTGGTGGAGCTCAGGCGGCTCCCGTATTCCTCATCAGTAATATAGCCTTTTCTCTTCAGGTGATCAAGCCCCTCCACTGTTTTAGTAAAGCCCCTGCAAAGATGATGGTAATCATATACCATCCCGTCATACTCTTCCTTATAGTTTACGTGTTTCAGTATATAATTATTCCTTATATAATTTAAGAGAAAAGTAAAAACGGTAATACAGCATAGAAAAATCAATACCTCCTCTGCCACAGTAGTGGAGGTACCTAAAGGGATTTTTTTTAATAAGGTAAAGACCCAGTAATATACTGACCCCAGAGCGATGAGCTTGATTACATAATCTTTCCGGGCAGCCGAAAGGTACCAGGCGGTGGAGGTAAGAACCATACAAACACTTTCTGCCAGGGTCCAAACCAGTACCTGAAGATTATCATAATAAGGTACAGGAACTGAAGAATCTGCAAATTTCCAGGAAACATTCAATACAGGAATAACAATAAAGACAAGAGAAGCTAATAACAACTTCCTCTTGTCTTTAATTAAATACCTCAAGGAGAACTTAAAATCCTTAATGAAATAGCTTACATTCAATACCAGACTTTCTTTCATACAAGATTTTACCCCATATCTTTTTGCTTTGCAGTAATGGCCTACCGTGGAGGAACCTTAATCAATGGCTTATCAGGCATCATAACAGCTGATTTGGCTGCAGCCTCTACAGCAGCATCTTTAACCACCATCTCATCCATTTGATCCTCACAGGAAGCAAAAAGAGCCACAGCAACAATTGCCGGGATTAATAATTTAAACATTCTTTTCATGGCAAAGTAAAATTGTTTTACAGGTTTTATTGGTTGAAAATAAGATACACCTCACATATGTCATTAATTTGCCAATATGTAAGGAACTATTTTGAAATTAAGAAAATTTTTAATGTTAATATGCAGCGCTCTTTTGCCGCCACACTATTGCAATCAGGATCAGAAACAATAAATAATCCCACACCTCACCTCTGAGCCAGTACCTGCAATAAAATCATACAATTACATGATCCCTTTCATAAAAAGGCATTTACAGAATCCTGAGTGCATATTATGCATGCTACAGCGATTGTTTGCTTTAAAGGAAAAGCATTGCTGCAGGCTCTTTTGCCGGGCATTAAGAAAGATTAATATGAGTAACTGAAAAAAAACAGGACGGAACCGCTAACCAATTTTCTGCCCTTTTGTTTCATGCACCTAACATAGGTATTATTTTAATTAAAAAAAACGTTTTCATTCATAAAAGTGGATTTTTAATAATTTCATTACCTCAACAAAATATAACGATAAACAGGCATAAGGTCACTTTTTCCTTTAAAGAAGCCGAAGGCCGGCCGGAGCAAAGAGCAGCCGGTTCCGCACGGGCCTGAGACCCGGATCCTTTAACAGGAAAGCAGCAAAACAACAAAAAAAATTAATGACTGATTATCAGGCAGGTACATGAATATACAAGAATAAGCATCGGCTAAAAAAACAGATGCCGCCCCGGCACCCCAGCCCGGAAAGAAGAAAAAAGAATAAAAAAAACCCGCAAAGCGGGTTTCATCTTTAAAACACAAATAACTATTACATATTAACGGAGCAGATACATTTTACCAAATCCTTTCCGGAATGCCTTATCACCTTTTGTTTCTCTGTGCTCAAAAGCATCGCCACTGTGCCTTAAGAAAACCTTATACAAATATACACCATTTGCCAGCTGATCTCCCCACTCATCCTTTCCATCCCAGGCAAAATCCGAAATATTGGAACCAATCCGGATGGGCCCCAGCTCCTCTTTGAGGATTTCCCTTACCACACGGCCGTCAATGGTCATGATCTGTATCTTAATATCATCAGGTATTTCACTGCCTGTAAGGGTAAAAACAAAGCGTGTGGAAGTTGAAAATGGATTTGGATAAGGGTAAAAGTTTGTTACACTTGATTCTGTGATTACCTCAAAACTGATACTATAAGGTTTTACTCCAGCCTTGTTGTTACTTGCATCTTCGCCCTGCACCTGCAAGGTATAAATGCCGTCAGCCAGGGGCTCCGGCTGAAACTCAATCTGAAAAGGCTCATTTTCCGATGCCTGCTTCCACCGGGCAGCAGATCCGGCAAGACTAATCCTTTCTGCTTCACATTCCTCACACTCTTTTTTGAGGAACAAGTTTACCCCCACGGTATCCTGTTTGAATTTAAACCTGTTATTATCCCGCAAATAAACAGTTATAAGTGGCCTGGGACTTACTATCGATCCGTTTGTAATATATACCCCGTCAAAAGCCACATCCACCACAGGCTGCACAGTATCCTTCCTTACAAAAAAGAAGTCCCTGGCATCGAGCAGGTTATTACTGTAAATAGCCTCCGGCACCAACTGAGGATTTACATGAACCTTTACATCATTGCGCCCAAGGTAGGAGTCGGTGTTAATAACATAATCAAACCAGGTGGTATCATAAGGTGAGGGCGCCGCAATTTTTTGCCGCTTCACAAAGCTCTTCCGGTTTTCGGTATTTAATATTGAATACTCCACCTGAAGCGAATCGGAAAAGGAATTTTCTGTAATATTTATAAACCTGAATGAAGGCTGGAAATCCTGACCTTCATCAAGTGTATAATTTCTCCGGGTATCTGCAGCAGGCAAAACCACACCCTCCGGCAATTGGGTATAGGAAACATGCCAGTATTCTAATTCAGGAGGAGTCATATCTTCCTCATCCCTCATAAACATCCTCAATTTTAAATAAGGATACTGCTGTGGACTTACCGCCAGTGGCATCTGAATATTTTCAGTACTCCTTGTAATTAAATGTTCCTTCATTTGAATATCCACCCCAATCAGCTGCAGCTCAAAGCTGTCATTAGCCTCAGCTGCAACTTTGCAAGCCAGTTCCTGCCATTCTTTAGCAGGCCCTATAAGCGGGGTAGTAATAATAGCGCGGCTCCTTTTACTCTCAATAGTATGCTCCAGACGAATAATCTGGGCCGACGGATTTCCCGCCACACCGCTCTTATCTGCATAAGTTTCTATGGCACTGCCCGGCAGGCCTCCTTTTTTACCCAGCAGTATATAAGGCTCTCCGTTTGTGAGGCCAGCCACCTTCGCAGGGTCAGCACCTAAGCTTATCAGCTGCTCTTTTACAGAAGGCGGCCATAGCTCATAATCCACTTTGCCAATTGAGAACAGCAGAACGTAATCATCCTCAGGCACATCTGCCAAAAACTTTTCCAGGTTATAAGCATCATTATTCCCGAAATTGATATCCCTGGGCAGGAAGTTGTTCACTATCTGGGGAAGTCTTCCACAACTTTCCGTTCTGGTCACATCATCAATAACTGCTATGTGTGGATCTAAACCTGCCTTAGCAAAATGAACGGCATTAATGGAATTTGGCTGGCACATACGCCCTGCGCTCCCGAGTATAAAACCAACATCGTCAATCCTCATTTCCACCTCCTGCTCACCGGATTCAGGCACTAAAGGGCCAAAGGTTATTACCTCCACCTTCCGGCTGATTTCATCAAAAGTCCACTCCTTTGCTTCATTCACTGAGGCTCCTTCCACCTGATTTCCCCGGAATTGCTCAGGGTGCAACTGCGCCCAACCCGGCGAACTGTTTTTGATTACCGTAAAAGATGTTGTCACCCATTTCACATCTTCGTTCGCCTCCGGGTGCTGCAGTTTTGTACGCCAGAAATAAACAATACTATCTGCCTCCGCACCGGCCACCTGTGGCAGCTTAACTTTTTGCTTTATCAGAGCATCGCCCGAAATGGTAAATTGCTGCAGGGCCCTGCTTGAAAAAGTAAAACTGGTATCCACCTCCAGCAAATACCCCCTCCCTGTTTTGAAAGGATCGGAATTCTGAAAATATAATTCCACCTCCTGCCCCTGTACAATACTAAAATCCTTTGGCAAAAGGTTTATCGTACCTCCTGACTGAAGTACCACTTCCAAAGCCCCCTTATTATTCGACAGATTCAGCTCCTCTACGGAAGCATCAGGATTCAACTGCACTTCAAACTCATACATACCCGGGCCACCAAGGTCTTTTGACCAGACAACATAATAAAGCGTATCCTGATAAAAAGGAGACTTAAAATCCCGGACTTCAGTAAAACTTACAGGGCCACCATTTTTCTTTATATTCAGGCGGATGGGCAGAGAATCTTCCATAACCCGCCCGAAATTGCGGGTTACCACTGCAACCGCAAAAGAGTCTGCAGCAAGGTTTACCTGCCCGCCGCTATAAGAATGCAGGTACATATTCTGATTATTGGTTTCAAAATCCGGCTTACTCCTTCCAAAAAGCTTTACAGCAGGGTCACCCTGTATAATCATTTCGTGAGCCTGAGCCATGGAAATTTCACTTACTCCAAAAAGGGCAAGAAAGCGCCGGATGGTTTCTGCCTGAATTTTACCGATCGATGCATCTATAAAGGACAGATCGGCATAGGCTATCTCATAAAAGTAACCGGAATAATAGCGCAGCAGGTTGGTGTAGCCGATCCCGCTGTGCGCCAATACATTCAGTGCACCTCTGTCGGCGGTAAATATCCAGTCTTCGCCAAAAGTTACTGTATTGGCAGTGGAGAAAATATCGCCCGCATCGCAGCCATTTACCAATATGCAAGGGTATTTTCCTTTATTCCGATACCCTGCCCGGTCATCAGATACATACCCTATTTCCATATCGGTAATATTTGTTCCTGAGTGGCCGAAAAAGGTCACCAGGCCCACGCCCTCATTTACCTGTTTGGTAATATCGATTTCCTGAACCACCAGCTCTGATGTTTTACTGACGGTTTCCACTTTTCCTCCCAGGTATTTCCCTACTGCAATATCTTCAAACTCCCTCAGGTAGCGCTTAAACTGCAGGGCCTGACTCTGATTAGATCCTCCACTCAGGTGCACCAGCTTTTTACGGCTCAGGTCATCCACGGGTCTTCCTTCCGCCTCCTGAACTTTATTAAAATAATTCACCACCTCCTGTGGTGTTCTGGCTCCCAGGCGGCCAACGGGAAAAGCAGGAGCCTCGCCTGAACCGTTCAGGCGGGCCACAAAAGGAATATCGGCACCGGGGTAACCAAAAGTGGGTACCAGATCGTGGTTAGAATTGGTCCAGCCTGTATTTCTATAATAGTTATAGTAAACATCGAGGCCTTTGCCTATTAAAAACAGATATTCAGGCTTCCCGCCGGAAGCCATAAATGTTACCAGCCTGCGGATGGCCACAGGCGTAATTTCACCATAACCGAACTGGTCATATAACTGCCCCACATTTACAAGCAGGGTATCAAAACCACCCCCGGCCACCGATGCCCTGTAAGCAGCATAAGCTTTCACCGGGTCGGGGTAGCCTCCGGCGGGAGTCCGCAAAACCGGGTGGCTCACGATGAGGTAATTATGCAGTGCGGGATTTATTTTCCTGAAGTTTACCTTCTTTGCGGAGGGTACAGTTAAATTTACTCCGGAAAGGAAAAGCTTACGGTCAGTAGTGCCATTTGAAAGCATAAACGTTAAGGTAGTAGCCCCCACCCTTCTGAATCCTATCCTTACTACATTATTAGGGTCAGTAATGTCATATACCTGCACATTCGAAGGAACATTTTTAACCTCAACATACCGTCTGTTACTTCCCCCGGCCGGCAGGTTAAAAACTTTTTCAAAGAGGCCGCCCATATCCCAGCTTCTGGCATAAGATAATTTTGCATAGGAAACAGACACCCTTTCGCCCTGGCTGGTTGCTACTCTGGCAACTGATCTCCCTCCATTCAGCTGCGACCAGCTCAGAGGCTCTTTCACAAGATAATTTCTTCCACCCGTAAAAACCGCTGAGTGCAGCTGCTGCAGCGAAGAAACTGTGCTTCCCGCCAATATATCAATCTGCCTTTCAATATTATTTCTGCCTGTCAGCAACACCTCTAAAACCGGAGCAGGACCGGCTGTTACCTGCTGGCCCAGGTTTTCGAAGGTAATATCCCTGCTCTGCCCGTTTGCCACAACCTCTCCTGTAAAACCTTCGCCATAATCGCCATAGGCAAGCTGTGTTTTAAACTCTCCTCCATAGGAGTAGGTAATCCCGCCGGAGTAATTTGCGGTATAAAGCATAAGCCTTTCTTCAAGGTACCATGGCTCCGCCCCTGCATTATTAATATTATTTTCTGAGAAAAAAGACATTCTTTTCCCGCCCGCATTCGTCAGGTTAAAGGTCAGGAAATAAGCCGTAGTATCGGAATAAAGGTTATAGTAAGCATGTGGCTGCGCATCTGCTGAGCGGTACAGCTCCTTATCCTGGGTACCATCGTTCTTTCTTCCGAAGAACAGCACAAAATCCTCAGGATCAAAAATATTGTTACTCTCCCCTTCCACAAATATCGCCTGCTCAGCTCCCCTGTGGTACAACTGCAGGTTTCGCGGATTAAGTGACCCCACAGGAATACCAGCTTTTTGAAGGTCCTGATAAGTTACTTTGTAAATACCATCCTGGGCAACGGAAATCTTTACATACTGCTGGTTAAAATTAATCCATTCGTTTCCATGCTGCTGCGCTGCAACAAACTGTGCCAGCAGGAACAAAAGCACTGTCAGGAGATAGCGGGAGCCGGCAAATAACTTATTCATCTTTTTTATTAAGATTAACCTTTAAGGAAAACACGTGGGAATAAGGTGCAGAGGACTGGTTCCCTATGTTAGTGAGCGCATATTCAATGGTAACCTTATGCAGCCGCACTCCTAAACCGCCGTTGGGGCGGAAGGTGGTATAATAGCTGCCATCATAATCTTTTATTTTTTGTATATGACCTGCGCCGCCCCTGAGGAACACCAGATCGTCGTAGGACAGCTCAAATCCCATTTGAGGATCGAAAGAGGCCAGATTTGTTTTTACCAGCACATTCCGCTTTCCATCGAAAGTAGT
Organism: Cesiribacteraceae bacterium YIM B00369; assembly: GCA_017948555.1. Classification (GTDB taxonomy): domain Bacteria; phylum Bacteroidota; class Bacteroidia; order Cytophagales; family Cyclobacteriaceae; genus Nafulsella. The sequence continues at coordinate 81,672 of JAFMYY010000010.1, read as the reverse complement.
TACCAGGTCCAGCGCGAGTAAGGCACCGAATTTTTCGGAGATGGAAAAGCTTTTCGCACCCCCTAATACCGCCCTTGGGAGCGTAAGTTCCAGTGAACTTTCAGGTATTTCGTTTCCTGTCTGGGTATAGACATCCTGCAACAGCTCCGAATTATGGGTCCAGGCATTGAAGGTGGTGGTAACATCGCGCAGCATAAGTCCGAAAGTCCATTTACCGCTCCGGTACTGAGCACCGGCATCAAGCCCAAATCCCCAGGCATTGGCAAATTTCCCCACATTGCGGTGCACCACCTTTACACTTCCTCCCAGCCGGAGCCCCTTAAGCCCCTGCACCCGGCGGGCATAGGAAAGCATAAAAGCATAATCGGCAGCAGAGAAAAAGCGGATATTATCGAAATTAACAGTACCATTCGCATCGTAAAGGAAGCGGGTATCGGGAATATCATCCACCCCGAAGCGGATAAGGGAAAGCCCCAGCACACTAGCTGAGTCGATGCGGGTGGCAAAACCTGCATAATCGAATTTTGCTATTCCTGCAAAATATTCAGCATGCATAAGCGAAAGACTGTGGCCACTTTTAACAGCCAGCAAACCAGCCGGATTCCAATATCCTGCTGTAGCATCATCTGCCACTGCCACCTGCGCATTGCCCATTGCAAGAGCCCGCGCCCCTACTCCTATGGCAAGAAACTCATTGCTGTATTTTGGAGCTATTGTCTGGGCAAACCCTTTGCCTGCCCACGGGCAACTCAGCAGCAGCAACAATATTAATCGTCTGTACCCCACCATTTAAACTGTAAAATTTATTAAAAGTATAGATTCCCTTCCCTTCCTGCAATTATTTGAGTGCTATTAAGGCAGGCAGGTAATATAAGAGCTTATTTTAAACTATTCCTGAAGAACAAACATGAAGTAAAGCCCTCCCGCTAAAATAATAATTCCTCCTTTCATCCTCATCTTCAAAGGTATTATGTAAACTAAGGAAACAAACATAAGCAGGTACTTGGTTATGCAAAGTACCTTTTATACTTTTGTAACATATCCAAGAAAAACAAGGTATGAATCTTGAAAACACGCAGGTGCAAATGCGAAAGGGAGTCCTGGAATTTTGCATCCTCCATATAATATCCCGCGGTGAGGTATATGCCTCCGATTTGCTGGAAGAGCTGACCTCAGCAAAAATCATGGTTGTGGAAGGAACACTATACCCCCTACTGACCAGGCTGAAAAAAGCGGAACTTGTGGATTACAAATGGATAGAGTCAAGCTCAGGTCCGCCACGGAAATATTATACAATCACAGAAAAAGGCCTGGTCTTTTTAAAGCAACTGAGCCAGACCTGGAATGAACTGTCAGCCTCTACAAATAATATCATCAATCAAAATAACAACATCTTAAAATAATGCGGCTATGAAAAAAAATATAAGCATCAATATAAGCGGCATCATATTCAATATTGAGGAAGACGGGTACGAGCAGCTGAAAGCCTACCTGGACGAAATCAACAGGTACTTTGCTGCCTATGATGAAACCGGAGAAGTAGCCGCGGATATTGAAAACCGGATTGCAGAAATTTTCCTGTCTAAACTAAGCCCTCAGAAACAGGTAATAACTGAAACAGATGTACAGAACCTGATTGTGCAGATGGGAAATATCCGGGATTTTGAAGCACTGGAAAATCCGGAAGGTCCCTCCTTCGCAAATGGCAGCTATCAGCAGTCAGGCTGGTCGACTTATGAAGAAGCAAACACCAGCAGCAGCAGCTACGAAGATGCCCGCTATGCAGAAGCCGGCACTCCTCCCCCTGCCGACAAAAGACTGTACAGGGACGGAAGCAGGAAAATTATTGCAGGAGTGGCTTCAGGAATTGCCAGCTACTTCGGCATAGACCCGCTCTGGATAAGGATGCTTTTCGCCATGGTACTGCTCGACCTGTTTATGACTTTTGTATTCAGCTCAACGCTTTTTCTGGGCTATATAATTGTATGGATAATTGTACCGGAGCGCTATGATATTGCCAAAGAGAAAAAGGTTAAAAAAGTATTCAGGAACCCTGACGACAGAATTGTGGGCGGGGTTGCAGGAGGCCTGGCTGCCTATTTTGGAATAGATCCGCTTCTTATCCGCATATTATTCTTTATTTCTGTCTTTTTAGGCGGAAGCGGATTAATTGCCTATGCTATCCTGTGGGCCATTATGCCGGAAGCAAAAACGCTTACAGACCGGATGCAAATGCAGGGAGAGCCTCTTACCCTATCGAACATTGAGCAGAATATAAAAAAAAATTTAAATCTAAGGGATGGTGAGGCAAATGGACGGGTTGTAAAGGCAGTCCTGTTCCCCTTTCGCTTTGCTGCTACCATTATTGCAGGGGCCGGCCGTACACTGGTTGCGCTGATTGTATTCATTGCCCATATTGCAAGAGTGGTGGCAGGCATTGGATTAATACTGGCAGGCTTTATTTTTCTCACAGCCCTGATCTTTGCTGTTTGCTTTGCCACAGGCTATATTCCTGAAATGTACCTCGATGTGTTTGATTTACATATCCCGTCCATTCTGGCACAGCAAAGCTTACCTCCCCTGCTGCTCGCGTCTTCTTTTTTCACGCTGCTTATTCCCGGTTTAACTGTTATTTTACTGGGAATGGCAGTACTGGCTAAAAGATGGCTGCTACCTGCAGCTGCCGGCTGGCTGCTCTTTGCTTTCTGGATTATCAGCTTTGTTACAGTGGCCGTGGCAGCACCTCCCTATGCCATGAATTTCAGGACTCAGGGATATTATGAGACAAGCCAGGCTTATGACATCAGCCCGGCACAAATCCTTTTCATAAACCTGCAGGAAACAGACGGGATAGATTATGAGGATGTGAGCCTTTCCTTACAACCAGGCCAGGAGCCGCAGCTCCGCTTAATAAACAGGTTTTATGCACAAGGCAAAAACCGGGAGGATGCAGCAGCTATTGCAGGGCGCAGTGAGTATGCAACCATTCAAAAAGGTGACACCCTTTTACTGAGCCGGCACCTGCAAATTCCTGAAAATGTCCCTTACCGGATCCAGTCTCTGAAATCCACTCTTTTTATTCCTGCAGGGCAAAAGTTTAAAATGGATTACAGTCTGCGCAAAATTCTTTCCAATAACCTGGAAATGTATGGCTTTTCCGCTTACGATCTTAGAAAAGACCTTAGCTTTCAGTTTAATGAAAACGGTGAACTGGAGTGCCTGAATTGCGATGAATTAACACTTAAAAATGCAGAAGAAGCGCGCAGAAATAATCATACAGGAACTATTGATGGTGCTACAGGAAGAATCGAAGCAACAGATTTCAGCGAGGTGGAAGTTGGCTATTTTTATGAAACCGAAATTACACAGGCCCCTGAATACAGCATCCGGCTGGAAGGCGACAGGGATGCTATTGACAAGCTGGTATTTAAGCAGAGCGGAGATAAAATAAGCTTTAAAAGCTCCCAAAATAATTTTGAACATCAGGACCTTGTAAAGATTTACATAAGCCTGCCTGAACTTGAAAGCCTGAAAATAAGCGGAGCCTCCTCTGCCCGCCTGAATGGCTGGAAGGGAGATGATTTACACCTTAAATTATCAGGCAATTCCAGATGCGAACTGAGCGGTGATTTCCAGAACATTGAAATAGAAAGCAGCGGAAACAGCAAAATAAATATGCAGGGAACTGCAGAAAGTGTCGAGGCCCGTCTTTCAGGCTTATCTAAACTCGACGCTTTTGACCTCAGGAGCACACAAACCTCTCTGACCATAAGCGGAGCCAGCTCGGCCAGTGTTAATGCGGAGGAACAACTCGGGGTGAACGCCAGCGGTGCAAGTCAGGTACATTACAAAGGAAACGCTACTGCTGAAATTAATAAAAGCGGAGCTGCAAGGGTAAAAAAAAATTAATAATCTCCGGCTTTCCATTCCTGCTTATTTACAACAAAGCAGCTGCCTGGCCGTTTTGATAGGAAAAATTTATAAACATGAAGTTATTGCTCTTTTCAGCTTTTCTGCTGCTGGCCAGCATGAATAAAAGCTGCAACTCCAATGTGGAACAAGGCCTTGCGGGCCAGGTGTTTTGGCTCGAAGGTGATATGATGCCTTCCATTAATGATGCCCCCGACGTAAACCGGAAAAAACTTAAAGGTGAACCTGTGGAACGGGAAGTCCACATTTATAAATTAACAACTATGGATGAGGCAACTTCTGAGGGGCCTTTCTTCAAAAATATAAGAACGAAACTTATAGAAACGGTGCAATCCAATGAGGAAGGCCAGTTCATTGTTTCTTTGCCTGCGGGCCGCTATTCTGTTTTTGTAAAGGAAGAATCTGGTCTTTTTGCCAATTTATTTGATGGCGAGGGATACATTAATCCTGTGGAAGTAAAAGAAGGTGAAATTACCCCGATAAAAATTGAGGTAAATTATAAAGCGGCATATTAAGCGCTGAAGTGGCAACGTACTAATGTACTGAAGGGATAATTAAGAAGACAAGGAAAGTACAGCCCGGATCTTTACGGCCTTGCCTGCAACTTTATTAAATTAAAGCTGCGGACAGGGCTTTTTTTTATTGTTTCTTCGGGGTTTTTCTCCGCCCGGAAAAAATTTTACAAGCCCGTGCAACCTCTGCCGGAAATACTGCATCTTCAATATAGAAACCTCAACCAATATAATGAAATTCAGCATCGGAAAATCCGGCAGGGAGGAAAAACTCATTAACGGCTGCAAGCGCAACGAGCCAGGGGCTCAGCGAGAAATGTACCGGCTATGGGCCCCAAAAATGCTGGCAATCTGCTTCCGGTATATAAAAGACCGGAGTGAGGCTGAATCGGTAATGACAGGAGGATTCCTGAAGATTTTTGATAAGATAAACCAGTTTAGCGGCGAAGGAAGCTTTGAAGGATGGATGCGCCGGATAATGGTAAACGAATCGCTCTCATACCTCCGGCAGCAAAAACATGCCTTTATGATGGTAGACGAAGAGGAGGCCGGCAGGGAAATAAGCTATGAAGAAGCAGATCAGCAGCTGCAGGCCGATGACCTGATGGCCATGATCCGCCTCTTACCCGACGGATACCGGACGGTTTTTAACCTTTATGCTATAGAAGGATTTTCGCACAAAGAAATTGCCGAAAAGCTGGAGATCAGCGAAAGCACATCGAAATCTCAGCTGAGCAGGGCAAGAAACCTGCTGCAGCAATACATTGCCAAACACGACAAAATAAAACAGCACCAGGTTATTTAGCTATGAAAGAGGAAGAGTTAGACCGTTTATTCAGGCAGAAGTCGGAAATGTACAGGGCAGAGCCATCTCCCCTGGCCTGGCAGCAGCTGGAAGAGGGCCTGCAACACAAGAAGAAGAAGAAGGTGTGGGTATTTCTTTCAGGAGCCGCCGCCGGTGCCTTGCTGTTGTTTGGGCTTTGGGCTCATTTGGAATACAGCAGCACCTTTATTGCCCCCGATGCTCACATAAGCCGGAAAGCCACCCCGCCTGAAGCGCCTGCCCAAAGGGACCAGGAACTTATTGAAACCGGTGATAAAGCCCTTGCTGAAACAGAGGAAAGGGAGCAGAAAATCAATCCTGTGGAAGAAGAGATAAAGAGTTTCCCTCAGTCCCCTGCTGCAAAAGCAAAAAGCATACAGGCTGTTGCTTCTGTTCAGCAGAAAAAGAAAGAAAGTGGAAGCACTCTTACCGGCAGCACAGATAGCCCGAAGCTACCCCTGGCAGAAAATAAACCAGTTCAGGTACCGGAACCAGCTGAGGTCGTTGTGGAAATGCCGGAATTAATCGCCGCCGCTCCTGAGAACCAGGCTGAAAACATAATTATCAGTTACAGTGCAGCAGATGAAATAAACCGGAACCTTCCCGCTGCACCGGATGATCCTTTAGCCTCTGAGCAGGAAGAAAGGGACTTCTCCCCCCGTGCAGTGGCGGGCTTCTTTAAAAAAGTAAAAGAAAACAGCAGCGCTAGTCTTGCTGATATCCGTGAGGCCAAGAACGAGCTGCTAAGTTTCCGCTCCGGCCGGTAAAATTTCACTTAATTCATTTTGAAAATCAACCTTTATATGAAAAAGATTCTATATTTCTTTATTGCTCTCCCCTTTTTAATCCTCCTGAATTTACCGGCATTTGCGGAAACCACTTTGCCTGCTTTAAGCCCTGAGGATACAGTTACGATCCAGATTGGTAAAAACAAAAAAATCATCATCTGGGTAAAAGATAAAAAAGAGCTGGAAAGCCTGCAGGCATACGATATAAACCAGATGATTGCTGACCTTGGCAAAACAGTCGACAGTCTGGAAAATCCTGATCATGTACTGATCATTACAGACGAGAACAGAACCAGGTACAAAATAGAGGTTAGTGTGGATGTTGATACTCCACAGGACAGCACCAGCCGGGATTGGTTTAAGGCAGAGTCTGACACCACAGATGAAAACGAAGGAAGAAGGGGAATTCATTTCAACCATTCTTCCAAAAAGGAAAAGAACCCGTTCAGAACGAGCCACCACTTTGAGTTTGACCTGGGCATGAATAATTACCTGAACGGAAATAATGAATTCCCGGGCGCAGATAATGAACAGTATACTGTACGCCCCTGGGGTTCCTGGTTTGTGGGAATAAACTCAAACTTCCGCTCCCGGATTGCCGGTCCGGTTGCAGTACAATGGGGAGGTGGCATAAGCTGGTACAACTTTAAATTCGAGGATGACCGCACCCGGATTGAAAGAACCCCTGATGGCCTTGATTTTACTCAGGCAGATAATGACATCTATTCTCTTAAAAGCAAGCTTACCGCCTCATACCTTAATGTAAACGTGGTTCCCATGCTCGACTTCCGCTACAAAAGTAAAAGAACTACTGACTCCGATGGCACCAAGAGACGCACCAGGCATTACAAAGACGATGCATTCCGGATTGGCCTTGGCGGATATGCCGGCTACAGGATAGGAAGCCATGCAAAATATAAATTTGATGACGGAAAAGCACGGAAAGAAAAGGACAACGACAGCTTTTACCTTAACAACTGGCGGTATGGCGTCCGCTTCCAGGTAGGCATTAAGGGACTGGACCTGTTTGCTAATTACGACCTCAACGACCTTTTCCACACAGGCAGAGGCCCTGAATTGCATGCCCTTAGTTTTGGAATAACTTTATAAGAGAAGTGACCCGTAAAAAGAAGAGGCTGTTTCAGAATAATTCCGGAACAGCCTTTCCTTCTTTAGGATGCGGGGTTTTTCCAGGCTTCGAATAACAGCTCTTTCTCTTCCTTACTTAATTTCATTTCCTTCATCATACGGTCAAGCGTGGGCCTGTAAACAGAATACATAACCAGCAGTATGGTATAGGCACCAATGTAAAACTCTTCTGCAGAGAGGTAAAAACCTGCCACTACCATGAGGGTACTTATCGTGAGAAAACCATAAAACGCCCGTGATGCTGTTATAAAATAATTTACCTTTGCCAAAATCTGCTCTTTGTCCCTGAAAGACGATGCCCTGCTGAAATCAGGAGAAGAAAGTTCTTTCCTGTACTTCCTCCAGGCACGAAAAGCCACAAAACCGGCAACAACAAGAATTATAATATGTAAGACCGCTCCTGTAGCATCATCCTCAAAAAAATACCAGGGTTTTAAAACTTTGCGGTTCAGGTAAATCCATCCGAAAAGCAACAAAGGAACACCTACCATCAGGTAGAAAACATTATTAAGGTTCTCAAGCTTCCCGGGAATTGAAGAATATTCATTCTGTTTCATATACCAAAGCTAATGGCTTTAGGATTAAAAATACAATTCCTTTCCCCTTTTAGCTTTTTACGGAGCTGAATTTCTTCCTCTTACCATTAAGGCGTAGCTTTAGCCTTTCCAATTTCAGGGAACAATTGCCTTTCATTCTAATTATTCTAATAGTACCAGAAACCGAAACTGAACAAATGCACAATTCGCTTTTGCAAAATATAGACCTTTCAGCACTTTATTATCTCCGCCGCCAGCTGCACAGCCAGCCGGATTTGTCAGGCAACGAATCCGAAACTGCCAGAATCATTGAATCTTTCATGCAAACAACACAGCCGGACAGGATCATCCACCAGCTGGGGGGCAATGGTATGGCCGTTATATATGACAGTGGCCGCCCGGGACCAAAAATCGGCTTTCGCTGCGAACTGGATGCGCTTCCGATTCAGGAAACCAACACCTGGCCTCACCGCTCCAACAGGGACTGCATTTCGCATAAGTGCGGCCACGACGGGCATATGTCCATCGTATCAGGTATAGGCATGTGGCTCCACGCCAATCCCCTTCCCTATGGCCAGGTAATGTTGCTTTTTCAGCCTGCAGAAGAAACAGGGGAAGGCGCATATGGCGTAATTAATGACCCCCGGTGGCCGGACATAAAACCGGACTGGCTTTTCGGCTTACACAATATTCCCGGCTACCCTGAGGGTACCGTTCTCTGGAAAGACGGCCCCTTCTGTGCTGCATCCAAGGGAATGATGATCCGCATGAATGGCGTTACCTCACATGCAGCTGAGCCTGAAAAAGGGGTAAATCCCGCGCAATCTCTTGCGCGCATTATGCTGGATATGCAGGCCCTGCCCACCAATAAAAACCTCTGGCAGCAACTGGTACTGGTAACTCCAATATTTGCCCACCTGGGAGAAAAAGCCTTTGGCACCTCTGCGGGTTACGCAGAATTTGGAGCTACCCTCAGGGCTTTTGACCCTGATGATATGAAGTTGCTTACACTTAAAATTGAAGAGATTATCCGCTACTATTGCCAGAACCAGGGGCTTAATTATAATGTAAATTATCTGGAAGAATTTCCTGCCACTGTAAACCCCTCCATTGCCGGGCCGTATGTACGTAAAGCCGCAGGCATGAGCGGGCTTTCAATCAGGGAACTTACGGAACCTTTTCGCTGGTCAGAGGATTTTGGCTGGTACAGGGAAACCTGCCAGACTGCCTTTATGGGGCTTGGAGCAGGAGAAAAGCAGCCGGGGCTTCATCATCCGGATTATGATTTCCCTGATGAAATTATTGCCCCCGGCCTGCAAATGTTTACCAGCCTTATCCGTGAAATACTTTTTTAGGTGGTGCTCACTTATCATAAATATTAAAACTCTTGAATACTTCGCACATACAATTATCCAGATCGGCATTACGGAACAACCTTAATTATATACGGGAACGGCTTCCGGATTCTGTTACGCTTTCCACTGTATGTAAAGGAAATGCCTACGGGCATGGAATTGAACAGATTGTAAGCATGTCGGAAGCTGAAGGTGTGCGTCACTTTTCCGTTTTCAGCTCCGCCGAAGCCCGGCAGGTACAAAACAGCATTACCCGGAACAGCACCATCATGATTATGGGGTACATCCACAATGATGAATTAGCCTGGGCTATTGAAAGTGGCATTGAGTTTTATATATTCGAGGCGGAACGCCTGCATGCTGCCATAGCAACAGCTAAAAAGACTGGAAAAAAAGCCATTATCCATATTGAAGTTGAAACAGGCATGAACCGTACCGGTTTTGAAGAAGAAAGCCTGCCCGAATTATTTGAAATTTTAAAAGAACAGCAGGATTACCTCGAATTTAAAGGCCTGACCACTCACTATGCCGGTGCCGAAAGCATTGCAAATTATTTAAGGGTTCAACAGCAAATAAAAAAATATGGGGAGCTTTATGAGCTCTTCTGCTCCCACAACCTGAAACCTGCCATACGGCATACCGCCTGTTCAGCCGCCGCAATTAACTTTCCGGAAACCATTATGGACCTTGTCCGGGTTGGCATCATGACCTATGGCTTCTGGCCTAATGAAGAAACCTTTATTTACCAGCTCAGGAAAAGCGAAAAATTCGGTAAAGATCCTCTGCGCCGGGTAATCCGCTGGAAAAGCGAAATAATGAGTGTGAAGAATGTGAAGATGGGGGAATTTGTAGGATATGGCACCTCCTATCAGGCTCCCCGCGATATGGTAATTGCTACCATACCTGTTGGCTATGCCTACGGATTTGCCCGTTCCCTCAGTAACCTCGGCCGCGTGCTCATAAGGGGGCAACGACTGCCTGTTATAGGAATAGTAAATATGAACCTGGCTATTATTGATGTAAATGAAATGCCTGATGTTCAGAAAGGGGAAGAAGTGGTATTAGTAGGCAAACAGGGCCAGCAGGAAATAAGCGTGGCCTCGTTCAGCGAAATGAGTAACCAGCTAAACTATGAGCTCCTCACCCGTATTCCACCTGACATTACAAGAGAAGTGGTGGAGTAAAAAATTGCTTTATTGTTCCTTTTTAAATTTATCAGCCCGTTACTCAATAGATAACGGGTTTTTTATTATTTTCATCTTTAATACCTTTAGTCCGGTTATAATATAAATATGATTAAAACATCCGGCCTTTGCTATCAATACCTGGGAGAGCAACCTATTTACTTTCCTGACTTCAGCTGCAGCCCCCGGGAAAAGTTACTTATTACCGGACCATCCGGCAGTGGAAAGACCACCCTCCTCCACCTGCTTGCCGGCTTACGCTTACCTGCATCCGGCGATATATTTATCCGCGAAAAATCATTAAGGGCCATGAAGCCATCGCAGACAGACAGGTTCCGGGGCAGGAATATCGGGCTTGTATTTCAGCAAATGCATTTCGTAAGCTCTCTTACTGTACAGGAAAACATTCTGTTGCAGCAATATATGGCAGGTTTACCACAGGACAAAAGCCGTGCAGATTCCTTACTGGCCAGCCTGGGACTTTTGCACAAAAAACAACAAAAAATCCGGCAGCTAAGCCAGGGCGAACAGCAGCGAATAGCCATTGCAAGGGCGCTTATTAATAAACCGGCAGTAGTGCTTGCCGATGAGCCAACCTCAAGCCTCGACGACCTGAACAGCAGCCGGGTGCTGGGGCTGCTGGAGCAAATGGCTGCCGGTGAAAATGCCGCACTTATTGTGGTTACGCACGATCAGCGGGTGAAAGATTTTATCCCTAACCATATTGCTTTATGAACCTGCTGCAGCTAAGTACCAAAAGTTTATGGTCAAAACCAGCCGGCACGGGAGTAAGCCTGCTATTGCTAAGCCTTGGAGTCGCCATTATTTCGCTGCTTTTTCTGCTTACAAGGCAGCTGGAAGAAAAATTTCAGAAAAACATCAGCGGCATCGATATGGTAGTGGGCGCCAAGGGAAGCCCCTTACAGCTGATCCTCTCTGCTGTTTTCCAGATCGACAACCCGACAGGCAACATCTCCTTACAGGAAGCCGGAAAACTGAAACGGAACCGCCTGGTGGCACAAGCCATTCCTCTGGCCTATGGCGACAGCTACCAGGGCTACAGGTTAGTAGGAACTGAACCTTCCTATCCGAAGCTCTATAATGCCACCCTTGCCAGTGGCAGCTTATGGAACAGCGCCTATGAGGTGGTGCTGGGGAGCCAGGTAGCCGGGGCCACCGGCCTGAAAGTGGGAGACTCCTTTTACAGCGCCCACGGGCTGGTACAGGGAGCCATGGACCACGACGAACATCCTTTTACAGTTGCCGGCATCCTTGCCCAAAGTAACTCTGTCCTTGACGGCCTTATTCTTACCGGGCTTGAAAGTATCTGGGCAGTACATGAACATGGGAAAGCTGAAGCTCCTGCACAGGAAGCAAACCATTCTGCTGAGGAAAGTGCAGGCGGCCACACTGCTGAGGACCGTGAAATTACAGCCATGCTGATTAAATTCAGGGGACCTATGGGCATGGTAATGCTTCCCCGCCAGATAAATGAACGCAGCAATATGCAGGCAGCAGTTCCTGCCGTTGAAATAAACCGTCTTTTCAGCCTGTTAGGGGTTGGTATGGACCTGCTAAAAACCATTGCCTATGCAATAATAATTATTGCCGGCTTCAGCTTTTTCCTGGCACTTTACAACTCCCTGCGGGAACGAAAATACGAACTTGCACTTATGCGGAGCATGGGGGCTTCAGGAACAAAAATTTTCAGCCTGCTCCTGCTGGAAGGCATCCTGCTGAGCATTACCGGCTATGTGGCAGGAATTATTATCGGCCACCTTGGCTTACTGCTGCTAAGTAATTTCACCTCCTCTTCTTTTGGTTATGAGTTTGAGTTTCTGAGGTTAACAAAGGAGGAGGTAATATTAGCTGCCGGGGTGCTGGCAACAGGAATGCTCTCAGCCGCTATTCCGGCAATTAAAGCCATGCGTACCCCTGTTTCTGAAACCCTTTCAGGTTCAAAATAAAGGGGTTACGAATAAAGAATAAGAAGTGGAGTAAAAAAATTAATGCTTATGGTCTGCTTTTTTAGGAACGGGATCGTAGCCGTGGCTTCCCCAGGGATGGCAGCGGCCGATGCGCTTCATGCCCAGCCAGGTGCCTTTTAAAGGCCCCCACTCCCTTATTGCCTCTATGGTATACTGCGAGCAGCTGGGAGCATACCGGCAGTTATTCCCCAGCAAAGGGCTGATCAGAATCTGATAGCCCCGCACCAGCCCTGTCATGAGCTTTATAAGTATATTTTTTATGATAGATAGCATGCTTAAATATAAGCGGCTTTTGCATTCTTTGGTTCAAAAAAAGCTTTCCAAAAGTTTTAAACTTTTGGAAAGCTGAATTTAAGGCAAGGTTAAGTGTTTGCTATCAATCCACATGAATTTCCCTGGTTACCACCTTGGTATTTCCTTCCACATCGCGGGCGGTAATGCTTAGTTCATAATGGCCTGCTTCCGCTGCCGTAAGATCAATTACCGGAGAAATATCCTGAAGGTTAAAGCTTGCAGCTCCCGCAAGGTCCCATTCCCGGTCATATAAAGGCTCATCGTGGAGTATGCGCCCGTGGGAATGGCCTCCCTCCTCTTCATGCTGAACGGTAATATGCACCTCTTCAAGGCCTCCGGCTGTTCTGCTCTCAATGGAGCCTTCCAGGTAAAGGACTTTCGTTCCATCTTCATTAACAGTCAGTTCAAGCTCCTCATCAGCACCAAAGTTAGTAATGGTAATAAGCGGTGAACTGCTTTCACTTGTTACTTCAAATTCACCTACATAAGACTCCCCTTCATTACCCGCGGCATCAAAATACCTGATCTGCAAATGATAAGGCCCTGTTGCGGCATCTGCAGGGATGTTAATGGTTTCCTCCACCGTAAACTCCCGCTCTCCGCGCATAGTTTCCAGAACATTGCTGTACTCAAAAGGATTAGCTTTTATCCTGGCATTCTCATGTTCATGCCCGTCAAAATCATCATGAATATCAATCCGTACCTGCCCGAGAGCTGTTTCATCCTGCAGTTTAAATCTGATGACCAATGCCGTTCCCGGCTCAACTGTTTCAGGATATTGCACATCAGAGATGGAAGGCGCTGTTACATCCACCACCTCGGAAGCATCATCATCACAGGATGAAAAAAAGGCAGAAACTGCTAAAAAAAATGATAAGAACTTCAGTGATTTTTTCATGTAATTTTTTTTGTAAAAGATTAAAAGTATTTACAACAGTGTTGCATTAGCAAATATAGCTACATTTGCAATAATGTTGCAATAACTAACCTTCTTTTTGTGCTTCTTTTTTTCCCTTACCAACCAAAGGTACTTTCAGCATTATATTAATATTCCTCCCCTGCTCCGGAAGGTTAAGGAGCCTGTAGCGGCTGAGGTGGTTTCTATACTCCGTATTTCCCAGATTCTGAACCCTCAGCAAAAGCTCAAGATTCCGGCTGCCAAACCGGATTTCAGTTCCTGCATTAAAATGAAACAGGGAGTAGCCCGGCGTGTTTTTTTCATTCCTGTCTGTCCGCTCCTGCGCTGCCACCACACGGTTCTGTAAACCCACAAAGCTTTTCATAAAACGATCATTCTTCCATGGAAGTGTATATTCAATTTCGGCCAGCAGGGAAAAAGGAGGCGTAAAAGGCAGCGGAAGCCGGGTATCCAGATTTTTATTCCACACATACTCAGCAGCTGCCAGGAGGTGCAGGTCGTTCAGGATGTGGTATTCAGCCGATATTTCACCCCCTGTAAATAAGGCATCATGCTGGCTGTACCTGTACACCTGCCCTCCTTCCGGCAAACTGTAACGGACTCCGTTTGCATCGGTACTTACAAAAGAGGCCGACGGACTGAGGTAAATAAAGTCTTTAAAGTAATAAACAAATGGAGTTACGGAAATATGAAAATGATTTGTGTGATAGGTAAGGTTCAGATCGGCCTGGTAGCCGTTCTCGGAAGTAAGGGTACTGTCGCCCACCTCATGCCTGAAGGTACCATGGTGAACGCCATTACTGGCCAGTTCTGCATAAGAAGGAATTTTAAAGCTTTTCCCCAGGTTAAGTTTGCTGTTAAACGAATGGGACGGATAATAAGAAATACCCAGCGCCCCTGAGAGGTTTGAAAAATTACGGCTAAAGCCGGTCCCCCTCACAATTTCCTCCGCATCCCCGGCCGGATACTGCCTTACCCATGAAGCACTGTGGCTATAACCTTCTGCCTCCAGCATACCATAATCATAACGGAGCCCTCCGCTGATTGTAGCCTTGCTTCCTAACTCCATTTCTGTATAATTAAAGGCCCCGATACCGGCGGTGCGTAAACCGGGCAAAAGATACTCAAAGCCTCCGCGGGAATTCTCCTGATACTGCCCCTGAACTCCCCAGATACTACTGAATGGTCCCTCCCAATTCCTGTGGTACCGGATATTGGCAGATACGGTATGGAGCAACAGCTGCATGGCCAGAGTTCCGGTATTCACCTGCTGCCCGTGCGCATGGGACAAAGATTCTTCCTTCCGGTCATTTAACTGGTAGCCAATATCTGCTTCAAGCCAGTCTTCTCCCAGCTGCACATTAGTATTTGAAATTACCTTAAGGTGATGAATTTCCTGCCGTGGATAATCAATATTCCTGGCATCACCATCGGGAGCTACGGAATACTCGCCCGGAACAGCCATTGCACCGGGATACAGCCCCACCTTCTGGTTAAAACTACTTACCGTTATCGTACTATATCCCCAGTCGCGTGTAAGGCCACTCATCAGGGTAAAATCCCGCTCCTGCCCTGCTGTATTTTTTAATCTCCCGTCTGCAATGGGAATTACTTCTGTATTATACACAGCTCTTTCGGCAGGCACTTTATAGTCTGCAAAATCCAGCAAAGAAACCCGCGCGCTATACACAAAGCCTTTTTTGTTACCGTTCAGGTAAGCCGAGGAGCCCCACAAATTATTATTACTCCTGAAAAGGCCTGTTAAACTCCCGCTCAGGGTGTTTTCTTTTGCCAGTGCCGGGGGCCGTATATTTATTACTCCTCCCATACCATCGGAGCCAAAAACCAGAGAGGCCGGGCCTTTGATAATTTCTATCCGCTGCGGGTCGAACTGGTCAATTTCCAGCCCGTGGTCTGAGCCCCACTGCTGGCCTTCCTGCTTTACCCCCCTGTCGCTTACAATTACCCGGTTAAAGCTCAATCCCCTTATAACAGGTTTGCTTATTCCCACTCCCGTATTGATGGAAGTTATGCCGGGCAGTTTTTCCAGTGAATTTACAAAAGTATTGCCCTGATTCCTGTCCAGAAAATCCCGGTTTACAGATTCAATAGTTAAGCTTTGCTCCAGAGGACCTGACTTAAAAGGGTTGGCCTCCACCAGCAGTTCCAGCAATTCCACTGAAGAAGGATGCAGGTAAAAGTCTTCCTGCCGGCCGGCAGTACTTAATCTTACCGTTCTGTCCTTTGCCTCAAAACCAACAAAAGTAACATGCAAATGGTAAGTTCCCCGCTTAAGATTTTCGAAGCGGTAATTTCCTTCCACATCGGCCACTGCTGCACGGTGCAACTCATGGAGCTCAATAATTGCTCCCGGCAGGGGTTCCCCTTCTTCATCCATAACCCTCCCGCTTACAGTAAAGGTATTTTGCCCCTGGCCTGCTGCTGTTAAGGAAAAAAGAAGAAGAAACAAAAAAAAGGCAGCAACAGAAAGCAGACCACAAAAATGCAGCAGCCCCGGGACCCGGATAAAGGCGGTGTAATTGAGATTATTTTTCACAGAAGGAAATTGCTAATGCAACATTGTTACTAAAACGCAATTTTACCCGGATAGTTCGGAAAAACCAAAAAGTTATGGACGGCTATTTCCTGGAACAGCTTTTACAGACACCTTCCACAAGCAGTTTAGCCTCCCCGAAAACAAATCCTTCAGGCAGGCGGATGTCAGGGATTTGGGTATCTGACAAACACTGGATCTTTTCGCAGGAGGTGCATTTAAAATGAACATGCTCGTGCTGATGCTTTTTTTCGGTACAGGTGGTCCCGCAGAGTGCATAGCGGGTAGTGCCGCCATCATCCAGCACTTTATGAAGGATACCATTAGCTTCCAGAGAACGAAGAATTCTGTAGAGAGTGATACGGTCAAAGCTTTCCGGGAGATCTTTTTCGATATCAGCCTGCGTCAGGGCTTCTTTCTTCTGATCCAGGATCGAAAGCACTTCAGCACGCTGCCGGGTATACCGCAAGCCTGTTTTCTGTAAGATTTCTTTTATCTCGTTCGTATTCACCTGTAAATAGTTGTGGTTCAGCAAAGGTAACAATTAATGCAAACATCTACAATCGGGCGCTCCGCCCCTGCTACCTATAAAAAAAAGCGGACCCAGAAAAGATCCGCTTTTTCAATAAATATTTCATAAGGGTTTTCCCGCCTCACTTTTTAAGGCTAAAGCTCCCGTAATCTGCACCTTATCACATAACATACAGCTGCTTAGTGATAATAACACCCTTTGCTTCGATTGTTATTATGTAAAAACCGGAAGACAATCCATCCACAACCACATTAATTATATTATCAACGGGGCTGACAGTATAGTTTTTACTGAAAAACTGTACGCCGGTAATACTCCTGATGGTAAGAGTGGCATTTCCTTCTTTTACCAGGTCTTCCACATCTATATTAAGCACCTGCCCCTGCTGGTATGGGTTCGGATACATTTCAAAATCAGGTGCAAGTCGGGTTCCGCTCAGGCCTGCTACCGGCTCTGCATGCAGCTGACCTTCATAGGCTTTATCGTAATATACACAGGTTCCTGCTTTATAAGCCACTAATGGTCCGCAGGCAGAAACTGATTCCCTGCAGCTGCTGTCGTCGCTGCAAATTGTATAGGTAACTGTAAAGCTCTGGTTGCCTTTATTTTCACCAAAGTTGCGGATCTCATCCACCTTTATTCCATACAATCCTGTAGTCGGGTCAAGGGCATTCAGTTCCATAGGCCAGCCTTTAGAGTTAGATGCGCTGCTGACAGTGCCGCAGCCTGCTGCAACATTAAAGTGGGAAAGCGCATAACGGCAGTCTCCGCTGGTACTTACCTGAAGGGTAATGGTTTCACAGGACCCGCTCTGCACTTTGCTTACCACCCGGGTATCAAAGCATGGATCTTCGCAAACCTGTCCTTTGGTACAATCTGATACCTGTATGCCGGCCTGACCGCTTACTTCTCCTTTGCCACATGCATTGCTTACTCCGGTAAGGCTATAGGTAGCCCTGGAAAGCGGACTCACTTCCAGCATAAAAGGATTTTCGGATGTGGTTACAGTATAATCTTTTCCACCATCTGTATAGCTAAGGGTAAAAGGGCCCTCTCCGGTAAAATAAACCGGTAAAGAAGCGCTGCTTCCACGGCAGATTACTGTATCGGCACAGGCTGCCATACTTGCGGAAGGCATACTGCCGCCTGCTCCGCTTTCAATTTTAAAGCTCCTGATAGCGACACAGCCTTTAGCATCTTCCACTGAAAGCGTATAATTTCCTGCAGAAAGCCTGCTGATGCTCTGTGTTTCTGCACCGGTGTTCCACATAAAGGAATAAGGAGCAGTTCCGCCACTTACCTGCACATCCACCTTACCGGAAGGCTCCCCGCAGCCTGAAGTATTTTCTGCCACTCCTGTTATGGTTATTGCCTTTGGCTCTTTTACTGTAAAGGCAAGTACTTCACTGCATCCGCCGGCATCTGTTACCTGTACAGAATATAATCCGGCTTCCAGCCCGACTGCTTCAGCACCACTGTTTCCGTCAGACCAGTCATATATATAAGGAGCAACACCTCCGCTCACCTGTAAAACAGCGCTTCCGTCGCTGCCACCGGCACAGCTTACATCAGTAACAGCAATGGCCAGCTGAACCGGTGAATCAGATGCTTCAACAGTTAACTCAGCAGTATTGCTGCAGCCATTCGCATCAGTTACAGTAAGGCTGTATTTACCTGGTCCGGCTGCAATGCTTTCAGTAGTTTCGCCATTGCTCCAGCTATAGGTAAAAGGAGCTTTTCCTCCTGCCACAACGGCCACCAGCTGGTAACTGCCGCCACAGCCACCGGAACTTATAGAAACAGCCGGAGCCGCTTCTTCTAAAACTGTAAACCTGCGTGAGCTTTCACATCCGTTGGCATCTGTAACCACCAGGTTATAAAAGCCTGCTTCAAGGTTTTCAATAGTTGCACCTGTTGCTCCGTTACTCCACTCATAGGTATACGGGGCTGTTCCATAATACGCCTCTGCAGTTATACTGCCTCCCTCTCCTGTACAGCTTTCATTTTTCACCTCAAGAGGCCTGATATAAATAGCCTGTGGCGCCGCAATGCGGATCGTTTCTGTAACTGAACAGCCGCCGGCATTGCTTACTGTTACTGTATAACTTCCTGCCCGTAATCCGTTAAGGTCTTCTGTGGTTGCGCCATTGCTCCAGCTGATGGTATAGTTGCCTGCTCCACCTTCCAGGCTAAGATTTATGCTGCCATCTGCATTCCCGTAACAGGTGGGAGCCACCACATCGTAATTCAGACTTATAGCAGCTGAGGGATCGCCGGCCGAAATGGTGGCTGTACTGCTGCACCCCCTGGCATCCGTAACTGTTACCTCATATTCGCCACCCTCAGCAATTTCTATTGCTGAACCAGTTTCTCCGGTATTCCACTCATAAGTATAAGGTGCTGCTCCTCCGCTAACCGCAGCGGTAAGCGAAGTACTGCAGCTTGCCCCGCTTATACTAACTGAAGGCTGAGAAGGAGCAGTAATTGTAAAGCTTCTTGTACTGGTACAGCCATTTGCATCTGTAACAGTTAAACGGTATACATCAGGTTCCAGATTTGATAGCGAACTTCCGCTGTCGCCGTTGCTCCATTCATACGTATAGGGAGCGGTACCATAGAGGGCTTCCACACTTATACTGCCGGTGCCTCCATTACAGTCAGGCTGTACTATTTCTGTCTGGCGTACATAAATACTTTGCGGGTTTGTAATTCTTATTGTTGCACTGGCTGTACAACCTCCTTCATCTGTTACGGTAACGGTGTAGCTTCCAGCTCTCAAAGCCTCAAGGTCTTCGGTGGCAGCTCCGGTACTCCATTCAAAGGTATAATTGCCGGAACCTCCCTCAACAGTAAGATCTATAGCTCCATCGCTGCCGTAGGCACAAAGCGGGCTAACAGCATCCCACTGCAGGCTCAGGCCTCCTCCGCCTGCGGTTACCTGCTTTTCTGCACTGGCAGAACAACCATTAGCATCCGTTACTGTAACACTGAACAAACTACTTTCAGCTGCCGTAATGGCTGCCGTTGTTTCACCTGTACTCCATGAATAAGTATAGGGTTCAGTTCCTCCGGAAATAATTGCGCTTAATTCATTATTGCCGCAGCTATCTCCTCCTGAAACAGTAAGCTGCAGGCCGCCGGTTTCTTCAATCGTATAGGTACCGCCGGCAGTACAATTATTTGCATCTGTAACCCTGACGGTATAAATACCTGCTGCAGCATTAATGGAAGATCCGGTGCTTCCATTGCTCCACAAATAAGTATATGGAGCCGAGCCTCCTTTTACCGTTAAAGCCACTGCACCATTGGCACCGCAGGCTGCACCGCTAACCACAGCCTCTGCTTCCAGGGCAAACGGAGCAGCAATTATAGCTTCCCTGCTGATTGTTTTTCCGGCTGCATCGGTAATGGTTACCCCATAAGAACCCGCAGGCAATCCTGTTAAATCTTCCGTTAGGGCTCCGTTGGTCCAGCTAAAGCTAAAGGGCGCCCTGCCGCCGGTAACTGTAAGGTCAGCCGCTCCATCTGTTTTCCCGTAACAGCTCACATCTTTTACTTTAAGACTCAGTTCCATTGGTGTATAGGGCTGTTCCAGCTCTTCGTAATGCACGCAGGTGGAGGCTTTATAGGCTACTCTGGCCGGTCTGGTGCTTTCACAGGATCCCCCACAAACAGTATAAGTAACGGTAAAGCTTTGGGGTCTTTTTACTTCTCCAAAGTTTTTTATGTCGTCAATCTTAATGCCGGTAATGCCGGTTGTCGGATCTGTGGCACCAACTTTCATGGCCCAGCCGCCGGAATTTGTTACATCGGTAATACCGCCACAAGGCACCTCTATACTAAAGTGCGACAGGGCATAGCGGCAGCTGCCATCCTGGGAAATTTCCAGTGTATAGGTAGTACAATTCCCGTCCTGCTGTGCGCTGACTAAACGGGTATCAAAACAACTGTTGTCAGGGCAATCTGCTTTTTCGCCGGCTACTACCCGTTGTAAAGGCAGCCAGACCAGGAAAGCACCAATGAGAGAGAGAAAAGGTAACTTCATAAAATTAAAATTTTACATTTTTCATGAGGAGTATCCAAAAACTTAATATTCCTCACAAATAATTTGTATTATGTGAATGTCCGATAAAATGACGAGAAGGAGAATGAAAGCGTTGGAGAGCCATACTGAGTCACCTTCAGGAGGGTGTAATATTTGTTGAAGCTGTTCAGGATTACCGAAGATCAGGCACCATAAAAATGTATTTTTCCTTTATTTGCCGGCAGATTCTGAATATCAAGTGCTCAGAAAATAATTTTTTGATCTTTTATGGCACAGTTCATATCCCTGAATCACTCAATCCTAAGCCACTGGCTTTCCAGTTCTTACTTTACCCATTAGGATCCGGAATGCCACTTAAAAATATTCCTTTCCGGAATTTTTTTAAGTGCGATGCTTACACAGGTATGTTTATCTGCCTTTTTCAAACTAAAGCCGGTAAAGGATTTAAGACACCCCGACACAGAAAGAAGTCATTTTGTCTTAAATATTCAACAAAAACTACTAAAAAAGGACATTATGACACATAAAACCTTCTTTTTCAGTCCTGGTTCACTATTTGAAAAAGTTGGAATAAAACAGAGAGAAAAGCTCAGCTATTGAACAAATATCACCCGGCATAAGGGAATTTGCACAATAGCACATTAAAATATCAGCTCAATTGTAAATAAGAAAATTAAAGATATGAATTTCGATAAATACACCATCAAATCGCAGGAGGCGCTTCAGAAAGCGGCTGAGATTGCTACCGGCAATCAGCAGCAGGTTATTGAGCCCGGACACCTGCTCAAGGCGCTCCTCGCCTCCGATGAGAACGCGATCCCCTACCTGCTGAAAAAGCTGAATGTAAACCGGGCGCAGCTCGACAGCCGCCTGGAAGAAGTAATAAGCAGCTACCCTAAGGTATCGGGATCTCAGCCTTATCTTTCAAATGCATCGGCTGCTGCCCTGCAAAAGGCAGAAACAAAACTGAAGGAATTTAAAGATGAATTTATTGCCATCGAACATATTCTGCTGGGCATTCTGGGAGGCAGCGATAAAACTGCCACCTTGCTTAAGGATGCCGGCATTACCGAAAAGCACCTGATTGCTGCAGTTAAAGAATTACGCGGTGGCCGCAACGTAACAGACCCTAATGCCGAAGCAAAGTATAAATCGCTGGAGCGTTATTCCAAGAACCTGAATGAGCTTGCTAAAAAAGGCAAAATAGATCCTGTTATTGGCCGCGATGATGAGATCCGCCGCGTACTCCAGATCCTCAGCCGCCGGACTAAAAACAACCCGATCCTGCTGGGCGAACCTGGTGTAGGTAAAACAGCCATTGTGGAAGGGCTGGCCCAGAGAATTGTGGATGGCGACGTACCTGAAAACCTGAAATCAAAACAGATCATTTCCCTGGATATGGGTTTACTGGTAGCAGGAGCCAAATATAAAGGTGAGTTTGAAGAGCGCCTGAAAGCGGTGATCAAAGAGGTGCAGGATGCTGCCGGGGAAATCATTCTTTTTATTGATGAGATCCACACCCTTATAGGGGCCGGTGGTGGTGAAGGTGCCATGGATGCCGCCAACCTGCTGAAGCCAGCCCTTGCCCGCGGGGAGCTGCATGCCATTGGTGCGACTACGCTTAAAGAGTACCAGAAACATATTGAAAAGGACAAAGCGCTGGAACGCCGCTTCCAGGCGGTAACTGTGGATGAGCCAAATGTGCCGGATGCAATATCCATTCTGCGTGGTATTAAGGACAAATACGAGGTACACCATGGGGTGCGCATTAAGGACGATGCCGTAATTGCTGCCGTAGAGCTGAGCAACCGCTACATTTCCGACCGCTTCCTCCCCGACAAGGCTATTGACCTAATGGATGAGGCAGCCTCAAAACTAAGGCTGGAAATAGATTCCCTGCCTGAAGAGCTTGATGAGCTGAACAGGAAGATCATGCAGCTGGAAATTGAGCGCGAGGCAATCCGCCGCGAAAAAGACAAGGAAAAGGAAAGCCTGCTAAATAAAGACATTGCCGACCTTACCGAGGAGCGGAACGGGCTAAGAGCTAAATGGGAAAGCGAAAAAGGCGTTATCCAGGGCATCAGGCAGGAAAAAGAAAATATTGACAGGTATAAGCTGGAAGCTGAACAAGCCGAACGCTCCGGCGATTATGGCCGGGTGGCAGAGCTGCGCTATGGCAAAATCCGCGAGAGCGAAGAAAACCTGCAAAAGCTCCAGGAACAGGTTAAAGAGCTGCAGTCGGGTAATGCTCTCTTAAAAGAAGAGGTGGATGCTGAAGATATTGCCGAAGTGGTTGCAAAATGGACAGGGATTCCTGTCAGCCGCATGCTGCAAAGCGAGCGCGAAAAGCTGCTCCACCTGGAAGAAGAGCTGGGCAAGCGTGTTGCAGGCCAGAATGAAGCCATTGCAGCTCTTTCCGATGCTGTACGCCGCAGCCGTGCCGGCCTTCAGGACCCAAAACGCCCGATAGGCTCGTTCATCTTCCTGGGTACTACAGGTGTGGGTAAAACAGAGCTTGCCAAAGCCCTGGCGGAGTTCCTGTTTAACGACGACAATGCCATGGTGCGCATAGATATGAGCGAATACCAGGAGCGCCATGCAGTAAGCCGCCTTATTGGAGCGCCTCCGGGATATGTGGGTTACGACGAAGGTGGCCAGCTGACTGAGGCGGTACGCCGCAAGCCTTATTCCGTTATCCTGCTTGACGAGATCGAGAAAGCGCATCCGGATGTGTTTAACATCCTGCTGCAGGTGCTTGACGAAGGCCGCTTAACCGACAACAAAGGCCGGGTGGCAAACTTCAAAAATACCATCGTGATCATGACCACGAACATCGGTTCGCACCTGATTCAGGAACGCTTTAAGGATATCAATCCGCTCAATGAAGATGAGGTTGTGGAGAGCGCAAGGAATGAGGTTTTTGAGCTGTTACGCCAGCAGGTACGCCCTGAGTTCCTGAACAGGATTGATGAAACCATTATGTTCCGCCCGCTCGGCAAAGGCGATATCCGGAAGATCGTGGACATCCAGTTCCGCCAGATTCAGCAGCGCCTGGAGGAAAATGGCGTGAAGATAGAAGCCTCGGACGAAGTGCTTGATTACCTTGGACAAATTGGTTTCGACCCAACCTTTGGTGCCCGCCCGCTGAAGCGTGTGATGCAGCGTGAGATACTGAACCAGCTAAGCAAGGACATACTTGCCGGCAAGGTTAATAAGGAGGATATCATCGGCATTACCATGAACGACGGAAAGGAAATAGAATTCCTTAACCTCAACGAGGTGGATATAGAACGGTAACAGTTCAGTTTAATAGTTGTGAGTAAAGCCCGGACCAGTTCTCTGGCCCGGGCTTTTTGTTTTTTTCCCGGAAAGATCATCAGGGAAAATCTTCTGCTGAAAGAACCAAAAACATTGTCAGGAGCAGGAGGTTTAAGAATAATTAAAATGCGATCAACTTCAACTTATGATAAGAAAAAAATCTTTTTATTCTTTACTTATAGCATCGGGCTTACTTTTTTCAGGCGGTTGTGCCCGCAACCCCGTAACGGGTAAAAGGGACTTTATGCTGATGTCGGAAAAGCAGGAAATTGCCATGGGGCAGCAATCCGATCCTGAAATCGTAAGCTTCTTTGGTATTTATGACGACCCTGAGCTGCAGCGGTTTATTCAGGAGAAGGGGCAGCAAATGGCGAAGATCTCTCACCGCAGCGGACTTAATTATGAATTTAAAATTGTGGACTCCCCTGTAGTAAATGCCTTTGCTGTACCCGGTGGCTATGTGTATTTTACCAGAGGAATACTTGCTCACTTTAACAATGAGGCTGAATTTGCCGGTGTGCTGGGCCATGAAATTGGCCATATTACCGCACGGCATTCTGCCAAACAATACAGCAAGCAAATGCTGGCACAGGTTGGTTTAATAGCGGGAATGGTGCTGTCTCCCGAATTCGGCCAGTTTGCCGAGGCCGCAGGCCAGGGAGTAGGCTTACTTTTTCTGAAATACGGCAGAGATGCGGAGCGGCAATCGGACAGGCTGGGAGTTGAATACTCCACCAAAATCGGGTATGATGCACAGGAAATGGCTGGCTTTTTCAACACACTCGACAGAATGCGGGGGCCGGAAGGAACAGAAGAAACCCCAACCTTTTTATCCACCCACCCCGATCCACAGGACAGGAACCAGACCGTACAGCAGTTAGCCACAGAATGGCAGCAGAAAGTGAAAGGCACTAAATTCCAGGTGAACCGCGAAAGCTACCTGCGGATGATCGATGGAATCGTTTATGGCGAGGACCCAAAGCAGGGCTTTCTGGAGAACAATATATTTTATCACCCAGTATTGAAATTCAGGTTTCCGGTACCCAACGGCTGGACATTCCAGAACACCCCTCAACAGGTACAAATGGCCCATAAAGAGGGAAAAGCGATGATGCTCCTGCAGCTGGCAAAGGGTGAATCTTTAGAGGCTGCCGCTAATGCAGTGCTTGAAAATTACCAGCTTACTTTAGTCGAATCGAAGCAGGTACAGGTAAATGGCTTACCTGCCATTGCCATGGTAGCCGATCAGAAGCAGGACCAGCAAACGCTCCGCACCCTTAGTTATCTTATTTCTTATGGGGGCAACATATATTTTATGCTGGGGGTAAGCACGGCTGCTGAGTTCAATAACTTCACTTCCACCTTTACCGGCACCATGACCAGTTTTCAGGAACTGACGGACCCTGACAAGATCAACAGGCAACCCGAAAGGATCAGTGTAAAAACAGTGAACCAGGCTGGTACGCTGCAACAAACCCTCAGCCGTTACAATGTACCGCAGGACAGAATGGAGGAACATGCTATATTAAATGGAATGAACCTGGGGGACAGAGTAGCACAGGGAGGTTTAATTAAAGTAATTGAGCGGTAGCAGGGGAATATTCACCTGAATTAAGGCAATTCAACTTTCCAAAAGTTTAAAACTTTTGGAAAGTTCTTCTACTCCCCCAAATTATTGAAGGCAGGCCCAGCTATATTCTCTATTTTTAATCAATTAAAAGGTTATTCTAAAAAGATATGCAGATCCAAAAGCTTTCGGGAATTCGGATTGGAGAATAGTAAACCAGCAATTCAATTAAAGTCAGACCGAAGAATATGAGGAGGAAACGTTTCAAGAGGAATTTTCAGGGTAAAAGCAGTGGATATAAGTAATAAAAGGTAACGATTAAAAAAGCTTATTAAACAAAAAAAACTGACCACTCCCTCAACAAAAAATCCTGTTAAAGCAGAGGGCAAAACATAAATCCCTTTTTCAGAAATTGATGCTTTCTCCCTGTGCGCTAACAGGATCAGTTATATTTATCCGGAACCGGTCTTACCTGCAGATTCTAAAACTCCCTCAGGTGTACCTTCCGCTATCTGTAAACATTAGTAAGCCCTGGCAAAAGCCACTCTCTTATTCGATGGCTTACCGGTAAGGATACACTTTCCTTCCTCTTCCGGAGCATCCAGAGGAATGCAGCGGATGGTGGCTTTGGTTTCGTTCTTGATGCGCTCCTCCGTTTCAGGAGTGCCGTCCCAGTGGGCCATGATGAAGCCGCCTTTATCGTCGAGCAGTTTTTTGAAGGTCTCGTAATCGTCGGCCTGGTGTGTGCTTTCGTCGCGGAACTTCAGGGCTTTCTGATAAATGCCATCCTGGATTTCATTCAGGAGGTTTTCTATCCGCTCCGCAAGTGAATCATCGGCAGCAACGGTTTCCTTGGTGCCAAAGTCGCGGCGGGCAAGCTCTACAGTGCCATTTTCAAGGTCTTTAGGCCCCATGGCCATGCGCAGGGGAACTCCTTTTTGCTCCCATTCTGCAAATTTAAAACCTGGTTTATGCGTATCGCGGTCATCGAACTTCACGCTGATGCCTTTCGCCTCCAGCGCTTTTTTAATTTCAGCTACTTTTGCTGCTATTTGCGCCAGCTGCTCATCGGCCCTGTAAATAGGCACAATTACCACCTGTATTGGCGCCAGCTTTGGAGGGAGCACAAGGCCCTGGTCATCGGAATGGGCCATTATTAAGGCTCCCATTAAGCGGGTACTTACTCCCCATGATGTTCCCCACACATATTCCAGACCACCTTCTTTAGTGGCAAATTTCACATCGAAAGCTTTGGCAAAATTCTGTCCCAGGAAGTGCGAGGTTCCGGCCTGCAGGGCTTTTCCGTCCTGCATAAGGGCTTCTATACAATAAGTATCCAGCGCACCGGCAAAGCGTTCACTTTCCGATTTAACTCCCTTTAGCACAGGAACGCCCATCCAGTTTTCAGCAAAATCTGCATATACATGCATCATTTTTACGGTTTCCTCAATGGCTTCGGCCCGGGTGGCATGAGCGGTGTGCCCTTCCTGCCACAGGAATTCTGTAGTCCTGAGGAATAGGCGGGTACGCATTTCCCAGCGCACCACATTCGCCCACTGGTTTACCAGCAGGGGAAGGTCGCGGTACGATTGTATCCAGTTTTTATAAGTACTCCAGATAACTGTTTCAGAGGTAGGGCGAACGATCAGCTCTTCTTCCAGTTTTGCATCCGGATCCACTACTACTCCGCTCCCGTCCTCCGCATTTTTTAAACGGTAATGGGTAACCACAGCACATTCCTTGGCAAAGCCCTCCACGTGGTCGGCTTCGCGGCTCAGGAAAGATTTTGGGATAAAAAGAGGAAAATAAGCATTGGAATGGCCTGTATCCTTGAACATCTTATCAAGTTGCTGCTGCATCTTTTCCCAGATGGCATAACCATAAGGTTTTATGACCATACAGCCACGCACCGGTGAGTTCTCAGCCAGATCAGCCTTCTTCACTAATTCGTTGTACCATAAGGAATAATCTTCACTTCTTTTTGGTAAACCTTTGCTCATTTTATAATGTTGGTATGATTATTGTTTTATTTTTACTGTTTTCAGGTATCAAATATAGTTTATTCATTAGAAAAATATCTATATTTAGATATATCCCGTTAATAATAATGAGTATATTTTTACAACACGATTTTAAAGGCATATATTATGAAACCTCTCATACAATCTCTTATATTTTCCCTTGGCTTTACCATAGTTACGGGTTGCAGCAGCAGTCAGTTTGCCGGTAATCAGGCTTCGGGGGCATATGAATACGACGACATGTACTATACTGCTTCCGACAGGGAGGTGGAAACACAGATAGAGCGGCAGCGTGAAACGGAACGCCGGAAACAAAAAGAAGCAGCTCTTGCAGAACGTAATGTTTACCAGGGGCAGGATGCAGGCGCCGCCAGGCAGATAAACCCGGATGCTGCTGAAGGATACGCCGATGACTACTATGAAGAGGATTATAATGAAGGCGATTATTATGTAGAGGATGGTTATTACAACAATAACAGCCAGGCGGCTCAGCCACGCATTTACAACAACAATTTCTATAGCAGAGGTCCTTTATATGATCCGTTCTACGATCCTTACTGGGGAGGTTCATTCGGCCCCAGAATGGGCATGAATATGGGTTATCATAATATGATGGGATGGAGAAGCGGTGTATCCTTTTCATTCGGCTTTGGTTCAGGCTTCTATAACAACCCGATGGCTTTTTATGATCCGTTCTACGACCCTTACTGGGGCCGCCCGTGGGGGTATGACAGATGGGGATTCCGCAGTCCGTATGCCATGGGTTACCGCAACGGATTCTATGACGGATTTTACGGAAGAGGCAATTACTGGGGCTCATACTATAACCCACGTACTGTTATAGTTTATAATGATAATAGCAATTTCAACAGAAGGAGAAGTTTAACAGCAGCTCCTCGCTCTGTACGTTCGCAGGAGCGGCTGGGAGCAGGAACACGCTCTGTCTCCGACAGGACTGTTGCTCCGCGCAGCGGAGCCCGAACAAATGAACGTACTTTAAGAAACCGTACAGACAATAATTCTAATATTCGTTCAGGCACGCCAAACCGCAGATCGGCAACTCCGGACCGTAGCAGAAGCCGTGAGGTTCAACAGAACACCAACCAAAGAAGAACAAGGGAAGTACAGGAAAACCGCTCAACACAGCAACGCAGACGCGAAGTGCAGGAAAATCGTTCAAGCCGCCCTGTTCAGCGCACACGTGAAGTGGAAAGAAGCAGAACTCCTTCCAGAAGTTCGTCCCCAAGCTACCAGAGGAGCGCTCCAAGCCGCAGTTCAAGCCCGGGCAGAAGCACGAGTCCGTCCAGAAGCTCCAGCCCTAGCCGCAGTTCGGTTCCGTCGCGCAGCAACAGCAGGAGCCGTGGCCCACAGGCTAATTTAACAAGCCCTTCCACTGAACAAAGGGCAATATTAAATCAGCCACAGGCAGGCGATAGCAGGGCCATTGAGTCACGTACAAGGGTGGAAGCGACAAATGGAAGAGAAATGCAAACAGTAACCACAGCCCCTCAAAGGGCCGTGGAAACGGGCAGGACAGCCCGCACGGAACAATCTGTTCGCACGGCTCCGGTTCAGGAAACACGCACGACCAGTGCTCCTGTACAGCGCCGCGAAGTAAATAGCTACAGTGCTCCTGTCCAAAGGTCACAATCGTACAGTGCTCCGGTACAGCGACAGGAAAACAGAAGCTACAGTGCTCCTGCACAATCAAGCCGCAGCACAACTAATTACAACAGCGGGTCTTCATCATCCGGCAATAATAATACAGGCAGGAGCAGCGCTCCGCGCAGCGGCAATACAACAAGAACAAGGGGAGGCAATTAAGAAGGTCTCCCCTCCTTCTTACTACCCTGATTTTTTTTAAACCTTTAAAATTGCCTGAGCTTAACTCTATATGTATAGTGTTTTGCTGAGACACTTTTTATCAGTCTTTAAATTTTCAAATTTTATAGTCATGAAAAAGTTATTTTCACTTATTATACTAAGTGTATCCGGACTTCTTTTGTGTAATCCGGACCAGGCCCGCGCCCAGGTGTCGGGTTACTTAGGAGATATCAGCCGGTATAACCAAACCATCTCCGGAGGAGGTACTGCCCGGATCCGTGCCATGGGAGGCGCGCAAACAGCTTTAGGAGGAGATATGAGCGCGGCTTTTCTTAATCCCGCAGGTTTAGGTTTTTACAACCGCTCTGAATTTTCGATTACTCCCACCTTCTTTTCCAGCGGAAATGATGCAACTTACCTGGGATCAACAGATTATAACTACAGAAACAATTTCGGCATCAGCAATATAGGATTTGCTTTCCGCGGCCAAAAGCCTCAGAGTGAAACATCCGGCTGGCTGGGTGGAACTTTTGCTATCTCCTACCAGCAACTCAACAACTTTAACGACAGATTCAGCTACCAGGCCAACAATCCTCAATTCACCTATGCCGATGCCTTCCCTTTGGGTATAGACTTTGAAGGAACCGAAAATAGTTTATTAAACCCTTCCGATTACCATACCGAACTGGCTGTGGATTCGTACCTGCTGGGCATTTTCCCCAGCCTGGATGAAAACGGCAACCACAGAACTAACAGTCAGGGACAGAATTTATTTATATACGACACTTATTTTCCTTATGCCGACGAGGACTATCCTGTTTTACAGGCAGAAACAGTAACCACAAGGGGATCGCAGGGCCAGTGGAATTTTTCTTATGGCGGCAACTTCAGCGATAAGGTATACCTGGGCGCAGGAATCGGGGTTAGCAGGATCGACTACAGAAGGAGAACTTCCTTTACGGAAAATGCAAGTAATGCGCTTTATGAAGACAATCCGGAGGAGCGGGATTACTTCCCTAACAATCGTTTTGTAATGGATGAAGAAATAAGCCACTTCGGAGGCGGCATTAATGCAACTCTGGGAGCTATTGTGCGCCCGGTGGAGTCCTTAACTGTTGGCTTATCTTACCGTACGCCAACCTTTTATAGTATAGAGGAAATTTACAATATTACCTATACCACTCACTTCCTTAACAATTCTGCCACAGGAAACCTGTCAGAGTCTGCCACTATCAACTTTGAGCCATTTAACTTTAATATACGCACTCCGGGTGTGGTTAATGCAGGAGCAGCATATTTTATAGGTAAAACAGGAATAATTACTGCCGATATAGAATATACAGATTACAGTAACAGCAAGCTGACTGATGAGTTTAATTCGCTGAGAAGCGACAATCAGCTGGTTCCGCAAATTTTCAGCAGCGCTGTTAATTACCGTTTTGGCGGCGAGGCAAGGTATGAAAATCTCAGATTCCGCTTAGGCTATGCCCACCAGGCAAGCCCATATAAAGGCACAGATGCAGAAAACTACAGCAGTAATACTTTTAGCGGCGGTTTTGGCATTCGGGTAAACAGGTTCTACACAGACCTGGCCGTTATCCGCCAGGTCTGTAATTCCCTGTACCTGCCTATGGAAAGAGAGGATGTGTCCATAGAAAACAGACAAACAAATGCAATGCTCACCCTGGGGCTTACTTTCTAAAACCGGACTCAGGCTTTAAACTTTGGACTGGCCTGTATTTTCTCCACCAGTTCCGCTACCGGTGAGCGGGATGAATTGAGGAAATGCAGGTCAGCTTTTTTGTAATAAGGTATCCTGTACGCAAATTTTTCTTCCAGCAGGCTTACCAGTCCCGCCGGTTCTTTTATCCCCTCCAGTAAAGGTCTCTTCTCCACCCCCTGAGCAAAAAGGCGCTTTGCCAGCTCCTCAAACGGAACCTCAAGATAAATACTTATTCCCTTTGCTAAAATAACATCCATATTCCCATGAAAACAGGGAGCTCCCCCACCGGTGGCCAGAATAATTCCTTGCTGTTTATCCAGCTCCTGCACCAGGCATTCAGCTTCCAGCTTCCGGAAATACTCCTCCCCTTTTCCTCCGAATATTTCAGGCACCGAAATACCTTCTTTTTCTTCAATTACTTTATCAAGGTCGATATAAGGCATTTGCAGGCGCCCCGACAACCGGCGGCCAAGAGTACTTTTACCACATCCGGGAAGGCCAACTAATATAATGTTCATATGGAAGAATGATAGAATGACAAAGTGATAGAAAGACATAGTGATAGAATTTCCTCCCCATTCTATCATTCAAACATTCTATTACTCTATCATTAGTTCAAATGTACCCTCGGGTCGAGTACTGCGTATAAAATGTCTACTATAATATTTACCACCACAAAAATAAGTGCAATGAATAAGGTGGCTCCCATTACCACCGGAAAATCAAGGCTTTGGACTGCTTTAAGGGTAATAAAACCTATTCCTTTCCAGTCGAAGATAAACTCCACGAAAAAGGCGCCTGCCATAAGAGTAGCCAGCCAGCCGGAAACTGCTGTTACCACCGGGTTAAGTGCATTTTTTAAGGCATGTTTTAAAACCACATGGTAATACTGAAGGCCTTTTGCCCTTGCCGTACGGATATAATCCTGCGACATTACCTCAAGCATTGAACTGCGGGTAAGCTGGGTAATAATGGAAAGCGGCCTGAGACCGAGCGTTAAAGCAGGCAATATCAGGTTTTCCATGTGCAGGGTACGGCCGTAAATCGGGTGGTTCACCCATAGCTGCCCTGTAAGGTTCAGGCCTGTATAATCGCTCAGGTAATAGCCAAAAATCATGGCTATAATAATGGCAGAAACAAAGGATGGTATGGAAATCCCTAATACGGAGGTAATAACCAGGAAATGGTCCCAGAAGGTATTTTGCCTCAGGGCTGCCACCATACCGAAGATAATCCCAAAAATAGTGGCAAATATCATGGCCGCAAAAGCCAGCCAGAAGGTGCTTTCGAGGTTCTCGCTTAAAATTTCCCCTACCCTTTTATTCGTCTGGAAGGAGCGGCGTAGATATGGAAACTTCACCACCAGTACATTTTCCTGCCCGAGATTAACAACTGGCTGGTATTCATATTTTAACTGCTCCTCCGGCGTATCCTCATGAATGCTTACAGGCGACAGGTCTTTGAGGTAGAGGTAAAACTGAATGCTTAAAGGCTCATCCAGCCCTAACTCCTTTTCTATTGCCTGCCGGGTGGCCACATCGGTACGCTGCCCGGCCATCATTGCCACAGGGTCGCCCGGGAGCGCATGAAACAAAAAGAATACCACAAAGACTACCCCCAGCAATACCAGGAAACCATACCCAAGCCTTTTTGCAACAAATAAGAACATAAGCTTTTACCTCAATAACTCTTTTACCTCACCGGCAGACGGCACATCGTTGTAGTGCCACTTCTCCACGACCACACCATCTTTTAACAGCATTAAGCCGGGGTTGGAACGGATAATTGTTTTCAGCAAGGTAGCATCGGCAAAATAATAAGGAATTGCCAGCTGGTGCGCATGACGGAAAGCATCGAAAGAAGCTTCACCGGATGAGGTTAACACCAGGGGCTGAGCCACACCCTCAAGGGAGGCTGCCAGGGCTTTAATCTCACTAATTTCACCGGTACTTGCTTTTTCTGTGGTATGTATTATCACTACAAGTCTATTACCCTGCAGAATCTGCTCGGTAAACTCTCCTTCATTATTCCATACCGAAAAATCTGTAATAACAGGCTGGGCCTCCGGGTTTTGCAGTTTTATTTCCTTGTACTCATAGCCCTCTGCCGCATCGGGGTACTGGTCAAACTGATACTCCTTACTCTCCTTTACCATTATATAGGAATACTTATACTCCGCACTCGGCTGCATAAGCGCGCTTATATCATTTCCTTTTTTGTAGGCCCTGAAATCTATAAAAGGCAGATGTTCAATAGCATACCAGGCAATACCAATACATATTACTGTTGTGGCGGCAACTATAAGGCCTCTGCCGGAGGTTTTTTCACCTGCCGCATCCATTTTATTCCGGTTTACAAACAGGATTAAAATCAGCACCAGCAACACCAGATCTTTTTCAAAGCTCTGCCATGGGGTCAGCTTTAAGGCATCGCCAAAGCAGCCACAATCTGTTACCTTATTAAAATAAGCAGAGTAAAAGGTGAGGAAGGTAAAGAAAACGATCATGAGCAGAAGAATGGTGGTGGTAAGCTTCATTTTAAAGCGGACCAGTACAGCCATCCCCAATACTACCTCTAAAACGCTGAGAAAAACAGAAAAGAAAAGCGCATAAGGTACAAGGGCATGAAAAACCGGAGAAATATCGGCAGCAAATACCTCAAAATATT
Organism: Cesiribacteraceae bacterium YIM B00369; assembly: GCA_017948555.1. GTDB lineage: Bacteria > Bacteroidota > Bacteroidia > Cytophagales > Cyclobacteriaceae > Nafulsella. Next base: position 47,943 of record JAFMYY010000010.1, on the reverse strand, counting down.
CCTGCAGCTTAATTTGTGTTCCTACAGGATCGTTTACTTTAATAAGTCCGGAAATGATAAACAATATACCCGTAAGGTAGCGGGCTGTTACGGTAAGCTTATTCATCTGCTTTGAAGTTTAAAAGAATAAGTGCAAACACTGCATAATTGATCATATCCTGATAATTTGCCTCCACTCCTTCTGATATAAGAGTGCGTCCCTGATTATCTTCTATTTGTTTTACCCTTAAAAGCTTCATCAGGATAATATCGGTTATTGAGCTCACACGCATATTCCTCCAGGCCTCACCATAATCATGGTTTTTGTTAGTAAGCAGGGCAAGGGTCGCCTCCACCCATTTATCATACAGCGGCTCCAGTTCTGTATATTCCATTTCCAGCTGCTCATTTGCCGGTAAATCGTGCTGGATAAGCGCCATTATACAATAGTTAATAATGCCGATAAATTCCCCGGGAATATCGTCGGCAACTTTTTGGGTGCCCTTCTCCTGTATGGATCGCACCCGCTGTGCCTTAATATAAATCTGGTCTGTAATGGAAGGCAGGCGAAGAATCCGCCAGGCGGTACCATAATCTATCGTTTTCTTTTTGAAAATAGCTTTACAAGCCTCTATAACTTCTTTATATTCGCCAATGGTTTTATCTAACACGGTATTTCTTCTTTAGTGGTTTGTGGCAGGTGCTTAGTGGCTGGCAAACAGCACCAGGGCTTTTAAACTGCCATAAGGCACTAACCACCAACTATCAGCCACAACTAATATTTATTTGAAAACGAAAGATACAGGATTTTCAGTAAAAAAAACACTCAGAATCGGCGGAAATCTTCTGGACCTTTCCCTGCCGCGGGTAATGGGCATCCTTAATATTACGCCGGATTCATTTTACGAGGGTAGCCGGAGCGGTCAGGAAAAAGAAATTCTGGACAAGGCCGGAAAGATGCTGGAAGACGGAGCCACCATTCTGGACATAGGAGGTTATTCCAGCCGGCCCGGGGCAACAGACATAAGTACTGAGGAAGAGTGGCTGCGGGTGGAAAAAGCAATCCGCCTTATTCTTAAACATTTTCCTGATGCCATCCTTTCGGCCGACACTTTCAGGGCAGAGGTGGCACGCAGGGCCATAGGTGAAGGGGCTTCCATTATTAATGACATCAGCGGAGGTGAGCTTGACCCCGCTATGTTTGCCACTGTTGCAGAGCTGCAGGTGCCTTACATCCTGATGCACATGCGCGGCACCCCGCAAACCATGAAAGACCTTAACCAGTACCAGCACCTTGTTCATGATATTTTTGATTATTTTGCAAAAAAGCTCAACAAATTAAGGTGTTTAGGTGTAAATGATATAGTGATTGACCCCGGCTTCGGTTTTGCGAAAAACATAGACCAGAACTATGAAATTCTGCGGGAATTAAACTACTTTAGTGCACTGGGGGTTCCTCTTCTGGCTGGACTGAGCAGAAAATCACTGATTTATAAAAAGCTGCATACCAATCCGTCAGAAGCACTTAACGGCACCACGGTACTAAACACCATCAGCCTGATACACGGGGCGTCGTTGCTGCGGGTGCATGATGTAAAAGAGGCGGTGGAAGCAGTAAAACTGTTCAAATTAACATTTACGAATAATTGATCTTTCTTTTTAATATAGGCTTTCTGGAAATCGGATGGGGCGATGTTATAGACATTCTCCTGGTAAGTGTCCTTTTGTACCAGGTGTACAAGCTTATGCGCGGCAGCGTAGCCGTTAAAATTTTCCTTGGCTTCCTTTCGCTGTACCTGCTGTTCCTGGTGGTAAAAGCCCTGCAAATGGAATTACTCACCAATATCCTTGGTGAGTTTATGGGCGTGGGCTTTCTTGCTGCCATTATTCTTTTTCAGCAGGAGATCCGGAAATTCCTGCTTTTGATCGGGCGTACCACTGCCTTCAACGACGATATTTTCAAAGGCCTCCCCTGGCGCAAGAATTCCAAAACGAGTGATATCAACATCACCCCTATTATCGAGGCAGCCAAATCCCTGAGCGCCACAAACACCGGAGCACTCATTGTACTGAGCAAAAACTCAGAACTGAAATTTTATGTGGAATCCGGCGACCTTATTGATGCCGTGATCAGCAAACGCTTATTAAGTGCTATCTTTAATAAATACAGTCCCATGCACGATGGAGCTGTTATTATCCACAACAAACGCATCTCTGCAGCACGCTGCATTTTACCTGTAACCGAACGGGAAAACCTGCCGGCACAGTTTGGCCTGCGCCACCGTGCCGCCATAGGCATGAGCGAAGTAACCGATACCCTTATTGTGGTAGTATCTGAAGAAACCGGGAAGATATCGGCCGTACGCAATGGCTTTATTTACCACAACCTTTCGCCCCTGGAACTGCGCAAAAAAATAAATGCTTACCTGTACGAAGAGGACGAAGAAGAAGAACAGGTAAAACCACCCAAGAAAGCCAAGGACGAACCCGCCGCCACCGCCCCGGGAAAGAGCAAAGCGGATATTTAGTTGTTAGTTGTTAGTTGTTAGTTGTTAGTTGTTAGTTGTTAGTTGTTAGTTGTTAGTTGTTAGTTGTTAGTGGAAACTACAACTGACTGGAATGGGTTGGCGGATTGATTGTTGAAATCTGAAAAAATGAGTATCAGGGATTCGGCGCTATTTCAGCAACCAAAGCTAATTCTTAATTCTTAATTCTTAATTCTTAATTCTTAATTCTTAATTCTTAATTCTTTAATAAAAACCTTCTTCTTATCCCGTTAATAAGAAAAAGCTTTTGGGAGGTGAAGCTGGCTGGGCTCATCTGATAAAAAAGCTCCTGAAAATCTTTATACAGTTTCGGATCGCCCTTTTGAAAGGCAGCGGCATCTATTTTTTTCTGTTCCAGATATGTTTCCCATTCCATAGCCACAAAGGTAATGGTAATCTGTTAAATTCAGGTATGGGTGGCGCAAAAATGAGTTGCCGGGAATGGAGAGTAATTTAATAAAAGGAGGGTGCATAAATGTAAACTTTACGCACCCTGTTTTATAAGTGGTGTGACATTTTTATTTTACACATAATTAGCTTGCTTTGTCATCCCAACGAAGGAGTCGGACGGCCGATGCCGGATCTTGCCAATAAAATAGCTTTTCAGGAGCTTCAAACTGCGAAAGATGTTTCCTGTCGTCAACATGACAAGGCTGGCTTTTATTGATAAAATAAATCTGTCCCCTTACTTATTGGCTTAAATATTAATTGGTAATTACCAGCCGCTGGTATGCTAAACCTGCAGCATTCTGAAGCTGAATAATGTATACTCCAGGGGCCATACCCGGAAGCTTAAACTTTTCATTTCCCTCATTTATTTCACCTTCCCATACTACCGCTCCGGTCTGGCTCATTAGCATTATACTCGCAGGATATAACGGGCTGTTGACATGAATGAATGAAGTGGCAGGATTAGGGTAAAAAGTAAAATTGCCGCCACCCGGACTTCTCTCAACCTGCTCAATCCAGCTGTATTCAGCTCTACCATCGAAATCCACCTGCTTCAGGCGGTAATAATACCGGCCGGTATAAGAAATACGGTCAGAAAACCGGTACTCCTGCACTTCATTAGTTGTGCCTTTACCGGCTACTATCCCTGCTTTTTGCCAGGTTTTACCATCTTTACTCCGCTCCACCTCAAAGTGGCTGTTATTTAATTCAGAGGCTGTGCTCCACTGAAGGAAATTCTGCTCCCCCACAGCTGCAACACTAAAAGACAGCAGCTCAACAGGAAGTGGATTAACACCATTTACAGACCCAAAACTAAACGGGCTGAAAGTATTAATATTTTTGGCCCTGATTGCACCTCCTGTACTTGCTGCTTCCACAATTGAAGCCGTTTCGCTCTTCCATGCTCCTTCCGTGTAATGAGCAACCGTAAGATCTCCGCTAATTAAATCAGTAATTCCGCTAAATGAAGCATCTTTCCAGTATAGGGTTAAATCCAGCGTAGGTTGGCCTGCTGTCGGGCTAAGGTCCCAGTATTCCAGTACCGATACCCTTTCCAATCCTTCGGATAAATTACTGACATCGGCAGGCTTTTCTGCGAAATACTCTGCTTTTAAAGTAGTGGTATTGCCGGCATTCTTCAGGTTTGAAACAGCCAGAGGAGCCCACCTTCCGCTTTTGCCTACAGGAAAGGTAAAGTTCGTATTTCCTTTTTTATAGGCAGGGCCGCTGATAAAGCTTACCCGGCTTCCTTCGTTACAGGAAGCACCGGCTTCAAATACTACCGGAGCCGATTCCTGTGTGTGCAGTATACCATTTTCAAGCGCCATTTTTCCCTGCACCAGAATCCCTGATTTCAGAGAAACTCCTGCTTCACTGCTATTCCGGATAGTAATATTGCGCATAATAAGGTCATTCGACCCTCCCTTGCTCAGGGTAAGCTCAAATGCATTAAACCTGCCACCATTACCGGCAAACCCATCATTTACAATAACTTTCCATGTCCCGTTAAAAGGGCCTGAATAAGAAGAAAAAGATTCTTCGGGACGATACTCTCCTTTCAGGTCAACATTCTGCACTGTTGGAGGCAGGGGCGCGCCTGTTTCGCTGAACAGTACGTTTGAATAATTTCTCCCCTGCTGCCCTCTGCCACGCGAAAGGGTAAAGGTAGTGCCATTGGGGGTAACCAGATAAAGGGTTAAATCTCTGAGGAAGCTGTGGGTAATATCAACTTTTACGCTTTTCAGGGCAGAGAAACCTGTTTCATTTACTGAAATTGTTTTTTCAGCTACCTGACCGGTTTCATTGTTATTCCAGTCCGGCCTGTTATTATTGGAAGGGAACAGACGGTCATTTGTAATTCCGAGTCCATTATTTGTGAGCTCCTGGGATTCGGTTCCATCCAGAATCAGACGGCCGCTTCCAACAGGATTAAAAACTCCGTTATTCACAAAATTACCCGAAACATGCAGGCTCACCCCATCTTCAATGGTAAGAAAGCTTCCTTTATGTATCGTTAAATCATGTACATAAGCATTTCCATCTGCATTTACAAATACAGGTTTTGCGCAGCCGATTTCAACATCATTAGTAACTGCAGGCATATGCCCTCCCCAGATTGCCGGATTCGTCCATCTCCCTGAGCCTACAGCCTGAAAGCCTCTCCCCGGCCGTACAGGCTCAGCTTCGTAATCCGAGAAAGTATCTGAATACATTCCCTCTCCCAAAAAGTAAAGGCGATAAACATACTTCTGCATTGGCTGTACACTACCATCGCTGAAAGAACGGGCATCGGGAGGAAGAGAGGCAATAAATTCAAGCCTGTCATCTTTTTGGTTCTGCAATTTCCTGAAAACCACCATTCCTGCCTCATTGGGGCAATTCTCATCGAACTGAATAGTTAAAGCATTGGGAGCCGGACAAATCTCCCTGAAATTACTGAACGTACCGGAAGGCTTCCTGAAAGATCTGAAGCTATACATCAGTCTCTTACCATTATCGGGTCGGAAATACGAAATATTTCCTGATACCGGTCCGGATAAATAATTCTGCTCAGTAACCAGACCTCTGCTCTCCTGATTGATGGCAACAAAATTTCCCTGCTCATGGCCTGTTCCAAACCCTGTCCTGAAAGAGAAGTCTCTATAATCCCCTGCCAGATCAAAAACATCATATATAAAATCTATTCTTCCATTTTGCGAGGAGCCTAAAGCTGATTCATAAAGCTTTACCTGAAAAGATGTTTTGGCTGTCTGGTAACCTGCCCGAAATGTCATTTCTTTCCACTCCACAGTAAGCACTCTGTCAGGTGCTTTTCCTGATAACCTATAATGCACTCTTCCGGAAGCACTTGTTTGAAGATCTCCATTAATGACGTTCCAGTTATCTGTACACCTCAACCATCCACAAGTCCGATTTCTTGCATTAACCGAAATCCCTGCCATTGGCACTATGCGGTCATTTCCCGGAATTCCATAGGTATTTGCACCATTCAGTACAGGCTCCTCCCCTAAACGCATAACGCCATTCGTATTTACAGAAAAGGAAGTATACACTTTCCCCATAAACACAAATTCGAATCCTATTCCATGAACTTCTGAAGCAATATCCTCTTTGTTGGACCCTATTAATTGCGTGGAACCTGTAATATTTTCAAAAGTAACTGCCTTTCTGTTTTCCGTAAGCTGGTAGGTAGATATATCCTGAGCCACGGCCCTGGCAGCAAAAATTATTAAGGCGAAAATCAGGCTGTAAAAACTTCTCATTTTCAGTGGGTTTAAGTTAGAGAGGAAGGAAATTGTAACCCTGCTTTTATATTGCAGAAGAAAAAAAGGATTTGTTTATTATAATTTTTATAAGTAAAACACAATCCTGTTTTGGGTTTAAAAAAATCCTTCAGTTGAAGAAAGCTTCAGTACTGAAGGATTAAATTATTTTTGGCTTTGCTTGAAAAAGAAACCCTGGGTTCCTTTCAGGTTAAAAGAGGGTGGCACCCTCAATCCTCTTAGCGGATCATTACCTGAGTTTTCTGCACACCGGCAGCACCCTGTACTACCAGGAGGTACATACCAGCAGGAAGATCAGCTGTTTCTATTCTGCTCTGCTGTCCGCGAAGGGCGGCAGTGCGAACTGTACGGCCGGTATTATCTTTAAGGCTGGCAACAGCACCTTCGTTACCAAATGACCATTTTACTGCTACATAGCCTGCTGAAGATGGGTTTGGATACACTTCAAAAGTTTCCGCTCCGAATTTCACCATTTCAATTCCTTTGTATTCAGATTTACCGTCAATATCCACTGCTTTCAGGCGATAGTAAGAAGTACCGGCAAGTGGAGCATTATCAGTATAAGAATATTCAACAGTTTCATTGCTGTTCTCTTCGGCGTCTATTGCAGCGATCTGATAAAACTCTTTACCATCTTCAGAACGCTCCAGTTCATAGTGGCTGAAATCCCAGGCCTTGGCAGATGCCCAGTTGATATCTACAGAAGAGGTTTGGGCAGTTGCTTTGAAGTAGAGGAGGGTAACGGGGAGAATACCGGGCGTTCTGTTCTTTACAAAATTATACAAAGTTAAATTTTTCGTTCTAAGCGCGTCCTCCCCCTTATTTATGGCAGTATTTCCAGTAAGACCTGATTCAACCTGACCCATTGTGAAAATATTTCCAGGGTTTGTGATACTTGATGTACCTGTTCCCGTATGAATATAATCTCCCCCAACCACTAAATAGCCCCCTGAATTTACAGATGTATTATTCTCCTCACCTATAAAATCTCCCGTTACTATCAAAATACCACCAGTGTTTATGGTAATATTAGTATGGCTGTTTGAGTTTAAAACCAAATCTCCATCTATAACCAAAACCCCATTCACAATTAAGCTACCCTTAGCATCAAATGTTAAATTTCCCGCATGTGTAACATCCGCCCCACTAGAAATGTAAATGGAGAAATCGTTCTGCAGGTTGGCCGGAACTGGAATTCTTGATTGCGACCACATATTGGCAGTGTTCCACAACCCTGTAGCTGACGCCGATCTGTATTCTACGGCAGCTGCCATTATTTTAAAGGTAATTAAAAAACAAATCAGAACCACAAAGTAAACCTTTTTCATATAGAGTATAGTAATTTTTCCTAGATTGAATTAAGAGTTATGCAAAGCTACGTAGAGGCGGGACATCAAAACAAATCAATTTCTTCCCTGAAAATACCTGTTTTTATTGAATCAGCTCTATTACCAGGTCTGATTACCAGGCACTTTCTCTTTTTCTCCCTACTTTAGCTCTGTAAATCTTACATATCTATATACGAATAAGCACTAAGAGGTAACCGGGGCAGTAAGAAAAATACCTATATATCTCATCTTTTTTTTGCGACAATTACTAACCGGCTACCGTTCAGACTATAAGACGGACTGCTTTTGGTTTTTAATGTTGCTTCTTTTGAGTTTGGCCGCCGGCTTGTTATATTTGAGCTGAAATTAAAAGAGGATCAATGAGCGAATTCAACAACCTGGAACTGACTATTGACGAAGGTGTTCTAACCATTACCGTCAACCGTCCGGATAAAATGAATGCCCTGAATCTGGCAACTGTGGAAGAGCTTCGCACAGCCATCCAGCGCGTGTACGACGATTCAGAAATACATGGTGTAATTATAACAGGTGCCGGCGACAAAGCTTTTGTGGCAGGTGCTGATATAAAAGAAATAGCAGAGCTTAATGAGGTAAATGCACGTAAGTTCGCCGAAAACGGACAGGAGGTATTTGCTCAGATCGAAAACTGCCACAAACCTGTTATTGCTGCCGTAAATGGCTTTGCCCTGGGCGGAGGCTGTGAACTGGCCATGGCCTGCCATATACGGGTAGCCATCCACTCAGCTAAATTCGGCCAGCCGGAGGTAAACCTGGGTATTATCCCGGGCTATGGGGGCACTCAACGCCTTACCCACCTGGTGGGCAAAGGCAAAGCACTGGAGCTGATGATGACCGGAGAAATGATACCGGCAGAAGAAGCACGCTCCCTTGGCCTGGTAAACCATGTGGCTCAGAGTGCTGAAGAATTGAAAAATAAATGCCAGGACCTCATCCGCAGGATTACAGCTAAAGCCCCTCTGGCTATAGGAATGGTTATTGACTGCGTAAATGCTGTACACCGGCCTGAGGAAAACGGTTACCAGACGGAGGCCAACAACTTTGCCAGCTGCTGCAAATCCGACGACTTCCGCGAAGGAACCGCTGCCTTTATTGAAAAACGAAAACCCGAGTTTAAAGGAGTATGATAATTAATGGTAGAATGAGTGAATGATAGAATGAGTGAATATTTGAAGGCATTCAAACCTAATATACCTGAAAATGTGTTTTTAAAAGCTTTTCCTGCCGGATACCTTATTCTAACAACCATACAGGACTTCACCCATTCTATCATTCACTCAATCATTCATTCCATCATTTCTCCCTATGAGCAACCTTAAAAAGCTGGCCTCCGATACTGCCATTTATGGAATAAGCAGCATCGGGGGCCGCTTGCTTAATTACCTGCTGGTTCCTTTTTACACTTCCGTTTTTCCGCCCGGTGAATACGGAGTGGTAACAGAGCTGTATGCCTATGTGGCTTTTCTGAATGTAATTTACCTCTACGGACTGGAAACCGCCTATTTCAGGTTTGCCAACCGCTATAAAAATGAGGAACCAAAGGTTTTTAACACCGCCTTCACCTCCATCCTTACCAGCAGCTTACTATTTTCGGGCCTGCTTTGCCTCCTTGCCTCTCCCATTGTGGATGCGCTCCGGTACCCCGGCAAGGAACATTATGTGTATTGGTTTGCCTCCATACTTACTATAGATGCCATAATGGCCATTCCTTTTGCCAGGCTTCGGTTCCAGAACAGGGCGGTAAAATTTGCAGCAGCCAAACTGGGCAATATTCTTCTTAATATTGGCCTGAATATATTTTTCCTTGTTTTCTGTTTCGATGTGTACCAGGGAGAATACCTGCAAAGCCTTCAGCCTCTGGTAAATTCTTTTTTCCGCCCCGAATGGAGGGTGGACTATGTTTTTCTGGCAAATTTAATTGCAAATGCTGCCTGGATCCTGATACTCCTGCCTGAGCTCCTGCAGGTAAAAATCCGGGTTGACAAAGCGTACTGGAAGCAAATGCTGGTTTATGCCTATCCGCTCCTGTTTATGGGTCTGGCAGGTGCAACCAACGAAATGATGTCGCGGAGCATGTTAAAATATATATTACCGGAAAGCTTTTACCCGGAGCTCAGCAACAAAGCTGTACTGGGTATTTTCGGGGCCTGCTATAAGCTGTCCATCTTTATGAATCTGGTGATCCAGGCATTCCGTTTTGCGGCAGAACCTTTTTTCTTTTCCAAAGCCGAAGACAAGAGCAGCCCGGAACTATTTGCACAGGTAATGCGGTATTTTATTGTTGCCTGCTGCCTTATTTTCCTGGGAGTTTCCCTGAACCTCCACTGGATAGGCCCGCTGGTGCTTGGAAGAGGCGCCTACCTGCAGGGTTTGCATATAGTGCCCCTTCTGCTGATGGGTTACCTTTTCTTTGGTGTTTACATGAACCTGGCCATCTGGTTTAAGCTGACCGATAAAAACTATTACGGCACCTGGTTTACCATCAGCGGCGCTGTACTTACTGTAATATTAAATATTACGCTTATTCCTGTAATGGGCTTAATGGGCGCTGCGCTTACTACCTTGGTTGTATATTTTTATATGGCTGCCATTTGCTGGTGGTACGGGCAAAAGCACTACCCTATCCCCTACCAGCTTAAGCATTCGGCCCTGTATATCCTCGGGACTTCTGCTATTGTATGGGCTTTCTGGTCGGTGGAAATGGAGAACATCTGGTTAAGGACTGCAGCCTCGATGGGCATAACCCTGCTGTTTATGGCATTCGTCTTCTTTTACGAAAAGAAAAATTTTGCTGTAAAAAAGAGCTAATTTCTTTATGTTTGACAAAAAACCAGCCATGCAAGTACGTATTACAAACCAGTCAAAACACGATCTTCCTGCCTACCAGACCATTGCATCTGCAGGCATGGATTTGCGTGCAAATATTGAGGAGGAAATCAGCCTGAAACCACTGCAGAGAGCCCTTATTCCCACAGGCCTGTTTATGGAACTGCCTGCAGGATATGAGGCACAGATAAGACCGCGCAGCGGACTTGCATACAAACATGGCATAACCGTTCTGAACAGCCCCGGCACTATCGATGCAGACTACAGGGGGGAAATAAAAGTACTCCTGGTTAACATTTCGGAAGATGCTGTGGTTATAAAGGACGGGGAAAGAATTGCCCAGATGGTAGTTGCCCGTCACGAAAGTGTGGAATGGCTCAGCGTGGAAGTTCTGGATGAAACCGAACGTGGTGCCGGCGGGTTTGGAAGCTCAGGAACGAATTAGTATTGAACATTAAGTATTGAGCGGTCCGCCGCTGCGGCAGTGAGACCAGGTTGTGAAATTATGCAGGGATTTTTTTAATGAGTTATGGAGAGTGGATCTGAAAGATGAAAATCTTCTTCAATTGTTTATTCATAATTCTTCATTCTTCACTTAATTCCAGCCATGCATGAGCAACTAAAAATACCACAGCTTCCTTGCAGTTCCCGAAACAAGTATTAATTTTGAATCATTATTAGATTTTTTTTAACCCTACAACGAATATGAACATTGTAATTCCAATGGCCGGCATGGGCAAGCGCATGCGCCCACATTCTTTAACTGTTCCAAAACCTCTTATTCCAATTGCGGGCAAACCTATTGTGCAACGCCTGGTCGAGGACATTGCCGAAGTATCTAAGGAGCAAATTCAAAATGTAGGCTTTATCATCAGCCGCAGCTTTGGTAAAGATGTGGAAAACCACCTCAGAAAAGTAGCAGAATCGCTGGGTGCAAAAGGGCATATATTTTACCAGGATGAAGCGCTTGGAACCGCCCACGCCATTTTATGTGCAAAGGAGTTGCTGGATGGCCGTGTAATCGTAGCCTTTGCAGATACGCTGTTTAAAGCAGATTTTACCATGGATGCAAGCAAGGATGGCATAATCTGGGTACAGAAAGTAGAAGATCCGCGTCCTTTTGGAGTGGTAAAAGTAAATGATGAAGGTCACATTACCGACTTTGTGGAAAAACCACAGGATTTTGTGTCTGACCTTGCCATTATTGGTATTTACTACTTTAAGGATGGCGCCAACCTGCGCAGCGAACTGCAATACCTGCTCGATAACGACATCCGCGATAAAGGAGAGTACCAGATTACCAATGCACTGGAGAACATGAAAGGCAAAGGCCAGAAGCTGGTTCCGGGCAAAGTGGAAGAATGGCTTGACTGCGGAAATAAAGAAGTAACAGTAAATACTAACCAGCGTTACCTTGAGTTTATTAAAAACAAGGAGCTTGTAGCATCATCGGCTAAAATTGAAAATTCAGTAATTATTCAGCCTTCTTATATCGGAGAAAATGTAGTTGTCCGCAATAGTGTGGTAGGTCCGCACGTTTCTCTTGGAGATAATAGCTCTGTTACTGATTCACGCATAGAAAATTCTATAATACAGACCAATACTGAAATAAAGGAAGCTGTATTTAAGAACTCAATGGTAGGTAATTTCGTTAGCTATGAAGGAAAGGCCCGTGATTTCAGCATCGGCGACTTCTCCGTGATAAAAGATTAGAATATATAATAGAAATACATGCCTGGTAAATTTAAGTTCACTTACCTGCCAATAATAACAGCATACCTACTTCTTACAGTAGGTATGTCTTTTTCATACGGGCAAAAGAAAAAACCAAAGGAAAACCCACAGCGAAACGCAAAACTATCGCAGGTAAAGCCGGAGGACCAGATGCAGGCAGAGTATTTATTTACCGAAGGGGCAAAGAATGCCATTATTGATGATTATCCGAAAGCCATCAGCTATATGCGGAAATCGCTGGAGCTGAATCCTGATAATGCTGCTGCTTATTATAAACTGGCTGAACTGTTATTTAAAACAGGCAAAATTGAAGAAGCGGAACAGAGCATTAATGTAGCACTGCAACTGGAGGCTTCGAATAAATATTATTACATCCTTTCCGCCGATATCCTTACCCAGAAAGGTAATTACCAGGAGGCCGCTGCTGTATATGAGAAAATGCTCAAAAATACAGATGCAGGCCCGCAGCACCAGCTGGAACTCGCTGTTCTGTACCTCCACATGCGCGATTTTAACAAAGCAATCCGCGCTTTTGATGAAGCTGAAAAGTTACTTGGAGCAAACGAGCAGATAATCCTGCAGAAGCAAAAACTTTACCTGGAGCAAAACAAATTACAGGACGCCCTTAAAGAAGGAGAAAAGCTGGTAAGGAATTTTCCGGACGAACCGGCTTATGTAATCAGGCAGGCAGAGCTCCTGATGAACAACAAACGCCTTGATGAAGCCAGGGCTTACCTCCAGACCTACCTTACAAAGCATCCGAACCAGCCTCAGGCGCAGTATATGCTGGGGAAAATATCGCAGCAGCAGGGGAATTTTAAAGCAGCCGGCGAAAGCCTGCAGCAGGCCTTCAGCAGCCCCGAAATGAGCCTTGATATTAAAGTTCAGGAAGTAGTAAGCCTTATTGAACAACTGCCCGACAAGGAAATCCGGGCCTTTCTTGAGAAAGCCACCACTGATATTACCGACACCCATTCAGATCAGTCTCAGGCGCATATTATAAGGGGCGATTTCCTCTTTGCCATCAATAAAAAACAGGGCGCCCGCGACAGCTACCTTAAGGCCTTAGCGCTTGATAAAAGCGATTTTAAAGTATGGCAGAATGCCCTTTCGCTTGGTATAGAGCTGGGCAGGTACGACAGTGTGGCAAAAGAGGCTGACCAGGCACTGGAGCTTTTCCCCAATCAGGCCTCTTTGTATTACTTCAGCGGCGCAGCTAACCTGAGCATTAAAAGCTACGACGATGCTGTTTTTGCTTTAGAGCAGGGAAAAAAGCTGGCAGGCTCAAATGCTGAACTGGCAGGGGTTTTTAACAGCCACCTGGGCGATGCTTACCACAGTATGGAAGAGTATGCCAAATCAGATGCTGCCTACGAAGCTGCACTGCGGGCAACACCTGAAAATGATTATATTCTGAACAATTACAGCTATTACCTTTCCCTGCGCCGCGAAAAGCTGGATATGGCAAGGGAAATGTCGGAAAAGCTTATAAAAAAACATCCGGACAATCCTACATACCTCGATACCCATGCATGGGTACTTTATCAGCTAAAGGAATACTCAGCCGCAAAACAGCTGCTGGAAAAAGCAATTGCCAACAAAGGAAACAAAGATGGCACAATTGTTGAACACTATGGTGATGTATTGTTTAAGCTGAACCGGAAAGAAGAGGCCCTGGAGCAATGGAAAAAAGCAAAAGAGCTCCCCAACACCTCTGCCCTTCTGGATAAAAAGATTAATGACAAAAAATTATATGAATAGATTTCTTGTAGTGGCTTTAGGCATCATGCTAAGCCTTGCTGCGTGTAAACGCGAAGCTGTACCTACCGTAAGCCGTAAAGAGCTGAAAGACCTGGCAATAAAAGATGTTGACTTTACTTACCTTACCACCCGCAGCAGAATAAATTTTGATGATGGCGGCCGCAGCATTGGCGCCACCGCCAATATCCGTATAAAAAAAGACAGCATTATCTGGTTTTCCATTACTCCGGGCTTTGGCATTGAAGCCGCCCGCGGTATTATAACCCGCGACTCTGTTCTCCTGATAAACAAGCTCCAAAAGGAGTATTATGCATACAGCTTTAAGGATTTAAGCGCTAAGCTGAATGTTGATGTATCGTATGATGTGATGCAGTCGGCCCTGCTGGGGGATATGATCCGCCCTATAAGCAGGCGCGATGAAATAAAGCGCCAGGACAATCAGACCATTGTTGTACAGGAAGAACCGCGCCTTGATATAGCCAATTACATCAGCCACGAAAACCTGAAACTTAACAAAGTAGTACTGCAGGATAAAGGAGCCTCAAATTCTTTAACACTCGATTATGCGGATTTCAGAGCCCTGGATACCAGCATCCTCCCCTACTCCAGCACTATATCGGCCAGCTACAGGGAGAAGGAGCAATTAAAAACCACAACTGTTGCTTTTAAGCATAATAAAGCCGAGTTTAGCGAAAGCGCTTTAAGTTTCCCTTTCGACATTCCCGACAGTTATGACCGCAAAAATTAGTGGGTTTAGCTACTTCTTTGTACTCCTTTTAATTCTGAATTTTTGCTTTTTAGTTTCAGCCTCCGCCCAGTCAAAAGCTGAACTGGAGAAGCAGAAGCAGGAAAATCTAAAAAAGATCCAGGAAGCTGAAAAGATCCTGGACCAGACAAAAAACAAAAAAGAAGCTACCCTTGGCCAGCTTTCTGCCCTTAATAATCAGATACAGGCCAGCCAGGATCTTATTTTCACTGTAAATCAGGAAATCAGTATTCTGGACAGTGAAATAAGTGAACTGGGCTCCATTACAAGCGCTTTACAGAAAGACCTCGACAAGCTGAAGGCGGAGTATGCTGAAATGGTATATGAAAGCTATAAAGCAAATAAAGGATTCAGCAAGCTCACCTTTCTTTTTTCGGCCTCTACTTTTAACCAGCTGTTCAGGCGGCTGAACTGGATGGAACAATATAGTGAAGCCCGGCGTATGCAGGTAGAGCAAATTACTAAAGTAAGGGAGTCGCTGGAAAACCAACAGGCAAAGGTAAAAAACAAACGCCAGGAGCAAAAAGGCTTACTCGATCAGCAGCTTACAGAAAGCCGGAAACTGCTTGCCCTCCAGGAAGAGCAGAATAAAGTAATTCAGCAACTTGGCACACAGGAAAGCAAGATACAAAAAGACATTGCCGAACGTAAAAATTCACTCAAACAGCTCGATGCCCTGATTGCAAAATTAGTGCGGGAAGAAATAGAGAAAGCCCGTGCAGAAGCGGAAGCTGCCGCCCGTAAGAACAAAACAACAACTGCCACTACAGCAGGTGCTGTGCCTATGACGCCGGAGGCTACAGCCATCAGCACTTCCTTCGAAGGAACCCGCACCAAATTGCTATGGCCGGTATCATCCGGCTTCGTTTCCACTAAATTTGGTGAGCACCAGGTATATAAGCAGGTAAAGCTGGAAAGCAGCGGAGTAGAGATCCAGACCAAAGAAAATGAAAATGTAAGGGCTGTTTTCGACGGTCAGGTACGCCGCGTTTTCTTTATGCCAGGCATGAATAACGTGGTAATGGTACAGCACGGGCAGTACTTTACCGTATATGCCCGCCTGAAAGAGGTAAAGGTGGAGCCACTACAAAACATAAAAGCAAAAGATGTACTGGGCACAGTTTACACCAGCAGCGAAGGCGTATCGGAGTTACACTTCGAAATATGGAAAAACAACCAGAAGCTCGACCCTGAGCAGTGGCTATACAAAAATTAAACAATAGTAAGAGAAAACCTTCCACGTAAGATTCCGCACACACTTGCAGTCTTTTTTCAGAAGCCCCGGAAACACCGGACTATTCTCCTGAATTTCAGCTATATAATACCCCTTAAACAGAATAAAACCAAAGGATTCCCTTAAATTCAGAGATTCATCAACAACAAACTCAACCAGGACAATTCGCAGATTTCCTCAAAACAGAAAAAACAGGACCTGAATTGTTGAACTTTTGGAAAAAGGATTCGCTTCTGCTACAAATAGATAGCCCTAATGGTTTGGGCAATACCAATAAATATGTAATTTTACAAATACATTAAATAAAGAGAGATTATGCAAACTTTATTATTATTCCTGAACATGGGAGGCTATGAAATCCTTCTTATCATCCTGGTAATCCTGATATTTTTCGGGGCAAAAAAAATACCGGAACTGGCACGTGGTATGGGCCGTGGTATAAGGGAGTTCAAAGATGCTACCCGGGAAATTACCGACGAGCTTGAAGACAGTGTAAATGACAAGCCAAAGAACAGGGCTAATACAACTACAACTTCAAACGACATTCAATCAAACCAAAAGTAATTTTGAAAGCTTATTCCTCTCTCTCCGAAATTAAAGAAGCAATAAAAAAAGGAGAAACCTCCTGCCGTGAACTGGTGGAGTTCTACCTCCGGAACATTGAAGATAATAAACACCTGAATGCCTTTCTTGATGTTTACGCCGGTGAGGCCCGTGAACATGCAAAACAGGTAGACAAAAAGATTGCTGAAGGTACCGCCGGCAAACTGGCGGGAATGGTCATTGGCCTGAAGGATGTGCTGTGTCATAAAGATCATGGCCTGCAGTGCGGCTCTAATATCCTGGAAGGTTTCAAAAGCCAGTTTAACGGAACAGCTGTAGAGCGCCTCATTAAGGAAGATGCTATTGTAATTGGCCGCCAGAATTGCGATGAGTTTGCAATGGGCTCTTCCAATGAAAACTCTGCATTTGGTCCTGTGCTGAATGCTGCAGATAACAGCCGTGTTCCCGGTGGCTCTTCAGGAGGGTCGGCAGTTGCTGTACAGGCCGATATGTGCCTTGTTTCTTTAGGAACAGATACAGGTGGCTCTGTGCGCCAGCCTGCTGCTTTCTGCGGAATTATTGGCTCAAAACCTACCTATGGAAGAATCTCGCGATATGGCCTGGTTGCCTACGCATCGTCTTTTGACTCTATAGGTATTTTCTCTAAATCCATCGAAGATAACGCCCTTACCCTTGAAGTAATTGCCGGTAAGGATGAGTTCGACAGCACTGTCTCACAAAGTGAGGTACCTGCCTATTCTCAAAAGCTTCAGAAAAAAGACCAGCCTTACCGCATTGCTTATTTCCGCAATACACTGGAGGGAGAAGGGCTTAACGAAGAAATTAAAACAAGTGTGGAGCAAAAGCTTCAGTGGCTCAGAGACCAGGGAAATACGGTGGAAGCAGTTGATTTTCCTTTGCTCGACTATGTACTTCCTGCCTATTATATTTTAACTACTGCCGAGGCAAGTTCAAACCTTTCCCGCTTCGATGGCGTTAAGTATGGGTACCGTTCAACTAACGCTGTCAATCTTGAAACAATGTACAAGAAAACGCGCAGCGAAGGTTTTGGAACGGAAGTAAAGAGAAGGATTATGCTGGGCACCTTTGTATTGAGCGCCAGTTATTACGACGCCTACTATACAAAAGCGCAAAAAGTAAGAAGACTCATCAAAGACGCAACAGATGAATTATTGTCTTCGTATGATTTTATTATAATGCCCACCACGCCTACTACTGCATTTAAGTTAGGCGAACATACGGCAGATCCGCTGGAAATGTACCTGGCCGATTTGTATACTGTTCAGGCTAATTTATGCGGTTTGCCTGCAATTTCTATTCCGAACGGGAAAGACTCTGCCGGCATGCCAATAGGCTTACAGGTGGTTGCAAGTGCCTTTAAAGAGGATGAATTATTTGCCTTCTCAAAATATATGATGGAAACCTGAGTCTTTTATTTTACACCTGTATGAAACTTGTATCCCGGAAATTGAATCGTTGGAACACCTTACGCTTTCTCTGCGTAATTGCATTGTTTATTTGTAGCGGGCCGGCAGCTAAGGCCCAGGAGGAAGAGGAAGAGATGCAAATTCCCGACTCGCTGGTTTCATTTGTAGAAGTAGAAAGACCATTTTACGAGCATGTTCCGGACCCGGGTTACGACCTTATTGAAGATCGTATCTCGTGTATGAACAACCAGATCGATATTACCTTTAACCCCCGTGTTAAAGCTTTTATCGATTACTTTGCCATACGCGACCGCGATTATACCCGCATGGTCGTAAAACGCTTACAGGTGTATTTTCCTTTATTTGAGAAGTACCTGGCAAAGCACAATATGCCCGACGATCTGAAATATCTGGCAATTGTGGAGTCAGGCCTGAATCCAAAAGCAATTTCCCGTGCCGGGGCTGCAGGGCTGTGGCAGTTTATGCCGGCTACCGGCCGTATTTACCGCCTCGACCGCTCCTGGTTTGTAGATGAGCGCATGGACCCTGAAAAGGCCACTGAGGCAGCCTGCAAGTACCTGAAACAATTATACGGTATGTTTAACGACTGGGAACTGGCCCTCGCTGCTTATAATGCAGGTCCGGGAAACGTTCGTAAGGCCATCCGTAAATCCGGATACCAAAACGGATTCTGGGAAGTTTATGAGCACCTTCCAAGGGAAACCCGCTCCTATGTTCCCCAGTTTGCTGCCATCACTTACCTGATGAATCACCTTGAGGAGCACAATTTTTTCCTGGAGGAATATGAATACCAGCGCCTGGTTAAGGTAGACACCGTACATATGGACCGCTTTATGAGCCTCCCTGTACTGGAAGAAAAGTTAAACCTCTGCCCGGGAGAAATTTCAAGCCTGAACCCTGAGCTCATCAGAAATGCGGTACCGGAAGATGCAGGCAAATATGTTTTAAAGGTACCTTCTCATGCTTATGCAGCCATGGCTGTTCAGAAAGAAGAAATATTTGCTTCTGTTGAAGAGAAAAATGAGGAGGCAAAAAAATATTTTACCCGTAATGAAGCCGGCAGCACCTATAACCGCGAAAAAATAACATACAGGGTACGCAGCGGCGATTATCTGGGCAGGATAGCGGAAAAGCATGATGTTCGCCTGGAAGATATCCGCCACTGGAACCGCATACAGGGAAATACTATACGTGTAGGACAGGACCTGACCATTTATGTTACTCCAAAGCAAAAAGCATCTATCAATAACCAACTGGCACAAGCCGATAAAGCTAAAAGCAAACCGGTAGCGGTAAATGGTTCAAAGGTATATTATGTACAGCCGGGAGATACTCTCTGGGAAATATCTAAGAAGCATGGAGGAGTAAGCGTGGCAGAAATTAAAGCGCTGAATAATCTTACCTCCAACAATATTAAAGCCGGACAAAAGCTGATAATTTCAAATTAAAAAGAAATTATCCTGCAAATAAATTATAAATAAAAAAGCTTTGTTGTTTACGCAACAAAGCTTTTTTATTTTAGAGATTCTATCTCTTTTTCATTTTTAATAATTGCGGTAATTATACCGTTAATAAAACAGTACATTTGCTATCTTAACCTGATTTCAATAATGAGAAAAAACTGGTATCTCCTTCTTTTAATCCTTGCCTCCTTCCAATGGTCCTGCGACACTAAAAAGCTGACAGAGAATGAAGCGAACCTTCCTTTGGCAAGCTCTGTCGCCAATGAGCTGCTGGTGGTTATGGATTCCACCCAGTGGGAGTCGGAACTGGGAGAAAAAATCAGGGAAATTTACGGTTCCGACATTCCGGGACTACCCCAGCCTGAATCTGCATTTGAAGTCCGCTATACCAGCCCGCGCCATTTCAAGGGTTTTATGAAGCATTATCCTAACATTGTTTTTGTAACCACCATACAGGATAACAGCAGGGACAGCCGGCTCCTTCGCACCTATTTTACCGAAAATTCTTTAAACCAAATGAAGAAGAATCCGGATATGTTCATGTTCCCCCTGGAAAATGAGTATGCCCGCGGACAAAAAGTACTGCACCTTTTCGGGCAGACAGAAGAGGAGCTTTTAGAGAAGCTTAATAACAATGAAAACAGACTATTCAATTATTTCCACGAATTCGAACGCAACAGGCTAAGCAAAAGGCTTTTTACAGGAAGACCAAACAAAAAAATTTCTCAGTATGTACAAAGGAAACACGGCTTCTGGATGGAGTTTCCTGTAGGATATGAGGTAGCCATTGAGAAGGAGAACTTTATATGGATACGCCTGCTCGACCCTGAGGTGGATAAAAATATATGGGTGGGATATAAAGAGTACGAAAACGAAGATGTTTTTGAGAAGGAAAATATTCTTAAGCTGCGCCAGGAGTTTGCGCAACCCAGCATTTGGGGTAACGACAGTACCACCTATTTAAAAACAGAGCCTGATGCCCCCGTTCATATGGAACGGATTAACTTTAACGGCAGCTTTGCGGTTGAAACCCGTGGCCTGTGGCGCCTGAATAATATGGTAATGGGCGGTCCCTTCCTGAGCTATACCTTTGTAGACGAAGCTACCAACCGCCTGTATTATATTGAAGGCTTTACCTATGCCCCCGGCAAAAACAAGCGGAACCCCATCCGCGAACTTGAAGCTATTTTATGGACCTTTAAGGCAGGAGAGGCTAAAGCGCCCGCTAATAACGCCAGTGCACGGGAAAATCAGGAACCGGCAGGAACAGGAACCACAAATTAACAATTTGAGAACCTTATACCTGCATAAAAAAGAGAATAAGTTTTATTTTTGTAAATTGTAAAATTATATCCACCGGATAGTTAAGCTAAATTTTTTATGTCGATCAAAATAAGAAAAGAAGACGCCTTAAATTACCATACCCAGGGGCAGCCCGGGAAGATAGAAGTAGTGCCCACAAAAATGCTGAGTTCCCAGCTCGACCTTGCACTTGCCTACTCCCCCGGAGTTGCTGAACCCTGCAAGGAAATAGCTGCCAATAAAGACGATGTATATAAATATACAGCCAAAGGAAACCTTGTAGCTGTTATTTCCAATGGTACTGCTGTGCTTGGTCTTGGCGATATCGGGCCTGAAGCATCTAAACCTGTAATGGAAGGAAAAGGAGTGCTTTTTAAAAAATTTGCAGGTATTGATGTTTTCGACATTGAAATTGACGAAAAAGATCCGGATAAAATAATTGAGATTGTCCGGTCTCTGGAACCTACATTCGGCGGTATAAACCTTGAGGATATTAAAGCCCCTGAATGCTTTAAAATTGAGCAGGAGCTGAAAAAGCGGATGAAAATCCCTGTTATGCACGACGACCAGCATGGTACCGCCATCATTTCGTCTGCCGCTCTCCTCAATGCCCTTGAACTGGTGGGTAAAAAAATTGAAGACGTACAGATTGTAGTAAGTGGCGCCGGTGCTTCGGCGGTGTCCTGTACCAAACTTTATTTGTCACTGGGAGCACGCAGGGAAAATGTATTAATGTGCGACAAGGAAGGGGTAATCCGCCAGGACCGCGGTGACCTTGACGAAATTAAAAGCCAGTTTGCCACTGCCCGCACCGATGCTAAAACGATTACCGATGCCCTGAATGGCGCTGATGTACTGATTGGATTATCTGCAGGCAATATTATAAACCAGGACCAGGTAAGGTCTATGGCGAAAGATCCGATTGTGTTTGCCCTTGCAAATCCGGACCCTGAAATTCCATACCAGCTGGCTATGGATGCGCGCCCGGATATTATTATGGCAACCGGCCGTTCCGACCATCCTAACCAGGTGAACAACGTTTTAGGTTTCCCCTTCATATTCCGCGGAGCTCTGGATGTAAGAGCTACGGCAATAAATGAAGAGATGAAACTGGCTGCCGTATATGCTATTGCAAAACTGGCTAAAGAGCCTGTTCCTGAAATGGTTAACAAGGCTTATGGCGATTCCACTATTGTTTTCGGAAAAGATTACCTTATCCCTAAACCGCTGGACCCGCGCCTGATTACCACTATTTCTCCTGCAGTGGCCAAAGCAGCCATGGAAAGTGGGGTTGCCCGTAATGAAATTACTGACTGGGAAGAGTATAATGTGCAGCTGCAGGAAAGAATTGGCATTGACCAGAAACTGATGTCGCGCATGATTACTCAGGCCAAGAAAAATCCAAAGCGGGTTGTTTTTGCCGAAGCAGATAATATCAAGATCCTGAAGGCAGCACAGGTGGTACAGGATGAAAAAATAGGTATTCCTATCCTCCTGGGCAATAAGGAAAAAATTGTACAGCTTGCCGAAGATAACAAGCTGGAGCTGAGCGACTGCCTGATTATTGACCCTGCGGCCCCGGCAGAGGCAGAAAGGGTGGAGAAATACGCTAAAAAGCTGTTTGAGAAGCGGAAGCGGAAAGGCCTTGCCATGTACGACGCCCGGAAACTGATGCAGGACCGGAACTACTTCGGATCCATGATGCTCGAGCACGGCGAAGCCGATGCCTTTATTTCCGGCCTTACTAAAGATTACCCGAGAACCATAGCTCCTGCCCTGCAGGTAGTGGGTGTGGAAGAAGGAGTTAAAAGAGTGGCAGGTATGTATATTGTGCTGAACAAGCGCGGTACCTACTTCTTTGCCGATACCACCGTTAACCGTGATCCGGATGCGGAAGAGCTGGCTGATATTATTACACTTACCGCAAGAGGCGTAAGGTTCTTCGACTTCACCCCACGTATCGGAGTGCTTTCGTATTCTAACTTCGGATCATCGAAAGGGAATGTACCGGAAAAAACGGCGCTGGCCACGAAAATGGTAAAAGAAAAATACCCTGACCTGATTATTGATGGTGATATACAGGCTAACATTGCTCTGGACACCGCTTTACAGCAGGAAATGTATCCTTTCTCGATGCTTGCAGACAAAGGGGCTAACACCTTAGTATTCCCTGACCTGGCCTCAGGCAATATTGCTTATAAATTATTAATGGAAATAGGTGGTGCCGAAGCAATAGGGCCGATCCTGATGGGTATGGGGAAACCTGTACATATTCTGCAACTCGGAAGCTCGGTGCGCGAAATTATTAACATTGTAGCCATTGCAGTTGTGGATGCCCAGATGCACGTTAAAAAAACAGCACCAGTATTATGATAGCATACCTGCAGGGTAAGTTAACTTATAAAGACCCCACAAGGGTAATAATTGAAGTACAGGGCGTAGGGTATGAAGTGAAGATTTCACTTCATACCTACACCACTTTACAGGATGGAGAGAGCTGCCGCCTCTTCACCTATTTACATATTAAGGAAGATGCTCATACGCTCTATGGTTTCAGGGAACTGAGTGAAAAAACCATGTTCCTGGATCTGATCTCTATTAATGGTGTCGGCCCCGGCACAGGACTCATGATCCTATCCTCCTTAAACCCTGAAGAACTCCACCAGGCCATTGCCAATGAAGAGGTAAGAACCATTCAGGGTGTGAAGGGAATTGGTGCAAAAACAGCCCAGCGCATTATACTGGAACTGAAAGATAAAATGAAAAAAGCCGAAAGTCCTGCCTCATCTTCAGGTACTTCTGCTCCTGCACACAATACAGTCCGGAATGAAGCGTTATCCGCCTTAGTAACACTTGGTATTAACCGGAGTGTAGCTGAAAAAAATCTGGATACAATCCTGAAAAGCAGGCAGGGTACCCCCACAACGCTGGAAGAACTGATTAAACTGGCGTTGAAAAACTCATAACTCAACAGCATTAGCTTTGATACTAAGGGCAAACACTCAATTCAACAGATACTTTCTGGCTATTATCATGGGGCTCCTGTCCGGAATCTTTGGTATGTTACCGGTTAAAGCCTATACCTATGTTGGGTTTCAGCAGGTTACTCCACCGGACACTACTGCCGGCGATACCACCAGGGTGCCATATAAGCCAGGCAAAAGACCAACTTTTCAGCCAGTGGACCGCCACGGTGATCCATTCAGCAGCCGGACCTCCCAATCGCCGCTGTACCCCTCCCCTAACACCTCTATGGAGGTGGAAATAGATACAGGATTAAATTATACCATTTATGAAAACCTGGGAGATGTGCGCTACAGGCCGGTAACTACCATGAGCCTGGAGGAGTACAACAATTATATGCGCCAGAGAACCATCCGCGATTACTGGAAAAACCAGTCGGCCGGTCTCGACGGCGAAAGTCCGGTAAGCGGCCGGAGCCTTATTCCTCCTATTTACACCAGCCCTCTTTTTGACAGAATATTCGGCGGGAGTTTTGTTAACATCCGCCCAAATGGCTTTGTAAACCTGGACTTTGGCGCGCGTTTTGACCGGGTGGAAAATCCTGCCCTCCCTATCCGTGCCCAGCGAAGGAACCAGTTCCAGTTCGACCAGCAGATAAATATGAACGTAGTTGGCGAAATCGGGGAAAAGTTAAGGGTTACCGCTAACTACGACAGCAATAACTCATTTGACTTTGAAAACAACTTCAGGGTAGAGTACACCGGATTTGAAGAAGAGATTATTAAAAAAATTGAACTCGGCAACGTAAGCCTTCCGGTGCGCAACTCCCTTATGAGTGGAGCCCAGAGCCTTTTCGGGGTTAAAACTCAGCTTCAGTTCGGCCGATTATTTATTACAGGGGTAGCCACTACCCAGAGAGGCGAAACAGATGCTGTAGTAATAGAAAACGGCTCCCAGTCCAGCACTTTCTCTGTACGGGCATCTGAATACGACAATAACCGCCACTTTTTTATGGGGCACTTCTTCCGCGACAATTATGGTATAAGACCGGGACAGTGGCTGAGCAGGTTACCGCAGGTTACCTCCGGCGTTAATATTACCCGCCTTGAAGTGTATGTGGTAAACCGTAATAACGACACCCAGACACTCCGCAATGTGGCTGCTTTTGCAGACCTTGGCGAAGGTGAGCCGGAAAATGCCAGGCTTCCTGCAAATGATTTTGTCAGGGGAGCAGGCTTTCAGCCGGGGCCTAACCGGAACGAAGCAAACGGCCTCTTTAATAATTTAAAAAACAATCCTGACCTCAGGAGCATCGATCAGATAAACGGTGCACTGGATGCTGCCGGTCTTATTAATAATACCGATTATGTGGTTATAAAAAGTGCCCGTAAACTCGATGCCCGTGAATATACGTTCAACTCCGTATTAGGTTACCTCTCCCTGAACCGCCAGCTCCAGAATGATGAAGCCCTGGCTGTAGCCTATGAATATACTTTTAACGGGCAGCGCTACCAGGTTGGTGAGCTCACGGAAAATTATCAGGAAAGGGAAGCATCGGACATTATATTTATGAAGATGCTGCGGCCGAACACAATCAATACCGCCATCCCCACCTGGGACCTGATGATGAAAAACATCTACAACCTTAATGCCAGCCAGGTAAGCCGCGAAGGATTTGAGCTTCGTATTTTATACCGCGACGACCGCTCTACAGTAGATAACCCCAACCTGCAGGAAGGTGCCAACACCAATAATATCCCATTAGTAAGGGTCCTGGGCCTCGACCAGCTTAACCAGGCGAACGACCCTCAGCCGGACGGAAACTTTGACTTTATAGAAGGTATCACAATCAACCTGGAAAGGGGCAACATCATCTTCCCGGTTACAGAGCCTTTCGGGAGCCATTTGGCCAGCCAGTTTGAGGAAAATGAACAGGCCCTTATAAACCGCTATGTATACGATACCCTTTACAACACCACCCAAAACCAGGCCGAACAGGTAGTATCAAAAAATAAGTATTTCCTTACAGGCAGCTACTCTGCAGGATCCACCAATGAAATTGCCCTGCCGGGCATTAACATTGCCGAAGGTTCTGTACGGGTAATGGCCGGCAATATTCCGCTTACCGAAGGAGTCGATTACCAGGTCGATTACAACTTTGGCCGTGTTCGCCTGCTGAACGAAGGAATAACTAATTCAGGGAAAAAGATTACCATCTCATTTGAAAAAGCTTCGCTGCTCAATTTCCAGACCCGCCGTTTTCTGGGAACACAGTTCGACTACATTTTTAATGAAGACTTCAGCATAGGCGGCACGCTCCTTTACCTGAATGAACTGCCGCTTGTTACCAGGGTAAACATTGGCGATGAACCCACGAAGAACACCAAATGGGGCCTCGACCTGAACTACCGCAAAGATTCCCGCTTCCTTACCCGAATGGTGGACAGGATTCCGCTGATCCAGACAAAAGAGCTGTCGACATTTGCGCTGAATGCTGAGTTTGCTCAGATGGTCCCCGGTACATCGAACGTGGTTACCGGCGAAGGCACCTCTTATATCGATGATTTTGAAGCTGCTATTACCACCTACAGCCTGTCCAATTCCATATCGACATGGAACATGGCTGCCACACCGGAAACTGCAGACAACCTCTTCTTTGGCCAGGCGGGCGCAAACCAGCTGGATTTCGGGTACAGAAGAGCTAAGCTTGCCTGGTATGTGGTGGATAATATTTTCTACAACGAAAGGGACAGGAGCCGCTATGCACCAAACCTGAATAAGGAGAGGATGCAGAACCACTACTTCAGACCTGTATCGCAGCAGGAAATCTTTAAAAGAGATGTAAGAACCTATAACCCTAATGAATTAATATTCGACATGGCTTACTTCCCCGCAGAAAGGGGATCTTATAATTATAACCCGAACCTCAGAAGTGATGGTACCCTGCCCAACCCGGAACTGAACTGGGGAGGTATTACAAGGGCTATTACTTCCAATGTCGATTTTGACCAGACCAATATTGAATACCTGGAGTTCTGGATGATGGACCCCTTCATCAGCGGTGAAAACGGCCGTAATGAAGCTTTCCAGGAGTATAATATTACCAACGAAGGCTCCGGAGGTAAGCTGGTATTTAACCTGGGCAGTATATCTGAAGACTACATCAAAGACAAGCGCCATGGTTTTGAAAATGGCCTCCCCCCTACCCCTGAAAATACTCCTGAGGTGGAAACAAATGCCTGGGGCCGCGTAACTACCAAACAGTACCTGAACAACGCCTTCGCTGTAGACCCCGAAGCCCGCCTCAACCAGGATGTGGGTATGGACGGATTACGCAACGATGCTGAACGCACCTACTTCCGTGACTTCATCAATTCCTTAACGGGCACAGCCAGAACGCTTGCCGAAGAGGACCCCTCTGCAGATAATTTCTCTCCTTTTGTAAGCGAGGAATTAACTGCACGTGATGCAAACGTAATTACCCGATACAAAAACTTTAATAATCAGGAAGGTAACACTCCTATTAATTCCGGTAATTCCGGCTTTACCGTACCAAGTAAATCCACACCGGATAATGAAGACCTGAATGAAGACAATACCATCAATGACCTGGAGGCCTACTACGAATATGTACTGAACCTGCAGCCCGGCAATATGGAGGTAGGCAGGAACCATATTGTGGATAAGGTTACAGCCACCCCTACAAACAGTACCACCCCTGCCACCTGGTACCTTTTCAGGATTCCAATCAGGAACCCAAACACTACTTACGGAGGAATTACAGACTTTAAGTCTATCCGTTTTATGAGAACCTATCTCACAGGCTTCAGAGATCCTGTTTTGCTTCGTTTTGCAAAAATGCAATTAGTGGGAAGCCAGTGGCGCAAATTCCAGCAGGACCTTTTACCTGACGGAATCGGCGAGAAAAAAGATTATGATCCTTCAAACTTTGTGGTTACCGCCGTCAGCTACGAAGACAATGGAATTGCAAACGGGGGCTCTATTCCATATGTAATCCCTCCGGGCTTTATCCGCGACCGCGACAATACTGCTTATAACCAGAATGTACGGGTAAACGAGCAGTCTATCCAGCTTTGTGTGGATGACCTGCCCAATAAAGATGCACGTGCGGTTTATAAAAACGTATCGCTCGACCTGATCAATTACGGAACCATAAAAATGCTGCTCCATGCACACGCAGACAATGGCTCTTTTGTAAATGATAACGAGGTAACAGCCTTCCTTCGCCTGGGCTATGACTATACAGAAAACTATTACGAAGTGGAAATCCCGTTAAAGATAACTCCTGCCGGATCCACTAACCCTGCTGAAATATGGCCTGCAGAAAATGAAATAGATATTGCCCTTGATGAACTGTACCAGCTTAAAGCCTTAAGAAACCGCCAGAACAGACCTTTAGATGCCCGTTTCGGTGGCCAGTCAGGAAAACACAACATCTATGTAAAAGGAAATCCGGAAATGAGCAACATCGTAAGCATGATGATAGGTGTCCGGAACCCGAATACTGTTAATGATGATAAAAGCTCAAAATCGGTTTGTATATGGGCCAATGAATTAAGGGTAACAGACTTTGACCGCCGAGCAGGCTGGGCAGGTAATGCCCGTATGAATACCCGCCTGGCCGACCTTGCAGATATCTCTGCAAGTACCCGCTACACATCGGTAGGTTTTGGTAATATAAGCGATAAGGTAAGCCAGCGTACACGGGAGGAATTGCTGTCGTATGATGTGGCTGCCAATATTGCTCTGGAGAAATTCCTTCCGGAAAACTCCAGACTGCAATTGCCTATGTTTGTATCTTTTGAAAAAAGTATTTCCACCCCTTATTTTGATCCGGCGAGCCCGGACCTTCCTCTTTCCTCTACCCTGGAATCTTTTGAAACAGATGAGGAAAGAGATAACTATAGATTTATTACCCAAAACAGGGGCACCCGAAGGAGTATAAACTTTACCAACCTCAGGCTTACGCCGAAGGAAGGTAAAACACCAACTTTAATTTCGCCTGAAAATTTTTCACTAACCTATGCATATAGCGATGTGGTAAATACCAGCTGGGAAATTGCGAACTACGAACTCAAAACCTACAAAGGAGCAATAGGCTATAACTACACCCCGGAGGTAAACCCTATTCAGCCCTTTGCCAATGCAGAGTCGCTTAATTCGCCTTACCTGCAATGGCTAAAGGATTTTAACTTTACCCTTAAGCCTTCGAACATATCAGTCCGCTGGGATCTTGACCGCCGCTACCAGATGAGGCAGCTCCGCAATGCAGACCTTACCCCTCAGGAAGACCTGCAGTTCGAAAAGCTGTTTACCATGAACAGGCAATATAGTATGCGCTGGAGCCTTACCAACTCTTTAATGCTGGACTATAATGCAAGAGCGAATGCAATTATTGATGAACCTGCAGGAGCTATAGACTCAGACATTAAACGTGACTCGGTGGCTTATAACCTTACAAACCTGGGCCGGATGAAACACTTCGACCAGACCATTGGTCTTACGTACCGCCTTCCTTTTGATAAGTTTCCGCTTACTAACTGGATAAGTGCTGAAACCCGTTATGAAACAGGCTATAACTGGACAGCAGGCTCCGTTGACATAAGGCAGCAGGAAGAGTTTGGTAATACCATTCAGAATAACCGGACCTATAATGCCAGCGGAAAATTAGACCTTGTAAAACTCTATAACAGGGTGGGCTATCTTAAAAAGGTTAATGATGAAAGTCAGCGCCAGGGAAGACCACAGGCGCCACAGCGCCCGGGCCAAAGGCCGGGACAGAACGGACAGACAAAGGAAGAGCCTGCTAACCAGGGCCTGGGGGCAGCAAAAGGAATTGTAAGGTTCCTGA
Organism: Cesiribacteraceae bacterium YIM B00369; assembly: GCA_017948555.1. Lineage (GTDB taxonomy): Bacteria > Bacteroidota > Bacteroidia > Cytophagales > Cyclobacteriaceae > Nafulsella. Next base: position 18,383 of record JAFMYY010000010.1, on the reverse strand, counting down.
TGGCTGTAAGGTCTGTTAACGTAAATTACCAGCGAACCCAGGGCACTATGCTGCCTGGCTTTAAGAAAAGAGCTTTTCTGTTCGGTCTTGACTCTTCTTTTGTAGCTCCGGGCATTCCGTTCCTGTTAGGGAGCCAGGACCCTGGAATACGCTTTGCTGCAGCAGAAAATCAATGGCTGGTGGAATCAAGCCAGTTAACCACTCCTTTTACACAGGCCGATGGCGAGAGCTTCGACATAAGAGGAGATGTGCAACCGTTGAATGATTTCAGGATCCAGCTGGACCTGAAAAAAAACAAAACAGCTAATTACCAGGAAATTTTCCGCTACGACTCTATTGGCCAGGGAGAATATGTTTCCCTTACTCCTTCCAGAAGCGGTAATTACAGCATATCCTTCAATACGCTTGCCACGGCATTTGACAAAAGGCTGGACAATAACGGCTCTGAGGCATTTGAAAAATTTGCACAGTATCGCTTTGATATTTTAAGGCGCCTGAGAGAGCTGCCAAATGCAGGGCAGGGTGAGTTTACCGAACGTTCTCAGGATGCCCTGATTCCGGCCTTCATTGCTGCCTATTCGGGTAAAGACCCTGATAAGGTTAAGCTGTCTCCGTTCCCGAGTATTCCGCTGCCGAACTGGAGAGTGGATTACGCCGGTCTGGCAAAATTACCTGCCATAAAAGAAAGGTTCTCTGCTTTTACCATTACCCACGGCTATGTTTCCAGGTATTCGGTAAATAACTATAACAACTCTTTAATATACCAGGGGGAGGCAGAGAAAATATCGCTGGACAGAAATGTGGAGCGCTATACTTCTGCGGATAACACACGCACCAATGCAGAACAGGGCACCAATAACCTTGTGCCGCTGTATGTGGCAAACCAGGTGGTAATTACAGAGCAGTTTGCACCATTGATAGGAGTAAGCCTTCGTACTAAAAAGAGACTCAGCACCAATATAAGTTATAATAAAGAGCGTAACCTGGCACTGAACCTTTCCAACACCCAGCTTACGGAGCAAAGCAAGCGTGATGTAAGGATTGATTTCAGTTATACCACCGCAAACTTTAAGCTGCCGTTCCGCTCCAGGGGCAGGGAAATAATATTGAAGAATGATATTGCCTTCAAAATGGGCCTTACAATTATGAGGAACCAGATTATCCAGCGCAAATTTGATGAACCGGATGATATTACCAATGGAAATGTAAGCTTCCAGTTAAACCCGACAGTTAACTATACTATTAATCAACAGTTAAGCCTTATGATGTATTACAACTCCAGTGTGAATGATCCTCTTGTGCAGACATCATTCAGGAACACACAAACAAGTTTTGGAGTACAGGTAAGGTATAATATTACCCAATAATTTTTGGAATCAGGAAAACCAATGTATTTTTGATTAAAACCTAATAAACTTATGACATTACCAGAAGAATTAAAGTACACAAAAGACCATGAATGGGTTCGCATCGAAGGTAATATTGCCACTGTGGGAATTACAGACTTTGCACAGCGCGAACTCGGCGATATTGTGTTTGTAGAAATCGAAACAGAAGGAGAATCTGTTGAGCATGGAGAAATATTCGGAACAGTGGAAGCGGTAAAAACTGTTTCAGATCTTTTTATGCCCCTTACCGGAACTGTAAGTGAAGTAAATGAAGACCTGGAAAGCGAACCTGAACTTGTTAACTCCGACCCATACGGCAAAGGCTGGATGATAAAAATTACCATTGAAGACGAATCCGAAATAGATAATTTACTAAGTGCTGCTGAATATAAAGAGGTAACAGGACAGTAAAGGAGCAGTTAAACAAAGGAATATTTCCCTATATGTTTATCAGGTATAATGTTTTCACCATTTTCTGGATGGTCATCATTTTGTTATTAACCCTGACTCCGGGTGAAAACATGCCCTCCACCAGCCTGTGGGATGAATTACTGAGTTTAGATAAGATAGCTCATCTCTTTATCTTTTCGGTACTGGTGTTCTTAATGATTGTTGGCCTCAGCAAACAGTATGCTTATGTGTACCTGCGAAAGTATGCTCTGAAAATTTCGGTGATAACAGGAATTGTATATGGTATTATTATTGAGATTATTCAACAATTTATACCGGGAAGGAGCTTTGAACTGGCAGATATTGTAGCTGATTCCGTTGGTTGCCTTATTGGATTAGGCCTTTTTTTTATAGTGTATAAATTTTGATCCCCTTGCACTATTCGAAATAATTCATTTAATTTAGGCAACTTTTAGTGGAATAATTTTGTAATATAATAAAGAACTATTTTTATACAACGGAGGTAAAATGGAATTAAAGAAAAACCCTGATGCCGACCTTACCCGCAAAAGAAACCTTTTCTTTGCCATAGGTTTGGTTACCAGTATGTTATTGGTGATCGTGGCTTTTGAATGGAAAAGTTACGAAACTGTTGAGCAGGTAGAGTTAACGGTAATGCGGGACGAGTTTGAAGAAATTATGGACATCCCGGCGACTATACAACCACCACCACCGCCACCAAAAATTCAGCAGCCTGAAATTATAGAGGTTCCTGAGGAAGAAATTAATGAAGAGATTGAAATTGAGATTGAACTCGAAATTGAAGAAGAAGCTAAAGTTGAAGAGTTTGATTTCTCTGAAACTACTGTAGGGATGCCCTCAGAAGAACCTGTTGACAGGATATTTGAAGTGGTTGAAGACAATCCGACTCCTGAAGGTGGCATGGAAGAGTTCTACAAGTTCTTAGGTAAGAACATCCGCTACCCTTCCCAGGCAAACCGTATGGGTGTTGAGGGTCGTGTATACGTTCAGTTCGTTGTTGGCACTAATGGAGAAGTATCTGAAGTTAAAACTGTTAAAGGTATTGGCGCCGGTTGCGATGAAGAAGCTGAAAGGGTTATTAAGCTAACCAAGTGGAACCCCGGAAAACAAAGAGGTCGTCCTGTTAAAGTACGGATGGTAATACCTGTTATGTTCAAATTGAATAACTAATGCACCTGATTTAATATACTTTTAAAAAATCCCCTGCAGATGGAAATCAGCAGGGGATTTTTTTTGGACTGTTCCTCCCGTTGTATCACAAAAAAAACCGCCCGAAAAGGGACGGTTTTTACTTACTTAGAATATGAAGAGGACAATTACTTATTAAGTAACATCAAAACAAAGATAATAATATATATGTAAAATCAAATTTAAATATTATTTATTATGGTTTAAGCGGAATTTTTCATACATTAAATCAAACCAAACCTATTTTTACTTATGGAGAAGTCAGCAACCAACCCATCAATTACCGACTGGAGAAAAAACAGCTCTTTAAAATTCAGTATAGGCCTGGTGTTCAGCCTCACCCTGGTAATTACTGCTTTTGAATGGAACTTCAAAAGTCCCTTAACCGATACCCCTATCGATGAAATATTTATACATAATACAGACATACCTGAAATGGTGGTGGTAAACATTCCCCCTCCTCCAAAACCCTTAACCCCTCCTGACCCTGACAATATAGTGGAAACGAAAGAAGAGCCGGTAAAAACCACGGTTGATCCTTTAGTAAGCATCCCCTCTGTTGACCAGCCCTTCGGAAATGATGAAGTGGATTTAACGGATCTTTTTAAAACCGCTGCCCCGGGGGCTGAAAAAACTGATCAGCCTGTTTACGAACTTATTCCAGCCGAACCAGTTGGCGGAGAAAAGGCCTTTTATGAATACCTTTACAAAAAGATACACTACCCGGGCCATTTAGTGGCCGGCAATAAGGCAGGTAAAGTATCTGTAAAATTTGTGGTAGATGAAAAAGGCAGAATAACCGACATCCGGATTATAGAGGGCTTTGATAAAGCACTGGAGAAAGAGATTATCAGGGTACTGAAAGAAGCACCGGCCTGGATACCTGCCCGCAAAGGCGCAAAAAATGTTCGTACTTACCACACTATTCCTTTCAGCTTTGATCTGAGGTAAACCTGATTAAAGCTGCCGGTTTGAGGTAAAATCCGGAAAAACAAAAAAGCTGCTTTGGTACATACCATAGCAGCTTTTTTGCTTCAGTCTGTCAGCCTGAAGAAAGTTATATGCGTTTCCTTTATATAAGGTTGAGAACCTGCTCTTTTATCTTTTCAAGCTCTTCCTTCATTACTACTACGTTCTTCTGAATTGGAGCATCATTTGCCTTGGAGCCAATGGTGTTTATTTCTCTTCCTATCTCCTGAGAAATGAAGCCCAGTTTTTTGCCATTCGATTCGGGAGAATGCAAGGCCTGCTCAAAGTAATTAAGGTGCGTAAGCAAACGAACCTTCTCCTCGCTGATGTCAAGCTTTTCGATAAAATAAATCAGTTCCTGCTCCAGGCGGTTTTGGTCGAGCTTTACATTTTCCTGCAACTCTTCAAGCTTTTTTGTAAGCCTTTCTTTAGTGCCTTCAATCCGCAGCGGGTCCTGTTCTTCAATTGCTGCCAGGCGTTCCTTAATCTCATTAATATACTCCATTAATTTCTGTTTAAGGCTCTCCCCTTCCCGCTTCCTGAATTCATCACAATCGACAATAGCCTCTGAAATCAGGCCAAGCACAAATTTCCATTCTTCTTCATCAATCTCCGTGCCCGTCATTTTAGTTACATCAGGCTGCTGCAGGGCAAGGCGAAAAAGGTCGTGCTGAGGAGCATCTGCAGCCTCAGCAAGCTCCTGTAGCTGGCGGTAATACTGCAGGAACAAAGGCTTGTTGTATTGGACCTTTGCTTCTGAAGGATCGTTTGATTGTATCTCCACACTTACATTTACCTTACCTCTTTCTAACTGCTGCGATAACAGGTTTCTTACTTCCATTTCCTTTTCGGAATAAGCTTTTGGTAAACGAAAGTTCAGTTCCAGAAACTTAGAATTAAGCGATTTTATTTCTACAGTTACCAGCAAATTATTCCGCTCAGCCTGGGCCTTTCCATACCCTGTCATTGATTTTACCATATTGTATATGCCTGTATGTTAAATATTTTAATAAATGCCTGCTACAAAACTAATATTAATTTTAATTATGCAACTATAAAAACCGGGCTTGTAGAAAAAACGCCCTGTGCCGGCAAACTGCCAGAGCTTTATATTGAACCGCAAGTACTCCTGCACTTAGGAGGAAATATGTCTGTAACACTAAAAAAAGGCTGTTCCATGCAATCATCTGCGGAACAGCCTCTTTTATATACATTTTAAATCCCGGAGTTTTTTTCTCCTTTCTTCTTCATTACCCAACAGCTGACTAAGGAAAACCGGGAAGTTTACCTTAACTGTTACTACAAACTAAAGTAACCATTTAAAAGTCGTATCCCAGAGTCAGGTAAAAGCGGGCGTCACTCACCTTATAATCTTCCATAGGATAGGCCACATCAAACTTAGCATAATAGCCCAGGAGAACCGTTCTTACCCCAAAGCCAAAGCTGCTCAGCCATGGGTTCTTATAATTCTGGATAACAGCCCTGAATGGATTTTCAGGAGGTAACTTGGCTACTGTATTAATACTGTTTTCCCTCATGAAAGGCGGTACTCCTGTCCATGCAGATCCAATATCATAAAAGCCCACCACCTGAAGGTTCCTGAAGAAGTTAGATGAAATAGGACCTCTGTAAAAGTATTTAATTAAAGGAAAGCGCAGCTCTGCATTAAATAAAAGAACATTCTTTCCATTATGAGCATTAAAATTGAATCCTCTCATAGGAGTTACAAATTCATGGAAGAGAAGATTTCTGTTATCCACCATTCTTCTGTTACTCTGGCCTGATTCCGGAAAGAAAGGATCATTTTTTTCCTGAACTTCCGTGCTGTGATTTATCCAGTTATCCATTCCTCCCAGTATAAATCTCGGATGATTCTGCCCGAGAAAGCTTCCAAAATATCCTCTGGTGGCCAGGATAAAATCGCGGCTTATAGGTAAATAATTTTTAGCTTCCACGGTTAATTTCCCGAATCCCATAGCCGATTCATCCAATCCTGACATTTGAGTGAGCTGAATTTTTGCCTGAGTTCCATTATAGAGGTTAAACCCTTTTATAATAGTATTGTCGTAAACCATTTCAAGGTTCAGACCTGCATAAAAGGTTTGCATATCTGTGGAGTCACGCGCCCCCGTATTTACAGTTGCTGAGGCAGGAATATGCAAAAAGCGGGAAGTAGCCAGTAAAGGACCTCCTGTAATACGGGTACTTACATTCAGTGGCAGCGATACGCCCGCCTGTATTTTATTTAATATATACTTATGTTTATCAGTATCAAATTGCTGAATTACCACCCGGCGATCTACCCTCACATTAAAGTCCAGCAGGTATTTAAGAAATTCATACTCCATAAAGAAATCCCCGCTCCGGAGATCAGCCATCGCCATTACTCCGCCATAAATCTTATGGTTTTCAAGCATATCATTCATCTGCCCTTCAAGCACAAAGCCTATGCCGCTGGCTCCAATACTGCTACGCAGCGGGTCAAAGACGAGGGAGGTAACCATGCTGTTCACCATAAAGCGGGGCTCATGTGCAAAAGGACCCCGCAGGGTATTCTGCCTCCTTAATTTCCGGTAAGTGCTCAGGAAAGATTCCTGCTTTGGAGCCTGCGTAACATTTTGTTCATTCTCCACTTCCTTATCAAAAACATAATCGTCGGTATTTATAGGACGGGTATCCTCATTAACCTCCGCCGGCTCCGCTTCCTGCTGCTGTGCAACTTCCTGCTGTACAGAATCCGGAGGTACAGCAACCGCAAGGGTATCGGGCGGTAAAACATTCTGAAGGGAATCAGGGAGGCCAAGGTCGGGCTTCAGTGAATCGGGCAGGAGAGCGGCAGGTGGCCGGTTTGCGGGTGCCGGTAATGCCGGCCGGTTCCTTCCTCCCTGCAGGTTCCGCAGCACATATCTGGCCTGCACGGTATTCTGCCTTTTAGTAGGTGCTGTAAAGTTTTCAGTCCGCGGATTAAAATCCTCCTCCAGGAACACCTTTTCATCCCCGTCATAAAGTGCAATATAGGCAAGTCTGTTTCTCTCCACATCAAGTGCATAATTCTCAATACTTGTACTAAGAGAAGTCAGCTGCTTATAAAGGCTGTCCTGCATATTATAGCGAAACAGGTTATAAATACCCTTTTGCTCGCTCAGGTAATAAATATTCCCTAATGAGTCTACCACAGGCTTTATATCCTTACTTATGGTATTGGTTACTCTTGTAAGAATATTCCTGGTGGTATCAATATTAAAGATAAAGAGGTTATAGTTTTTGGTAATCTCATCCAGCTCCCCCACATTGGCATTAAGTGTATCGGTCTTTCTGTTAGAGCTGAAAATAATGTCGTTGGTTCCCGGCATAAAAGCAGGGTTCACATCATCATATAAATCGTTGGTAATTGCCCGTAAGGTGTTACGGCTTATACTATAAAGATAAATATCATTTTCGCCTTCCTTTTCGGCCGACATTACAATTACTTTCCCGTTTGGAGAAAACTTAAAATCATTTACCTGGCTAATTTTACTGATTACCTGTGAGGTCGATTTATCTGAAACAATACTGTACAGATACAGGGTATACTGCCCCTTTTCAACTCCGATTATCCCCAGAGTTTCGTTATTTTGCCAGGCAACCACAGGAACAGTATCATCTGTTTCCTGGTCAAGAATCCGGTACCCTTTCTTAAAAACTGTTTTTGTTTTCCCTGTTTCCAGGTTTCTAAGTCTGATTCTGTACCTGCCCCTGAAATTTTCGGTAAAGGCCATAAAACGCCCGTCGGGGCTAAAAGCAAGGGAGTTATAAATTCCGTTCCCCTTACGCCTGTTTCCTATAATCTGCTCTTCAGAAGGAACCCTGTAATTTTTAAAAGCATCTGCAGCCATTTCATGATAGAAGCTTCTCCACTCTACCATAAAATATTTAAAGGGAACGCCTAAAGTATTGGATATGGCGGTTTCTTCATTGCGGATTATCCTTGTATAGTTCAGGATGTGCGAAATGCTGGATCGTCCGTATCGTTCAGCAATATAATTCCATACCGATTGCCCGACAATTCCTGCAGCATGGCCTTCCACCTTATTTATTTTAGGCATTTTCCCGTCCCTGAGCATATCGCGGATGTAATCATCCATTTCCACACTCCACCCATAGGCAACATAGCGCGATGCTCCCTCAATAAACCACTGTGGCAGGGTCATCAGGTAGGTATTCTGAAAAATATCAGTAAGGCTGCCGCCAAACATCATATCCATAATAAGCATATGGGAAACCTCATATACCAGCTCTTCCTTAAATTTTTCCAGTGTTCCGGGGAAAGCCACTTCCACATGCGATTTCACAAAGTTTGTCTGCCCGCCAACTGTAAAATTGTTCTCATTTACGCCAACATTGCTCTGTTGCAGGTCGGCAATGGAATTATAAAGGAAAACCTTGGTCTTGGTATATGGCTGGTAGCCCAGCAAATCCGTTATCCGCACGTACTCATTTTCCATGAATTCAGCAGTAACCTTAGCCAGCTTTTGCCCGTCATCATAAAAATAAATATCAAGGTTATTTGTACTATAGTGGCGCCAGTTAAATACCTTATACTGAAGGCGGTTTTTTCCAAACTTATTTTTTGCCAGCTGAGCCTCGGCCACAAATGAAACTGCAAAGCAAAATATAAGGAGGAGTATATATCTCAGCGATTTGTGCATGTAATATTTTTATTTCTCTTGTTTAAGATAACGAAAAAAACCTTTCAATATTTATTTCCGGTGACAATTCCTTGTTCAGCAGAAGGTTATTTACAAAAGATCCTGCGCAATAAGGGGCCAGACTTACACCCTTGGTTCCTAAACCATTAAAAATAAGTAAAGGTTTGTGTTTTGGATGGGTTCCTGCCACCGGCCGCCGGTCTTTAGTTGCGGGCCTTATGCCAGCCCTATGCCCGATAACTTCGAATGGTATATCAACAAGACTTTGCAGCCTTTCCAGCATATCCTGTTTAGCCGCCTCAGTCGGGCTAAGTGAAAGGTCACGCTGGTCGTATGTTGAGCCCAGTTTCCAGGTACCATTGCCAAGAGGGAGTAAAAAAACGCCCCGGTTAATAATCCACTCCAGCTCAACTCCGGATTTCAATAAGAGCACCTCCCCTTTTACAGGCCGCAGTGGCACCCAACTCCAGTACCTGCTATTGAGTATCCGGTTACCGTTACAGTAAATAATTTTTTTTGCTTTTATATCCTTGTAGCTGATGCCATCTTCATAAACCTGCAGGCTATCTTCTTCAAATGTCTCTTCCCGGAAGCTGTTTTCTGCAAGCAAATAATTTCTCCATGCCAAAAGCATAGCAGGAATATCCAGCCAGCCCGCCTGTTGCAGCAAAATTCCACCATAAGGGTTCTTCACGTGCGGGAGCTGCTGAGGTTTATCAAACACCTCTTTAATATAATTTGCATAGGCAGGTTCCGCCTGTTTTCCATACCAGTCGTTTTGTTCAGCAGTATCGGTAAAGGGTCTGTAAATAGGAACAGAAAAAAGGAATTCAGCCCCTGAAAGTTGCTCCATCCGGCGGTACACGGGTTCTATATGGCTGAAAACAGCATCGGCATTCCAGGTTTTTACCATTTTACGTCCTGTAACAGGATTAAATAAGCCAGCCGCCACCTCGCTGGAAACGGTAAGCCCCTGCTTACCTAATACCATTACTTTACTGCCAGCCTCCATGAGGCTAAAAGAAAGAACAGAGCCTGCAATGCCCTGCCCTATTATAAGATAATCAACGTTCATACTTCCAAATAAAACAATAGATTATTGAATATTGTAGATTATTCATACATTTTTGCAAAAAAGAAAAGGCATGACAGAGATAAAATATTTTACTTTTAACCCGTTTTCTGAAAACACATACGTACTCCATGATACAGAAAGCATGGAAGCAGTCATTATAGATCCGGGCTGCTATAGCAATGAGGAAAAGGAGGAACTCGCCGCTTTTGTATCCTCTAAAAAGTTAAAGGTAATTAAATTGCTCAATACGCATGGCCACATCGATCATGTATTGGGCAATGCCTGGGTAAAGGAAAAATTTGGCGTGGAATTATATATTGGCAGCGAAGATGCAGCCACCCTTCGTTCAGTGGAAACATATGCTTCGGTATATGGCTTTCCTCAATACCGTCCGGCTGAGGCAGATCATTTCATCAAAGAAGGCGATACCATCATGCTGGGAAATTCAAGCATGGAAGTTTTATTTGTTCCCGGCCATGCCCCCGGCCATATCGCCTTTTATAATAAAGAGCAAAATTTTGTTATTAACGGCGACTGCCTCTTCCGGGGGAGTATAGGCCGCACAGACCTGCCCGGAGGCGACTTTGATACCCTGATCCGCAGCATCCGCAGCAAATTATTTAGTTTGCCTGACGAAACCGTCGTATACTGCGGGCACGGACCTGAAACCACTATAGGCCACGAAAAGAAACATAATCCTTTTTTAAAATAATGAAGAACAGAACTCCATCTAACATTCTGTTCTGTCATTCCACCACTCAAGGTTAATTTAATTGAATATTAAAAAACATATTCCGAACGCCATCACCTGCTGCAATTTAATCAGCGGTTGCGTGGGAGTGGCTGCTGCTTTTGAAGGACAGCTTGCTCTGGCAACCTACATGATCTGGCTGGCTGCTATTTTTGATTTTTTTGATGGTTTTGCTGCCCGCCTTCTCAATGTAAGCTCCCCTATTGGTGGCGAACTGGATTCACTGGCCGATATGGTGACTTTTGGCTTTTTACCCTCGGCAATGGTATTTAACATGCTTCAGGAAAATGAACTCCCTTTCTGGGTTCCTTATCTGGCTTTTGTAATTGCCGTATTTTCTGCCTTACGCCTTGCAAAGTTTAATGTGGATACCCGCCAGACTACCAGTTTTATTGGTTTACCTACTCCTGCAAACGCACTGTTTATAAGTGCTTTTCCTTTAATTCTGGAGTACTCCGGTCTCCCGCTTGAGTTCATCAGTAATCCATGGTTTTTAATCGTCTGCTCATTTACATTATCGTTCCTGTTAGTGGCCGAACTGCCGCTGTTTGCCCTCAAGTTCAAAAGTTTTAAGTGGCAGGACAATAAGCTGAAATATATTTTTCTTATTGCTTCGCTGGTTTTAATAATTTTACTCAAATTTGTTGCTATACCATTAATAATTATTCTTTACATTTTACTATCTCTTTTTAACAGAAAAGATTAAAAGTTAAAGAAAAACGGATCACATGTGAAATAAAAATCCCTTGCCTGCCGCGGTCAACCATAAATCCGAAACTCCCGATTCCGGTAAAGAAGGAATCGTGCATTTTTGCATTAGCAGGCATTTTAAGCCTGGCCCGAAGCAGATGAGGAAAGAAGCAGTTACAGGACATGCTGAGGATGCAATATGCCACGAGTATATGGCAACACCTCAACACCTGCAGGGGGAGAATTACCCTTTGAAATTATTGAATATCAATAAAATTTTCCACTTTTCCTCAAATTTGCTTTCGGGAACTTTCAATATAATGCACTGTTGTAGCGTTATTACAATTAGTATTTTATTACCTTATAAGTAAAATCTTTATGTATCCACGGTTCTTTAAGGACTGCTGTGCATCATTGTTTTTGTTGCTGATATTTGCTCTTTACTCAACAGCAGCAGCACAAAACAATTCTCCTCTTGCAGAGGGCCAGTGGTATAAAATAGGCATTACTAAAGAAGGGATATACAAACTTTCCTTTCAATACCTTCAGAACCATGGAGTTGTCGGCAGTACCACCAATCCTCAAAACATACGGATATTCGGGCAGGGGGGCGGAATGCTTCCACAGGCAAACGACCAGCCCCGGTCTGACGGGCTTCAGGAAAATGCTGTCTTTGTTTCCGGTGAGCAGGATGGGCAGTTTAATCCTCAGGATTATATTCTGTTTTATGGGCAGGGTCCGGATAAGATAAGGTTCAACCCCGAAAATAATCAGTTTGATTACGAAAAAAACGTATATTCCGATACTGTTTTTTATTTCATCACTGTCGGATCAGAAAAAGGGAAACGTGTTTCCTCTTCTGCAAATTTAGCCGTCAGCAATCCTGTAATCCGGGAATATGACGGTTTTTTTGCTTTTGAAGAAGATAATATAAATCTGCTGAATTCAGGGCGCCGCTGGTTCGGACAGGATTTTACAGGTAACTTTTCTCAAACATATCCGCCGGCTGCAGGCACATCAACCCCTGTTCACCAGTACCCCCTTTATAATATTTTACCAAACAGCACTCTGACAGTAAGCTCAGCCTTTGTTGGCACCGACTCTGTTCCTTCTGTATTTACTGTAAGCGTAAATAATTTTGTTGCTCAAACCGTTCAGCTGCCTGCCTCAAACTTCTCGCAAAGAAATCTGTACGCAGAAAAAGGGAGAATTAAAGAGCAGACAGATCAGGTAAACACCGGCAATCTGGGATCACTTGACAAACTATCTGTCCGGATTGATTACCAGGGCCGCTCCTCCACCAGCAATGCTGCTTACTTGGATTATATTACTGTGTCGGCAAAATGCATGCTGGAATACAGACCTGAAACAGGCATCCCCCTTTTCTTCCGCTCCTCTGAAAGTTTACAGCACGACAAGGCCCGCTTTGAAATTGGCGGAGCAACCACTGGCATTCTGGTGTGGGACCTCACAAATCCTCAGCAACCACGCATTCAGGAGGCCGGCATTTCGGGGAACATATTATCCTTTGGCACCACAACCGGGGCTTTAAAAGAATTTGTTGCTTTCAGGCCCGAAGATGTGACTGAACCCCAAAGTATAAGAAAGATAGCAAATCAGAACCTCAGAAGTGATACTTCTCCTGAATTTGTAATTATCGCTCCCCCTGCCCTGGCACCGGAGGCTAACCGCCTGGCTGCATTCCGGCAGCAAACACAGGGTTTGAAAATTAAAGTGGTTAGTCCTGAGCAAATTTACAACGAGTTTTCGTCCGGAGCACAGGATATTACTGCTATAAGGGATTATATGCGCTTCTTATATGAAGGAAGTGGCAGATTGCGTTATCTGCTGCTTTTTGGCCGGGGCTCATATGATTATAAAAAGCGTAATAACCCGGATTATAATCTTGTGCCGGTATACGAATCATATAATTCCACACACCCTATTTTCAGTTATACATCTGATGATTATTATGGTTTCCTTGAAAAGGATGAAGGAAGCTGGGAAGAAATTAACGATGTAAGTCACTCTCTGGAAATTGGCATTGGCCGCTTGCCTGCCAAAAATGCAAAAGAAGCAAAACAAATGGTTGACAAACTCATCCGGTATGAGGACCTTTCTGCTACCTCAGGCAGTTGGCGGAATTCTATTTTGTTCATTGCGGATGATGAAGACGGAAATGTACACCATCGTGATGCAGAAAAATTATCGGAAATAACAGAAAAAAACTGGCCTGCCGCTAATATCAATAAAATTTACCTTGGAGCCTATCCTCAGGTGGCTCTTGCAAGCGGGGAGTCTTCCCCTGCGGCAGTTAAAGCAATTAACAATGCAATTGATAAAGGAGCCTTATTTGTAAACTACACAGGCCACGGCAGGTACGATATTCTTACTGAAGAAAATATTATTACGAAACCTATTATTGATACGTGGACCAACAAAAACAAACTCTCTCTCTTTGTTACTGCCACCTGTGAGTTCGGGCAGCATGACAATAAGCTTACCAGCGGGGCCGAACATTTATTACTGCACCCTGAAGGTGGAGCAATTGGATTAGTAACTGCTTCCCGGCCTGTTTATTCGCATACAAATTTCGAAATTAACAGTGCATTTTATGAGTATGCCCTCCCATCCGGTTCCAACATCAATAACAGCCTGGGCGATATTATACGGCTTACAAAAAATAAGGGAGTTGAATCTACAGGTGTGGTGAACAGGAACTTCCTGTTACTGGGCGATCCATCAATGAAAATGGCCTACCCGGTCAATGAAATCCATTTACAGGAACTTCAGTATGAGAGCAGCGGCGAAAAAGCAGATACTCTCGGAGCTTTTGAAACTGTAAAAGCAATTGGATCTGTAATGAGCCCGGCCGGACAGGCAGATCCTTCTTTCAATGGAATAATGGAGGCTGTTGTTTATGAAAAGCCGCACCCATACGAAACGATAGACCCAAAAGCACCGAAAATGCTTTTTAACATCCGGAACAAGGTTATTTTCAGAGGGAAAGTAAAGGTGGAACAAGGCGATTTTGCATTCAGTTTTGTAGTCCCTAAAAGCATTGCTTATAATTATGGCAGTGGAAAAGTAAGTTTATATGCAACAGATACCACCCGTCAGCTGGATGCAGTCGGTTATTATTCTGATTTTATGATTGGTGGAAGCAGCAAGTCAGCCGGGGGAGACTCACACCCCCCCCGGGTGAAGTTGTATTTAAATGATACTACTTTCGTTAACGGTGAAAAGGTGGGACAAAAGAGTACTTTAATCGCTTACCTCCGGGATGAAAATGGTATTAACATTATGAGCAATGGAGTAGATGGAGGAATAGTTGCAACCTTGGATGGAAAAACAACCTTTGAGTTAAATGATTATTATTTTTCTGACATGGGTTCTTATACCAGTGGAAGCCTAAAGTACCCGCTGGAAGTTCTCCTGCCCGGACCTCACACCCTTACATTAACTGCAAGGGACTCTTACAACAACATCAGCAAGAGCACTATTGAATTTATTGTGAGTGGAAAAAATGATTTTCAGGTATATAAGGCATATAATTCGCCCAATCCTTTCAGGGATTACACACGCATTGAGGCAGAGCATAGCAGGGCCGGGGAAGATATTGAAGCAGACCTTTTCATTTATAATCTGGCCGGGCAACTGGTGAGTAAGCAAAACCAGATATTCCCGCAGAGCCTTCGTAAGCTGGAATTTGAAGAATGGGACGGAAGCCGTAATGGCAGAAAGTTAACTCCGGGTATATATCTTTTTAAAGTTGTGTTACGTTCTTTAACAGATGGAAGCAGAGCGGAAAGAACAGAAAAATTAGTAATTTTGAATTAAATACCTAAATTGAATCATATTTTATCCATTACCATAAATTAGAGAAATGCGTAGTTTAATTGTTGTAGTCCTGTCTGTTTTCTTAACTGTACCTGCCCTCGCACAACTAGGCCAGGATACCACTATGAGGGCATTAACACCTGCTGTTCCCTTTTTAATGATTGCCCCTGATGCGAGGAGTGGCGCCATGGGTGATGTTGGCGGAGCTATTTCTCCAGACGCGAACTCAAACCACTGGAATATTGGTAAACTTGCATTTATAGAAAACGATTTTGGATTCAGTTTTTCCTACACTCCATGGTTGGGAAAAGTTTTTGACGATATGCATATTGCATACCTGTCCGGTTATTACAAAATAGATGATGTACAGGCAGTTTCCGGCTCATTACGTTATTTCAATATGGGGGAAATTATTTTCAGGGACAGGCAGGGAAATGAAAGCCAACCAGCATTTAAACCCCAGGAACTGGCTTTTGATATTGGCTACTCCAGAAAGCTATCGGAAAATTTAGGCTTGGGTGTTACCGGCCGTTTTATAAATTCAGACCTTACCGGCGAAGCCAGTGCCGGAACTATGGATTCAAGACCCGGAAGAAGTGTGGCTGCCGATATAGGTTTATATTACAACAACCCTGACTTCAGGGTAAATGCCACAGATTCAGAACTGGCCTTTGCTGTTGTTGTATCCAACATTGGAAATAAAATCACCTACCTCAGTGAAGACCAGGAATCTTTTATTCCAACAAACTTACGACTGGGAACTGCCTACAAAGCCAACCTTGATCCTTATAACAGCTTTACATTAGCGCTGGACTTTAATAAACTAATGATTCCCACCCCTAATGGCAGCCTCTACGAATACGACAATAATGGCAATATAACAAACCAGCCTTCATTATTAAGAGGAATGTTCGGCTCATTTACAGATGCGCCTCAGGGTTTTTCTGAAGAGCTGAAGGAATTTACAATTGGTGCAGGTGCAGAGTATTGGTACAACGACCTTTTTGCCGCCCGTGCCGGCTATTTTTACGAACATGCTGAAAAAGGAGGCCGTAAGTTTTTCACCATTGGTGCCGGCCTGCGATACCAGCTGTTCCTTGTTGACTTTGCTTATCTGATTCCACAACAGCAACAGCACCCATTGGCAGAAACCTTACGGGTGACCTTAGGCATTAACTTTAACAAGGCCCTCACTGCAGAGTAAATAGATTCATAAGAGAACTAAAAGATATTTATGCTTGATAGAAAGACACCACCAACCTATCATCCTGTAACCAATATTAAACTGCAACTTGCAGAACAACGGCACCTTCGAAAGGGGGTGCCGTTACACATTATTAATGCAGGCAAACAGGAGGTTATCAGAATAGAAATTATCTTCAGAGGAGGTACTGTTCACGAAGAAAAAAACGGGCAGGCATTTTTTGCAACTAAAATGTTATCTGAAGGCAGTTCCCGCTACAGTGCTAAGGAAATTGCCACTATAATGGACAGCCATGGGGCTTACCTTGAACTTGCCCCTGGTTTCGATACATCAACCATTACAATTTATACCCTTAGCAAACACCTTTCTGTATTATTGCCTGTAGTGCAATCTATTGTAACAGAGCCTGTATTTCCGGAAAAAGAACTGGAGATATTAAAAGATATAAAGAAGCAGAAACTAAGGGTTGACAATAGTAAAAATGCAACTGTAGCCTCCAAACAATTCAGAAATAAGCTTTTCCCTGAACACCCGTATGGGAATTTCTTGAAGGAAGAAGATATTGATGGAATAAGCAGTGCAGATTTACTTCATTTCTTCAGGCAGAATTTTCATCTGAATTATGAAATAATTATTTCCGGTGCCGTTTCCTCTGAAGTTGAAAATGCAATTACCGGTGCTTTTAATGAAGTCCCTGTAAGAGAAAACCCTGAAGTAAATATTTCTTTACCGCCTGAGACTGTCCCCGGCCAGGCAATTGTCCGGAAGGAAGGAAGCCTCCAGTCATCCATACGGATGGGGCGTATGCTGTTTAATCTCCAACACGAGGATTACACTTCATTTTCAGTTTTAAATACGATTTTCGGGGGTTATTTCGGTTCCCGCCTGATGAAGAGCATCCGGGAGGAAAAAGGATACACCTACGGCATATATTCTAATACCGTACCTATGCGCAGAGCAGGCTATTTTGTAATTGGAACTGATGTAATTGGTGAATATACCCACCAGACGATAGATGAAATTCTGCTACAAATAAAGAACCTGAGAGATATTCCTGTTGATCCTGTGGAACTGGAAACCGTAAAGAATTATATGCTTGGTTCTTTCCTTTCAAGCCTGAATACCCCATTTGCAATAGCTGATCAATATAAAACCATTTATTTCAATGATCTGCCTTTGGACTATTACGACAGGTACATCAATGAAATAAATGAAGTAAGCGCTGATAAGCTTCAGTACCTTGCTCAGAAATATTTAGTACCGGAAGAATTATTTTCTGTTATTGTAGGAGATCTTTAACTCCTGAATTTCCTTTAGCATCATAATATAAGCAATACCTTTTGTCAGGTGTTGCTTTTTTTTAGAAACATTTCTTTTCCACTAACTGTCTGTCAAAAAGGTTGCATGTGTTGGTAACCCTATGAGGCCATAGAAGAAGTTAAATAATCCTCCTGTCAAATATTGGAATTGGTAAGGACTTGCCTTCAATTAGCTTATGTGTCATTTTAATAAAGGTTGGCCAGGAATGCAGAATCAGCTCCTACGGGACCATCTTTTTTTTAAGAAGGTTAGCTTTAAGATTATGGTTAAACCTTTTCCTCCCGCAATAACCGATCAATCCGAAAAGCTGGGGAGTAGCCTTTTATACCCATATTATGATAGTGTACTGAGGTTTGGTCTTTTTCCTGATTTAAGAACCATAAAACAGATTCTTTTAAATTTCGACAAAAATTATCGTTAACAGGTAAAGATTTTATACAGGGCATAAAAAAACCCTCACATCGTTTGATGCAAGGGTTTAGGTAATTGTAAAGGGAATGGCAACGACNTTAACAGGTAAAGATTTTATACAGGGCATAAAAAAACCCTCACATCGTTTGATGCAAGGGTTTAGGTAATTGTAAAGGGAATGGCAACGACTTACTCTCCCACATTTTACTGCAGTACCATCAGCGCTGGCGGGCTTAACTTCTCTGTTCGGAATGGGAAGAGGTGAGCCCCGCCGCTATAGTCACCATAAGATCTTTAAGAGTAGTGGGTATTGAGTAGTGAGTCCTGAGACCCGACATTTACTCATCACACTTTTTAAACTCTTCATGCTGTGCCTTATGCTCAGCTTAATATTTTATATGTTTGTTTATTCTTCAGAGAGGTTGAT
>JAFMYY010000001.1 GCA_017948555.1 Cesiribacteraceae bacterium YIM B00369 | reverse complement strand
GCAAACTCTGATGCTGAATTTTTGTTTCTTTTTTTCTGCTTAATTTTCTCTGCCGGTGAAGCCACTTCCTTGCGGTATCCTCTTTTAAGGATTTACCTCAAATGAATAAAGACTTACCACAAATTCACCTCTCAAGGCTTATGTGTGGCTCCTTCCTTTTTGAACAACCGGCTTTTCATAACAGTAATAAATTCTCCGGAAGCTCCCTTNTAACAGTAATAAATTCTCCGGAAGCTCCCTTCCGGTGTAAATTATTTCCCTGCTTTAGCTTCAGAAAAGAATTCAATAAATTTTAGCTGCACATTTGTTACCACTCACAGCCTTTCCCTCGATTGGGAGTGCAAACATACACCGGCTGTTTTAGTTTAACAAGCCCGCCGGCAAAGATAAAATTTTCATCTTTCTCTTGCTTTCTGCCTCTTCCCTTTTTCAATACCCTTTATTCCGGTTAAGGAATTGTTAACAGAATATTATTGCAGCATCCCGCCTTCCTATCCTCCTAAAACAGCATAAAAAAATCCGGAAGATTTTCACCCTCCGGATTGAATAATATTTTATCAGTCTCTTATTGGCGGAATATCGGCTATTTTTCTTTTGGCTTTTTATAAATTGGCACAGTACTACATGGCTCCCCATACATTATGCTACCTGCAAAGGGAGTTAATCGCCTGGTAATTTCAACATATGCAGAAACCGGAACCGGCTTATTACTACATCCCTTTATTACTAATTTTGCACCTTCATACTGAGCCGGATCAATTGAATCAACAGCCTTCTGGTACAATATACTTTCCAGCTCCTGAAGAGAACCAAATACAAACATTTTTGCAACAGGCTGGAGCTTTGTTGCCAGTAACATATAAGCCCAGGTAGGCACTATAGCATCTTCACTACAAATTACAGCTACCAGCTTATTTCTGTACTGCTCCCAATCCTTGTCCTTTACCCATTGCCTGAATTCTTTTTCCCGCAAAACCATTCCCTGGTATAAAACCGGTGCAATATCCAACACCTGTCGCTCACCTTCAACATAGAAATCCTCAAGATCAATAGTAATCAGGTTACTCATGGCAACCCTGTTTACAATGTCATTTTTTTCACTTTCCATATTCTTTTTATTTTTTTGACTTTGGACTATGAAACCCTTTTAAATAAAATGGCTCAAAATACGCCAGATCAGCAAATTCTTTTTCCTGCCATTTCTTCCAGCCCAACTCTCCTACCGAAACTGCCGACGGCACAATTTCCATGATAAATCTGGCATTCTCTGCGCTTCCCAAAACCGGAATAACCTTTTCCGCCCCATCTCCAAAGAAATAAACTTTACGTTCCTGCAGTTCCTTTTTGAAAGAATTCTCATCAATAATCTCCGGGTAAGGAGGTTTAATTATTTCTCCGTCCTTTTCCATCAAAAGGCAATACACTTCCATTCGTCTTGCATCAATCATAGGACAAAGCAATCCGTTTGGCTCCGCAAATTTACGCATGCCCCAGGCCATTGACTGAAGAGTATTCACCACAATAACCGGAATATCTAATGAAAAGCAAAGACCTTTAGCCGTTGACACCCCTATACGAAGACCTGTATAAGAACCCGGACCCTCCGATACTACCACCGCCGACAGGTCTGATAACTGATAACCCGCATACTGCACTATATTATCAATTAAAACTGTTAAAAGGCCACTGTGCGATTTATCGATGTGGAGGTGCTGGCTTGCCAGCAATTCCCCCTGGTAATGCAGAGCTACAGAGCAGACCTTTGTAGCAGTTTCTATACTTAATAATAGGGACATCCGGTGTATGCTTTATTCAAATTACAATTTTCAAACCTATACAATCGGGACAAAAAACAAAAATGCAGCACCAATTAAATAAAAGGCACATAAAAAGAAATCGTCCTGCACGGCCCGTTAAAGCGGGCACACGCAGGACGAATCTACTTTATTAGCTCCTATGAAAAAACACCTTTGTTTATATATTGAACAGGAAACACTCTTTACTTCCCCTGAAGGTAAGCGGCATAGTCCTGTGGTGCATTTAAAACTTCAACAGCTTCCTTTATATTTTCATCGTGCTCAAAAGATGCCTGCATTAAACCATCCTGCAAGAAGTACCGGGATACAATTTCCTGCTTAAGCAAAGCTTTGATTTCGTCTCCGAATTCTTTAAGATCTTCTTTTTTATTATGAGCAAAATTGTTGCGCAAAGCTTCTATCTGAGGTCGGATATTATCATAAGATTTTTCCTTTTTGGCACTTTCCTCTAACTCATTTATTTTTTCTTCTACTTCTGTAGTATAATCATATTCCTTATCGGCTAACCAGTTAATGAATTTAGCATACTCCTGCCCGGTAACTTCAAATTCCTTTACCCCGGGAATTTCCTGATTCTTAAACTGATACTCAGTAGCATAGTCGAAAATAAATCCTTTAGAGAGAAGGCTGACGGAAATTGGAGCCAAAACACCTTTATCCACCTCTATGTCCGGATTTATTCCCCCTCCATCATACACAGGACGCCCACGTTTTGTCAGGAACTGAACCTTGAGAGAATCAGCTACTTTACCTACGCTGCCATCTTCGTTGCGATGGCTGTAGTCAATTGCCTGTATACAACGGCCACTCGGAATATAGTATTTAGCAGTGGTTACCTTGAGCTGCGAGTTATAAGTAAGCGGACGGGTTGCCTGCACAAGGCCTTTCCCAAAGGTTCTGGATCCCACTAAAACTCCCCTGTCGTAATCCTGAATCACTCCTGCCACAATTTCTGCCGCAGATGCACTCCTGCTACTGGTAAGGACCACCAGCGGAATTTCTGTATCGGCCGGCTTATCTAATGCATGGTATGTTTTATTCCACTGCACTACTTTACCTTTAGTACTTACCACCTCCGAACCTTTGGGTATAAAAACGTTTGAAACATTTACTGCCTCGGATAGCAACCCTCCCGGGTTATCACGCAAATCCAGCACGATTTTTTCAGCACCTTCCTCTTTTAATTTTTCCAGTGCCTTTCTTACCTCATTTCCTGCACCGGGGGTAAAGTCGGAAAGTTTAATTAAACCAATATCCTGAGTGATCATTCCGGAATAAGGAACATTTTCAACTCTGATGTGCTCGCGTTTAAATTTAACCTGCATTGGCTTTTCCACCCCATACCGCCTGATGGTAAGTGTAATATCTGTGTTAGCCTGTCCTTTTAACAATTTACTGATATCTTCTGTGGATTTTTCCTTTACGTTTATGCCATCCACTTTCTCAATAACATCACCAATCCGGAGTCCCTGCTCGTGCGCCGGAAATCCCTTGTATGGCATCAATACTGTATTCACCCCGTTTCTATTACCAATTATTGCACCGATACCTCCATACTGGCCGGTAGTCATGGTTCGGAAATCTTCAATCTGATCTTCGGGAATATAATTGGTGTAAGGATCAAGGGAGGCAAGCATGGCATCTATCCCTACTTTCATCAGTTCGTTAGGATTAACCTCATCTACATAATAGGTATTTACCTCCTTAAAAAGAGTTGCAAAAATATCGAGGTTTTTTACTATGGCAAAATAACGCTCTCCCGGGTCGGTATATGAAAATAAACCCAGGGAGAAACCACTTAAAAGCACCAGGACAAAGGCTTTTTGTATTGCGGATTTCATATAAAATATAAGCTTAATGTAAAGTATCAGATTGTGCGATACTTTCTAAACGCTTAAAAGAAGATTTTAGTTTTTCCCGGATGAGCTGATAAGGAAGTATTTCACGCCCGATATAGATGTAGGCGATCAAAAAATAAGATTCCGGGGGTAATAAAAATTTATGCAGGCGGTAAGCTTCCCGCATACGTCTTTTCACAGCATTACGATCAACCGCTTTTTTGAAGTTTCTTTTAGAACAGGAAAAAAGGACCTGGGCCTTTGGTGGTACAGAAAGATTACCACCCTGTGCTTTAACAGCTTCCAGAGCCTGATCATAGGAAAGAGGCAGGCATATTACTTTAAAAGGGAAATGCGTAAAGCCGGAGCCTTTACTAAAAAGCTCCTCAATATATTTTTTACTGCTTAGCCTTTCGCTCTTTGGAAATTTATACTCCACATTTGCGTGTTAAGCGTCCCTGATAAAGAAAAATAGCGCTCATAAAAGCGCTGAGAATTATATATATACACAATCAAAAAAAGAAAAATTGAAGCCAGGTTAAGGCTTCAATTTTTATCTTTTGTGGCGACGTTCGTCAGAAACAGTTAATTTCTTGCGACCTTTAGCTCTTCTCCTGGCTAAAACAGCTCTTCCATTAACGGAATTCATTCTCGTACGGAACCCATGTTTGTTCCTTCTTTTGCGCTGCGACGGTTGGAATGTTCTTTTCATTATTCTTAGGTTACTGTATTCTCTACATTACTTATGGGATGCAAAAGTATGAAGCTTTTTGATAAATACCAAAAGTGGGTGTAAATTTATAACCAAAATAAGAACTCAGGCAGGAGATAATAGATTTGAAACACAGGATATTTGGCTGAAAAATATTAAATATGTATCCACCAATCTAATATCTGTCAAAAGAAATCCATTTATGCGATATACTCTAAGTTACCAAAAACCTCATCAACATTTTGTAGATATTCGTTTTACTGTTAACAACCCCGGTCGGGATGTAACTTATTTACAACTCCCCAGCTGGAGGCCGGGCAGGTATGAAATCCAGAATTTCGCCAAAAATATTCAAAAGTTTCACGTGGAAGACGGAAACGGAAACCCCCTCCCCTTTCGGAAAGTAACTAAGGACAGGTGGGAAGTGGAAACAAAGGGAGTTCAAAAGCTGGAGGTAATATACAATTATTACGCGGTACAGATGGATGCCGGCGGAACCTACCTTGACGAGGAACAGCTTTATGTAAATTTCGTCAACTGCCTCCTTTTTGCAGAAGGGCACCTGGAGGAAGAGTGCCGGATTGATCTTAAGCTTCCTGGTGATTACGAAGTAGCCTGCGGCTTGCGGAAGGAAGGTAAACATACCCTCATTGCCGACAGCTATTATATTATGGTCGACAGCCCGATGATTGCAAGCAACCAGCTTACCCACCGTACTTACGAAGTGGCAGGTACAGTTTTTCATTTGTGGGTAATGGGCCACTGCCGCCTTAACTGGGATAAAGCACTGCAGGACTTTAAAGGGTTTACAGAGGCTCAGGTAAAAGCAATGGGAGGCTTCCCGATTGATAATTACCATTTCCTCTTCCAGTTCCTGCCTTATAAGGCGTACCACGGAGTGGAACATTTTAACAGCACTATTATTACCCTGGGGCCGGATTATGAAATTAATGATCCGGAAATGTATAAAAACCTGCTGGGCATAAGTTCCCATGAACTTTACCATGCATGGAACATCATCAGGATAAGGCCGACTGAAATGATGCCCTACGATTTTACTAAAGAAAATTACTTTACCACCGGTTTTGTAGTGGAAGGAGTTACCACTTATATGGGCGATGTATTCCTGGCCCGCGGAGGTGCTTTTACTCCTGATGATTATTTAATTGAGCTTAATAAAAACCTGCAACGCCACCTCACTAACTGGGGGCGGTTCAACCATTCCCTGGCCGATTCCAGCTGGGATATGTGGCTCGACGGTTATTCCCCCGGCATTCCTAACCGGAAGGTATCCATTTATATAAAAGGCTGCCTTATTTCTCTTCTGCTGGACCTTAAAATAAGAGAGGTAACTAATAATGAAAAGTCTTTAGATAGTGTTATGCAGATCCTGAACAAAGAGTTTGCTGAACAAAACCGGGGGTACACCTACCAGAACTTTATTGAGGTTGCCTCCGGGGTAGCAGGAAAACCGCTGGATAAATTCTTTGCTGATTATGTAACAGGAAAAGAACCCCTGGAAGATGTACTGGATAAACAACTAAAATGGGCCGGCCTGAAATTACAATCCAGGGAAACCGGCAATGATTGCGCCCGGCTCTTTGGCTTTAAAGTTACGGAGAAGGATAACCAGACCTTTGTTACTGATATTGCACCCTTTAGTCCTGCCGATGAACTGCTGGTAAAAAACGACGAACTGGTAGCCCTGAACGGCAGGAAAGTAACAACAAACCTGCCCCAGCTCCTGAATAAACAGGAAGAGGTAACACTTACTTTCTTCAGAAATCAAAAGCTGCAACAGGCCGTACTTAAATCAAACGGAACCACTTACTTTAAAGACTGTAAAATTGTGCTGGATCCTGAAGCCGGCAACAACCAGTTGTTGAACCTGAAAGCCTGGATTGGAAAAGTTAGTTTTGAGTAACCTGTAGATACGTCTCACCCTATAAAAAAAGCCCACCCTGCGGTGAGCTTTTTTTTTATTTCATTTTCAGGTTCCTTCCTTTTGCTTTCAGTATTATTAATTTAAGCTGAAGGCATTATCCGGAACATCTGAATTAAACTCTACTGATACTACCTCTCCCTCAAAAGTCCCCTGAGGAGTAATCATTTTAATTTTTTCAGGCATCTTTATCCCTTCTCTATCTTTGTAGCTAAGGATTTCTATATTCATTCCAGAGGCTTCTGTTTTAACTAAAAGACCTGTTTCTTTATCAAAATAGTTAATGGCCTTATCCCCATCAGGAATGTTCATCACAAGCTTATAAGCATCTTTACCATTTACTTTTTCAATCCCCCTGAGGTCAAATTCCATTCCTGTTTCATCAAAATGAAGTTCAGGAAAAACGTAGGCCTGAGATTTCAGTCCCGCTAATTGCGCAGAAGGAAGATCCGTGATTTGCCCGTTAGCCACCATTTTACCTTCCCCCCTATTATACACCATTTTGCTCAGCTCTCTTTCCCCCATTTTAGTAACATTCAGGTACTTCTCCCCACCTTCCTTTATGGTTGTATTTGTGATTTCCATTCCATTGACAGAAAACTGCATTACCTGGGTCAGACTCTCAATTCTGCTCAGCTTTTCCTCTCCTCCTATAGCAGAAATATATTTGTCAATCACCTGCTCCGCAGTAATATCTCCTAAGGCTCCTTCTTTAACTTTATTTCCATAAATGTCATACATTTCCGGCTCGCCGAACTGCGAGAGTCCTGCTTTTACCTCATCTGCGTTGCCCACTACCATAATATAGCTCTTATCGGGCTGAATGTACTTTCGTGCTACTCTCTGCACATCAGCGGCACTTACTGCCGCTACATTCTTAAGGTAATTTTTATAATAATCTTTATCGAGATCGTAACGGGCAATGTTAAGCGCAAACGAAGCGATGGTTTGCGGACTTTCAAGGGAGCGGGCAAAACTTCCGGTGATATAATTTTTCGCAGAGCTAAGCTCCTCCTCTTCCACCTGCTCCTCACGCATTTTCTTTAATTCCTTCATGAACTCTGCCACCGCACTATCGGTAACTACATTCCGCACATTGGCATTAGCGGTAAATTTCCCAACCAGTTCATCAGACGATAAGGAAGAGTAAGCACCATAGGTATAGCCTTTTTCCTCTCTCAGGTTTTTGAACAACCTCGCATCTCCTCCTCCAAGTATTTCATTCATTAAACGCCCTGTAATAACATCTTCCTCTCCCGGCTTTAATTCAACCGGGTGCATAATATGCACTACCGACTGTACGGAGGCAGGCCGGTCCACTAAGGCTACTTTGGTAGCTTCCAGCGGCTGCGGGTCAGGATATTCATGCGAAGGCACTTCTCCTTTTTTCCATTTCCCAAGATGTTTCTTTACCAGCTTTTTCGCCTGCTTTGTAGTAATATCACCTACAATGGCAAGGTAAGCCGTATTTGGTTTAAAGTAAGTCCGGTAGTAATTTTCAGCATCATCGAGGGTAATATTTTCCACTGTTTCCTCTGTAACGATTTCCCCATAAGGATGGTCTTTACCATACAGCAAAGCTGCCTGCACATTTGAGGCAATAGCCTGAGGATTATCTTTACTGGCCGCTAAACCTGATTTTGTCTGGGTAATAATTTTATCGAGTTCTTCCTGAGGAAAAGCCGGGTTCATGATTACATCGGCCATCAGCTCCATAAGCTTTTCCTTATGCCTGCTTAAAGATGATGCATATACACCTGTAGAGGAGGTGGAAAGGTTCGCCCCCAGGAAATCAATTTCCTCGTCCAGCTGGTCCTTAGTGCGGTTAGCTGTACCGCGGCGGAGAAGATCGCCGGTGGCGCTTACATAGCCGGCCTTTTCGCCTTCCAGCACAGGATCCCGGTCAATAAGGAGATTAAAAGCCACCCTGGGGAGCTTATTGTTTTGCACCACAAAAACACGCAGCCCGTTTTTAAGGGTAAAAGATTCATAGTCGCCAAGGTTTATTTCAGGTGCAGGACCTGGCTCAGGTGCTTTGGAACGATCAAGCTGGCCAAATGCAGGTACTGCCAGCAAACAAACAGCAATTATATTTAATAATATTTTTTTCATAGTTATTTCCCTTTTTCAGTTCCGGAATCAGCGGTTTCACTCTGTGGTTGTTCACTTTTTGGCAGGTAGTACAGCACCACCCTGTTTTCGGGCCTCAGGTACTTTTGAGCTACTCTTTGCAAATCCTCGCGGGTTACTTTATTAAAGCGTTCTATTTCGGTATTAATGAGATTAGCATCGCCAAAATACACATGGTAATTTGCCAGGCTTTCTGCAATACCCGCTACTGTTGCGTTGCTGCTTACAAAATCACTTTCTATCTGGTTCTTTACCTTCTGAAATTCACGTTCACTCACCAGTTCAGTTTTCACCTTTTCAAACTCCTCATTCATGGCGTTTTCAAGCTCAGGAAGCGGAACTCCCTGATTTACCAGCCCAAGGGTAATGAACAGCCCGTAATCTTCCAGCGCATAAGGAAAAGCAGCTACCTGCAATGCTTTTTGCTCTTTATCCACCAAACGCTTTTGCAGGCGGGCACTTGGTCCTCCGCTTAATAAGGTGGTAAGCATATTAAGGGCATAATAATCGTCCGTTCCCTGCCCCGGCATGCGGTAAGCCTGAAAAACAGCTGGTAACTGTATGTTGTCATAAACAGTATCTCTTATTTCAGTCTGCATTTCCGGCTCTTCAATATTTGGCCTGAAAGGCTCATCGCCCTTTGGTATTTCGGAAAAATATTTTTTAACCAGCTCTTTGGTTTCTTCAATATCAATATCACCTGCAATGGAAAGAGTGGCATTGCCCGGCACATAATATTCCTTATAAAACTCCATAACTTCGCTAAACTCAGCAGCATCTAAATCTTCCATAGAGCCAATGGTAGTCCAGCGGTATGGGTGCTCTTTAAAGGCACGCTTAAAAATTTCTTCCTGGAAAGACATATAGGGTACATTATCAATCCGCTGGCGCTTTTCTTCCTTCACTACTTCGCGCTGGGTTTCCACTCCTACAGAGTCAATTTTGGCATGAAGCATCCGCTCCGATTCCATATAAAGCCCAAGTTCCAGCTGGTTTGAAGGAAGAATTTCATAATAAAAGGTCCGGTCCTGGGTAGTATTTGCATTAAGCGCCCCGCCGGCAGATTTCACCATGCTCATAAATTCACCACGCCCAATATTTTCTGAACCTTCAAACAGAAGGTGTTCAAAAAAGTGGGCAAAGCCGCTACGGCCGGGTTTTTCGTTTTTTGCACCTACATGGTACATAACCGTAACCGCCACAATGGGAGTGGAAGCATCCTTGTGCAGAATTACGTGCAAGCCGTTATCCAGATCAAATTCCTCAAATTTAATCTCTTTATTTTGCGCAAAAGCACCAAAATAAAGCACAAGGCCAAGCATTATAAGAGAGAGCCTTTTAGTCATCAGAGTGTAGTTAACTTTTGTTTACTAAAAAAATATAAGATTAAAGTAAGGAATTAATGGTAATATTTACAAAATATATTACACAAACGGTCCCCTCTTTATTTCGGGATGAGAAAGTGGGTGTAAGCATTGTAATCACCCTGCCGCTTTTCAGCAGAGGGAATTCGTGTGGATTTTATTTCTCAAGGCAGGTAAGATCACTTTCCCGGTTCCTGTATTTGAGGAGCAATCCGAACTTATCTGTCACATCATCAAACGAGGAGCAGTCTGTTTCTTTATTTTCCGCCGCCTGTGGCTGCATGTTTCCTGAAGAAGACGATCTTATAGTAAATTTCTTTTCCAGGCACTTGATGGGCTTTCCATCAATGATGTAAAACCGGTTTTCTGTTACATTATCCTTTGTTTCACCTTCTCCTGTGAAACTCCACGAAACATGATCATAAAAGACAAAAAACAGAGAGTCATCTTTTACAAAATATTCATCTGTGCCTGAAAAATGGCTGTATTCATTGTAGGTATGCCTTAAGAGCCGGAGTCCATCACCATCTGAGAAGTATATAACTTTGCCCTTTTTCTCATCATAACAGTTATAGCTGAAGGAAACAGAATCTATATTGTTGCTTTGCAGCGCGGATGTTAAATTAGCGTACTCTCTTTTAATATCCTCCATGTTTTTCAAGCTGTGCGATGAATCAGCAGAAATCATGGAAACCTCTGCAGTAGTGCCGGTCCCTCTCTCAGGAGCATATTTTTCCGCAGGATCAGATGAGGTACTTTCCCCACATGAAAAACCAATAAAAAGGGTCAGGGTAAAACATAATTTTCTCATGATGTTGCAGTCCGTTGAAGTTTGGTTTCTATAGAACGTCATTTCTTTAAAAAGGGACTGAGAATATCAGAATTTTACATAACAATACAATGGTATAAGCCAGTTACAATAACATAAAAAAACAATCTTTTATTCAGATTAAAAACTGACAGCCATTGCCTGCCTGCTTTTATACGCAGCCATTGGAAATAAACAACAATCAATATGGAAGGCTATTTCAAAAAATTTTTTATAGGGCATTTCCTGATTTTGATGATTGCCGCAGTAACAGGCTTTTATTTCAATATTTCCTCCGTAACCATCATTTCCTTTGTTCTCTTACTTGCGCTTTTAATCTACGTTCTTGATGTAAAGTACCTGCCAAAAAGAAAAACTGAAATAGCCGGTAAACTGATTGAGATTTTCAATGCAGAGCCTTTTTCCGAAAAAGTAATGAAATTCAAAATAGTTACATTTGATCTTTATGCAGAGATAGAGGCAGACTTTTTAACAGGCATTGCCCAGGTAGCTAATTTTGAAACAGTTAAATTTCATATACCTAAAAATCAAATTGATCATTTACCGATAAAACCCGGACCTGAACTAAAAGATGATAAAATTAATGAAAGTCAAACCTATAATGTATATCAAACTGACGGTAAAGGTTTGAATTCAGCAAAAGATAGTTTAGAGAAGATGATTAAAAATATAAAGGCTACTGCCAGGGGGTAGGCATTTGCAGGGAAAATAGCTCTACATAGCTGTGGCAGGATCATTTTGGAAGGCACAAACCGTGCTGTTTTATAAATTCTGAAATATCATGCTTCCTCATTGGTCTTTTCTTGCATAATATGAATAGTTTCACAAATTTTGGAAGGTATTATGCCCTGTCCTATGCAGTATTCCTGAATAGTAAAATTCACGTGGAACATATAAAGAAGGGCCGACGCAGAAGCGGGAATTACATTGAAATCCGGCAGTGTATTTCAGGAATACAATAAATTAACCTTCCATTCTGAATTATAAAAAAATACCAAAGTGAGCGAAGCACAGTGGAGTGAAATAGAAGTTGCCAGTGTAAAAGATAAATCCAGACTGATTACCTTAAAATCAGTTCAGCCACTTAAGATCCTAAACCCTGCCTGCTTAACTGCAGCCCATGCGGTTCTTTCCGGTTATGGGGGCGGCCTGGTAGCGGGCGATAAGGTTAATCTTTCAATAAATGTGCAGGAGAGCAGCCGCTTTTTGCTTACCACACAATCGAACAGCAGAGTATTTAAGTCGGAAAACGGAAAAGCTGCAGAACAGATAATCAGGGGAAAGGTAGGAAAAAACGGACTCGCTGTCTTTTTCCCTGATCCCCTGATTCCGCACACTAAAAGCATTATCAGCCAGAATCAGGCATGGGAACTGGAAGAAGGAAGTGTACTTTTAACTGTTGACTGGTTTTCTTCCGGCAGAGCCGAATCCGGGGAGCAGTTCAGCTTTACCGGTTACCACTCTTCAATTCACATCCAAAAGAATGGCATCCCTTTTCTTGTCGACAACCTCTCGTATGCGCCTGAAGGAAATAACCCCCGCTCAACAGGGATCTTCGGAAGGTACAATCATTTTATCAATGGCTTCCTGGCAGGCGATGAATCCGGCGACGCTTTCCAGGAACTAAGCGGGTTTTTCCATTCCCTAAATACCCCCGCCGATTCCGGCCACGAAAATTATGCAAAAGGTCAGCAGGACCTTATTTGTGTGGCTGATGAAATTAAGCCGGGGCTAATATCTTTCCGGGCTATGGGCATCAGGCGCCTGGACCTTGATCCTTTTATCCGCCGGCTGGCCGCTCATTTAGCAGCAGATAACTTGCTTGGGTTTGATTTTTACACCAGAAGATTCTGAGGATTTTTTTAACCAGATAAACTATAACAGATAATCTCCCATTCCTTTCCGCAGGGAAGAAAAGTAATTTTCCCTGCCCGAATTTCAGGATTATATTAAGGGCATACAATCTGGTTCAGCATATGTATGCATTCTGAATAATAACGCGCAAGTAGCATATTATTCTTAATATTGACTTTTTATCAAAATAAAACATATATTCACAGCGATAAATTAAATATGAATTGTATTTTGTAAAAAAAATACAACAATGAGTGTCTTTACCATTTTAAAAAATTCATTTTTTGCAGCCACTACTTTTGCCTGCCTGCCGCTTTACGGCCAACTATCCAACCCCATCCCCACCCCTATTCCTTTTTCTGACCTCCGTATTCACCTTAGTGAGTTTGCTCAAATTCCTGCAGGAATCAGAGGCCATGTAGATAACAGGGCACGTATAAACATGATCAGGGAAATCCCTGATGAGTCAGGCCGCCTGGCGGTAATTGACTTAAACGGCTACCTTTACTTCCTGGATGAGGAGGGTAACCACAGCCTTTACCTTGATTTTCGCAACTACTTTACAAAATTTATTGACAGCCCTGGTAAAGGCACGGGATCGGGAGCGTTTGCCTTCCACCCTGAGTACGCAGAGAATGGAATATTTTACACTACTCATGCTGAGCAGAGAAACACTAAAACTGCCGATTTTATTCCTGTCGACAACAGCAGAATTGAACTGCAGTGGGTAATTACGCGCTGGCAAACAAACGATTTAAATGCGCCTGTCTTCAGTGGCACTAAAAAAGAATTAGTGCGTATGGATTTTACGACTGCTATCCATGGCACACAGGATATATCCTTTAACCCCTATGCAAAAGAGGGCGACCCTGATTATGGGCTTCTTTATATTTGTAATGGAGAAGGTGGGGCATCTGAAGCAGGCAAATACCGGAATGTTGCAAGTAAAAGAAGCTTTATGGGGTCGGTCTGGAGAATTGACCCTGAAGGCTCTGACAGCAAAAACGGCAATTATGGTATTCCTGCAGACAATCCGTTTGTCGGGGAAGCCGGAAGCGTGGAAGAAATCTGGGCCTATGGTTTCAGAAACCCCCACCGCATGGCTTTTGAACAAAGGAACGGAGAAATCCTTCTTTTTATAGGTGATATAGGCCAGCACAATATTGAAGAGGTAAACTTAATTGAGAAGGGTGGAAATTATGGATGGGACAGCCGTGAGGGCACTTTCGATTATAACAGGAATGATAAGAAAGTTTACCCCCTGCCTGCAGCTGACAATCAGGAATTTTATTATCCGGTAGCCCAATATGACCATAGTGAAGGCGTTGCCGTTAGTCTTGGTTTTACCTGGCTGGCGAACCATTCTCCCAGGTTCCAGGGGCAGTTTTTCCTGGGGGATATATTGTATGGCGACATTTTTCATGCACCACTGGAGGCCCTTGAACAGGGAAAGCAATACCCGCTCAAAAAAGCAAAAATAATTACACCTGCTGGTACTGAAACTGTTTTTAATGACTTTGTTAAAGAAAACCGGGTGGATCTTCGCTTCGCACGCCTGAACAATGGCGAGATCTTACTCTTCACGAAAGCAGGCGGCCATATATATACTATAAATGATGGTACCAGCACAAATCCGGATAATGCAACGCCCCGGGCAGCCTTCAGCATTACACCAGGTGAAGGAGGCGACGCTCCATTTACTGTTACGGTAAACGCTTCAGCCTCTTCTGATGCGGATGGTGACGAATTGGAATTTAAATGGGATTTTGGCGATGAGTCGGAAGTTCAGCAGGGTGAAACCGCCACCCACACTTTTACAAGGAGGGGAAGCTTCACTATCAGCCTGACTGTAACAGATGAAAACGGGTACAGCGATTATGCAAGCAGGGTAATTAATGTTTCCGGAAATACAGTAAACACTGCTCCAACTGCAAGATTCACCGTTTCCCCTGAAACAGGCAATGCCCCTTTACTTATTACTGTGGATGCTACCGGCTCTACTGATGCTGAGGATGATGAACTCACCTACACCTGGGATTTTGGTGATGAAACAGAAGCCGCAGGGGTCACTGCCGAACACACCTACTCCTATGGCGGAGAGTATATTATCACCCTCACCGTAACAGACGGGAAGGGAGGAAGTGACCATGAGTTTCATGCCTTTCAGGTAAAAGGAGTTACTGCAGCAGCTAAACCCAATACAACCGGCATAAAGTTCTGGCCAAATCCTGCTACAAACCAATTAACTATTTTTTCTGATGTACCCGGGAAAGCTTCAGTTTTCGACAACAATGGAAAGCTTTTGCTAAATTCAGAGGAGCTGGCAAACACAACAGTACTGAATATTTCCACACTACCTGCAGGAATTTACATGCTGGTTTTTGAAGAAACCGGTAAAATACATCATCATCTTTTCCAGAAGAGGTAAGTAAAACCTACACCTTATTAAACACCACTGCACTATGATCATCTTTGGATTGAAGCCAAAATTCACCTTCTGCCTGATTATCGCAGGACTCCTTTTTATTGCCTCCTGTCAGGATGAAGGGGTGGAAGAAAAAGAAACTGACCCCATTAATAATACCCCTTTCCTATCCATTACCGAACCTGCAGACGGAGGCACATTTTCCTCTGCACCCGCCATAAAAGTTGATTTAGCCAACTGGGACTTAAGAAGGGTAGATAATGGAATGGCATATTCCCTTAATGGAGAGGACCCGGTGGAAATTGAAAAAAGAGAATTACAGCTTTTTCCAAACCAGGCCGGACAACATACAGTGGTAGTGTTTTTGACTGATGGCAAAATGGTACCAGTAGCAGGAGCCGCTGATACCATTACCTACAACATTGAGGAAAATACAAACCTGTACAAGTTAACTATTGAAAACGGAGCAGGCAGCTGGCATTTTGAAAGAGGGCAAACCACCTGGCTCCGCTCTCAATTAGAATCACCCTTTGTTTTTTCTCACTGGGCAGGAGACAATGGTGTTTTAGCTGATTCCACTGCAGATCCTGTTACTTTTAAAATGCCTCCTGCTAATGTAACACTTAAGGCTACAGGCAAAGCAGAAGGGGTTAGTTTTTCTCAACATCTCTTCCCTCTCATGGAAGCAAAATGTAATTCCAGTGGCTGCCATGATGCCAGCTCTTTTCCGGCCTATACTACTTATGAGACTATAAAGGAAAGTGGCGAAAATATTGTACAAAAAACGCAAAACAGACAAATGCCACCCCCGCGGCATAGCACTTTAACAGAAGAAGAAATTGAAATATTCAGGGTTTGGGTAGAAGAAGGAATGAAAAACAATTAATTCTGAGAAAGCAGCCACTCCCTCGCTTTTATCGCATCATCAAAATACTGAATAGGATAAAGTCCGGCACCTTTAGTAAAATTATTTACTGAAACTTTTACAAAAGCATTGGCCGGCAACACAAAAGCCTGGGCTTTAAGGCCACCCCTGGCAAGTTCCGCCGCAATTTGTACGGCATAATCAGTATCTTCTTTTTTTACAACAGCACCTGCAGAAGAGTCAGCAAGAAGAAGAGCACATTTTTTCTGAACAAAAATCTGTAGCGTTTTCTCTATCCCTTCCCTGAACAACTGTGAACTCCCAAAACCTTTCCAGGTTTGTGTTAATAATTTTGCATTTTCATCAAGATCAATCCGCAACATTGAAGATTCCCAAACTTTCATAAAATTGAGGTTATATATTGTTGTTTATGAGAGGTATTTATCTGAAAAGCTTTTTTCCTCATCCTCTCATTTTGCCATAAATATATCGAGGATAAAAATAGAATTTTCAGCAATTGAAGCTGGTTAATTACATACAAAAAATGGATGATAACTCCATCCCTATTCGCTGATAATCAATTACTCAACAGATCATTACTTAAAACAAAAACCTTTATTACTCATCAGGCAGCATTACATATACTGGGTTTTCATTACGTTACCTCTTTGCTTCCTTACCAAAAAATTTCAAAAAAAGGGAGTAAAGGTTTCCCTCTACTCCCTGTACGGTTATTGATAACGGACCGGAACTCACAAAACCGGTCTTAGATTACCAAAATCCGGTTTTGGCTTTGGATTCTTTATTGCTTCTTCTTTAGCCTTTTCAATATGGCTGATAATTTCAGGCAGGCCTTCACCATCCCGGACCCTTGTGAAAATAAACGGACCTTCGCCACGCATTTTTTTAGAATCACGGTCCATTACGCCAAGGTCGGCGCCTACCATTGGTGCAAGGTCAATTTTATTTATAAGCAGAAGGTCGGCCTGGGTAATACCGGGGCCTCCTTTACGGGGAATTTTATCACCACCGCAAACGTCAATTACATAAATAGAATAGTCTACCAGCTCACGGCTGAAGTGTGCAGCAAGATTATCGCCACCGCTTTCCACAAAAAGAAAGTCAATATTATTATCGAATTTCTCCATCAGGTCTTCCAGTGCATTAAGGTTGGACGATACATCTTCCCGGATGGCTGCATGAGGACACCCACCAGTTTCCACGCCCACGATTCTGTCGGCGGTAAGTGCATTATTCCGGATGAGGAATTCAGCATCTTCTTTGGTAAAAATATCGTTCGTAACCACAGCCAGCTGGTACTTATCACGCATTGCCTCGCATAGCGACTTTAAAAGTGCGGTTTTACCTGTTCCAACAGGGCCACCCACTCCAACCGTAAAAGCCCGCTTTTTAAAATCGCGGTTCTTAAGCATTCCATCTCTCTTTTTGAAAATGCCCGGCGTGGAATAATGCTCCCCGCCATGCCGGAATACCACCTCCTCATTATTCTTATCAAGAAAAGACTTTTTCATATCTTAGTTTTTTGTTGTTCGTTGATTGTTGTTAGTTGTTCGTGCTTTGTGCAAACAGACCATACCTTCCGGAAAACCCTCTCCCTGAAGGGCATAGTTAATACTGCCGTTATGCTGCCCAGTAAATTTTCCCAGCTGCTGATCCCTTAATTAATTTTTAAACAGCTTTGAGTACACATTTTTTTGCAGCATCTGGGCTACATCTGTAATAAAGCCCGTTCTCCTGGCTCTTCTATAATCCTCTTCAGTAATGGAAGAGCCATTACCGCTTAGCTGGGAATAGACCAGGAACTGAATGGAATGCCCCTGCATAGGACCTATTACGCCTAAGCGGATGGCTGCACTCACCTGGTCGCGGATTATACTGCTGATAAAAAAGGTTTTTATCTTTTCTTTACCGAAGCCCATCGCTTTCATGGAAAGCACTGCAACAAAAAGAAAATGACCGGGAAGTGCGGTTTTTTTCAGAAACTGCTGTACCGGAAGATAGCTCTTTTCCTCCATTATCACCTCCTGCAGAATCCGCATCCAGTTCTTCCCGAGGTTTAAACTTCCCTCATACATGCCTGCCGTTACAAAGGAAGCATCGTATGTCTGCAAAGCAGGCTTTAGTTCATCAGGCTTATCCGCCATATTATAAAAGCTGCTTAAAAAAGGAAGCTCAAAGGCAATTGCCTGCCGGGTAAAATCAAAGATGTATTCCGACAATTCCTCTTCATTTTGTACCAGACCAAACTCCACCATGGCTTCCAGCCCCGATGAATAAGCAAAAGCCCCGGTAGGAAAAGCAGAATCGGCCATCTGAAGCAGGAGGAAATCCTGTACGTGCTGCCCTTCCATTAAAACAGACTGTATAGTTGAGCAAGAGGCAATGCAGTTGCAGGCTCGCAGGTAATATGCTCCCCGTTTACTGTTACCTTATAAGTTTCAGGATCTACCGCAATATCGGGCAGGAAGTCATTAAAGACCATATCTTTTTTGCTGATGTTGCGGCAGTTTTTAACCGCCACCACATGCTTGCTCAGGCCATAACTGCTCTGCACATATTCCTGCGAAACGCCCGACACAAAAGCGATGGAAGTTGGGCCAACCGCTTTGCCGAACGAACCAAACATAGGGCGCGAGTAGAAAGGCTCCGGTGTGGGAATACTTGCGTTCGGGTCTCCCATCTGAGCCTGCACAATTACTCCTCCTTTCAATATAATTTCCGGACGTGATCCGAAAAATTCCGGCTTCCAGAATACCAGGTCTGCCAGCTTGCCTGGTTCAATGGAGCCAATCTGGCCATCCATTCCATGTGCTCTGGCAGAGTTAATGGTATATTTGGAAATGTAACGCTTTACCCTGAAGTTATCTCCCTTTGAACCGGAATCTTCCTTTAAAGTACCCCGCTGCTCTTTCATTTTATGAGCAGTTTGCCAGGTACGGGTAATTACTTCGCCCACACGGCCCATGGCCTGTGAGTCTGAGGCAATCATTGACAAGGCTCCCATATCGTGCAGGATATCTTCGGCTGCAATAGTCTCCCCGCGGATCCTGCTCTCAGCAAATGCAATATCTTCAGGTATATTCTTGTCCAGGTGGTGGCATACCATGAGCATATCGAGGTGTTCATCGATGGTGTTGATCGTGTATGGCCTTGTCGGGTTGGTGGAGGACGGGAGGACGTTAGGATCGCCGCATAATTTAATAATATCAGGGGCATGGCCTCCTCCCGCTCCTTCTGTATGGTATGTATGTATCGTTCTTCCTTTAAATGCTGCTGCTGAAGTTTCCACAAAACCGCTTTCATTCAGGGTATCGGTGTGGATACATACCTGCACATCGTACTCTTCGGCAATTGAAAGGCAGGCGTCGATTGCTGCAGGCGTGGAGCCCCAGTCTTCGTGCAGTTTCATTCCGAGCGCGCCGGCCTTTATCTGCTCATGCAGCCCCTCCGGGCGGCTGGAGTTTCCTTTACCAAGGAAGCCAAAGTTAAGAGGAAAGGCATCGGTGGACTGCAGCATCATTTTAATATAAAACTCACCCGGCGTACAGGTAGTGGCATTGGAACCGGTTGCAGGTCCTGTACCTCCTCCCAGCATAGTGGTTACTCCAGAAGCAAGTGCTGAATAAATCTGCTGCGGACAAATGTAGTGAATGTGATTGTCGATACCTCCTGCAGTAACAATCAGGCCCTCTCCGGCAATAACCTCTGTGGTTACGCCTACAATCATGCCAGGGGTAACATCGGGCATAATATGCGGGTTTCCACCTTTGCCAATTGCAGATATCCGGCCGTTTTTCACCCCTATATCTGCTTTGTAAATTCCTGTATAGTCAACGATGAGGGCATTAGTAACAATAAGGTCAAGTGCATCTTCCTGTGAAGTACCACTTGCCTGCCCCATGCCATCACGAAGGACCTTTCCGCCTCCGAAAACACATTCTTCACCGTAAGTACAAAGGTCTTTTTCTACCTCAATCAGCAAATTAGTATCGCCAAGGCGAACCAGGTCGCCGGTTGTTGGCCCATACATTTCTGCATAGGCCCTTCTGTTTATTTTATAGCTCATTACTTACTGCTTAAAAAATGTTGGTCCTTAATTTTCTGAATTGCACCTGCTTTATTGGCTTCACTTAATTCGCCATTGATAAGGCCGTTACCGCCAAAAACCTTTCTTTCGCCGGCAAGCTCCACCAGTTCCACCTTTTTGCTTTCGCCGGGCTCAAAGCGCACCGCGGTACCGGATGGAATATTAAGGCGGAATCCATAGGACTGCTCACGGTCGAATTTAAGGGCAGCATTGGTTTCAAAGAAAGGGTAATGGGAACCTACCTGCACCGGGCGGTCGCCCATATTGGTTACTTCAAGGCTGATTACTTTCCTTCCCTTGTTCAGTTCCAGCTCTTCATCGGTTACAATAAATTCGCCAGGCACGACGGCCGGGGTAGCTTCCTGCGACGATTTTACTGCCGGTTTTTTGGTCAGGCCGCTTCCATAAAGGGCAAGGTCAGGATTACCCGATTCCCGGCAGATGGGGTTATGCACTGTTACCAGCTTTGTACCATCAGGAAAAGTACCTTCCACCTGCACTTCAACAAGAATGTCGGCAACACCCGGCATTACATCGTCAAAACCGAGGATCTTCTTCCCTTTATCCATCAAAACCGCCACTGATTCACCATCGCGGATAAATTCGAGCAGCTGGGTGGCCAGCAAAGCCACTGATTCAGGATAATTTAATTTTAAGCCGCGGGCGTATCGCTTTTGGGCTACAAATCCCGCATTATGTAAGATGAGTTTATCTAAATCTCCGGGGGAAACCCTCATTGAAAATTAAGTTTAAAAAGCCAGATAATTACTTAATTGTGCGTCTGAAAGGTCTGTGGAATTGCCTTCCAGCACTACAGAACCTCTTTCAAGCACAATATAATTATCTGTTACTTCCCTGGCAAACTCCAGCGACTGTTCTACCAGAATAATTGAAAAATTCCCGGAAGCTTTCAATTTTTTCAAAACAGCTTCTATATCATCAATAATGGAAGGCTGGATTCCTTCTGTAGGTTCGTCGAGCAACAGTACTTCCGGCTGGCCAACCAAAGCCCTGGCTATGGATAGTTGTTGCTGCTGCCCTCCGCTGAGGTTCCCTCCCATTCTTTTCTTCATTTCCCCAAGCACCGGAAATAATTCATATATTTCATCCTCCGGCACCTTTTTCACATTATCCCTGCGGGCCTGCAGCCCTAGTTTCAGATTTTCGAAAACTGTAAGCTTCGGAAAAATTTCACGCCCCTGAGGCACATAACCTATTCCTTTTTTTGCTCTTTTATTTGATGGCTCATTGGTGATATCTTCTCCGCGCAGGCTGATGGTTCCCGTAGCGGGATCCAGTAAACCGGTAAGTGTTTTCAGCAGAGTGGTTTTTCCCACTCCATTCCTACCCATAATGGTAGTTATGGCTCCTTTTTCCACTTTAAAATTAAGGTTCCGCAGTATCTGGCTTTCGCCGTAATAAGTATTTATATTTTTTAATTCTAAGACCGCTTCCATTTTTTTAGTATTGAGTCGTGAGTATTGGGTATTGAGACTGTGCCATGGGGCAGGAAGTATGTTGGAGAATTCCGGCGCATGTTTTTCAGCACCTGTTTCCCAGATATTTCAGGCGAAATTTATGCTGCTTTGGTTCCTTTTCTCTTGCCAAGGTAACGTTCGATCACCCTTTCATCTTTCTGGATCATCTCCATAGGGCCTTCCACCAGCGTTTTTCCTTCGGCAAGTACAGTAACCGTTTTTGCAATCTGCCTCACAAACTCCATATCGTGCTCAATTACAATAATAGAATGATTAGCACTCAGCTCTTTCAGCATTTCCCCTGTTTTTTCCGTTTCGGCATCGGTCATACCTGCGGCCGGCTCATCAATCAGGAGAATTTCCGGCTCCTGCAGCAACACAATTGCAATTTCCAGCCACTGTTTCTGGCCGTGCGAAAGAGAACCTGCAATAGTATCGAGCTCATCTTCAAGACCTGTTTTTTCTGCAACCGCAAGTATTTTACTCTTAACTTTTGCATCCTGGCGTGCAAAAAGGGTATTAAAAACGCTCTTGTCTGTTTTTACCGCCAGGTACATATTTTCATAAACAGACAGGCTTGTAAAAACAGATGGTTTCTGGAATTTCCTTCCTATTCCTAACTGAGAAATTCCTCTTTCATTCATTTTAACAATATTTTTGTCTTTCACCATTATCCTGCCTTTGTCAGGTTTGGTTTTCCCACAAATAATGTCCATGAAAGTGGTTTTCCCTGCGCCATTGGGCCCAATTACAACCCTTAACTCATTCTTTTCGAGCTTAAAATTCTTTATATCAAGTGCCATAAATCCATCGAAGGATACCTGCACATCTTCTGCTATTAATGCGTATTCTTTCATTTTGATTGCTTCTTTGTTGGTTTACCTGGTTTTTTGAGCTCACTACCCTCTGCTAAAACAGCTTCGTGTACTTTGCCAGTTCAGTTACTTTCCCTGACCACTCTTCTTTGCGGAAGGAGGTTGGTATACTTCCTAACAGACCTATGAGACCTTTAGGGAACAACAGCACCACGGCAATGAACAGGATACCCAGAATATACAACCATGAACCCGGAAAGGCAGAGGTTGCATAGCTGTACAGGAGGTTTACACCAAGAGCACCCAGTATGGCTCCTGCCAGAGACCCGCGGCCACCCACGGCCACCCAAACCAACATTTCAATAGAGGCCTGTACGTCCATACGGCCCGGAGTAATAATCCCTGTTTGCGGAACATACAGCATGCCACCAATTGCTGCAAATAAACCTGCTGCAACAAAAATGAATACCTTAAAAGCTGTTACAGAGTAACCGGTATACCGCAGGCGGTGCTCACTGTCGCGGATAGCGATGAGCACTTTACCTAATTTAGAATTTACCAGCTTACGGCTTAAAAGATATGTAGCCAGTAAAACAAGGCCGGTAAGCACGTATAAACCCAGTTTAACTTCAGAACTTGTAAGGTCAAACCCTAATAAGGTTTTGAAACCCGTTAAACCATTTGTACCTCCCAGCATGGTTTCGTTCCTGAGGAACACCAGATAGGCAGCAAAAGCAAGGGCCTGCGTAATAATTGCAAAATACACACCCTTTAAGCGGCTACGGAAGGCAAAGAAGGCAAGTAAAAATGCTAACACCCCTGCCACCAGCAGCCCCAGGATAAGGGCAAGTGGAAATGACTGGAAAGGCTCCCAAAACCAGGGAAGCTCCTCTGCTCCGTTCCATGACATAAAGCCGGGAAGGCCGTTGGCACCATCCAGAGACATATGCATTGCAATAGCATAGCCACCAATTCCAAAGAACAGGGCCTGGCACAAAGAAAGGATACCTGTATATCCCCAAACCAGATCAATGCCTATGGCAACAATTGCGAAGGCAAGGTACCTGCCCCACAAATTTATAGATACATCACTCACCAGACCCAGTATATTAGCTACCGGTACTCCTACAAGAACAATGGCAGAAACGACAAGGACAGCCAGTGAATGTTTATTTATTTTAGATTTCATATCAGATGCTTTTTTTTTCGTTGATTGATGTTTGATTAGTCTTCGCTTCTTCCTTTAGCAGGAAATAAACCTGTAGGCTTGATCTGCAGAAAAAGAATGATCAGCACAAGGATCAGTACTTTCCCGTACACGGCCTGAAAAACAGGTTCGAACATTTTGGTAAAGAAACCCATACCAAGTCCGGAGAAAACAGTTCCAATCAGCTTACCAACGCCTCCGGTAACAACAACCAGGAAGGAGTCCACAATATAGGT
Source organism: Cesiribacteraceae bacterium YIM B00369 (assembly GCA_017948555.1). Lineage (GTDB taxonomy): Bacteria > Bacteroidota > Bacteroidia > Cytophagales > Cyclobacteriaceae > Nafulsella. The sequence goes on along the minus strand of JAFMYY010000001.1, from coordinate 461,469 downwards.
CTGCCCCATATCCGGCACCACATTACCTACCAGCGTAATAGCCCAGCCGGCAACACCTGCAATACCTGTACCCATAAAAAATGCATAGCGGTTTACCTTTTTGGTAGGTACACCTAAACATGCACTCATACCGGGGTTTTGAGTTACCGCCCGTATTTTTAAACCAAAGCTTGTTCTGGAAAGGATCAGTTGTACTGCCACAATTACCAGCAACGATACACCAATTATAAAAAGCCTGTTATAGGGCAGTGTCAGCTGCGGCACAATTTCAAAGCCCCCTGTTGCAAAAGCAGGTGCTTTTACTGCAGTTAAGTCACCAAAAATTGTCCGTGCCAGCTGAATAAGAATAAGGCTTACACCCCATGTGGCCAGTAAGCTTTCCAAAGGTTTATTATAAAGATGGCGGATCACTAAAAATTCCACCACTATCCCTATAAGGCCGGCCACCAGGAAAGACACAGGCAGCGCCAGCCAGAAATAATAATCAAAAACAGAAGGCAGGTAGGCAGCAAATAAACCCTGCACAACGAAGGTTGCATAGGCACCAATCATCATAAACTCTCCGTGAGCCATATTAATGATTCCCATAAGGCCGTAAATAACCGCCAGGCCAAGGGCCATCAAGATAAGGATAGAGCCCAGGCTCAGACCGGTAAATAAATTCTGACCGATCTCTATTCTGCTGTTGCGGCTTTCTAAATTTGAAACTGCATCAGCAATTGCTGCACTTACTTCAGGATCTTTTTCATTTTCGGCAGCAGTGGAAAGCACACTCAGCACATCATTCCCCTTGTTCTCTTCCAGCCCCTGTACTGCATTAAGGCGTACAGATTTATCAGGACTCAGGAGCAACAACTGGTATACAGCCTCTCTCCCGCTTCTTTTCACCATTGGGTCAGTTTCCTTTTCCAGCACCAGTTCCAGTTTTTTTACATCCTGCAAAGAGCCCGTGGCAGCAGTGGTTTTCATCGCAAGCTTTCTCTTTTGCGCATCCCAGTGGTACAACTGAATATCAGAAGCGCCCTGCTGTACTGTAAGGCGGACTTTCCTGCTAATGGATACTTCCTCCAGCTGATCTGCGGAAACGATCAGGGGATATCCATCAGCATCAGTTATTTCAGCAGCTTCAGGATATATATCCAGCAGCCGATATAGGTTCTTTCCTTCTTTTTCTTCTCCGGTTGAAACAGCAATTACCAAACCGGCATTTTCTTTTTTCCCGGCAAGGGTATATATACTGCTTTCCAGTATTCCGTTCAGTACAGGATAATAATCCTTACTCCCGGAAGCGATCATCTTTTCAACAACTTCAGCTGTTTTGTCCTTATCATTGGCTGCCAGCTCCACGAAAAACCGATCAGGCGGGGAAGCCTGCAGAGCCAGAGATGAAAACAGGAACAGGAAACAGCAGACAATAGGTAGTATTAATTTTTGCATGGGGTAAATAGTCTGTTATCAGGTAAAGCGGTAATATTCTTAATCTTACCTGCTACGGGTGCAGCAGGCATATCTTTAAAACTAACCCTCCGGAAATTTTCTCCGGAGGGTTATCAGAGAGCAATTAAATCTTTAATTTGCCACTACAGTGTAGGTTCCTTCATGGTCTACATGGTCACAGGCTTTATCAGGGCTGGTATATTTTGACCATGGCTCAGGCTTTACAAGACCTGAAGTACTCCAGATAACGTCGAACTGACCATCTTTGCGGATTTCGCCGATATGTACCGGCTTGTGCAGGTGGTGATTTCTTTCGTCAATTTTTACTGTAGTACCAGGAGCATCGAAAGTAAGTCCGTAAAGCGCCTTCTTAACATCGGCAACTTCGAAAGAACCTGCTTTTTCAGCAGCTTTTGCCCACATATTTACACTAATGTAAGCAGCTTCAATAGGATCATCGGTTACACGGCTATCGCCTCCGGTTAAACCATTTCTTTTGCAAAATGCTTTGAAGTCAGACACAAACTTCTTGTTGGACGGAGTATCCAGCGACTGGTAATAATTCCAGGCAGCAAGATGACCGGTCAGATAATCAGTATCCATGGAGCGAAGCTCATCTTCTGCAACAGAAAAAGCCATAACCGGGCAATATGCCGCAGATAAGCCCTGGTTTGCAAACTCCTTATAGAAAGGAACATTAGAATCACCGTTGATAGTACTCAACACGCAGGCATCGCCACCGGCAGAAAATTTCTTGATTTTACTTACAATTGTCTGGTAGTCCTGGTGATGGAAAGGAGTATACTCTTCTATAATATTCTTTTCAGGAACTCCCTTAGCAAGCAAAAATGCTTTAAGGATTTTGTTAGCTGTTCTTGGAAACACATAATCGGTACCCAGTAAATAAAACTTCTTATAAGCACCACCGTCTTCACTCATGAGGTACTCAGCAGCCGGAATAAGCTGCTGATTGGGGGTGGCTCCGGTATAAATAATGTTTTTTGAACATTCTTCCCCCTCATATTGGACAGGGTAAAACAGCAGGCTGTTATTTTCCTCAAAAACAGGCAGTACTGATTTTCTTGATACAGAGGTCCAGCAACCGAAAACTGCATTCACCTTCTCTTTCAAAACCAGGTCTTTAGCTTTTTCAGCAAACAAGTCCCAGTCCGAAGCCGGATCTACAACTATAGGCTCAACCCGTTTTCCATTGACACCTCCTTTTGCATTAATTTCCTCAATGGCCATTAGCACCACATCTTTCAAAGACACTTCAGATATAGCCATAGTACCACTTAATGAATGCAGCACGCCAACTTTAACGGTTTCCTGTCCGGCTGCAGCACCAGCTGAGCTTTCGCTTACTTTCTCCGCATTTCCTCCGGAAGAACAGGCAGCCATTAAAACAAGAAGGAGGGCTGGAAGCACTCTCCCGACAGACTTGCACATTTCACTTGCATTAAACTTCATGGTTGTAAAAATTTTCTTGTTGGGGTAAATTAAACTGGTCTTTGAAATTATAAGAACCACAGAATCATGTTTCAGATCAAGGTTGCATTTATATTGTAAACCTACGCATATAAACATACTTTTGCAAGTACTGGGTTATCTTAAAAGGCATTTTTTAGTTTTTTTACGTTTTTTACCTTACCTAAGGCTTATTTTTTAATCAATTCGGTAGTTTTTTACATTATTTAACAGAAAATAGAGGGCATCTTCCATCGCACCCGGCCTCATTTACCGCATCGAAAACTCAGGACACTCCCAAAAGCAAAGCACCAGAACCTCGCATTACACCCCAACATCGATTTCAAATTATATAAAACAAAAAAAAGCCGGCTGAGAATTACTCAACCGGCACTAACCAATAATCAATCAACCTGATTTACTTAAACCAAATTACGCAAACCTATTTAAGTACAATTACCTTCATGACACAGAAACCGCTTTAAAAGAAGAACAACTGAAGCTGAACCCATAACTGACCTGCTCCTTTTCTCTCCACATCAGTCATTTTTTCATTCAATCTTGAATAAACTGCCTCGGTATAGGAAACCTTCAAATTCGTATTGTAGCCATTAAAAAAGTAGTTTACACCTCCTCCTAACCTGATGTTAGAAGCCAGCAGGTTCGCATTATCCAGATCTTTATCTGAACCAGCCTCACCCATGCCATAATATTCCTTACCCTCCATCATTATCTGGTTTTCGTATTTGATCCAGGGCTGCACCTTTGCCTTTTTAAAATAATAGCCTAACTCCAGAAACTGAACGGTCTGACGGGGAATCAGGGTCGAAAATGATTTAGCACCGCCATCACTGCCTCCATCCATATATGCAAAAGCGGCATTAGCAGTAATGGAACCGGCTTCCCCTAAAGGCATATCCACAAAACCATCTACATTAAGGTTAATATAATCCGACTGGCTGTCAACACCACCACCAATGGTTGCTGTTTTTCCGGCTCCCAATTTAGTTCCTGCATAATAAAAGTCTTTTTCAGGCCCTAGCAAACTATACTGCAAGCGACCAACTATACGCAAAGGACTTTCCACTCCAAATCTTCTGCCTGAGAAAGCTCCTAAACGGTATTCAAGCTTTTCATTCATCAAAAAACCACGGGCATTTACACCAATATCACGTCCGAAATTTCCCTGCAGCGGACTCTCATTAAACATATTGTAAGGATACTGATAATGAGTAAAGTCATTTGCCATTAGAGAAGCAGCACTTTGCAGGCCATTCCTGTTGTTACTCACCAGCTGCTTTCCAACAATAAGACTGAAACGATTGGAGAATACGTGTTCATATTGAAAATCCAGGATAACAGGGCTCACCTTCATATCTTTGGTTGCCCCTGTACCACCGGTTCCAATAATGTTCGGGATATCCGTCTCCATAAAGAAAGATCCTTTAGGAGAAAGCTGCGCTCCTACCAGCACCCTTGCCCTGTAAAGGGAAAAACCACTGTTCCAGTTACCTTCTGAGGCACTTCCTGCAGCTACAGGTGTTTGAGCACTTTCAAAATAGCTATGCATTAAGGCACCTACCTGCACCGTTGGTTTAAAATCAACGGCAGCTTCCGGCTCCTCACGTTCCCGCGGAGTTTTATTTAAAAACTGATTTTCATTAATTTTTGCCGATCCCTCTTCCTGAGATTCAAGGCTGGCTAATTGAATTTTTAACTGGGCAGACGCTGAATACGACAACAGCATCCCTAACCCTAAAGTAAGTAATGATTTTTTCATGACAGGCTTTTAATTTGATGGGGTTCAAAAGTCCTGACCTGAAGATTTATTCTGTGTTCTTTAATTTCAATCCTAAATAATAGATTATTTTATTCACATCCTAATCCGGGTCAATTTATTTTCAATACTTTCACAAAAAGACCATTTTATTAACCCGTTTTTTTTATTTTAAATACACAAATTTAAAAATAAGACTAAAATAGCACCCCGTCTCATTCATTTTTCAGCAAATATTAAGAAACATCCATTTATTTTTAAACAACGTCCACTAACCAAATACAAGCTCCGGTCGCCGGACTATATGACTTTTTTCTCATGTTGCCTCTTCATATTGCAGGCGCTGTTTTCCGGGGATTATTTAGAAAAAAAAGACTTAAATATATAACTTGCGCGCCAAAAATATCAACAGATAAACCTTATAATGAAGCCATTTTACCTTTGCATTTTCTTTATCACTTTCCTTTTTCCTCATTTTTTAAAAGCCCAGAAAACCGAAGGAAAAGTTACCACTGCCGATGGGTTCCCTGTTGAGAATGCCTATATCTATAACAAAACAACCGGCAGCCATGCCCACACTAATGCTAAAGGCTCCTTTACCATCAATCAAACTAAGTTAAAGGATACGCTACAGATAAGTTATGTAGGGTTCGAGACCTTATTGTTCCCTGTAAGCAGTTCATATCAGTCTGTCTGGCTAACCGAAAAGGCTTTTCAGTTAGAGCAGGTAATGATCAGCCCAGAAAAAAACTCCTTAAAAACAATTGCAGAGGTAAATGTGAATATTAACCCTGTAAAAAGCTCGCAGGAAATACTGAGAGTAGTCCCGGGGCTGTTTATTGGCCAGCATGCCGGCGGAGGAAAAGCAGAACAGATATTTTTACGGGGTTTTGATATTGATCATGGCACAGATATCAGCATTTCCGCCGATGGAATGCCTGTGAACATGGTTTCGCACGCACACGGCCAGGGTTACGCCGATCTCCACTTCCTGATTCCAGAAACAATTGAAAAGGTTGATTTTGGAAAAGGCCCTTATTACGCCAATAAAGGTAATTTTGCCACTGCCGGCTATGTGGACCTGCACACTTATGAGAGAATAAAAGAAAGCAAAGTCGGACTGGAATACGGAGACTTTAATACCATCCGTACCTATGGGCTCTTTAATTTAACAGGCAACAATAAAAAGCATTCTGCTTACCTTGCCAGCGAATATTCCCTTACAGACGGCCCTTTTGAGTCGCCCCAGAACTTTAACCGGCTGAACCTGATGGGCAAATACACCGGATGGGCATCACCCTCCTCCAAACTGTCGCTGCAGGCTTCCTATTTCCAAAGCCGCTGGGATGCCTCCGGCCAGATTCCGCAACGGGCAGTTACAGGCGACCTGATCGGCCGCTTTGGTGCTATTGACGATACCGAAGGAGGAAATACCAGCCGTGTTAATATACTGGCTACCCTGAACCAGATTCTGGACAGCAGTACCTCTATCCGGAACAAGCTTTATTTTACAGCTTACGACTTTGAGCTCTACTCCAACTTCACCTTCTTCCTGAACAATCCTGTTAACGGCGACCAGATCCGCCAAAAGGAAAGCAGGAATATTTTTGGCTTTGAAAGCGAGCTGCAGAAAAACCTTTACCTTGGCAGCAGCGAGCTGGAGGTAAAAGGAGGCCTTGGCCTGAGAAGCGACCTGATCAGGGGCAATGAATTATCCAACACATTAAACCGCAGAACCACCCTCAGCCATATCAGCCTTGGCGATATCAATGAATCTAATTTTTACGCCTATGCAGATGCGGAACTTCTGAGCGGAAAATGGCTGATCAATCCTTCGGTTCGCTTCGACTACTTCGAATTTATGTATAACGATGCCCTTAACCCTGTTTACCAAACCCTTTCAGAAAACAAAATAAGAGCCAGTCCCAAACTGAATATAAGCTATAACCCTCACTCAAACCTGCAACTGTACCTGCAGAATGGCATTGGCTTCCACTCCAACGACACCCGGGTAGTAGTTAACCAACCGGCCCGGCAAACACTGCCTGCAGCATACGGCTCTGACCTTGGCCTGACCTGGAAGCCTGCACCGGGAATCATGGTCAATGCCGCCCTATGGCAACTGTTCCTTGAGCAGGAATTTATATATGTAGGGGACGAGGGCATTGTGGAACCAGGCGGCAAAACCTGGCGCAAAGGGGTGGATATAGGACTTCGCTACCAGTTTACCAACTGGCTGTTTCTGGATACCGACCTGACCTATTCCCACGCCAGAGCTATTGAAGAAGAAAAAGGAGAGGATTATATTCCACTGGCTCCTGTCTTTACGGCCACAGGAGGCCTGTCTGTAGCCAATCTGTATGGTTTTTCAGGAAGCCTGCGCGGCCGTTATCTGGCCGACAGGCCTGCCAATGAAAATTACTCAGTAACAGCAGCAGGGTATTTCGTTTCAGATTTAAATATTAACCACAGCTATAAGAATTTTACTTTTGGAGTAATCATTGAAAACCTGTTCAACACCCAATGGAACGAAACCCAGTTCGACACAGAATCACAATTATCATATGAAAAGGAGCCGGTATCGGAAATTCACTTCACCCCGGGTACTCCCTTCTTTATAAAGGGAAGGATGATTTACAGGTTTTAGGCGTAACGACTCCCTTTTCCCAATCAATGGAAAACTCCGTTAAGCCGTTGTTTGGCTGTGTGTGTAAAGAAAAGGGGAAGTGGTGGTTGCGCAGGATCTCACGGACAAGCATTAACCCGATACCCTGACCGTAAGGTTTGCTGCTATAAAAAGGTGAAAAGAGCTTCTTCTCCGCTTCAGGAGAAATTCCTTTTCCATTATCTGTAATGCTGAGGCCTTCAGGCGTCAGCATTATTTTTATTTGCCCGTCCTTTTCTATTGACTCCACAGCATTTTTGAGCACATTTACCAATACCTGCTCCATTTGTACTACGTCCATTCTCACCCTGACTTTTTCCTCCACCATTAAATCCAGCTCAATATTCCGCCTTTGACAATCAACACCCAAAAGACGGACAATTCCTCTCAGAAGCACGTGTACATCTGTAACTTCAAGGGAGGGAGACGGCACTTTTACCACCTCAGCAAAGTTACTCATAAACCTGACAAGACGCTCATTGCGGTTAATTGCCACCTCCACAGCCACCTGAAAATCTTCCTCCTTGTTTTCGCTGGCAAAAGATTGCAGGATAGAATTAATTGCCCCTATAGAGTTGTTTACCTCATGCGACATCATCCGGATTACTTTATCGTAGGCCTGTTTTTCAGCCTTCAGAATCTCCTCCGTAAGCTCTTCAATAATCAGGAAATGCCGTTCAAAGCCTTTATCTATGAACCCTGATTTCATGCAGCGATAAAAACGGGTTCCGCGGTGCTGGATTATTTTTGTTTTTTCCACGCCCAGGGCTGTTAGCTCATCTCCGAAGGGAGGTCCTGAATTGGCTAATGTTTCCCCTTTAAGCTGGTCTTCACCCGCTTCTAAAATCCGCAATGCTGCCGTATTAATTGCAGCTACTTTTTCATTAGGGTCCAGCAGAATAATACCTGCAGGAGAAGCCGCCATAACTTTTTGAAGCAAGCTGCTTCGTTCCTCCTGTAGTGCCCGTTCCTGGCGGAGCTGCTCTATCATTTTATTATATACCTGAATTAACATATCCAACTCCTCCTGCCCTACCGGGTTAAACTGAATAGAAAAGTCTTTTTCCTTTAAGCTTTCAGCCCCTGCTGCCATTAGCTGTACCGGTACAATAAAAGCCTTATAAATTCTCCATGCAAAATACAGCGACACCACCATCAGCACCTCAGAAGCTATAAACAGCCAGGGCTCATCTCGCAGAAAAACGATGTTCAGCGCCAGCAGAAAAGCATGAAGCAGCAAAATATACAGGAAGTACTTAATGCGCAGCTTCATAAGGAATATTGAATTTTTCGAACCTCCTGTACAAAGCCCCTCTGCTCAACCCCAGGGCTTTTGCCACATGGCTTATATTTCCCTTATGCACTTCCATGGCTTTTAGTATCATCATTTTTTCCATATCCTCCAGAGGTAGCAGGGGAATATCTTCGGCAGATTTTCCGGAACCTGCCTGAAGTGGACGTATTTGTGCCTGAAAATCTTCCCTTTCCAGCCGCTCGCCGGCAGCAAGCAAAACGGTACGCTCCACCACGTTTTTCAACTCGCGGATATTGCCGGGAAAAGGCTGAGTTTTTAACCATTGCAGCGCATCAGGACTTACTTCCAGCTTCGGCTTCCTGTAGGTTCCTTTGAGACTGTTCACATAATGCTGCACCAGCAAAGGAATATCTCCGGCCCTTTCCTTCAGGGAGGGAAGCCGAACAGTAATAAGGTTAATTCTATAGTAGAGATCTTCCCGGAATTTTCCCTCTGCCACCATTTCTTCCAGCTTACGGTTAGTGGCACAAACTACGCGCACGTCCAGACTACGGGAGCGGCTGTCGCCCAATACCTCATAAGTGCGATCCTGCAAAACACGCAGCAATTTTACCTGGCTTCCCATATCCAGATCCCCTATCTCATCCAGAAAAATAGTTCCTCCATTGGCCAATTCGAATCGACCCTGCCGGTCATTTTTGGCATCTGTAAAAGCTCCTTTTTTATGGCCAAACATTTCGCTCTCAAAAAGGGAAGATGATATTCCACCGAGGTTTACTTTTACAAAAGGCTTATCATAGCGCTGACTGTTCAGGTGTACTGCTTCTGCGATCACTTCCTTTCCTGTGCCACTTTCCCCCATAATTAGAATAGAGGCTTCGGTGGGGCTTACCTTCCCTATGGTTTCCAGGGTTTGTAAAAAGTGAGGATCCTCCCCCACAATAGTATCGAAATCATGCTTTTTATTGAGCGCAGCACGATTCAGCCCTGTACTCTTTTCCTGCTGATGACCTGCAAGTGCCAGCACTGTCTTTACCGAACGCAGCAGGTGATCATTCTGCCAGGGCTTACTGATAAAATCCGCCGCCCCCAGCTTTATCCCCTCCACCGCGAGTGGCACCGATCCCCAGCCGGTAATAAGAATTACGGGAAGCTTTGGATACAACTTTTTTAATTCCTTCAAAAAGGCAATCCCTTCCTTCCCACTGGTTTCAATACTAAAGTTCATATCTGCTATTACCAGCTCAGCCTTTGCGACAGCAAGCTTCTCCAGCGCTTCCCTGGGTTCAGCTGCAGTCAGGATAGCATAACCAGCTTTTTTCAAGAGTAAGCTTAAAGATATCCGAACAGCCTCGTCGTCATCTACAATCAGGATCATGGTTACTTTGGGAATTAGAGAATTTGAAAAACTGAGAGGGTATATTGGCTAAATCAGTTTACTTAAATGATTTAATTATTTGTTAAAATAGATAATTGAACAGCTTATTACAAGGTACACCTGAAAGGTTTTAGATACCTTTCAGGTACAGTCTGTTGTTGGCTATCCACTTGCTCTTCTCTTTTGCCCGTCTCTGTTTGGAGTTATTCATAATGTAAAGCCTCTGCAGGTTCGATTTTGGATGCCTGCCGGCTCGGGTACCAGGCGCAAAAAGCTACCAGCATGTAAATCAGGATTAAAGAAGATAGCATGGCCGCTAAATAAATATACCCGTCTACATTAAAAACCCCCAGTATAGGAAACTGTACAGCCAGCAGGAAACCAAGTATTATACCAAAAGTAGCTAAAACCATGACTTCTCCCACCATCTGAAATCTCACAGCTCCTTTCGTAGCTCCCACAGCTCTTCGGATTCCGATTTCTGAATAGCGTTTGTTGATGTTATGCCAAAGCACACCAAAAAGCCCGAGAACAACATTAAATATCAGAAATCCACAGACAGTGCTAAGGGCAATAACAGGTATGATGGTGAATTTTGATCTGTCCGCTCTCGTTTCCGCCAGTGAATTGATCTCAAAGGTCCAGTTTCCGGCAATTCCGGCTACCTTATCCATCAGCTGTGGCTGCCATGCCATGCCTGCACCCGGCTTAATTTTAATCAATAATCGTGATGGAATATTATTAGTCTCTCCTGACAGATCAGCCAGGTGAAATAATCCTCCAACAGGAGTCATAAATTCTCCCGCCTGGCGGAAATGCTTTACAACACCCACCACCTCAAAGAGCTGTCCTGCATAATTCAGCCTTTTCCCAAGCGGATCTTCATCCGGAAATAACTGACTTTGAAGTTTATCATTAATTACGGCAGGCAAAACCTTACCCATATCACCTTTTTTGAGAAAGCGCCCTTTTTGCAATTCAAGATCCATCGTTTTCAAATAAGATGGTTCAACAAAAAAATAGTGCGAAAAGGCTGGTTTCTCATCCCCTTCGGTTCTAATGGTTCCGTTATGGCCATTAAAGCTGTAAGGAGTATTATTTGAAGAAAGGCTAAGAGAAGCAACTTCAGGAAATAACTGAGCCTCCCTTTTGATCTGCTTTATTTTCTCAATAATTGAAGCACCTCCCTCTCCATTTGTTTCTATAGAGAGTACAAAAACATCTTTATAATCAAATCCGGTGGGAGTTAAATAATTTCTCAGGCCTTCAATAATAAAAGTGGATGCTGCAAAGAGTACAACAAAGGAGAAAAAAATTTCGACCAGCAAGAGGAAATTTTTTCCTCTCCGGTGCCACATTATTTTTATGAGTTGGTGAAGCATAGTTGTTAATTTTTGTAAAATGAGTTGGGTAGTGTGTACAGCTATATACCTTTATCATACAGGCAAAATACTATATCTTTAAAGCTTCCGCAGCCTGCAAACGGGACATTCTCCATGCGGGGTATACACCTGACAGTAAACCAAAAAAGAGGGCAAACAACATTCCTTTTATCAGTATCTCATAATTAATAGTCAATTGCAAATGCTCTATAAATTGCGAGGCATTAATTGCTTCCATTGCTCCATAGGCCAGACCAACAGCCAATACACCACAAAATACAGTAAGCACAAGATTTTCCACCAAAAACTGCAGCACCAGAGAAAAAGAGGAAGCACCCATGGCTTTTCTTGCTCCTATTTCGGAAGCCCTTTCCATAGTACGGCTAATATTAATATTTACCAGGTTTACAGTTGGCAGCATTATGAAAAGAAAAGCAATAAGGCCAATGGTAGCATAAAGGGTATTCACTCCCGTGTTTGTTTCATCATTTCCAAGAAAAGTACGGGTGTAGGAGGCTAAATAAGTATCAGCATGTGAATGGGCACTTTCAAATTTATGAGGTTCAGGAATCTCCACCTGCTGCATCATGGCAGCATACTCCTTTTGAATCTCCTTGCGCCGGCCCGGATTTTCAGCCACAAGCATAGCCGCATAATTCCCCAGAATATTTTTATTCTTTTGAAACCCTTTATCAAGGGAAACGGGCAGGTATAAATCTCCGGATGTATGATACCGCACAAAGGATACATCCTCCACAACACCAACCACCCTGAATTTATCCTGATTAATTTTCACTTCTTTTCCTGCAGCCGATTCCTTACCAAATGCTTTTTCCTTAAAAGACCGGCTAATAACAGCAACAGACTGGCTGTTTTCAACCTCTTCTGCGGTATAGCCTCTGCCTTCAATAAACTTAAACTTCAAAACCTCCCAAAAAGCTGCATCTGCAAATTTCCTGTCCAGATTCACTTTTCTATCCCCTATAAAGGCACTAACGGTGCCGGGGAAAGAATAAAAACTCATTTTTTCAGGAGTGCTCAGCTTCCTTACATAATGATCCAGAAAGTAAAAGCTTGCCCCATCCATATAATTACCGCCTCTTTTATCTTTAAGCTTCATCCTTGACACTACCAGACTCCTGTCCAGATTTACCTCCGGAGCCTGCTCCCCTGTGGCATGCTCCCAAAAAGAGGTTACCACCAGCAGGATTGCAAGCGTTATGCTAATCCCGAACATACTGATGAAGGTGTAAAACTTCTTGCGAAGAAGCACCTTTATAGCCATTTTAAGATAATTGCGCAGCATAGGTTTCTGTGTTTACTTGTTGACCATCAAAAAAGCGGATAAGACGGCCGGTCTTTTTAGCCTGGCTTTCGTCGTGGGTAACCATTACGATGGTGGTTCCATCCTGCTGATTCAGCTGCAGGAGGATGTTCATAATCTCTTCTCCCATGACACTATCAAGATTACCGGTAGGTTCGTCGGCCAGAATTACCTCAGGCTGTCCAACTATAGCCCTGGCAATTGCCACCCGCTGGCGCTGGCCTCCCGAAAGCTGATTGGGGTAGTGCTTTGTACGTGCGCTGAGGCCTACTTTTTCGAGGGCTGCAAGGGCAAGCTTTTTGCGTTCAGCTCCGGATACCTTCCGGTATATAAGTGGCAGCTCTACATTGTCGAGCACATTCAGGTCCGGAATAAGGTGGTAGCTCTGGAAGATAAAGCCAAGTTTCCGGTTTCTTATCCGGGCCAACTCACGGTCGGGCAGATTCGCTACAGCATGCCCATCCAGCAGAATCTGGCCTGAAGTAGGATTATCCAGCAGTCCCATAATATTGAGCAAAGTACTCTTCCCGCAGCCCGATGGCCCCATAATGGACAGAAATTCTCCTTTTTCCACTTCAAGATTTACATTGTGCAGGGCCAGCGTCTGGATACTACTGGTCCGGTACACCTTTTCGAGGTTGGTTAGTTTTATCATGTTTTCGATGTTGGTTGTTCGTTAGAGAAAATGATAGATTGAATGAATAATAGAATGATAGATTATAGAAAATTCCCATATCGTATGTCTTGTATCCTGGTTCCTGGCTCCTGGATTTTAACTTAATGCTCCCATCATATGTCTCTTATCTCCAATCTCATATCTCATGTCTATCATTTATTGTCTGTCTTCTAAAATCGGCTTCTGTCGTTCAAAATCATAGAGGGTGAGCTTGCGCAGGTTGTAGTAGGACTCCCAGTAGAGTTGGAGGGATTGCAGATAGGTTCGGCGAGCCTGGTCTTTTTGATTTTGGGCGATGCTTAATTCTGTGATGCTGATCTTACCTAAAGCAAAGCTTTCTCCTGCAATCCGGTACCGCTGGCGGGCCACTACTGCAGCTTCCTCTGCCACGGGTAACTGCGACTCTAAGGAACGGATCAGCTCTGCCTGGGTAATGATCTCCTGCTCAAAGTTGATCTGATCCTGGCGAACGGAATACTCTACAAGCTTTTGGTTTGCCTCGGCCGTTTTCACCCTTGCCTTGCTTCTCCCCCAATCCATAATAGGAATGGACAAGCCGAGCCTGACAGTTTGCTGATCTATGGGGTCCTGATACACCTCTCCAACTCTGCCAGAGGCATTAACCAATCCCAGGGTAGCAAAGAGTTCAGCATTCAATCCGTTATTCTTTTTTGCATAATCAAGAGCACTTCCGGCTTCCAGCTCTCTGATTTGAAAATTGAGCTCCGTTTCTTTGTTTCTTTTGGCTTCCGATAAGGCTAATTCCTGGTTAATGGAAAGTTCTGGAATCTCTGTGGGTTCCACGACTTCAATCCCTTCCCGGGTTAGCCCAACATAGGATTTTAGCAACAGGTCTGCTGTTTGCATATCCTGACGTGCCCTGGCAAGCGCATTCCGGTCATTCAGCAGGTTGTATTTTACCTGCAATAAATCATTTTCAGAGATCTTCCCCATTTCGTGCTTCACTTTGGCAATATCCAGGGTTTTTTGTCCATTTTCAACATTTTGTTGAGCCATTGTAAAATTGATCTGAGCCAGCAAAAGATTGAAATAAAACCGGGTAGCCCTCAGAGATACCGATTCCAGCCCGGTAAGGTATTCGCGCCTGGAAGATTCGTAGCGCAGGGGCTGAATTTTGCGGTCCCAGCGAAAAGGATTATAACTAAAGATGGACTGTCTGTAGCCCACAAAAACCGGGTTGCTACTGTAGCGGGTCTGCTTCCGCTCAAAATCATCGAAGCGCCTGAGTTCACTACTTACAAAGATCTCTCCGCCGGTCAACCCTATATTCTGACTCAATTCAAGATTGAGCACACTATTATTATTCCTGACAGGCTGGAATTCCACACTTCCATTATCCTGGGTAATGGGACTATAGGTTTTGGCAAAATCAGGTAAAGTGCTGCTTAGCCGAACCTGCGGATACAGGTTTGCTCTGTAAGTGCGAAATTGCCAGTAACTGTTTTCTCTTTCAGTTTCAGCCAACAAAGCGGCCACCGACTGCTCCCGAACCATTTCCACCACTTCAGAGAGCATGAGAGGCTTCTTCTCCGGAGCCTGCGCCCGGGCAGGCATCGGAACCCTAAAGAAAATGATGAATAAAGGGATAGTGAAGATCAATAGCTGCTGTTTCATGGGATTAAAGGTTTTGGAGTTGTACTTCATCAGCATTCTTGAATTCTTCCATATCATTCAGGATCAGTTCATCGCCCTCGTTCAGGCCTGTTACCTCTACATAATCCAGATTAGTGAGACCAATATCCACCCGACGGGCAAGCGCCTTATCCCCCTGCACCATAAAAACTTTCTGATCTTTCTTACCCTTGAAAAAGGGACCGTTCTTTACCCGCAACACATTTTCCTTAAAGGATGTAATGACCATTACATCCACCTGCAGGTTCGGCCTTAAGCCGATATGAGCACTATTCAACAGATTTACCTCAAAGGCTACCAAGCCATTGGTTACTTCAGGCTTCACCGCTGATATTACTCCCTCTATATCCTTTTCGCCTGCTCTTACCTTCACAATTCCTCCTGTTGTAAGCTCCCCCGCATAAGATTCCGACAATTTCCCTTCCACTTTAAAGCGGCTCAAATCGGCAAGTCTCACCAGCTCCTCCCCTTCCTGCACTGTGGCACCTGTTTTATCCTTCACATAAACAATTACGCCATCCCGCTCCGCCCTGATCTCTGCCTGCTGCATGCGCCGGCGCAATTCATTAAGGCTTTTTTCTTCAATCCTGAGATCAAAATGTAGTGCTGCCAGATCAGCTACATTGGTTTGCTGCTGATTATGGATTTGCTCCTCCAGCCGCTGAAGTTCCCTTTGGGCCACTTGCAGGTTCAGCTCTGCCTGCCGCACACCCTCCTGCCTCCCCCCACCAATGGAGACCAGGTGACTTTCACTTTCTACCTCATTCTCTAGGCTGGAGATGAGGAGCTTTTTGATATCATATTGCGATTTTAGATCTGCCAGGCTTTTTTCCATACGCAGGCGGATGAGTATAGCCTCATTTTTCTTTTTCTGGATTCCTTCTTCAAGCTTTTCCAGCTCGGTTTGAGTAGCCGTAAGATCAAGCTTCATAATGGGTGTGCCGGCAGTTACCCTTTCGCCTGCCTTATGATAAATAGAATCCACCCGGGCTTTCAGCGGGCTTCCCATTAGCTGCTCAAATTCAGGAACCACCATACCTGAAGCCGTAAGGCTGGCCTGTATTGTCCCCCTTTCCACGGTGGCTGTCTGGAGCTTCCGGTAATCCACTGAAGGCTTAATAATGAGGCGGAAGGCAAAGACTGCAAAAATGATTATAGAAAACACCAATCCTCCTATGAGGTAGCGCTTACGCTTTTGCTTATTCTGTTCTGTATGTGGAATGGCAAAATCCATAGATAGTTGTTTTAAGTATTCTCCTTCACATAAGCCAAAAGCAGTGCCAGAAAGAAAAAGGCTGTTTAAGGGGAAATTTGGGGCATTTTGAAATTCAGAAGTGTCCGGAAATGGACAAAGTGTTCGGTAATGCTTCTCCTGAACTATGATTCTCGTGGTTGATGATGGCCCATGATTTGTTCTGAGTCAGCATTTTCAGAGATATTTGGATTACCAAAGTTTCTCCCGGGAGACTCTTTTCCGGAATTATGTTTATCTTTTAATCTGATTAATCCTGATTCAGACAAACACCTGAAAAAGCCTGCTTATCTTTGAAGCATAAATTAAGCTGCAGCGATTATGCCGAAAATCACTCAAAAAGACCTGAAGAAATACCTTGATGACCTCACTGAGCAGGAATTAAGAGAGGAAATAAAAGCTCTTTACAGGAAATTCCCGATAGTAAAAGAGTATTATCAGCTGGAGCTGAGCTTAGACTCCACCCCCGTGGTGGAGGATTATAAAAGCAAAATCCGCCGGTATTATTTCCCCGCAGGCAGGAACATTAAAAGGCCTAAAGCAGCCAAAATGCGGGATCTGATTAACCAGTTTAAAAAAGTAGCTCCATTTCCTCACGATGTGATAGACCTGTTGCTATTCCAGACAGAAACAATGATTCAGTTTACCAGTGAAAACGGCTATGTAAGTGCAGGCTTTGACCAAACCGTAATTAGCCGCTTTAAAGAGGCCACTAAACTTATTAAGCAGGAACAGGCCAAAGCAGAATTTCAGGAACGCTGCCTTCACCTGATAAATGAGGCTGAAATAATGGGCTGGGGCCCCCACTTCAATCTTCAGCTTTTATATACAGAATGCTTTGAAGAAGAAAATTAAGCCATCACCGTAAAATTAAACCCGGACGACACAGTGCCTTGTGTACTTTTCCTGCTGCATTTTTCACAATCCACTACCTTACCTCCTACACTCCCCTTCTTTAAAATATCCAAATAATACACTTACCCCCGCTCTTCCACAATTTTCCTCTGCATCCCAGACACAGAAATAAATATTTCAGCCCTTTCATTACCACCTGCACAAAGAAATCCAGCCCGTAGTGCGATATTTACAGCTCACCCGCCCAATAGACTTACCGTTCATAAAACCATGTAATATTTCCACTTTCTTTTATTTCCGCCGCTAACACTAATCCGCGTAATTTTACCGTTGAGTTAAATCAATTGGCACACAAGCTTTTATGAACAAAAACCCATATCTTTCTCTCCTGTCTACAGCATGGAAATTTGCCCGACAGGAGAGGAAACGTTATATTTTAGTATACACCATGTTTATCATGGCCAACATTGTAATTGCTTCTTTTCCGCTGTTGTATGGCTGGTTTGTAAATGCCCTGCAACAGAAAGGCGCAGAGGTGCTTTCATTCGCCTGGATTTATGGTCTTGCTTATTTGGGCCTGAAATTACTGGAATGGTGCTTTCATGGTCCGGCCCGCGTAATGGAACGAAAGCTGGCCTTTAACCTGAGCCGGAACTTCCTCGATGAACTTTACCACCAGATACTTCACCTGCCCGTAAAGTGGCACCAGGACCACCACAGCGGCTCCACTATTAACAGAGTACGAAAAGCTTACGAATCGCTGAAAGAATTCTTCCAGCATGGTTTTGTATACCTGCAGGTGCTGGGCAAATTTATCTTTTCCCTGGCTGCAATGGTTTACTTCTCCCCTCTGTTCGGTTCTGTAGGGGTAATTATTGGTGCGTTTACCATTTGGGTAATTTTCCAGTTCGATAAACCATTTGTAAAATCACTGCGGGAGCAAAACGAACAGGAGCATAAAGTATCCTCCACCCTCTTCGACAGCTTATCTAATATCATAACGGTTATAACCCTCCGCCTGGAAAAACAGATGCAGGATGGCTTATTGCGGAAAGTGCAGGATGTATTCCCTCCCTTCAAGAAGCAAATTACAGTAAATGAGTGGAAGTGGTTTACGGCCAGCATGCTGGTGGCCCTTATTTATGTGGTAGTGGTTATTGGTTATATTTACCAGCACTGGACGCCGGGCGAAACCTTTATGATTGGCGGTTTGGTAACCCTGCTCGCTTATGTAACCCAGTTTACCAGCGTATTTTACGACGTGGCCTACCAATACACACGCATAGTACAATACAATACCGATGTGGAGGCCGCAAAAGCAATCAGCAATGCTTACCTGCAGCAACATAAGCCTGTTAACACAGCTGCTTTACCGGAAAACTGGCGCTCCATTGATCTGCAAAAACTCAATTTCTCTCACGGGGCAGCCTCAGAAAAGCGGTCCGGCCTGCACGACTTAAACATGCGGATTAACCGCGGGGAAAGAATTGCCCTGATTGGAGAAAGCGGAAGCGGAAAAAGCACTCTGCTCACCCTGCTGAGAGGCTTGTATTCCCCTGAAGAAGGAATAATAGCAAAAGCAGATGAAACGCATGATTTTGATTTTGGTCTGATTGCTGACACTGTTACCCTCTTTCCTCAGGAGCCTGAGATATTTGAAAATACCATCCGCTACAATATTACATTAGGTTTACCTTTTACGGAAGAAGAAGTAGCTCAGGCCTGCGATACAGCCCATTTCACAGATGTGCTCGGGAAATTACCAAATGGTCTGGAATCGAACATCCAGGAAAAAGGTGTGAATTTGTCCGGCGGGCAAAAGCAACGACTTGCCCTGGCAAGGGGCATTCTGGCCGCCCGCAGCAGCCAGATGGTCCTGATGGATGAACCTACAAGCAGTGTTGATCCGCGTACGGAACTTCAGCTGTACCAGAAGCTGTTTAAAAATTTCTCTGATAAGGCTGTTATTTCCTCCCTGCACAGGCTGCACCTGCTGCCACTTTTCGACTATATCTACATTCTGGACAAAGGCAGAGTGGTGGACGAAGGCAAATTCGAATACCTGCGCCTGAACAGCCCTGTATTCCTGGAAATGTGGCAACACCAGGCAGAGAAGGAAAAGATGGTGGCAGGGGAATAAATGATAAGAAAGAAGAAGAGAACTAAGCAATTTAAAGCATCAGACTCTCTTCTTCCCTTTCAAATATATTTCCATTGACCCTGAAAAGGCTAATTAATACAGAATGCTCAGCAAGCCCAAACCCAACAGCAGATAAGCCACCGGAGCTTTATGCTAAAACTGAACTGCCAGGATCAGGCTAACCGGAAAGAAAAGAGTATTAAATCCGCGGATATTTTTCGCATATGCTTTGCTCAAAAAAATAAAGCTACCACAAAAAGCATCAGTAAACCTATTACATCACTTACCTTAGCCTCCGCAGGAGGAAAGGCTTCCTTTTGATATTTTGCCGGCAAAACAGCCCCACTCCTTTCAGCCAAAGTGGAAAATAAATAAAAAAACAAGCTTCATATTGAGCTAAATTTCTTTCTTTGCAGCTTAAATTTAAAGAACCAGCACAATGAAATTATCCTTTTTATCTGTTTGCATATTACTAACAGCCTTTACTCCTCTTTTTGCACAATCGAAAAAGGAGCTGAGAGCCGAAGTACAGCGATTAAATACTGAAATTGAAGAACTTAAAAAGCCTGCGGAAGTTAACCTTAACAATGAGCACGCGAAAGCAAGCTATGCTTTGGGGGTAATGATGGCCACCAGTATCAAAGGGCAGGAGCTGGACTCCCTGAAGCTGGAAACCTTAATGGTTGCTTTTCAGGATGTACTCAAAGCCAGGGAACCTAAATTACAACCGCAGGAAGCGGAAGGTATTATTCAACAATATATGCAGAAAAATATGGAATCCAGACAAGAAAAACTCAAAGAACAATCAGCTAATTTCCTGAAAGAAAACAAAACCAAAGAAGGTGTTAAAGTAACGGAAAGCGGCCTTCAGTATAAAGTTTTAAAAGAAGGAAATGGAAAATCGCCGGGCCCTAAGGATAAGGTAACTGTACATTATACAGGAATGCTTACCGACGGCACCGTATTCGACAGCTCTGTGGAAAGAGGCGAGCCTATTACTTTTGGGGTAGGCCAGGTAATTCCAGGCTGGACGGAAGCTTTACAGATGATGAAAGAAGGAGACAAGTGGACCATATACATTCCTTATGACCTTGGGTATGGCGAAAGGGGCGCCGGCCGCGACATTCCTCCCTACTCCACTCTTATTTTCGATGTGGAACTGCTAAAGGTAAAATAATCCCTTTTTGAACTAAATATTAATCAGGCGAAATTAAAACTAACAAATGATAGTCCAACAGCCGCCCGGATTAAAGCCCGCTGAATTCAGGTATTCAGCGGGCTTTCTTTTGCTTTAAATTTATCCGATCAGATATCCAGGATATACAAGAGGTAATTTAACATCCCCTGCCAAAGCCCTCCATCAGAATAATTTTAGATTTCTGATTGCAGTTCCCTGAAGAATTTCCTGCTACTTAACACAAAATCCCTGCCTGTAGCATAGCCCTTTCGGGCGGCAGCAGACATTAAAGTGGCATAGCGGCAAGGGAAAGCCATTTCATTTAGTCAGGCCAAAACTCTGTAGTCCTGCTTATGCAAGTATCACAGCACATCTGAACAAGTCCGGAATCCTGAGGTTATTATATTTCACAACCGGGCATCGGCAATATTACACGCAGTTGTTTCAGTTAAAATATTTCTATAAAGAGCATTAAACAGTGAAGGAGGTCATATTATGAAATATTCTTTTTTAACAAAACTGGCGGGGAACTTTAAAAAACATCCTCAGGAGGCAAAATTAGGATGGCATGCAGAATTTCTGCTTGATAAGGCCTTTAGGGAAATAGATGATGGGGGCTTTATAGATTGCCACGTACATCTGGCTGGTCTTGGTGAAGAAGAAACAGGATGCTGGATAAATCCAACAATCATGAATGCAAGACACCCTCTGGACAGGTTTAAGCTCATGAATTTTATTAACGCCAGCGCTGTTGAAGACCTTTCTTTGGCTGATCAGCAATACCTGGAGCGCCTGCAGAACCTGGTGAATGATTTTCCATACAACGGAAAATTTATGCTGCTGGCGATGGACAAGGCATATCATAAGAATGGTGAAGCCAATCTATCTGACACCAAACTGTATGTGCCCAATGATTATATATTTGAAGTATACCTCTCAGACCCGGATCATTACATCCCCTGTGTTTCTATACATCCTTACAGGCGTGATGCCGTCGCAGAGCTGGAGAAATGGGCTAAGAAAGGAGTAAGGGCCGTAAAATGGCTGCCAAATACAATGGGCATGAATCCTGCTGACCCACTTTGCGAACCTTTTTATGAGAAAATGAAGGAATATGATATGGTACTCCTGTCTCATGCCGGTAAAGAAAGTGCAGTAGAGGTAATGAAGTTTAAGCCTTATGGGAACCCGCTTTTATTGCGTAAACCATTAGACATGGGAGTTAAGGTTATTGTGGCTCATTGTGCTTCTCTGGGGACTAATTTCGATCTGGATAGTACCTTAAATCGCCCTATGTCAAATTTCAACCTGTTCCTGAGGCTTATGGAAGAGAAAAAATATGAAGGCCTTCTTTTTGCAGATATCTCTGCCCTGGTCCAACTGAACAGGATGGGAACACCTTTAAAAACTATGCTTGAACGGACAGACCTTCATCACAGGCTTATTAATGGTTCTGATTATCCGCTGCCTGCAGTAAATGCAGTAGTTCCTACCCGTTTATTTTCCGCACTTGGTTATATTAGTTCCAGTGAAAGAAAAGGCTTAAACGAAATATACAAAAAGAATCCCCTGCTTTTTGACTTTGTACTGAAAAGATGCCTGAAACATCCTCTGGACAAGAAAAAACAATTTCCCTCCGGTATTTTTCAGGACCATCCACTTTTAGGGTTAAGCAGGCCTTTGAAGGAAGGCACTGAAAGAGATGCTCATGAGGGTAAAGGAAGGCCAGTCAGTTTTACAGGAAAAACAGGAACAAAGGATTATAAATAAACCGGGACCGGATGCAGAGCAGCCATTCCCTGTTACGGACATCGAAATTTAGAATTCCGGTGGACAGGCGTTTCACGGGGGTGCGCTAAATTAAAATAGCCGGAGCATTCTCCTGCCCTTCTGAACTTATAGTAAAGCATGTAAATCATGCCTCCCTCCAACAAAAAACAATTCCTTGAAAAGGAA
The DNA here is from genome assembly GCA_017948555.1 of Cesiribacteraceae bacterium YIM B00369. Taxonomy (GTDB): domain Bacteria; phylum Bacteroidota; class Bacteroidia; order Cytophagales; family Cyclobacteriaceae; genus Nafulsella. The sequence goes on along the minus strand of JAFMYY010000001.1, from coordinate 439,075 downwards.
TAAAAAAAGGCCTTACTCTTCCGAATAAGGCCTTTTACTGTGCGCACGAGTGGATTCGAACCACCACACCAATTAAGGCACCACCCCCTCAAGATGGCGTGTCTACCAATTTCACCACGTGCGCAGTTAATTTGAGGTTATTTAAGGATGCAAAAGTAGTTAAATTTTCATTCTATACAATAGTCTGCCCCTGAAAATTATTTTTTTTGAAACAGCGCATTTACGTAAAAATGCCTGCAGTCGTAAAAATACTGCTTAACAGCAAATCCTGATTCCTTTGCATACTTTTCAATGGCAGGAATATCGTACTTCCTGGATATCTCCACATGCACCGGCTCCCAGGCTTCAAACCGGAAGCTTTGCTCCAGCGCCTTTATTTTTACCTCCTGCTGCTGGCGGCTTATTAAAAAGCTGCGGGCCTCGCCACTTACAGGATCATACATCTGGTAGTGCTGAAACTTATCCGGATTAAACTCGCCTCCTAATTCCTTGTTGATCCGATTGAGAAGATTCAGGTTAAAAGCCCTTGTGATGCCTGTTTTATCATTATAAGCATCCCTGATCCGCTCAGGATCTTTTTTTAAATCAAAGCCCACCAGCAGGATATCTCCTTTACTCAGGTTTTCCCCGAGTTTTGTAAGGAAACTGATCGCCTGCGCTTCGTTGAAGTTACCTATATTGGACCCGAGGAACAGCACTACATTCCTTCTGTCGGATGTTTCCTTTAACCTGCTAAGTGCCTTAAAATAATCGTCCTGCATAGGTTCCACCTGTAGTTCAGGCAATGCCTGCTCCAGGTCGCTCACCAGCAGATTCAGTACATTTCCTGAAATATCAATAGGAATGTATTGAAAATCGGTGCCCTGCTCTGTAAAGTAACGAAGCAGAATTTTTGTCTTCAGCCCGTCACCCGCACCGAATTCAATAAGGTTAAAGCGGCCACTCCCGTTCCTGAACAGGTCCAGCAGCAGCTTTTTATTTGTTTCCAGAATTTCAAACTCAGAGCGGGTTAAATAATATTCCGGCATAGCCATAATGGCCTGAAAGATCCTGTCCCCCTCTTCGTCGTAAAAATATTTAGAAGATAACTTTTTAGGAGAAGCCGAAAGCCCCTCTGCCACATCTTTGGCAAATTGCTGATCCATGAAATGGTTTATTAATTCCGTTGTTCTTTTTGACTATTCTCCCTTGCGCTTGTTCAGGCATATTTAAACATACTGCGCCAGGCGGATACCACTAAACATCCAACGGAGGTGAGGGTGAAAAAAATTGCGGTAGGTAACCCGGATATGGTCACGGGGTGTGGCACATGAACCTCCCCTCAGAACCATCTGGTTTACCATGAATTTACCATTATACTCTCCCAGTGCACCATCGGCAGCCTTATAGTAAGGGTAAGGACGGTAGGCACTGCTGGTCCACTCCCATGCGTCGCCATAAAACTGCAGGTTTTGCTGCTGCCCGGGCACAGGATCATAAACACCTGAATCCTGCATATTTGCATACTCCGGCACTTCGGGACTGTATTTACGGCAGGCTACCTCCCACTCAAATTCAGTGGGAAGGCGCATTCCGCGCCAGCGGGCATAGGCATCAGCCTCATAAAAATTAATGTGCGAAACAGGAGCATTGAGGTTTACCTTCTCCAGACCATGCAGGCTGAAACGATACCACTCCCCCTCAATCCGGTGCCAATAGGCAGGTGCTTTTGCATTTTCCTGCGTTACCCAGCCCCAGCCTTCCTGGAGCCAGTGCCTGAAATCTTCGTAGCCTCCCTCCAGCATGTACTCCAGGTATTCACCATTAGTAACCAGGCGGTCCATTATTTTACTTTCGTGCAGAAAAACCTTATGCTCCCCGAATTCATTATCATAGCAGAATTCATCGGAAATCCCCCGGCCAACCCTGTACAAACCTTCTTCTATTGAAAGCCAGCCAGCCGGCCCCGTTTCATTATTTTGCACCTTTCCATTGCTTTCGCGTGGTGTATAAACAGGAAAAAGTGGGTTTCCGCCCAGGATGTATTTGATATCGTATAAAAGAAGCTCCTGATGTTGCTGCTCATGCTGGAGTCCCAGTTCTACTATATACCGGATATCATCAGGAACTTCCTGCTGGTCCAGATATTCACTCATCTGTTCGTTTACATATTCCCGATACTTGTATACCTCCTGCACAGATGGTCTGGTAATGTTCCCCCTGTCGGTACGCAACACCCGCTCCCCTACAGATTCATAATAGCTATTGAACAGAAAAGCATAATCAGGATGAAAAAGGCGGTACCCTACTTTATGGGTGCTCAACACAAACTGCTCAAAAAACCAGGTGGTATGGCCCAGGTGCCATTTCGGAGGGCTCACATCAACAACCGGCTGCACCACATAATCCTCGGTTTGCAGTGGAGCACACAGCTTTTCTGTCTTGCTGCGAATCTGCTGAAAGCGGCTGTAAAGTTGCTCAGGAGAACTGCTTATAATAGTATCTGGTTGTATATTCTGCATCAATAAAAAAAATTAATTGTCTGCCTAAAACGGTTTCAAAACCCCACAAATAAGGGTTCTCCATTTTAAAAGCAATTATTCACACCAAAAGTTTTACTTACCACAGGTTCCGGCGAATATGCTGGTCCTGCATATTCGCCGGAACCATACCTTAATCTTCCGGATATGGAATATATAAAAAATTGGTAAAGTTTTCGTCTACCACAAAAAGACAGCAAAATTCGTCCGGATCTTTATATGTGTTTTTAAAGTCCTCTTCTTTTTCAGGGTCAATAAGCTTTCGCTGTACAAATTCATCCAGGTAAGAGGCATAATAATTCCACATAGTGGAAAGCTCTGTTCTCCCTATCAGCAACTGCCCGATGGGAATGTCAGTTTTGCTGATTGGAAAAACAGGAAAGTCTGAGAATTCTCTTTTCCTGATTTGGTAAGAAGCTTCTTTCAGGGTTTCTGACACCACTGCAAAATCAGCTGTAATGGTTCCCAGGTATTTTCCGTTTAATTCAGGATCATTCTGCATATTTATTAGTGCTTTTTCTGCTTTACAAATTACCTGCCTTGAAACAACTGTTTATAGTTTCAAAAAATATTAGCATACGTACAGTAAAGTTAAGCCAAAAAAACAAAAGTAGCTTTGGTACCTGCTTTACTGCTGTATAAATACTTTAAAAGAGGTTCCTTTGTTAAGCTCACTGGAAACTTCAATATTACCGCCACTGTTTTCAACAATACGCTTTACAATGTACAGACCAATCCCTGTTCCCTCCACATGGGTATGCAACCTCCTGAACATGGTAAACAGCTTAGGCAATTGCTGTTCACTCAGTCCTATTCCATTGTCGGCCACCCACAAGGCCACTCCCCCTGTTACCCTTTCGGCTCTTATCTCTACCTCCGGTGGCCTGTCTTCAGCCCTGTATTTTAAAGCATTGGAAAAAAGATTATAAAGGATGCTCCTGAGGCTGTTTTTAGCATAGATTACTGAAGGAACAGAAATAGTTTCTTTTATTTTTGCGCCTGTTCTTTCTATTTCATCTGAAAGATCTGATTTTATATCATCCAGAATTTCAGCAAGGAAAACTTCTTCTTCCGGCTCTTCTTCCCCCTTCTGGACTTTAGTTATTTCAGCAAGATCAGAAATGGTTTTTCGCAACCTGAAGATTGACTTCTCCATCATTTCAAGCATGAGTTTTTCTTTTTCTGAAACTTTCAGCTCCAGGCCTGCCATCAGCAGATTGATTAAACCCTCCATGTTCGAAATAGGGCTTTTGAGATCATGAGAAGCGGTATAAATAAAATTATCCAGGTCGTTATTCCTCTTTTTCAGCTCTTCATTACTCTTCCTCAAATCGGCTCTTGCCTGCAGCAACTTCTCCTGTACAATCCGCTGATCATGGATATCAGTATTGGTCCCTATCCATATACTGATTTCCCCCTTTTCGTTTTTTTGCACCAGCCCTCTGGACAGATGCCACCTGTATTCACCATCTTTTCTTCTGAACCTGTGCTCCAGCTCAAAATCCACCCCTGTTTTCAGCGAATGCAGCCACACCCTTTCATTTTCCTCCCAGTCGTCCGGATGAATGACCTTTTTCCATCCCCAGTCTTTTAACTCTTCAAAAGTTAATCCGGTATATTCCAGCCATTTACCATTAAAATAATCCACATTTCCTTCCGCATTGGCTGTCCATACTTTCTGCGGCATGGCATTTGCCATAAAATGAAAACGCTCAGCACCTTCTTCCACAACTTTTCTGGCTAAAACCTGCTCCGTTACATCCTCTCCATAAAAAATAGTTCCTTCCACTTTTCCTGATGCATCAAAATAAGGAGCATAAATAAAATTAAACCAGGCGGTTTCCATCCGGCCGGTATTGTGCCTGTCTATCATGGCCGGATATTCTTTTCTGAACAGAGGTTCTCCGGTATCAAACACCTGCTCAATCATTTCATAATAACCCTGCCCTTCCAGCTCAGGCAGCGCCTCTCTTATAGGCTTCCCTTCAAGTTCCCTGCCACCCCAGAATTTCAGAAAAACGTTGTTCACTAATGTTACCCTGCCTTCACGGCCCGTCATCATTCCAATAAGTGCGGGCACCTGCATAAAGAGATTATGAAGCCATTCTTTTTGCTTTTCAACCTGAAATGTACGCTCCTGAACCATTGCCTCCAGGCTATTATTCCAGTTTGTCAGCTGCACCTCTTTGTTCAACAAGGCCTTATTAAGTGCCTCCAGCTCTTCCTGCGAGGCTTTTAATTCTTCATTTGCCGCCCGCAGCTCTTCATGAACAGCCCGCATTTCTTCATTTGCAGTCTCCAGCTCCTTTTGCTTTTCCTGCAGTTTTTTATTTATCTCATCCTTTTCCGTGGCAGCAACTTTCCGCCTGCTTATATCGCGGATAATACCGGAGAAAAAGTATTTTCCTTCTTCCTCCCAGGAGGACAGCGACAGCTCTGCAGGAAAAACAGAACCATTTTTTCTTAAGCCTCCTATTTCAATCGTGTGGCCAATTAATTCAGGAACGCCCGAATTAATGAACTTTTGTACACCTGCCACATTGCCCTTCAGGTAGTTTTCCGGCAATAATAAGCTTAATGCCACCCCCTGCAACTCACCCTCCCCATATCCGAAAACTTCGTGTGCTTTTTTATTGGCAAAAAGGATTATAAAATTCTCATCAGAAATAATAATGGAATCTGTAGCAGTTCTGACAATTGCCTCAAACCTGCTTTCCGGGAATTCTAATCGCTTTTTAAACTGGTCTGACTCCTTCATTTTTTATTATTTTATATAAGCCAGAAAAGAAATAAACAACTCATAATAAAGCAGTTAGTTTAACCCCGAGTCTAAACTACTGCGTCCGGCTTTCTTTCTCTGTGCAAAAGGAAACTTTTACTAAATATTTCAAAAAGTAAATATCGTCCAAAATCATCCGAATTCTTTTTTTTAACCCAAATTTTTACTGGCTGGCCTCTTCTAAAGAATTTAATAAAGAAAAAGGGAGGCAAACCAGTCATTTATTTTAAATAATATAGATGAACAGTTCAAAGGCTACTTCTATTATGGATATGTTAAATTCCATTTTTTTTAGAAAAATTCCATTTTATTATAACATTCCGGTCTTTCGATGATTATTAATGATGAGCGGTCACACTTAATTATTCCAATAAAAAATATAAGTCCAAAAATGCAACTCAATAATCACTTCCCCTCAGGTCCTTCTTCCGGAAATAATCACCCTGACTGAAAAGGGACTAAAACCACCTTACAGTAATCTTTCATTCTTTTGATTTATAGCCTTTAAGGCCACAAAGGCCTTAATTTTTAACACCTTTTTATCACTTAAACATTTTTCTGTTATGAAAAAAGTAAATCTTTTAGCAGCAGCGCTGCTGGTCCCTTTTTTGGGAGTATCGCAATCGATGTCCACAATCGGGCAGAATGGCGCAAACCTGGAGGCATTAACTATCCAGACCGGTACTGATAATGTGATTGACGTACTCCAGGAAGGAAGCGGCTCAGAGACTATGATTACTCAGGTTGGCTCATGGAACTTTGCTCAAAACCACCAGCATGGCTCCAGTCACAATGGAGAAATTATGCAGGAGGGCAACACTAACGTTGTTTACACCCAGCAACTGGACAACGGCCAAAATGCCAGGGTGGAACAGTCAGGCAACAATAACCAGGCTTTCCAGTACCAGGCGGGCGACAGGCATACAGCAAGAATCAGGCAAATTGGCAATGGAAACTTTGCTGACCAACAGCAGTATGGCATGTTTAATATTGCCACCTCCAACCAGTTCGGGGCAGATGGAATTGTTTACCAGTACCAGGACGGCGACAGAAATGGTGCAACTGTAAACCAGTGGACAACCGCCACAACTGAGCAGGAACAATATGGCTCCCGCAATTTTGCCATATCGAATCAGGTAAGTGGCATGGAAAGCTACGCATTTCAGATTCAGGAGGGCCGGAGCAATACAGCCCGGGTTACTCAGAGAGGTGATTATAACGAATCTTTTCAGGAACAGGACGGAATAAGCCTTTTTTCAAGGGTAAACCAGAATGGCACCGGTAACTTGGCTTTAACACAGCAGTTCGGGGAGCTTAACGAGGCCAACATCGTACAGCAGGGAACCGACAACAGCGTTCACATTCTGCAGTATGGCATGGGCAATACCACACAGGTAACCCAGATGGGATCTCAGAACATGACCACAATCATTCAATATTAGAACAGTATTTTTCTATTCAGGAGAAGGAGAGTCCTGCAAATATGGAGTACACCTTTCCTGAAGACGGTGATGTTCCTGAAACTATGGCTTTGGAGAGGGCAACATCATTGTAACTTCATTTAATGTAACCCAATAAAAATAAAGAATCCATTTTTACATACACGTACCATAGAGGTTGCCCTGCATAGGGCAACTTCTATTTTTTAATCAAAAAAGCAGCCCGTGTGGTAGTTAAAGCTTAAAGCCCAGACATAAAATATCGCTCTGCTGCTGAAAGCTGCCTTTCCAGTTATCCACCACATCCCAAATCACCGAAGCCTGCATGTCCATCGGCAGGTTATGAGTCCGGCAGAGTAATTTAAGCAGGCGATCCTCTCCAAATGCTCCTTCAGCACCTTTTTGCTCCGCCAAACCACCCGATACAAGGTAAAATGAGCTGCCCTTCTGAAGGTCAATAGTTTCCTGCGGATATTTGTTTCCTGCAGGAAGTTTGTGCCTGTATCCAAAAGGCCCATGACCTGACCCTGCTTTTGTTCCTTGTTCCGGACCTGAAATCACAAACAGAGATTTACCGGCACCACTAAATTCCATTGTCCCCATTCTTTTGTCAATGCGGCAAAGGCCAATATTTAAAGTCCAGGTACTGACTATACCGCTTTGAAGAACAGCCTCTTTTACACTTTTATTTAACTGGTAAAGGATACCACCCGGGTCTGATAAAGGATCTTTTTCAATTAATTCACTTAAATGCTCATCAAGAACAGAGCCCAGATAAAGGCCGGCAAAGCCTTCTTTTCCACATTCATACTGGGCGAGATATACACAGTTATCATATTCCTTCAGAAAGGAGAAGGTATTGCTTAACAAAGTCCTCTGCCTGAACAGCACAAAGCTTTCCTTCAACTTTTCCTGCAGATCGCTCTGTTGGAATACCAGCCTTTTATGAATTTTTTCTCCAAAATTAATGCTGTCCAAAACATTGATATGGTGCCTGCCAAACAGGTTGTCGATATCCTTCAGCTGTTTTTCCTTCCTGTCATATTCCATTTGTTGCACAATCCGCTTCCCCAGAACAGTAAGTGCGAACTTCTGGTCAGTTGTAAGGGAGCGGGGCTGGACATCAGTTATACAGATAGTCCCACAATTGAATCCTCCTTGTGTCCGGAGAGGAAATCCTGCATAAAACCTGATAAAAGGCTCGCCGGTTACAAGCGGATTATCGAAGAAACGCTCGTCCTTCAAGGTATCACTTACTTCGAATATATCATCTCCCAGAATGGTATGAGCACAAAATGATATTTCACGTGGAGTTTCCCTTACATTTAAGCCTGTTATTGCCTTAAACCATTGCCGGTCTCTGTCAATTATAGTAACAGAAGCTACCGGAGTGTTACATATCCGGGCTGCAAGATGTGCTATCTCGTCAAATGACTGTTCAAAAGGTGTGTCCAGGATACAGTACCGGTATAATTCCTCCAATCGTTCCTGCTCATTAACAGGTATAGGTGCTGATATCATATTTAACTGATGCTAAAGGTGGAATCTGTAAAGAAAAAAGAGAAATATTGTATACCAACAAAGAACAAACTTACCATTTAAAAACCATTGCTAAACTACTTAACCACTATAATTAGCACCTTGTAACTTTTAGATGGAAATAAAACAATGAAAAAGCATAAATAATATTACAGGCAAAAGGCTGATAGCTTCAAATCAGGCTACCGGAATAATATGCTTTAAAACTCCGGTCCTGTATAATCACAATTACTCTTCACGGGTTCCAGCTTATCATTAAAAATTTGCCCTGCACTATTCCAACCGGATTTTTGAAAGTCTTCCCTGCCTCAATTTAACAGCAACACAACCCAGGCCTATTACCCATAAACAAAAAAAGCGGGAGTATATTTATCCCGCTTTTCCTGATCGTATAGTTGCAGTTTCTAGTATTGCCGTCCGGAATGGCTCTCTTTTTCAGCTTTTTCAACGGCTCCTTTAGCACCGCTCCTGCCCATCGGCCCGCGTTGCATTTCCATGTTACCGGCTTTTTCCAGTCCTTCCTTAAGGCGGCGGCCATAATCCTCATCGCACTTGCCACACATTTCCACCATCTTGTCTTTTATGCGCTGGTCGCATGGTGCAAGAGCTGCTACAAGGTTTTTAATTAACTCATCCCGCTCCCAGTCCTCAAACCAGCGGTAGCGCTCTCCCGCCTGTTTAAAGTCATTGGCGCGTTCTATTTTTTGCCTTACCAGCTTACCGGTGTATTCCGGAGTATGGTCTTTTCCACTTCTCTCCGCTTCTTTTAAGCCTCCAATAGTGGAAGGTTCATAGTTGATATGCCTGTTTACTCCCTCAGGAATATCATCATGGTAAGCCATTTGCCCACCCTGCTGGTTGGTTGCCACAGCATTTTTTGGCTTGTTAATCGGGAGCTGCAAATAGTTCGCTCCTACTCTGTAACGCTGGGTATCGGAATAAGAGAATGTCCGTCCCTGCAGGAGTTTATCATCTGAGAAGTCGAGACCATCCACTAACACACCTGTACCGAAAGCAGACTGCTCTACCTCGTTAAAGTAGTTCTCAGGATTTTTATCCAGCACCATTTTACCCACTTTCATGAAAGGAAACTGGTCCTCCGGCCATAATTTAGTAGGATCAAGAGGGTCAAAATCAAGTTCAGGGTGCTCACCATCTTCCATTACCTGAACACAAAGCTCCCACTCCGGATAATCTCCCCGTTCAATTGCCTCGAAAAGATCCTGGGTGGCATGGTTATAGTTCTTTGCCTGTATCTCCTCTGCCTGTTCCTGGGTCAGGTTTTTAATTCCCTGCTTTAAAGGCTCCCAGTGGTATTTTACCAGCACTCCTTTTCCTTCCTGGTTAACCCACTTATAGGTATTAACACCCGAACCCTGCATCTGGCGGTAGTTTGCAGGTATTCCCCAGGGAGAGAACACAAAAGTAATCATGTGCATGGCCTCAGGGGTACTGCTTATAAAATCGAAAATACGTTCCGGATCCTGAATATTAGTTACCGGATCGGGTTTAAAGGCATGCACCAGGTCCGGAAATTTCAGGGCATCCCTTATAAAAAACACTTTAAGGTTGTTACCTACCAGATCCCAGTTTCCCTCTTCAGTATAAAACTTAACAGCAAAGCCTCTGGGGTCGCGCAGCGTTTCAGGGGAAGCTGATGGCTGGTTTACTGTGGAAAAGCGAACAAAAACAGGCGTTCTTTTCCCTTTCTCCTGAAATAATTTAGCCCTTGTATATTTCGAAACCGGATCATTTCCGGCAGTTCCGTATGCTTCAAAATAACCATGAGCACCGGCACCACGGGCATGCACCACCCGCTCAGGTATACGCTCCCGGTCGAAGTGTGATATTTTTTCCAGCAGCTGGTAGTTCTCAAGAGTTGTAGGTCCTCTGCTTCCTAATGTACGGGTATTTTGATTATCGTACACCGGATGGCCCTGCCGGGTCGTAAGGTTTTTACTGCCATTATTACTTCCTGCAGATCCGCCTCCTGAATTGTTTTTGTTTTTTTCTTCCATCTGACATATAGTGGTTCGTTAAAAAAGTTTTTCCAGATAAAAAATTAACGGGCTCAATTATAGATTGTTTCCCTGCGTACCACCATACGGAAAAGCAGAACCTGCACTTTGAAAAGAAACCTGTTCACCTGTAAGGCTCAGCACCTGGCAATTCCGGTAAATAAAAAATACAGCTTATAAATTATTTTTTTCAAAAAGTGGCTCCCACAGCCTGCAGGAGCATTTTATTTGCTTATCTCTGCTTCTCAGTTCTAAAAATACCTTTGCAGACAGGATTTTTTCCTGCCTTTTTCCTGATAGAGGAAAACTAAAGGGCAATAGATATAATCAATCAGAGTAGTAAAACCTGTAATTCAGGCTGCAGGATTATTGCAGAGCAGATAATTATTCTAACTTTAAATTTTTATAATAATAAAGCTTGTCTTCTTCTGTAATTTTTCGAAGAACCTTGCAAGGGTTTCCTGCAGCAATCACATCTCCGGGAATATCCTTCACAACCACACTCCCCGATCCAATTACCGTATTATCCCCAATAGTTACTCCGGGATTTATCACAGCATTTCCTCCGATCCAGACATTGTTACCAATACTTACCGGAAAAGCATATTCATACTCCTGATTCCGGAGCTCATGGTGTATGGGGTGTCCGGCGGTGTAGATACTTACATTCGGGGCAATAAGCACATTATCTCCAATTCTTACCCTGGCACAATCTAAAATGGTACAATTGTAATTTGCATAAAAGTTTTCTCCTGCTTCTATATTATAGCCATAGTCACAGCGGAATGGAGGTTCAATAAAAAATTTATCCCCCGTTTTTCCAAAGAGCTTTCTTATTATTGCATTTCGCTTTTCTAATTCTCCCGGTTGCAATGCATTTAACTCAAAAACCAACTGTTTCGCATACTGCCGCTCCTTAAAAAGCTCCTCCCCAAATGCTTTATAAGCTTTGCCTTCCAGCATTTTTTCTTTTTCACTTTTCATAATCAATTCTGTCAGCTTATTGTTGGTGAAGGGATTCCTCATACAGCCAGGGCATGTCTGTTAACCAATTACTCCTCTGCAATATTATTTAAATCAGTTACTGACGGATCCGCTTCCTGTCTTTTCAGATAAATCTTAAAAGTAGTTCCTTTGTTTACCTGGCTTTCCACCTCAACTCTTCCCCCCAGAGCTTTTACCTGTGTTTTTACAAGGTATAAACCCATACCTTTTCCTTCCACATGCGTATGAAAGCGCTTGTAAAGGCTGAACAGGTTTTTCTGATGGCTGGCAAGGTCAATACCCAGTCCGTTGTCACTTACTGACAGGCAAATCTCTTCTCCCAGAACCTGAGCTGTAACCTGAATCTGTGGTTTCTTTTCCGGATTACGGTATTTGATGGCATTACTGATAAGGTTATACAGAATGCTGTCGAAATAGGGTTTAACAGTTTTAACGGTTACAAGCCCCGAAAAATCTTCGGTTATAATAGTCTGGGTCTCCCATATTTCGTTTTCAAGGCTTCCTTTAATTACCTTAATTTCCTCTGCTAAATTAATTTCGGTAAGAGGCAGCTCTTTTTCCTTACTAAGCTCTAATATCATATTGATATCTTTCACCACCTTATCCAGATCTTCAGCCGTCATAATCATCTTATCGATCAGGAACCGCTCCTCTTCGCGTTCTATCTGCGGGAATTTTAATATCTGGCCTAACCCTAAAATACGGGCTACAGGTGCTCTTAAATTATGGCCGGCAATAAAAGCAAACTGTTCCAGTTGCTGTGTATAATCCAGAAGCTCCTTTGTTCTCTCTTCCACCTTTTGCTCCAGTTCCTGGTTTTTCTGGCTTACAAGCCGGTTCAAATGATCCAGTACATCGTGCTGGGCGGAGATTTCCTGTTTTTGACTCTCAATCAACCGGGTTCTTGCCTCTACTTTTGATTCCAGTCCTCTGTTCAGTTTCCGGATATGGTAGTTTCTTACCTGGTCGACAATAATTATTATTAAAAAAACTGCTATTACCGCTAATACCCTGAACCAGGTGGTTTGCCACCAGGGAGGAGTAATAATTACCGCAATGGAAGTACCTTTCTCATTCCAGTAGCCATCGTTGTTAGAGGCTTTTACCCTGAAAACATATTTACCGGGACTAATATTTGTGTAAGTAGCTTTACGGTCCGTACCAACATAATTCCAGTTTTCCTCAAAACCCTCCAGCATATAGGCATACTGGTTTAGCTGAGGTGTGGTATAGTTTAAAGCAGCAAACTCAAACGAAAAAACAGATTGCCGGTAACTGAGCACAATTTCTTCTGCTTCATGAATACTTTTCTTTAAAAGAGAGCCTTTCCCTGCCTGAACGGACTTATTAAATACAGAGAAGTCAGTCAGATAAACAGGAGGAACAAAAGTATTTTCTTCAATGCTATCGGGGTGAAAAACGTGAAAACCATTACTGCCACCAAAATACATATAGCCGGTACGGGACTTAAAGGAGCTGCTGAATATAAAATCCTTAATCTTCAAACCACCAACCTCAAGAAAATGCCTGTAGATATTATTTACAGGGTTAAATTTTGTTAATCCTCTGTTCGAACTTATCCAGAGGTTACCATGAGCATCTTCCTCAATGCTTTTCAGGCTATTGCTCAGCAGGCCGTCTTTTTCAGTATAAACGATAAACCTCTCAGCCGCATAATCAAACCTGTTCAAACCTCCTGAAGTGGCAATCCACAACCACCCCCTGCTATCTTCAAAAATATTTGCTACCTGGTTACCACTCAGGCTATAAGATGCATTCTCGTGGTATTGGTACCTTTTAAAGGTTTTATTTCCCCTGTTAAACAGGTTTAAACCGGCCTGTTCAGTACCAATCCACAGGTTCCTGCGACTGTCCTCATAAATTATCTTAATTTTGTTTGCACTGATACTCCCGGAATCTGCTTCATCCAGCAGGTAACGTTCAAATCTTTGGGTTTCTTTGTTAAACCTGTTTAATCCTCCACCGTAAGTCGCAACCCAGATATCGCCATAGCTATCTTCATAGAGCCCATAGGTATCTACCGTACTTAAGCTCGCAGGGTCATCCGGATTATACCTGAAGTGCTTCCACTGATTTGTTTTCCGGTTCAGAAAATCAAGTCCACCGGCCCATACTGTAGCCCAAAGGTTATATTCCTTATCAAAAATAAGTGAGGTTACATAATTCCCGCTCAAACCCTTTTTATCAGTTGCCGCTTTCAGGTGGCTGAAGGCTTTTGTTTCCGGATTAAATATATTAATCCCTCCTCCATCGGTAGCTATCCATATGTTGCCCTTTTCATCTTCAGCAAACCTTTTTACAATATTATGACTCAGGCTGTTAGGTTCATCCTGGTCATTGGTATAATACCGGAGTTTCTTTTTGCCCCGGTCATAAAGCCCAAGGCCTGCATTAAAGGTACCAATCCATATTTTGTCTCTGCTGTCTTTATATAAAGCATGAATTGAATGCTCAAACAGTTTTTGCCCCGAAGCTTTCTGCTTATTCAAATGAGTAAAGCGGCCTGTTTCTTTACTGTAAACATCCAGGCCATTGTGCTGCGTACCTACCCATATCCTGCCTGTTTTATCTTCGCATAAAGCCAGAATGGTATTATTCGCCAGGCTATATGGATCTTCCGGTTTATGAAGAAAGCGCTGCATTTGTCCGGTCTCCGGACTAAAACAGAATAAACCTCCTCCTCTGGTTGCTATCCATAACTTCCCATCCCTGTCCTGCAGCAGCTCTTCCACTACATTAGTGTAAATATCATCATCAGTATGAGATGGAACTACAAGTGGAATACGGGTAAATGATTTGTTTTCACGGTCAAAAAAATTCAGGCCATCAAGGGTTCCTATCCATAAATTTCCTTTACTGTCCTCTAAAATGGAACTGACACTATTATTACTCAGGCTGCCAGGGTCATTATCCTGATGTCTGAAAAATGAAAAAGTATCGGTTTCCGGATTATAAATCTGCAATCCGGCTTCTGTTCCAATCCAGATCATCCCCTCCCTATCTTCCAGCAACACCTCTATTACATTACTTTTCAGGCCTGAGGAATCATTTCCGCTTGCTTTAAAACTCCTGAACTGATTGGTGGCAGGTGTATACCTTGACAATCCGCCATAGGTCCCCACCCATAAATTCCCTTCCTTATCTTCCAGTAAGGCACTTACATTATTATTGACAAGGCTGTTAGGGTTTCCGGGATCATTCTCAAAAGAGGTATAACTATACCCATTGAATTTATTTAACCCACTCCGGGTACCAATCCATATAAACCCTTTACTGTCTTCTATAATACAATCTACTGTACTGTGGCTTAGGTTGTTAGAAGCAATTACGGGATTAATATAGAAGCTTAATTCCTGAGAAGCACCTTTCCTGCTGATCAACAGAAAGGAAAGCAGAATAAAAAAGACTGACAGCCGGAGTTTTCCAAACAGTTTACATTCCATTTGTTCGTCAAGAATTAATTAAAAGGGTATTTACAGGAACCCTTTGTACCATACAGGCAAGTCTTTAAAAATCCGGAACAGGAGGAGTTTTGTTAAAAGAGGCAGGAAAAACACAGCTTAATGTTATTTTAACCGCCTCAATTCAAAAACTGAATCTTACCTTACCTCTTTTCCAGCAACACCACATTTTCTACGTGGTGCGTATGCGGGAACATATCCACGGGTTGTACCTCAGCCACTTTATATTGTTCATCCATAAGCTGGAGGTCGCGGGCCTGGGTGGCGGGGTTGCAGCTTACATACACGATCCGCTCCGGAGCAACCTGTAACAGGGTATGTATTACGTCGGGGTGCATGCCGGCACGCGGCGGGTCGGTAATTACCACATCGGGCTGGCCATGCTCTGCTACAAATCCGGGCGTAAGAATATCCTTCATATCACCGGCGTAGAAAATTGTATTATCAATTCCATTTACTGTGGAGTTGATTTTTGCATCTTCAATAGCCTCCGGCACATATTCCACCCCTATAACTTTCTTTGCATTGCGGGCGACAAAGTTTGCTATGGTTCCTGTTCCTGTATAAAGGTCATAAACCACCTGACTGCCATCGAGGCCGGCAAACTCCCTTGCTACTTTGTAGAGAGTATAAGCCTGCTGGCTGTTTGTCTGGTAAAACGACTTTGGCCCTATCCTGAAACGGAGGCC
This sequence comes from Cesiribacteraceae bacterium YIM B00369, assembly GCA_017948555.1. Taxonomy (GTDB): domain Bacteria; phylum Bacteroidota; class Bacteroidia; order Cytophagales; family Cyclobacteriaceae; genus Nafulsella. The sequence goes on along the minus strand of JAFMYY010000001.1, from coordinate 423,605 downwards.
TTCCATTTCCTCCTCTATATAATCCCGTCCGCTGAACAGAATTATTTCCTGGTCATGATAAGTTTCATTCAGCTTCTGGTTAATAATGTACTGCAGGGAAGTTATTTCAGGGAACTGCTCCTTAATATGGTTCATCAATCCCTTTATGCTTTCTTCGTACCTGCCAAACTGCACAATTACCATCAGCTCCCCTGTACTGGCTGTACGGATAATAAGGTTGCGCACCAGACCATGCATTTGCACCAGGTCAAAGAACTCCATTTCATGCTTGCGGGCATAATCGCGCACCGCCAGCCGGATGGCATTACTGGGGTTGGGCTGCAGGTGGCACTCATCCATATCGAGCACCTTATCGAAACGGCCGGGCATATGGAAACCCAGAGCGGTACGGTCAACATCCTCTCCGGAATTTATCTGCTCACGGGTAAGCCATTTTTTATTACTGAATGTGTATTCAAGCTTATTCCGGTAAAAGCGGGTTTCCTCCGAAGGAAGAATCGGTGAAATGGCCGGCAGGGCTACCTTGCCTATCCTTTGCAGATTATCCACCACCTGCTGCTGCTTATATTTTAATTGCTCAGGGTACTGAATATGCTGCCATTTACAGCCCCCGCATAAATCGAAGTGCCGGCAAAAAGGCTGGCTGCGCAGAGTGGAATAATGGTGGTATTTCTCCACCCTTCCCTCCAGGTAACTTTTTCTTTTTTTAATGATCCGCAGGTCCACAACATCTCCGGGGGCCACATCGGCCACAAATATTACCTGTCCCTCAAAGCGCCCCACGCATTTTCCCTCAGCAGCTACCGATTCAATAACAACCTCAGGAAGGATTATATTCTTTTTGATACTTTTCATAGAAGCCGCAAATTTACAGCTTTTTAACAGCAAAATATAACATGAATATTTATTTTATTTGTAACTTCCTGATATGAAGATTATTAATTCCTTTTTTCTTCTTCTCTGCCTCCTTTGCCTCTCTATTCAGGCCCGGGCAACCCATATTGTAGGGGGAGAGTTTGAGTTGCTCCACATTGAGGATGAGCGTTATAAGCTTAACCTTATCCTGTATTCTGATGTAAAGAATATGGATCCGCGGAACCCGATTGATCCTTATGCCGAAGTCCATATCTGGAGCAAAGCAAATAACAGGCGGATGGAAAGTGTTATTTTGTATATGAATGCTCAGCATATTATCCCTTATACAAATCCTGATTGTACTATTCCGCAGCTGGAAACAAGTAAAACCGTATATAGTGCTGTTATAACGCTGAGCCCTGCTGAATATAATGATCCTGCCGGCTACTATATTAATTACGAGCGCTGCTGCAGAAATGGAGTGATCAGCAATATACTGGACCCGGGTGCCACCGGCGAAGCCTTTTACATGGAGTTTCCGGCGGTTGTTAAAGACGGGAAACCCTTTATCAATTCATCTCCCAATTTATTTCCTCCCTTAAGTGATTTTGCCCGCCTCGGATATCCTTTTTATTTCGATTTCAGCGGAACAGATGCGGATGGTGATGAACTCAGATATTCCCTGACCACCCCTCTCGCCGGTTCCAGCTCTCCGGACCAGGGCAATGTACTGCCTCCACCTCGCTCAGCCCCTTATAACCCCACATTATGGGCAGGGGGATATAATATTAACAATATAATCCCCGGTAATCCTTCTGTGCAGATTACACAGGGGGGCATTATAAAGATTACCCCCACCCAAACAGGCCTTTTTGTTTTTGCTGTCCTTGCAGAGGAATTCCGGAATGGTAAAAAAATCGGGGAGGTGCGCAGGGAATTCCAGATGCTGGTTTACGACTACCAGGGAGATGATAGTCCTCCTGTCCTGTCGGCCCGCAAGCCAAAAAATCCGCAGGTGGAATTTAAAGATCAGATTACCCTGCGGGAAGATGATTTTGACGATTATGAAACAAACAGGTGCATTACACTTGAAGTAACAGATAAAGATGTACTTGCTGCCGGTGCTGCTAACAATGGACTGGAGCCTTTAAGCTTCAGGATCAGCCCTGTTAACTTCAGTATGGAGAACCCTGAAGAAATGCTTTCTGTAACTGCCGGTTCTGTGGACAGATTAAAAAGCACCCTTTCTCTTGATCTTTGCCTGCCGCTCTGCCCGCTCAACAACAAAGACCATTACGTTTTTGATGTGGTAGCCTATGACGATGCCTGCGCAGTTCCATTAACAGATACTTTGCGGGTAACGGTATATCCTTCTGCCGGCTACCTGAACAAGGCTCCTGTAACCCGGACATCCATTACAAATACTCCCGCCGGCACCCTGAACCTGGGGAGAGAAACAGGCAATGAAATTAACTTTACTGTAAGCGGAACAGACCCCGATAATGATAAGGTAAGCGTAAGAGCAGAGGGGGTCGGTTTCTCTTTGCAGGACTATGGTATGGAGTTTACTCCCATGGCAGGAACAGGAACGGTAAACAGCTCCTTTAGCTGGTTGCCTGACTGCAACAATGTAGATATCTCCGGCAAAAACTCATTCCTTGTGTATTTCATTGCCGAAGATGAAGATTTTTGCGGCTTCCCTGCTGCAGATACTTTAGCTGTTAATATAAAACTGACACCTCCTCCTAATGCTGCGCCTGTACTTACTGTAACACAGTCAGGCACAGAAACGGGTTTTGTGGAGGCATTTGTGGATTCAAGCCTCATTTTCCACCTCCTGGGATCCGACCCTGACATACAGGATGCGTTAAACCTGAAACTGGACAGCATTTCCAGCGACATGGAAGGCATACTGCCTGTTTATAACTGGCAGGATCTGGAAGGAAGTGGTGAAATCCGGACCACACTGGAAATTGATCCGGATTGTAATCTCTTTCCCAACGGAGCCACAGAGAGGAGCTTCACTTTTTACTTCAGCCTCCGGGATGACCCCTGCTTTACTTCAAAAACAGATACAGTGAGCCTGAAGGTAGTATTCCGCAACAGGGATTTAAATTTTAATGAAGTAAAATTCATCAATGCTTTTACCCCGAATGCAGATGGAAAAAACGATTACTTTACAATAGAAAACCTCCCGGAGGATGGTTGCTATAATAAACTGGAAAATATAATTGTATATAACCGCTGGGGAAAGATCCTCTTCAATACCAATAACCGCAACTTCCGCTGGGATGGAGAAGATTTCCCCACCGGAAATTATTTTTATCAGGTAAAGTATACCCGGGAGTCTTTCAGGAACAGCCTTATACTTATTCGCGGGAAAAATGGCCTTTCAACGGTTCAAAGCCCTTAAGAAGATCCCTCATTTATGCTCAAAATTATGTTTCTTTGCTGTTTCAAAAGAAAGACATGAAGGATAAAGTAATTATTGTAACAGGCGGATCTTCGGGAATAGGGCTGGCATGTGCAGAAGCATTCGGGAAAAGAGGCGCCACTGTTGTTATTACCGGCAGGAATGAAAAACGGCTGCAGGAAGCTGCAGATGGCCTGAAGGCTAAAAATATCAGAATACATATTATTGAGGCAGATGCCGCCAGCGAAGCGGATAATAAGCGAATGGTGGAAGAAACAGTTTCGCGCTTCGGTAAAATTGATGTACTGATCAATAACGCCGGCATTTCCATGCGCGCCCTTTTTGAAGACCTCCAGCTTGATGTTTTCCGCCAGGTAATGGATATTAACTTCTACGGCACCGTTTATGCCACAAAATATGCTTTACCTTATTTACTGGAATCAAGAGGCTCCGTTGTTGGCATATCTTCCATAAACGGCTACAGGGGCACTCCAGCCCGCACTGCTTATACTGCATCCAAGTATGCCATGCAGGGCTTTCTGGAAGCTTTACGGACCGAAGTAATGAAAAGAGGAGTGCATGTACTAACCGCCTGCCCCGGCTTTACAGCCTCCAACATCCGCAATGCAGCGCTTACTGCCAATGGAAACCGGCAGGGAGAATCACCCCGCGACGAAGGCAAGATGATGACCGCGGAAGAAGTTGCCGAAGAGATTTTAAAAGCTACCCAAAAACGGAAACGCGACCTGGTGTTAACCACCGAAGGAAAGCTGGCCGTATTCCTGAACAAATGGGTCCCCGGCCTGATGGACAATATTGTTTACAATAAAATGGCAAAGGAGAAGGATTCTCCGTTTAAGTGAGATGGGATGGGAGACAGGAGACAGGAGACGTGAGATTTGAGATTTGAGGCATATTGAAGAAGAAGGGGAGCAGATTTCTGGCGGGGCTTATGGTCTCATATCCGGAATCTGCTTCTTTTTTAGCATAATCGCCTTATTTAAGTGTAAAAAGCTCTTCTACGGGCACTTTAAAGAATCTGGCCAGTTTAATAGCAAGAATGGTGGAAGGTATGTACTTCCCGTTTTCAATAGTATTAATGGTTTTTCGGGTAACACCGATTTCTCCTGCAAGATCCTCCTGGGTAATGTTCAGAATGGCCCGCTGTACTTTTATCTGATTTGTCAGTTCTTCTTTTTCCATTCTCATTTTCTATGGAAAATTACTGAAGCTGTTAAAGTTGATAAAACCCCCAGGTAGCTAATAATGAGACATGCCAGGTAAGTTGAAACAGGAATAATTACTGAGACAACCATCATTACTCCTGAAACTCCCCCAAATACATAAAAACCCACAATCATTGCCTTGTTTTCCAGCCAGCTATAATACTCATTATCCAGGGCCGCCTTCAGATCAGGATCAGCCTGAATCTTTTTATTGATACGGATAATTTTAATCATTAATACACAATAAATCATACTGAAAACAAAAAATAAAGCAGCCATCCCCAGCTTAATATTATCATTTACATCTGTAAATAGATTATTCAGGATATAAAGCCCCATCCAAAGCCCCCAGCCAATGGCATAGCACAACTTCATGTTAAAGCGTGCTCTGTCAAAATATTCAATATCATTCTTTTCCATTTTACCGGTTTGTTAATGTAACTTTCAGAACTCATTATGTAACCTATAAGTTACATTTAAAATTATTACTTTCCAAATCTAATATCTCCCCCTGAATCTTAAGCATAAAAAAAGGCTGCCCCTGCAGCCTTAATCAATCTAATGTCTCTTATTTAAAGTCTCACGTCTGATTTCTCCGGTCTACTTTTTAAAATGGTTAAATCCCTGCGCTTTTATTTCCACTACATTGCCACCTTTGGTGATCAGGTTAGCCTTGCCGGCATGTTCGGTTACATAGCCTATAAAATGGATATCAGGATGCTTTTTTAACTTCTCGTAATCGTCCTGGCGAATAGTGAACAGCAACTCATAATCTTCGCCTCCGTTCATGACACAGGTAATGGGATCGAGGCCAAATTCAACTGCGGTATCGTAGGTCTGCTTGTCAATGGGCAGATGCTCCTCGTATACCTGAATTCCTACGTCGGACTGCCTGCAAATATGCAGCAGCTCCGAGGCCAGCCCGTCCGACACATCAATCATGCTACCGGGCACGATCTTCAACTCTGCAAGCTCATGAATAATATCCATGCGCGCATCCGGTTTTAGCTGCCGCTGCACTACATACTGGTAATTATCAAGTTTCGGCTGCATTTGCGGGTTCGCCTTAAACTCCTGCTTTTCCCGCTCCAGCACCTGTAATCCTATATAAGCACCTCCCAGGTCGCCGGTGGCACATAAAATATCGCCTTTTTTTGCTCCGGAACGCAAGGATACACTATCCTTATCAACCTCTCCTATGGCTGTAACAGATATCACTAAACCGGAATAAGAGGCAGTGGTATCGCCGCCAATCAAATCCACATTATAGCTTTTACAGGCCGCATGAATTCCTTTATACAATGCCTCCACTGCCTCCACCGAAAAGCGGTTGCTCAATCCAATGCTTACAGTAATCTGTTTAGGAACAGCATTCATCGCAGCCACATCAGATACATTTACTGCTACTGCTTTGTACCCGAGGTGATGAAGCGGAATATAGGAAAGGTCGAAATGCACCCCCTCCAGCAACATATCGGTGGTAACTACACGCTGCTTCTCAGAGGCGGCCAGTACAGCTGCATCATCACCAATGCCCTTAACAGAGGATTCATTAACAAGTTTAACTCCTCCGCCAATTCTTTCGATAAGGCCAAACTCACCTAACTGACTTATTTCTGTACGCTTTTCCATTGAATAAATTTTGAATGAGTGAATGCTGGAATGACAGAATGGCCGCATTTTGTCTCCTGACTCAGGACTAAAGACTCATGAATCAGGACTTACTTTACACCTCCAGCAACATAGCTCCATAAGAATAGCCGCCGCCAAAAACGGTAACCACTATCTTCTGCCCTTTTTTAAATTCGTCCTGATGCTCCCACATTGCAATGGCACAACCGGCACAACCGGTATTACCCAGGTATTCCACATTAGAAAGTGCTTTTCCTTCCGGTAACTGCAGAGTATTGGCCACATTTTTTGTAATTCTGAGGTTTGCCTGGTGAGGCACCACATAATCCACATCCTCAATAGTAAGCTTATTCCTTTCCAGAATATCATTTACTACCTTAGGCATATAATGGCAGGCATTGATAAAAACATCACGCCCGTGCGGCATAATAATACCTTTTTCAAGAGGTTTTAAGGTAACTCCTTCCGTTGCTTTACCTCTTGTAGCAGCTCCTCCGGTAATAATATCGTGTACTTTAATATCTGAGTCTGACAGCCGCTCCTTACTTACAAATAAAGCCGCAGCCCCGTCTCCCCATAAATGCCCTGCCTTTTTATCGGTTTCGTCGTTGTAGCCTGTATTATGCTCGGAAGCAATAACAATGGCTTTGGTGGCTTTTCCAATGGCAAAATATCCTTCCACAATCTCCATTGCATTAATGAGCGAGGAGCAGGCCGAAGAGATGGTAACTACCGGAATTTCATCAATATTTAAAGCATGCTGCACCGCATGCCCCAGGGTAACAATGGTATCATGCGGAGTATAAGTGGCCCCAACAATCAGGTCAATATCACCGGATGAATAGGGCAATGACTCCAGGCCTGCATTAACAGCGGCAATTCCCATGGAATTTGTATTTTCCCCCGGCCCTGCTTTCCTCCGCTCCCGAATACCTGTACGCTCAATAATCCAGTCATCGGATAGCCCGTTGATTTCTTCAAAGTAACTGTTTGCTATTACTTCTTCCGGAATGTACCCTGAGATTCTATTTATGTACATGAAAAATAAAAGTTGTTATAGTATGTTACGCACAAACTGTGCTAAAGTAACTTTTAGCCCGCAAAGTTACACAGCCTTTTTTTAATTAAAGCGGGATTTACTCAATTGAGTTTAAAAACTTTTTAATTTATTGTTAATTATCAGAATAATTAAAAGCCTCTCCTCTCAACGCTCAGGCGACTCCACGGGGGCCCGTGGTTTTATGCTTTTCTTTTGGAAAAATATGCCTGTATCCAATCCGGCAGTTTTTACAAAACCGCCTTTTCAGAAGCAAACTGTTACTGAACGAAAGAAATCCGGAAATCTTTTCCTGAATGGTACACAGGTTACCGCAAAGCCTTTTTCCACTGCACCAAATGCCTCAAAACACCTAAATTGCAGCAAAAAAAAACAATGAAGAAAATAATCCTCTTTCTGTGTAGCATTATCCTCTTAAGTGCCTGTGCCCCAAAACCACAGTACAAAACTGCAAAAGGAAAGAAAAAGCTTAAGCACTACAATTCTATCCAGTACCAGTAGGCCGGCGCGGATTATTTCTTCACTTCCTGGCAAAGCTCAACCAAAACCCCCTGCGTGCTTTTAGGATGCAGAAAACAGATAAGCTTATTATCTGCACCCTGTTTTGGCTGTTCATTTAACAGGATAAAGCCTTTTTGCTGCAGCAACTTCATTTCCTCTGCAATATCATCCACCTCAAAAGCAATATGGTGGATTCCCTCACCCCTTTTTTCGATGAACTTTGAAATGGGGCTATCCTGCCCCTGCGCCTCCAGCAGTTCTATTTTGGTGTCGCCCATTTTAAAAAACGATGTGCTTACCCCCTCGCTTTTCACTTCCTCAATTTTATAATGTTCTTCACCAAACAACCTGAAGAACAGGTCATTGGCCTGCGAAAGGCTTTTTACTGCAATTCCTATATGTTCTATTTTCTTCATAACAATCAGGCTTATTAACTGCTACAAAGAAACAGATTTAAGAACTTTTTCCGCCTTATTGGAGTTTTTTATTTGATTTCTCTTTTACCTTTGCACAGGAATTATTACCATAGATTACCTGGCCTGGTAAAAAACACAGGTTCATTAAGCATTTTAATTTATAAAAATATGATCAGCGTTACCGATAAAGCTAAAAGCAGAATTACAGAACTACGGGAAACAGAGGGACATACTCCTGACTATAACATCCGGGTGGCTGTAAAAGGAGGTGGCTGTTCCGGGCTTATGTACGACCTCTTTTTCGACAACACCACAAAAGAAACAGATGAGGTTTTTGAAGATAAAGATGTAAAAATCCTTGTTGACAAGAAAAGTCTGCTGTACCTACTGGGTACTACCCTTGATTTTTCAGATGGTTTAAATGGAAAAGGCTTCCAGTTTATTAACCCAAATGCCACCCGCACCTGCGGCTGTGGCGAAAGCTTTTCTATTTAATTTAACCTCAGCAAGCAGGGGTAAGATATCACCTGCATTTATCTTTTTGCAAAATGTGAGTGATAAGAAGTATAAGGCATAATCAGAAATTAACAGAAGGCGTGGAAAATCCACGCCTTCTCTTTTTTTTCCTCCCCTGTTTCTATCCTTCCGCTCAGCTTTCCCTGCCCCCCTCGGAATGCTTCCTTTTTTTAACTATCCGCACTTTATATTACATGCAAATCATAGCCCTTTCTGCTAACTGTCAGGCACTTAGGACATAAATACCATTATAATAGTTAATTTTATTCTTCTTACTGAAATCCAACAACAAACCGGCATTCGTATTTAGAAGAAAATACAGTATTATTTATGGCAACCACCACGCTCCCTCAACCCGACAGGATTTTATTAGACCTGAATGTTTCTGCTCCGGCTTTTAATCTTAAGGACATTTTCGGAAGACAGATCAATCTTGAGAATTATAAAGGCAAAAGAATATTCCTTGCCTTCTTCAGACACGCAGGATGTCCGTTTTGTAATTTAAGAGTTCACTTCCTGCAAAAAAAACATGAAGAGCTTAAAGCCAAAAATCTGGAGATGATCTTCTTTTTTGAATCGAAGGAAAGATTATTGCTGTCCAGTATGTTCCATAAGGAAATATCCCCTATTCCGCTGATCTCCGATCCTGAAAAGATCTGGTATCAGACTTATGGAGTGGAGAATTCGGCTGCAAAGTCAGCTGCCAGCCATTTAACCTCTTTTATCCAAACAGCTGTTAAAGCAAAATTAAAGGGGCTTCCTATGCACATGATGGCAGGCGGTGAATCTATAAGCACTATGCCTGCAGAATTCCTGATAGATGAGGATTTAATTATCCGGAAAATACATTATGCCAAAGGCCTTAATGACCGCATGTCGGCAGAGCATATTTATGAATTCGCCGAAAGTGGATTAACAGTATAATATGCTTTGGAAATACACCTTATTTCAGCCTGAAAAAAAATTCCATTACAAACAGCCGGTATAAAAGAAGGTATATTAAAAACAAAAAGAGCAGGCCTGAACCTGCTCTTTTGCTATTTTATGTTTTGTATATAGTGCTGAATTCTTTTTAATATGCTCTTACCGTCTTTCCTTCCATGAAGTTCATAAAGGCTCTGTTAACTACTTTATTTCCTCCTTTAGTAGGATAATTACCCGTAAAATACCAGTCGCCAAGGTGATTGGCGCAGGCTTTGTGCAGGTTTTCAACTGTCTGGTAAATTACTTCCACCTCAGCATTTATCTTATCCGGTTTAACAATCTCCGCTATTTTACGGCTTATCTGCTCCGGTGTGAAAGGGGCATATACCTGCTGCACAAAATTGGCAATTTCCGGATTATCAGAATGCGCCAGGCACTTTTCATATACATCATCCAAGATATTTTCCTGCTTAGTTTCTTTCAGCAGGGCAAGCGCAGCACGGAAAGCAATAAAATCTTTCATCCGGCTCATATCAATTCCATAACAGTCGGGGTAACGGATTTGCGGGGCTGAGGACACGATAATGATCTTCTTAGGCCCCAGGCGCTCCAGCATTGTAAGGATACTTTTTTCAAGGGTAGTTCCCCTTACTATAGAGTCGTCAATTACCACAAGGGTATCTACTCCTTTTTTAATTACCTCGTAGGTAGTGTCGTATACGTGGGCTACCAGTTCATCGCGGTGCTCATCATCAGTAATAAAAGTCCTGAGCTTGGCATCTTTTATCACCAGTTTTTCAATACGTGGCCTGAAGGAAAGCAATTCTTCAAGCTCCTCTTCAGAGTATGCCGCTTTGTCTTTAAGGTACTTTTTGCGCTCGTTTACCAGGTGGCTTTCAAGGCCATCTATCATTCCCAGAAAGCTTACTTCAGCAGTATTGGGAATAAAGGAGAACACAGTATTTTTAAGATCATAATTAACAGCTTCGAGGATCTGGGGAACCAGAAGTTTACCTAAGTTCTTCCGCTCCTGGTAAATATCAGGGTCTGTACCGCGGGAAAAATAAATACGTTCAAAAGAGCAGCTTTTCTTGGGCAGGAGTTCAATAAACTGCTGTTCCTTATAATTACCGGCTTTATCAATAATAAGTGCGTGGCCGGGTTTTACCTCCTGTATCTGGCTGTAATCGACATTGAAGGCTGTTTTAATGGCCGGCTTCTCAGAGGCCACTACCACCACCTCATCGTCCGCATAATAATAAGCAGGCCGGATACCTGCAGGGTCGCGTGCTACAAAAGAGCCACCATAACCGGTCATTCCTGCCATAGCATAACCACCATCGAAGTCGCGGCATGCACGCTGCAGTACACGACCAAAGTTCAGCTCATTTTCAATTTTCTCCGTTATTTCAGCATTACTGTAATCGTATTTGTATTTATCGAACAGCAACTGGTTTTCTTCATCCAGGAAGTGTCCGATTTTTTCCATTACCGTTACGGTATCGGCTTTTTCTTTCGGGTGCTGCCCGATTTTTATAAGGATGTCGAACAGGTAATCAACATTGGTCATGTTAAAGTTTCCTGCCATTACAAGGTTACGGCTCCTCCAGTTATTCTGCCTTAAAAAAGGGTGGCAGCTTTCAATGCTGTTCGAACCGTGGGTTCCATACCTGAGGTGCCCCAGCCATACCTCGCCGGTATACCCGAAATTATCCTGAAGGTAGCGGGCATTATAGTAGTTTTCCCCTGCCTGCTTCTTCGCCTTTTTCATTTTTTTGGCGATCTTACTGAAAACATCGGCTATTGGCTGCTGCTCCACAGAGCGGTAGCGGCTGATATAACGGTGCCCCGGGGGAACATCAATTTTAATATTGGCAACCCCTACACCATCCTGCCCGCGGTTATGCTGTTTCTCCATCAGCAGATACAATTTATTAATGGCATAAGTCGGGGAACCATACTTATCAATATAAAATTGAAGCGGCTTCCTCAGACGGATTAAGGCAATTCCGCATTCGTGTTTTATCTGCTCACTCATATATTAAAATATAAAATCAATCAAATTTATCTCTTCCAACAACCAGTCTGCTTTAAAGAAAAACAGCAGTAACAGGCCGGTTAAAATGCCAAGTAATACCTTCTCTCCTAAACCCGTGGTTTCCGTTTCCTGCACAGCTTCATTTCCGGCAGTACGAAAGTACATAAAGTACGGAATCTTTAAGTAATAGAACAAAGCAATAACTGTATTAACAACACCTGCCAGCAACAAATAACCTAAAACTGCATTTCCACTTAACTGGTACGCTTCCCAAAGGGAGGTAAAAACCAGTAGCTTGGCTGTAAAACCTGCTGTAGGCGGCAGGCCTGTAAGGGCAATCATTACCACTACCACCGCCGCTCCCAGGTAAGGTGCTTTTTTCCCCAGACCACTCCAGGACCTTATACTTTCATTTCCTGTTTTTCCATACAGGATCTTAACAAGGATGAAGGCTGCAAAATTCATCAATAAATAAATTGATGCATAAAAAATCACACTTTTAATTCCCAGGCTGGAATAAGCAAGTACACCCGAAAGAAGAAAGCCTGTATGCGCAATGGAGGAGTAGGCAAGCATGCGCTTTGCATTATCCTGCCACAATGCAGCAAGATTTCCTATGAACATGCTTAGCCCCGCCAGTACAGCAAGTATAAACTGCCAGTTGAAATCCACAGAAACGAATAATATACTGCTCTCATGAAAATACTGCACAAAGCGAATGAGCAGTGCCAGCCCCGCAAGTTTTGGCACCACGGAAAAAAATGCCGCAACTGGTATTGGAGCACCCTCATAAACATCGGGCGCCCATACATGAAAAGGAACCACCGAAAGTTTAAACAGGAAGCCTGCGAGGGCCATAAACCCGGCCACAAGCAACGGAAGCGAATCAATACTGAGACTCAGTAAACTGGAGTGGAAAGGTGCTGAGGCAAAATCCAGTGCACCTGTAAAGCCGTAAAGCAGCGAAATGCCAAACAGCATAACAGCTGATGCCACGGCTCCAAATAACAGGTACTTTATACCTGCTTCTGCACTTTTCCGGTTAAAGCTAAAATTCGTAAGAATGTAGGAGCTGATGGATACCAGTTCAATACTCATATAAATGAGCAGAAAATGAGTGGTCATACTCATTAACATGGCACCCAACAGCAGGGAAAGCAGAAGGGTATGAAATTCTCCGAGCCGGCTGATGTTCACTCCCCCGGCTACCCTCCCCCGGCTCATCCAGACAGAAAACAGGGCAGCCAGCAGGAAAAGGCTTCTCAGGAAAACTGACAGGGAATCGGGTTTAAGCATGCCATGGAAGAGACCTTCTTCCGCTACCGGCACCGCGCCTCCTTGTGTATGCAGCAACAATGCAGCTGCCAGCACCCCTGCCCCGGTTATAAAAGAAAGCAATGCCCCTTCTTTTATCTTAAAAAGGTCCAGCAGCACAACCAGCAATAAGGTAACAGCAATGGCTATTTCAGGCAAAATACCCTGCAAGCTCTGCAGCACCTCTGCCAGACCGGCGTATAAGGTTGATATGAAAACAGCAGGATACATCAGCGAAGCAGCATTTTCAGGTTAGCCGACCCTGTCTGGTACACCATTCCGGCAAATTCACTTACTGCACTGTTTACCGTATCGAGAAACAAAGAAGGTGCCACGCCAAACAGGATAATAAGAATTACCAAAGGAACCATCATGAGGTATTCCCGTGGCTGCAGGTCTTTCATCTGAGCTTCCATACCGGCATTCCTGATAAAGTATTTACCAAAAAACATTCGTTGCAGTGTCCAGAGGTAATAGGCAGCACCTAAGAGCAGGCCAAGGGCAGCCACTGCCACCAGCCAGAATGGAATAAGGTTATAATGAGCTGCCCCTTTAAAGCTCCCCAGGAACACCAGCATTTCGGCAATAAAGCCGGAGAAGCCGGGAAGCCCTAAGGAAGCAAAAAAAGCAATTACCACCACCACTGTATAGGCCGGCATTTTAAAAGCCAGCCCTCCGTAGTTCTCAATAAGCCTGTCGTGGGTGCGGTCATAAAGCACTCCGGCAACTAAAAAGAGTAAAGGAGAAATAAGACCATGGCTGAACATCTGGAACAAAGCACCACTCACGCCTTCAGGCGTAAGCACGGCCAGGCCAAGCAACACATAACCCATGTGCGAAACGGAAGAATAGGCAATAAGCTTTTTAAGGTCATGCTGGGCAAGGGCATTTAAAGCCCCATAAATAATAGAAAATACCCCTATTCCCGCTACTAAATAAGCATAATGCACGGCACCTTCAGGAAAGATGGAATAGCCGATGCGTATCAGTCCATACCCTCCTATTTTAAGAAGAATACCGGCAAGCACCACTGAAATGGGTGTTGGTGCTTCTACGTGGGCATCGGGCAGCCAGGTATGTACCGGCACCGCAGGGAGCTTAATTGCAAAGCCAATGAACAGGGCAAGAAAGGCCATCAGCCTGACCGGCTGGCCAAAAACCGTTTCTCCTCCGCTAAGGCTTAACAGACTCCCCGGAATGTAATTGTTTACATCCATCATGTGGAGCATATTAAAAGTATGCACCAGCTGGCCGGAGCTTAATTCTCCGTGGCTTATCAAAACCTGCATTCTGCTGATATCTGCAGGAAGAACAGCCCCTGCCTCCAGGAGACCTGCTCCAATACCGGTTGCAACAGGGTCTATTACGGAAACGTAAAGCCCTATCATTACCACCAGTATAAAGAGAGAACCAAATAAAGTATACAGAAAGAATTTAATGGAGGCATACTCCCTCCGGGGTCCTCCCCACATGCCTATGAGGAAATACATAGGCAGAAGCATGAACTCAAAAAACAGGTAAAAAAGGAAAAGATCAAGCGCAACAAAACAGCCCACTACTGAACAACTCAGCAATAAATACAGTAAAAAATATCCTTTTACATTTGAGCGGATATTCCAGGAGCTGATTACTCCTATCAGCATAACAAAGGCAGCCAGCCATACCATGGTAACACTGAGGCCATCGACCCCCAGGAGGTATTGCACAGACATTTTCCCAAGGCTGCCCAGCTCCAGGGTAAACCAATCGGCCTGCTCAAGGAACTGAACACCTGCTTCCCTGCCGGCGCCTGCTGAAGATGCAAATCCCGCTCCCTTTTCAAAGGCAAACCATAGTATACTGGCAAACACCACCTGCAGCACAGTAGCGGCCAAAGCAAGCCAGCGACCTGCACTAACCAGCCTGGCGGGCACAAATAACAGCATCAGGGCCGCCAGCAGAGGCACAAAGGTTATGAAGGAAAGCAAATATGCGGTCATTTATTTATTTTGAAAATGTACTAATTTAAAATCGTATTACTGCCTTCTGCAATCCCGCCATCTCCGCTTCCCTGCCATTCAATCCTCTTATCCGGCACAATACCATATTCATACTATTAAAAACTAATTCTTAATTCTTAATTCTTAATTCTTAATTCTTAATTCTTAATTCTTAATTCTTAATTCTTAATTCTTTTACAAAACCATCCAGAGCAGCACTGCCAGCACTCCCAGTATCATCAGCAACAAATAGCTCTGCACCTTACTGCCCTGAACAGACCTGCTCATAAGCCCCGCTCTGCCTGTTACCCACACTCCGGCATTCACGACCCCATCCACAAAAAAGCGGTCCATCCAGGCCACCACATGCGAAAATACCACATAGGAAACTCCCAGGAAATTAACAAGCGGATCGATCAGGCGGGTATCAGCCCAGGCGGCCCATTTCATACTCCGCTGAACAAAGGCAATAACAGTATTCCGGTAAAGGTGATCGAGGTACCAGTTTCTGTTAGATACTCTCCAAAGGTTGCCCGCAGGCTGATGATTAACTGAATAATGTTGTCCTCTTCCGTTAAACAGGTAATATACCAGCCAGGCAACAATAAGCCCCGAAACAGCCAGTATTACCGACACCACCGCACTGCTGCTGTGGTAATGGTGCGCAGCCTCCTTCAGCTCATATAAGCGGTTGGCGGCCTCATAGGTAACCGCCGAGCCAGGCACTGCAGGAGCTGGTTCCGGCAGGGATGTCAGGAGCCAGCTCCCTTCGCTGTTAAAGGGATTAATGCTGAATATGGGCCCCAGGGACAGAAATGCAAGCAACAGCAGGGGCACCTGCATACTTAGGGGCACTTCTTTCAACTCATGCCATACGGCCCTTCCTTTTTCACTGAATTCAGCCAGCCTGTTTTTTCCATAGAATACCAGGAAGAGCTGACGCCCCATATACAGGGCAGTCATAAGTGCAGAAGCAAACCCGGATAAAGGCACCAGGTAAGCCAGAATGCCCAAAGAGTTGCTGTTCAGGCTTGCCCAACCCCAGGCACCCGCCAGAATTGCATCTTTAGACAGGAAACCGGAAAAGAGCGGAAGACCTGATAGCGCCAGCATTGCCACCACATAAGTGGCAAAGGTAACCGGCATTTTGTAGCGGAGCCCGCCCATATTACGCATATCCTGCGCATTGAACCGAAGCCCGTTATGTGCCTTATGCTCTGCTTCATGAAAAGCATAAATAACAGCCCCGGAAGCCAGAAATAAACAAGCTTTAAAGAAGGCATGTGTAAACAGGTGAAACAAGGCAGCACTATATGCTCCCGTGCCCATTCCCATAACCATAAAACCAAGCTGCGAAATAGTGGAAAAGGCCAATACCTTTTTAATGTCATGCTGCCCGAAAGCTGCAAAAGCACCCATAAAAGCGGTTATTGCACCAATAAAAGCTATTACAGTAAGCGCATCTATCGACAGGAAAATAAATATCCTTGCCAGCAGGTACACTCCCGCCGCCACCATGGTAGCCGCATGAATAAGTGCAGATACAGGAGTAGGGCCTTCCATGGCATCGGGCAGCCATACCTGCAGGGGAAATTGTGCCGATTTACCTACAGCTCCGCAAAAGAGCCCCAGGCCTGCGAGGGTAATAAATATTTCGGGCAAAACATTAACATCAATCAATCCGCCTGACTGGAAATGGTTAATCCAGCTTCCACTTTGCACCAGGGAAAGGGGCATTAATTGCTGCAGGGCTGAAAGGTCAAGGGTACCAAACTGGGCAAAGAGGATCAGCATGCCCATCAGGAAACCTACATCACCCACCCTGTTCGTCAGAAATGCTTTTTTAGAAGCCACCACTGCGGAGTGCTTCTTATACCAGAAACCAATGAGCAGGTAAGACGAAAGACCTACCAGCTCCCAGAATATAAATATCAGAAAGAGGTTATCGGACAAAACAATGCCAAGCATGGCAAAGGTAAACAAGCCTAAAAAGGCAAAATACCGGTTAAAGCCCTGCTCATGCTCCATATACCGGACCGAAAACAGGTGCACAAGGAGTGCTATAAAATTTACCAGCAGCAGCATCATACCTGCCAGCCTGTCCAGGCTTATACCCGCGGTAAAAGAGGTAAAGCTGTCGCCAGCCCCGATCCCGAACCACAGAAAGCGGCTATGCTCCACTTTTCCCTGCCAGAGCCCGTAAAGGAGGTAAGCCGAAAGGAGCACATTCACAGCAAAGATACCAATAGCCAGGGGGTGCGCTTTCCGCACTGCCAGCCTGTCCATTACTCCCAGTACCAGAAAAGATAACAGGGGCAACAGCAGCACACAGCAAGCCAGGGCCGTAAGCGTTGTGAATGGAAGAGGTTGAAGGAGGTCAGCTAAATTCACGGCGCAAATTTACCCTTTTAATTCATTTACTTTATCTAATTCCGAAGTTTTGTAATAGCTGTAAACCTTCAGCACAATGGCAAGCGCCACAGCGGCCTCGGCTGCTGCCACAACAATTACAAAAAGCGAAAATACCTGCCCCTGCAAATGAAGGGCATCAAAACGGCTGAAAGCAACGAGATTAATATTGGCGGCATTTAACATCAGCTCCACCCCCATTAATACTACTATGGCATTTTTCTTCGTAATTACTATTACCAGGCCAATACAAAAAAGCGTGATTGCAAGGTAAAGAAAGTGTTCTGCAGGTATCATTAATCAGCTTGTTGTTTTGCAATAAAGGCAGATCCGATAAGGGCAATAAGAAGCAATATTCCCGCGAGCTCAAAAGGCAGTATGTACCGGCTCATCATTAATATTCCTATAGCCTGAATGGTTGACAGCCTGACCACCTCCCCGCCATGCAGTGCTGACTGCACCCAGTCGAGGCCCATAAAGTTTACAGTTGATATTGAAAGCAGTAATACAAGCAGCATGAGAGCTCCCGCAATCACTCCAAAAAAAACATTGTGGTTCCGGGTAACCACTGCCCTGCCGTCTATTTTATTCGTCAGCATTAAACCGAAGACCATAAGCACCAGAATCCCGCCCACATATACAATAATTTGCGTAATGGCGATAAAATCAGCTCCTGCCAGCACATAAACAGCAGCCACTCCCAAAAATGTAAAGATGAGGGAAAAGGCTGCATACAACACATTGGGAGTAAACAACACCACCAGGGCCGAAATAACTATCAGACCTGAAAAGAAATAAAAAAGAAGCTGAGCAAATTCCATATTATGTCGTATTTGTCTGGCGGCTATGGACAGGGGATCATGCCCTTACGCCTGGTTCCCGGCGATTACTGGTTTTAAATTTTTCAAACTTCCCGGTCAGAAGCCTATTCTTCCGGCTTATAGTCCGGTTTCACCTTTTGCTCTTCTCTCTTATCGCTTTCACTTTTTTCATCTTCTGAAGGTGATCGGGGTACTCCTGTTGGCTTTACAACAGGGGAATCCTTTTTCAAATCTTCAGATGCTCCCTCTTTATCACCTTCTTTTTTCGCCTGTGCCTGCACCTTTGGTTTTATTACCGGACGTGAAGGCTTTGTTTTTGGCTGCTCCGTTTCTTTCGTTTCTGTTTGCTGTACCACAGGTTTAATTTTAGGTTTCATTACAGGTTTAGGCTGCGTTTTCTTCTGAGGGGACTCCACTTTATTTTCCTCCTCCGCATCCTTAGTTTCTTCTTTTGCTTTCATCTTAGGTTTTATAACCGGCTTCGGACGTGAGGCAGGCTTAGCTTCCGGCTGCGCGGCTTCCTGCTTTTCCTCCGCAGCAGCAGCTGCTTTTGGCTTAATCTTCGGCCGCATTACAGGTTTTGGTCTTGCTGCAGGCTTGCTTTGAGTGCTCTCCTCCCCGTCATTTGAAGGATTGATCTTAGGTTTCATTACCGGCTTTGGCTTAGCAGTCGTTGCTTTTTCCTCACTGCTGCTTTTTGCAGTAACCGGCTTTATTTTAGGCCTGAAAGATGGTTTTGGCGTAGCTGCTTTTGCGCTACTTTCCTGATCGCCTTTTTCCATAGGCTCAGGCCCGGATGCAGGACGGGCTGCTTCACCTCCTTTTGGAGCTGCCCCTTTTACTTTAGGCCTGAAGGCAGGTTTTGGTGCCGCCTTTTGTACTCCGTCCTCCTTAGCCTCCGGATCACCTGCTACCGGCTTTGGCCTGGCAGCTGCCGGTTTAGGTCTGGCAGCAGTGGCAGGACGGGCACCGGAAGAGGCAGCACTGGCTTTAGCAGCCTTATCTGCTTCTTTCTGCTTATTATACTCCTCCAGTGCCTGCTTTTTCGCTAAAATTTCAAGTGGCGTCATCTCCGAGAATGAATATACATGATCGGCCACATCGAATTCGCTGAAATCATATGCCTTAGTCATGGTAAGGCACTCCGTGGGGCATACTGTTGTACACAACCCACAGAAACAGCATTTCCCCATGTCAATATCAAACTTTGCCGGGTAAATGCGCTTTGAGGTTCCATCGGAGGTTTTCCCTATCTCCTCCACCGCCCTTACCGGCTCAATTTCAATACAATCCACAGGACATATCTTGGCGCACTTATCGCATACAATGCAATCTTCAATTTCATTATGCAGCCGGTAACGTCCGTTATCAGGAACCGGCAGGCTTTCTTTCGGATATTGCAGCGTTACAATTCCGGTATCCTGCACAAAATAATCTTCATGCTCAATGCCCAGAGGCTTCCTGCTCCCGCTGGCTTCCCTTAAGTGCCGGAAGCTCAGCCGCAGGCCATCCAGCAGGGAACTCACAGCCTCCTTTATATTTCCAAAATATGTATTATTTGCACCTTTCATCGCTTTTCAATTTTGAATGATTGACTGAGTGAATGACTGAATAAAAAAAAGCTTTATCCTGCTTTCTATTCTATCATTATAACATTCACTCATTCTATCATTGACTTATATCATCCACAACCTCCACACCCCGCATAACAGAATAAGCAACATAGCTGCCGGGGTGAGGTATTTCCAGCACAGGCTCATCAGCTGATCTACCCGCAGGCGGGGATAAGTCCAGCGAACCCACATTTGCACAACCACAATAAGCAAGGCTTTACTGATTAACCAGAATGCCCCCCACAAATTTCCTGCAACAGTACCGGGCGTTCCACTCGTCCATGTAGCAAGCTCCACAGGCCCTATATTGGGCAGTGGGGTATTCCAGCTACCCAGAAACAGAATACTCCCCAGGAAAGCGACTAACAACATCATGGCATATTCGCTCAACATAATCATTGCCCAGCGAAAGCCTGAATATTCGGTATGGAAGCCTGCCACCAGCTCCGACTCTGCCTCAGGCAAATCGAAAGGTGCACGGTTACATTCCGCAAGGGAAGAAATAAAGAAGATAAGGTAAGCGATAAAAAGGAATGGCATCCTGAAAACATTCCACGTGAAAACACCTCCAATTTCCGTTACATCAACACCAAGTGCCTTTAACCCGAACAGGTAATTGCGCTCCCCGGCAAAACCCTCCGGGTCATTAAACCAGATTCCCTGCTGAAAAGAAATTTCCTGCAGGTTAAGCGTCTGGCTGATCATGACCACACATAAAACAGATAGCCCGAGAGGTATCTCGTAGGATATAATCTGGGCAACTGACCTTAACGCCCCATAGAGGGAATATTTGCTGTTACTGCCCCAGCCAGCCATAAGGATACCAATTACATCCATAGATACAATAGCCAGCAAGTAAAAAACCCCGACTTCGGCAGCCGAGCCGCTATAGGAGGAGGTTAAGGGCAATACCGCAAAACCTGCAAAAACAGAAACAAAAATAATAATGGGTGCAACAAGAAAAAGCTTCCTGTCGGCTGCAGCCGGTACAATATCCTCTTTTTGAAGAAGCTTCAGCAAATCGGCTACCGTTTGTAATAACCCAAATTTCCCGACTTCCACAGGCCCTAACCGATCCTGTATAAATGCAGCTATCTTGCGTTCGCCATAAATGGCAAACACCACGTAAATCAGCAGGAACGGGAGAAAAAAGATAAAAGTCGTCATTATTACAAAGATACACTTCGCCGCGGGTTTTCCAATATAATGCTCCTGCAGGAGCCCCGGGACAGAATCAATTTTTTTTCTGAGGCAACCCCCGCTGCAAAATTTCAGTAATATATTAACTTCCTCTGAATAATTGAGTTAAACACGGGGGAGCTAACAGCATTAAAAGCTACAATATGGATTTCACAGAAACCTGCCTCTTCTTTCTGAGTGGCATCATTATATTATTTACACTTATTCCGTTAGTAAGAAGCGACTACTGGGCTTTCCGGATATTTGAATTCCCCCGGGCTCAGAAGCTTTTCCTGTCTGTTATTTTCCTTGGCCTCTTTATCTGGCAAACCCATTTACATTCCACTGGAGCCATTATAATCACTATACTTCTTGCACTCAATTCTGCTTACCTGATTTACCAGGTAATTCCATTCACTCCTTTTTACCCTAAGCAAATGCTGGCCAGTTCTTCCCCTTTAAAAACAAAGGACCCTGACCAGTTCCTGAGCATAATGGCCTCAAATGTTTACCAGTTTAACAGGCGCGCCGACAAATGCCTGCGGGTAATAAAAAAGAATGAACCGGATGTGGTGCTGCTGGTGGAAACAGACGAGTGGTGGCGCAAGGCAGTAAGTGAGCTTGAAGAGAAATACCAGTACCACGTTTTGTACCCGCTGGATAATACTTATGGAATGCTGCTTTACTCCAGGCTCCCCCTTGAAGATGCTGAAATCAAGTTCCTGATCCAGGACCACATTCCATCCATACACGCAAAAGCAGTGCTCCGCTCAGGGAAAAGAGTTCAGCTTTACTGCATCCACCCCGAACCTCCGGCGCCGGGCGAGAGCGTCAGTACTACTGAAAGAAATGCAGAAATTCTCCTGGTAGGAAAAATGGCAAAGGAATGCCCTATACCAAGCGTGGTTTTTGGCGACCTGAACGATGTGGCATGGAGCTATACCACTAAATTGTTCCTGAAAACAAGCGGGCTGCTGGACCCCAGGCGCGGGCGTGGCTTTTACAACAGCTTTCATGCAAAACATTTTTTTCTGCGCTGGCCACTCGATCATTTCTTCTGCTCCAAAGAATTCAGACTTATTCAGCTTAAACGGCTTGAACCTATAGAGTCGGACCATTTTCCAATGCTGCTGAAAGTAATGCTGGAACCGGGAGAAAAAGAGGAACAGGAGGCAATGGAACTTGAGCAGGATGAAAGAGAAGAGGTGGAAGAGAAAATAGAAAAAGCAGAGTAAGGGCTACAGCCCAAAAAACAAACGGATTAAACTATGCCCTCCAGCAACATTAACAGAACCGGAAGAATATCTGTAAAAGGATCCCGGACAAGGACAGTCAGTAAATCTTCGCCAAAGTTGAGCAACAGAGGCCGTAAACAGCCGCGAACAAAAAACCAAAGGCAGAAACCAGGAGGAAGAGCAGTTAAGGGAGCCCAGAACCAGTTAAAAAAATTCAGGCAGGGGTCAATTTTAGCCGTTGCACTTACAGGCTTCTTATTATTGCTGTTAACTCCCGGCGAAGCCGGATATACTCAGGAAGAGGAACAAACACAGGAAACAGGGGTTTCCACGGAACAAACACGCAAAAGAGATGATGTTCCTGACTCCGTTTCCATCATTGAAAATGTTGCTGTAGAGGATCTTCTTGCCGCTGAAGAGGACACCACTTCGGAAGTTTCATCGCCTGATGATATAAGTAAAGCAGCCAAGGATGAGGCAATAGGAACCCTCCAAAGGCTTTGGGAAGGCTTTTACTCCAATTTGCCAAAAATACTGGTAGCCATTGCAAGCCTTGTGGTTGCCTGGCTTTTTGTACGCTTCCTCCGCTTTATTCTCCGTAAAACCATTGGCCACTGGGAAAGCTCAGGAGGTATTATTACCCTGGCAGTCATTATTACATGGCTTTTCGCCATAGGTATTTCCATAAGTGTGGTGGCCGGCGATATCCGCGCACTGGTTGGCTCCCTTGGCCTGATTGGACTTGCCCTTTCCTGGTCGCTCCAGACTCCTATTGAAAGCTTTACCGGCTGGCTGTTAAATAGCTTCAGGGGGTATTACAAAGTGGGTGACCGCATAAATGTAGGCGATGTTTATGGCGATGTGTACAAGATAGATTTTCTCACTACCACTGTATGGGAAATCGGCGGGGCCTACCGGCAGGCTTCGGTGCAGGCCGAACAACCCACCGGCAGACTGGTAACTTTCCCTAACAACGAAATTTTAACCGGCACAGTAGTAAATATTACCGGCGATTTCCCTTTTGTGTGGGATGAACTGGCCATAGCCGTTGCTAATGAATCGGATATTAACCTGGCGGTTGAGGTTCTGGAAAAGGTATCCACAGATTTTATGGGAGATTATATGGCCAAACCTGCTCGGCAGTACCATGAAATCCTCCGTAAAGCAGGCTTGCATTACAATATTTCAGAAAAGCCACAGGTGTTTATTTCCATAGGAGAGTCCTGGACAGACGTTATTATCCGTTATCTTGTTGGAGCACGTGAAGGGAGGAAATGGAAAAGTGAGCTTTCAAAAAAAATCCTGGACGAACTGAATAAGGCAGATTACTTCGACCGGATTAAAGCTGTTTACCCACGCCAGCAGGTACAATTCATTGATCCTGACGGAAAACCTACCGAAATGAAAGTTAAGGAAAACAACAATGGAGCCTGATAAGTTTATGTTAAAACTCTAACTTAAAAGCAATTATGCCCATAGGAGAAGAACTACGCAAGAAGCTGAGCAGGAAATATGCACCATCGAGCATGGTAGACATGGAGTTTAAAGGGAATGATCTTTCCTTTAAGACAGACGATGAGGGCAATCCTATACTTCTTTTTATTGGCCGGAGAGATGATTCCGGCACCGTTAAAGGAGAGCGTTTTTCCAGAACTTTAAAAAAGGATGGAACAGGCCAGGTAATTAAAGACCACTGGGACCTTAAAGGAAAGGCTACGTGAGCATTTATTATACCTTGCCTGCCCCTGACTACAGGCTACCTGAATGGCAGGCCACCTGTTTGCAGGCCACCTGTTTGCAGCCTGTTTAAGGGAAATCTAAGCAGCTTTCTTAGCAAGGCTGTTTTTTCCGGCGTACATTCCTTCCCGCAAAATCCTCCTGCTATCTGTATGGCCTTCGCCTAAAAAGGTTAAAGTCCTGATAGCTAACACACTGAATACAGCTGGCAATAAAATCATCATAAATTAAGAATTTTGTATCGTTAATAAATAAGAGTTTTTCTTTAAACCCACAGATCATTCACACCTGGTGATTACATTCGCCCTTAAAGGGCAGGTAAAATTCTGTGTTTCAATATTTTCAGGAAATAAATTACTAATATTTTAAACAAAATCAAACTTTTCATTAAATCCACAGACCTTAACTTATGTAAGTTTTGGGAACAATAAACATCAATTTCAGACTGATGCAGTCATTTTCTCTTTTCACAGAAGGGCGTGAGAACAATAAAACCAATTGAAAACAAGTACCTTTGCGCCTGATATGGAACAAAAAACGAAACAAAGAATAGCTTTAAGTGCCCTGTTCTTTCAAAGTGGTTTATGCTTTTCCACCTGGGCTTCCCGTATTCCTGACATCAAGGAAAGTTTTGATTTTAGTGACAGCGAACTTGGCGCCATCCTTCTGGTAAGGCCTGTAGGTGCCTTATTTGCACTCCCGCTGTCCGGCATAATTGTAGATAAATACGGGAGCCGGTTATGCTCCTCCGCAGGTATTGTGCTTTTCAGTCTTAGCCTGGTATTGCTGGGTATTTCTCCGGGAGTGCCATGGCTGGTGGGCAGCATACTACTTTTTGGTGTTGCAGCTAACCTGATTAACATCTCCAATAATGCCCAGGCACTGGTAGTCCAGCAAAAGTACGGGAAAATAATTATGGCCTCTTTCCATGGCCTCTGGAGCCTTGCCGGATTTTGCGGAGCTGCCATTGGCGCCCTTATGCTGTGGCTTGATTTGGGTATTGTACCTCACTTCCTGATTATTTCTGTAACCGTGCTGGCGCTTCTTGCCCTTAGCTTTCCTCACCTTACCAAAGAACAAGATAAACAGGGAGGAAAAAAGCTGACATTCAGGAAGCCCGACAGGCATTTGATGATATTAGGATCTATCGCCTTTTGCGGTATGATGTGTGAAGGCTGCATGTTCGACTGGAGTGCAGTTTATTTTAAGCAGGTAATAAAGGCAGAAGAAGGCTTAATTGCTGCCGGTTACATGGCTTTTATGGGCATGATGGCTTTTGGCCGCCTTATTTCTGATTCCTTTACCAACCGTTATGGCAGCACCACCATTGTTCAGTTTAGTGGTGTTCTTATATTCACTGGCCTTCTTATTGCTGTATTATTCCCCTCCCTTATAACCGGTATAATTGGCTTCCTGCTGGTTGGTGCCGGTACCTCTTCTGTCATTCCCTTAACTTTTACAGAGGTAGGGAATAATAAAAGCTTTTCATCAGGAATAGCCCTGGCAATGGTATCTACCATAGGATATTTTGGCTTTTTATTCGGCCCTCCACTGATTGGCTTTATTGCAGATCTTTTAAGTTTAAGAGCATCATTTGCCCTGGTTGCCATAGTAGGCCTGGCAATTACAATTATTATATCATTGAAAAACAGGAGCAATACACAGGCAACAAACAACTGATTCTCAATAAGTTAAAACATAACCGGCAAAAAAACATTTCAAACAACTTATTTGTACCCTCAGCGTGAGGCCCGGCACAGCTCCCTTACAAAACTACAGCGATTATAAAAAAAGTACTGTAATTTCGTGCCATACACCATCAGTTCCGGCTATCAAAATATTTGCGCCCCCGGCTTTTTTACTGAGAACCTGCTCCCTCAGTTTACACCCTGCTTCTTTTACCTCCTGCAGGCTCCTTAAGCTAAATACCGGCATTTTCTGGTCCTGGCAGAATCGCCCATAAATGCATCTTCTCAAAAACATCATATAAACGGTTAGTATATACCATTAATTTAACGTTAACATAATGGAATTTTTATATTTTTTCTACGCAAATCAGGTAACAATTTCTTAACAAAGGGAGTAATAAATAAACAGGCATTTCTTTTTTTTTAAACTTAATACCTATGCAGAAGTCAATCAGAACCTCAAGGCAGCTTTTATACGCCGACACTAAATTTAACCTTTATATCCAAAGAGCAGGGCTAATTATTTTCTTTTCTCTGCTGGCTATTGATATTGTATTCATGGGACTTCATTCCCTCAAATCTTTAGGCTATATAAATGACCCGAATTTTTCTGTTACAAAAAACTTCGGATATGCTGAATCTTTTCAGTACTTAAAGGCTGCATTTATAGCCGGCTGTTTTATCATGCTGGCCACAAAATTAAAAAAGCCCCTTTTTTATTGCTGGGCGGCAGTTTTTACTTACATTCTTCTGGATGACAGCCTTGAGCTACATGAAATGGCAGGCTATAGCCTTAGTGAATTTCTGGACCCGAAACTCCCGTTTGTTGGCCTGGGAAGCACTGCCGGCGAATTAATTGCTTTCGCCATATTTGGTGCACTGCTATTTATACCTCTTTTTTATTTTTACTACAAAAGCAAAAGTGCCGACCTGAAAATAGTAAGCCAGGATTTATTCATCCTGTTTGTTGGCCTGGTTGGCTTTGGAATGGGAGTCGATTTACTTCACGATTTTGCAGCAACCGGAACAGTAATTAACGGTATGCTGGGCCTGATTGAGGATGGAGGAGAAATGATTATAATGAGTGCTATGGTTTGGTATGTTTGGGCTTTCATAAAAACTGATCCATATTTCATCAAATCATCCGGTTATAGTAAATCCAACACCCGTAAAATAGAAGTAAAGAAGAGCTTCAGCAATAATCGGTTTGGAAAAGACAGGGAAAGCATGCCGAACAAAAAAGGAGAATACAAGCCCGGAATTCCACGCAGCTAAAATCACGACACATTTTACTATACTAAAATAATTTCATTCCGGAAAATTAAAAAAAGAGAGGCTTCCCGGTAAAAAAGGGCCTCTCTTTTATTTTGTTTGTTATCTCCAACAGCGGTTCAATATCCTGATCCTGCTATCTATTAAAATACCGTTTCATAATTTCAGACTCTGTCCAGCACTTTCTCAATCAGGCTTTCCACGACCAGCTCGGGTGTGGAAGAAAATTCATTTGAAATCCGGTTCGAAAGGATTGCATTAACACTCAGCACTTCGTGGCCAAGTATTTTACCCATAGCATAATAACCTGCTGTTTCCATTTCAAAATTGGTAAGTCTCATATCCTGATAACGGAAGTGGCTCAATGCTTCCACCAGATTTGGAAGGCGCAAAGCAGCTCTTACCTGCCGGCCCTGGGGAGCATAAAATCCGGGACTGGTTAAAGTATTTCCCTTTATCATGTCTTTTCCTATTCTTTCCAGAAGGCTCCGCGAACCCCGTGCCACATAAGGCTTAAAGGGCAGCTCCCCTGTATTATGGATGGCATCAAGGAATAAAGTTTCCTCGTCGGAATTCACCAGCTGATAAAAAAACATAAGGGTATCCATCCCTATTGCATAATCTGAAACAAGGTGGCTCCCCACAGGAATATCAGGCTGGAGACTGCCGGAGGTCCCCAGGCGAATAATATTAAGGGTCTTATGATCATCTTTAATGGTGCGCTGGTGGAGGTCAATATTTACCAAGGCGTCCAGCTCCATCATTACAATTTCAATATTGTCGGTTCCCATACCGGTACTCAACACTGTAAGTCTTTTATTACGGTAATAGCCTGTTTGGGTAACAAATTCGCGCTTATTTACATAATGCTCAATTTTATCGAAATGACGGGTTATTTTGTTTACTCTGTCAGGGTCGCCTACAGTGATTATTGTATCAGAAATCTGGTCAGGAGTAAGCCCCAGGTGGTACACACTGGAGTCGGGATTAAGAACAAGTTCAGATGGTGAGATGCGTGCCATATATTAAAAAATTTTACCTAATATAAAAAAAAGAAGCGCGGGGGAAAAGCCCTTCTGCGCTTCTTTTTATATTTTAATTCTATTACAAATAATTATTTACGAACCAGGCCTTTGAAGGGATTATAGCCATTCATTTCCTTCTGATAATAGCCTGTACCGTCATATGGGCGCTTTTCAGGATGCTCTTTACACTCAGCAGAACAGGCTCCTTCCAATTCCCAACCGCAGTTTTCACAGATAGGAACATGCAGATTACAAACCGGATTGGCGCAGTTTACCATACGCCCGCTAATAGTTCCGCAAACATGGCAGGTGGAGATAATTTTAGGATTCACTTTATTAACATCCACTGCGACACGGTTATCAAACACATAGCATTTACCTTCAAAGTCTTCCCCTCCGGCTTCAATTCCGTATTTAATAATGCCACCATGGAGCTGGTACACATTTTCAAAACCCTGTTCCAGCAGGTATGCCGATGCTTTTTCGCATTTAATTCCTCCGGTACAATAAGTAAGAATCTTTTTACCTTTTAACTCCTGCTCCATCTCCTTTATCTTTTCAGGAAAATCGCGGAAGTTCTCAATATCAAGGGTAACTGCATTTTTAAATTTCCCCATCATGTGCTCATAATTGGAGCGCACATCGAGTACCACCACATCCTCAGCGTCTTTCAGTTTTTTAAACTCTTCAGGGCTCAGGTGCTGTCCGGTACGTTCGGTTGGTTTTATGTGCCGCAGACTTGAGTGTACAATTTCCGGTTTTACCCTGACATGCAGCTTTTGGAAAGCATGCTTATCATTTTCCTCCACCTTAAAATCGATGGAAGCAAAACGGGGGTCTGCTTTTAAGTGAGCCATATAAGCTTTGCAATCTTCTTCAAGGCCGCTTACCGTACCATTAAGTCCTTCTTCGGCAACAATAATACGCCCAAGTATGCGGTGCTCAAGGCAAAAACGATGGTGTTCTTCCCTGAATGCCTCAGGGTCCTCAATATGCGAATAGCAGTAGTAGAGTAGTATGTTGTATTTTTCCATAATAATAACTGTTTCCTGCTTCAGACAGGGTGTTATTTTTTTAGTATTGAGTATTAAGTCGTGAGTCTTGAGACTGGAGAAATTTTGAATGATAGAATGAGTGAATGATAGAATATTAGACCTTACTACTAAAGAAATATCATTCTATCATTCTATCATTCTATCATTCTATCATTTCTTAATTGGCTGCGCGGGGTTGCCGAATACAGTTTCTTTCGCTTTTACATCGCTGATAACAACAGAGCCGGCCCCAACACGGGCATTTTTCCCAATGGTTACACCTGATACTACCGTAACCCCGGAACCTATAAAAGCACCTTCTTCAATAGTAACTCCGCTGCCTACGACAGCTCCGGCTCCTATTTGCACAAAGTCGCCGAGCTTTACGTTAAAATCCAGTAATGCTCCACTATGCAAAATGCAGTGGCTGCCCACTTCGGCGCCTGCTCCGATTTTTGCATGCTGGTTTATAAAGTTGCCATGCCCTATAAATGCCGACTTTGCTATAACAGAAGTTTCGTGCACAGCGTTCACCGGCTGCATTTTCCGGCGTTCCTGCAACAATTCCACCAGGCTGTGGCGGTAAGAGTTTTCATCTGCGGCAATAAAAGCCTCACATTTTTTTCCGATCAGCTTCAGGTAGCCATCATCATCGGTTTTACCCAGCACAGGAACAGTGTCAATTTCCTTGCCATGCTCTTTTTCATCATCGTCAAGGAAACCATATACCACTACCCCATTAGTTTGAAATATTTCCAGAGCTGCCCGGCCAATTCCGCCAGTGCCCAGTATCATTACAGGTTTATCCATTTTTGTTATTTTTGTTCATTGGCAGTTGTCCGTAATAAGATTATACAGGATAATTAAACTTTGTCCGGTTTATTATCAATGTATATCAGCTGTCACTACCCGCCAATTTATTATTTGCAAAGGTACATTTATTGCTTATTATCTTCAACAGGATCTTAAATTAAGACGTTTCTCCCCTTTCCCCTTGCAACCACCTGATAAAGTACTGGCAGCCCGTAAGGATCAGCAGCACAAAAAAAGGTTGATAACTGATCCTGTACCTTGAAAGAGTACCATAATTAGGTGCTGCAATGCCTATAACAAGGGCAAAGGCAACTACATATATAATAACAGCGAAAGCAGGCAGCGACAGATTCCCTTTTTTTTCCAGAATCCAGCCCGTTATGCCAATCAGGGATAAAATCAGCAGCAATAAATTTTCAGCTATAGCGATCAGTTTTACAGGGTTTGTAAAATCAGCTGAAATTAAGGGGGCATACAAGCCTGCTGCTATAGCCTCCGGAGCATTCTGCAATACAGATCCCCATCCAGCCTCCAGCTGATCGTAAACCACATACCCTCCATCCGATGAGGCCGCTACAATCAAATAGTAGTTTTCCACCCACACAGCAAGAAAGCGGCTGAGGTATAAATTCGGATGCAGCTGGGTTGCCAGCAGTATCCCTCCTGCTAAAAAGAGAATAAAAGTGCACCACATCCATACCTGTTTCATAGCAAAATTTCTCCCCATCCACAGCACCACCAGCAGGCAAACCAAAACTGGCCCCAGAAGGGCTGCATAATAATATTTAAGCTTCCAGAGGAGAATAAACAATAAAACTGATACCCCTGCTTCCAGCCGGGGTATTTTTTTCCCCTCCTGCAAATAAGGTAATACCGCAGCAACAATAAAGGCAATACATACCATGGCCAGGCTTTCCTTTAACAGCCCACTGGTCCAGAATACAAAAGATGGCCATACCAGGAAGGCAATGGCAGCCGGCTTACGCATTTCAGGCCGGCCCTTTACAAGCCGGTGCACCAGGAGGCAAAGGCACAGAAAAGACAAAAAGGAAACATAGCAGGCCGTAACCCAATAGTTACTGCCGGTAAACAGATAAAAAACACTGAAAATTTTAGCTGCAAGAAGGGCCCTTACCTCCTGACTGTAAATCAGGGAAAGCTGCTCTGCCTCCCCTCCGGCCATTACCTTTATATAAGCGGACAGATCGTTTAGTGCAAGTGAGGCTAATTCTGATGCATCGTGATGATAATTAATGGTATCGCCACCACCGTAATAAAGGTAATAAAGTAAGCCTGAAGCAATACCTGCAAATAACTTAAGGCCAAGGGCAGGAAAATAATACAGGCGCACAGGAGAATTTATAAACCTCCTGTAAGCCTGCCAGGACAGCCACCCCAGCAGAAGGAAATGAAAAAAACTGAGAGCCATTAAATTTCTTTTCTTTTTAAAAGCTCAAGGCCAACGGTGCATTAAAGGCACTTCTTTTTCTGACAGAATTCATTATACTGTTCAATTATTGCCTGGCTGTCATAAGCATTTTGCGGCACCAGCCCTGCCGCTCCCCACTCCCTTATTATATTATTCGACTCTGCAGGCAATTGTTGTAAAAGTTGTATACCCCTGTCAATCAGACTTTCCTTGTCGCTATAAATACCATAGGCAGCAAGGAGAGGCGCCGCTGTATTTATAAGCAGGTTATGCGCGCTGGAGAGACCGAGGGCAGGCATTTTTGATTTTGAAGCTTTTCCGGTATCGTAATGCTTTTGCCAGTAAGCTGACTGGGGGGTGCGGAGGATTTTGATTAGTTCATCCACTGGTCTTTCACTGCTGAACAGGCTGAAGAGGTGATGCTGAGACTGGAGCAGGGCCGCCAGCTGTGCCAGCCTTACAGTGGGAAAATTTGAGGGGCGCATACGGAGGAACTTCCACTCCTGCCGCTGCATTGCCTTAGCATTTAACTGGTATTTCTGCGAAAGGAATTCCCATTCCCTGTGGAGCAGGTTCAGGTAAGCATTGTCTCCGCCCCCCCCTTGTTCCAGAAAACCGGCCATACCGAAAAGCAGCGCTTCCTGCTGTACCGGCTGCTGCCTGTGTTTTGCCAGCAACTGCAGGGGAAGTCTGCGGGCAAGGGTAAGCATGGAGTCACTGTTTTTCTTAAACCCAAAGTTTTGGGCCATCAGCCAGTAAGCTGCTGTTTCCCAATCGCCCTCCGATTGCTCCACCCACTCCAGAATTCCGGCAGCTTTCCGCTTAAGCCTTTGCATAAGCGCATTATCCAGCATAGAAATTCTGGAAAGAGAACTTGTTTCCTGAAAGCCCGCAGCACAGGGTATAGCATAAGGGCTTTGCATAAGGTGCCTGTATTGCTCCAGCATATGCCCCTCCACCCTGCTTTTCAGCTCCACTTCAGGAATTTTTGTTCCATCCTGGCGGTAAGCTGTGCCGTCGCTCTCCCACACCACATGCAGAATTACGCTGTTATAGGCAGCATCAAGCTGATGCTGGTGGCGTTGCCAGTCAGTGGTCCGCAGGTGTATTTCCACATCGCCGAACCAGTCTATTCCTCCAATTTGCAGCTTTACTCCTTTAAAATCAGGTCCGCAATCCTGGCGGTTGTACATTCCCTGCCGCAGCACTACCACAGGCTCTTCTTCGGTTGTTACAAAGTTATGCCTGCTAAAGTACTGATACTGCCATATAAAATGTACAAAGGTTTCCTCCATAATTAAGAACCGGGATTAATCCTGTCTTTAATCTGTTGTCTTGTAATAAAAAAAACCGGATCTGCTTTCTGAAGATCACTCACTGGCAGACAAAAATGCGCTGAATTGCCGGCAAAGATTCTTTAACTTATCAGGGCAGGTATTTTTCGAGGTAGCGGCTCATTTTTTCCTGCAGCTTTTCCGCTTCACGGGCAGCAGCTTCTGCAAAATCCTCTCCATCGGAAGCATACAAAATGCTGCGGCTGGCATTTACCAGTAAGCCACAGTGGCTGTTCATCCCGTACATGGAAACTTCCTCCAGACTACCGCCCTGGGCACCTACTCCCGGCACCAGCAAAAAGTTTTTTGGAGCTATTTTACGTATGTTTTCCAGTTCCTGTGCCTGGGTAGCTCCTACCACAAACATTAACTCCTCTTCCGATCCCCACAGATTAGCTGTTTTTATTACTTTTTCATACAGGCGTTCATCCTCATACTTCAGCACCTGAAAGTCCTGGCTTCCGGAATTTGAGGTAAGTGCCAGCAAAATCACCCATTTTCCTGTAAAATCCAGGAACGGCTGTACAGAATCAGCACCCATATAAGGAGCTACTGTTATAGAATCAAAGTTCATTTGCTCAAAGAATGCCCTGGCATATAACTTTGAGGTGTTTCCAATATCGCCGCGCTTGGCATCGGCAATAGTAAAATGATCGGGTGAGATGTACTGAAGGGTATCCTGCAGTGTTTGCCAGCCTGCAGCTCCGCCAGCTTCATAAAAAGCAGTATTTGGTTTGTAGGCCACACAATAGGGCGCTGTTGCTTCTATAATCTGCCTGTTAAATTCAAGTACCGGGTTTTCGTGCTTTAACAGATGTTTAGGGAGTTTTGTCGGGTCCGTATCCAGCCCTACACACAGGTAGGACCGCTTGCGGAGTATGTTTTCGTAAAGTTCCTGGTATGTCATGCTTAAAATTAGAAAAAGCTTTTATTTTGAGCACCACTTTCGGTTTATTTTTACGCTCCGGCTTTGAAAGAAGGCATCTCTTACAAAATTGTAAGAAACCGGATCCGCAACACTTTAGCCCCGGAAAATATTCAGGAATTCAATTTACCTTTGTAACTTCCTGCTTTTCAGTTTACGTTCAGTTCAGCAAAATTTCAGGGCAGGGATCCTGCTCTTAATCAACAACAATATGCAAGAAGTTCCGTCTGCCATTGCCACTGTTTACCTGCACGAAGCGGGAAATGAACAGAATAAAATGTGGCTGAACCAGGAATATCTGCAGCTTGTATACAAGGGCCAGCTTAAGGTATTTCCATTAAAGAACATAACGCGCATCAGTTTTAACCACCGGAAACTTATGCTGCCACTTGTAATTGGCGGGATTGCGGCAAGCCTGAGCCTGGTAGCAATCATGAAACTTTTTTACAACCCATGGCTTACGCTAAGCCTGCTCACTGCCGGCTGCCTTGCCGCATACAGGGGCTACCAGGGCAGCTGGGTACTCACCATAGAAGAGGCCAAATTTCATTCAGATTTCTTTATAAATGCTATTACCCCTAACCTGAAAGCTTTTGTCCGCTACGCAAATACTTTTACAGGCCACAAGCAACAGGGGATTTTATACCTTCCCCGCCATATTAATCAATGGGAAAATGACCAGTCGCGGGGCTTTATACGCGTAAACCAACCGGCAAGACTGCTTTTCGGGTATGAACTCAGCGAAATTCAATCTGAAAATACCATCATTATTCCCATCAACAGTTTACATGAAACCATTCATATAAGCTGGCAGACAGGGGAAGGATCGGATGATATTTTTCCTTTCCTCCACCCCTCCGCCACTGTACCTCTGGAAAATGTAAGGCCTGTAATCCGCTGATCGTTCTTACCTCAGCGGACGTTCCTTTTCACCTTTGGTGTGGATGTTCTTTTCCTTAAAGTAGTTGATAACTCCTCCCTTACGGACAATCCATTTCTGGCGCTCACTTAATTTCTCATAAGAAACCGCATATTCTTCGTTTTTGGTTTCATTGATCAGTACCACCGGCTCATTGTTTTCGAGCGCATGGTCCAATCCTTCTATGCGGATAACATCTCCCTTGTCAATGCGCTCATAATCATTATGATCTGTAAATTCCAGCGGAACCACTCCAAAGTTCACAAGGTTTTGCCAGCCAATACGGGCATAGCTTTTGGCAACTACTGCTACCTGCCCGAGGTATTTAGGTGCAATGGCGGCATGTTCGCGGCTGCTTCCCTGCGCATAATTTTCACCGGCAACCACAATATGCCCTCCATGCGATTCTTTCGCTTCCATAGCCCTGTCGTGGTAGCTTTCATCAATAACTGAAAATGCCCATTTACTTATTGCCGGAATATTACTCCGGTATGGCAATACCACTGCGCCGGCTCTTAATATTTCATCGGTACTTATGTTATCGCCCATTTTCAGCAACACAGGCACTTTGTATTTTTGCTTTACAGGCTCCAATACCGGCAGACTCATAATATTCGGGCCTTTCACCAGCTCTTCCTCTGATCCATCCTCAGGTGGCGCCACCAGCAGCTGAGTATTAATTACCTCTTCTTCCAGAGGCTTATATTGTGGGTAAGTTATATTATACAGCTTCTCAAGGTCGCGGGGGTCGGTTATTTTGCCTGTTAGTGCTGCGGCGGCAAGCGTCTCAGGGCTGCAGAGAAAAACTTTGTCATCGGCAGTACCACTGCGGCCGGGGAAGTTCCGTGGCATGGTACGGAGGCTGATCATGTTAGTGGCGGGAGCCTGCCCCATTCCTATACAACCCATGCAGCCCGACTGGTGGAAGCGGCCTCCTGATGCAATCAGGTTCTGGAACTGACCCGAGCCAGCCAGGTTCTGGATCAGCTGGCGTGAGGTGGGGTTAATATCAAAAGAGAGGTCTGAATGAGCCATACGCCCTTCCATAATGGCGCCCACAATCCAGAAATCCCTGAGTCCGGGGTTTGCCGAGGAACCTAAAACCACCTGCGAAACAGGCTTACCGGCCACTTCGCTTACCGGCACTACATTACCAGGCGAGCTCGGGCAGGCAATAAGGGGAATAAGGTCATCGAGGACTATTTCATCATGGAGGTCATATTCAGCCCCTTCATCAGGCAGTATTTCCACAAAATCCTGTTCCCGCTTCTGGGCACGCAGGAAAATTCTTATTTCGTCATCGGCAGGAAATACAGTGGTGGTAGCTCCCAGCTCTGTACCCATATTGGCTATTACGTGGCGGTCCATAGCACTCAGGTTTTTAAGGCCTTCCCCGTAATATTCAATAATCATACCCCGGCAACCTTTTACATCGTACCTGCGGAGCATTTCCAGCACCACATCTTTAGCACTTACCCAGTCGGGCAATTTGCCGCTCAGTTTTACACCAAGCACCTTTGGCATGCTAAAATACAAAGGCTCTCCGGCTATGGCAAAAGCTACGTCGAGCCCGCCGGCACCCAGTGCCAGCATTCCCATTGAGCCTGATGCGGGCGTATGGCTATCGGACCCTACCATTGACTTACCGGGAACCCCAAAGCGCTCCATATGTACCGGGTGGCTTACACCATTGCCCGGCCGGCTGTACCACAAACCGAACTTTTTGGCTGCAGACTGTAAAAAAAGATGGTCATCAGCATTTTTAAAATCTGTCTGCAAAAGATTATGATCCACATACTGAACAGATACTTCTGTTTTAGCTCTGTCCAGCCCCATTGCTTCCAGTTCCAGCATCACCAGAGTTCCGGTGGCATCCTGGGTAAGAGTCTGGTCAATTCTGATCCCGATTTCCTTACCGGGCTCCATTTCCCCTTCTAAAAGGTGGTCTTTTATTAATTTTTGGGTTACATTTAAGGCTTGGCTCATAATTTTTTACAGATTTAAAGTATTGGTAATCCGGCAGAAAAAGATTTCCACTTTTCTTTTTAACCCTAAAGCCATCCATCTTGTTAGAAATTTTATACATCAACAGCCTGCCAGTCCTGAAATATTGGCTGCGGGCTTTTTTACAAAATTAAGTCCGTTTAATTTTCCTTACATGCCCCTGACTATGGTATGCAGAAAAGGATTATACAATTGTATATATTTGCAGCTGTAAAAGGCAAAAGCTTTTTTTAATCTGTCAGCAGAAGTAAATTGCACCCCGTTTCTCTTGCTTGCCACCTGCTTCAGGGCCTGTCAGGAAATTAAAAACCGGGACAAATTTTATTACGTTCATATGCAACCAAAGCCAGAAGGCATAGAATATACTAAAAAGGTCTATAAGCCTATTATTCCAAGGTCGGAATATTGGCCTGTAGTACAGCTAAGCAAGAACCGGAAAAGGTTTATAGAGGAAATTACCTCACAGGCAGTAGAAAAGATCCTGGAGGCAAAACCCACCAGAGCCGCTCTTATTGAGGAACTGGAAACCACCCTGCACCGCGAAAAATTACGCATTAAGCAGAACCCATGGGCGGTAGACCCGGAAGATGATGCTGTTTTCTGGAAAGAAGTACAGGACACCCTTGTTACCCTCTCACAGGACACTACCGGCAAAACAAACGGCCAGGATAAAATGCTCCTGCGCAAGATTATTATGCGTTATGCAGAGGAAATATCCGGCGATTTCAGGCCCTCTTCTTACCGCTTTGCCCGCAGGGCTTTAACTTTTGGTTTCTCCCGGCTCCTTAATGCCTCCCGCGTTAAGGGCCTCAACTCTTTGTGGAGCAATCAATACAACCTGCAGGACAAACTCCACATAACAGGAGAAACGGACCATGTGCGCTCCCTTGCAAAAAAAGGAGTGGTGGTAATGGTGCCTACACATTTCAGCAATCTCGATTCTATCCTTATCGGCTGGGTAATAAATGTACTCGGCCTGCCCCCGTTTATTTATGGTGCCGGACTCAATCTGTTTAACATAGGCATTTTCGCTTATTTTATGAACAGCCTTGGCGCCTATAAAGTAGACCGCCGCAAAAAGAACCTGGTATACCTTGAAACCCTGAAGTCCTACTCCAGCCAGGCTATGCAGTCGGGCTGCCACAGCCTCTTTTTCCCGGGGGGCACCCGCTCCCGCTCAGGTAAAATTGAAAAACGCCTGAAACTTGGCCTGCTTACCAGTGCCATGGAAGCCCAGCGGGAAATTTATGAAAAGAACGACGGCCCCGATGCTATAAAAATATTTGTGGTTCCTGTAACCATCAATTACAATTTTGTACTGGAGGCTCCGAGTCTTATTAACGAATACCTTAAAATTAAAGGGCAGGAACGGTATTATGTGGAAACAGATAAATACTCCACCTCCTATAAGATATCGAAGTTCCTGGTAAAGTTCTTTACCCGCGGCTCAGATATTTCTGTTTCTATTGGCAAAGGTATGGACCTCCTTGGCAATTTTGTAGATGACGACGGCAACAGCTACGACAATAACGGAAAAGTTATTGATACAAGGGACTATTTTATTTCCAATGGTAAAGTAACCAAAGATAAACAGCGGGAGCTTGAATATACCCGCATGCTCAGCGAAGTAATTGTGCGGGAGTTTCACCGGATCAACAGGATTTCGCCCAGCCACCTGGTGGCTTTTACTGCTTTCCAGATATTACAGCGGAGGTATGAGAAGCTGGACCTTTACAGCCTTTTAAGGCTGCCCGAAGAGGAACTGGTAATTCCTTACGGGGAGTTTACCGCTACCTTTACCAAACTCCGGGATATTATTTTTAAAATGTACCAGGATGGAAAGGTTCACTATGACCCGAAAATGGCTGAGGATGTGGATGCCGTAATTGATTATGGTATTTCCAATGTAGGCATGTACCACAATAAGCGGCCAATAAAGAAAAATAAGGCCGGGGACATTACTACCGAAGACATGAATACTTTATTTTATTACCACAACCGCGTGTCCGGTTATGAGCTGGAGAAGCATGTCTGACAGGCAGGAGATTATAAAGACCCATAAAAACCATTCCGGCCGGCCGGTGGGCGTAATCGGCGCTGGCAGTTTTGGACTGGCCATGGCCAATATGCTGGCACGTAAGAGTGACGTGATTCTCTATGCGCGCCGCCCTGAGGCAGTTGAATACATCAGCAGCCACGAAAGTTATAAAGGCAAACCTTTACACAACCGCATTTCTGCCACCAACAACCTGCAGGAACTGGTTGAAGCCTGCAGTGTTATATTTCCTATTGTACCTGCCAATAACTTCCGCCAGATGATGAAACAGATGGCACCTCACCTGCACCCATACCACATTATTATTCATGGCACCAAAGGCCTGGATATTTTGCCGCGGACTGCCACAGACAAAAAGCCTCTCGACCGCAGCAGTATCCGCACCATGAGCGAAGTAATAAGGGAAGAAAGTGTTGTGGTAAGGATCGGCTGCCTGTCGGGGCCTAACCTGGCTACCGAGCTTGTACAGCAACAGCCTGCAGCTACCGTTGTGGCAAGCCATTTTAAAGAAGTAATAAACGAGGGAATCCGCCTGCTGCGCAACGATCGCTTCCAGGTATATGGCAGCTCCGACCTTATTGGTGTGGAACTGTGCGGAGTACTGAAAAACATAATTGCCATTGCTG
This sequence comes from Cesiribacteraceae bacterium YIM B00369, assembly GCA_017948555.1. Taxonomy (GTDB): domain Bacteria; phylum Bacteroidota; class Bacteroidia; order Cytophagales; family Cyclobacteriaceae; genus Nafulsella. The sequence goes on along the minus strand of JAFMYY010000001.1, from coordinate 384,615 downwards.
CCGGTGCTTTAAGCGGGCTTGGATTAGGCGAAAATGCCCGCGCCATGCTCATTAGCCGCGGAATGGTGGAAATGATTTACCTGGGCAGAGCCCTTGGCGGAAATGTACAGGCATTTATTGGCCTTGCAGGCGTTGGCGATCTTGTAGCCACCTGCTCCAGCAGGCTCAGCCGGAACTTTACCGTTGGTTACAGGCTGGCCCAGGGCGAAAACCTGACACAGATACTGGCTACCATGGAAGAAACCTCCGAAGGTGTGCATACCGTAAAGGTAATGACAGAAATTGCTGAAAACCTGAAAGTAAGGGCTCCTATCACTCAGATGCTGTACAAAGTACTGTTTCAGGAGATGAAAGTAGAGGAAGCACTTCAGTACCTGATGAAATACCCTTTCAATGCCGATGTCGATTTCCTTTAACAGGGAAGGAGAAGATAATATAGCGGGAGAGTAAGGCCCACCCTTCCTAACCTGAAGTGCAACTATTACGTTTTCTCATAAAAAAGGCATATTTTGTACGTTTCCCTCTATACTTTTAACAGGTGGTTCATCAGAACAGCTTTAGCACTGTGGTGCCTGATGTGGGCCTGTGGGGCTGCAGCTACACCCCTTCCTGCAGGCGAAAGGGAAAACAGCAGTTTTTTTTTAAATAACGAAGAAGATACGACCCGCCGCTTCAGGCCTCTTCATATCATTTCTTTAACCGACAGCAGCAGAAGGGCACAGCAGGAAGTTCAGACCAAAAAATTTTACCGGAACTTAAAATCGCTCTTTTACCGTTCGAGGGTAACTAAGGAACTGTTTGACCTGCTGTTTGTAAAACCTGCGGATCTGGAGCCGGTACCCGATAAGGAAGTAGAGACTATTGAGCGCTATGAACCTTTTGAAGAAAAAGTAATCGGCAACATTAATATCCGAAAGCTCGAACTTTTTGGCCCTAAAGTTACCGACACTACCAGAACTCCTGGAAGCTGGATCCAGAAGGCCCTGAATAACATCCATACCCCTACCCTTGACCAGGTAATAAGAAAAAGCCTGCTCATAAAGACAGGAGAGCAGGTAGAGCCACAGCTTATAGCAGATAACGAACGCCTGCTCCGGGAGCTTTCCTTTATAAGGGATGCCCGGATTCACCTGCTGCCCCGCAGTGAAGATTCCGACACTGTAGATGTACTTGTACTTACCCAGGATGTGCTCCCCTATTCAGCAGGAGGCAACTACAGATCCTTAAACAGCTTGTCGCTCATCCTGAGGAATAATAACATTGGCGGAACAGGCCATGAACTGAGGAACGAGGTGCTTTATGACCAGATTCAGGTACCCAGCTTCGGATACAGAGGTGTGTACAGTATACCAAATATAGGAGGGCGGTTCCTGAACAGCAGAATAGAATATTCCCACTCGGAATATGAAAAGAACCTTGGAGGCAACCTGCAGCGTACCTTTTATACTCCGGAGGTACGCTGGGCAGGTGGTATACAGTTAAACCGCACTACATTAAAAAGAGGAATTCTTTTCAGGGACCAGGCTTTCGACTCCCTGTTCCATTACCAGTACGACTATGTTAACGCATGGGGAGCACATGCATTCCGCTTATGGAAGGAGGGAGACAACAGACATGAGGGAGGGGATGAACGCTCCAGAATTGTGGTGGCAGCGCGGTTTTCAAGAACGGATTTTGGCATGAGGCCCGGCCTCTCCCCCTCGGAATTACAATTCTTCCACGACAATAAGCTGTACCTGGCCAGCATAGGCTGGAGCCGGAGGCAGTATTTCAGGGATTACTATCTTTTTGGATTTGGCCGTACAGAAGACATTCCTTATGGAGGACTCGTCAACTTTACATTTGGCAAGGAAGAGAGGGAATTCAGCGACTACACCTATGCCGGCTTAAACATGGCAAGAGGCAGCTATATATGGAGGTTCGGTTATCTGTACAACCAAATTAATATTGGCTCTTATTTTCACCGGAATTGGGAAATGGAGCGCAGGCAACTTCACCTCCTGACTAATTACTACAGCCCTCTGTGGCAGGCAGGTAATTACAGTTTCAGGCAAATTATTTCAATAGATTACCTTTATGGTGACCGCAGATATGACCATGAGTTCCTCCATATCCGCTACGAAAACATCAGGGGCCTGAGCACCCTGGAAAGGCGCGGCACTCAAAGATTTTCTTTTCGCTTTGAAACAGTAAGTTTTACTCCTTTGTACATTCTGGGCTTCCAGTTTGCCGGCTATGCATTTGCAGATCTTTCCCTGTTAAACACAGAACCACGGATTAGCCTGCGGGGCGAAGATTTCCATGGCTATGGTCTGGGGCTCCGGATACGAAACGAAAACCTTACCTTCAACACCTTCCAGATTCGCTTCTCATTATATCCGAACTCCGAAGGCAAAGGTTTTGGAATTAGCATTTCCACTATTCCGGGCCAGATATTTAATGATTTTCTGATTGGCGAGCCACGCCCGCTGGAATTCCGTTAGTCTGATTATTCTCATTACCCTGCCATATTTTCTCCTGCTCCATCATGGTACTATCACTTCAGTACAGATACTGTAGTCCTGAAGTGATAGTGCCGGTTTTACCGGACAGCAGCCTGAATTTTAAACAATCACCAACATAAGAGATTATTTAGCTAATAACCTAACCAAATGAGAACAGGAATATGAAAGATTTTTTTGCAGTTTTTTTAATGCTCCTTTTGGTAATGGCCGGCATACTTGTTTTTATGTTTTTAGGGCAAACCTTGGGGTACTTTGGAATGGCCATTTTAGAAATCATTATTGTAACTGCTATTATTTTACTGGCCATCCGTTATATCCGCCCGCGCCGCTAATGCTCCAGGAGAAAATAAGATATGCTGTTAACATTGGCTTTTTAAAGTATTAATGATTGTGCTTATTTTAAACCTTCACTCCACTCTCTTGTTAAGAACAAAAAATGTAGAACTAAACCTTAAAGCATGAAAAATTTTAACTTTTTACTCGTTGGAGCACTACTGGTAATAGGAGCAGGCTTATTCTTTTTCTTCGGTAACTTTCTTGGATTTACCGGACTTATAGTAGTTGAATTAATTATTGCTGTGGCAATTGCTTTTCTTCTGGTTCGTTTTTTCCAGGGAAGAAAAAAATAATATACCAGCCTAAGGCTGGTAAAAAATCCGGTAAACCACCCCGTTTTCATCATCTGTTACCAGCAAAGAGCCATCAGTATGAATTGCCATGGCTACAGGCCTTCCAAACTGGGCTCTGCCATTTTCAATCAGAAAGCCGGTTAAAAAATCTTCAAACCGGACAGGCTGCCCATTTTTATACTTTATTCGTACTACTTTATAGCCTACAGGCTTACTCCTGTTCCAGGAGCCATGTAAGGCAACAAAGGCATCGTTTCTGTATTCTTCAGGAAACATTGTACCGTTGTAAAACAACATCCCCAATGCTGCACTATGTGCTTCAGGATGCTCCAGTACCGGCTCCTTCGTTTTTTTAGCATATTCTTTATGGGTCATGTTTTCGGGCTCCCGGTGAGGAACAGGATTGCTCTTGCCATATAGGTATGGCCAGCCATAATCCGCTCCTTCTTCTATCTTATTAAGTTCCTCCTTCTGAGCGTTATCCCCAAGCCAGTCAATACCATGGTCCATTCCCCACATTTCGTAAGTTTCCGGATGCCATCCAAAGCCCATTGTATTCCGTAACCCTTTTGCAAAAACTTTCCTGTCCGATCCGCCGGCATTCATTCTAAGAATTGTGGCATGCTCCTTATTCGTTTCTTCACAGGCATTACAGGTACTTCCAACAGATACGTACAGCTTCCCGTCCGGCCCGAATGCAATAGTACGATTAGGGTGCTGCCCTCCGTCCGGCAAATCATCCAGTATTAATTCCGGCTCACTAATTCCATCTTCGGGCACCATCTGGGCCTGATACAAGCCTGTTACTGTTGCCAGATACATTTTGCCATTGTAAATATTTATCCCATGGATCTGGTCAAGCTGCGCAACTGTTTCCTGCTTATCTGCTTTCCCGTCGCCATTAGTGTCCTGCAGCCTTACCACTTCATCTTTCTCCCGCACGGTAACATATACATCCCCGTTTTCTGCCACAGCTATCATTCTTGGCTTGCCAAGGTTTTCAGCAAATTTCTGAACCTTAAAGCCGGCAGGAACTTTTAAATTATTAACTCTTGCATCCGTTGCCTCCCGCTTTGCAGGCTTAAATACATGCCCCTCAATTTTAGAGGTTACAGGTTCCTTGTTCTCCTGCGCTGAAGTGCCATGTATCAGCAGAAAAACAGATAGCACTAAAAGGCTGATTTTTTTCATATTAATCATAAAGTAAATTTCATTTAAATATTTTTCTTTAACATACTGTACTCTCATTGGTTTAAATTTTTGATTTTATAACAGGAAATAAAAACTCCGGCGTTAAATTGATCAGGCTGATGAAAATCCGGTAGTTTAAAAGACACCTTTTCAGTTAATGGATTATTCTGCCTTCCATAAACAGGCCTTCAGGGATATATGTTATTTTTGCAAAGCATGAACCATATGGCCCGGCAAATCAGTTTATCCTGTAATTAAAATGATATCCTTACCTATGAGGAATATAATAACCAAAGTGTACGCTTTAACCAGCTTGTTTATTTGCCTCCTGGCCCAGCACAGCCATGCCCAAAACCAGGAAGGACTTTCCATTGCCAAAGTAAAATACCAGGGAGGAGGCGACTGGTACGCCAACAAAACCGCCCTTCCTAACCTGGTACAGTTTTGTAACAGGGAACTAAACATGAACCTCACCCCCCGGGAAGCAGTGGTGGAAGTGGGAAGCCCGGAGATATTTTCTTACCCTTACATTTATCTTACCGGTCATGGAAATGTGGTATTCAATGAACAGGAGGCCGAAAACCTGAGAACTTACCTTCAGTCAGGTGGTTTTCTGCATATTGATGATAATTACGGGCTGGACAAGTTTATAAGATTGGAAATGAAAAAAGTATTTCCCGACCTGGAATTTGTGGAGCTACCCCATAACCACCCCATATACCATCAAAAATTCAGCTTTCAGGAGGGCCTCCCTAAAATACACGAACACGACGGAAAGCCACCACAGGGATATGGACTTATACTTGAGGGCCGCCTCGTTTGCTATTATACCTATGAGACCGACCTTGGCAACGGCTGGGAAGACCAAAGCATTCATAACGACCCGGAGGAGGTAAGGCAAAAAGCCCTGAAAATGGGGGCGAATATTCTTACCTTTGCCTTTACACAGGAATAAATTACGGGAGTTTGCCTCCTGCTTAATCTAATCTTAAATAAACTTTAATTTTCTTTTCAACAAAACAGAAGGCTGTTCCCATATCCGGAATGGTCTTCTGTTTTTTTTTATTCCCATTGTATTTCTTCTGTTTCCCTGAAGAATTTAAAAACACGCAAACTTTACAACTAAAAAAATAGTTATTTAACTAAATTTTTAATAGTATTGAAAAAACAGAAGGCAGGGCAGCAAAAAAATTACTGCACCATGCACTGGCAACAACAAACATAAGAGCAAAAAAATGAAAGAACTGACAAAAGCAGAAGAACAGGTAATGCATATTTTATGGGATATCAGGAAAGGCTTTATTAAGGACATTCTGGCCCGGATGTCCGAACCTAAACCCGCATACAACACAGTATCCACCATTGTAAGAATACTGGAAACAAAAGGCTTTGTATCTCATAAAGCATACGGCAAAACCCACGAATATTTTCCTGTGGTGGAGAAGGGGGAATACAGCAACTTTTACCTCAAAAACTTTGTAGGCAGCTATTTTGGGGGCTCATTTCAGAAAATGGTTTCCTTCTTTGCCCGGAAGAACGACATTAACAGCCGGGAGCTCGAAGAAATGATGAAGTATATAGAAAAAGACATCAAAAACCCCAAAGACGATGACTAGCTTATTCCCATACCTGCTGGAAGCAAGTTTAATTCTTCTCCTGCTTTTCACCTTCTTCCTTCTTTTTTTACGCCACAGAGCTTCCCCACTGCTCAACAGGTTTTACCTGCTATCCGCCCTGATGTTTTCCATGGTTGTGCCCCTGATATCCATTCCGGTAAATACGGCAGGAAACGGAAACAGCAGCTTTCTGCTACAACCAGCCAGCAAAGCCTGGAACTTATTGCCGGAACTGATCATCCGGGGAGGTGCAGACCAGCCGGCAGTTGCAGAAGGCACTATTGAAATGAACTGGCAACAGTATGCTCTATACCTTTATTTTGCCGGCATTTTCATCTCCCTGCTGCTTACTGCCGGCAGAATCCGGAAAATATACCAGTTAATCCGGCAGTATCCCTTCCGCTACTCTCCTGAAAAAGAATACAAAATTGCTCCTACCAGCGGGAAGCTCCCCACCTTTTCCTTCCTCCACTATATTTTCTGGGATAACACCGCACCCCTGAATGAAACGGAAGCCCGGCTGGTATTACAACACGAAAGGGCACACGTGCGGCAACACCACAGTATCGACAATATTTTTCTGGAATTTATAAAGGCCCTGCTCTGGTTCAATCCACTCATATACATATACAGATATTCCCTCCGGCAGGTACACGAACACCTTGCCGACCGCTATGCGCTGGGGCAGGCAGAGCCGGAATCCTATTTCAGCCTGCTGGTAAAGCAAACCCTCCGGCAGGCAAATATTCCCCTTGCAAGTCAATTTTTTCAACATAACACTTTAAACAGAATCCGTATGTTACAGACAAAATCAAACCGCAACATTTTAAGAGCCACCCTGGGCGCGCTCATTTTCGGCCTTATCTTTTTTGTAGCCGCCTGCCAGGATGAATCCCTGCCTGAAACCAAAGATCAAATAACATCAGCTGCGGCAGAGGTTGAGGAAAAGGAATCATCTCACTTATTAATGCTGGACATTGAATATCCTGAAAACCAGAAGGAAAATAACAGCAACAATATGGCATTAATAAGTGAAGGCAGTGAAATTATTTATGTTTTTGGAAATGCCAAATACACCATTTCCGATTTTAAAAATGAAGAAATCCGGAAAAAGGTGGAAAATGCGTTAACTAATACTCCAAGGGAAGAATTAGGTGAAAATGGAGGAAAAATACCTCATATAGTATTGAAAATAGCAGATCATAAAATAAAACCAGGACCAAACCTGGAAAAGATGAATGCAAAACTAAACAAAGGGAACAAGCCCTCTCCTGTAAGCGAAAAAGGGCACCGCCTCTTCGAGGTTGTTGAGGAAAGCCCTAAACCTGTTGGCGGCATGGATGCTTTTTACAGGCAGTTAGCTGAAACGCTGGTATATCCTGAGCAGGCTATAAGCAAGGGAGTTGAAGGCCGCGTTTACGTGCAGTTTGTAGTGGAGCCGGATGGGTCAGTTACAGAGGTAAAAACGGTAAAAGGACTGGGAGCCGGTTGTGATGAAGCTGCTGTGGAAGCAATAAAAAAAACCATGTGGAATCCCGGCAAACAAAGAGATCAGGAAGTAGCCGTCCGGATGGTAATTCCTGTAATGTTTAAACTGTAACCATAATTTTTTCTGAGGTTAATTCGTTCGCATAATTTAATATAGTATAAGAAAAACCGGTAGCCCTGCCATCAGGGCTACTTTTTTTTATAATTCGGAACCTGCAATATAACCTCTGCAATCCTTTTTCGTAAGATAAGCTAAATAGAATTTTTTAAATACTTCACTTAACCGTAGAAGATTTTTAAACTTACAATCAGATAGTTATGAAAAAGCCGATAATAAAAAACTGGATTAAATACTGGACCACCACTATTGCCGTATCAGGGATGCTGGCACTGGGGGCCTGCGACAGCAATAATGCAAATAACACTGCCGACAATGTGGAAACAGCCACTGAGGAAACAGTTACCTCCACCCGTGAAAATGTAAATCAGGGTATGGAAAACCTGGAAACTGAAACTGAAACTGAAAATGAACAGGTACTCGCCTCAGATGAAGAAGAAACTGAAACCCCGGAGGTTAACCAGACGCAGTTTGAGCGTACTTCTAACACAAATATATCTTCTGAACGTTCCGCTTCTTCTATAAGCAATATGGATGCTCACCTGGAAGAGCATGAAGAGGCAAATGAGGCCATTAAAGAGGAATTAACTGACGCAAATTTAAGTGAGAGTGAATCAGGCAATGCCGGCACTACCATGCAGGGAGCGCAAATGAACCAGCAGTCATCTCCTGACAGCCCGCAAAACACCTCATTCGATCAGCAGGAAGATACACAGATGAACCAGCAGGGCACCTCGATGGAACAGGGTAACCAGGAGGGAACAATGGACCAGCAGGGTGTGCAGCCAACCCCGGGAACCACTTATTACCAACAAAGTGGTGCTGAGCAGGACGCAGATGAGAGCCAGCAGGATATGAGGGCTAAAAGCGATACTGAGAGAGTCCCCGGCAATACGAACATAAGCAATAACCAGGGTGGCAACAATTACGGAAATGGTACTCAGGATAACAATACTGAACTAGGCGGTACTGAAAATTCAGGAACCAGCCAGTCTGAACTGAATGATGATTCTGGTATGAGCCAGCCAGGCACTACAGGAAGTCAGGATGGCACCAGCGGCAACATGAACAGCCAGCAGGGAACCCCAACCGGAAACCAGAATATGCAGGGCCAGGATCAGGCAGTAGAATATGAAACTAACCGCCAGGGAACCACAGAAATGAGTATCCAGAATGATAACATGGGTACTCAGCAGGGAAATGACCTTGATACCAGAGAAAGCGGAACTGAGAATGATGCCCAGCAGGGAACGCAGCCAGGCACCATGTACGACAGCCAGGGAGAATCTTACAATTCTGAGGGCACCAATACTGATCAGGAATCAGCCAGCGATATGTACACACCGGAGGATTCCCAGCTAAACCCAAACAGTAACCAGGGAAGCGACATGAACAGTCAGGGAACCACTCCTTCACAGGGACAGAATTCCATGGATAACCAGCAAAATGATACCGGTGCCCAGCAGCGAACTTTTGACCAGCAGGGTGAAACAAATTCTGCTACGCCGGGTACATCCGGAATGAGCGGGGAAGGAAACACTATGAGCAACCAGAGCAATTCTGAAATGAATTCTCGCGCTGCTGAAGACCAGGCCCTTGTTATTGAGCGGTACACCATGATATATGCTGAAGATATGAGCGATGAGGACCGCCAGCGTATGGAAGGTATAAGCAGAGATTACAATGAACGCCGCGAAAGCATGCGTGGTCAGATAAATGATGAAACCGGTGCTTATGTATCTCCTGAGGTTGACGCACAGCCAACAGTTGGATATGAACAGCTAATGAATCAGATTCAGGAAAACATTGAGTATCCGCGTGATGCAGTAGCTGCCGAAATGGAAGGTACCGTTTATGTAAACTTTGTGGTTGACGAAAATGGAAATGTTACAGAGGCAAAAGCCTATGAAGATGTTATTGTACCGGCATCCTCACTGGAATCTGCCACAACGCCTTTAAATCCTAACAATTTCAGCGATCAGGAAATAGATGAGCTGAGGAAGGAAATGAGGAAAGAAGCTGAACGTGCAGTTGAAGAAACTTCCGGAATGTGGGAAGCAGGAAAGCAGGACGGACAAAGCGTTAAAACTGAACTTCAGCTACCTGTACGGTTTGACATCAACATAGTTGGTGCTTCCGGAACTGACAGATAATAGTGATTTAAATTAAATAATTAAGAGCCTGCAATTACTTGCGGGCTCTTTCTCTTCTTAAGAACCTCTCTGCTCTGCCTTATTTTTTTTGTATCACCCGATAGTGAAACTAATACCGGGCCGAAATTTTTTTTAATCTTAAAATAAGATAGTAATGAAAAAACCGATTATAAAGAACTGGATTAAATACTGGACCACCACTATTGCCGTATCAGGGATGCTGGCATTGGGGGCCTGCGACAGCAATAATGAAAATAACACTGCCGATAATGTTGGAACAGCAACTGAGGAAACTGTTACCTCCACCCGCGAAAATGTAAATCAGGGTATGGAAGACCTGGAAGCGGAAACAGAAACAGAACAGCTTTCCTCTTCAGATCTGGCAGAGCAGGAAGCTGAAGCCTCAGAGGTTAACCAGACCCGGTCTGACCGCACATCTGATACAAACATAAACACCTCTGCTGACCGTTCCGCTTCTTCCATAAGAAATATGGATGCCCACCTTGAGGAGCATGAAGAAGCCAATGAAGCCGTTAAAGAAGAGCTGACAGATACAGACCTGAGCAACCGGAGCAGTACTGGTGCAGCTCCCGCAGGGCAGGCAGACCGGCAGGAATCTTTGAACCAGCCCGGGAACAATATGAATGAGCAGGACAGTGAAAGTGCCACGGAGTTAAATAACCGGAACGGTTCCGCTTTAGACGGTGAGTCTGGCACCAACCCTACTCAGCAGCAAAATTCTCTGGATAACCAACAACAGAATGGCCTGAATAACCAGCAGGAATCCATGGAAACCAGTGAAGGATATAATACCGGACCGGATCAGCAGGCACAGGATATGGCCGGCGGGGAACAGGCTGAACAGCCAGTCACAAGCCTGAACAATAATGAAAATACCTCTGGCCTGGAGGAGGCAGAAGATCCAAATACACCTGCAGCTATTTATGAACGCCATATTGCCGTTTATCCCGAAGGGATGAGCGAATATGCTCAGCAAAGGTTCAACGCCGTTATGAGTGACTACCAGGAACGCCGTGAAAGCATGCGTGGCCAGGTTAATAATGAAACCGGCGCTTATATTGCCGCCGATGTTGACCCGCAACCAACAGTAAGCTTCGAAGAGGTAAAAAATATTATTCAGCGGAATATTGAATATCCGGAAACAGCTGCGGCAGCAAGAGTGGAAGGAATCGCTCTTGTAAATCTGGTAGTGGATGAAAACGGTAACATTGAGGACGCTAAAGCTAATGATGAATTCATTGAAGCTAACTCCAGTTATCCGCAAAGCTTTACCGAAGAAGATATAGAGCGTGCAAAAGAACACTTAAAAGAAGAAGCTGAGCGTGCAGTAAAAGAAACCTCAGGGTTATGGGAAGCTGCTGAACAGAATGGAGACAAGGTAAAATCTGAGATTCAGGTACCTGTACGTTTTATACTGAAAGACCTTGGGGTTGGAGAATATGAAAACCTGGGAACAGGACAAGGAGATCCAACAGGTGTAACTGAATAAGAAAACACTTATTTCAGGAACAGAAAAAGGAGGCTGGTAAATCATCCTCCTTTTTCTTTTTTACTAATAACCATCTGCCCCTGTTTATCGTATTATAGGGTAAGAGTTACGTATTTTTTTAAACTGAAAACACCATTTTTATGAATTATAATAAAAGAACACCAAGGCATTTTGCTTTTCTGGCCATTTTCTGCAGCCTGTTTGTTTTGGGCTCCTGTGGGTACGATAAGAGTGAGACAGATTATGAAAACGAAATTGAGGCCGCTGAGAACGAAGTTGGAGACCCAATGCTTAAAAACCAGGAGCTAAGCAACGAAGGTGTTGAAAATGATTCCCTTTACGACTCTGACCAGCCTGCCCGTATAGATGGCCAGGAAGGGCATATAGCTCCGGCTGACGGAGAGGAAGATGATTATGAGAACAGTGACCATTAAATCTAACCCTCAGGTTAAATTGCTGGCCAAACTTATTCAGCTATAAATAAAGAAGCCGGATCCTTAACAGGAGCCGGCTTTTTTACTGGTATTAAGGATTGCAGCTTATTATATCTGCTTCAGAATCGCTTTTACAGCCGGGCCATCAAGCCGGGGGCCGTATTTAGATACTACTTTTGAAGAGGCAAGGCTGGCCAGTTTTCCTGCCTTTGCAAAATCATACCCATGAGTAAGGCCAAACATAAAAGCGCCTGCAAACATATCGCCTGCGCCGGTAGAATCAACTGCTTGTACCGGATTAGGATCAATGTTGATGAAATCCTCCCCATCATATACCATAGCGCCCTTTTTACCCATGGTAATTACAAATTTCTTTGCTGCTTTCTTCAGCTCTTCACGGGCCTCGGAAATATTGTTCTTTTCAGTAAAAAGCATCGCCTCCTCTTCGTTACAGAAAAGCAGATCAACACCATCGCCAACCACTTCTTTCAGCCCCGGCTTAAAGTATTTTACCATACTTGGGTCTGAAAAAGTAAGAGCAGTTTTAACGCCATGCTTTTCAGCCAGAGCCTTAGCATGAAGCATTGCTTCACGGCCACTATCACCCGGTATCAGAAAACCTTCCAGGTATACATATTCAGAGTTTTTCAGGGCATCTTCCTTTATTTCCTGCACCGAAAAATCAGAGGTAATTCCTAAAAAAGTATTCATTGTTCTTTCGGCATCCGGAGTAATCATTACCAGGCATTTACCTGTTATTCCCTCTTCCAGCACCCCGGGGTTAAGGTTAGTATCGACACCGGCTTCCTGCAGGTCCTTCAGGTAAAAATGTCCGAAAGGGTCATTGGCAACTTTACAGGAGTAAAAAGCCTTACCACCAAACTGGTTAACAGCAATAATAGAGTTTGCCGCTGAGCCACCACTCTGCTGCTTTACCTCCCTGGTTTGAATTGCCTTTACTAAAACATGCTGCCGGTCCTCGTCAACCATTGTCATCATGCCTTTTTCAATGCCATGGTCGCTGAAGAAAGCATCATTTACCTCAAACTCCATGTCTACAATGGCATTGCCTATGCCGTATACGTCGTACTGTTTTTCCATTTTAAAAAGTTTGTTTATTAATTGAAATTCGAAACCGGGGAAGAAATTATAAAATAATCTTCCTCTGAAAAATTTTTTAATTCTTAAATATTAAATCAATCTATAACCGGTGCACGTTTAAACTCTTTGGTCCGGTCGAACAAATAACGGTAGGTATGGTGAACCTTCACCACCTCTCCTCCCACATCTGTGGCAACCTTCATCATTTTAGGGTTAAAATCGCCTATCCAGTTCATTTCAAAATATTTATACTGTGATTTTGATGACCAGATAAAATCAGCGATTGCCATTACAATAGCAGCTTCCACTCCTTTCCCCTGGTGTTCAGGTGTAACGCCAAACACGACCCCATACATTTTTTTAATTCTTGCTATATACTTATAATACAGGAATTTCAGTTTCCCGACCAGGTCCAGCTTTCCATTTACATGTTTAAAAATCTGGTTTACTTCAGGCAGGTTCAGAAAGAAAGCAACAGGCTCATTATCATAATATCCAAACCACAGGATATTCTCATCTATAACAGGCTTTAGCTGTTTAAAAACGTTTAAAGCCTGTGCTTTAGGCATTTCGCCAACCCCCTTATGCTTTACCCATGCCTTATTATAAATGGTCCGGAAATCCTCTGCATACTTCTCAAGGTCCTTTTTCTTCATATGCCTGAAAGTATAGCGGGGTTCCCGTCTCACACGTTCTGCCTTTGCATATACCTTTTCACTGATTCCGGTTTCTCCTTCCTCTGCAACAGGCCTTCCGTAGGTAAACTGCTTAAAGTATAACTGAAAGCCATAGCTTTCAAACAGCTCTGTATAATAAGGGAAATTATAGGGCATACAGTAATTTGGCTCCCTGTCGTACCCCATGGCCAGCACCCCCCACCAGCGGTCGCGGTCGCCAAAATTTATGGGGCCGTCCATGGCCTCAATATTACGTTCCTGTAACCATTCTTTGCATTGCCCGAATAACATAAAGGCAGCATCCTTATCGTTTATACATTCAAAAAAGCCCAGACCGCCGGTTGGCTGATCTTCCTTTTTCAATGTCTTTCTGTTAATAAAGGCTGCTACCCGGCCAATTGTTTTACCGTAAGTATCCTGAAGAATCCACCGGTTACATTCACCATGCCTGAAGAGTTTATTTTGCTTTGGATCGAAAACTGCTTCAATATCCTTATCAAGGGGCCTGATCCAGTTCTTTTCGTTTTTATATAGCTGTACCGGAAGGGTAAGAAATTCCCGGATGCTTTTTTTATCTTTAACTTCTGTCAGTTTCATATTCCTCTGCTTGAGGCCCAAAAATAAGGTTTTATTTAAACAATTAAATCAGCGGCTGCAATAAGTTACCTTATTGCTCTGTTTCAGCGTCGGGAAGGGAAGCTTTATTCCGGAATTTTGCCGGCGGAACCACAAACAGACTTGCATTAAAATATGGGCTTGCCGCCACTTCATTTTCAAGGATCCGGCTGTTACTGAACGAATTTTTTTCCGACATATAAAAGTTTACATTATAGCGGAAACCACCTGTAAGCCCGAACCAGAGGAAATCGTAAATTTCCCTTTCAAACTCCAGGAAGGCAAAAACATTTGAATTTCTCAGCTCAAGGTCGGAGTAAGCGGAAAGAGGTGCCTGTTCAGAAAGGATATGATAACTTTCCCCTGACACTCTCAGCCCTCCAAGTAAAAAAGTTTGGGGATTGAAAGTGTACCTCAGGCGAAAGCTTTGAGGAAGCAGCGCCTCCACTCCCCATTTTTCCGAATAGGTCCTGTTCCACAAAAAAGCCGGGTATACTGAAGGACGGCCCCATACATAGGAATAATATAATCCTGCTCCATAGGTGGTATAGGCATCTGCCTTCCAGCCATACAAAGCGGCAAAAGAATATTTCATCCGCTTTGTAAAAGGAAGCACAAGGTCATGGTAATCCCCGTTAAGTTCAGCACCTATCCTGGATCCAATAAATCTCTTCTCATCCAGAGAGTGCAGGATATAGGCCCTGAAGCTTAAAGCATTCAGATGTTTATTTTCCAGATTCTCATAAAAGTTGTACTCCAGTTTTTCCGGCTGTTTAAAATTATATTCCCTGTATGCATACTCCAGCCCTGCAATAATTTTAGTTTGCCCACTCCAGCTGACAGGGAGCCGGAGGGAAAACGCTAAATCTTCCAGTTTCCGTACTTCTGCCTCTCCTCCCTCCAGTCCTTCCTTTACCGGCATGGAACGAATATTGAACGGAGCAATTAAATTATAAGAGACAACTATTCCTTTTCCCGGCCTGTCGCCTGCCACCCCGGGAGTAGCCCATTTAATTTCATCACTGCTGTTTTCTTCCTTAAGGGGAATACCCTGCGCATCCGCACCACTCTCCTCCTGCTGCTGAAAAGCAAGAAGGGGGTAGGAACAACTAAATAGTATCAGAAAAAAAATCAGGTATTTCATTCAATCAAAAAAATAACCTGTATTTATTAAGAAATAGGGGCCTTCCTTTGAAAAGCCTGCACTGCCGGAGGCTGTAAAAAGGTTGAACAGGTTCAAAAACAGGCCTGGCCCGTAAGAACGATGCCAGTCATCTGATTCTTCCACATTACTCCACACCCTTCCCTGATCCACAAAGCCATAAACACCCCAGGTACCTGAAAAAACATAATTTGATAGCTTCGCCACCGGAATCCGCAACTCAGCATTATTGTACAGAGAACTGTGTCCTGCAAAACGGGTGCGCCTGAAGCCACGCAGGTTCTCCCTTTGCCCAAGGGTGGCCGACTGATAAAACAGGAAATCGCCCAGGTTCTTTTGCCCTCCTACACGAAGCGCCAGTGTGGGGCGAAGATTTACGTTTGGAGAAACATACAGTACAAAATCTGACCGCAGCCGGGTAAGGTTTACCTTATCATGGCGGAAGCTGTTCATGTAACTGATTTCATTTTTCCAGTGGAGCCCTCTCGTAGGGGATATATCATCGTTAAGCGCCTTAATCTCTGCAAAAATCCGTCCGCCGGCCATATAAGTATATTCTTCATACAGGGACGATTGCCGGAACCCGTCGGAATCAATAAAAGAGCCCCTGTTAAGGTCTGTACCTACATCCACATATCTGAACTCAGGCCCTGCCCCTATTCTTACAAATTCGTTTGGCTGCCAGTTTACATATGGGAAGAACTGAACCCGGTTATAATGCAGGCGGTAATAATCAATATTTCTTTCAAAGGAAGAGCTGTTTCCCTGCCCGAAGTAGTTAAACACATATTTAGGGCCATAAACATCACCGTCCACCATAAGGTCGAGGTTCCTGCTAAAAAGGGAATAAAACCGGCCTCTGTATTTAAAAGTGAAGGCCCCTGTTCTAAATGCATAGTTCCCAAGGAAGGTCTGGTCTGTGGCTATTGGTTTTTTCCTGAACCCATAGGTTTTAATATTAAAACCTCCCCCTATAAATATTCCATCATCTACATTGTACTCTGCAGAAAGCCTTGGCCCTGCATAAGGGTAGGTGAATTCCTCAAAGTTGTACTTATTTACATAATCCTTATGCGAAAGTTTCAGGCGGGTATCATTACCGGCATTCAGCTCATTTTCCTCGTCTTCATCATCGTAGTAAATAATATTTTTACCAGGTCCGCGTATATCAGATTCATCCTTCAGGATATCCTCCCCCTCCCCGCCAACAATCCGTATTTTAATGGCAGAGGAGGCTTTACCCCTGATAAAGAACTTATCAATCCCGTCAAGCCCGAATAAACGGATTTCTTTGGTAAGGGAAGGGTCAAAGGTGCGCTCATAAAGTTTATGCTCCACCTTACCATCTTTTTTTGTTTTATGTACCACCACCCGGGTTTTCCCGTCAGGAAGACGCTCCACCTCAAATTGCTCATGTTTGTCGCTACCCACCACATCTACATATCGGCTCAGTTCCTCATAATACTCTCTTGCCGCTGCGGGTAGTTTATCGCGCCTGGACTTTAACTTGGCAATTATTTCGGGGCCGCTAATAGCAAATATTTCCGGCGGTAAGCCACGGATGCTTTGTTCAATAACACTGTCGGTAAGGTTTTCCTGCAGGAACTTTACCTGCTCCTCCCAGTCATTCCAGCTCAGGCCGGTCAGGAAACGCCTGTCTATATAGCGGGCATTAAAATTGAGTCCTGCCACATCGCCATAATCGTAATCGAAGTGCTGAAATTTCCTGAGCAGCCATTTACGGGTAAACAGCCATGGAACGATTCCATCAAATTTACTGAATGCCTGGTCCCTGTCTTTCGGGATAGGTTCATAAACTGAACCCTTTCCTTCTTTTTCAAATTCCGCCCAGCGCCATTGCCCTTCGTGCCTGTCATAGTCATTAATAAGCATATCGAACAGGCGTGCCCGTACAAAGGAATGCTGGTTTACTTCATTATCATTATCGCCGTATAGTTTTTCAAAAAGTTTACTGGTGCCAACTGCATTTTCTGCATTACCAAAGTTATCGTAATCCGATACGTCTTCATCGGCCTTCATTTCGAAAGTGCCTAACATACCCCCAAACTCATTCAGGTAAGGCCCTAAAGAAGGAGTGTATGGCATATAATAAAGCTCCGGATTGGCATGATAAACTTTAGCGGCAGAGGAGAGCTTAGCCAAAGCAAGGCTGCCGTAGGGATGTGCACTTGAGAGCTGGTCTTTAACAAAGTCCACAGCGAAAGTCTCCTGAAGTTCTTCCGGCAGCAGGCCTGTAGGGTCTTTATCCACCGAACGGAAATAGTAGGTCATACTGTCCTTATCCATCAGGTGAAGAGAAAGTGTTTGCTGACCGCCTCCTTTTTTTACTTTCCTGAGGCCCCCGTTTTTCCGCTCCAGGTCCAGGTACGGTACTGCTACCGGTGTAATCCATTCCTCACGGTAATGCTCACCCCATATTTTCCGGCTAAGCTTACCAGCCTGTTTGTACTGCGGGTTGGCCGCAATAATTTTCAGGCTGTCGGTATAGTCCGGAATTTCCTGCTGTTCCACAGCCTCATCGTCCGGAGTGGCCAATGCATAAAGCGCCTTCCGGAACACACAACGCCCCTTGCTGCCATCCTCTTCGGGCTCCCAGAATTCCACCCAGGCCTCTCCGTTTTTATAGTAGTTGATTCTTGCAAAGCCGGTATGCTTATGAACAAAAGAGGCTCCTCTTCCTCCCACACAATAGGTTAACTTACAGCCGGCACCGCTAAGGACATGCCTTATATCTTCAGTTTCGTTGTACTGCAGGTTATGTTCATGACCTGCCGCCACAGTAACGTTATTGCGCCCCTTTAAAACCGACTGAATGGCATCGCTTAATTGACTGTATTTTGGGTTTGCCAGATCCTGGCGGGAAAGGCCATACATTCTGGCCAGGGGGTAAACAGAGCCAATAACCGGAAGAGGCAAATACAAATTATGATACTTAAGGCGCAAAGGAAAAATATGATCCCCAATGGAATAATGCCCGCCATGGTTCCCGTTTGTCATGAGCGGATGATGCAGAGCGAGCACAACATGCTTTTCCTTAAACCTGTCGAGCATATCATCGAGCTGAACAATAAAGTCCAGCTCTGAGTCCACCCCGCAGCCATTTTCAGTTCCTTCAGGCCTGCGGTGTTTAGTGAGCCACCATTCGGAATCGATAAGAATAACCACCAGCTTATCGTTTACCTCCAGCGGGTATGGCCCGGGGCAGCCGCTGCCGGGCAGGTACACATCCGTTCGGTTAAGGTATTGCCTTACAAACTGCTCCTGCCGTATTACTGCTTCAAGCCCGCCGGGTTTGCTGTGGTTCCAGTCGTGGTTGCCGGGTATCCACACAGGCTGCCCCTCCCAGTTCTCCACAATCTTCATTTGCTCAATAAGGCGGCGTTCCTCCTCCTCCCGGTCAGGATCTCCGGGCTCCGATAAGCCATCGAGATAAATATTATCGCCCAGGAAAATGACGGTTTTCAGAGAATCGGCCAGCCGGGCCTGCCCGCTGTAAGTATCCGTGCCGCCCTGCCCATGCAGCTGTAACTGCAACAACCTGAGGGCTGGCTCCTGCCTGTCAGCATCGGGCTCCCCCACATCTCCTATAAGAAAAACGGAATGTACCAGCTCTTCTGCAGCCGGATACTCAGCCCCTTCCCAGTTTACACTATCCTTGCTGTAATAAGGTTTTACTGCGCCACATGCCTGCAATAGAAAAATAGAAAGACATATTGCGGCCTTTAAAAAACAGGTTCTACTGTTGATCATATACAAATTTCAAAATATTTCCTTTACCGCCTTTACCCTCATTACCAATATATAAGTCGCCATTGGGCGTAAAAGCAATGGCTTCGGGCTGCCTGAATAATTTATTCGTGAGCTCTATAGCTTCTTTTAAAACACCATCTGAATAAATAACCAATAATTTGCTCTTTGAGGACAGAATATAGAGATCGTTAGTTTGCGGGTGAACAGCAATACCGGAAGGAAACATTACCCCTGAACTGCCTTTTGGATCCAGCATTTTCTTCAATCCCACTGAAAATTTATCAAAGCCAGTGTTTATCAGATGATTTTCAATATCGGCTAATTGCATCTGCAGGTAGGGTTCCCCGGCAAGTGAGCCTTCTTCCAGCTTATACTCATATATAATCCGCGTGTCTGCCTCCCCTTCTTTACAGGCTATTAATAAAGATTTTCCGGAAGGCAAAGCTGCAAGCCCTTCTGCATCACAGTCTGAATCCAGACCGGTTTTAATTTCTGTTACCTTCGGGTCCGGTGACTGGTAATTCCCGATCCTGTACACTTTCCCGTTGCTTTTCAACACCCAGACATCTCCATCTGCCAAAGCTGTACCTTCATAATCTCCCTTCTTTCCCCACTTAAACTCCCTTTCAACTTTTCCCTGCCGGATATTGAAGATGTACAGCGTTCCTGTTTCATCCTCATTGCAAATTAAATGAGTATCTGACACGGCTGCCAGTCCCGATATTTCCTCCAGCTCATCCGGAAGTTCAAATACTTCAGACGGCTCATTTAAACTGTAAGCTGTGCAGGCAATTTTTCCTTGTTTTACTTCTTTTTCACTATTCCTTCCTGAACAGGCCGCCAGAAAAAAAAGAATAATACACCAAAACTGATAGAACCTCATAAAAACACGTAACAGAGTAATTACTGATTTTTTTAACACCTGAAAATGGATGCCGGAACAAGCATTAGGGTCACGGTTAAAACATCCGGAGCCGCAGGAATGTTTGTACTGGAAACAAAGAGTTATACCTATTAACGATCGTAATAAATATATGAACAACCATCCTACGGTACAGGATGCTGCAGGGTTTGTAGCAGATCTATTTAAAAAGAAACTTTCTAATAAATATGTATACCATAATTTTAACCATACCTGCGAAACAGTGGAAGCATGCCTGCAGGCGGTTGAATTTTATGAACTGAATGAAAAAGACCACCTGCTCCTTCTTCTTGCCGCCTGGTTTCATGACACAGGGTATGTAAACACCTACATGAACCATGAAGATGCCAGTAAAGATTATGCACAGAAATTTATGCAGGAAAAGAATTTCGATGCCGCTGATATAAACCTGGTAAAGGATTTAATAGAGTCCACCAGGCATGGAGCAAAACCGGAAAACTTATTGCAGGAGATACTCCACGATGCTGACCATATTAATGTAGGTAAAAAAAGATTTTTCCGGAAGGCTGAACTGCTCCGGATTGAATGGGAAATATTCCTGGACAAACATTTTACCAATAAGGAATGGGCACTTGAGCAGGAAAAATATATTATTTCAACCAACTTTTATACTGAGTTCTTCCGCCGTGAGTATGGCTCCCGCAGGGAAAAGAATATTGAAAAGCAGCGGGGAGCCCTTATCAAGACAAAGAAGAAAAAAGAAAAAGACGAGGCGCCTAAAAGAGGCACCGAAACCATGTACAGGTCCACCTACCGGACCCACATTAACCTGAGTTCCATTGCCGACAGCAAGGCGAACATGATTATTAGTATTAATACCATTATCCTATCCATTATTATAACCGTCGTAGGATCGAGCTTTACACTTACAGAACAGGCGTTTGTGGAAAATGTGCGCTATACTGTTCCCATTTGTGTCCTGCTTCTCGGCTCTCTCCTTTCTGTTATTTATGCCATTCTTTCGGCCAGGCCCAATGTAACCGAAAAGGAAGTAGACATTGAGAAAATAAGGAACAAGAAATCCAGTGTTCTTTTCTTCGGGAACTTCAGCAACATGAAACTGCAGGATTTCATTAAAAATATGCAGGAGCTGATGGACTCTAAAGAACTTCTTTACGATAACATGACAATAGACTTATACTACCTTGGCCTGGTACTGACCAGGAAATACAAGCTTTTGCGAATCTCTTACAATATTTTCATGGCAGGCTTGGTTTTAGCAGTAGTCGCTTTTATGGGAATATTCTTTTACTCCCAGTTCAACCGCTAAACGGACCGGCTAAAAAGAGGCTTTAAACTCGCATAGCGGTATTTAACAGTGCCTATGTGCGGGTACTCATCCTGCCCGTGCTGCAGTTCGCCAAAGGCAAAAACCTTTTCCAGCTCTTCTTCACTGAACCTGGAGGCATACTGCTCGGTAACCAGTAAATATTCATCGGCCTGGGTACTGTTTTTCAGTAAGCGATGTGCAATAATAACATCAGGCCCTATCATTTTAACAAAGCCTTTTATTTTTGTAAGCCCTATTTTTCCAAAATGGGCAACTATTTTAATTCCCAGGCTATCGGGAAGCGAAATAGGAGCCTCGGGGTATTCCAGACTAAGTTCTTCTAACTTTTTGCTGAAAGCCAGAAATATTTTCTTTGACTGAGCCACCAGCTCATTGGGTGCAGGGGGCTCGCCAATACGATAAAACAGGATGGCATCGCCCTGTATTTCCGCCATTGTAAAGTTCAGTTCATTGGCATTGATAATCTCTTCCAGTAAAGCAGGAATAACCCTTTTAGTTATTTTTATATCAGTATTGGAAATATAACCGGTAAATCCGTTCATATCCGGAATAAAAATTACCGCTGGTGCACTGTCTAAACTATCACTCATAAATTACGTTTAAAAATCTAAAGCATGGCGTATTCAGGCTGTTTTGCCTTGTGCAGTCTGCCTGCTTCTCCTCCCACAGTTACTTCTGATTGCTTTGGCAGCAAGATTGCAGCAATTATACGAAATGCATCTTTTTTTGTGGCAAAATTGTTGTAATAAATATGAAGGCTTGCACAGGGGATATCTTAACCCTGAGACTGGACCATAGCAATATGAAGTTTTAATTATCTTATATGGAAATCATACCGCCATGGGATTAATTAGTTATATTTGCGGAAATTTTATGAGGAGCAGCATGCGAAAGATAGCAGTTATTGATCTGGGAACAAATACTTTCCATATCCTGGTGGCACACACAAACGAAGATTCGGTAAATATTTTATACCGTGAAAAGGTTGCTGTAAAAATAGGAGAAGGAGGTATAAGTGCTCAGACTATTGTGGATGAAGCCCGCACCAGAGCTATTGCTACTCTTAAACACTTCAAAGAAATAGCTGATTCGCATGGAGTAACTGAAATTCATGCTACTGCTACCAGTGCATTCCGCAATGCAGCTAATAAAAAAGAGGTTGTAGATGATATATTTACCGAAACGGGTATTGAAATACAAGTCATTTCCGGTGAGGAAGAAGCAGAACTTATATATCGCGGGGTAAAAAAAGCCCTCCGCCTGCACAGCGAAAAATCTCTGATCATGGATATTGGCGGCGGAAGCGTTGAATTTATAATAGCCGATGATAAACGCTCTTACTTTAAACAAAGCTTTGAAATTGGAGCACAAAGGCTTCTGGATCTTTTTCAGCATACTGACCCTATGTTGCCGGAAGATATTATGCTGCTTGAAGATTATTTACATGAAAAGTTACAGCCTTTAGGTAAGGCAGTTCAGGAGCTTAAGCCCGTAACCCTTATCGGGTCAAGCGGCTCTTTCGATACACTCAGCGATATTTACTGTCAGGCCAACAATATTTCCAGACCTGCTGATGCTACCGAGTACCCGTTAACACTTGAAAGCTTTTTTCAAATATTCAATAACATTCTTAATAAGGACAGAAATGAGCGCCTGCAGATTCCGGGAATGATTCCTCTCCGGGTAGATATGATTGTTGTAGCCTGCTGCCTTATCCGTTATGTATTGAAGCAGTATAATATAAACCAGATAAGGGTATCATCTTACTCTCTTAAGGAAGGATTACTCTACTGCATTATACAAAAACAACCAATTGATAATCTTTAGCCTCCGGTACATACCTGCTCCTGACCAATTTCCTGAATTAAATGCCTGTAATCTGTTTTTAGTATTGAGGGGGAAGGCTTAACTTGCCCTTCCTTAGCTTTTTTTGGTCTATTAAGGAATTTTCAGAAGAAAAAATCTACCATGGAAATATTTGCATACGAGCAGCTCAAAAAATTTACAAAGTCTGTTTTCCTTGAAATGGGCTGTCCTGAAACTCAGGCCGGCACTGCAACAGAAGTTCTTTTAAGTGCCGACCTGCGCGGGGTTGACTCACATGGAATTGCACGCCTCATAGGGTATGTAAGGCTGTGGGAAGCCGGCCGCATAAATCCCACCCCTGATATTAAGGTAGTGCATGAAAGCCCGAGCACAGCCGTAGTGGATGGTGACAGTGGCCTGGGTCTTGTAGTTGGCCCTGCCGCAATGCAAAAAGCAATTGAAAAAGCTGAAAATGCAGGCACAGGCTGGGTAGCAGTAAGAAACTCTAACCACTATGGAATTGCAGGTTTTCATGCTATGCAGGCTCTTAAACACGACATGATTGGTTTTAGCATGACCAATGCAAGCCCGCTCGTAGCTCCTGCTTTTGCCACAGAGCGTATGTTAGGCACCAACCCTATAGCTGTTGCTGTACCAGCTAAAACCCAGCCTCCCTTTGTGGCTGACTTTGCCACCACTACAGCAGCAAATGGTAAACTGGAAATTTTACAACGAAAGAACCTGGAAGCTCCCGCAGGCTGGATTCAGGATGCAAAAGGGTATAGCAGTTCAAATCCTCACGAGCTTAAAGAAGGAGGTGCGCTCCTGCCCCTTGGCGGAGATGTGGAAAGAGGCAGCCATAAAGGCTATTGCCTAGGCAGTATTGTAGACATACTTACAGGAGTATTAAGCGGTGCAAATTATGGCCCCTGGGTACCTCCCTTTGTTTCTTTTTTACCGCTGGCACCTAATTTAGTAGGCGCAGGGATCGGACATTTTTTTGGAGCTATGCGGGTGGATGCCTTCCGCCCTGCAGATGAGTTTAAAGAACACATGGACCAGTGGATAACCCGGTTCAGGGAAACAAAAACAGTGGAAGGACAGGAAAAGGTACTTATTCCCGGAGATCCGGAACGGGAAATGGAAGAAGAAAGAATAAAAAAAGGTATTCCGTTACTTCCGCCGGTAATAAAAGACTTACAGGAACTTTCAAAAAAATTAAAGGTTGAATTTTAATTCAACCTTTTCTGTTTACCACCCTATTCAGGGGGAAGAACAATAAATAAGAATTTCTTGACATACTACCTTGTGGATTACTTATAGCAATGCATTAAGTACTGCTTAAAACGTAAAGCCTACCCGGTAAACCCAGGGGGAGGTATAAGGCCCCTGCCCGCCGTATTGGAAAAACACATCATAAAGAACACCTATATTAAAACCTCCCCTGTTTCCCGGAAAAGGCTGGAAATACCCACCTCCCAACAACAACCTTTCGGCCCATACACGGGGGATTTCTGAAGCAACACGTGGCAAGCCTATATTCAGCAATTCATATTCGGCCATTGTATATATGCTCCTGAAGATATTGTAGCGTGAGAACAAACGGCCACCATAGGTATGCGATGACTGGTCAAGAAATTTATAATGGGTGTACTGGTAAGTTATACCTGCTCCGGAAGAAAACTTTGGCGTAATCATATACCCCATAATTGGTGAGGCTCCAAGCACAAGAAAACGATTATCAAGTTGAAAAGTGCCCCCACCACCAAAATACACTCTGTCTCTGAAGGAAAGGTTCTCAACATCTTCGATATCCCTTTGAGCAACTGCCAGCTGCGCAGCAAAAAAAAGAAAAACCAGCAAAAAATTCCTTATATACATTATTTCAAAATTTAATCCTCTTCTTTCTCAACGATTACGTACAGGTCTTCTGTTTTCCTGCGCATAAGATATTTTTCCCTGGCAAATTTTTCCAGGAGTTCAGCATTACTAAGGAGCTCTTCCCTGTCCTTTTTAACCTCATCAATTTTTTGCAGATAATAAGCTTTTTCTTCTTCAAGGTTCTTTAGCTTATTATTCAATTGATACTGAGCTATGATATCGTTGGAATCAATAAATAGCATCCACAGCATAAACACAGCCAGGGTAATAACATAAAAATTCCGTAAAAGAGAAGGCAGCTTTATCAGGAGATTTTTCATAGGGGTAAATCTTTCTATAAAGTTACTTGTTTTTAAGAAAAAAGCGAGCTTTACCATAGGCAAAGCTCGCTCAAAGTTATTTCTTTTTAGCTGAAGCTATCAGAATTTTCTGCCCGGGAAATAAGCAGTATCACCCAGTTCTTCCTCAATACGGATAAGCTGGTTGTACTTGGCCATACGGTCAGAACGGCTGGCAGATCCGGTTTTGATCTGTCCTGTATTAAGAGCTACAGCAAGGTCAGCAATAGTGTTATCCTCAGTTTCACCGGAACGGTGAGACATTACACTCTTGAAGGAATTGCGGTGGGCAAGGTTAACAGCATTAATGGTTTCAGTAAGTGAGCCGATCTGGTTAACTTTTACCAGGATAGCATTACCAATTTTCTCATCAATACCTTTTTGCAGGCGCTTCACATTTGTAACGAATAAATCATCACCTACAAGCTGAATTTTGTTTCCAACAAGCTCGGTGTGCTTTTTCCAGCCCGCCCAGTCATCTTCGGCCATACCGTCTTCAATAGAAAGGATTGGATACTTATCCACCCAGGTTTTCCAGTATTCGGCCATTTCATCGCTTGAAAGTTTCTTACCGTCAGACTTGCTGAATGTATAAAGTCCTGTTTTCTCATCATAAAACTCAGTACTTGCAGCATCCATGGCAATAAAGATATCGTCACCTGGTTTGTAACCGGCTTTTTCAATAGCCTGAAGTACAACCTCAATAGCCTCTTCGTTAGAACGGATGTTAGGAGCAAAACCACCTTCATCACCTACGTTAGTGGAAAGACCCTTATCTTTTAATACTTTCTTCAGGTTATGGAATACCTCAGTACCCATACGAAGGGACTCAGAGAAGGTATCAGCTCCAACCGGCATAATCATAAATTCCTGAAAATCGATGGCGTTGTCGGCATGACTTCCACCATTCAGAATATTCATCATAGGTACAGGAAGAGTATTAGCATTAACCCCACCAATGTAACGGAAAAGAGATTGTCCGGCTTCAATAGCGGCAGCTTTAGCAACAGCAAGAGAAACACCAAGAATAGCGTTTGCTCCAAGCTTGCCCTTATTTTCAGTACCATCAACCTCAAGCATTGTCTGGTCAATCAGGTTTTGCTCGAATACGGACATGCCGGTCAGTTCTTCAGCAAGTGTATCGTTTACATTTGATACTGCTTTCAAAACCCCTTTACCCATAAAACGGCTTTTATCCTCATCGCGAAGTTCCACCGCTTCGTGAGCGCCTGTAGAAGCTCCGGAAGGAACAGCAGCCCGTCCTAAAACACCATTAGAAGTTAATACATCAACTTCAACTGTTGGATTCCCACGGGAATCAAGAATCTGGCGTGCATGCACGCTTGCAATAATACTCATACCTTGTAAATTTATTTAGCTTTCAATAGGTTAACAATTTGGTTTGTCTGGTACCCGCGATTTTTACCCGCGGGGGAGATTCAGGAAAATTTAAAAAAGCTTTACTGCCTGAAATTTTTCATTAGCAATTACATCAAACTATGCAAGGTAACGACCCTACACATTTTATGGAATAATGCAGGCCACTATCAATACGTCAGTTTTTGAAGTTTGCCGGCTGGCACAGCTTTTCAGGAACAGTTAATACACCTTGTAATTTAAGTAGTGAAGTCCACACCTCATCAATAAAAGAGGGACAATTATTTATTCAGAATAACAAATACTGATGCCGGTTTCATCATCAGTTACCCTTTTTCCCTGAGAAGGGCTTAAGCAAATCACCATTTATATTAAAGAACCTTCGCCACAATCCGGATGTTCTGTTACATCCTGGAAAAAATGATTTTTGCAAAGTTAAAAAAGTATTCACAGTTATGCTAATCCGGAATGCACACAAAAAAAGGGATTAAGCTATTGCTCAATCCCTTTTTATAGTTTTTACAGTTTTTATTCTTCTGTTTTTTTGCTATCTGCTGAATTATCTCCTTCAGGAGCTTCTTTAGCATCGGCAGCCGGAGCAGAGGCCTGAACATCGGCAGATCCTTCCGCCTTTTTAGCTTTACCAGCTCTACGGGTACGTTTAGATTTAGCTTTAGCTGGAGCTGCATCTTTAAGAAGTAACTCGTTAAAATCAACAAGTTCCATCATACAGGTTTCCGCATTGTCACCAGCTCTGTAACCAGTTCTGATAATTCTGGTGTAACCACCAGGACGGCTGGCTACTTTCTCAGCAACTCCATCAAACAATTCTTTGGTTGCTTCTTTACTCTGAAGGTAAGAGAAAGCTACACGACGTGAATTGGTGGTGTTGTCTTTTGATTTAGTAATTAGTGGTTCCACGTATTTCCTCAAAGCCTTCGCTTTAGCAACAGTGGTTGTAATTCTTTTATGCAGAATCAAAGAGGCTGCCATATTTGATAACATAGCTCTTCTATGTTCAGCAGTCCTTCCAAGATGATTAATTTTCTTACCGTGTCTCATGATTTATTTAATCTTCATCAAGTTTATACTTGGATAAATCCATTCCAAAGGTAAGATTTTTATCAGCTACAAGCTCTTCAAGCTCTGCCAAAGATTTCTTACCAAAGTTTCTGAACTTCATCATATCTGAAATTTCAAGTGCTACTAAATCACCCAAAGTACGAACATCCGCAGCTTTAAGGCAATTATAAGCTCTTACTGAAAGATCAAGATCATTCAGAGCAGTTTTAAGGAGTTTGCGCATATGCAGCATTTCCTCATCTACTGCCTCCGGTTCACCCTGGTTTCCCGCTTCAAGAACCATATTATGATCGGAGAACAGCATGAAATGCTGAATAAGAATATTTGCAGCACCCTTCAATGCAGTTTCAGGGTGGATAGAACCATCAGTTTGAATATCCAGAATCAACTGTTCATAGTCAGTCTTCTGTTCTACCCTTGTATTTTCAATGCTATACTTAACATTCTTAATTGGTGTAAAGATAGCATCAATAGGAATATACCCAAATACTTGTTCTGAAGGTTTATTATCTTCAGCAGAAAGATACCCACGACCTTTTTCCATCGTAAGCTCTACTTCAAGATCAACCGTTTCGTCGCAATTAAATATTACAAGTTCCGGATTTAACACCTCAAAGCCTTTAGATTTAGGAGCAAGATCACCTGCCTTAAACTGCTTTTGTCCTTTTATCCTGACAGATAAAGTGTTATCAACAGTATCAGCAATCTTCCTGAACCGAACCTGCTTAAGATTCAGTATAACCTCACTCACATCTTCCACTACGCCTTCTATAGAAGAAAACTCATGCAGTACACCAGGTATTTTAACTCCGACAATGGCATATCCTTCCAGGGAAGATAATAATATTCTTCTTAATGCATTACCAATAGTAACCCCATATCCAGGCTCAAGTGGCTTGAAAGTAAACAGACCATGAAAGTCGTCCGCTTTCTCCATTGTCACCTTTTCGGGCATTTGAAATGCTAGTATAGACATACTGTAATATTTAAGAGAGTTTGAAAAATTATTTAGAGTAAAGTTCGACGATCAGCTGTTCCTTGATGTTTTCAGGAATATCTTCACGTGCCGGAGCATCAACGAACTTACCTACCATTTGAGAACCGTCCCACTCTAACCAGTTATATCTGTTTCCACTTCTGGATGCAAGGCTGTTACCGATAGCTTCTAAAGATTTAGACTTTTCGCGGACACCAACCTGATCGCCGGCTTTAAGGGTGAAAGATGGAATGTTAACTACATCACCATTAACCACAATATGCTTATGAAGGACAAGCTGACGTGCTGCACGGCGTGTAGGAGCAATACCTAAACGGAAAACCGTGTTATCTAATCTTGCTTCAAGTAACTGAAGAAGGGTTTCACCTGTAATACCACCTTTACGGCTTGCCTTTTCGAACAGATTAGCAAACTGACGTTCTAAAAGACCATATGTATATTTAGCCTTTTGTTTTTCCATCAGCTGAATAGCATATTCAGATTGCTTTCTTCTGCGACCACGACCATGCTGCCCCGGAGGATAAGCTTTTTTAGTTAAAGCTTTGCTCGGGCCAAAGATTGGTTCGTTAAATCTTCTGGCAATTTTTGTTTTTGGACCTGTATATCTAGCCATTATTCTTATTTTCTAAATTATACTCTTCTACGTTTAGGCGGGCGACATCCGTTGTGCGGAAGTGGAGTTACATCCTTAATAACAGTAACATCAATACCAGTATTCTGAATGGTACGGATAGCACTTTCACGTCCTGCTCCGGGGCCTTTCACAAATACTTCAACTTTACGAAGTCCTAAATCGTAAGCAGCCTGAGCAGCATTTTGCGCTGCCATTTGTGCTGCATATGGAGTATTTTTCTTGGAGCCTTTAAAGCCCATTTTACCGGCCGATGCCCAAGAAATAACCTGGCCACTGCCATTGGTCATTGATACAATAATATTATTAAAAGAGGCTTTGATGTGAGCCTGACCAATCGGGTCAATGTTAACAACTCTTTTCTTTGCCTTATCTTTTCTTTTCTGAGCCATCTTTCAATTCTTATTTAGTAGCTTTTTTCTTGTTCGCAACGGTTTTACGCTTACCCTTACGTGTACGGGCGTTATTTTTGGTTTTCTGCCCACGTACAGGTAAGCCTTTTCTATGGCGTAAACCTCTGTAAGAACCAATGTCCATAAGGCGTTTGATATTCAGCTGAATTTCTGATTTCAGCACACCTTCTACTTTGATGCCTTCACTAATAATTGTACGTATGGCATTTGATTCATCATCAGACCACTCACTTACTTTCTTATTGATGTCAACATTTGCTTGTTCCAATATCTGGGCAGCCTTGCTACGACCAATACCAAAAATATACGTAAGGCTGATAATGCCTCTTTTGTTGTCTGGAATATCTACTCCTGCAATTCTGGCCATAATTAACCTTGTCTTTGTTTAAATCTAGGATTCTTTTTATTAATCACGTAAATCTTGCCATTCCGACGAATAATCTTGCAGTCGGCACTACGTTTCTTAACAGAGGCTTTAACTTTCATCGATTTATTATTTATATCTGTAAACTATTCTACCTTTAGTCAAATCGTATGGTGACATTTCAAGTTTTACACGGTCACCAGGAAGTATCTTGATATAATTCATCCGCATTTTTCCGGATATATGTGCAATTAACTGGTGTCCGTTTTCGAGTTCTACTCTGAACATTGCATTTGACAATGCTTCCACTATTGTACCATCCTGTTCTATAGATGTTTGTTTTGCCATATTATAGCTTGTATACTTCCTCTATATATTTATGCGTTGTAATTATTTCTGTTCTGTCGGACCAGATAGCAACGGTATGTTCAAAATGAGCTGAAGGCATTCTGTCCGCTGTTCTGATTGTCCAACCATCTTTTTCCTGAACAATATTCCGCTTCCCTAAATTAACCATGGGCTCAATAGCAATTACCATTCCCGATTTCAATTTAGTACCTCTGCCTCTCTTTCCGTAATTCGGAACTTCAGGTTCTTCATGTAGAGCTTTCCCCAGTCCGTGACCTACCAGTTCCCGTACTACCGAATATCCCCGTTCCTCAACATAGGATTGGATGGCAAAACCTATATCTCCAATCCTGTTACCGGCAACTGCCTGTTCAATTCCTATATATAATGATTTCTCTGTATCACGTAAAAGACTCTTAACGGAATCTTCTACCTGGCCAATGGCATATGTGTAGGCACTGTCGCTGTGGAAGCCTTTAAAAAACACACCACAGTCTATAGAAACAATATCACCATCATTTAGTTCATAATCACTTGGAAAACCATGAACTACATTTTCATTAACCGAAATACAAAGAGAAGAAGGAAATCCATTGTAGTTTTTAAAAGAAGGAACTCCACCATGATCCCTGATAAACTCTTCAGCTATTTTATCAAGGTGGTTTGTTTTGATTCCCGCTTTCACCTCTTTGGCTAATAAACCATGTGCTCTTCCGAGAATATCTGCACTCTCTTTTATTAAACCTACTTCTTCTTCGCTTTTAAAATAAATCATTAAGCTACTGCAACATTTTCTGACCTGCCCTTAATTTTTCCGGATTTCATCATTCCTTCATAATGTCTCATTAGAAGGTAGCTTTCAATCTGATTAAGAGTATCTAAGATTACACCCACCATAATCAGGAGGGAAGTTCCTCCGTAAAATTGAGCGAACTGCTGATTTACACCGGCTAATGAGGCAATTGCAGGAAGCACAGCAACAATAGCCAGGAAGACTGAACCAGGTAGTGTAATCCGTGTTAAAATTGTATCAATAAAATCACTGGTATCTTTACCTGGCTTAATTCCAGGAACGAAGCCTCCATTCCGTTTAAGATCATCTGCAATCTGGTTAGGATTGACTGTTATAGCGGTATAGAAGAAGGTAAATACAATGATCAGTAATGCAAATACAAGATTATATTGCCAGGATGTATACGAATTAAATGTATTGCCGATTGATGCTGCAAGATCACTTTCATCCGCCCAGAGCCCTGCAATAAGACCGGGTATGAACATAAGAGACTGAGCAAATATAATAGGCATAACACCGGAAGCATTAACTTTTAACGGTATATATTGCCGCTGGCCACCATACACTTTACCTCCAATTACCTGTTTTGCGTACTGTACAGGAATTCTCCTCACAGCCTGTGTCAACAGTACAACTCCCATAACAACAAAGAACAGGGCTGCAAGCTCAAGAATAAACAAAAGCATTCCACTCATTCCGCGGGAAATACCTTCTGCAATTAATGAACCGGGGAGGCGGGAAACAATACCAATCATAATAAGTACTGAAATACCGTTTCCAATACCTTTATCCGTAATTTTTTCACCCAGCCACATACAGAACAGGGTGCCTGCAGTAAGCACAACAATATTAGCTATCTTCCAAAGGAAAGGATCCATAATAATGGCATTCTCCGGAATAGTCACAGTTAAGTAACTAAAGCCCTGGAAGATTGTAATCAGAATTGTTAATACCCTTGTAATCTGATTAATTTTTTTCCTGCCTGATTCTCCGTCCTTTTGTAACTTCTGGAAATATGGTACTGCAACTGTTAAAAGCTGCACAACAATTGAAGCAGAGATATAGGGCATTATCCCTAACGCAAATATAGAGGCACGGCTAAAGGCGCCTCCTAAAAAGGTATTAAGCAACCCGAAAATACCTTCCGGATCACCAGTATCCAGTTGGTTCGGATCTACCCCCGGAAGAACAATAAAGGAACCTAAACGAAATATCAGTAAAAAAAACAGAGTATTTACGATACGGGTCCTTAATTCTTCAATTGCAAATATATTTCTGATCGTACTAAAGAACTTCTTCATCAGTTTACAGTTTGTTCACCTTGCCACCTGCTTTTTCAATCGCTTCCTGTGCTGTTGATGAAAGAGCATGTACTTCCACTTCCAACGCTTTGGATAACTCACCTTCACCAAGGATTTTGATCCTGTCGTTTTTGGCCGCTAATCCGTGTTGCTGCAATTCAGCTAAGGTAATTTTGTCTAAGTTATATTCAGCTGCTAATTTCTCTAAAACATAAAGATTTATCGGCTTATATACAACTCTTCCATGGTTTTTAAAACCAAATTTAGGTACACGTCTCTGAAGGGGCATCTGACCACCTTCAAATCCGATTTTTTTACTATAACCTGAGCGGGACTTAGCACCTTTATGGCCACGGGCAGCAGTACCACCTTTACCTGATCCTTGTCCTCTACCGATACGCTTGTCACTATGGACAGATTTCTCTGCAGGTTTTAAACTATTAAGTTTCATATTATAGCTCTTTAACAGTTAAGAGGTGCTTAACTTTATTTACCATTCCATTAATCTGTGGAGTATTTTCAACTTCCACGGTCCTGTTCAGCTTACCTAAACCTAAAGCTACTAAAGTAGCTTTCTGGTCTTTTGGTCTTTTAATTGAACTTTTAACTTGAGTAATTGCTATTTTTCCCATTGTATTAGCCGTTAAAGACTTTTGAAAGTGACACACCTCTTTGTTGAGCTACAGTAAAAGCATCGCGCATATTTGCAAGGGCATCAAAAGTTGCTTTAACCACGTTGTGTGGGTTAGAGGAACCTTTAGATTTTGCCAGTACATCTTTTACACCAGCACTTTCAAGTACCGCGCGCATTGCACCACCTGCAATTACACCGGTACCGGTAGATGCCGGCTTAAGCAGAACAAATCCACCACAGTATTTACCTTCGGCTGTATGAGGAACTGTACCTTTTATAACAGGAACCTTTACAAGGTTTTTCTTTGCATCATCAATTCCCTTGGTAATAGCATCAGTTACTTCATTGGCTTTTCCCAATCCATATCCTACCACACCATTACCATCACCAACTACCACAATGGCTGAAAAGCTAAATCTACGACCGCCTTTTACTACTTTGGCAACTCTTTTTATAGCAACGACCCTTTCCTTCAGGTCAATTTCGCTAGCTTTTACAGTTTTAATATTGCTTTGCGCCATAATTCTTTAAAATTTTAAACCACCTTCGCGAGCACCTTCAGCAAGTGCTTTCACCTGACCATGATACTTATATCCACCCCTGTCAAATACAACTTCCTGAATACCTGCTTCTTTTGCTTTTTCAGCCAGTTTAGTACCCACGCTTTTACATGTTTCCATTGTAGCGTTAGATACTTCCAGTTCGCGGGTGGAAGCAGCTGCCAGCGTATGACCTTTTATGTCATCAATCAGCTGAGCATAAATATTTTTGTTGCTCTTAAATACCGAAAGTCTTGGTCTTTCAGGAGTGCCGCTGAGTTGTTGGCGAATACCTTTACGTATTCTGTCTCGTCTGCCTAATCTTTTCGTAGCCATTTAATTATTTTATTTTGAAGCAATTTTACCAGCTTTTCTTCTAACTTGTTCACCAGTGAAACGGATACCTTTACCTTTGTATGGCTCCACTTTCCTAAGTGATTTGATTTTGGCAGCTATCTGACCGATCAACTGCTTATCAATTCCTTCAAGAGTTACTGTAGGGTTTTTACCTTTTGGGGTTTCTGCAGCAATTTTCAACTCTTCCGGCACCGCTAAATAGATACTGTGGGAATATCCGAGGTTCAACTCCAGAACATTTCCCTGAACTACTGCTTTATATCCTACACCAACAAGTTCAAGCTGCTTCTTAAAGCCTTCACTTACACCTGTTGTCATATTCGCTACAAGAGAACGATACAAGCCATGAAGAGCCCTGTGACGTTTCTGCTCCGTTGGACGTATAACTGTTATCTCTCCATCAGCCACTTCCAGCTTAAAATCCGGATCGATTGGCTGGGTAAGAGAACCTTTTGGTCCCTTCACACTTACTGTACCATTTTCATAAGATACAGTAACATCTTTTGGCAAGGTTATTGGTTTTTTACCTATTCTAGACATAACTCTTCATTAATAAACGTAACACAACACTTCTCCGCCAATATTCATCTCACGGGCTTCTTTGTCTGTTAGCACGCCTTTTGAAGTTGACAAAATAGCAACACCCAACCCGTTCAGTACGCGTGGGATATCCGTTGCTTTGGAATACTTGCGCAGACCCGGCTTACTGATTCTCTCAAGCTTCACGATAGCTGAGTTTTTAGTGGCAGGGTTATATTTTAACGCAATCTTTATAATACCGTGGATCTGAGCCTCGTCATCAAACTTATAACTCTGGATGTAACCTTTGTCATAAAGAACTTTAGTAATTTCTTTTTTGATATTAGAGGCCGGTATTTCAACAACACGATGGTTTGCCTTAATGGCATTTCGTAAACGTGTCAGATAATCAGCTATTGGATCAGTCATTGTAGCAAATATGTTTTTTTGCGGTTCCTAACAGGCCTGCAAAAGTACAAATATTTTTATATAATTAAAATATTTCAGGCATTAATTACCAGCTGGCTTTGGTAACGCCTGGAATTTTTCCTGCAGAGGCCATTTCTCTGAAGGTTACTCTTGAAATACCGAACTTCCTCATGTAGCCTTTAGGGCGTCCCGTTAATTTACAACGGTTATGAAGACGAACAGGTGATGCATTGCGTGGCAGCTTATCTAATGCTTCGTAATCACCTGCTGCTTTTAAAGCAGCACGCTTACTTGCATACTTGGCTACCATTTTAGCTCTTTTTCTTTCTCTTGCTTTTACAGATTCTCTTGCCATATTATTGTGCTTGTGCGTTTTTATTAGCAAAAGGCATACCGAATGCTTTGAGCAGCTCGAAGCATTCTTCGTCTGTAGCGGCATTGGTTACGAACGTAATGTTCATACCAGTAATTCGGTTCACCTTATCTATACTTATTTCTGGAAAAATGATTTGTTCACGTACACCCAGGGTATAATTACCACGTCCGTCAAAACCTTTAGCACTAATCCCGCGGAAGTCACGTACACGTGGAAGAGCTACAGAAATAAGACGGTCAAGAAATTCATACATTCTCTCACCTCTTAATGTAACTTTTGCACCGATAGGCATTCCTTCGCGCAGCTTAAAGTTTGATATTGAGACTTTAGCTTTAGTAGCTACAGCACGCTGACCTGTAATAGTTGTCAGCTCCTCAACACTCATATCGATAAGCTTTTTATCAGCAACTGCAGCACCCATGCCACGGTTGATGCTGATTTTCTCCAGTTTTGGCACCTGCATGATAGAAGAATATGAAAACTTCTCTTTAAGACCAGGTACGATATCGTTCAGATACTTATCTTTTAATCTAGGATTAGCCATTATTTAATTATTTCGCCGGTTTTCTTTGAATAACGCTGAAGCTTTCCTTCTGCATCCGCTTTACGGCCTGTTTTAGTAGCCTCTCCTGTTGCAGGATCAACCAGCATCAGGTTACTGATGTGAATAGGAGCTTCTTTTTTGGTGATACCACCATTTGGGTTCGTAGCAGATGGCTTTTCGTGCTTATGCTTCACGTTAACACCTTCCACTAATGCTTTAAGTTTAGACGGGATTACTTCCAGAACAGCACCGGTTTTACCACGGTCGTTTCCTGTAAGTACCTTCACTGTATCGCCCTTCTTAATATGCAGCTTTGGCTGTTGATTTGTACTCATAGTAATTGTGCTTATAAAACTTCAGGTGCCAAAGACACGATTTTCATAAATTGCTTCTCACGCAGCTCTCTGGCTACTGGTCCGAAAATACGGGTACCTCTTGGCTCATCGTTGTTATTGAGCAAAACAGCAGCATTTTCTTCAAAACGAATATAAGATCCGTCTTTTCTGCGTATTTCTTTCTTTGTTCTTACAACTACTGCTTTTGATACCGTGCCTTTTTTCATGTTGCTGGAAGAAATGGCCGATTTAACTGTTACCACAATCTTATCACCAACAGAAGCATATTTCTTTCCTGTTCCGCCTAAAACACGGATACAAAGAACTTCTTTGGCGCCACTGTTATCTGCAACGTTTAACCTTGACTCTTGCTGTATCATTATTTTGCTCTTTCAATAATTTCAACTAATCTCCAACGCTTATTTTTACTAAGCGGGCGGGTTTCCATAACACGAACGGTATCGCCGATTCCGCATTCGTTGTTTTCGTCATGTGCAGTAAACTTACTGGTTTTACCAATAAATTTACCATACATAGGGTGCTTTACCTTCCGTTGTACAGTAATGGTAATGGTTTTTTCCATTTTATTACTTACAACTTGTCCTACTCTTTCTTTACGTAAGTTTCTAGACTCCATTTTTTTAGCTATTTAATTCTTTAGCCCTTAATTCTGTACTAAGTCTGGCTATCAGTTTCCTTGATTCCCTTATTTTCATAGGGTTTTCAATAGGAGTAATAGCATGAGCAAAATTTAATTTCTGGAAGGTTTCCTTCTCAGCGGCAATTCGCTCTTTTAGCTCAGCCCCTGAAAGCGCTTTTATTTCTGCGTTCTTCATAATTGGCTCTGTTAACTTACGTAATCTTTACGTACGACAAATTTAGTTTTTATTGGAAGCTTCTGAGCTGCAAGGCGTAATGATTCCTGAGCAACTTCAAGGCTAACCCCGGTTGATTCGAATAATATAGTTCCGGGTTTCACAACTGCCACCCAGTATTCCGGTGCACCTTTACCTTTACCCATCCTTACTTCAGCTGGCTTCTTAGTAATAGGTTTGTCCGGGAATATACGTATCCATACACGACCTTCTCTTTTCATGGCACGTGTCATTGCAATACGGGCTGCTTCTATCTGGCGGCTGGTGATCCAACCTGGCTCCAGTGATTTTATAGCAAAAGATCCGAAAGCTATAGAATGTCCTCTTCCGGCTATTCCTTTAACTCTGCCTTTTTGCTTCTTTCTGAATTTGGTTCTTTTTGGCTGTAACATCTTCTTCTAGTTTAATAGAGTCGTTTAACGTCTTTTCTTTGGACGACCTTCGCCTCCTCCGGCTTTACCACGTTGTTTTCTGTTGCGGCCTCTGTCGCCGCCACCTGCACCTGACTGGCCTTGCTGACCTTGTGCAGCCAGAGCATTTGGAGAAAGATCCTGCTTACCGTAAACTTCACCTTTGAAGATCCACACCTTAATGCCTATGATACCATATACAGTATTGGCTTCGGAAATAGCATAATCAATATCCGCACGAAGTGTATGCAGAGGAACTCTGCCTTCTTTATACTGTTCAGTACGGGCCATTTCAGCTCCGCCTAAACGACCGGAAACCTTAATTTTAATTCCTTGCGCTCCTACCCTCATTGCACTGGCAATTGCCTGCTTCATTGCACGACGGTAAGAAATTCTTGCCTGTAACTGCTGACCGATAGATTCACCAACAAGTTTAGAATCAAGTTCAGGACGTTTAATTTCAAAAATATTGATTTGAACATCCTTACCTGTTAATTTCTTAAGCTCTTCCTTGATTCTGTCAACTTCAGATCCTCCCTTACCAATAACCACACCCGGGCGGGCAGTATGGAGAGTTAAAGTGATACGCTTTAATGTACGCTCAATTATAATCTTAGAAATGCCACCTTTAGGGATACGGGCATTGATATATTTACGAATATTATGGTCTTCAATTAGTTTATCGGAAAACGTTTTTCCTCCATACCAATTTGAGTCCCATCCTTTTACAATACCTAATCTAAGGCCAATCGGATTAACTTTTTGTCCCATAATTATTCGTTATTATTATTTTCGTTTTCCACTGTTACCTGACCACCTTTGCTTGCTACTACCAGAGTAACATGGTTTGAGCGCTTTCTGATCCGGTGAGCACGTCCTTGCGGAGCAGGGCGTAATCTTTTCAGCATGCGGCCACTGTCTACTTTAATTTCCTTTACATAAAGGTTTGCTTCTTCAAGACGCTCATCTTCAAATTTATTCTGCCAGTTTGAAATGGCTGAAATTAAAAGCTTCTCAAGGCGAGCAGCACCTTGCTTAGATTCAAACTTCAGGATGTTAAGAGCGATGTCTACCTCCTGTCCTCTGATCATATCTGCCACCAAACGCATCTTGCGTGGTGAACTTGGTACGTTATTTAGCTTTGCTACTGCTTCCATATTATCTTTTGCCTTTGTCTTTTTTAGCAATGTGACCTCTGAAGTTACGGGTAGGCGCAAATTCGCCTAATTTATGACCAACCATGTTCTCTGTTACATAAACAGGAATGAATTTGTTACCATTATGAACGGCAAAGGTTTGTCCAACGAAATCAGGAGAGATCATAGATCTGCGTGACCATGTTTTAATCACTGATTTCTTACCGGATTCTGTCATAGCCTGAACTTTGTTGTCAAGCCGGTAATCTATATAAGGTCCTTTCTTAAGTGAGCGTCCCATTATTTTTTCCTTCTGCTAATGATTAATCGGTTACTGTATTTATTTGGGTTTCTGGTTTTCTTGCCTTTAGCAAATAAACCATTCCTTGAACGTGGGTGACCACCTGATGCACGGCCTTCACCACCACCCATTGGGTGATCCACAGGGTTCATTACAACCCCACGTACTCTAGGACGACGACCTAACCAACGGTTACGGCCGGCCTTACCCAGCCTGACGTTCATGTGGTCAGCATTAGATACTGTACCTACAGTTGCCAGACAATCTACAAGCACCATGCGCATTTCGCCTGAAGGCAATTTAACAGTAGCGTACTTTCCATCTCTGGCAAGCAATTGGGCGTATGATCCTGCACTTCTTGCTATAGCTCCGCCTCTTCCCGGCTTAAGCTCGATATTATGAACAATAGTACCCAGCGGAATTTTGCTTAAAGGAAGGGTATTCCCTACTTCCGGTGCAACATTTTCACCACTGATTACTTCCTGTCCCACAGTTAATCCCGCAGGTGCAAGAATATAAGTTTTTGTACCATCAGCATAAACAACTAAAGCAATTCTTGCAGTACGGGTTGGATCGTACTCAATTGATTTAACAGTTGCCGGAATACCAAATTTATTCCTTGTAAAATCTATCTCACGAAGGTGTTTTTTATGACCACCGCCCATGTAGCGCATTGTCATTTTACCAACGTTGTTCCGGCCACCGGATCTTTTTTGTGGCCTCAGAAGAGACTTCTCTGGCTTATTGGTTGTTATTTCCTCAAAAGTGGGAGCTAATCTATATCTCTGTCCTGGTGTTACAGGCCTTGTCTTTTTTACTGCCATTGTTCTTTATTTTAAATGCCGCCGTAAAAATCTATTACCTCACCTTCGGCAACTGTTACAATTGCTTTTTTATACCCCGGTGTTCTTCCGGAAATAATTCTGGATTTAGTATATCTGGTTTTGTCTCTTCCGCCATATTGCATGGTATTTACAGACGCTACCGATACACCGTATGCTTTCTCTACAGCTCTTTTTATCTCTACCTTATTGGCTTTGCGGTCCACTATGAAACCATACTTGCCACTTTCATTCAGGGCAGAAACTTTCTCTGTAACCAATGGTTTTATCAGGATACTCATCGTTTTCAGTTATAAAGTTCTTCTAATTTTTGAATTGCCTCTTCACTGATAATCAGGTTATCAGCGTGCAATACATCATATGTATTCAACTGGGAGGCTGTGGTTACTTTCGCGTTACGGATGTTCCTTGAAGAAAGCACAACATTAGTGTCAGGCTCCGCAAGAACAAGAAGCGATTTTTTACCCTCTACTGCAAGATTGGCAAGCAGTTTCAAATATTCCTTCGTCTTTGGAGCGTCGAAGCTAAACTTCTCTATAACTGCTATATGATTATCAGTAGCCTTATAAGCCAGGGCCGACTTTCTTGCCAGCTCTTTTACTTTTTTATTCAGCTTGAAGCTGTAATCTCTTGGCTTTGGACCAAATACGCGCCCACCACCTCTGAACAGAGGAGACTTAGCACTACCGGCACGTGCTGTACCTGTACCTTTTTGCTTTTTGATCTTCCTTGTGGATTTAGCGATCTCAGCTTTTTCTTTTGACTTGTGAGTTCCCTGGCGCTGATTTGCAAGGTACTGCTTCACATCAAGGTAAATGGCATGGTCGTTAGGCTCAATGCCAAAGATACCGTCATTCAACGTTACCTTTCTTCCAGTGTCTTCACCGCTATATTTTACTACAGAAACTTCCATCTTCTTATTTCTCTAAAATGACAACAGAATTTTTAGCCCCTGGTATAGAACCACTGATTACTACCAGGTTTTGCTCAGGGACAATCTTCAATACTCTAAGGTTAAGTACTTTAACCCGGTTACCACCCATACGACCCGCCATTCTCATGTTTTTAAATACACGGGACGGGAAAGAACTTGCACCAATGGAACCCGGAGCACGAAGCCTGTTGTGCTGACCGTGGGTTGACTGACCAACACCACCAAAATTATGGCGTTTCACAACACCCTGGAATCCTTTACCTTTAGAAGTTCCTATAGCATCCAAAAAGTCCCCTTCTTTAAACACCTCCCCTGCCAACACTTCCTGGCCTACTTTAATTCCACCTTCAAATTCCATACGGAATTCGCGGAATTCAACCACTTTGACTTTTGGAGTTGTATTAGCTTTGGCAAAGTGACCTTTTAAGGCTTTAGGAGTATTTTTCTCCTTCCGCTCACCATAGGCCAGCTGGACAGCTTTGTAGCCGTCTGTATCCACATCTTTTACTTGCGTTACCACGCAAGGACCAGCTTCCACTACTGTGCATGCGACGCTACGTCCATCGGCACTGTAAATGCTAGTCATTCCGATCTTTTTACCTATTATTCCTGACATTGTAACTATATAAGTATTCAAGTTATAATAACCTTATTATAACTTACTTTTCACAAAGGACTGCAAAGTTAGCAAATTTTACGCACCCACAAAACTCTTTGGGAAATATTTATCTGATTATTCCAACAAAAAAGAACCAACCTCAGTTTCATGAGATTGGTTCTCCATATTTATTTCAAAAAAAAGGATTAAACCTTTATTTCCACATCAACTCCGCTCGGCAGTTCAAGCTTCATAAGGGCATCTACAGTTTTGGCACTGTTAGAATAAATATCTACCAGGCGCTTATAGGTACACAGCTGAAACTGTTCACGTGATTTCTTACTTACGTGAGGTGAACGTAAAACAGTAAAGATCTCCTTCTCTGTTGGCAAAGGAATTGGACCACTTACTACCGCACCAGTTGTTTTAACGGCTCTAACGATCTTCTCAGAAGATTTATCAACCAGGTTGTGATCGTAAGATTTAAGCTTTATTCTTATTTTCTGATTCATATACTAAATTATTTTACTGCCTCACCTTTTGCTTTTGCAATCACCTGCTCAGCTATGTTATTTGGAACCGGCTCATAATGAGAGAACGTTAAAGAAGCCGTTGCACGGCCTGAAGTTAATGTTCTAAGGTCCGTAACATATCCGAATAATTCAGATAACGGAACTGAAGCCTTAATTACCTGAGCACCGCTCTTAGTATCCATACCTTTCATCAAACCTCTTCTTCTGTTCAGGTCACCTGTTACAGGACCGGTATACTCATCAGGAGTAACTACTTCCAGTGCCATTATTGGCTCAAGAATTTGTGGTTTTGCCTTTTTGGCTGCTTCTTTAAAACCGATTCTGGCTGCAAGCTCAAATGATAATGCATCAGAGTCAACATCGTGGAAAGAACCATGGAACAGGCGTACCTTCAATGTCTCTACAGGGTATCCTGCTAAAGGTCCGTTCTTCATTGCTGATTCGAAGCCTTTCTGGATTGCAGGAATAAATTCTTTCGGAATTACACCACCTACAATGTTATTTACAAACTGAAGGCCGTTTTTAACCTCTTTCTCATTTGGCTCTGCATCCATCGGAGCAAGTTCAAACGAAATATCGGCAAACTTACCTTTACCACCCGACTGCTTCTTATAAACTTCTTTATGCTCAACTGAAGCAGTAATAGCTTCTTTGTAAGCCACCTGAGGAGCACCCTGGTTGATCTCTACCTTGAATTCCCGTCTTAAACGGTCAATAATAATTTCAAGGTGAAGCTCACCCATACCTCTGAGAATAGTCTGACCTGTTTCATGGTCAGTATTTACCTGAAGGGTTGGATCTTCTTCCACAAGTTTGGCAATAGCCATTCCCAGCTTATCAACATCTGCCTGCTTCTTAGGCTCAATTGCATAACCAATTACCGGCTCAGGGAACACCATTGATTCAAGCACGACTTTACGGCTCGGATCACAAAGAGTATCTCCTGTTTTAATGTCTTTAAAACCAACTACCGCACCAATATCACCAGCACCAAGGCTTTCGATCTGGTTCTGCTTATTGGCGTGCATCTGGAAAATTCTTGATATACGCTCTTTGTTGTTTGAACGTGTATTATAAATATATGAACCGGATTCCAGAACACCTGAATAAGCACGTACAAAACACAAACGACCTACATAAGGGTCAGTTGCAATTTTAAACGCCAGACCTGCGAATGGATCTTCGTATTTAGGGCTGATTAAAATTTCTGCGTCGTTATCAGGATTCTTTCCTTTAATCTTATCTCTGTCTAAAGGAGAAGGACACAACTCCATCACATAGTTAAGCATGGTTTGTACACCTTTGTTTTTGAAGGAAGATCCGCAAAACATTGGTACAATAGCCATATCAATAGTTGCTGCACGTAAGGCGGCAATTATTTCATCTTCAGTGATAGAATTCGGATCTTCGAAATACTTTTCCATTAAGGTTTCATCATATTCGGCCACAGCCTCCAATAATTTCTCCCTGTATTCCTTCACCTCATCCTTCATATCATCAGGAATTGGAACTTCGGTAAATGTCATACCAAAATTATCCTCATCCCATACCATTCCAATATTACTTACAAGGTCAACCACACCTTTGAAGTTTTCTTCGTTACCGATTGGCAACTGCAAAGGAACAGCATTACTTCCCAGCATTTCTTTTACCTGGCGGCAAACACCAAGGAAGTCTGACCCCTGACGGTCCATCTTGTTCACGAAGCCAATACGGGCTACATTGTAATTATTGGCAAGGCGCCAGTTAGTTTCTGACTGTGGCTCAACACCATCAACAGCACTGAAAAGGAACACCAGACCATCCAGAACACGAAGGGAACGGTTTACCTCTACAGTAAAGTCAACGTGACCGGGAGTATCAATAATGTTCATGTGATATTCCTGACCTTTATAAGGCCACTTAACTGTTGTCGCAGCAGAAGTAATGGTAATACCCCTCTCCTGTTCCTGCTCCATCCAGTCCATGGTAGCAGCTCCGTCGTGCACCTCTCCTATTTTGTGGCTTACACCGGAATAGAAAAGGATACGCTCAGTTGTTGTGGTTTTACCCGCATCAATGTGAGCTGCTATACCTATATTTCTTGTAAATCTTAAATCTCTGGTTGCCATTTTTTAGAATCTAAAGTGTGAAAATGCCTTATTCGCTTCAGCCATCCTATGGGTATCATCCTTTTTCTTGATTGCTGCACCTTCTCCTTTAGACCCAGCAATAATTTCACCAGCCAAACGTTCAGTCATGGTTTTCTCACCACGCTTACGGGCAAAGCTAATCATCCACTTAATCCCTAAAGAGACTTTACGCTCAGGCCTTACTTCCAAAGGCACCTGAAATGTGGCTCCACCCACACGGCGGCTTTTTACTTCCACAGAAGGCATAATGTTGTTCAGAGCC
Organism: Cesiribacteraceae bacterium YIM B00369; assembly: GCA_017948555.1. Taxonomy (GTDB): domain Bacteria; phylum Bacteroidota; class Bacteroidia; order Cytophagales; family Cyclobacteriaceae; genus Nafulsella. Next base: position 340,324 of record JAFMYY010000001.1, on the reverse strand, counting down.
TTCCTCCAAGTCTCCAGACCATTCTCACCTGTTCTAGTTTCTACCAGCGCAATTGCTTTGTAAAAAATATCATAGGCAATACTCTTCTTCCCATCCACCATAAGGTAGTTTACAAATTTCGTTACCAGTGTATCCTGGAACTTCGGATCAGGAAGAATATATCTTTTCTTAGGTTTTGCTTTTCTCATTTTTTCTAGAACTTATCTGTTATTTTTTAGGGCGCTTCGCACCATACTTAGAACGGGCCTGCAAACGACCGTTTACTCCTGCTGTATCAAGTGCACCACGGATTATATGGTAACGCACACCTGGCAAGTCTTTAACACGACCACCGCGGATTAACACGATAGAGTGCTCCTGCAAATTGTGACCTTCGCCCGGGATGTACGCGTTAACCTCTTTACCATTGGTTAAACGTACCCTGGCTACTTTACGCATGGCAGAGTTTGGTTTTTTAGGAGTGGTGGTATATACACGTGTACATACACCTCTTCGCTGCGGGCATGAATCCAGCGCAGGCGATTTTGATTTCGACGTTAGCTTTGTTCTACCCTTTCTTACTAATTGCTGTATTGTAGGCATTTACTTATATGATTTAATATAATTTACCCAAGTTCGGATTTAGGACTGCAAAAATATAAAAATAGTACACATTATCAAAATATAATGTGTACTATTTATTTGTATATGGTCTACGGCTTAAGCTTCGCCCATTGTCCCCCCGAAATTTACGGGAAATTTAGGGGCTACTTCTTCGCTATGCTTAATATTCCCGAAGGAATTTTCGTATTTCTGTATGTTATCCTGTAACGCATTCAGCAACCGTCTGGCATGTTCCGGAGTTACTATTATTCTTGCCTTTACTTTGGCTTTTGGTACTCCGGGCATGAGCCGGATAAAATCCAGCACAAACTCTGTGTTTGAATGAGCCACCATAGCCAGGTTGGAATAAACTCCCTCCGCAACCTCCTCCGAAAGCTCGATATTAATTTGCCCCGGTTTTGGTTGGTTTTCTTTATTATCTGAATTCTGATCAGCCATACGATTATCTGTTTATTAAGACTCCAGTTCTTTCACCCTGGCTGTTGCTCTCTCTCTGGAAGAAGATAATCTTTCATATTCTTCTTTTGAGCCTACAATCAGTCTGGTAAAATCTCTCTGGCCTGTACCTGCAGGTATCAGGTGCCCTACAATTACGTTTTCTTTAAGTCCGTTCAGGTAGTCAGCCTTACCTCTTATAGATGCTTCGCTCAGTACTTTAGTTGTTTCCTGGAAGGAAGCTGCAGAAATAAAGCTTTCTGTACCTAAAGATGCCTGGGTAATACCCTGCAGAGTTGGCTGGGAAACGGCTGCCTGTGCATCTCTTACCTCTACCAGTTGCTGATCATTCCGCTTCAACTTAGAGTTCTCATCGCGTAAACGACGGGCGGTTATAATCATACCTGGTTTCAGTGTAGGAGAATCACCTGCATCCATTACTACTTTCTTATCCAGAATATTGTCATTCTCTTCAAAAAACACAAACTTATCCACCAACTGGTTTGGCAGGAAGCTTGTATCTCCCGGATCAAGAATAACCAATTTCTGCATCATCTGGCGTACAATCACTTCACAGTGCTTGTCGTTGATCTTCACACCCTGCAGACGGTATACTTCCTGGATTTCATTTACCAGATACTCCTGCACCGCAGTAGGACCTTTAATGTTCAGGATGTCTGAAGGAGTAATTGCTCCATCGGAAAGCGCATGGCCGGCTCTTATAAAGTCATTATCCTGAACCAGGATGTGCTTGGAAAGAGGAACCATATAACGCTTCTTCACGCCATCTTTTGATTCAATATATATTTCGCGGTTACCACGCTTGATACCACCATAGGTTACCACACCGTCAATTTCCGATACTACCGCCGGGTTGGACGGGTTACGGGCCTCGAACAATTCTGTTACCCTTGGCAGACCACCTGTAATATCCCTTGATTTACCCATTGTACGCGGAATCTTGGAAATTACCTGGCCACGGCGAACCTTGTCTCCGTTATCAACTGCAAGGTGAGCCCCCACAGGAATGTTATATCCTTTAGAATCATCTCCTCCTGTGTTAATGAATATAGCAGGGTTCTTCGTTTTATCCTTCGTATCTACAATTACCTTTTCGCGGTGACCTGTTTGTTCATCAGATTCCTCACGGTAGGTAACGCCTTCTTCAATGGCATCAAATTCAACCACACCATCAAGCTCAGAGAGAATAACGGCATTGTATGGATCCCAGAAGCAAAGCTGATCGTTCTTGCTTACTTTCTGGCCATCCTTCACTACAAGGAAAGCTCCGTAAGGAACGTGGTTTGAGATCAATACCTTGCCTGATTTCTCTTCCACGATCTGGATTTCTCCTGAACGTCCCATTACTACATTAATCGGATCTCCGTCCTCATTAGTGGTAGGGATTGACCTTAGTTCCTCAAACTTAATTAAACCATCGAATTTAGCACGTATCTGGGCTTCTACCGCAATGTTAGATGCAGTACCACCTACGTGGAACGTACGAAGCGTAAGCTGAGTACCAGGTTCACCGATAGACTGTGCGGCAATTACACCTACAGCTTCACCGCTTTGTACCATTTTGCCTGAAGCAAGGTTACGGCCGTAGCATTTACCACATACACCCTGACGGGTTTCGCAGGTAAGTACAGAACGGATTTCAACCTCTTCAATGCTGGTTTCATCTACTCTTGCGGCTATTTCTTCGGTAATCTCCTCACCTGCTGTAATAATCAGTTCTTCTGTAATCGGATCGAATACATCGTGTACTGATACCCGGCCAAGGATTCGCTCAGAAAGCGGCTCCACAACATCTTCGTTATCTTTAAGTGCGGTAACGGTAATTCCACGAAGAGTTCCGCAATCCGACTCATTTATAACCACATCCTGTGCCACGTCCACCAGACGACGGGTTAAGTAACCCGCATCCGCAGTTTTAAGTGCTGTATCGGCAAGACCTTTACGTGCACCGTGGGTAGAGATAAAGTATTCAATTACGTCCAGACCCTCCTTAAAGTTAGAAAGAATCGGGTTTTCAATAATTTCACCTACTGAACCCTGAAGGTTTTTCTGCGGCTTAGCCATCAGACCCCTCATACCACCCAGCTGACGAATCTGCTCACGGGAACCACGGGCTCCTGAGTGCATCATCATATAAATGGAGTTGAAGCCTTGTCTGTCTTCTTCCATTTTCTTCATCAGGCCGTTAGTCAGCATAGAGTTAACACGGGTCCAGATGTCAATTACCTGGTTGTAACGTTCGTTATCAGTGATAAGACCCATCAGGTAGTTGTTCCACACAGCATCAACTTCCTCTTTGGCTTTATCAATCATACCATCTTTATCTTCCGGTACAAGAATATCACCAAGACCCATTGACAGTCCGCCTTTATAAGCTGACTGGAACCCAAGTTCTTTGATATCGTCAAGGAACTGGGCTGTACGTGCCATACCTGAGATTTTAAATACCAGGGAAATGATCTGCTGAAGCTTCTTCTTTGTAAGAAGCTCATCCACATAACCTACTTCCTCAGGTACCAGCTCATTAAAGAGCACACGGCCTGCTACAGTTTCAATTACCTTAGTTTCAAGCTCATTAGTTTCAGGGTTACGTACCTTAGTACGAACATATACATAAGCATGCTTGCTTATTCTCTTCTCGTTAACGGCTATAACCACCTCTTCTGCACCGTAAAAACGCATGCCTTCACCAGGTACTTTTTCTTCAGGAGTAGAGCGGCGGCCTTTAGTTACATAATAAAGACCCAATACCATGTCCTGAGAAGGTACAGTAATAGGAGCACCGTTGGCAGGGTTAAGAATGTTGTGCGATGACAACATCAGCATAGATGCTTCCAGAATAGCCTCATGTCCCAGAGGAACGTGAACCGCCATCTGGTCACCGTCAAAGTCCGCGTTAAATGCGGTACATACCAGCGGGTGCAGCTGAATAGCTTTACCTTCGATAAGTTTTGGCTGGAATGCCTGAATACCCAGACGGTGAAGTGTAGGAGCCCTGTTCAGCAATACAGGATGTCCTTTCAATACGTTCTCCAGGATATCCCATACTACAGGATCTTTACGGTCTACAATTTTCTTCGCTGATTTCACCGTTTTCACAATACCACGCTCAATCAGTTTCCTGATAACGAATGGTTTGAAAAGCTCGGCAGCCATGTTCTTAGGCAGACCGCATTCGTGCATTTTCAATTCAGGACCAACCACAATTACCGAACGGCCGGAGTAGTCAACCCTTTTACCCAGTAAGTTCTGGCGGAAACGTCCCTGCTTACCTTTCAGCATGTCTGAAAGAGACTTCAGAGCACGGTTACCATCTGAACGTACTGCGTTAACCTTACGGGAGTTATCGAAGAGGGAGTCTACAGCTTCCTGTAACATCCTTTTTTCGTTCCTTAAAATAACCTCAGGAGCTTTGATATCGATCAGACGCTTCAGACGGTTATTACGGATAATTACCCTGCGGTAAAGATCGTTAAGGTCGGAAGTTGCAAAACGGCCACCATCCAGAGGAACTAACGGACGCAATTCCGGTGGAATAACAGGCACCATTTTAATGATCATCCACTCAGGACGGTTTTCAATCCTTGTTTTTGCATCACGGAAAGCTTCCACTACTTTCAGCCTCTTTAAGGCTTCTGCCTTACGCTGCTGAGAAGAGTCAGTGGCTGCCTGGTGGCGCAGTTCGTAAGAAAGATCATCAAGCTCAGTACGTGAAAGCAGCATTTCCAGCGCTTCAGCACCCATCTTGGCAATAAATTTCTCAGGATCAGTATCGTCCAGTTGCTGGTTCTCACGAGGGAGCTTATCCACAATATCCAGATACTCATCTTCAGTAAGGAAGTCCATCTTATTGATGCCATCTTCCTCTTTTACGCCCGCCTGTATTACTACATAGCGTTCGTAGTAGATGATCTGGTCAAGCTTTTTAGTTGGCAGACCCAGTAAGTATCCAATTTTATTCGGGAGCGAACGGAAGTACCAGATGTGCGCAACCGGTACCACCAGTTCAATATGTCCCATGCGCTCGCGACGCACTTTCTTTTCAGTTACTTCTACACCACAACGGTCGCAGATAATACCCTTATAACGAATTCTTTTATATTTTCCACAATGACATTCCCAATCTTTCACCGGACCGAAGATGCGCTCACAGAACAAACCTCCCATTTCCGGCTTGTAGGTTCTGTAGTTGATAGTCTCCGGTTGTGTTACCTCACCATGGCTGCCCTCCAGAATAGATTCCGGAGAGGCCAGGCTGATAGTAACTTTTTGGAAGTCGTTGTTCAGTTTTTTATTTTTTCTGAATGCCATAGTTGTTATTTGTGCTTTTTTAACAAACGACCAGCTGGTCAACTAAAATCGTGATTAGTCAAGAGTAATTTCCAGTGCCAGACCTCTTAGTTCATGTACAAGTACATTGAACGATTCCGGTATATTTGGCCTCGGCATATTTTCTCCTTTCACGATGGCTTCGTAAGCTTTTGCACGGCCTACCACGTCGTCTGATTTAATGGTAAGGATTTCCTGCAGTACGTTGGCAGCACCAAATGCCTCCAGCGCCCACACTTCCATTTCTCCAAAACGCTGTCCACCAAACTGTGCTTTACCACCAAGCGGCTGCTGGGTAATAAGTGAGTATGGTCCTATTGAACGGGCGTGCATTTTATCATCCACCAGGTGACCCAGCTTCAGCATATAGATAATACCTACAGTTACCGGCTGATCAAAACGGTCGCCCGTTAAGCCATCATGCAGATAAGCACGGCCAAATTCCGGTAAACCGGCTTCAGCAAGCTCTGCAGCTACCTCTTCCATGCTTGCACCGTCAAAGATTGGAGTTGAGTATTTACGACCCAGCTTTTCTCCGGCCCATGCAAGTACTGTTTCATAGATCTGCCCGATGTTCATCCTTGAAGGTACACCAAGTGGATTTAATACAATATCCATTGGGGTTCCGTCAGGAAGGAATGGCATATCTTCTTCACGAACGATTTTAGCTACCACACCTTTGTTACCGTGACGACCTGCCATTTTATCACCTACTTTAAGCTTACGCTTTTTGGCAATATAAACTTTCGCAAGTTGTACGATACCTGCAGGAAGCTCATCTCCTACCTCTAAAGTAAATCGCTGGCGTTTAAAGTTCCCTGCAATTTCGTTCCTGCGCTTGTTGTAATTCCTAACAAGCTCCTGAACCATTTCATTGGTAGTTTCGTCATCCGTCCAGTTATCCAGGTTCAGGTCAGCAATAAGGTTTACTTCTTCCTGTACTGAATAGGTACTTTCGTCGCGGTACACGTTTTTCTCAGGGAAAAGGTTATTATCAATATTGGAATGAGTAAACTTCACTCCTTTAGTTAGTACCTCATCTCCGAATTTATGCTTGATACCCTGTGATGTCTTTCCTTCCAGTAATTTGGTCAGCTTATCCACCATTTGGTTTCTCAGCCTTACAAGGTCTTTGCTATAGCGGTTTTTCAGTACTTCTACTTCTTTTTTCGCTTTTGCACGAAGATCCTTATCCTTTTTAGGACGTGAGAATAATTTTGTATCAATTACCACACCATTTAATGATGGAGATGCTTTCATAGATGCATCCTTCACATCACCGGCTTTATCACCAAAAATAGCGCGGAGTAATTTTTCTTCAGGTGTCGGATCGGTTTCTCCTTTTGGTGTGATCTTACCAATCAGGATATCCCCTTCCTTCACTTCAGCACCTATGCGGATAATACCATTTTCATCAAGGTTCTTAACTGCTTCCTCACTTACGTTTGGAATTTCCGAAGTTAATTCTTCCTCACCGCGTTTGGTATCACGCACTTCCATTTCAAACTCTTCGATGTGGATGGAAGTAAAAATATCCTCCTTCACCACTTTCTCAGAGATTACGATGGCATCCTCAAAGTTATATCCCTGCCACGGCATGAAAGCTACTTTCATATTACGGCCAAGGGCTAATTCACCACCTTCAGTAGCATAACCCTGGCACAGGATCTGGCCTTTAGTGACCCTGTCTCCTTTGTAAACCATTGGAGTAAGGTTAATACAGGTATCCTGGTTGGTACGCTGGAATTTAATCAGGTTGTGCGTGATCAGTTCGTCGTCGAACGAAACAAGCTTCTGCTCTTCCGTTCTGTCGTACCTCATCACGATTTTTGTAGAATCAACAAACTCCACCACACCATCGCCCAGAGCTGTAACCAGTGCACGGGAGTCACGGGCAACTCTTCCTTCAAGACCAGTTCCTACAATCGGCGCCTGAGGCTTCAATAAAGGTACTGCCTGGCGCTGCATGTTAGATCCCATCAGTGCACGGTTAGCATCGTCATGTTCCAGGAATGGAATCATGGATGCTGCCACTGAAACAATCTGGTTAGGCGCAATGTCCATGTATGTTAACTGATTAGGCTCCACCACCGGGAAGTCACCTTCGTAACGGGCTTTAACCCTGTCGTTAACAAAATGGCCTACCTCATCAAGAGGCGCATTTGCCTGTGCAATGTTATGAGTATCTTCTTCTTCAGCAGTAAGGTAAATTACGTCTGTTGTAACTTTTCCTGTCTCATCAACCTTACGGTACGGTGTTTCTATGAATCCCATGTGGTTCACTTTCGCATGCACGCATAGCGAAGAGATAAGACCAATGTTTGGTCCTTCAGGGGTTTCAATAGTACACAAACGGCCATAGTGAGTATAGTGAACGTCACGTACCTCAAAACCGGCACGCTCACGGCTCAGGCCACCAGGCCCAAGAGCTGACATACGGCGTTTATGGGTAACCTCCGCAAGCGGGTTGGTCTGGTCCATAAACTGGCTCAGCTGATTTGTTCCAAAGAAACTGTTAATAACAGAAGAAAGCGTTCTGGCGTTGATCAGGTCAACAGGTTTGAATTCTTCGTTATCACGAACGTTCATTCTTTCCTTAATAGTACGTGCCATACGGGCAAGACCAACACCAAACTGAGCGTAAAGCTGCTCACCCACCGTACGTACCCGGCGGTTGCTGAGGTGGTCAATATCATCAACCACAGTTTTGGAGTTGATGAGTGTAATAAGGAATTTAACGATACTGATAATATCTTCAGTTGTTAAAACTTTAACATCAGAAGCTATTTCCAGCCCTAGCTTTTTGTTAATACGGTAACGGCCTACTTCTCCAAGATCATAACGCTTATCGCTGAAGAAAAGACTTTGAATTACCTCACGTGCTGTTTGTTCGTCAGGAGCTTCAGTGTTCCGAAGCTGACGGTATATAGTTTCCACCGCTTCTTTCTCGGAGTTTGAATTATCCTTCTGAAGGGTGTTGTATATAATAGTATAATCGTTAACATTGATATCTTCGCGGTGAAGGATAATTGATTTTGTTCCTGAATCCAGGATCACATCAATATCTTCTTCAGTCAGCACAGAGTCTCTTTCTAACAGAACTTCATTTCTGTCAATTGAAACCACTTCTCCTGTATCTTCATCCACGAAATCTTCAGTCCATGTTCTCAGCACACGGGCTGCAAGTTTTCTGTCCACAACCTTTTTAAGGTTTGCCTTGGTGGCATCTATTTCTTCTGAAAGACCAAAAAGGTCTAATATTTCTTTATCTGTACCATAACCAATGGCGCGGAGCAGGGTTGTTACAGGAAATTTTTTCTTCCGGTCTATATAAGCATACATCACGTTATTAACGTCTGTAGCAAATTCTATCCATGATCCTTTAAAAGGTATGATTCTGGCAGAATACAATTTCGTTCCGTTAGTATGCTTGCTCTGGGCAAAGAATACTCCGGGGGATCTGTGAAGCTGGGAAACAATTACTCTTTCCGCTCCATTGATCACGAACGATCCTTTTTCGGTCATGTATGGGATATTCCCCAGAAATACCTCCTGCTCAATAGTTTCAAAGTCTTCATTATCCTCATCGTTACAGGAAAGCCTTAGTTTGGCCTTCAGCGGAACTGCATAAGTAAGACCCCTGTCTATACATTCTTCCACAGAATATTTAGGGGGGTCAACAAGATAATCTATAAATTCAAGCACAAAATTTTCCCGTGAATCACTTATAGGGAAGTTCTCGGAAAAAACTTTGAAAAGACCCTCCTGGGTTCGCTTTTCGGCCGGTGTTTCTAATTGAAGGAAATCTTTATAAGACTGCAATTGAACTTCCAGGAAATCAGGATAATCCATTACAGATTTTATAGAGGAAAAATTAATCCGTTCTTTGATATTTGTATTAGCCAAGTCTGTAGAAATTTAAAGGATCCAAATAAACCGATTTGTGTTTGTACAACTTAAATAAATTGTTATTAGTTCAGCTGAAAAGGGCCTGAACTCTATTTAGGTACAAACAGGAAAAGACCTGACTCAGAGCCAGGCCTAAACTATTTGGCGGACCAGTTAAAACGGTCCATTTTTTTATTTCAATTCTACTTCAGCACCAGCTTCTTCAAGTTGTTTCTTAAGTGCTTCTGCTTCGTCTTTTGCGATACCTTCCTTAATTGCTTTAGGAGCGCTGTCAACGATTTCTTTTGCTTCTTTCAGACCAAGACCGGTAAGTTCTTTTACAAGTTTTACAACTGCCAGTTTCGCGCTACCTGCAGCTTTCAGGATTACATCGAATTCTGTTTGCTCAGCAGCAGCCTCACCCTCAGCTCCACCACCTGCAGCCATTACAGGAGCAGCAGCAGCAGCTGGTTCAATACCGTACTCGTCTTTAAGGATAGTAGCCAATTCGTTAACTTCTTTAACGGTTAAGTTAACTAACTGCTCTGCAAATGCTTTTAAATCTGCCATTTTAGATAATTTAATTTAATTAGTTTACAATTCGATTTTTAACGTTCTGAGAGGGTCTTAACAAGACCAGCCAATATATGCTTGCCGCTGTTAAGGCCGCCCAGCACATTCTGGATTGGAGAGTTAAGGAGTCCAATGATTTCACCAACAAGCTCTTCTTTAGATTTAAGCTTGCTAAGTGTTTCCAGTTGGTCTGCACCTATAAAGAGATCGGTATCGATGGAAGCACCCTTTAAGGTCAGTTTATCTTTATATTTCTTCTTGAATTCAATGATTGCATTTGCCGGTGCTTTTGCATTTTCCTTTACAAACATTACACCTGAAAAGCCTGTTAATACTTCATCATGAAATGGAACATAATCCGTGTCAAGAGATTCTAAGGCTTTCTTGATAAAGGTGTTTTTTACAACCCTGTATTCAATATTATTTTTGAAGCAAATTCTGCGGAATTCATTCACCTGTGCTACAGTCATTCCTGATGGATTGGTAACATAAAAGTGAGGATTATCCTGGAACTTTTGCTTCAGCTCATCTATAATCTGTGCTTTTTCTTCTCTTGTCATGATTATATTCCTGCTATCGTGCTTTTGTCAATAGATATACTTGGGCTCATAGTGCTTGACAAGTATACGCTTTTTACATAGGTTCCTTTTGCAGCAGATGGCTTCAGCTTTCCAATTGTCTGCATCATTTCAGAAATGTTCTCCTGAATTTTCGCAGCATCAAAAGACACTTTACCGATGCTGGCGTGGATGATTCCAAATTTATCAACTTTAAAGTCGATCTTACCTGTCTTCACCTCCTGAACAGCTTTTCCTACTTCCATAGTAACTGTTCCGGCTTTCGGGTTAGGCATTAAGCCACGCGGACCTAAAACACGACCTAATCTACCCACTTTAGCCATAACAGTTGGCATAGTGATGATCACATCAATATCTGTCCAGCCACCTTCAATCTTAGCGATATAGTCATCAAGACCTACAAAATCAGCTCCGGCATCTTTCGCTTCCTGCTCCTTATCCGGAGTACAAAGCACAAGAACTTTTACATCCTTACCTGTACCATGAGGAAGTGCCACCACTCCGCGTACCATTTGGTCTGCTTTACGTGGATCTACACCTAACCTTACATCCAGATCTACTGAAGCGTCAAATTTGGTTAAGGAAATTTCCTTCACCAGGGCTGCAGCCTCCTCAAGAGAGTAACTCTTATTAGGATCTAATTTGCTGTTAGCCTCTTTCTGTTTTTTAGTTAACTTTGCCATCTTCAATTAAACGTTTTCCCAAGGAGCATCACCTGTCACTTTAATACCCATGCTGCGGGCTGTACCAGCCACCATTCTCATGGCAGATGCAATTTCAAAAGCGTTCAGGTCAGGCATTTTAGTTTCTGCAATTTCCTTTACCTGATCCCAGGTAACTGAACCTATTTTATTTCGGTTTGGCTCTGAAGAACCTTTCTTAGCTTTCGCTGCGTTCATGAGCAATACCGGGGCTGGAGGGGTCTTTACAACAAACTCGAATGATTTATCGGAGTAAATTGTAAGGAGTACTGGCACAATTTGTCCAGCTTTGTCCTGGGTTCTGGCATTAAATTGCTTACAGAACTCCATGATATTAAGCCCTTTACTACCCAAGGCAGGACCCACAGGTGGAGAAGGGTTCGCTGCCCCACCTTTAATTTGCAATTTCAGATAACCAGTAACTTCTTTAGCCATTGTGCTATTCTTGTTTTTCTACTTGCATGTAATTCAACTCTACCGGAGTATTACGACCGAAAATCTTCACCATTACGTTGAGTTTTTTACGTTCTTCAAAAACTTCCTCAACCGTTCCGGTAAATCCACTAAAAGGACCATCCATTACTTTTACAGACTCGCCTACTATATATGGAGTTTCCAGCTTTTCGCCCGCATCCTCTACTTCATCAACCCTTCCTAATATCCTGTTAATTTCTGACTGACGGAGCGGAACAGGAGTTTTTGCACTCCCCTCACCTGACCCCAGAAAGCCAATAACACCAGGAATAGTATCTATCACATGATACGCCTCACCGTGGCTTAAATCTGCTGAAACTATAACATATCCAGGAAAAAAATTACGCTCACGTACTCTTTTCTTTCCATTCCGCATTTCATAGACCTTCTCCGACGGGATCAACACCTGAGGAATATACTCCTGCAGCCCTGCCCTTTGTACTTCCGTATCAAGGTAAGACTTTATTTTCTTTTCCTGGCCGCTGACAACCCTCAGAACATACCACTTTAATTCGCTCATTTGTAATAGTTAGGCGATGTTAAAATTGGTTATAAAACCATTCAAGGGCACCTTCGAACACTCTGTCCATTGCCCATATTACCAAAGCAAAGATCAGGGAAGCAACCAGAACCAGCACCGAGCTACTTTGCAGCTCTCTGTATTTTGGCCATGATACTTTGTGCATCATCTCATCATAAGACTCAGCCACAAATGATTTAAGTTTTTCCATTGCTTTAATTTTTGCACGGGTGGTAGGTCTCGAACCTACAACCTACGGTTTTGGAGACCGCCACTCTACCAATTGAGCTACACCCGTGTTTACCCCCTTTTAAAGAGAGCTGCAAAGATAAGACTTTTATATTACATACAAAAGCGTTCCGAAAAATATTTCGGAACGCTTTATATGATATATAATTATCTTATTCCAAAATTTCAGTTACCTGACCAGAACCTACAGTTCTGCCACCTTCACGGATCGCAAAGCGAAGACCTTTCTCCATAGCGATAGGCTGGATCAGTTCAACTTCGATAGATACGTTATCACCAGGCATTACCATTTCTACTCCTTCAGGAAGAACAATAGTTCCTGTTACGTCAGTGGTACGGAAGTAGAACTGAGGACGATATTTAGTAAAGAATGGAGTGTGACGACCACCTTCTTCTTTTGAAAGTACGTAGATTTCAGCCTTGAACTTTTTGTGTGGGTTCACAGACTTAGGCTTACAGATAACCATACCACGACGGATCTGGCTCTTTTCAATACCTCTTAAAAGGATACCTACGTTATCACCGGCTTCACCACGGTCAAGGATCTTACGGAACATCTCCACACCCGTTACAGTTGAAGTAAGTTTCTCAGCGCCCATACCCATAATTTCCACAGGCTCACCAGAGTTAACAATACCACGCTCGATACGACCTGTTGCTACAGTACCACGACCTGTAATAGAGAACACGTCTTCGATTGGCATAAGGAACGGCTGGTCAGTTAAACGCTCAGGCTCAGGAATGAACTCATCAACTGTGTTCATCAATTCTTCAATCTTCTCAACCCACTGAGGCTCTCCATTCAAACCACCAAGTGCAGAACCTGAAATGATCGGAATATTATCACCGTCAAAGTCATACTCGCTTAACAGTTCGCGTACTTCCATCTCCACAAGCTCTAAAAGCTCTGCGTCGTCTACAAGGTCAACTTTGTTAAGGAACACAACCAGGGCAGGTACACCTACCTGACGTGAAAGCAGGATGTGCTCACGGGTTTGAGGCATTGGACCGTCAGTTGCAGCCACCACAAGGATAGCACCGTCCATCTGGGCAGCACCGGTAATCATGTTTTTCACATAGTCAGCGTGACCAGGACAGTCAACGTGTGCATAGTGACGCTTCTCAGTCTGATATTCTACGTGAGAAGTGTTAATTGTAATACCACGTTCTTTTTCTTCAGGAGCGTTGTCAATTGAAGAAAAGTCTCTCATTGTTGCAAGTCCTTTTCCTGCCAATACCTTTGATATTGCAGCAGTCAAAGTAGTCTTACCGTGGTCAACGTGACCAATAGTACCAATATTCAGGTGTGGTTTGGAACGGTCAAAATTTTCTTTAGCCATATTTGAAAATCCTCAGTTTAGTTTAGTAATCGACTGAAAATACGAAAAATTACAAACGAATTAAGAGCCAAGAATGGGAATTGAACCCACGACCTCATCCTTACCAAGGATGCGCTCTACCCCTGAGCTATCTCGGCTTAAAGGCCCGGTTAAATTAACCGGGCCTGTTGAGCGGGAGACGAGGTTCGAACTCGCGACCTATAGCTTGGAAGGCTATCGCTCTACCAGCTGAGCTACTCCCGCTTGTAATTTTTCAGTATTGCAAAACAACTTATTTTTATTCAATTAAACAAATTTTTAAAAATAAGTTCTGTGGGGAGAGCAGGATTCGAACCTGCGTAGGTTTCCCAGCGGATTTACAGTCCGCCCCATTTGGCCGCTCTGGTATCTCCCCATTTTTTTTCTCTTTTCTGGTACTGCTTTTGAAGCCGTGTTCCCGTTTAAGAGTGTGCAAAAGTATACCCTTTTTTATAACAATCAAACAATACGCTGAAAATTTTTTAAAAAAATTGCAGATCATCATCGGTGCACTCCTTTTCCCAACCCTCAAAATTGCTGTATTTCCCTGATTTTTAATGGTATAAACAAAAAGCAGCCATAAAATTACAGCTGCTTTTGTTTCTTTACTTTTTTTCTTGTCTGTTAAAAGAATCTGCTGTAGGCCTGCTGCAGTCTTGGGTCCTCCTCCTGTTCTGCAATTTCTTTCAGCAAAGCAGCCTGGTTTGGCAGCTTCTCCAGGAGAGCCAGAGCAGCAAAGGCAGAATAGCGCACATAATATGCGGGATTATTTCTTGCATAATCTTCCAGTAACTGTGCAGCATCCTGTATTACATCATCCGGCTGTCCGCTTACATACTGGCCAAAATAATTCAGAAAATAATAGAGGTCGCTTCCTGACTGTTTTTTCAGCCTCTTTTTAAACCAGTCGTACCTGTCCCCTGCCTGGTTCTGTATATAGTAATCGGCCAGCGCCAGTGTTATATCTGCATTATTCACATCCTCATAGTTTCCGAACAAAGCCTCCTTGTCAGGGGCATCGGTTTTGCTGTACCCGTAAATTGAAGCTGCAATTACTGAATAAGACCTGTCCTCCAGTCCTTTCCTGAACTGCTCCCTGTATGCCCCGGGATTTAAAGATGCAAGAATATTGAGAGCATCAGCCCTTACCAGCGATTCCTCATCACTTACCAGCCTTGCGACTGCAGCCTCCACATTTGCTTTACCGGCTCCTTCATAGCTATCAAAAGCCCCCACAGCCAGCCTTCTCATAAATGATGATTTATCATTTAAAGCAGCAAGAAAAACCTTCCTGTTTTCACCATCTGCCAGCCCACCTGCCTCCAGTAATTTCTCCAGAGCATTATATCTGGAAATAAAATGTTCCGCATGCGTATACTGGTATCTGTACTCCTCTGCTGTTTTCTCATACGATATTTCAGCAAGTAACTGCTCCTCCGCATCAAAAACCACCAGGTCAGGCTCCATTCCTGTCTCTAATTTTATTTCCTGATAACGCTCCGTTATTTCAACCGCAAACCGCTTTCTCTCACCTCCTGTAAAAACATCCACATAAAGCGGAAGTTTATACAATGGGGTAGTCAGGAAATTCTGTGTCTGCCTTACTTTTAAAACCAGCTCTCCCTCTCTGTATTCTTCTTCCACTTCCAGCTGCGGATGGCCCGAGGCAAGGAACCACTGATTAAAGAACCAGTTTAAATCTTCTCCGGTAACCTCTTCAAAAGCAAGGCGCAGATTATGAACTTCCACAGGCTTGTATTCATTCTTTTTCAGGTAGTGCTGCAGGGAGGCAAAAAAAGCCTCATCACCTACATACTTCCTTAGCATATGTAAAATACGGCCTCCCTTTGCATATGAGTGGTTATCGAACATATCTTCTTTATCGTCATAATAAAAGCGGATCAGGTCGACCTGCTTTGTTTCTGCTTCGCTGAAGTATGAGGCAGCCTCTTTCATTAGGGTGTTTGCAGCCGCATCATCACCATACTTGTATTCACTCCACAAATACTCGGCATAGGTGGCAAAAGCTTCGTTCAGCGGAAGGTTACTCCACGACTCAGTAGTTACAAGGTCGCCAAACCACTGGTGAAAAAGTTCGTGGGCAATAATGTAGTCCCAGTCATTATCAAGCAACTCCCGGTCATCTACCTGCAGGGCTTCCATGAAAATGGATGCACTGGTGTTTTCCATGGCGCCCGAAACATAATCCCGCACTACTACCTGCGCGTATTTATCCCATGGGTAGGGATACCCCAGCTTATCAGAAAAAAAGCTGAGCATTTCCGGAGTATTCCCGAAAATAGCTTTGGCATACTTTTCAAATTCCGGCTCCACATAATAATCGACCTCAATTCCATTCCACTCGTCATCCACCCGTGCAAACTCACCAACAGCCATCATAAACAAGTAGGGTGCATGAGATTTATCCATTTTCCAGTAGTCGGTACGGATACTGTCATTCTGAAGGGAGGAGCTTACCAGGGTTCCGTTCGAAATTGTTTTATAGCGGTTATTAACCGTGATATACATTTCCTGGGTACTCCGCTGGTTTGGTGCATCAATAGTAGGAAACCAGGCTGAGTTAGCCTCTGTTTCCCCCTGGGTCCATATCTGGCGCGGCTTTTCCGGATCTTCGCCCAAAGGGTTTATAAAATACAAACCCTTATCTGAGGTAATTGCTGCACTACCTCCGGTTTGCCTTTCGTCAGGTTTAGCTGTATAGGTAATTTCAACAAAGTAGTTTTCTCCCCGCCTGTACTCTTTATCCAGCTGAATAATTAGCTGCTCACCGTCGTATTCATAGCGCAGAGGCGTATTTTTTGAGCCCTTCAGCAGACTCACTTTGTGCAGCTCAAAACCTTTTGCATCCAGCACCAATTCCGACTGCGGGTAAAAGTGAGGAACAAGTTCCAGGGTGGCCACACCATTCAGGTACTGATTCTGCCAGTCGAAGCTTACATCCAGCCGGGTATGTACCAGATCGTGCAGGCGGGTACGGGAGGCACGGTAATCTTTATGCGAGGGAAGATCCGGCTCCACCTGCATGACTGCACTATCGGCAGGCCGGGATATCTGTGCAGTGGTATCGGGTAATTGCTGTGGTCCGGTTCGTGTGGTATCTGCTGACTTACAGGCAGCAAACAAACTTAAAAGTACAAAAAAGGAATAATGTAAAAATCTGCGTTCACTCATGATTTCTTCTTAATGATTTCAGGATTAACTATTTATTAATAACTTAACAGCCGAAAGGTTTTAAATAAAAAATTGGCATGTACCAGGCTAACGTAAATAACGGCATTAATTACCATATTAACTATGCTGAAAAAGAGATAAAAGTCAATGAGGAGCTTTTTGAGTGGGATATTCAGCCGGTTTCCGGCAACCTTTACCACCTGATCCGGAAGGGAAAATCCTACCGTCTGGAGGTGGTAAACGTTCAGCAGGAAGAGAAAAAATTCATCCTGAAAATTAACGGCCGTAAAATGGAGGTACAGCTTAAAGACCGTTACGATCTGCTGCTGGAAAAACTGGGCATGGCCGGCATAGCCAGCGCGAAAATTAATCAGGTAAAAGCACCCATGCCCGGCCTGATCCTCGACATTAAGGTGCAGGAAGGAGCTGAAGTAAAAAAAGGTGACACTATTATGATTCTGGAGGCCATGAAAATGGAAAACGTTTTAAAAAGCCCCGGCGAAGGAATTGTAAAGGCCATTAAAGTAAAAAAGGGAGACAGCGTGGAAAAGAACCAGGTTCTGATCGAGTTTTGATCCCCTCACGCCTTCATCTTTTTTCATTTTTTTTATTGCTCTGCCGGAGCACTTACCCCACATTTTAGAACAAACCAATTTTTTATTATAGGAAAGCCATGCACATTATCCTATATTTGCGGCAATAAAATATCACCCCCTCATGAAATACAAAAGGATACTACTTAAACTTAGCGGAGAAGCCCTGATGGGAAACCAGCAGTTTGGTATTGACGCCCAGCGGCTGGAACAGTATGCGAACGAAATTAAAAAGGTAAAGGACCTGGGCATTGAGCTGGCCATTGTAATTGGCGGAGGTAACATTTACCGTGGCATTCAGGCCGAGCGTACCGGAATCGACCGTGTTCAGGGCGATTATATGGGCATGCTGGCAACCGTAATCAATGCCATGGCCTTACAAAGTATCCTGGAAAAGCATGGGATGTTTACCCGCTTAATGTCGGGCTTTAAAATTGAACAGGTTTGTGAACCTTTTATCCGCCGCCGCGCAGTACGCCACCTCGAAAAAGGACGAATTGTTATTTTTGGAGCAGGTATTGGCAACCCCTATTTCACCACAGACTCAACCGCATCGTTGCGGGCTATAGAAATAGAAGCCGATATAGTACTTAAAGGAACCCGTGTGGACGGAGTATATTCTGCCGACCCTGAAAAAGACCCTACTGCTGAACGATACAGCAATATCTCTTTTAAGGATGTATTCCAGAAGGGCCTGAATGTAATGGACATGACTGCCATTACCCTTTGCCAGGAAAACAACCTCCCCATCATTGTATTTGACATGAACAAGCCCGGCAACCTGCACAATCTGGTAGTGGGCGAACAGGTAGGAACTCTTATTACTGTATAAAAATTTATTACAGCCGGCAATAAATACCCATTGCCGGCTGATAACTTTTAAGTTATTTTTTCCATTTATATAAAGAGCCTGTGGCTGCGGCCACTTACCCACTGTTCGATTTAAACTTATTTTAACTTATCATAGTAATGGAAGAAGAAATACAAATGTACCTCGATGAGGCCAAAGACCTTATGAGAAAAGCTGTGGACCACACCGGCCATGAACTAACCAAAATAAGAGCAGGCAAAGCTATGCCAAATATGCTCGATGGTATTATGGTGGAATATTATGGAACCCCTACCGCAATTCAACAGGTATCCAGCATCAATACCCCTGATGCCCGCAGTATCATTATTAAACCCTTCGAGCGCAGCCTGATCAACGAAATACAAAGGGCTATTACCAACAGCGACCTTGGCCTGGCTCCTCAAAACGACGGAGAGGTTGTTCGCCTGAACATTCCCCCTTTAACTGAAGAGCGCCGGCAGGTACTGGTAAAGCAGGCAAAGCAGGAGATTGAGCAGGGAAAAATCAGCGTGAGGAATATCAGGAAAGACTCCAATAACTCTATTGGCAAGCTCAAAAATGAAGGTATCTCAGAAGACAGTATAAAAAAAGGTGAAGAGCAGGTACAGGCACTTACCAACCACTACACTGAAAAACTGGATGAGCTTTTCACTAAAAAAGAAAAGGAAATCCTTACAGTTTAGAGTTAGTCCTGAGCCTTCAGTTCTGAGAAAGGATAGTGATGAGCTGTCTGTAATAATAGCAAGAAAAGAAGCCTGGCAGCAATACCAGGCTTTTTTTTAATTTATACATAAAATTTTCTGATCTGAATAAGGTCTATTACTTTATCAGGCACCAGATACCTGATCGATTTATATTCCTGTAAACGCTTTCGTATAAAAGTAGCCGATATATCCACCAACGGTGCCTCTACCATTCGCACATTCGGATGGTCTTTCAACACTGATTTTTTACTGCCAGGCCTCGGATAAACATACAAGCCATACTGCTCCAGAATTACTTCATGGTTTTTCCACCTTGGAAAGCTATTAAGATTGTCCTCCCCAATTATCAGCCTGAATTCATGCTCCGGATGCTTTTCACTTAACCAGGCGAGCGTATCGATAGTATAGCTTGGCTTTGGCATAGTAAACTCCACATCGGTGGCTTCCAGCCAGAAGTTATCTTCCACAGCCAGTTCCACCATTTCAAGCCTGTCGAACTCATGCAGGAGCGAATTGCTGCTTTTAAATGGGTTTAGCGGAGAAACAACAAACCAGATTCTTTCCATATCAGTATCCTCCACCATTGTATTGGCAATCAGGAGGTGCCCTATATGAATAGGGTTGAATGAACCAAAAAATAATCCGATTTTCACAGGTTAAACCGTTATCGTTCCATATTTAATAAAGGTATCAACAAGATCCTGAGCTTTCTTCAGCGATGCCTCCAGATCCTCATTAATAAGCGATATATCAAACTTACTTTCAAAGCTCATTTCAAACTTTGCTTTAAAAAGCCTTTGAGAGATACTGGAAGAGCTATCGGTTTGGCGGTCAGTTAAACGCTGCTCCAAAACTTCAAGCGAAGGCACCTTTACAAATACTGCAAGCGCCTTTTCCCTGAAATATTCTTTTAAATGAAGACCTCCTTTTACATCAACATCAAAAATAACATGTTTCCCCTGCGCCCATATCCGCTCTACCTCCGACTTAAGGGTCCCGTAAAAATTACCTGCGTATACTTCTTCCCATTCTACAAATTCGTCTTTATCTATTTTTGCTTTAAACTCTTCCGGGGTAAGGAAATAATAATCTTTCCCGTTCTCTTCTTTGCGCCCCCTCTTATCGCGGGTACAGGCCGATATTGAAAAGCCTAAATTTTCGTTAGTCTCTAAGAGATGTTTTACTATAGTTGTTTTACCCGATCCTGAAGGGGCCGAGAATATAATTGCTTTTCCCTGATGCATGAAAGATTAAACAGTTTCTTTGATTTTGGATTTGATGCAGTTGATAAGATCTGCCGGGACTTCCTTCTTCTCAATATTGGTTTTAAGCACTCTGCGAATAGCAGATTCGAGATCATGCTCTTTGTAACACGGCATACATTTTTCCATGTGAGCATAGTAGTATTCTTTTTCACTCTCGCTTGCTTCTCCATCCAGAATCAGCTGCAGCAATTCCATACACCTGGCATGGTCCTTGCACTGTGTCTTTTCGTTGTTTTCCATCATTACATTGGTTTAGCCGGAAAAATTCGGTCTTTAGTTAGTGTTAATTTTTTACAATTTATCAATATCCCATTGACTGGGCGTAAGATCTCAGTTTCTCTTTCAACAGGTTACGGGCACGGTGCAAACGGGACCGGACTGTTCCTATAGGAATGTCCAGAATCTTTGCCATTTCCTCATAAGTAAACCCTTCAAGGTCGCAAAGGATAATAACCGTCCTGAAATCCACTGCAAGCGAATTCAAAGCATTTGATACTTCATCGCCTATCATATCCTGAAGAGCCTCTACCCGGAGGTCTGGCGTAATCTCGGCATTTGCATCTTCCGAATTATAATAAGATTCCACATCATTATAATCTACCTTATTAGGCTCTTTGCTCTTTTTCCGGTAATCATTAATGAAGCTGTTTTTCAATATCCGGAACAGCCATGCTTTCGCATTGGTTCCTTCTTCAAATGAATTAATAAACCGGAAAGCCTTGAGGTAGGTTTCCTGCACCAGATCCTTGGCATCATCCTCGTCGTAGGTGAGCCTGTAGGCGAAGTTATACATCGCGTCGATATGCGGAAGAAACTCACCGTCAAATATTTTGACTTTCTGCCTTTCCGAATATCGTTGGTTTTCGCTTTCTTCTTCTGCCATAAAAACTTAAAATTAAAGGTCTAAACTAACTAAATAACCGTTATTAAAAAATACTGTTTATGGATGCTCTCCATTTCCTGTATAGAATATAGCAACTCATTGCACAGAATAAAGTTAAGCTATCCGTGAAATAAACGAAAATCCTTTTTCCACCTGCACCCCTTTCCTGCTTAAAATTCTGAGCCGGCCGGCGAAGATTGCAGGAAGTTATTTTTACATAAATTACTAAATTACAGGCAAAAATCAACTGGTTTTACTATTCAGTAAGTCCCCGTTCAAAAAATTCCGGGAAGAGGAAGGTAACGCTGCCATTCCTCCTGCTTTAAAAAATTAATCTCCGGAATGGCAACAGAAGCAGGTTTCCCTGTTAAAATTCACTTCCGGATTATCTTATAGTTTTTGAAACCTCCAATCTGCCGGCCGTTTAAAACCTTTTGCTCCAGGAAAGTAACAATTCTGTACTTTAACCTTTCATGCTTGGGCATGGGCCGGTTTTTATTTAACCTGACAGGGCCATCGTAGCGGAGCTGGTGCTGCCAGTCGAACTTTTTTATCCAGCCTTCCATTGCAGCAGGGTGGCTTTCTGTAAACCTTGGCAGGCGATTCAGGGGGCCGTAATCATACACCTCCGGCATATCTTTCAACAGCTCCTGCGATTTTTTTGCGCCATGGTAAGTAGTGCTGCTGCTCCTGTTCTTATACGACATCATGGCAGGAGGTCTTACCCAGCCATAATGGTAAACGTAAGCATCTGTAAGGGCAACCTTTAATTTTTTCGTTCCTTCTTTTTTTGAATAGTCTTCAAAGGTATAATCAAAATCCTTAAACTTCCTGAAAGACTGGGCATCTTTCCAGGAGTGGATATCCGGCCTGTTCCGGATAATACGTATCTCCTTTGGATACCAGTTGTGAGTTACATGATAGTGCTCATAATCACCCCAAAAATGCTTATAACGGAATAAAATCCCTTCCACTTCCTCATCGTGCAGGTATTTTTCACAATCCCTCTTTATGGTCTCAAGATACTTTTCATGTACTGCTTCGTCGCACTGCAGGTAAAATAACCAGTCGCCGGTACATTTTACTTTGGCAATATCGGTTTGCTGAGCAAAAATAGTGTTCTTAGGATATGAGGGAACATCCCAGTCCGTTTCTATAATCCGGATCTTATCCGAATTCAGACTTTCAATCTCTTCCCTGGTCCGGTCATCCGGATCTCCTTTTCCTAATGCTATCCAGAATTCATCTACCAGGGGAAGAATGGAACTGATTGATTCCTTTACAGGGATGTAAAGTTTAGTGGCATTTTTAACAAAGGTAAACCCGCTGATTTTCATTTGCTTTTTTAAAATTTTAACAAAAGTAGAATTATATACTAAGTATGAAAAACAAGCCCCAATTAATAGAATAAAATTTTCGTAGTTTTGCCGGGCATTCATATTTACCAGCCTGCCTCAATATGGAAAAAATATCTGCAGTTATTATTACTTTGAATGAAGAAAAAAACATTGCCCGCTGCCTCCGCTCCCTGCAGGGAATAGCAGATGAAATTGTGGTGATTGATTCATATTCTACCGATAAAACAGCAGCCATTTGCAAAGAATTTGGAGCAACTTTTATTCTGAACCCTTTCGGGGGACATATTGAGCAGAAAAACTTTGCTGTGGAAAGTGCAGCCTACCCTCTGGTACTGGCCCTGGACGCCGACGAGGCCCTTACAGACGAATTAAAAGCTTCTATTCTCGAAGTAAAAAAGAACCGCACCCACGATGCCTTCCACTTTAACCGGCTGACGAATTATTGCGGCCATTGGGTAAAATATGCCGGCTGGTACCCCGATGTTAAGCTCAGGCTTTGGGATAAAAGAAAAGGAAAATGGGGAGGCACAAACCCGCATGACAAAGTAATGATGGATAAAAATGCATCAACAGCCTTTTTAAAAGGCGATCTACTGCATTATTCCTATTATAACATTTCACAGCATATTACGCAAACAAATTCGTTTTCCACCATTGCAGCCAGAGAAGCTTTCCGGAAAGGAAAAAAATCACCGACAGCAAAAATTGTTCTGAATCCTTTATTTACTTTTATAAAAAAATATTTTTTTCAGCGGGGCTTTACCGGGGGCTGGTATGGTTTTACTATTTGCATAATCTCTGCTTTTGGAAAATTTTTGAAATATGTAAAACTGAAGGAGCTGCATAAAAACAATCAGTCAGCTTAACATTAAACATTACACTCAATATACGGGCGACGGCATTACTTCATAAGCCGCAGAACATTTAGCCTTTTCTTATACAGATTTTTATTTATCTTTATCCGCCACAAGAAATACCATATATAAGCTTGAAGATTTTACAAATAAGTTCAGAAAAAGCGTGGAGAGGTGGAGAGCAGCAGATAGCTTATCTGATTAATGAGCTGTCGGAACACAAAGCTGAGGTAATGGTCGCCTGCCGGAAAGGCTCTGCCTTTGAGGAATATTGCGAAAGAATGAAAATCCCTTACAAAAGCCTTCCTTTCCGGAACAGCATGGATATTGCTTCTGCCAGGCAACTTAAAAAACTTTGCAGCGAATGGAAGCCGGACCTGATTCATGTTCATAGCTCAAAAGGATATGGTATTACATGGCTGGCAGACCTGATGGGCCTCCGCGTTCCCATAATCCTCAGCCGGAGAGTAGCTTTTAATGTTAAAGGTAATTTTATTAATAAGCTGAAATATAACCACTCCAGGCTCCGGAAAATTATTTGTGTAACGGAGGCTGTCCGGCAGGAAATTTTACCCCTCGTTTCGGATAAGGACAAAACCTGTGTAGTATATAGTGGCATTGATAACGCCTTATTTAACCCTGACAACAAAATAAATTTCTTAAAAACTCAGTATAACCTTCCTGAGACGGCTTTTCTTATTGGCACCACGGCTGCCTTTACCAAAGAAAAAGATTACAGAACATTCTTTCGTACAGCTCAGCATGTCCTTCAATCTCTGCCAGGCGAACCTATTATTTTTTTAGCCATAGGAGAAGGGCCTGAAAAGCAGGAAATGCAGGAATTTTGCAAAGCCCTTAAAATTGAAGAAAAGGTTTGTTTTACCGGCTTTGTCCCAAAAGCAGGGCAGTTTATCCATGAACTGGATATTTTCCTTTTCACCTCACGTAATGAGGGATTAGGCTCCAGCATCCTGGATGCTTTTGCCAGCTGCCTTCCGGTTGTTTCCACTGCCGCAGGAGGCATCCCTGAAATTGTGGAACACGAAAAAACAGGCCTGCTGGCCGCTCCGGGAGATTATTTAACATTATCTCAGGCGATTCAGCGCCTTTACCAATCTCCTGATTTACGCAAAAAATTTGCGAAAAATGCACACCAGGTGGTTAAGGGGTTTGACAAAAAGATTACTGCTCAAAAAACTATAGAAATTTATAGTAAAGCACTTCATGAATTTAATTAAAAAAACTTTTTCAATTCCACAGCAACCTTCCGCAAATAAGGAGCACTTTTTCCTGTTAAACTATCAAAAGGCATTGCTGGCCGCTTTACTTCTTATTGCAGGTGTGTACTTCTTTACTATGCCCGACAGAGGTTTGCATATCGATGAGGCCATTTTAGGAGAACATGCTTACTGGCTGGCAAAAACAGGAAAGGTAAAAGCAAATATGTATGCCGGCACCGGTGTGGGATGGGAGAATGAACTGTTGGTATATCACAAATTATTCATATGGTCAGGCGCCGGCATTATTTCTCTTTTTGGCTTATCTTTGTCATTACTAAGGGCATTTATACTGGTTTTCGCCGGTGCCCTTTGCCTGCTCATGTACTGCTACTGCAAAAATTTTATCCGCCCCCCTCAAAAAGGCACTTTATCTGTTTACCTCCTTAGCCTGTTACTTCTTTTTGTTCATTCTTATTTTTTCGCCTACAGCTTTACTTACAGGCCCGAAGTTATGCAGGCAGCCTTAGGCTTTGGCAGCTTTTATGCACTGATGGCGTTTTTAAAAAAGGAAAGAACACAAACTTTACTTATATCGGCCTTACTCGCAGGCCTGGGCGCTGTAACTCATTTGAATGGCTTGATATTTATTGGGGCAGGTACCATTATATTACTTCTTAACAAAGAATATAAGCCTGCTTTTATTTTTGCCGGAGCCGCTGGCTTAGTCAGCTCCTTTTATCTTATAAACATGATAGGAGATCCGGAAAGCTGGGCGCGTTTTATATGGCAGTTTAAAGGAGATCCTGCCATTGAGGAAACCGACCTTTCACTGACGGATCGTATTATCAGGATGTTCCATGAACACAAGCGTTATTTCCATTCCCATGTGGAAGGCTCCTTTACTATTCTTTTCCTGATTTCACTTTTCCTGAGAGGTAAATATCTATGGCAACACCACCGCAATTTATTACTCTACCCTTTATTTTGCGCCTTTTTTCTTGCCTGTATAAGCCAAAGCCTGACCAGTAAATACGCACTGCTCTTTCTTCCAAATGCTATTTTGCTGATTGCTATTTCTATCCACCACTATTTTAGCGGCCCCTTTTCAAGGAAGCAGGCTATAACCGGAGGGGCTGTCTTCCTTATATTTGCCGGCATACAATTTCATCACATATCAAAGATTTTTATTGAGGGAGAGCATTTTACAGAAAGAAATGCACAAATAGCTAAAAACATCCCCGCTAACAGCCATGTGTACGCCAGCATTCCTTTCTTCTTCAATGAAGTGGAAAATCACAGGATATCCAGCTCAATAGCTTTTGACCTTTTAGTATACCGCTATAATAAGCTGGAGCTCACCAAAGAGGATTTCTTTAATCACGTACGCTCTGTGGGTTCAGAATACATTATTATAGATCTTACCTATAAAGACAAGTCTTTAACTACCATACTCGATGCCTTAAAAAAGGAAGACCTTACAACCGGCAAAGCTTATTTCGGGTATAAAGTAATCCATGATGAAGATGATTATGTACTTATGAAGCGGCAGCAGGATTTTTAATAACCGTATTTTTCCTTCCAGAGCAGCTGCAGGCGTTTACGCATTTCATTTTCCCGGGCATTTTGTCCGGGATCGTAAAGCTTAGTATTACTGAGTTTTTCCGGGAGGAATTCCTGCTTTACAAAGTTATTTTCATAGTCATGTGAATACTGGTATCCTTTTCCATACCCCTGCTCCTTCATCATGCGGGTAGGTGCGTTCCGCAGGTGCATGGGCACCGGCAAATCGCCGGTTTCCTTAACCAGCCTGCGGGCATCCTTAATAGCCATATAACTTGCGTTGCTTTTGGGTGAGCAGGCAAGGTAGGTTACACACTGCCCCAGTACAATCTCAGCCTCAGGGTACCCGATCATGCTTACTGCCTGGAAACAGTTTGTGGCAATTACAAGGGCAGTCGGGTTGGCATTTCCAATATCTTCGGAGGCCGATATCAGGAGGCGGCGTGCGATAAACTTTACATCTTCTCCCCCTTCAATCATTCTGGCCAGGTAATATATCGCCGCATTAGGGTCGCTGCCCCGAATAGATTTTATGAAGGCTGAAATAATATCATAATGCTGCTCACCACTTTTGTCATAAACCGCTACTCTTTGCTGTGCAATCTGCGTAACTGCCTTGTCGGTAATCACAGCAGGATCCTTCAGGCTATCGGCCACCAGCTCCAGCAGATTTAACAGCTTACGCGCATCGCCACCACTTATTTTAAATAAGGCGCCATACTCTTTTATCTCAATATTCCTTTTCCTGAGGCGCTCATCTTCCTTCATCGCTTTTTGCAGAAGATTCTTAAGGTCATCTTCATCGAGTGCCTTAAGGGTATAAACCTGGCAGCGCGAAAGCAGGGCCGCATTTACCTCAAAGCTTGGGTTTTCGGTGGTTGCGCCTATCAGGGTGATCGTACCTTTCTCCACCGCCGCAAGTAAAGCATCCTGCTGCGATTTACTGAAGCGGTGTATTTCATCAATGAAAAGGATGGTTCTGCTAAGGCCTTTGGCACGTGCAATAATCTCTCTTACCTCCTTTACACCACTGCTAATGGCACTCAGGGTAAAAAAAGTAGCTTTTACCTGATGCGCCATAATATTTGCCAGTGTTGTTTTCCCTACCCCCGGAGGTCCCCACAGGATCATGCTGGGCACTGAGCCTGCACGTATCATCAGGCGCAGTATTCCGTCAGTTCCCACTAAGTGCTCCTGCCCTATCAGGTCTTCCAAAACTTTAGGGCGCATACGCTCCGCCAGAGGCTGTATTTTATTATCTGCAAAAAGGTCCATATTCAAATTTAACACTTCCTGCTTATAACTCCTTCTGATCCGGTTTAGCTTTTTACTTTTTAGCTTTTTCCTGTCCTTCCCTTCCGGAAAGTGATAAAAAATTAACTTTGCAGCATGAAAAAATGGAAGGTACACAGCGCCCTTTTACTGGCGAACCTTATTTATGGTGCAAACTACGGAATTGCAAAGGCAGTAATGCCGCAATACATTGAGCCTTTCGGCTTTATCTTTTCCAGAGTGTTTTTCGGAACTATCCTTTTCTGGCTGTTCAATCTTTCCATCAGGAATAAGGAAAAGGTATCCCGGAAGGATATGCCCCTTCTGGCACTTTGCGGCCTCCTGGGAGTAGCTGCAAACCAGCTCCTTTTCTTTTCAGGACTAAACCTCACCACCCCTATAAATGCCTCGGTAATCCAGACGCTGGTACCGGTAATGGTGTTACTGATTGCCGCTGTTTTGATAAATGAAAAAATCACCTGGCGCAAAACTCTGGGGGTAATTCTGGGGCTAACCGGTGCCGGATTGCTTATCACAAACAAAGAAGAATTAAGCTTCCGGAATGAGGCATTTACCGGCGATATGCTCATTATCCTGAACTCTGCCTCCTATGCCGCCTACCTGGTGCTGGCGAAACCACTCATGGCTAAGTATAAAGCGCAAACAGTTATTAAATGGGTTTTCTTTTTTGCTATGCTGGTGGTAGTGCCCTTTACTTTCCGCGAATTTATGGAGGTGGACTGGGCCCACATTCCTGCGGAAGCCTGGCTGGCCATTATTTATGTAGTGGTTTTTACAACTTTCATAGCTTACCTGCTCAATACCTGGGCCCTCCACCATGTTAACTCTTCAGTAGTTGGTATTTATGCTTACCTGCAACCCCTTTTTGCTTCCATTATGGCAATAAGCCTGGGGCAGGATAATTTTACTCTGGAAAAAGGACTCTATAGCTTATTCATTTTTGCAGGGGTATACCTTGTAAGCAGGGGCGGAAGAACAAAGAAAAGCAATGATTAACAGTTTAATAAATGCCCCTTCATAATTAGTTAATTTATAATGACTAACTTACTTCTGTAAAAAATAACAATATTTAAAATTTCTCATATTTTATTATATATCAATCATTTAAATCTCTATATTTGAATTAAATACCATTAGCTGATACGACTTTTTCAACTAAACATTACATGATTTTTTAATATTTGTTGGCTTTTTTGCGGGTTATAATTTTTTGATGGTATTTATGTAGCAGGTTGAGTATTTTTTCATAATTAATGATTTTTTACCCAACTCTACCTGCTATTTTTTTCCCTGCCACATCTGCCGGAAGCCCCGGCTACACAATAAATTTAATTCTGATACCGGAAATAAAGGATTCCGGCAAAACACCATCCATCCCTGCATAATGAAATACTTCCTGCTTTTTATCAGCCTGCTGCAATAATTATAGCTTTAAACCCTTCTGTTAAAAGGTATTTTTTATAAGTTTAAAGCCAAATGTATTTGTTATGGCAATCCCTAAAGTAATTTACCAAACCTTCAAGTCCGGCAAACTACCCTTAATTACAAGGTGGCATGTTTACCGGCTAAAAAAGAAAAATCCGGATTACCAGTATGAATTTTATGATGATACCCGGATAGAAAGCTTTATTGAAAGCGAATACGGTTCAGAAATTTTTGACCTCTATAAAAGAATCAACATAGGAGCTGCAAAAGCTGATTTTTTCAGGTATGCTGTTCTTTATAAAAGAGGTGGAATATACCTTGACATCGACAGCCTGATTGTGAAAAAACTGGATGATTTTATTTTACCTTCAGATGAGGCTATTGTATCGAATGAAGGCCACCCCGGGGTATTTGTTCAGTGGGGCCTCATTTACAATGCAGGCCACCCTTTTTTAAAAAGAACACTCGACAAGGTTATTGACAACCTGAAAAATAACAGGTACCCACACAATGTGCATAAAATGACAGGCCCCACTGCTTACACTGAGGCAGTAAAAGAATGCCTTGCTGAAGACCCCTCTGTTCCGCACCGTTTTTTAGGCACTGACTATAATGGTTACCTTGTTTTCAGCTACCCGATGAGCAAGTTCTTTTTATACAAAGGAAAGCAACACTGGAAAAAAGAATCGAAGGTAAAACCTGTATTAAAAGAAAGGGGATAATTTTCAGTTATTGAAAATTATCCCCTGCTATTCCTCTTAATTACAATACTGGCTTTGATAAAAGCGGGCTTTAGAGTCGCCCATGCCCTTTGACTTTTCCCAGTCTTCGCAGGCACCTTCATAATCTTTTAGCTGGTGCTTTACATAACCACGGTTTCTGAAAAATTCAGCCTTTGATGGATCCTTGTCAATGGCCCGGTTGTAATCATTCATAGCAACTTCCCAGCTCTCCTGCCCCATGGCAGCATTCCCTCTCATGAAGTAAGCCGTGGCATCCTGCGGATTCAGCTCTATCACCTTTGTATAGTCAGCTATAGCGCCTCCAAAATCTTTGGACATATCGCGGATGGTGGCCCTGTTATAATAAGCATTAGTATCTTCAGGAGCCAGCTTTATCAGCCTGTCAAGGTCGGCCAGTGCCAGGCGGGTCTGGTTTACCGACAGGTAAATCTGCGAGCGCTTCCGGAAAACGTCCGGCTGCTTATCGTCTGCCAGCACAGAGGCTTCAAAGCTGCGTACGGCATCTTTTAATTCTTCCTGCTCCATATAGGCATGCCCTAAGCGAAAGTAATTGGAAGCCGTTCTTCCTCCTTTGCCTATGGCTTTTTCATAATAAGTAATAGCCTTATTCCAGTCTTTCATCATGTAAACCGCGTCGGCCATTACTGTAAGGGTTTCAATATCGGCAGTTCCACTTTTTTCCAGCGCCTGCAGGTCCATTACAGCATTGGAAAAATCGCCTTTGGCATAATAGGCCATTCCCCTGTTCGACTGTGCTTTGGAATAAGCCGCATCTATCTTTAATGCCTCCGTATAATCGGCTATTGCCTGGTCGTACTTTCCAAGAAGGTAAAGTGCTTTTCCGCGGTTATTAAAGATAACCTTGTCGCTTTCACCCAGCTCAATAGCTTTATCGTAATCCCCGACCGCCTTTTCATACTTTTCCTGGCGGAATAAAGCATTTCCCCGCAACGACCATGCGGCTACATATGAAGAATTCAACTGCAGCGACTCCGTTAAATCGGCAATAGCTCCATCCAGGTCCTGACTTTCGTAGCGTGCATGGCCCCTGTGGTGGTAGGCTTCTGCATTCTTAGCTCCTTTTGCAATTGCTTTATCCAGGTCGTCCTTTGCTCCTGTAAGGTCACTCATTGCATAGCGGGCAATACCACGGCTTAAAAATACCTGCTGGTCGTCGAAGCCTGCTTCAACTGCTTTGTTTAAATCCGGCAAAGCCTCAGTATACTGGCGCAGGAAAAAGCGGCTGTTGCCACGGGCCCACCATGCCTGTTTATCATTTACGCCACTATTAATGGCCTTATTTAACTCACCAACTGCCTTCTCATAATTTCCGAGGTAGTAATGCGATAAACCAAGGTAAAGAAAAGCCTCCCCCTCTGCCATGCCGAGAGAAACTGCTTTTTCAAGGTCAGTCTGTGCTTTTGCAAATTCCTTCTGCTGAAAATGTAAAGCCCCCCTGTTAATATAAGCTTTAGCAAAAGAAGCATCCTGCCCGATGGCTTTTGTATAATCCCCAATAGCCGGAGCCAGCTGCTTTAGCTGTGCTTTTGCCTTACCACGGTTATTATAGAGTGCTGCTTCTTTGATACCCCCACCTTCTGCTCCGTCGTAAGCCTTTATGGCATCAGGAAATTTTTCAAGGCGGAAGAGGCAGTTTGCCAGCTTATATCGCATATCGGCTGTTGCATTCGCTGCAGCCTGCAATTCTGCAGCTGCCTTTCCCCAATCCTGCAATTCATACCAGGCGAGTCCGCGCAAACCGGCCAGGGAACTCCCCAGCGGCTCCGCATCTTCAATAGCTCCTTTAAAATTCCCTGTTTCAAAGCGGGCTTTCGCCCGTCCTTCCATCAGGTCAGCTCCTTTTTCTCCAAGGTTTACCGCTTTGCTGAAATTGCTTTCTGCTGCTTTATAGTCAGGGACTGCCAGGTACAGGAAGCCCCGCATTCTGAAGGCCAGGCCTTCCTGCACACCTCCATCAATAGCTTTATTCAAATAAGGCAGTGCCTCTCCTTTTTTACCGGAATGGTATAAGGAATAGCCCAGCATTTTAAACAGCTCAGGATTTTTATTTCCCGCCTGCTCTGCTTTCTGCAGATCCTGTATAACCAGCGGGTAATTTTGGGCTGCAAAATAAGCCTGTCCTCTTAACAGGTAAGCCTCATTCAGCTGGCTGTTCTGCTGCAGGGCCGCACTAAAATCCTTTATGGCTGCAGCCCCCTGGTTAAGGGCCATATTGGCCTGCCCCCGCTTCATGTACAAATCAGCTTCCTTTTTACCTCCGGTTTCCGCAACAGTAAAATCGGCAACAGCCTTCTGGTAATTCTTTTTCAGAAAATACAGGTCCGCCCTCATATAAAAGGCTTCCACTTCCTTTTCTCCATTGCCGAGGGCAACTTCAAGGTCTGCCAGAGCGCCATCGGCATTCTTTAAATTATAGTACGATATGCCTCTGTAAAGAAGCAGCTTATTATCTTTTACACCTGCCTCAATTGCCCGGCTAATGGCCTCTGCAGCTTCTTTAAACTTACCGGATTTATAGGAGGCTGTACCCAGTGCTACGGATAACTCCTGCCCTGCCTGCCCTTTTTGCTGAGCAGCCAGCAGGTCGCGGACTGTTGAATCCCAAAGTTCCAGCTTAAAATTCGCCAGCCCTCTTTTAAGGCAAACCTCCCCTGCATTTTCTCCGGCACTAATGGCTTTATCGAATTGCTCCACTGCTTTTTTCCATTCCTGAACATTGTATGCAGCAGTAGCTGTATTTAAATAAATCTCCTTATTCCGCTCTCCCAGCTTTTGAGCCTGCTCATAATCGGTTAAAGCTTTTGCCCATGCCCCACCTTTTACATAGGCCTCTGCCCTGTATAAATAAGCCTGTAAAGCTCCGGGGTCGAGCGTTAGCGCCTTTCCATAATCTTCCACAGCGGCTACGGTATTGCCTGCCAGGGCATTGGCCCTCCCTCTTTGCAGGTAAAGCAGCTTATCCTGTATTCCGGCAGCTGCAGCTTTATCGTAGGCTGTTTTTGCCTGAGCATATTGCTCCTGCTTATAATAAGCATGCCCCAGCAACAATGCCGCTTTGGCCTCCTCCTGTCCTCCGGATTTTACCTTGCTTAAATCATTTATCGCTTCAGCCATTTTTCCGGTCTCGTAGGCAGCAAGCCCCCTGAAGAAATAAAGGCCCTGATACCTTCCGTCTTCCGGAGCTTTTAGCAAGTCCTCATAAGCTTCCTTCCATTTTCCTGTCTGGGCATACAAAAGTCCTCTGCCGGCATAGGCTTCGGCATAAGATTTATCCAGAGAAATAGCCTTACTGTAAGCCTGAATTGCGTCTGCCGGCTGCCCGTTTCCGAGCTGCGCCTGGCCCAGCCAGAAATGGACCACTGCTTCATTATAAGTAAGAAGTGTTTTCTTTAAAGATGATATCGCTTCGGCCCAGCTCTGCATCTGCAGTGCCGACAGGCTCTTTACGTAATTGGGTTCATAGGGCGCTGATTTTAACCAGGCCTTCAGGGAGCTGTTTACAGGAGTGAATTTTTTAAACTGGCTGGCATGGAGCACAAAACCCCGGTTTTCAACAACCACCAGGCCTCCCAGCAGCTCTCCCCTGCTGCTAAGTACCGGTTCGCCGGAGCTTGCCTGGCCCAGAGTAGCGGTGAGTAATACACTTCCGTAGCCAACCACCTCCCGTTCATATTCCAGACTGGCATGAGCCTGCCCAAACTGCTTTGGCGCAAGAGCGGTTAACAGGCTTAAAGCATCGCCTTTTTCAGGAGCACGGCCTGCAAGGTTCAGGGGCGAAAAAGCAGTGGTAAGGTTATTATCTATTGAAAACAGGAAGAAACCTGTCTTGCTGTCTGCTGCATCCACCTTGGTGAGCATATGAATGGTACTGTCTTTTGTAATAATCCTGCCCCCTTCCGCACCGGCCACCGTACTTGCATGCGCAATACCCCGCCCCTGCCGGTCTGCAAAAAAGCCGGTACCCTGGCGGATAACATTACCATTCCTGTCCAGTGCCTGGAATAAGAAAGCCCCCTTTTGCAATGCCTCAGAAGGGTTTTGCCCCTGTACAGAAAGGGAGATCAACCACAGTACCGGAATCATTACAAGTTGAATTGCTCTTGTTCGCTTATGCATGGCTATAGCTAAATATTAAATAAAATTGTATCGGGAAAGAGAATACAAAGTATAGCCATTCAGGCAGATAACAAAAAAAGGCTCCGCACAAACGGGGCCTTTTTCTTTTCATTCCTTACACATGTGGAAATTCGCTTATTAAGCAGCTGATATCAGCCATTCCCCCTCCTCACGGTTCATGGTCAGATAAGCCGGCACACAAAAAAAAGCCTGCATTCCGGCAAGCTTATCCAATTAAAAATATAACAAAAATGATAAAATAAATGATACCAATAACTGTAGAGCCTTTCACCTCCCTGATCTTTCCTCTCATATGTATTACAGTTGTTTAATTCCACAAAACCAGCGGAGCTTTTCTCCCCGGTTAAAAGCTGCAGCGCAACAGCAACAATTCATTTAAAATGTTCCTGCCCGGCCACATACTAATCCCTTATAAATAAAACGGCAATTCTTTTTTTATTGTTGCTGAAGAGGCTCTTTTACAAGAACAAAATAAATATGAAGGATCTTCTTTATGGCCGCAGAGGTATATACAGGTATATAGCAGAAACAACTGTGCCTTTATAACACTTATCTTCCTGTACATTTTTAGTATTGCAGGATAAATAAATTGTAAGAACCGGCATTTATTGAAACTGAATGATTATGCTTTATGGTTACTGCATCAACTCAAAACAGACAAGACTACATGACTTCATCCGCAGAAACAGCTACTCCCCAGGTAAAAACCATTCCCGTTACTATTATTACAGGTTTTTTAGGATCAGGCAAAACCACTCTTCTGAATGAGATCATTACCCAAAATCCAGACACAAAATTTGCTATTATTGAAAATGAGTTCGGGGAGATAGGGCTGGACCAGGAATTTATCATTCAAAAAGATCAGAATATTTTTGAGTTGAGCAATGGCTGTATCTGCTGCTCCATTAATGATGAGTTGGTGGAAAGCCTGATGAAGCTGGCAAACAGCTCTCATAATTTTGACCACCTGCTGGTGGAGACCACCGGAATTGCGGAACCTCTGGGTGTGGTGGAAGCCTTCCTTTCCGATCCGCTCATCAGGCAGAAATTTGCTGTGAATGCCATTATCTGCATGGCCGATTGCGAGCAGATTGAAGAGATGCTGAAAGACGGGGAGGAAGCCGGAAGACAGATCAGCGCAGCCGACATGATTATTTTTAATAAATCTGACCTTGTTACAGAGGAATACATCCGGAAAACACAGGATCTTTTGAAAGAGATTAATCCTTATGCCGACTCTCTTTTAGCCACTCATGGCAAGGTAGACACTAAATCGCTGCTTACCCTTACCGCCTACGACGAACAAAGAGTTTCCCTGAAACAGGACACTATATCACATAGCCACCACGACCACCACCATCACGACATCACCTCCTTCAGTTTTACCTTCGGTCAGGATTTCGACTTCCAGAAATTCTACCAGTGGGCTACTGTTTTACTGACTTTCCAGAGCGGCAGAATATACAGGATCAAAGGGGTTATAAGCTTCCATGGCCATGATGAAAAAATGGTTTTTCAATCTGTAAAAAACCGCTTTTTGCTAAATGGAGCCGAAAAATGGAAAGAGGGAGAAAAAAGAGAAAGCCGCATTGTTTTCATCGGCAAGGAACTCAGAAAGGATATTCTGGAAAAGCACCTGAGGCAATGCATGAAGAAGACTGTTTAGTCCGGAGTCGTGAGTCCTGAGTCCGGAACAAAGCAACTTACGTGAAACTACAGGAATTTTACTAACGCATATTTTTAATTTCTTTGGCAACAAAAAAGCCTGGCAGTTAAACCAGGCTTTTTCAATTTTAATATAGCAGGAGAATCAGAATAAGTAGTTATTATCAACAAGCTGTCTCACTACTCATGACTCCGGACTCACGACTAAATACTATAAATGTATCACCTCATCATAAGCAGCTGCGGTAGCTTCCATAACCGCCTCTGACATAGTTGGGTGTGGGTGAATAGTTTTCAGGATTTCATGACCTGTGGTTTCCAGCTTGCGTGCTGCCACAACTTCGGCAATCATTTCTGTTACATTGGCTCCTATCATGTGCGCGCCCAGCCATTCGCCATATTTGGCATCGTAAATTACTTTTACAAAGCCATCTTTAGCACCTGCCGCACTGGCTTTACCACTGGCAGAGAACGGAAATTTACCAACTTTAATCTCATAGCCTGCCTCTTTGGCAGCCTTTTCAGTATAGCCTACTGAAGCTATTTCCGGCTGGCAGTAAGTACAACCAGGAATGTTTTTATAATCGATAGGCTCAGGATTCATGCCGGCAATTTTTTCCACACACACAATACCTTCAGCAGAAGCTACGTGAGCCAGGGCAGGGCCTGCTACAATATCTCCAATGGCATAAACACCATCCACATTGGTTTTATAGTATTCATCTACCAGTACTTTGCCTTTTTCATGCTTCACACCCACCTCTTCAAGGCCAATGCCTTCAAGGTTAGTGGAAACACCTACAGCAGAAAGCACTACATCACATTCCAGCTGCTCCTCGCCTTTCTTTGTTTTTACAGTTACTTTACAACCTTCGCCGGCAGTATCCACCTTTGTTACTTCCGCGGAGGTCATAATTTTTACGCCTGCCTTTTTATATATTCTTTCCAGTTGTTTGGAAACTTCTTCATCTTCAACAGGAACTATGTTCGGCAAGTATTCAACAATAGTAACCTTGGTACCTATTGAGTTGTAGAAGTAAGCAAACTCGACGCCAATAGCACCGGAACCCACCACAATCATAGACTTAGGCTGCTTCTCCAGCGACATAGCTTCGCGGTAACCAATTACTTTCTTACCATCCTGCTTCAGGTTAGGCAGTTCGCGGGAACGGCCACCCGTCGCCAGCATAATATGCTTAGCTTCATAGATTTCGGTTTTTCCGTCAGCGCCTTTTACCTCTACCTTGCCTTTTGATTTCAACTTACCGAAACCGGCAATATGTTCAATTTTATTTTTCTTAAACAGGAATTGTATGCCTTTGCTCATGCCGTTGGCAACTTCGCGGCTGCGTTTAACCATAGCACCGAAGTCTGCTGTGGCATCCGAAACCTCAATACCATAATCTTTGGCATGGCTGATGTATTCAAATACCTGAGCACTTTTAAGCAGGGCTTTGGTAGGAATACACCCCCAGTTAAGGCATACACCTCCCAGGCTTTCTTTTTCCACAACACCTACTTTCATACCCAGCTGGGCAGCACGAATGGCAGCCACGTACCCACCAGGGCCGCTACCTATTACGATTAGGTCATATTTTTTGTCTGACATATTGATTAGTTTTCGGTTGTTTAGAACGCTACAAATTTAGTGGATAAAGCTTTAAATAAAAATTTTATCGTAAGCAGTGGCAATCTACATTCAAACTACAATTTTTGCCAAAAAAATTGGTTAAACATTCACTTTTCCATACCTATTTTTCAAGCCTGCTGTTAAAAGTTACCTTTTTTACTAATTTTGGATTTTAATCAGAAGTTAGAAGACAGAGGAAAAAGAGTCCAGGAAAAATCTTTTGTCTATCGTCTATCTTCTGATATCTATAACCTATCATTTAACTCAAGAACATATGAAATTACTGGATGGGAAAACAGCTCTTGTAACCGGAGCCTCCAAAGGTATTGGCCGTGCTATTGCCACCCGCTTTGCAGAACAGGGCGCAAACGTTGCATTTACTTACCTCTCAAGTGTTGAAAAAGGACAGGAGCTTGAAAAAGAGCTGGCTGAATTTGGCATTAAAGCGAAAGGATATCGCTCCGACGCATCTGACTTTGCTGCTGCCGAGCAGCTGGTAAACGATGTGGTTGCTGATTTTGGCGCATTGGATATTCTTGTAAACAATGCCGGAATTACCAAAGACAACCTGCTTATGCGCATGAATGAGCAGATGTGGGACGACGTGATCAATGTAAACCTGAAAAGCTGCTTTAATACAGTAAAGGCTGCTACACGCACCTTCATGAAGCAAAAAAGCGGCTCTATTATTAACCTTACTTCAGTGGTAGGTATTAAAGGAAATGCAGGGCAGGCTAACTATTCGGCTTCCAAGGCCGGCATTATAGGCTTTACAAAATCGGTGGCACTGGAGCTGGGCTCCCGCAACATCCGCAGCAATGCCATAGCCCCTGGTTTTATCGAAACTGAAATGACTGATGTGCTGGACCCGAAGACCGTTCAAAGCTGGAGAGATGCCATTCCGCTTAAACGTGGCGGCAATCCCGGAGATGTGGCCAACTGCGCCGTTTTCCTTGCTTCAGATATGTCGGCCTACATCAGCGGCCAGGTAATTCAGGTAGATGGTGGTATGCTTACCTAGTAAGCAGCTGATCAGCTAACGTGCTCTCTTACTGAAATTGCCGGAAACCTGTTTTTTTTATCAGGTTTCCAGCTGTACTCCGGGAATTCAGTACCCGTTTTTCACTATATTTAAAGAAGTTATCCGGCAACCATTCTTATTGATTGGTGTTTTACCGGATAACTTCTTTATTTTTATAGGTGTATTCAGGCTGCAACAATTAATTTCCTGTGCAACCGGCCTGCAATACATTAACAGTAAATACGTTCCGGATATAATCTGTTACATTGTTTTCCGTATACAGATAATCAGCTCATCAGCACATTAACACATGCAAGATTTTGAATTTTTGTTTTCGCTTTCTCCCTGGTTTATCCTTTTGTGCCTGCTGGCCGGACTGGCATACGCCTGGCTTTTGTATAAACCGGCAGGAAAAACCCCCTGGTCCGGCACCATTAATAATATTCTCTTTGCAATAAGGTTTACCTTAGTATTTACTCTGGCACTGCTTTTACTGGGGCCTTATGTAAAACAATTAAAAAGAACTTTTGAGGAGCCTGTTTTTGTACTGGCTGTGGACAACAGTTCCTCCCTTTCGGAAATTTATGATGAGGAAGGGCTCCTGCAAATCCGCCGGGAGGTTGAGCAGCTGAAAGAATCGCTGGGTGAAAAGACACAGGTACAGGTGCGCTCTCTCAGCCGCGAATTACCTGTGGACAGCCTTAACTTCACTGAAAAAAGCACGAACCTGAGCCAGCTTCTGGCAGATGTGCGCAACGAGTATGAAAACAGGAATCTGGCCGGGGTAATCCTCCTGTCGGATGGAATTTATAACCGCGGAACCTCCCCCACCTACAGCCCTTACGGCTTTCCGGTATATACTGTGGGACTTGGAGACACCATTCCCCAGCAGGACCTGAACCTTAAGAATTTATATTACAATAAGGTAGCTTACCAGGGTAATAAGTTCAGGATTATGGCAGAGCTGGAACAAACAGGCTTTGCAGGAGAAACTGCTATTGTTTCGGTTACCCGGAACGGAAAAACCATCAACAGCAAGCGAATTGCACTTCAGGAAAATAAATCCCTGTATGAAGAGGAGTTTATACTGGAGGCTGAAGAAGAAGGGCTGCAGCATTATGTAGTATCAGTCGGGGAAAAAGAAAAGGAATTTACGCTTAATAATAACAGTAAACATGCCTACATAGAGGTTATTGAAGGCCGGCAGAAAATCCTGATTGTTGCCGCGACTCCCCACCCGGACATTAAAGCCATACGCAGTGCCATTGAAAAAAACCGGAACTACGAAGTTTCGCTTTATATTCCCGGTATCAATACCTTTGAACCCGAAAAATACGACCTGCTTATTCTTCACCAGATTCCCTCCGGCCGGCAAATACCCGATTTTCAGAATGTACTTAAAAGCAGCAATGCCCATTGGTATATTGTTGGCAGGCAAACTGACATTCCGCGGTTTAATGAGCAGAATCCTCTCCTCACCATCAGCCGGCGCGGGGAGGAAACAGACCAGGTATTTCCGGTGTTTAACTCTGCCTTTAGCTTATTTACTTACGAGGCTGAACATATTTCGCAGTTACGGAAATACCCTCCTGTAAAGGTACCGTTTGGCACCATAAATTTAAAAGGGGAGGCAAGTATACTCCTCTACCAGAAAGTGGGAAATATTGAAACCCAGCGCCCCCTGCTGGTGCTACAATCGCAGGGCGAAAAGAAAACGGCCGTTATGCTGGGCGAAGGCATGTGGCAGTGGCGTTTGCAGGAATGGGCACAGGCGGAACAGTTTACTGCTTTTGACGACCTGGTACTGAAAACCGTTCAATTACTTTCCACCAAAGAAGATAAGCGCAAGTTCAGGGTATACCCTGTTTCCAGGGAAGTTTATGACACGGAGGGGGTAACATTCGAAACAGAAGTATACAACCAGTTATACGAAAGAATATGGGGGCATAAAGTAAACCTTACCCTTACCTCCGAGGCTGGCGAACAACGAAATTACAGTTATGTAAATACGCAAAGTAATCCCCGCTTCTCCATCAGCCAGCTCCCTCAGGGGATTTATAAATATACGGCCGGCACTGTAGTGGAAGGAGAAACCCTCACCTCCGGTGGCGAATTTACAGTAAATGAACTTCAGCTCGAGTCCCTGAGCCTTACAGCCAACTTTAATCTGCTCCGGTCGCTGGCAGAAAAAAGCGGAGGTGCATTTTACCAGCTCAATCAAATAAACCAGCTTCGGGAAGACCTGCAGCAAAGAGAAATGAAAAGTACAGTATATGCTGAGGAAGATTTCCTTCCGGTCATAAACCTGGAATGGCTGTTTTTTGTATTCCTCCTCCTCATCTCTTCCGAATGGTTCATCAGGAAATATA
Source organism: Cesiribacteraceae bacterium YIM B00369 (assembly GCA_017948555.1). GTDB lineage: Bacteria > Bacteroidota > Bacteroidia > Cytophagales > Cyclobacteriaceae > Nafulsella. The sequence continues at coordinate 299,812 of JAFMYY010000001.1, read as the reverse complement.
ATGGAAGTTACTAACTAAGCATGTTGGAAATCCGGGAAGGTTGCAGGCCAACTCCGGAGATTTATTAACAAATTCCAATAACAAAAAAAGGCTGTCCCGCAATGGGACAGCCTTTTTTATCAGTATGTGTGCATTAGCACGATTACTTGTTTTTGTTTTTCTCTTCTTCGGTTTCTTCCTTACCCTTAGGCTTTTTGGCAAGAGTAAGTTCGTCACCTTCTCCTTTATAATCAGCCAGGATTGTTTCACCTTCCGTAAGATCTCCCCTCAGGATCTCTTCAGCTACCTGATCTTCCAGGTATTTCTGAATAGCCCTGTTCAGCGGACGTGCACCATATTGCTGGTCATACCCTTTCTCTGCGAGGAAGTCTTTCGCCTTTTCAGTTAACTCAATGTCATATCCCAGGGATTTAACTCGGGTAAACAATTTAGTAAGCGAAATATCAATAATGCGGTGGATATCTTCTCTCTGAAGAGAATTAAACACAATCACATCATCTAAACGGTTCAGGAACTCAGGACTAAAGGCCTTACGAAGCGCATTCTGAATGGTGGATTTCATGATCTCATCAGAATTCTCTCTTCTGTTCGAAGTTGCAAAACCAACGCCTGCACCAAAATCCTTAAGGTCACGCACCCCGATATTAGAGGTCATGATAATAATGGTGTTCCGGAAATCCACTCTGCGACCAAGCCCATCTGTCAGGATCCCATCATCAAGCACCTGCAACAACAGGTTAAATACATCCGGGTGAGCCTTCTCAATCTCATCGAGCAACACTACACTGTACGGCTTACGGCGAACTTTCTCAGTCAGCTGACCACCTTCTTCGTAACCAACATATCCCGGAGGCGCTCCCACTAAGCGCGATACGGAGAATTTCTCCATATACTCACTCATATCAATCCTGATAAGGGTATCTTCCTTATCGAAGAGGTATGTTGAAAGCACTTTTGCAAGTTCTGTTTTACCTACACCTGTAGGGCCAAGGAACACAAAAGAACCAATTGGTTTCTTAGGATCTTTCAGGCCTACACGGGTACGCTGGATAGCTTTTACAAGCTTCTTGATCGCTTCGTCCTGACCAATTACTTTGCTCTTCAGCTCTTCGCCCATTCCAAGAAGCTTGTTGCTTTCGTTCTGTGCGATTCTTCTGGTAGGGATGCCTGTCATCATACCAATCACCTCGGCCACGTTATCTTCCGATACTTCGTAACGTTTGGTGCGGGTTTCTTCTTCCCAGCGCTTTTTGGCAGCTTCCAGCTTTTCGATAAGTTTTTTCTCCTTATCGCGCAGCTGAGCAGCTTCCTCATACTTCTGGCTTTTCACCACCCTGTTCTTCTCGCTCTTGATATCCTCGATATCAGCTTCCAGCTTCACGATATCGTCCGGCACATGTATGTTATTGATGTGTACACGGGCACCAGCCTCATCCAGCACGTCAATAGCTTTATCCGGAAGGAAACGGTCGCTGATGTAGCGGTCAGATAACTTCACGCAGGCATCAATAGCTTCCTGAGTGTAATTTACGTGGTGGTGATCCTCATATTTATCCTTTATATTATTCAGGATCTCAATAGTCTCATCCACGGAAGTGGCATCCACCATTACCATCTGGAAACGACGGGCTAAAGCACCATCTTTCTCAATGTACTGGCGGTACTCATCGAGTGTAGTTGCTCCAATGCATTGGATTTCTCCCCGTGCAAGCGCAGGCTTGAACATATTTGAGGCATCCAGCGAACCGGAAGCGCCACCGGCACCTACAATAGTATGCAGCTCATCAATGAACAGGATTACATCCGGAGATTTTTCCAGTTCATTCATTACAGCCTTCATTCTTTCCTCGAACTGGCCGCGGTACTTTGTACCGGCAACAAGGGAGGCAAGATCAAGCGTAACCACTCTTTTGCCAAACAGCACGCGGGCTACTTTCCGCTGCACAATACGCAGGGCAAGACCTTCAGCAATAGCTGTTTTACCTACACCGGGCTCACCGATGAGGATTGGATTATTCTTTTTACGGCGGCTCAGGATCTGGGCCACACGCTCAATCTCTTCTTCACGTCCTACAATAGGGTCAAGCTTATTGTCTTCAGCAAGCTTGGTTAAGTCGCGGCCGAAATTATCCAGCACCGGGGTACGGGACTTTTCTGCTCCTTTGCCTGAGGCTTCACGTCCGGATGATGATCCTCCGCCAAATATGCGGCTTGAATCCTCATCACTGTCGTCAGTATCTGACGATGCCATCGGGTTCTCAGTCTGGTATTCCAACAGCTCTTTTACGACATCGTAGGTTACGTCAAACTTCTCCAATATCTGGGTAGCAATATTATCTTCGTCGCGCAGGATAGAGAGCAGCAGGTGCTCGGTGCCAATTAACTGGCTTTTAAATATCTTTGCTTCTAAATAAGTGATCTTCAGTACCTTTTCCGACTGGCGGGTTAAGGGTATATTGGCAAGGTTCTTCACCTGATGGGTGGCAGTACCTTTGGTTGCACGTTCTACGGCTGTACGCAATTCGTCTAAAGAAATACCAATTTTCTTGAGCAGGCTTACGGCAACTCCTTCGCCCTCACGGATCATTCCAAGCAACAGATGTTCTGTGCCGATATAATCATGACCGAGCCGAAGCGCTTCCTCCCTACTAAGTGATATTACTTCTTTTACTCTATTCGAAAATTTAGCTTCCATACTCAAATTGGTATTATGTATGCGAAATATATTTATTCTTGTTTAGCAGATTACTCTTCTTCTAAATATAAGAACAACTATCAATAAAACACAATATGATTTTTAATTGTTCAAATGCGGACTTACCGATTCATGTAAGATCATGCCTGCAGCGGGTCCTTCGCAGAAAAGTAAATCTGCCACACTTAAGTTAACTACAAAGTCTTTGCCAAAAATCTGATTATATGCCCTTGGCTGATAAATATTATTGGCAATAGCACTTTTTTTAGGATTAACACTTGATCTGTAATCCAGAAAAGCGGGATTTGTACTTTCTAGGTACGTTTCCGTTAAGCGGATAGTTGTGTTTATCTGCAATAATTTAAGACATAATGTCAGAAGATCATAATTTAGTTCCCACAACTTTTTTGGCTGTTTTTCGAACACCTCAAGGAAATAAGGGGCATAATGCTCAAAAAAAGGCGCCTTGCCATAAGCCGCCTGCAAAGCACGCCAGTGTTGCAACAGCCATTTTTGCCGGTAATCAATCAGTATCTCACTTGTCTTCACCTTTTTACTCCCTCCCTGAACCGGCACCGTGAGCTTCTCCACCTGATGAGGCCCCAGTATATAACAGCGGTTCCGGTAAGTTTGCTTTTCATAGTGCTCGTGCATATCCAGATACACCATTCTCCCTGACAAAAGCACAAAATATTCCAGCGGAGGCAGATATTGAAGTTCTATCAGGACAGGCAAACGTTCTTCCATATTTATAATTATGTGTAATATTCCCCTTGATAATATCCAATAACAGGAGAAAACAAAGCTTATGAAGGGATTTTAACTGCAACAATTTTAGCAAAATATTCCAGAATGCTGTAAAATTATCTGCAATTTTGCTGCCAAAAAAAAGGATGTTCCTGATCAGGATTTTTGCTTACTTACCTTTCCCGTTGTTATACAGCCTTTCCACTGCCATAGCGTGGCTGCTGGATAATGTAGTGAAGTACCGCAAAAAAGTGATTGTTGACAATCTGCGCCACGCCTTCCCTGAAAAAACGGACAAGGAAATCCGCCGGCTGAGAAAAAGTTTTTACCTCAATTTTACTGATTTGTGGCTGGAAGCACTTAAGTGCCTTGAGTTGCCTGAAAAGGAATTCAGGAAACGTGTGAAGCTGACAAATCCGGAACTCCTTCTGAAATACTACAACCAGGGAAAGGTGGTAATGGTACTCTCTTCCCACCGGTCGGGCTGGGAATGGCTCACCCCTTCGACCAGCCTAATTCTGGATATACCCATAGATGCCGTTTACCAGGATGTGCAGAGCAAATTCTTTGACAAACTGATGCTGAGCATCCGCAGCCGCTTTGGAGCCCGCATGGTGGAGAAAAAAGAAGTTCTCCGGGACAGCATCCAGCGGAGCCATATTCCCCGGCTGCTGGCAATTATGTTCGACCAAAGTCCGCATAAAAGCAGGAACTGCCACTGGGTTCCTTTCATGAACCGCCTGAGCCCCTTCTATACTGCCTCAGAAAAGCTTGCCCGCAAACTGGATATGCCTGTTATTTATGCCGATATGGAACGGGTTTCCCGTGGGAATTATACTGTAACTTTCCGTTTTATTACAGACGACCCCCGCTCCTTACCCGATTATGCCATTACGGAAAAATATGTACAACTCATTGAAGAGGGTATCAGGCGCAATCCGGCTGACTATCTGTGGTCGCACAGGCGCTGGAAGCATAAACCGCCGGCAGATCTTCTCCTCCCTAAGCAAACTGACTGATATCTCCTGCGCCTTCGCGGAGAACTTCCATCATTTCGCCGGTACAATCAATTACAGTGGACGGAACATTCTTTCCATAACCGCCATCGATAACTATATCCACCAGGTTACCGAACTTCTCAAAAATCAGTTCCGGATCAGTTGTATACTCTATCACATCGTCTTCGTCGCGGATAGAAGTTGTAATAATAGGATTGCCTAAGCCTTCCACCAGGTGATGAGGGATATTATGGTCAGGCACCCGTATACCCACTGTTTTTTTCTTCGCATTTATAATTTTAGGCACCTTACTGCTCGATTCCAGAATAAAAGTAAAAGGACCGGGCAATGCTTTTTTCATCACCTTGAAGACAGGTGTACTAATGTTTTTTACATATTCAGATATGTGACTGATATCCTGGCAAATAAAAGAAAGTAAGGTTTTGTCTGCTTTCACCCCTTTTATCTGGCAAACCCGCTCCACCGCCTTTTGATTGAAAATATCGCACCCCATACCATAAATGGTGTCGGTAGGATATATTACCACCCCGCCGTTTTTCAACACCTCCACAACTTTAGCGATTCTTCGCGGATCAGGATTATCGGGATGAATTTTTATAAGTTCTGCAGCCATAATTAAGAAAGTAATAGATTTGAAAATGTGCTGATTTGTAAACGCAATAATTGATACGGGCCAAAGCTTTTTTAAACTCCTGCTGCTCCCGCTTTCGCCGGAGGAGGGAGAACTATTCAGCCCTTAAAATCCGTTGCTGTTAGAAATCCAACGGCTTCAGCTTAACAACTTAAGCTAAGCGGGGTTTTGTTTCGCTATCTACCAAAACTATTTACTATTATTGCAAATCAAAAAAGTAAGGCCGGAACCGGCAATATAAACCGGCACCACCGCTCCTGAAGGAAGAATCACCAATTCAGGTTTAATTTAGCAAATTTCTGATGAAGAATAGAAAAATACTTGTTGGGGTAATTATAATATTTTCAGTACTCCTTACCTCCCTTGGATATTACGCCTACCAGATCGTAAAAACACCAAATGTAGCAGTAGGCAATGAGGACCGCTCCCTTCTTATTTACCCGGGCACCACCTTTAAAAAGCTGCAAAACCAGCTTTACAACGAGCGTTATATCCAGGATCCTGTTTCCTTTGGCTTTCTTGCCAGACTCCTGGACTACGACGAAAATATTAAACCCGGTCATTACGTGCTGGAGAAAAACTCCTCTAACCTGCAGACAATCCGCTTACTCCGGTCGGGCAGGCAAACACCTGTTAATGTTACCTTCAATAATATTCGCACAAAAAAGGAACTTGCCTCCCGCATCAGCAAAAATCTAATGGCTGAGGAAGATAAAGTTTACCAGCTCCTGAACGATTCTGCGACCGCCGCCGCTTACGGCTTCGATACCCTTAATTTTGTAGCCATGTTCATTCCCAATACCTATGAGTTTTTCTGGACTACCGATGAACAGGAGCTTCTTGAACGGATGCATAAAGAATATGAACGCTTCTGGACGGAGGAACGCCTCCAAAAAGCTGAACAAAAAGGGCTAAGCCCGCAGGAAGTAAGCACCCTTGCCTCCATCGTGCAGGCCGAAACCAGCAAAGCAGATGAAATGCCACGCGTAGCCGGTGTTTACCTGAACCGCCTGAAAAGGAATATGCGTCTGGAGGCCGACCCTACACTGGTGTATGCCGCCAATGACTTTACCATAAAAAGGGTTTTAAATGAGCATAAAATAATCGACTCCCCTTATAATACTTATATGTATTCAGGCCTTCCGCCAGGCCCTATTAACCTGCCACACATAACGGCTGTTGATGCTGTACTGAATGCCGAGGACCACAAATTTATATTCTTTTGTGCCAGGGCAGACTTCTCGGGCTACCACGCCTTTGCCACTAATTACAATGAACATTTGCGCAACGCCCGCAGGTACCAACGTGCTCTAAATGAGCGAAAAGTATACAAATAGTACATTCCCTGCGCAAAAACTGATTTCTGTTTTCAGAAAATCTATATTTTAACCATCTTTGAACCCGCAACAGGCAGAATATACTGCCTGTTTGTGTTTTAACTGCTGATCATATGTTTACAGGAGAAATTTACGTAAGGGTGCGCTATGCCGAAACTGACCAGATGGGTTATGTTTACTACGGGAACTATGGCACTTATTATGAAATAGCCCGCACAGAGGTTTTAAGAAACCTGGGGATTTCCTATAAAAGCCTGGAGGAGGAAGATGGTGTAATGATGCCTGTTCTGGAAAATTATTCAAAGTACATAAAACCGGCTTATTACGACGATAATCTCAGGATAGTGGTTTCAGTACCGGAAAGACCGGCAGTAAGGATGACCTTTTCCTATGAGGTATTCAATGAAGCGGACACGTTAATTAATATTGGAAAAACAACCCTTGTTTTCGTTAACAAACAATCCGGCAGACCGTGCATGATTCCTCAGAGAATGATGGACCTGCTGGAGCCCTTTTATAAAAATGACAAAGAGGTTTGAAAATAAAATCAAAAACTCGAGGCAGTTCCGGTGTCTGTTGTCCTTTTTATCGGATGTGCGGATCCGTAACCGCAGGGTTTCGCTGTTCCGCATCCTGATCATCTTTCTTGAGAAGATCAGGCACGATGATGTATTTAACAGGGCCTATGGAGTTGCCTTCAACCTAACCTTATCGGTTTTCCCTACCCTGATATTTCTGTTTACACTCCTCCCCTATTTACCATTTATAGATGAGGTGCAGATCATGAACTTCCTTCAGGAATTTACACCACCCAGTGTGTATAAAACGGCATCCGGCACAATCAGCGACATTCTGAGCAGGCCCCGCACCGGCTTACTTTCTTTTGGTGTGGTGTTTGCCCTTTACCTTGCCACTAATGGAATGATATCGCTGATGAATGCCTTTAACCGCATTTTCAGAACCAACGAAAACCGTTCCTGGATAAAAACCAGGGCAATGGCAACCCTCCTTACACTGGTGCTGGCAGGCATGCTCCTGGCCACTGTTCTGATGCTGGTTGTGGGAACCTTTGTTATCAAATGGCTGTACCACCAGAACTCCATACTGGAAGATTACCAGTTTTACTTATTCATTTTCCTGCGCTTCCTTACTATGTTTATTGGCTTCTTACTTACTATATCAGCCATTTACTATCTGGCGCCCTCCATTCACGACCGCTGGCAGTTCTTTTCACCGGGCTCCATACTTGCAGCCCTCTTTTGCCTTGCGGCTTCATTCCTGTTCTCATCTTATATTACCAATTTCGGAACCTACAATAAACTGTATGGCTCCATTGGTGCCCTTATTGCCTTAATGATATGGTTTTATATGCTTTCTGCCATTATTCTACTTGGCTTTACGCTCAATGCCAGCATCGACACTGCTGTAATGCGCCTGGGTATTAAAACTAAAAAGCCCAATCCTATGCAAATAACTCACATAGAACCGGGCGAAATCAGAAGTTAGAATACAGAATATTTATCCCTGCGCATAAGACCCCAGCTTCAGGTCTTCCACGGCATTATAAGGCGCTTTAGGCTCCCAGCCCAGGAATTCCCTTGCTTTGGCTCCTGAAACATTCTGGTTCAGGCACAGCGCTTCGGCAACAGGCCCCATCTCTTTCGTGGCTTCTTTTTTCGGCCACGACTCTGTTTTACCTCCTCTGCCGGCACCTTCACTTGCTGCTTCTGCAAGCTCTTTAACCGTATACGACTGGTCGTCGGCTGCATTATAAATCTCTCCGGATTCACCCTCTGTCAGGGCAAGCGCATACAATTCGGCAAGGTCATTTACCTCCACCATTGGCCATGTATTCTGTCCGTCTCCAATATAACGTGCAGCACCGGATTCATAAGCCGAACCCGCGAGCATTGCCGGAATACCGCCACCTTCGCCATACACAATGGCAGGGCGCACAATCACTACATTCAGGTGCTTTACCTCTTCGGCAGAAACTAACCTTTTTTCCGTATCGGCTCTCCATTCCAGCATAGGGAGAGGATTAGCAGGCGTAGTTTCACTGGCCCGTTCCGGACCGGTGTTTCCAAGCACCCAAACACCACTGGTATAAACAAATCGCTTATTTGTACCACCAAATGCATCAATTATGGTATCTACTGTTGCGCGGTCCACCTGCGCCGGCTCCTGTGCATCCTGAGCCAGGTGAATAGCCGCATCCACCTCTTTCAAATACTTCTTCCACTGATCAGCACTCTTCAGGTCAGCCAGCACGGCTTTTACACCCATTTCATCCAGCAGCTGAACATGTCCCTGCTGATGTGTCAGTCCTATTATCTCATGTCCGTCTGCACGTAACCTCCTGCAGACTGCTTTCCCAATATATCCGGCAGCGCCGGTAATAAAAATTTTCATATAATTACCTCCTCTTTTTGAAGTTTAAAAAAATGCACAGGAAGCCTTTTACAACTTCCCTTCTATAGTAAACTGGCAATAAGAGAATGAGTTGCAACTTTTAACATTTCTTTTACATACTGAAGCTTATCAGCCCCCTCTACGTTTATTCATATTTAGAAAAACTCATGAAAAAGTTCATGCCCCGGCCAGCCTGCTTTCTGCCCGGGAGTTAATCCGGCAAAGAAAAGAAATCTCATTCTTCTCATTCTATTAAGGCCGGCTCCCTGAGCAGGGAGATCGGTTACTACCCTGAATCTGGTCCGAAGGAGCCGCCTGCAAGGAGGCAATAAAACAGCAGACAGAAGAACAGACCCTTATTTTTAAATAAATATCCAGTTGACATTCAGTACATTAACCACTCCAAGCCAATAAAAGAGCAAAAAAAACATTTTTTTTCAGGCACAGGCTTTGCAGATATGGAAAGCCTTACTACATTTGCACTCGCAACAAGCAAATAGCAGCATATAAAAAGCTATTTAATTTAGCGCAAACGACCCAGAGGAGTGGCAGAGCGGTCGAATGCGGCGGTCTTGAAAACCGTTGTACCGAGAGGTACCGGGGGTTCGAATCCCTCCTCCTCTGCAAAAAAGCTTCACAAAGCTTCAAAACCCTTCAGAAATCACTTCTGAGGGGTTTTTACATCCGGGGCCCTCCCGGAAAATTCACTCCGATTCACCAAATGTTTCACTGGTGTTTCACCCACCCCCGAAAGTGTTTCACACTTTCAATTTATTAAGTTTCAAGGACTTAACCCACCTTTAAAAATGCAGACAAAACTGTCGCTAAAATTCTTTCCGAAAGAAAGCAAAAACAACCCCCAACGCGCTAAAATTAACCTGCGCATCATCGTGAACCGGCAAAAAGCCGAAATCGCCACCAACTGCATCATCCCGCTTACCGATTGGGATGAGCACAAACAACGCTCCAGGACCAGCCAGCAAATAAATGTGGAGCTGAACAAACTGGAGACTAAAGTGCTTCAGCTAAAAAATATTCTGGAATACGAAGAACGTCCTATCTCCGCCCGAATCCTGATGGATATGCTAACGGAAAAAGAGACACTCCATTCTACCTTACTGGATTTCTACCAGAAGTTTATCGACCATACTTCTGAAAATCCGGAATTGAGTCCTGAAACAATTTCCCTATATAAGCAGACCTTTGGCTATGTCCAGCGCTTTACAAAGGAAACGTATAAGGCACCGGATATTCCTATCAAGCAGCTTGATTACAATTTTGTCATTCGCCTGGACCAGTACCTGCTAAAGAAAGGGCTTAAAAGGAATACCGTCAATAAGCACCACAGCCGCTTCCGTACATTAGTTAACCGGGCCATCTACGAAGGAGGGTTAGATAAAACCCCATATCAGAATTTTACCCTCAGAAATGAAAAGGTAGACAGAAAACCTTTGAGCAAAAAGGAGCTGAAGCTATTGGCGGAGCATGAGCTCGGCGGGAACCGAAGCCTGCAGCGGGTAAGGGATATATTTGTATTCTCCTGCTATACTGCCCTTCGTTACCAGGATGCACAGGATCTTGAAATGAAGCATATAGAATTGAGGGACAATAATCAAAAATTCAAAAAGTTCATCTGTATTAAACAACATAAAACAGGTGGGGATTTAGAAATACCTATCCTGGCTCCTGCCCAGGTAATTATCGATCGCTATGATAATGAAGAGCGGAAGATCACCGGAAAGATCCTCCCCAGATTCAGCAATCAGAAAATTAATGCCTACCTCAAAGTAATTGCAGATATGGTAGGAATTAAAAAGAACCTCACCCACCACATTGCCAGACATACCTGCGCAACTACTGTTTTACTGGCCAATAAAGTACCTATTGAAGTTGTCAGCAAGTGGCTTGGCCACAGCAGCATCAGGCAAACCCAGGTGTATGCAAAAATTTATGCCGATTACATGGGTGAAATTGCGGACGAGCTAGAAGGATTAATTTAACCAGATATGAATTACTTTGATCACATTTATCTCCCGGAGCAGGTTATTCCTGCTCCGGGAGTTTCTCCGGTGAAGCTGCTTATAGAGGAGTTGAAAAAAATCCGGCAGGAATCAATAAAAAGTCAAAAGCCAAACTATTTTCTGGAAAACCTTTTAAGCAACCTGAACAATTCTTATCTGGAGAATGAAGAGAAACAGGCACAATGCAGGCAGCTCATCCAAAAACTGAAGCAGAAGTATGGAGAGGAAAATATTAATTTTCGAAAACTTGAAGAAGGGTTGTTGATTTTCTTCCTGGCTAAAAGCATAAGGAAGATTATTTATACACCTCCCTCCCGTCAGGAGCAGATGTCCCACGATGAGATTCTGTTAGAATATCATGATTTCTTAAGTTACAGAGAGATAAAAAAACAACTGACAGGACAGAGAGTCATCAAATTTACTCAAATATTAGAGGGAAGTAGTTTTCGGCCAACCCAATCAGACTACTCTGGAGTTATGGAAAGAAAAAGGAAACAGCACTTTGACCCTATTGATGCTTTCTTTGAAAAAATCCTTACCACTTTTTGCAACCTGGGTTTTACAGCAGAAGCCGTCAAAACTGGTTTTGAAAACTTTCTCTATTTTGATCTGGATATTTTACTCCACAATTGGGTTTATACTGACTTTTATTCTTTTATCTCCAAAGAGGCTATCAGTAAAACTGCCCGTTATGAAGTGATGTATGATATATTTCTCATTACCCATTACTTAACACCTGCAGCAGAACTTCGTGCCTATAGAGATCTTGATGAGGAATACCTGGCAAAGGATCCGGAGTATCGTACTTATAGACTCAATGAAGTGAAAAAGATCCTATACAAGAAAGCAGTCAATAGAAAAGGAGCCATATTGAGGTAGATATGAAGGCTTTAAGGTTTGAAGGTCTGCGCAATAGCGCAGACCTTCAAACCTTAAAGTATCAAAGACAATTACAACCTGAATCAGAAAAATAAACAGTGGATAAGATACCCGGAGCAGATATTCGTAAAATCAGCTTCATTAACACCTATATTACTTTATACACAATAATCCTGGATTCTGAGGAAGCGGTCATACAAAGGAAAATATTTCCAGGGCTGGTTTCAACTGTATAAACATCTCTCATATTCATTGGAACAGGAATATCAGATTCCCTTTCCCAGCTGTCATTACCGGAATCATACTTTAGCAGGCTCAGGCGGGTGTTAAGGTTGCCATATTCATCATCTTTTTTATAGGACCTGATGACATAAAGCTCATCCTGAAAACTAAATGCTTTAAGATACTCTCCGCTATCTGAAACAGCGCTTAACTGAACCCAATTCCTATTGTCCACCTCATAGGTCCAGTGTTGCAGCCCTGGAAAGAAATGGAGCTTTCCTTCATGCACAACTGCTTTATCCATGTAATCTGAATAGAGATCTTCACCGGGAAAAGCCGGTAAAGCCTGGAAGATTTCTGTTTCCGGATCAAATTCATGGAAATTATGGTAATAAACTCCTGCCTCCATCTCCTTATCAAAATTGGTAAAGTAGGCCTTACCATTAAAAACCACAGAGGCTGCAGGACCAAAGTTATGATCATATTGGAGACTATTCGCAGGTTTTGCCACCCTCGACCAGGTATCTGTAACAGAATTATAGCTGTCAAGGTAGGCCGGGGTTCCACAATACCCTTTATTGTTAATTGTAAATGTCATTCCTCTTCCTATCCCATCAGAAGGGTAATCAGCAATGCGGGACCATTCTGAGGTGGTTAGGTCAAACTTCCAGAAGTCTGTTAAGGAGTTACTGTTACCATTGCTTCCTCCCCCGAAATAAAGTGCCTCCCGGGTTCCGAAAAGTAAGGTTTTATAGGAGAACTCACGCTTAAGTTCAGTTACGAGTGCAAAATTATGATTGGTAGATTTTATTTTCTGTTCATAACCTGTTTCATAATCTCCTACCTTTAATGTTAAAGGAGTTTCAGCAGAAACACCTTCCGGCATTCTAAAGGTAAAATTATAGTCTTCCGTTTTTTCCAAAGGAACAATTTTATCACCGACAAGGAGGGATAAACCATAGCCGGTGGAATTGTATAAATTTTCACTAAATATGCTATCTGACTTAATTCTTCGATTCAATACCCCTTTGACTAATGTTCCAGGAGCAGCGAAAGTTGGGTACAAATCCTTAATATAAACTTTTGCTGCAGCAATGCTTTCTTTTTCTGTAAAATATATATTTCCATTTGAAGAGATCAGATAAGCAATGATGTTTACAACCGCCTGATTACTCCCTTCAAACTTTGAAGACCTTTCCGGATTAATTAGTGCATCGAAAACATATTGGTTTCGCTCTTCACTGAAAACAAGATTTTCAGAACTAACAGTATGATCCACATCTTTAACGGGATTTTTGTAAATATCCACCCCTTCTTCATCATTCAGACCATCTGTATAAATAAAGCCATATTCGGCAATGGTATCAATCTGTCCTGTGCCAAAACCTGCCTGAACATACACACTTCCATCTTCATCAAACCTTTCTTCAATCTTCGTGAGGTATATATCATGGACAAAAACAGAGCCTGAACCAATGTCCTCTTCAAGCTTATCATCTGTACAGGCCAGCAGGCAAAAACTTAAAAGCGTAATGAAAGTATAGGTAAAACGATAGAATTTATAACAGAACATAATAATTCAGGTGAATAGGTTTAAGTTAATAAGAATGTAAATAATTTGTTTTTCCAGTTTCTTGTTAGTGAATTAAACAGGTTCCGGATTGTATAATTTAAAATACTTTTTGACCGGCCAATATTAAAAGAATAAAGAGTATACAAAAAGTGAAAGGCAAACCTAAACTTACATTCCATTTTTAACCTGAGCCCCGAAATGAAGCAGGGAGTCCGGAAAGGCTGAATCTGATTTTGCGAAACTTCTCTATTTTGACCAGGATGTTTTGCTCCCCAATTAGATTTACGCTGACTTCTATTCTTTAATTCCAAAGAGGCCATCAGTAAAATTACCCGCTACGAAATTATGTATGATATATTGCTCATTACCCATGTATAATACCTGCAGCAGAAGTTCGCGCCTTTAGAAGACCTGGATTAAAAATACCTGACAAAGGTTCCGGATTACTGTACTAGCAGGCTCAATAAAGTGAAAAAGATCCTATACAAAAAAGGCATGAAAACCATCTGTTAAAAAAGCAGGGGGTACCCCGTGCTTTTTTAACAGATCTTTCCAGCTTCATTTTCCAACCTTTGTAACATGTTGAAAAAGAAATCAACCCTACCGGAGCAAAACGAGAGTTTTGTACTGGTACCGCGAGCATGGTTAGAATCACTTGCGGAAAACCAACAAAGGATTCTGGAGCATTTAGAAGGAAAACAAAAGCAAAGCCTCACGGGAGATTATATTTCCGAAGAGGTTGCCAAAGAAGAGTTCGGCAAGGGCAATACCTGGTTCTGGAATAAGCGCAAATCCGGGGAGCTGCCATTTGTTAAAGTAGGTGGTAAGGTCTGGTATCATCAGTCGGATCTGCTAAACCTGTTTAAACTTGAAAGGAACTAGCGACATGTTCTCCTGTTTCATTCCATTCTATCTAGTGATAGCTTGTCTATCATCCCACACAATTAGCTCAGTCCTTGAGCATCATTCAGTAGCGTTAAATATAATTACAGTTAACGCTTCCAACATAGCGATCCAATCCGGATCAAAAACAATTATTTACTAAAATATTATTGAGTTATGAAAAAGAATTGTGCCCATTGCGGCAAAGAATTTGAAGCGCAGCGTAGTATTGCTAAATATTGCAGGCAATCCTGCCGTACGATGGCTTCCAACACCAAAAACGGCTTTAAGATTGGACGGGTCCGTATTGAAGGAAAAGACAAAGATTTAGCTGTAGAAAATATGCTTCAGGTAGTTCCACAAAGCATGAATGGCATAGAAACCGGAAGAACCAAAGATGAAGTAACGATGGCAGGAACATTGGAAGGCTTCTTCGGAGCCGGTGCTGCGAATCTTATCACCCAACTCATCACCCGGGGAGAATACGATGAGCGGATTGCAAAACTTCAAAGAACCCTCAACTACATTGTCCACCTTTTGGAAAAAATAGCTGGAGTTCGAAAACTTCAACCGCAGTCAAATGAAGGGATAAAAATTCCTGTCTCAACACCCGAGAATTCTGGAATACAAGGGATTAAATGGCCTGACAAACCTATGGTGTAAAAATTCTATTTTAAAGAAGAGAGGCCTGTGCCAATGGTGCAGGCTATTTTTGTTGCTAAAGGTCCTTTGAAAGCGTTAAATATAATTATAGTTAATGGTTTATTAGATTGAAAGCCCTAGTTTCCTCAGGTTTGTTTTTGATTTATTTCTTAAGAGATTTTGGAATATCTATTATTAAGCAGTTTATAATTATGAATTTAACAGTAGGTTGTAAGGTTCAATGGACAGAATCGGTTTATGAACCCTATGTAGAAGGAAAAGAATCTGCGTTTATAGGTGAGCGTACAATTACAGGTAGAATAACCACAGAAGGATATTCAAAAAGGAACTATCACTTTTTTACTATTCACGTTTATACATCAACGGGTACAAAAGCAGATGATGTTTTACCCAACTCCAAAATTACGAGGCGTGGTGTCGTAATTTATCCGAAATGTAGTATCATATGCACACCACCAAACTATCAGGAGCTGGTAGATGAAAAGAAAAAGCGCAAACAGGAATACTTGAAAGAGAAATTTGGAGACAAATAATTTATCCTCTAATTGAGGTCTATAAATCACTGCCACGTAAACAGGGAGATGCCCTAATTTGCGTGGCAGCACCTTTTTTAGGGCTTTGGTATACATTGCTCCATGTTGAAAAATAAAACAACCTACCGGAGCTAAACGGTAGTTTTGTCCTCTGAAGGAGTACACCTTTAAGTTTTCCTCCGACCCTATCTCCGACCCTATCTCCGACTTTTTCTCCGACCCTTGGAGTTTCCCTATTTCGCTAAGCAACAGTCACTTCCTTTTTTACACCACTTTTTGCACCACCTATCGAACCACCTAATGCGATCCCTACCATACCACCTATCGTACCACCTTTTGTACCACCTTTTGTACCACCTATCGTACCACCTACCGTACCACCTTCTGTACCACCTCCATTCAAACTTTCAACTCTGAGAAAGCTTAGCTGAATTCCCTATTTCATAGAAAAGCACTCAATGTTGAAAAATGCTTACAAAAGCTGAATGAATTTGATGCCTTCCCGAGATGAGGGACTATGTGTGCTTTACCACAGCGAAACAATCTGCAGGACGTGTTGAAAAAACAGAAAAAATTCGACATGTTCCCTTTTCATGTCGAAATTTCTGCCAATTTTCGACACGTTCAGATAGCCCCTTCCGTGATCTACCGTTAAATATGATCATAGCTAACCCTTTGAATAATTCGTAATTCGCGAATTGCGAATTACAAAATTTATTTTATTTCGAAGAGATTCCCCACTCCTAATCAGTAAACGAATAATTACTATTGAGAGAGTCTTACTTACTGAAAGATGGACATTGCATACCCATGAAAATACAACATGTGTAAATTATGCCAAAATTTACACATGACACAAAATATAGGTGTAGGCCCTCCATTCTTTTCCCATACCCCTAAGCTTCTGACGTGATACAACTCTAAGCAGATTCATTCAGGTGCTTAATATAATTATTGAGCAAGCCCCGAATTTGCTCAGCTGCAATGGGATTAGCAGAATGGACCTTGAATTCCAGGTCTTTTAAATCCAGGCCGGATTCATAAACAAGCCATTTGGCGGCGGCATATCCATCAGGAGCGATTTCTCCTTTTTCGTCAAGGCCAAGGTCGTTGTCGAAGCTGATAAAATGAGGAAGTCCGTTTTTCTTTATGTATGCAAGGAATTCATTAAAACTCCTCACAACATCAAATTCATGTTCCATAGCTTTTTCATACACCATGTCTACAGTTCGAATATCATCAAGAAATAATTTTTTCATTTCATTTGCATCCTCCAGGAGCTAAATATAATTTTTTATGATGTGTGATTTTCACAAGGCAGTTTCACCTGAGCCATCGGAGAGGTTTAGTGAATAACGGGTGCTGCGACCACCTCCGGTTGGAAGGAATATATTCTTCTCTGCCAGATCCTGCATGTCCCTTGTAGCCGTTGCTTTGGAAGTAGTCGCGATGGCAACGTATTTTCTTGCGTTCATCCCTCCTTCAAAACCATTTGGGCCCTCTTCCAGCATCCGCCGCACAACCTTTAGCTGACGTTCATTGAGCTGACCTCCGAAGCGGTCAAAGAATTTAGCCTTCTTCAGCGTAAATTCAATCAACTTCTCCGCCTGCTTCTGCGCTTCGAGCGCCATTGGGAGAAAATAGTTGAGCCAGGGAGTAATCTCAAGAGATCTTTGAGCCTCCTGGAGTGCATCATAATATGCTTTTTTATCTGCTTCTATGGCTCTGGATAAGCTCAGCAGCACCGGTCGCCCTATTCCCTGAGATAAAGCTTTTTCAGCAATTGCACGACCTATGCGGCCATTCCCATCTTCAAAGGGATGAATAGTCTCAAAGTAGAGATGGGCGATAGCAGATCTCACCTCCGCCCTCTTAATCTCATGCTTTTCTCCCGGACCGGTTAGATTGAACCATTTTATAAGCCCTTCCATTTCATCCGCTACCTGAGCAGAAGGCGGTGCTTCAAAATGAATTCTTTCCCTCCCCATAGGACCCGACACAACCTGCATGGGTTCTTCATGGCTTCGCCACTCACCAATAGCTATTCCTTTACTTCCTTTCATAATCATGCAATGCCAGGAGAAAAGCTTGTCGGCTGCTATTCTTTCGGCAAAACTATTCCGCACATCCACCATTAATTCTGCTGCCCCCTGGGCTCTCAGGTCATAAACCGGCTCAGATTTCTGCCCTAATCCGAGATTATTGCGAATGGATGACATCACATCCTGCCTGCTTAAATACTCACCTTCAATTTCTGAAGTTTTAATAGCCTCAGCGACCATCATATCAATGATCGCTTCCGCCCGGGTACCTGCTGATAAACCAGCCAAAAGACCACTTACCCGACCTGTCCGTTCGGCAAATTCAAATAAAATATCCTCCAGCCCTTCAAGTGAATACCTGAAATGGGGCCAGTCCGGATGTTGCCAACTATACTTCATGAGCCGATTAGCTTATTTATTCAACTCAAATATAAGTAAATTATGAGCCGAATAATAATATTATTCGGCTCATACTATTTCACAAGCGTTAAATATGATTATAGTTAACACTTTCACTTCATAAACTTAAAGCATGCTTTTTTTCAATAATTCCCTGGCTTCCGCATAATCCTGTTTTTTTCGCGTAGCAATGCCTTCTATTCCACATTAAAAGGCTTCCTGAATTAATTCTGAGTTGACCACAGCTCCTGCAAAATTTCCCGTTGCCACAGCGTTGGCGACAGAGCGCATCATAGTAGTGCTATCACCACATGCAAACACGCCTGGTATGGAGGTTTTTTGCATTGCATCTACTTTTATATGCCCAAGCTCAGTCAATTCACAGCCTAATTGAGCGGGTACTTCGCAATGCTGAACGAAAGGCACCCTGGCATACATCGCCCTGACAGGCTGCTGAGCCCCACCTTTGAACACAATATTTTCAATCCGGCCCTTTTTATGTGTTAGGGCCTCAATTTCTGCCTCTGCTATTGTAATCCCGTGCTCTCCCAGCTTTTCCGTCTGATCCCTGCTCAAGGTTGATTTCCCATTAGTGAAAAGTGTCAGATCCTTAGTCCAGTTGCTAATCAGTTTTGAAAAGTCATATCCGGTTTCCCCATTCCCAAGAATGCCGGTGGCTTCATTTCTGACTTCATAACCATGGCAATAGGGACAATGGAGTACTGAAATACCCCAACATTCGGAAAATCCTGGTATATCCGGCATAAGATCACTGACTCCAGTAGCAAAAATTAATTTCCTCCCGCTAAATGTGTCGCCCGATTCTGTTTTAATACGAAATCCACTTTCTGTTTTTGCTCCACCTGAAGCAAGCCCGTCATAAAACATTACCGTATCATACTGCTCAACCTGCCTTTTGGCTTCGGCAGCAATCACTCCGGGAGCTTTGCCGTCCTGGGTAATGAAATTATGGGAGTGCGGTGTTTGCCTGTTACAAGGCTTCCCGCTATCGATAATTAAAACTTTTCTGAGCGACCGGCCTAAAGCCATACCTGCAGAAAGCCCTGCATAGCTTCCTCCAATAATGATCACTTCAAAATCCTGATTGGCTTTCATGTTGTTTTACTTTATAATGGATACCTGCAATGGGAAGACAAGTGCTGCCAGCACTAAAAGTGCTTTGCTAAAAGTTAAATTTGATTTAACAAAGGTAGGAGAAATTCATATAATTGCATCATTGTTGCATTTAAAAAATGTAATCCTGATTTAAGCCCCTGATTAAGCTTTCCTCCTGTCGCGGCGTATAAACCGTTTCCTGTAAATGTTAAAAACAATTATAGTTAACGCTTTCTGCTGATGAAATAAACCTCCGGTTTTGTATCTTTCCTCCGATAATTTGCCAACATACCTCCTATAAAATGATCAGACTCTACCAGACCAAAAAGCTTACCGGCCATTTAAGCAACTCTTTCTGCAAGGATCTGCCGGAAGTATCAGAGCAGGAAGCAGACCCAATCTTTTCCTGGTATGGGGATATCCTTAATATCAACCGGAAGATGAACATCATTTTCACTAATGAAGTCACCAAATTCTCCATCCTGATTATAAAGTATCGAAAAAGCGACCATCCTGATTTTGCAGCTACTTTCCGCCAGTACCTTGCCTTTACCATGCGCCTCCATAGTATGGATCCCGAAAAATACCTGGCGCATACAGATGCTTTTGGGCTGAATACCAAATCCAGCAGATCACCCATTGCCCATCTCTCCCGACTGAAAATGGATTTCACTCCAGCGTTAAAAAGAGATTATGACGAACTCGAAACAGAGCCCTTATGGATTGAGTACACCCGATCCATGAATACCTATATTACCACCTATCCGGGCAGGAAGAGTTATTACGAACCTGCTGAGGTGATGAAAGAAGAACTGAAGAAAAGGGAGTTGATTTAGTAATGCCCCTTCTTTTTATGCCTGAGGATTGGCGGTTGGATGGCAAAAAGAAACACCTCAACCAGGTTTAGGTTGGCTATCCCTTTCCACAACACCGAAAAGAATCGGCACTTGGTGTAAACGCGGGAAGTTTGTATTTTTCAGCAATCAGATAAACCGGACTCCTGTTTATAAAAAGATACCTAAAGTATATTAAAAGAATGAAATCAGAGAGAGAAAAAATGATTGCCGGCGAACCTTACCGGGCAATGAGTGCTGAATTGTTAGAAATCAGAACTCAAACCAAGCGTAAATTGCACAGGTTGAATGTTACTGAATATTATACAGACAAATTCCAGGCAACCATCAATGAAATATGCCCTAACTCAGCTTTAGATTTACATTTAGAGCCTCCTTTTTACTGCGATTATGGCGATTTGATATATGCCGGTGATCATGTTTTCCTCAACTTTGGATGTGTGATTCTTGATGGCGGCACTGTTACCATTGGTGATAATACCATGATTGCTCCTGGTGTTCATATTTATTCTGCCGGCCATCCAACTGAAGTAATGGAACGTAAATCATGGGAGGTTACCAAACCGGTTGTAATAGGTCGCGACTGCTGGATCGGTGGTCATTCCACGATTTTAGGCGGGGTTACCATTGGCGACCGTTCTGTGGTTGGTGCAGGCTCAGTAGTAACGAAAAGCATTCCTGAAGATTCCCTGGTGTTTGGAAATCCTGCCAGAATAATCCGGAAACTCAACCAGAACTTAACACAGGAAGACAGAGCAAAATTGCTTGATGATTCCTTCAGATGGAAAGAATGACAATAAAGGATTTGGGGCAGGAAAAACATTCTTACTATGGCAGGAAGCGTTGTTTCGAACCAGCTGGAGTATTAAAAGTTGAGCCGGAGAAAAGTGATTGGCCTGATTATCCTGAACGGACAGGAATAAACAAAAAACCACTTCAGATCTTAAATTAAGGCGTTAAATATAATTATAATTAACACTTCTTCTGGCAAAATTATTCCTTAAATTAAGCTGATGAGCTAAATAACTTATCATTAAAAACCTGTCCATTTTCTTGCTGCAGTACTGCTCATTAACCAAAGAGGCCGCACCGGGAATTATCCGGAACGGCCTCTGCTGGTTACCAGCCTTTTTAAGCAAAAGGCTACTTACTACTTCTTAACTATTTTCACTGTCTCGCGAATGCCATTAGCCTGGTCTTCTATCAGGATGAGGTACACTCCTTCCTGAAGGTTAACTCCCGAAAGGTCAATGCGGTGTAAGCCTCCGTTAAAATGGTCATGGACAAAGGTATTCTGATAATATTCCCTCCCCATTAAATCATACACCCTCAGTTCGTACTGCTCCTGCTCCTCAGCCTGAATCTGTACATTCACATAATCCCGGAAGGTATTCGGATAGGCAGAAACGCTGATCCTGTTTACTTCGCTGCCAGCCAGCTGCTGCCCGGCCCTTACCGTTAGCGTCATTTCATCCGAACCCTTAGCACCTTCATTGTCGGTAGCGGTAAACCTGAAAACATAGGTTCCTTCCACCAGGTCCGAAAGCCGCACATTTGCCGTTCTCTCCCCTGCCATTGCAACGGCAGGACCACTTACTTTCTCCCAACGAAAGGCTGTAAAACGTCCGTCAGGATCCCTGCCCGTTCCCGATAAAGATATGCTATTAACCGGCAGCATAATCACCTTATCCGACCCTGCACTCACCACAGGAGGCTGGTTAGACTGCTCGCCCGGCATTACTGTAAGTGTCATTTCATCCGAACCCTTAGCACCTTCATTGTCCGTAGCGGTAAACCTGAAAACATAGGTTCCTTCCACCAGGTCTGAAAGCCGCACATTCGCCGTTCTCTCCCCTGCCATCGTAACGGCAGGCCCGCTTACCTTCTCCCAAAGGAAGGCGGTAAAACGTCCGTCCGGATCCCTGCCCGTTCCGGACAAGGAAATAGTGTTGTCCGGCAGCATGATCACCTTATCCGATCCTGCACTCACCACAGGTGGCTGATTGGACTGTTCGCCCGGCATTACTGTAAGTGTCATTTCATCCGTAGCCACAGCGCCTTTATTGTCCGTAGCGGTAAACCTGAAAACATAGGTTCCTTCCACCAGATCCGAAAGCTGCACATTTGCCGTTCTTTCTCCTGCCATCGTAACGGCAGGGCCACTTACCTTCTCCCAGCGAAAAGCGACAAAGCGGCTGTTACTACTCCTGGCAATACCACTTAAGCTTATTGTATTTTCAGGCAGGGTAAGTGTTTTGTCCCTGCCTGCCTCCACCACAGGCCCCTGGTTATCCTGAATCTTTTCCACTGCCCCTATAGCAGGCGGATAGGCACGTTGCTCGCCGTAAAAATCATCCTGCACCCCATTTACTGCCATTCCGGCGCCTGCAAGTGCAGGATTTTCAGAAGTTAAGTTCTCCGCAGAAACAAATCGGGGGTCCACAGCCAGTGAATTGTCATCAAAGCGGCTAAGGCTTTGCCAGGCCGAAAGATCTTTTGCGAAATTTTCCTTCCAGTATACCAGAGAATCTCCACTTGTATACAACACATTATAATCAGAGGATGCAATGTTTCCACCTTCCCCGGAAAAGCTTCCATACAAGGCGTATCCACCTGCCTGATTTGCCAGAATATTGTTGGTTACATCAATGCTTACAGGCTCCTCAAATTCAAGGTTGAAATAGAGGGCTCTGCTGCTGCTGTCATTCCCGTACAGATTTATACTATTGTGAAAAAGCTGAACCCCGAGTGTGTAAGAGGTAACTGCTATGCCCTTACTGCCATTGCCGGCATAGATGGAAATCATATTATTAGCTACAAGGCCACCTCCTGCCCCACTGCTTGAATTAAAGTCAAAGCTCATACCGGTTCCACCTTTCAGTAGTCCGATGCTGTTATAGCTTATCGTCTCAGGCATTACACCGGCAAAATAGTCTCCTTTGATAGAAATTCCTGTGGTATTGGACTGCCTGGAAACTATGGAATTATGATTGATTCCTATCAAATTTTCGCCATTCCTGACTTCTATAGCAGTTGCGCTGCCAGCTCCGTCCTCATCATCAATGGTAATTTTATTATGGCTGATGAGTACACTATCCTGAGCGAACAAAGAAATAGCTGATCCTTTCACTTCAAATACATTATCGCGGATCACCACGTTTTTGTCTGAATTAAAAAAGAGGTTACCCGCCTGTTCACGGACCCCTTCGCCACTTTTACTGATTCCGCCTTCTTCAAAATGGTTATTGCGATAAATATCTGAATTTACGGTAAAGGCCCTGACGCCACTCATTACGTTTCCTTCAAACAGCAAATCAGAGGAGCGGTAAATCCCCACTCCCGATCCAAAGGAAATATGCCGGAAGGTGACATTACTAACCTCTTCAAGGATTAAAGCATCATCAAAAGGATAATGAAGCACAACAGCTGTGCTGTCCCCGTTTTCCCCTTCAAAAGTAACGCTGGTTTCCGGGCTGGAGAACCCTTCTATTCTCAGCTGTTCGGTGTACTCCCCGGGCCTGACTTTAAATACAATATCACCCGTAACCCCTAAACTTTCCATTGCGGAGGCCGCCGCAGAAAAATCCTCAAAATCAGGGCTTTCGCCACCAATGGTATAGGTGCCGCTAAGGGTGGTGGCAGGAAGCCCTCCTTCCACAGCGCCGATGGTTGGCGGATCATTTCTGAGCCTGCCCTTAATATCCCGCGAAACAGCGGCTACATAAATACCTGCTCCAATCAATTCATCAACAGGCTCTTCAGAAGAAGATGAGTTGACACTCACAGAATGTTCATCAAACCCAGTGGAACTTTGCCATGAAGCAAGGAAATTATTATCATCGTATTTAAATAAGTTATTGTAGTCCATGATCTCTATAGCATAGGCATTCCCGGTACCGATAAGAGAGCCATAGGAACCATTCATAATATCATTATTTAAAAGATGGAAGCTGTGGTTTCTTCCGTCAAGAGAAAGCGTGTAGTTTGGCACATACTCCGTATAGCCTGATACCCGGATAGTGTTATGGATGAGTTTTACCGTGTTTTCCCGGTTGTTGGTGATATCCAGTCCCACTAGGTTTGAGATAGGGAAGTAATTATGGCCCCGCGCATCATATCCGCTCACCTCAATTTTATTATTGGCCATTAAAATCTCATTGCCCTGAGATTTACCGGTTATAAACCGCATACCAACACCTCCTTCTGTTGCCCTGATGATGTTCCTGCTTATACTTGCTGCAGCAACTGAATTCAGGAGCATAGCCGTTCCCTTATAATTGCCGGTGGTCACACTAATGCTGTTCCCGTCAATCTCCTGTCCATACCAGCTGTTAAGAATAGTTAAACCGTCAGCTTCCTGCCTTAACTCCGGGAGGATATTATTACTGATGATAAAGTCACTCTGGCCTTCCACTAGTATAGTCCCGACAGGGCGGAACTCATTCCCTTCTATTACCAGCCCTTCATCAAAGACCGGAGCATCAGGATTCCACGGAGCCTCGTTCACTACTTCGATTGAACCACTCTGAAAAACGTTGTTCCGGTAAACATGCTCATGATTTCTTTCACTGGCAGAGGACCGGCTTTTAACAGCCCCTACAATAATATTATCCTCCAGCTTAAAGCAGTCTGAGCCCGGGGAAACCATTATATCCTTAACGATGCTCATATTCCGGAAGCCTATTCCATCTGTTCCGTTTAGCTGAAGTGCAAAACCTGCTTCATCAGGAGCCTGCAGGATGACTTGCCCCGGTGCAGCAGCATCTCCTTCAAAAATTACGGGGGCATTGCAGGAGCTTCCGGGGATAGCGTTAATGCTTAACTGCTCTTCATAAGTACCGGGCCGGACCTTAAACGTTACCGCTGATGATACGCCCCCTGATTCCAGGGCGTCTGCTGCTTCACTAAAATTTGCATAGTCTCCACCGGCGCCGCCAATGGTGTAGGTGCCACTCAACTGGGCAAAAGCTTGCGGGATACAAAGCAATGTGCCTGACAGGCAGCATACGGAAAACAAAAAAATACTAAAGGCTGATTGCCTGAGGGGGTGTTTGAAAAAGTTGTTCATAAAAAAAGTGCTTTTAGTACAAATTTTACTATTGACTCGAATTTAATCAATTGAAAATCAAAATGATAGCATTTTTGTCAAATTTCTTCAGGATATAATATAAAAGAGAAGTTAAAAAAATATGGCCTGTTGTAATGCCAGACCGTACGGCACGATTACCATATCTTGTGCAATTGAATTAATGGAAAGGAGCTGTTAATGCGTTAAATATAATTATAGTTAACGGCTATTCTGTTCCTGATATAACTTGCTTATCAAAGACATTGTAGAAATAGTAATCTTTACACATGAATCGGGGTATGTGTAGAAGAAGAACCGGAGAGGAGAAAGTTACTTTAATTACCTACTGCATAAATATAAAGGTGCTTCGGGTGGCTGGCGAGTTCTTTTCGCAACTCCAGGTTTTCTCTTCCATCCCCCGACCTTTTCACCTGAAAAGGAGTATTCCCCTGCTCTAAATCCTGATAAGCCTTTTCTAATTGCAATATATGCGTATCAGAATTGATTCTCCACTTTTTACCTGCATACATAAAGTAAGCAAATACTCCTCTGTTCCCGCCAGAAACAGCACCATCAACTCTTAGCCAATCCGGATTTTCCTTTTTAAGAGGTGCTACTTTATTAATGAATAACTGCTGAAAGCTATCGTAAACTTCTGTCATGATTTTTTTATTTAGCGCGGACGTAACATTAAGGAAAATAGCTAAAACATCCTCAAAAATCCTTCTCTTTCCGAACAGTTACTGGTAAAGCCACTAGCTTTTAACCACGTCATCAACTCGCAAAGCATTGATTTACAAGACATTTAATTTTAAAAAAAATACAAATATATAATTTTATTAATAAAGAAAATGCTTTTTTTACCTGAATCTCCTCTATATTTTTGTAGAAAGACCAACGAAATATGGATCTCTCAAAAAAAGATGAGCTAAAAGCTTACTGGAATTCCTATGTCCAAAAATGGGCTAAAGACCCTGAAAAGCATTTCAGGCACGATGAAAATGTATTCAAAAAAATCAGTAACATAAAGTTTGATCCTTTTGCATTACCCGAACCTTATTTCGGAGACCCGGAACATAATTCTGTCGTGATATTAAACTACAACCCGGGACCTGTAATGGATGTTTACCAGCACTATAAGCGGGGAAAATTCATCACGGAAGCAAAGGCCGATCAGGATTATTATGAATTCGCAAAAGCTTTCCCGTACCTGAAAAAATATAAAAATAATCCCGGAGGAAAGTGGTGGAATACGCGTAGGCAGTGGATCAACAGGCTGAGCATACATGCTCCATGGGAACAGCATGACAAAATAATAAAATATGCTCCCTTCGCGATGGAAATATGTCCCTGGCATTCCGATGGATTCAAGCTTACCCCTAAGCAGATCAATTCATTGGCTGATTATATCACGCAGAATGTGCTTGAGCCTGCAGAAGCTATCTCTAAAAGTTCTTTGCTTCCTTATATCATCTCCGTGGGAAAAGATTACCAGGTATTGTTCCAGGAGCTGGGGTTCAGGCAGGAGTTCGCTACAGGGCCCGATGATTACAGCCAGTATAACATCGAATACCCCAGGAAAGCGGACGGGAAACGTGTAACCAGATTTTACTCCATATGGCGCTCCCCAGGCGGAGGCATTTATTTGAATACCTATAGCCCGGGCTCAAATTCCTGTCCAGCAGGTACTTTTATTGATGTAGAAAGGGTAATTATCCAAAAGGTATATTCACTCCTGGATGAGAATGAATCTTTTTCTCCCATTTCGTACCTAGAGAAGAAGAAAGGATTGCTTGATGTAGAAAACCCTGTAAATAATTATACACCTAAACCCGTTTCAACTAAAATGCAAAATATTCAGGCCCTCAACATCATCAAACAAGCCGTTGAAAAAGAAATTAACAGAAAAGGCTGGTCCTTCCCAGTGTATCCGTTAGAACATGGAATAGAATCCGTTCTTTTTATCCGGAAGCAGGATCTTTCCATATCAGCACCTCATGCGACAAAAACCTGCCAACTCATCCAAGGAGGTAAAAAAGCGAACCCATTTGACTATGGATTTTTTGATGACCTGCAGGTTCATATTGATCGCGCGATGGACAGGTTATATAATTATGCTAACACCTGCGGATTATAAACTCCTCTATCCTTACTTTTCCTAATGAAAATTCTCCAACCGGATGAGGACTGACAAAAAAATAAAACAGAAAGCTAATCAGCTTTCTGTTTTATTATAACTAAGCACATTTCTGCCCTGAAATTTTCTAAAGAACGTAATACCTAAGCTCAATGAACTGAAGTGAATTTAACCTTTTCCCCTATCTTCTAACATTCTTTCAAGGAGAGCATTTTTTTCTCTTTCACTTTTCAGTAAGGCATCATATAGTTCAATAATTTTCTCTATAGGATTAATTGTGCATTGATAATTTAAGTTTGTTGCCGAATTATCATGAAAGGTATTTGCTATCACATTAAAAACTGCATCTTCATTATAATTCTTAATAGCATCTTCCGGAACCCCTAGGTGCCTTGCTATTCTTTGAAGTTGGTCTGGTTCTATTTTTTCCTTTTGCTCCATTTGAGACACGGCTTGTTGTGATAGTCCTAAATCATTAGCCAAAACGTCTTGTTTTATTCCAAGTATTTCACGAATACGTTTTACATTCCTTCCTTGATGTACTTTGTTGGGCATCGTTGCTTCTTTCATATCTACAAGTATAAGCTAAATCAACGTTGTAATAAATAAGCATAGCCTTGTTTTATACAAGAACCCATGGTGGGATACCAGTGTTATGTACTATTATTTTGCATAAAGTAATAATAATGACAGTCTAAAATCAAAATAAGGAGACACAGGAACTTATCCCATTCCATTGTTAAACATAAACAAACTAAGTCTAAAACATCTGTTTATTCAAACTCAATTTCGTTATTGCAAATAATAAAAACGTTTGAACAGTAATTATGAAAATTAATAATGATCCACAAATTTTAATCTTATTCCTCTATGAAATTCTTTTGGCCTGACCCTCTTGATTTAATAGACCCTACTTTCAATTTTAAATCAGAGGAAGGGTTAAATGGCACTGCAAAACAACAGAATCAGTTATTTCCACACGAGGTTTTCGATTTCCCTCTTTACCATGGGTTTGTTGTATCAAAAATATATTTTGATAAAGGATCTTGCTGCCGATGGAACTCTTCACAACTTAATAGGTTCTTTAGGGAGGGTGCAAAACGATTCCTAAGACTTCCTTTAGAGTCTTCCCTTTCAGTTATGGGAGATTCAGGGGCTTATACTAAAGCAGCATTTGATCAAGCAAAGGGGCATTTAATTGATGAATGTTTAGAGGTTATAAATTTTTACAACTCAATAGGAGTGGATTATGGGTTATCTCCTGATAATGTAATAAGTGGGCTTTGGAATGAGATTAGAACCACAAATCAAGGGGAAGTTCCTAAAGATTGGCAAGCACGATGGGCAAGAACTTTAGAGTTAGCCGAAACTTTCTATTTTCTTCATAAAAAGAAAATGAGTAAATGGGTACCTATGGGAGTTGCTCAAGGATGGGATCCCATTTCCTATCAAAAATCAGTGAAAGCTCTTCAGCAAATTGGATATAAGTACATTGCCTTAGGGGGCTTAAATAGTCTTAATAGCAAGGACATAGTATCCACCGTAAAAGCCTGTCATGAAATAAAAAACAACACTACTAACTATCATCTTTTAGGTGTCAGCAGGTTAGAACATATGGAATTATTTAAGCAAAATGGGGTGATAAGTTTTGACAGTTCAATGCCTATTAGACAAGCTATTAATGATGACAGAAATAATTATCATTTCTTTGGAAGGAATTATTTAGCCATCCGAGTACCTAAATCTTCAGCAAGCCCTAAACTAACTAGGCTTGTTGCCGCAGGGAAATTGGAATACAAAGAGCTTCGGAGAATTGAACTTCTCACACTAAATGTTTTAAGAAGTTTTGACGAAGGTAATGCATCCCTCCAGGATGTTTTAGACATATTGAACTGCGGGATAAAATATAGAAATGAAAAAGATTATTCCAAAGAATACAAACAACTTCTTAAAGACAAACCTTGGAAGGTGTGCCCTTGTCCAATTTGTAAAGAAATGGGTATAGAAGTGGTAATGCTTAGAAATAGGGAGAGGAACCTCAGAAGGGGTTTCCATAATTTGTTTATTTTTTCAAAGCAACTAAAAAAAAGTTCTCTCTTTCAAGAATAACTAATTTAAAATTAACAGTCATGTTACAACAAAAGCACATCTCTATTACTGCATTAGCATTCCATCAAGAGGAGCGGATGCTTTTCACCTTTGCGGTTGAAGGCTCTCAACTAAGAGAGTTTGCTACAGTGTCTCGAATTTCCCGTCAAGCGGATAAAAAAATATTGGGTTATCAAAGGCCTGAGGTAGTTTCACATATTGAAAGTATAAAGAAATACCTTTTATCAGAAAGCCCTATGCTACCCAATGCTATTGTACTAGCTTTTGATGATGTGATAGATTTCACCCCATTGATATCTGGCACTTCTCAAGCAGTACAACCTGGCGTTCTAAAAATACCAATAGATCCTTCCAATCCGGAATTTAGAAAACCGGCATGGATAGTTGATGGTCAACAGCGGTCAGCTGCTTTACATGAAGTAGCAAAAAATAATTTTCATGTTTGTGTTGTAGCATTTGTTGCTAAACACCCAAGTGAACAAAGAGAACAGTTTATGTTGGTAAATACTACAAAACCACTTGCAAAAGGACTTTTGTATGAGCTACTCCCCCACACCAACTGCCTTTTACCTGGAATCTTTGAAAAAAGACGTTTTCCTGCTTATTTACTTGAAAGGCTTAATTATGATGAAAAATCTCCCTTGTATAAGAAGATTAAAACAGCCACTAACCAAGAAGGTATTATCCAAGATAATTCTATTCTTAAGATGTTAGAAAATAGCTTAGCAGACGGAGCGCTTTATTTCATCCAGGAGTCTTCAGATTGTAAAACGGAAGAAGAGGTTATCGATGTAATGCTGCAAGTTTTATACAATTTTTGGTCTGCGGTAAGTTCTATTTTTTCCACAGCATGGTTATTGCCCCCAAAAAAATCCAGACTCACCCATGGGGCTGGTATAATTTCATTAGGATTTATTATGGACGCTATTGTTGACCGAAATAGTAACTCTTTTGATTTGGATAACTTGGATACCGAAACCTTTAAAGAAGACTTAGAAAAACTTGTTCCAGTCTGTCGTTGGACCTATGGATATTGGGAATTTGGTCCTGGTGCACAAAGAAAGTGGAATGAAATCCAGAATACCCCTACCGATATCCGTATATTAGCTCATTATCTCCTTATTCAATACAAAAGCCTTGTGTGGAATGATGCAATTCGCTACTCCTAAAATTGAAGAATTATGAGTTTGAAGCATATTCTTTTAAAGAAGATAATATAGAGCTACTTCCCTTACCTACAGGATATAATACGGCTTTATCTCCACGGTGCTGCTTTATGTAATTTGTAGCAGCATGCTTTGCACTTCCGGTAACAATTACTAGCACTTCAACCTCACGAGCCATTTCTTTTAATGCATTAGTGCCAACATGGTCGTGATTAAGTCTAATTTCTAAATTTAAATTTAAATCCTGCAAAAAAGTCTCTGCACGTTTGGCTGCACCCTCTACTAGGGTATAAATTCCAACTTTCTTATTTTTATAATACGTCCACACACTTTGTTGTCCCTGGTCCGTAGTAGCATCTTTATCATATTTTAGCTCAGGAATCTCAAGATATTCACAAAAACTGTTAAATAGTTGTCTTTGCTCACTTATAGAGGAAATAGTACCAACCTGATCAAGCACAGTTTTAGTCTGAACGAGCAAATTGATTATACCATTTTTTTCATAAATAGGGAATTGAAGAATAATATCGATGAGGTCAATTAGGCAATTTAGGGTGTGGGGACTATGATAATAAATAAGGAGCCCAATAATTCCGTTGGTTATTTCCTGATATCTTTCTTTTGAAACTCCATCAATTAAGATTGAGCTAATTAGCTCATTCATTGTAAGCAGTTCACCTCTATTCAACTCATCGGTGATTGCTAGCATATCAAAGATAGTGTTATAAACTGGCGCAAGTTCAAGTTGATGCTTCTCATCCTTCCAAAGAAACGATAACAAATGAGGGAGACTTCTTTTCAAGATGGTTTCCCCTTTAGAGGACCTAGCACTACTTAATGCCTCAACTAATGAATCTACTGGATTATCAATTTTCCAAAATTCGCTCAATGTCCAATCGGCAGCAAATTTTTCGGCAATTTTCAAAGCTCTTTTTGATGCAAACTCCTCCTCTCTATTGATCCTATTGATAAGTTCTATCCAATTTTGAGGTAATGGATTTTTTTCAGCACCCCAATTTTGCTCATTAGAGGTCAGCTTTAAAGCTCTATCAATTTGGGTTTCAAGCTTTATTAGGTCTTCAGCAGATAACCTTTGTTTCGTTTCTAGGTGTAAATTGAAGCTCTCCGTGTCTTCTAACCTAAGGGCACAATGGAATAATATGGCTGCCTTTTCAGAACTATCATTTGCCTGTTTAGCATGTTCCTTGGCAGACATAAAGTTTCCGTCCTCGAAAGACAACAACATTATATTACGAGCATCCTGTTCAGAAATTTTTACTTCCTTAGTGCCATTAGCTTTTTTATGCCCAACTAGCTTTTGCCAAAAATCATCATTTAAGTTTATCTCCGAGGCCTTGGAGATTAGTCTATAATAGAGAAATTCATCTGTGTCTAAATTTCCCAAATACTTAATCATCCATGCTTTAAGTACTTCAGGTTTATCTGTATTTGTCCAAACACTAAATAAATCCGCATTCTGCGGATAAACCTCTTCTTTAAATGCCTTTATGGCACCTACTACATCAAGAGTGTCTTCATAATCATTTTGTAATCTGCAACGGTATATCGCTTGTACTAAAGAATGAGTGACAACTTTTGGACGTCTTATTTGTAAAAGACTGTTAAAGTGGTCATGGTCATAAAGTGTGCGCCATTTCTGAAAACTAGCATAAATTTGTACCTCAAGAAAAAGTATGTTAGTAGCATCAAGAAACTTCCGTAGTTTCATTAACTGTAAAAGACGTTTCGCTTCAATCTCATCCTTTACTTCTAATGAATAATAGAACGAACGTATTAAACCTCCAGAGGACAACGTCCTTTTAGTTTCCTTAGAAGGAAATTTTGTTCGCAAGGTATTCATTAGTTCCAGAGCCCCCATAACTTTTTTAAAATCACCTCGAAACTTCACCGCAAACCCCCCAGTATAATTTTGAATCGATTGACCTACTTTAGTATCCCTTTTTACCTCCCCTTGGTTGCTTAGGTCCGAATAGGTATTTCCAACAAAGGCTTTTAAAAGGGTTCGCATTTCATTTGCTTGCTCACTATTAAATGCTAAGCCACACCATACAGTTGGTTTTTCTTTGTCTAGTACATATGGAAGTACGGTAAATTGGGGTTCTTCTTTCTGTTTAAGCCACTGAATACTTTCATGTATAAAATCGTATACATAGTGAGAATCTTGCTGAATATGGGAGAGATGAATTTTATTTGGATCATTAAAAAAGTCCTGCAAGAAGTTTGAAGTATCTTTGGCTGAAGGTAGGCTCATATAATATTTACATTTTCATTCCAATAGTATTCAAATTCAATTTTTGCCTGAGCTACCTCTTCTGACACACAGGTAAATTCAATTCTTTCATCTAAAGTTGTAAGACCATTGAAAGTAAAATTCATGGAGCCCTTTACGTAAAAACTATCCCCTAATAATCCTTTTTGATGAATTTCTTTTTTTCTTAATCCCTTTAGGTTTTTATACCCTTTATCATTCATTTGTTCAATCCATAGAAATATATCATTGTTATGATTTAAGGTATTACTTATAATAAAAACCTCAGTTCCTCTTTCTAATATTTTTTCTAAGATGGAGGATAGTTTAATCATACCTCTCGGCCATAAAGGCTCAACATGCCGAAAAGAGTTTGTCTTATTATCTAAAAGAGGAATATTACTTATCCAAGGAGAGTAAAGCCATAACTTTTTACTAGGAGAAAGCAACTCTGCGGACACGATCCCTTGGAGCAGGTTCGGCAATTGCTTAGCGGCACTATAAGTATAAATTTCTCGCTTAATATACATTTTCAGGTAATGTTATTTTTATCTTAATCTTTTCATTCTCATATAAAATACCACTCACCTGAGGGTATAACAACAGGACACCAATTTCTACTGGTGTGGCTTGCAATATCAACAAGGCCTTTTTAATGGTAAATGAATCTTTGTTCCCACCGAATATAGTGACCTCAGCTCTGTCAATAAGCCAGCTATGCACCTTCATCAACCAATCAGGATCAGTAACAGCAACCTCTTGATGGTTGATATAAGGAGCGAGTAACAAGCGATCAGGTGGATTAAAATTTTGAAAAGGACTATAAGTCTTCATGGCATTTGCCCGAAGAACGTGGCCTCTTGGCCAAAGTAAGCCATAAATTGTTCCAAAAGTGTTTTCAGCTGAAATAATTGCCTGTACCTCCTCTTGGAAATCTTCTAATTGACTGGCAATGTAGGCAAATAATCGTGCATCTATATCTAACCCTAATTGCCCCTCTAACTCATTCCATCTATCCAATAAAGAAGTCATTAGCTGATCTGACTTTTCAGAGGTTCCAGCTCGTAAAACACGAACATTTAGAGCCGAATAAAATGTATTAACAGTAAGAATCCCATTTTTTTGCAGTTCTCTATGCAAAGAAGTGTGCGCCTTCTCTAATTCACCAAACCCATTTGCCTCACGTACAGCACGAATACCATCTTTCACACCTTGATTCTGTTCTTGAATAAGATGAAGGACCTCCTGAAGTTGGCTGTCAGCCAACTCAAAATCAGAGGCATGTAACGCACTTTCTAATAAAAGAAAAAACTGTTGAGGATTATTTTCATATTGGCTTACAATGCTTTCAATAATTCCGCCACCACCAAGGGTTTTTTCAGATATCCATATTTTAGCATCATAAGAATCATTTTTATAATCACTCAGGATGGGACTCTTATGATCCTCAATGTCTAATATGATTTCACTATTATCAAAGTTAGGAGTTAACTGAAAGGAAGCATCCAGAATAGCGGCCCCTACTGTAGCAAGGAAGGATGATTTAACCCAATCTTCAAAATTTTTATCTGGTTCCTTCCAGAGTAGAGAAACAAGCTCTTTTAGGCATGATATTACTTCCTCATTTGAACATAAATCTACTAAACGTTCATGATTACGCTGCCGGTCTTCATGTCCATCATCATTTACATTAAAAAGAACATCAAATACATTCACCATTTCTTCACCAATACCCTTCTCCTTTACCTTCTCATAGGCTTCTTCGAGGGTTAATTTATTTAATGCTACCTCAAAAGTTAAGGCTGCAATAAATGCTTGTTGCAGCCAATCCCTTTGAAAGTCATTAGCAATTCCATCCAATTTTGAAGATGTTATAAAGCTATCTTTAAAAAAGCTTCTCCTTTGTCCTCTTAGAAGTGGAGGATTGCAATATGTTTGCTGAATTAAGTCCTTAGGAATATTAATTAAAAAGCCTATTCCATCTACAGGAAGAGAATATCCTAGCGCACAAGAGAAATCTCGATCAGAAAAGCTTATGGATTTGGATGATTCATTTGCTTCGCTCCTTCGCAAGCTAAGATTTGCTTCACTGCCAATTGTAAACCGAGTTATGTTTAGTGGATTTCCACTTTGATGAGTAAAAAAACCAATTTTGGGTATAACCCTTGTCCAAAAGGTTTTTTGTGGCACATCAGAAAACGATTTTTCTGGAGCTTGAGCAAAATCAATATATGTTCTCCATTTATGAAATGCATTTGATGATGGTTTAATATTATTGTCTGTGAGCGTTTCTACTTTTATAGTGAGTGGACGATAACAGATTATCCTATTTATCTCTCCTTGAAAATCCCTGTACTCAAACTCTCCAACCAATTCTTTTCGAGGAAAAAGATCCTTTATATCCAATTCCTGATTTATCATTTGCGTACTTATAGGAATCCAATGACTTTCCTGCATATTTTTTACCCCAAACCTTCTACTTACTTTTCCCGGGGCAAATTCTTTTAATGCCTGTTCAATTGGCATAGTTGGAGACTCATCATCAGTGTTATTTTCTAAAATAATTTCTACCTCAGGAAGGCTCAAATCTGAGAAGAGGGAAGCAGGAATATATTCAGGAATTGGATATTGATTTACTTCTACTCCTTCAGGAAATTGCTTCCAATTAGACTTTAACCTGCGGTGGATGGTCGGCAAGACTCCTGTTATAAGGGGGCGAGGTTGCTCCCAGCAAATAGTGTTAACATCATCTTCATGTAACTGTAAAGCTTTAGCCAAATACTGGGTAAATTCGCTATAGTATTTACCATCATGTATTTTTAATAAATCTTCGATTATGGCCAATATTTTCTTTTGTCCAAAACTTAAAGGCTTATCCCCATCCTTATTTGCTAGATCATTCCACAGTTTTACCTTTATCTTGTTCTGACTAAGCTTAAAAGCTAACCAATCAAACAAGACTAAGGCAGCCTGGATCCTCAATACGTATTTATTGTGAATAGGCAAATTCCGTTCTGGTAAAATTGGGCTAAAGAGTTGCTCGTAACTTTGGTAAGTTATTCTATCTCTACCATAATCTGATAGTGTAATGATAGTCCATGGGCGCATATTAACCTGACGGCCGGCCCTTCCTTTCCTTTGAAGAAAGGATGCAATATCACGAGGTGTTTTATGTTGAATTACAACTCCTACTTGATCATCATCATAACCTACCTCTAAAGAAGCTGTGGCTACCACCACATCTGCTCGAGAATCTACCCCGGCATCCTGAGAACTGGTTCGACCTATGCGTAACCTTTCACTTAAGGAATGTCCAATCGTTTCAACTATTCTCCAGGATTGTCCCTCTTCAAAGCGGGTTGGCTCTTCCGGCAAACTTGTACTTCTATAAACAGCTAAAGGGAGATTTCTAGGACTCTGGGTTCCTCCTGTAGTCTGCACATAACCTTCAGCATCTTGCAGATTATGAAGAAGGCGATTGGTAACGTCCAAATCATCTGCAAAGGCAAAAACTTTTTTCCCATACATAGCATTATCACTATCCATTGGTTCCAATGTTCGCCTAAGTAGCATAATCGTTTGAATGGTTGTAGATAGCAAAGCACTCCCTGAGACAGGATCACCACGTAAAGCAAGTAAATATTCCATCCCAATTTGTTCCATTTCACGAGGCTTTAGCTCCACAACGTCCTTAGTCGCCAGGCCTACCATGTCTGCCATGAATTTTTCAGCATTTTCCAAGGTAGCAGATAGCCCAGTGAAATGAACTTTCTTTTGGGCACCATACTTCCATCTTCTTAATAAATTAGCTATTTGTGCTCCATGGAGACCTGAATAAGTGTGTACTTCATCAAGCAAAACTAAGTCTGGTGCATGCTCTTGTCCTAATCCAACAATATGGTACGACCAGGCATCACTCATTAATCGATTAAGAGATTCCGTAGTGGTAAAAAGGATGTCAGGAGGATAGGAAGTTATGCGTTCCCTAGTTAACTTAAGCATGTCATCATAAGGGGTACGATGATTGCATTGCTGGTCTTTGCAAGTAAGGATATGTGAGTCCTTCTCAATATCTTTCTTTAGCCAGTAAAGATCTCCTTCACATTCTGGACATTTAATGTAAGGACAGGGCCAATTTTGTATGTATTTTTTTTTTAGCTCTTCCTGCAGATACTCATTTTTTGTTGGAGTAAGACTAAATAATGCCCCAATGCTTAATGACCTTTTTTTCTTATTTCTAACCGTGGAAGCTATTTTTAGAATTAATTTATATGCGCTTGTAAATTGGTCTTTCAAAAGCTCCTTTCGCGGATAAATAGCTAAAGCATGAACTTTTGTAATAGTTTGCATTTCTTTAGCTATGTGCATTAAGGCTGGCAAATAAAAGCAATAGGTTTTCCCACTACCTGTCCCTGCTGTAATAATCATGCCTTTATCATACTTACTATTTACACTAGCGAGCATCTGCACCATGGCATCTACTTGAAAACTTGCTAGCTTTATATCTTTATTCGGGGAATGGAGTAAATCATTGAGAATTTCTTTATAATCTTCATTAAGGAGTCCGTTATGCTCCAGACGTTCAAAGATATCCTGTTTTGTTATTGTTCGTTTTGGAAATAGACGTGGCCGGAGAGAGTATCGAAAATCAGCAACCAACTTTGGAGCGATTCGCCAGTTGGCAGTTTGCACTATTCTTCTGTTAAATGATAAAATCTGCTTAAGAGAGTCAAGTAAACGGAGCGTTTCTGCACTTCTTGTCCGAAAAATAACTGGATTGTCAGGGCTTGGGCCTGGAAGGCGGAAAAGCAAGTGTTTCGCTATCAATTCTTCCTTTATTTCAGATGAAAAAAGAACCTCTTCAGGAAATGCTTTTTGAATGAAATCATCTATTAAATCTTCAATCTCGTATTCCGAAAATCCACCATTGGTAACTCCCCAACTAAGTATCTTTGACTCTTTTTGCTCCAGCATATCCAACACTGAGCGAATAAGGTAATTCTCCATAATAGCCTATTGAATTGCTTTCGGTAGAAGCTTAATTCTAAAATATTTTTTTAATTTGTTTTCCTCCAGCCAGTTTCTCACTTCCGGAGTATAGTTATCCAAGGAAACACCCTCCAACTGAGCCTTTTTAATAAAGTCTAAAATACTTTCTGGAAGTGAATCTAGTTGTAAACCGTCCCACGTTTGGCGTAGGTTGCGGTTTAGTTCATGAATAGCCTTCCATTTCATTTCATTATCTGGAGGCATCTTTCCCAGTTGTATGTCTAATCTTTTCTTCTCCGTTTTTACTTTCTCCAAGTCTTGCTCAAAAACACGAAAGGATTCAAGCAACCTTAATACTGTTTCGTTTATTTGAAAAATATGCTCCTGTTTATAGAGGTTCCAGCGATCTTCTATAGCTTTCTGATAATCCTCAATCAATTGATCCCAATATTTAAAATAAGCATCACCGATATCTATAATGATGGATTCATTCTGGGCATACCTTTCGTTTAAGGCCTTGGTTTCCACCAAAATTTTCGGCAATTGAGGAAGATGTAATTCAAAATTAAATTCGTGTTGAAAGAGAATGGCCTTTTGATGTAAAGAATCCAATTTTTCAACAATAGAGAAAAGTTGGTTTCTTCTTTCTTGATAATTGTGGACATTTTTGATTTGTTCTTCTAACATCTTATTCTCTCCGAGTTGACGACTAATGGATTGCGCAAGAGCTGAAATATAGGCCATTTAGATCAATTTTTTGAAATGTTATACAGTTCTTTACTTAGATTGTTTAAAGTAATTAGAGAGGCTTGAATTTCTGTTTTTGCTTGTTCTAAACTGCCTGCATTAGCTACTTTCATAGTTTCATTCTCTTTTAGAAGACTTTGCTGAACCTTTTCTAACAGGGAACTCGTCTGTTGGATAAAACCTTTAGTTTCATTCATTACTTTTAATACATCACTTCGACCAATCCTACTTACTAGTTCTGAGAAATTAGCTTCTAAGTCTTGCATAAGGTTAGTTGTGTGAACAGTATTTCGATATGCCTGATCCAAAATTTTTAATGGTGGCCTTATTAAAAATTTAGCAACATCCTCGTAACCATTCCCTAATAAATAACCCCGCCCATGTGCTTCAATATCTTGAAAGGCTGTCTTCAATTCATTTAGATTTGCCCCCACCTCTTCTGGTTCCCCTAAAGCTTCATGAAGTTCATTTTTCCATTTATCATATCGAGCTATTTCGTTTTTTAGCGCTTGTTCAAAGTGGGTCTTAAATTGCTGTTCAAAAACATGAAGAAATTCATAACGCTTTACAATATCTCTAGGCGCTAAATATGAGGGAATTCCGTTTCTATGTATTTTTTGAAGCAACGGAAGGACTTTGTTCAAATCAAAATATTTTAACTGTCTGGACTGTCCCTTTGGACAAAGAGCATGTGCATACAATTGATTAAACATTTCCTCCTTGTGCCTTTCAATTCTTTCGCAAACTCTTCTCCATGTGGCATCTCTGTATTCTACATCTTTAAAAGAGATAGTTTCATTTATTTTTTCCCACATATCGACTAAAGAAGTATCCTCCTTCCTTAAGTTACCACTAATTCGTGCACTAAAATACATCCATTGAATAATCCCTATTAGGGGCGTCCATTCTTTATCCTCTTCAGAGAAAGTAGTCACCTGCTCAACAATTTCCTCACTCCACTGCTTAAGGTGTTTAGCAAAAGCTAGAAAATAAGATTTGTCAACATCAAAATCCCAACTTCCAAAATGCTGAGATAACACTAAGCCTTGAAGAGCCATTGTGGATGTTATCCGCTCCTCTTCCAAGAATGGAAGCATAAGCTGAACCTTGTTTGATGGGTTATTTACCTCCCCTTGGCTTAGAAATATGATTTTTTCATTTTTAAATAAATTACTAGCACCTGCGCCGGTAAATTCACTTTTAATTAAGCCTAAATCGTCCCAATTAATATAATTAATAATTGCATCATACAATATTTTCCGCACCTCCCGTTGGGTGCGCTGGTTAACTTGCACGCCATTCCGCCATTGTTCTAACTGATAATACTCCTCTGGATACTCAGGTACTGATAGAACTTCCGGTGTAGGTGACCTATCCTTCTTACTTGGAGCTTGAATTGTTGGTATAGGAATAACATCCGAGACTGCATTACTGGCTCGGTAAGAAGATATAGGCGGGAGGTCGAATGCTTCATATACACCAGTGGAAACATCTTTTTGAGAATCAGACCAGAACTCAACCAAAGGAAAGAGTTGATTAGCTTTACTATCACCTATCTTAGAAATAATACTATTCATTTCGCTTGTACTTAGCCGCGAAACTCTTCCGCCAAAGTTATCGAGTAAGGCTTTATTCGGAAAATTTCCCTCTCCAATTTCAGGAGCAAAACGATACATTACCTCCTTCAGAACCCTACCGATAAATAGCCTTGGATTAAAAGCTCCTGAGTTTACCCTTGCGGACATTCCTTTAGCAGCATGGCTGTTAAAGGGATATAGCCCTATTCCTTTATAAGAACCAAAAGCGGCATGGCATGAGGGCTGAAAGTCACAGCTTAAACAGGCATTAGGGGCTTTCCATTCTTGGTTGTTCCTATTATTCTGTTGGAATTTATGAAAATTAGTTTCTAAGTTTTCTGTTCCTAATCGAGCTGCATTTAAATAAAGCGAAACAAAGGCATTATAATCGACTGTCTCTTCATTTTGATAAGTAATTTTAACAGTAAACGTAGCCCTCGTTTTAACGGTATCAGGAATATTCTCATAATAGCCATCTGTGCATGCCATTGCTGTACGCATAATACAAAGAGGATCTTCTGGACGAGAGCGTTGAATCAGGGCATCCAGCAAAGCACCATCTATCCCTTGAGTTTTGGCAAAATCTTCAATCAAAAGAATAAGCGTCACACCTTCTTGGAACAATTGTCTCCTTACATCGAGCATTAATTGAGTTAAATTTTCTCCCCCTATAAGTAAATCACGAATTGCTTCATTAAGAGAATAATTAAGCAAGCCAATTGAAATTTCCTGGAGATCCTCATCAGGGATTAGGTAGCTCATGAATTCCTGCGCTAAAATGCCAGCTTTGGTAATGTCTTCGATATTTAGAGGTAAGTCTTCTTGCGTAAATTGGCGTGGATCCTCTAAACGCTCTCTTTTGTTAGCAGTCCCTACTGCCAAATCATATAATCGAGCAATCACGCCTCCTTCTTTCAGCCAGTACTGCTGCCTAAAATGAGGATCATGTAACAAGTTAGGAAGAGATACTTTCACATAATCCACTAATTCCTTATCAGTGGAGGCAGGCATTTTTTCTAAAAAAAAGGATAATGGCAAAAAAGAAATTTGATGCGCTAGTTTGTCTAATAAAAGAGAGCGGCCAGCCACTGCATCTATTTGTTGCACAGATTGTCTAAGCCTTTTACGATATTCATCAAACTTTGCTCCTTCTCTATTGCGCAAAATCATGCCGAGAATATCCTTCAGGTTGGTCCCTGCTTTTGGTATAAGGATCACCTCTTGTTCTCCTGATATAGAAGGAATATGCGTTTTTAACCAGCGAATTAAATGCGATTTTCCTGAGCCAGAGACACCTAGCACCGGAACAAACAAATGATTATTCTGATTATTAGTGAAATCTTTTAGAAGTTCTTCTTGAGAATAAGCAACATCTGTTTTACCAGCACTTTTTTTCATAACCACAGGGTGATGAACTGCTGCAAAAACATGGTCCGGAATATATTCTGCCTCTGTATCCATCACAGAGAGTACACTACTTTGGTCCCAGCAAACATATTTTTTCATACAGAAATAAGTTAAAGAACAATAATGTGTGAAAAGGAATGAGACCCGAACTCCTTCGCTAATGCTCTGCTAGCGATATCAGATTTTTTTTCTAATCGTATAAAGTTCAAATCCTGAAGTCGTTTTAGCGCTAAAGACAAACTGGGTGATAAAATAGACTCTTCCAACTTTTCACCAACCTTATCTAGAATTCTTTGTCTATATATACCCCCATCGATTACTGGAACAAATTCTTTCATTTTATCCAGAAAGTGGCTTATAGGAACCTCATCCTCTTTTTTAAAGAACTGTTGTATTCTCCAGCTTAGATGTTCCGTTGGGTCAGGTACAAACCCCTGATAAGCCCAACTAAACCCTAAAAAGGTACTCCAGATAATAAAATTACTATATGGATTACTGTTTGTTATTCCTGTTATTTCCTCGCATCCCGTCCTTTTTATTTCTGGTTCAAATTCGGTCCAATTTTTAGGAGCTTTAAAAGGATCTATCGATAAAATCCAAGCTACAGCAGTTGCAAAATCATCATTTCTTTCGTGTTCTCTTCTGAATACTAAATCAGCAAGCAACAACTGAAAAGCATTTTTTTTGTCTGATATATTTTCAATAACTTGCTTGCTAAGTGCAACCTTTTCATTTTCTTTAATTATCAATCCTAGAAATTCACACTCACTAAGGATCGGGTTGATTATAACCTGATGGCGGTCTCTCTCCTCGTTTATGGATTTATATGAAGCAGGAATAAGAAACCTTTTTAATTTATCTTCTTCCTCCTCGTAATTTTTACAGTTAAGCAGCCATTGATATATGGATCGAACTCTATTGGGAACCACTACAGCTTCCGATATAATACTCATACAATTTTATAATTAGTCATAAAATCTTTAAAATTTATCATACGTTCTGGTGCATCAATCATATCCCGTAGTAGCCGACTAGGAGCATACGGATCTCTGCTTTCGTAAGGAAGTAGCAGTACTGTAGGGGTTTCTTTGCTTTTTTGGACTCCAACTGGAATCACTTCTGTGGCCTCCATATATAGATGCATCTGGGGTACTGGAGGCAAAGAAATGCTCTCTTCCTTAGTAAACAGTAATGCTACTGCTTTTTGCCCTGCTAAACAATTTCGAATATCGTCTAAAACAGGAGACTTTGCACTAAAAGCCATGATTCCTTTTTGGGCCATCCACTTAACCAAACTTTGCCAATTAGTTGTCCAATTCTTATTTAATCGATCCTCTTGCTGGTGAAAGATAAAAAGGCGAGTGGTAGTCCTAAATTCTGTGCCTAAATCCCCCTTCAAAGAATAGGTATAGTGGTCCCACGAGAACCGTGGACTGGGAAGAATTCCTTTCCGTATTCTTTTGTTCTGCCTACGACAAGTCGGACAGCCTCCACAAGCTTCAACCACAGGAATATTTTTACTATGATAATAGTCTCTTAAGATTCTACCAGTACAATCCGACTCTTCCAAAATTTGGTACATAGTATTAAGTGACCGTTTGCTTTCACGTAGCAGACTATTCCTTACCTCACCTACTTTCTCTTTCCAATAATGTTCATTGAAATGATTACGGTCCTTAATTTCAATTATCTGTTGGCTCGAATTCTCTTCAATATACTTCTCCCATTCCTGTTCGTCTTGGAGAGCATTTCCTGTCTTTACTGGCTTTGCCATTTTTTCTTCATCCAATGTAATTAAGCCCGCCTGAACCATGAGTAAGAGTGTTTTTAGGTTCCAGTTTTCATTATAGTCTCCTTCTTCTATACCTATCCGCGGCCTTTCTTTCAAATTTATTTTATATCGCCCTTCCCCTAGGTTAACATTTGATGTGAAGAGTGTGCGCCATCGAATCCACCCCTTTTCCAGGGAAATGACTTTCATTCTGCTTAACTTCCTGGCATCCTCCTTATCTTGTTCTGTATAAATTACAAGGGAAACAGCTGCTCTCCCATCGCGTCCTCCTCTTCCTACTTCTTGATAATACCTATCGACACTTTCCGGTATACAGACATGGAGCACCGTTCTTACATGTGCCTGGTCAATACCCAAACCAAAAGCAGAGGTTCCAACCACAATGTCCAGTTGTCCACTCTTCCAATTCTTCACAACGCTTTTCCTTTCTTCGACTGAAGAGTTTCCGGTTAAAAGGCCTACACGATTATATCCTGCTGCTTTAATTTGCTGACACCTCCGTTCTGCATCATCCACCCTACTGGTATAGATAATTACAGGACGAGGTAGATGGTAAACGGCCTCCATCAAGTGTGCTTCTTTTTTTTCTTCTGTACATCTGACAAACCAAAAAGAAGGCTCTGCTCTTAACTGAATTGCTGATAAAACCTTAAATGGACCTGGCTCGGAAAATAGGCTTTCTAAAAGACTAAGGGAAGAAGGGGTAAGCGTTGCAGAAAGCAAAATAGTTTTAAAAGGTATTTCACTCGAGCGGAGTAATGCTCTTCTTACACCCGCAACTTTTTGAAAGGCTGAGCGGAATTCATTGCCCCATTCATAAACCATATGCGCTTCATCAACTATAAAATGACTAAGTTGACCCCGATAGGAGGCTTCAAGTAATACATCAAAAAGAGATGAACTTAAACTTTCAGGTGAAGTAAAGATAATGGGCTGCTCGTTAGCACGAATTCTTTCTCTTATTTCTCTTCTTTTTTCTTGGGAGGCAGCATCTTCCCCTCCATGGTAGGCTAAGGGAAAAGGCATGCTCTCCATAAGAGCATTCTCCTGATCAAGGGCCAAGGAAGTTGTTGGGATAACCACTACGGTAAGACCATCATTCAGCATTGCAGGCAACCAAGCACATAAACTTTTTCCAGAACCTGTAGGCAAACTTATCACCAAAGTAGCGCCTTTACCCATGGTTACCATGGCTCTAATCGCATCTCGCTGACCCGAATTATTATACTCAGTAAATTTGGTATTTTTTAGAATAAAAGGATCTGCAGGCAGTTTCACATAACTCCTTCTTTCTTCATCAGCAAAGGCTGCTGCTGCAGGCA
This sequence comes from Cesiribacteraceae bacterium YIM B00369, assembly GCA_017948555.1. Lineage (GTDB taxonomy): Bacteria > Bacteroidota > Bacteroidia > Cytophagales > Cyclobacteriaceae > Nafulsella. The sequence goes on along the minus strand of JAFMYY010000001.1, from coordinate 255,204 downwards.
CTACTTCATCGGCCCCTGGTATCCAGGAGGGCTGCCAGGGCTTTGCTTGAAGGTAATAAGAATTTTGGTCCTCATTAAAAATGTGTAGGCTACAACTCTCCCAGTTTTGTTTTGCGGGTAGATTATTAACCTTGTCTACCCGTAATATTGCACTACTTAATTTAGGGTCAATTTGACAGTCTAAAAAACGTAACCCCTGACGGATAAGAACGGTCACATCCATCTTCCCTCTTCCTGATCTTTTCTGATTTATGATTGCCTCCCATAAACGAAGCATAAAAGGATCTTCAATCACTTCCTTAGGAACAACCTCACCTGACAGCAACCTCTCAATTATTTCAATATTCACCCTCATTATTCTCAATCACTTTAAGACAAACTGTTAGGAGATAACCAGAAAAACCCAACGGAATCAACCTTTATAGAAGGATTTTCGATTGAATTTAAAAGTACCTGCCCAATTTCTCTTTCCTTTTCTAACAGGTTGGTATTTTGTTTAAAGTTATGTCGCTGGTGAATCTTTAACTGCGCTTCCCGACGAGAAATACTTAATTTAACCTTACGCACACCTTCTTTTAATCGATCTGTAAAATCTTGAGATTCTTGCAAATAGCTTAAGGCTGACATACACGCTTTTTTACAGTAATCTTGCCATTGAGAAGCAGTATAATTTTTTCTTAGTATATCAAGTCGCTCCTTTGTTAAGTTAAAATCATAACCAAGATAATTTTTTTTGCTATCGTATTTAAAAACATTCCTCTCCAGAAAAGAAAGAACTTCCTGATCCTGTACGATATCTCCCTGAAGATCTACATAAACAGAAATAAGAAAAGGAGACAAGAGGCCATCTGCTCTACGCCCTAATGTTTTTTTAACTATAGAGGAAGAAGATGAAAAATTTTCATAATAAGTTGAATTAGCTTCAACAAGTAAATCGAATTTATAACCACACCATTCGCTTGATATACCATGACAATGCCGCCAAATGGCATAGGCTTTCCCCCGATCGTCCCAATTAAAATACTCGGCAAGCAAATCAATAAATGGATTTCCCACACGGATTATTTCTTTTTCCTGCTCTGTAGCCAATCTCCTGTCATAAGTTCCTTTAAATAGAGTTTCAGAGGCCAGTTTTTTAGGCAGTATGTCTGTTGGAATAAGCGTATGCTGATTCCATTCATATTGAGTAATCCCTTCATGGGTATAAGTTTTAAACATTAAGGCACTCTTAATCCAAGGTTCAAGGTGTAATTGTATCTGTTTAGGATCCTTCTCCAGTTTTTGCAAATCATCAAATATGTGGTCCTCTCCCCCTTCATGATTGGACATGCTATCGAGCACATCCTGTCCCTGAATTCGCTTTTCCTCTGCCTCCACTTCAGCTTTTATAGTGTTAATTTTTTCTTCAATTTTTGAAGCCCTAAGATTCCCTCCTTCTTCAAAAAGCCAGGTTTTAAATTTTGGCAGTATAGAATCGATAATAAATTGTAAAGGATTAATTGATTTTTGAAAGATCCCCAGGCTTTCTTTTAACAAAGAAAAATAAGGTAAAAAAGGTGACTTCATTTCATCCTCAACAGTGCCTAAAAAAACATATGACCTGATCTCCTTCTCTTGCCCTATTCTATCCAATCGACCTATTCTCTGTTCAATGCGATTGGGGGACCATGGTAAATCATAATGGATTATCGTGTCAGCAAACTGCAAATTCAAGCCTTCTTCCCCCACGATATCGCTAAGAAGAATCCAATGAGTATTACTATCCCGGAATGATGCTACTTCATTTTGAACAGTTTCCTGATCCATTTTCTTGTGAATGAAGGAAATACTGTCGCAAGCAAAGGGCTCAGATAAATAATCAGCTAATTGCTTGGCCACCCAGGTGTGTGAGAAAAACACCACTACTTTAGAGGTTCTTTCTGATTCCTTCAGAATACTCAGCCGGCCCTCTAGTAACATAGGTTTAGTAAAAGGATCTAAATCCGTAAGATTTATAGCTCTTTTTATATTTTGTAAAAGAGCTAGTTCCCTTTCAAATAAAGGAAGTCCTAAGGCCTTTATAGAGTTACTCTCTAATTCTTGTTCTACTATATTAGTATGTTCTTTATTAATTCGATAATCAATCAGGATTTCCAAAAACTCAAGGCTACTCCCTAAGGCGGACAAAAATAAAAAGTAACATTTCTCTAGTTGATTTCTTTTCTTTGCATCATCTTCAGAAGCTAGCAAAGCATCAAGCCGCCAATCGTGAAGAGCATTTAAAATTTCATCTTCCCGATCATCCTCTCCAAATTCCTCTGTAGGCAGGGTTCGTTGGACCTTCCATACATCATTCCTGCGATTGCGAATTATCCTTCGATGAATCCGATATCCTTCGGAAATCAACAAACGTATCTTTCTAATTAATTCATTCCGCTTCTCAGGATCTATGTTACCTTCGGCAATAAGATCATTTAGCTCATCTATAACAGGAGCAATTTCAGCATCTTGTGAAAATAATTCTTTTAAGCTATATAATGCCCTACGAATAATCACCGCAGGGCTCTTCTCCTGAAAATGAGATAGCAAGCCTCCTATCTTTTCTCGCATATTTATCAACTTGATAAAATCGTCTTTCTTATCAAGCGGAAAATGGAGGGGGTCCAACAAATTCAATAAGCATAAAAATGCCTCTTCATTATGCAAAGCAGGAGTAGCTGATAAGAGGAGTAATCCCTGTGCTTGATGCGCTATGTTTTGGCAAATAAGAAAGTTCTTATTTATGGAGGACTGTTGTGAGAAATACCATTGGGTTATATGATGAGCTTCATCAATAACCACTAAATCATAGTTTTTATCTTGTGGGACAGATTGGATGTTTTCCGTTGTAAAAATATTTACCTGCCCCGGCCACTGATCTATATGAAATTTAGCAATAAGCTCTTGCTGCCACTGGCTACAGAGAGATGAAGGCGTTAGCACCAAAACAGCAGCTTTTTCCTTATCCAGCAGCATTTGGCGTATCACAACTCCTGCTTCTATGGTTTTTCCCAAACCTACTTCATCTGCTAGCAAGTATCTTGGTACAGGATCTTCTAATACTTTTTGAGCAGTTTTTACTTGGTGCGGAAGTAGCCTGATTGAAGATGACAGAAGCCCATGCATCCCTTCAGATGCTCTCCTTTGATAGAGCAGTCCTTCCATGAAGCGCTTCCGATGCTGATAAAAGTAAACCGTTTCATGCCCCCAATGAGCCAACACATCAGTAGGATTTTCAATAGGCAGACCACATCTTACAAAAACATCGTGGATAGAAACAAACTCGCTTTGAGCATCTGGAAAATCAACCTCTATCTCTCCATCCAACATTTTCTTCATTCGGCCTATACGCCACTCATCATCAAACCTGACATAACAGCGAGTTTGAGGAGCTACTCTTGCCTTTATAACTTCCTTAATTGGAAAGCTAAATCTGTTTTGCTCAGAAATACTTTGAAAATACTCCAGTTCTACCTCTTCATCAAAAACTTCAGCCACTTTCCCTAGGCCTAAATTATTACTTGCAAATGCGAAGTCACCAATAGAAAGGATGGTACTGTTCTGTCGAATGGGAATTAAACCTATATTCATTAGACCTATTTTGTTTATAGAAAGAGGTAGACAAAAAAGAATAAATTTTCTAAGGAAAATTTATTAACCAAAATAGCATTTGAGGGGTAAAATTCCCAATAATCATTGAAATGTTTTATTAAAAAATGTAGCTTCTAAAATATTTAAATCAAAAAAATAAGCTGCCAAATAATCTATCTTTAGCAGGAGATAAAAACCTTAACCGACAACTAGCGCTTCGGCAAATTAAAATTTTGGAATTAGAAATTTAAAATAATATGCAGAGGTGGCACAAATCTTTATTTCCTCTCTCATTATTTCTATTAGAGCACTAGTTGATTGAGACACCTAATTTTTGTAAAATAGGCAACAATTGGTATATATTCCTTATTGTGAAATTTGGCTCTTCGTTTATTAGCTTTGGCTTTTCATTACCTTGAAAGCCTCCAGGGATATACACTGTGACGAAGCCTGCTTCATTTGCAGGTTGGATATCCCTTTTCAGCGAATCCCCTACCACCACCACTATTGGGGCATTTCCTTCATTTTCAAATGAAACGGTTTGCGCAGCTTTTTTGAAAGATTCAGGAGACTTTTGTCCGATTACAATCTCATCGAAATAACTTTTCTCTTTAAAATTATGGGTGAGCATTACCGGATCTAAACGTTCAGCCTTACCCTCTGAAAAGAGCACAGTAGCTAAATTTCTATTTCTTAATCGATGTTCGTACAATATATTAAGCACTTCTTGTACCCCTGGTAGCAAGTTTGGAATACCTTCAAGCTTTTGAAAAAACTTCTGCTTCGCCTTTGTTACCACAGCTAAAGTAGAAGAATCGAGGCTTTCGCCTCGTCTCTCCAGGGCAAGTGAGACAGCGATATCTTCACTTAAATTTTGATTATAGAAGAGGGAAAGAGCAATCACCAAATCATCAAATGAATACTCATTTTTCCGATGGCGTTGCATCAATAGATTATCAATTCTTCTTAACTCTCCTAACCTACTTTGAAAGTTTGTTAGCCAACCCGCATCCTGAAAATCCTTTAAAATAGCAAATTGAGCCTCCTGAAATATAGCATTTGTATCCCACAAGGTGTTATCAGCATCAAAGATTATTATAAAAGAATCTTTCATAGGTTATTTCTCATATATGGCCAAAACATTCATATCTGGACCAGACTTCATTGTTCCTATAACCCTTAGCCCATGCTTTGAGCCACGTTTTATAAGTTTGTAAGCAAAAGTACCAACGTCATATCTTCCCCTTGGACAAATGTGAAGGTGTAAAGTAGTGCCATCATTTGATACTGGAAGTCTATAGTCGATCCACTGTATTTTATTTTGACCTACTCCCTCCTCTACCACCTTCATTGCTACTTTAGATCTATAATTTTCACTGAACCATTCCCAATACTTCTTATGCGCCTCCTTTAAACCTTCTAGCTTTTTGTCTCCTGAGATATCTTTAAGCTCATTGTATTCAGGTGGGGTTTCACCACTTTCAGCATGCAATTTATCAAAAAGCAGTTTAACGCCACCGTTCGTAAGTTCTAATGCAGTAGGAATAAATTGAATCTCTTTAAGGCCACTTTTTGGAAGTTCGTCAATACCAGGCAAATCAAGAAACACTAGTTGTCTCGGAACTTCCTTTATAACTTCAGGCTTACGCCATTCTTCACCTGAAGGATCATCTACTAAAAATATTCTGTTAGGAAAATCTGCTATATAAAAGGCAATTAATTGCACCAGTTGCCTTTGAGGGCTCTCTATAAGAGAAACCTTATAAGAATGTTTACTATCTCTAGTGGTTGATAATTCAGTGGTCCGCTCTCCTTTCAACTCTGCATTCATTTCTATTGAAGGCAAGCCCGTTAACGAAGAAAAGGATGCAAGTAATTTACCTGGGTCAAATTTACCCCCTACCTGTCCACTGAAAAAATTTTGTATATTTTTAATATCCTGTTCAGAAAATTCCACTATTATACCATCTTCCACTTTTGCATGGGGCATTACAATAGCGTCATAAAATTGGCCTAAAAGCACATCATCTATAAACATGGGTGCATCAGCAATCCAAATAAGCTTTTCTAATAAATTATCGTTTTCCTTGTTCGCTTCCATTTTCTTTACTCCTAAGACCCTTAAGAATTTTGTTAGTTTGGGTATAACATTCATTAACAAACTTGCTTAAAGGGATAAAACCCTCCATTTGCATAAATTACAATAACGCAAAAGCTTTTCAATTTAAAGGTAAAAAAATTTAAAAAATATCGAGTTGCTTTCTTTTTGCCAGATATTCTTCTTCGAAAAGCCGATGTTCACCATTGATGAAAAAATCAGGATCTTGTATGGTTTGCTTTAATAGTTCATAAAATACGTAGGTATTATGAAAACCTCTGCGCCGATTCCGATTATTGTTTCTAAAGATTACAACTTCTACCTTACTTTCTTTACAAATTGAGCAGGGGCATGATTTCCAAGGCTTATCTGTAAGGGTGCGCTCATAATCCTTACGTCTGGATTTACCATTTTCATCTAGCATTCCGTCATATTCTTCTAATAGATCTAGCACAATATTGACAGCAATATTCCCTTTGTCATAATTCCTAACGGCTTGAATACAGGAAACCTCCTGCTTTTTCAATTTATCAAAGGAAATTCCTCGTTGATCAATAGCTTTCTTAGCACGGACACTGTTCCCTACCTCTGGTATTCGGAGAGCTGCATAATTCTCACCGTTTAGAGTATAATAATGATCCTTTTGCCCTAGCCAGGCTTTCCGCAAATAAGAGGCACTATCTACCGAAGTCACCCCCATCCGCTGACATAGCCGCAAGGCATTAAGCCTGGATATCCCAAACAAGTGAATATCTACTCCTCTTGGCACTACAGAAGTAATCTCTTCTACAATACTCAGAAGCTCTTTTGTATTTCTTCTTACTAATCCGCCTACTCCAATATATTTATATCCCATCTTTACATATTTCTGGGCTGCACTCGCATAGGACTCCGGATCCCATCCCTGGACTGCTCCTATTGGGACCCAAGGCAAATTCCTTTTTTTATGCTCGACCAAAAATTCTTCTGCATTGTTTATCGTTATTTCATACCTCCGCTTCATTTCAGCAAGGTCATTACCAACAATTATATGGTCGATTGAAACACCCAGATCAAAACCATAATCACTATAGTAATCTAAAATTTCAGAAGTAGTAAAAGGAGGCTCCTCTTCTTTAATGTACCCAAAGGCACCACAATCACCCATAATTGGAAATGAATCAGGTAATCTTAACTGCCGATGGACTCCTCCTACCTCCAATATTCTTGCCTGCTTCCGTTTATTTTGGTCTATGGTGATTTTTGAAACAAGGATTCCGTCATAGGATGGCTGTTCATACATCTGATGTGCATACTTTGCATTCGACCAGTCACAGGGCTCATTAGATAATTTATCTTTCAGAAAATCATACTCTGGATCTACAAAATCATCCCAATCAGGAATGAAATAGCGCAATTTTTGCCGGTGCGGGCTATTTTCCCATGATTCTGACAAAGTGATTACCTTATCAATATGTGGCAGTGGGGCCTTTAATTCAATAGGTTTAATTGCTCTAGCTTTTCCTTTTTTAACTTTTGGAGTCGGTAAAATTAACTCAGGATTCTTTAAAGCAACTAAAATTTCTTCTGCAGAAGTTTCAGATAAATCAGGAGAAGTTAATCCTTTACTTAAACCCACCAAATACCTTGCTCCTAATTCTCCTTTCAAGCCAATAAGCCCGCAGCTGAAATGCTTTGCATCTTTATTTACTAAACTTAAAGGCAGAAAATTAAACCAGTCACCAATATTCGCCTTTATATTGGAATTACAAAATGCAAGTACCGGATTTACTGATTCAACAGAAACTTTTAAATCACATGCTTCCCAATATTTCCCCCCCAAAAGCACGAGGCACAAATCATATGATTTCGCCAATAGATTCCGAAAATCCACCGGTATATTTAACTGAGATGCCCATTCCTTTAACTCACCGGATTTCAGGTTATTGAAGGTTACTTCATAGGGAAGAATTTTTTGATTGGCCGGAATAAGCCCATAGCCTGCCGAAAGTATATGTAAATCAATATTAAATCCTTCCATATTCCGAAGCAACTTTACACCTTCCATTAAGCGGAGGTGTTGCTGTCCGGAATAAAGTTCCTCCGCCGGAAACAAGTAATTACTGTACTTCTTCTCTAAATCTGCAATACGATCAGGCCCCAACCGAAAATCATACAAACATGGTTGTTCCGGGAAACTTTCTTTCTTCTCCCCAGTACAGGAACTAATAATAAGAATATCCATCTATCTTTTACTGTTATCTCTACTCTACTACAACTACACAAATTCTATTGGTGCCATTTACATCTGCTTTAAAATTACCTTAAATTCAAAGCATATTTCATTTATTCTTCTTTACCCTACAAATTCACAAAACATTCTTTCGCTTTTAACTTAACCTGTTCCATATTGATAAACCTTTCTGAAGGTATCTAATATCCAGGAGACTTTTTAAAATATTGTAGCCATTAAAAAGACAGCACCTAATATCCTGGAACAGTTAAATTCTGATCCAAAACCCTCTGGAAATATCCTTAAAACTATTAGCAATATCAGACTTTTAATTTAATATTTGAAACATCATCTAAAACAATAAGCCAAAAGATTTCTTCTGGCGGTTTAAAAAATTCTTATAAAATTTGCCGTAATAAAAATAAAGAAGGATTTCTCTATTTTCTGGAAAGGGAGATTTATCTGATAAAGAAACAGGTTCCTGTAGATTTTATCAAAAAATGAAATCAGGAAGAAAATAATGATGCTGTCATCATAAACCAGAATCTATGAAATGACCGCAGAAATAAAACAGCAGGTACAGTTTAAAAAGGAGAAGTTAATGAAAGTTTCAAAAAAATTTCGCTGGGAAGGGGCTCATCGGCTTCCTTGGCATCAGGGCGGATGTCAAAGTTTACATGGTCATTCTTATGTGCTTTGGGTTGAACTAGAGGGAGAACCTGATGAAAGAGGCATGCTTATTGATTTTAAAGTTATCAAGAAAATAATAAGCCCCTTGATTGAATCTTGGGATCATGCAACCCTTATTGCTAAAGATGATACAAAATTAAAAGAAGCCATAGCTTTGTTGAATTCGAAACATTTCATCTTACCTTATGATACTACATCTGAAAACCTCTGCCTTTATGTGGCTCAATATTTATTGAAAAAAGGTTTTAAAAACCTCTCTGAGCATCGAATTGATAGAATTACTGTTCGGCTGCAGGAAACAGAAAGTTGTTATGCTGAATCTAGCACAGTGGTGAGTTTAGAACATCCTTCCTCTCCGGAATCTTTTGATTCTAAAGTAGTTTCTTTATAAAATTTGGCCCTGAACAATGAATTTTATACCAAACAAATCTGCCTTAGTTCTCCTGAAAGATTTTATTGAACCTTCAAAACGCTACGGCCACAACAAGTCGCCGGTCGTGCGGTTTCAATGTTATGGCTGCAACCAAAAGATGGCTCCCAGTTAAAAAACTCAAAAGAGGTAATGGTGAATTTAGCTATGCAAAATCCTCAATGGAGAGTAACGCCTTAAACTCATAAACAATTGAATATGAAATAATTTTTAAGTCCCCCCCTATCCTTTATATAAAAATCCTTTCAAATTTCATACCTTTACACCATCAGGGTCCGAGGGTTGGAATCCACACGGCTCTTTAACCCAAATTGAAAAATGTTTCACTCGTGTTTCACAAGTCATTTTTCGCTTAGCTAACTAACTGATAATAAGGAATAAAAATATGAGGTTCGAATCCCTCCTCCTTTGCAAAAAATTCCTTTAGAAGCAATTCTGAGGACTTTCTTTAATTTTTGGGGAAAACAATGGAGACCCGGTTAAGCTCCTTTTTTGTGCCTATCCATAAATAGCAAAATCTTCCTTCTCCCCGGAAATAGCGCCTGGTTCGATATAGATGCAAACCCGTTCGCAAGTTTCTTACGAAATTATTAATTTCCGGAGCTTATGATGATCCCCTTGTCTGGATACCAGCAATGCTTAACCGGATGTATTAAGAGTTAAAGAAGCAATACAGAGACAGAAAGTCTCCCGGATTAACAAAGGGACAAATATTCATACATCAGTACCGCAAAAATCCGGAACGCCGGAAACTAAACTGCCCGACAAACCAATGAGGTAAAACTTTTCACATAAAAAAAGCTATCTTAAAAAGACAGCCCCCTTACTTTTTTATATTCCACTTTTCCTTTTAAACAAACTTTGAAATTGCGGTTTTAATACTCTGATCGGCCTCATCAAAATTCCGGAACAGTTTTCTATCCAAACCATCCCCTTCAAGTAACCTGATTATGATATTTACATAATAAACTTTTGTAGAATTCGCATCAGTCACTACATAGTGGCATTTTAAGCCCCTCTGCTTAGCCCTGGGTGCCCCATCCTTCTGTAGCCAGCTTCGCATCTTTGTTCCTATTATACCTTGATTCCGGCTATCTGACAGAACTCCTAAAACGGAAATTCCTGTATTCTCAATAAGAAACTCAAAGGGTTCTTTATATTTTTCAAAGGACAAACCTCCCTTGCAGTCCCATATTAAATAGGCCAGTTTAAAAAGGTCATCATACCAGACAGTTACAACACTTGATTTAAAGATCTCTTTCACTTCGTTCTTCATCTATCCAGCTTCTTCTTCACGTCAAAAATAGATAAGAACGACTTATCCAAAAATGAAATAATCTTCCATTCATTGACATATGTAGTATATAGTCAGGAATTTTCCTGAGCCTGAAATGGAGCTTCCCGGGGAAAAGAAGCGGGTAAAGGCAGCAGGATAATTTTAAGGATATCAGAAATCTGCATTGCATTAGACCTGCCTGTTTCGTTCCTTTGTTTAAACATTAAAAAGATATGCTTTTAGAAAAGAGCGCTTACATATCAGCACGATTACCGATTGCCTTCAGCTTTCCTGGGCACGGACTGGTACGCATTCCAAAGTTAACAGGCTTTGCGGAAGGAATGGCTCACTCATTTAGCGAAAGCATATTACCCTACAACTTTGTAATTGGGTTTGCGTACATTCTTCCCTTTGGAGGCTTATTTCAGGTATTTTTCCGGCTTCAGGCATAGCTATGCATAAGAGCAGTATGGCGGGAGTTGTCCTCATGTTTATTTTAATCGCGGGATCATCCCTGCAGGAAAACTGGTCTGCGGTTGCTAGTCAGATGTTTTATGGGCTGCACCTCCCCCTGCTTTAGCTGTTTGCCAGATACAATACCCTCCTGTTTAAGAATAATCAGACAGAATTATAATAGATTTAAAATTAAATAATAAAATAGCTTTGGTAACAGGTTTTACCGGTTGATTCCAGCAGCCGGCTTACCGCATTTATACTTTTAAATATTCATGAATAAAGCATTAATAGCTCTTGCCATAGGTGGTTTTGGTATTGGCATGACAGAATTTGTTATTATGGGAATACTTCCCGATGTAGCCGAAGCACTGCAGGTGACCATTCCTCAGGCCAGCCATTTTATTTCGGCCTATGCCCTTGGAGTGGTGGTAGGTGCCCCAACCTTAACCGGTATTGGCGGTAAGTGGCCTGCTCATAAAGTTTTGCTCTTACTAATGGTGTGGTTTACGGTTTTTAATACGCTTTCTGCCTTTGCCGACAGCTACACAACCTTAATGATTTCCCGCTTTTTAGCCGGACTTCCGCACGGGGCTTTCTTTGGCATTGGAGCGGTGGTAGCCAAAGGACTGGCAAAACCGGGTAAAGAAGCACAGGCCATTGCCACTATGTTTACAGGCCTTACCATTGCCAATGTGGTGGGAGTTCCTTTCGGAACGTATCTGGGCCATGAATTCTCATGGAATGTTGCTTTTATGGCGGTAGGGATCGTTGGCATTATGGCCATCCTGGGTATTCATTTCTGGATGCCACAACTACCTAAATCATCCGAACATGGTTTTAAGCAGGACCTTAAGGTTTTTAAACGACTGGAGCTCTGGATGGTCATCCTGCTTACTACCATAGGAACAGGGGGATTTTTTGCCTGGTACAGTTATATCGCCCCGCTTATTACCGAAGTAGCCGGCCATCCTGAAAGCATGGTCAGTTATGCCATGATACTTGCTGGTATTGGCATGTCGGTTGGCAACATTCTGGGCGCAAAGCTGGCCGATAAGATTTCCCCCATCAAGGCAGTAGTCATTATCCTGGTGACAATGGTTATCGTACTGCTGGCCAACACCTTTTTAGCCGACCATAAAACAGCAATTCTGGTCATGACCTTCCTTATCGGCATGGTGGCTTTTTGTATATCAGCGCCTATACAAATGGCCATTATTAACTCGGCCAGGGGCTCCGAAATGCTGGGCTCTTCCATGAACCAGAGTGCCTTTAACATGGGGAATGCCTCCGGCGCTTATCTGGCAAGTCTGCCCATTGCCATGGGCTATGGCTTTACCTCCTCTAACCTGGTGGGGGCCCTTATGGCCGGCACCGGTATTTTCATTGCCTCAGGAATTATTCTGGTAAGGAAAAGAAAAACGAAAACCGCTAACTTAAAACTGAAAGAAGCATGAAAAAAAGAAGATTAGGAAACACAGATTTATATACCGCCCCTGTAGTATTGGGCGGAAATGTTTTTGGCTGGACACTGAATGAAAAGGAATCTTTTGAAACTCCGGATCAGTTTCTGGAATCCGGTTTTAACACCTTACACATACCCAAAACAGAAACAGGCAAATAGTGGCTGGAGAAGAAAAAGTTCTAAAGGAAAACAATATATGGCTATTTTTATTTCATAAAGATACAATACAGGCGCAAATAATTAAAGAGTGTAAAGTCTGAGTAAAGATCAGGTATCATATCTTCATATACCAAACCCTGCTGGTAATAACATTAACCGGAACCCGCCAGCGCAGGAAAGAAAACAAAGGATCTGTTTCTTCTTTATTTTTTCACATAAAACACAATCTTATGAAGACCCGCCAACTTTTATTCATCCTGATAGCCGGCTTCTCATCCGCTGCCGCTTACGGACAAGGCCAGCTAAACCAGGTAAATATTGAACAAGCCGGAAACAACCTCAGTATTGACATACAACAGGGAGGGGAACCTGCTTTTGGAAATGAGAATTTTGCAGAAGATAACCTGGCAAGTATCTGGCAACAGGGAAGTGACAATACAGTAAATATAATGCAGGGATATTCAGGTGGCGCTACAGCAATAGAAAATGCCATTATACTGATCCAGACCGGAGAAGCCAATGAGGCAAGTGTTACCCAGGGGAATGGTGGCGGTACAGCTATCGGCAATACCACAATCCTGACACAGGTAGGAGCCGGACATACCGCGTCCCTGGATCTGGCATCATACGGTTCGCTGAGCAGGAACAACCATAGTGAAGTATTCCAGGGGGGATATGGCAACTACACCATTTTATCGCAGGGCTCAGGCGGAGGAACCGGAGAAAGGAACGAAGCCTTTCTGACACAGGAAGGATCCAACAACACTGCCTGGCTTCTGCAGGGTGTTTATTCGGGAACAAGTGTAGCAACAGACAATACAGCCCTCCTTACCCAGCAGGGAGATGATCATTATGCCGAAATAAACCAGGGCACCTGGAATGGCACAGCTACCTTTAGCCAGGCCACTATACTGCAGCAGGGCCGGCAAAATTTTGCGGAGATTCTACAAGGTTCTGAGGGAGCGGTTTCTTTTCACAATGAAGCTCTGATTATTCAGGATGGCTCCGGCCATGAGGCCCGCATCCTCCAGGCCGGCAGTAATCACACAGCCATCATTATGCAGCAAGGGAGCCGCAACTTTGCCGGAGTGGTGCAGGAATAGTGGATTAACATTAGCCGGATAAAATCTTTCAACTAAGGCATGTTTAATCTGAAAAGAACCCACCGGCTTCCGGCCGGCGGGTCCTTTCATCTTCTCTTCCAGAGCTAACAGGCTGTGGGAAAAGCATAATCATTCAGCAACTAAACCTGTTACTGTTTCCCGGCTGCGGCAGCATTGCATTTCCCAATATCAGCACGGGCGCCTGCCACTTCCCAGAAAAGAAGCTGCCCGCATTGCAGTGGATACTGTCAGGGAATTTCCGCCACAGCACAGGCAAATAAATAAAGTTATTTTCGTATGCATCGATGAAGAGAATTATCAGTTGATAAAAAATGCATTTTAATGTTCAAACACTCAGGCGCCATTTTATAACCTCCCGGAAAAATCAGGCGTAACACAACATGTAAGAATGTTCAATTTTCTCTCCAACAGCCTTAAATATTAATTTCAAATTCTTTATTTCTATACCAAATCATCTATGGATGATCTGGATTCAATTAGCTTTCCGCAACGCATTTTATACTGCTCCGGACTATAAATTGTTATATTCACCCCCCTGCTGCCCCTCCAGCAGAAAAACACCTGCTTTACAAACAATTTAACAATAGAAAATTCGCTTATCTGACATTTTAAAATTTTCCATTTTTATAATGTTTCTACAAGCGTAAGGAAATTTGTGTTTTGTTAATATGCGTTGCATAAATTATTACTTGTTTTGCTGTTAAACAATACTATGAAAAATCCAGACATTCTATCCCCGCAATTCCAGGAAAATCCTTATGCTGTTTATAAAGAGATGAGAGACCATCATCCTCTGCTTTTTCACGAAGGAATGAACAGCTATATCATCAGCCGTTATGAAGATGTAGAGCGGGCATTCAAGGATAATGTGTTTTCTTCCAGAAACTACGACTGGCAATTAGAACCTGTCCATGGCAGAACGGTTCTTCAGATGGAAGGCAAAGAACATTCGAGGCACAGAAACCTCCTGAATCCTGCCTTTCGGGGAAGGGATCTTTTTGAAAAATTTATACCTGTAATTACAAAAAATGTACAGGACCTGATTGCTGCATTTCCAAAAGACCAGAAAGAGATTGATTTTGTAGCACAATTTGCAACCATTTTTCCGATTGGTGTAATTGTGGATATGCTTGAGTTACCGAAAAGCGATCTGCCAAAATTCCATGGCTGGTATACCTCTATTATGGGGTTTCTTTCTAATCTCACACAGGATCCGGCTGTTACAGAAGCAGGCCTGAAAACCAAAGTGGAATTTGAAAGCTATATGCTCAGCATCATCGAAGAGCGAAGAGCCAATCCCGGCGGAGATTTACTTTCTGTTTTATGTACAGCAGAAATAGATGGTGTTAATATGACCGATCAGGAAATAAAAGCCTTTTGCAGCCTGCTATTAACAGCCGGCGGAGAAACAACAGACAAAGCACTTACCCTGCTGTTTAAAAACCTGATTGAAAATCCGGAGCAAATGGAAGCGGTAAGAAATGACAGAAGCCTGATTGACAAGGCCTTTGCCGAAACCTTACGGTTTACGCCTCCGGTGCATATGATCATGCGCCAGCCGCTTGAAGACGTGGAAATGTCGGGCGGAGTGATTCCTGCAAATGCTACTGTAACCTGTTTAATAGGTGCTGCGAACCGTGACGAAAACAAATACCAACAGCCTGATGAATTTGATATTTTCCGTGCCGAAATTGACGATAAAAAGTCATATACCGGAGCGGCTAATCATACGGCCTTTGCTTTGGGCAGGCATTTCTGTGTTGGATCTCTTTTGGCTAAAGTTGAGGTAAACATTGCCACAAATTTATTACTGGACCACTTACAGAACATACAGTTCAAGGACAATGAGGCACCCCGGGAAACAGGTGTCTTTACCCGATCTCCTAAAGAAATGTGGATTACATTTAACTGACAGAGCTTAATTACCCTGAACCTATCTAATGACTGACAACAAAAAGCTAAGCTTAAACCAGCTATCCAAAGCCGGCTTAAGCTTTTTTCTCCTGCTTGCCTGTGGCAACTATATGCTCCTTTACAGCCCTGAGCATCATAAGGATGAAATTTCTTCCGGTCTGATACTTACAGCTGCGGTGTGCCTGTTCTACCTGTTCAGCAAAAAAGTAGTTCTTCCCTTACAAAATATATCAGAAGAAAAACTATTAACAGAAGTGCATCAGGAAAGCACCGGTCCTCAGGCTTCCATCAGGGAGTTTTCGCGACTGAAGGAAACTTTAGCTTCTTTTGCCTTAGATACAAAGAATGCCACCTTTCTGGTAAAAGAAATTGAAGCCGGAAAACTCGACACCGACCTGTCAGCTATTTTAAATAATACAGGTAAGGAAAATGCTCAGAACAGTCATCTGGTCACATCCCTGCTCAAGCTGCGCTCACAAATGAAAAAAATTGGTGAAGAAGAAAAAGAACGCAGATGGACCAATGAAGGGCTGACTAAATTTATTGAAATCCTCAGATCGCAGGATAACGACCTGAAGGCACTGACAGACCGTATTATTTCTCAACTGGTAAAATACCTCGAAGCCAATCAGGGAGCCTTTTATATTGCAGAGGATGAAGCAGATGAGCCGTACCTGCAGCTTACCTCCTGCTACGCTTTTAACCGCAAAAAATTTGTTGATCAGCGTATACAAATCGGGGAAGGCATGGTGGGTCAGGCTTACCTGGAAAAGGATCATATTTTAATAACAGACGTTCCTGATCACTATCTTAAAATTACCTCGGGACTTGGAGAATCAAATCCTAAATGTATCCTGATTGTTCCGGTTATCCTGAACGACGAAGTATTGGGTGTGGTCGAGCTGGCTTCATTCCGGGAATTTGCACCTTATCAGGTCGATTTTATCAAAAAACTATGCGAAAATATTGCCTCCACTATATCGACTGTTAAGGTAAATGATAAAACCGGTAAATTACTGGATTCAGCACAGCAAACCGCAGAGGAATTAAAGGCACAGGAGGAAGAACTGCGCCAGAACATGGAAGAACTGGAAGCTACGCAGGAAGAAATGCACCGGAAGCAACAGGAACTCGAGCAAATAAAGGTTGTGCTTGAAAAGAAAAATTTCGAGATAGAAGAGATCAGCCGCACTGAAAAGGAAAGAGCCGATGCAAAAATAGAAACTCAGAAAAAGTCAATGATGAAAGCGATTGAAACATATAAAGCTAAAGAAGATCAGTTACGCGCTAAACTAAAACAACAGGAAGAAGAAATTAACCGGATTTTACAATCCTCAAACTAAGTCTATGATTTATTTAAACGAAAAATTCATACAAATCAGCTATGATGAAAAGGTTCCATGCGTGATCATGCAGTGGAAAGATTTCGCCACCAGCACAGAATTTAAACTGGGCTTAAACAAAGGCCTGGAACTCTTGATGGAAAAGAAAACAGGAAACTGGCTGGCCGATTTACGGAAAATGGATGTAATTGATCCTGATGACGAACAATGGAGCAATGAGGACTGGTTCCCCAGAGCTATAGCTGGCGGCGTAAAGAAAATGGCCCTGATTCCTTCAGAAGATATTTTCAACAAACTTTCAGTAGAAAACATTATGAATGAAGTAGCAGGAACAGGCTTAATCATCCACTATTTCGAAAATCCCGAAGAAGCTAAAAATTGGCTGGCTTCTTAGCTTAACCAGCCTTTTAACTCAACTCACTCAATATGCGGTATGTATTAGATACATACCGCATATTGAGTGAGTAAGGGTTAGGAGGCTCTCTGTTTTTTATACCTGATTCATCGATTTTCCCCGGAAAAGCCCCTGCCGCTAAATTTCCTCTGAATTATACTCCCTGCTGTACTTGTACTTAATCAAATCATAGAAGGATATATTTTGTTCTTTTTTTCCCGCAGCATCTGCAGGCCTTGCCTCTGATTGCTTAACAGGATTATACAATTTCGTCCACTAAAAAAGCGTGAATAAAGGAAAGGCTATGTGGAACGCCGTATGTTAGCGTAAAGTTATAAGCCGGACCTTCCAAATCTTCTAAAGCTTCCTTTGCTTTAGTGTGCAGCCGGTAGCTCATGGCTCCGGATTTTACTGGTAAAACCGCTGTAGTATCTTCAATATAAATTGTAAGCATTCCCTTCCTGCTCCTGCTCCGGTAATGATGGAAAAGGACGCTGAAAAGGTTGGGGACCAGATGAAATATTACGGAGGCTTTTATTCACCTGTACTGTCAGGGTATAGGTGAATTACCCGCCAACAAAGGCATGTTGAATCAGGCAGAAGGCTATCATTGTAAATTTTATTCCATTTTCTTCAATTTTTCCGGACACATTTCCTGTAATCACTTAACAACCAGTCTTTTTTAATCTTACGAACTTCTTTAAAAAAACAATATCCACAGATTTTTTTGCCTGAATGAAGTTTTTGTATAATTTCATAAAAAATCCATCATATATGCAAAACGTTAAAGCAATTTGTTTTTTATGTTTTCTTATTACTGCTTTACCCTTTTCGGTTAGTGCCCAGGAAACCTTCGTTCCGGAAAATATATTTTTTCAGAATGAAATAATCCGGAAAGTAAGTGTGGGTGATGGAGGGGTATGGGTGATAAAAGGAGCTGACAGCACCGGAGTTGGAAAGCTTGAACCGGATGGAAGAGAGCTGGATTATACCCACACCGTTAACACTTCATTTCCCTTAACCGGCATAGTGGGTAAATATGGCGACAGCGCCATGATTGCCACCAAAGGAAACTACCTCCTGATGTACAATAAGGGGGTGGTTAGCAGGCTTGATGAGGAGAATGGGATTCCACATAATACCTTGGTTGATATTTATGGATCACCTAACTATACACGTGTAGCAACTCCTGAAGGGGGTTATGAATCTTATGATAATCAGCAATTCAGCGGCATGCTCTTTTATACCGGCAACATGTATGAAAGTAAGGCGGTTCGCTTGGGCAAATCAGGAGGTGTGCCCATAATTGCTTATTACGCCCGCGGCTGGAACTGCATTTCTGCTGCTGATGATGAATTGCTCCATGTAGCTGTAAAAATTCCTCAATCAGAGATTGTTTCTTTTTTCCCATTAAATAACACGAGAAAGTTAAATGCCATAGCCATAAATTTAGGAAATGTCCGCTCATATAATCTAAACATATTCCTGGGAAATGAAAAAGGCCTAACGGTAAGGCAATGGGAATGTAGTAGTCCAACAACTTTATTATTACAGGACACAACTGTTTATTCAATCAGCAATTACAAAGATAAAATGCTAATAGGCACTGAAAAAGGCCTTTTCTATTGTATCAATCTTTTTCCTCAAAATACTTATCAAATTCCACTTAATGATGAGTATGAAATATATGATGTCCTTACTCAGGAAAAAGAAGGAATAATCTGGATAGCTACCAATAAAGGATTACTGCAGCTCAAGGAAGAGCACATTTTCCCTCCACAAGAACATACAGTTAGTGCTCTTGAATGGGCAAAAAGTATCGGTGGAATTTTACAGGAAAGCATATCTTCCTCCATTACCGACAAAAATGGAAATTTCTTTATCACAGGTCATTTTGAAGGTGCAGTGAATTTTGGAGACACTGTACTCACTACCCAAAACCATAGGGATTTCTATTTAGCAAAATACAACCCTCAGGGGCAGCTAATTTGGGCAAGGTCTGCCTTCAATTCAGGCCACGCCGGGAAAATGATGACTGAAGAAGGAGGAACACTTGCGCTGGACTCAAAAGGCAATGTTTATGCCACACTAAAGATCTATCACAGTTATGGCGAAAATGAAGATTGGGAGGTTTCTTTTAGCCCTGGAATCACGCTGCCGGAACAATCAGGTTCCGGTTCCTACCTTGCTAAATTTGATAAAGGCGGCTCCGCGAAATGGGTAAAGAAATTACCCTTTTCCGCTCATCTAAATTTTCAAATGGATACGGATTATGAAGATAACCTCATTTTATCGATGGAACTGAATGAAAATAACCCATATAATATTGAGGCAGGTAAGGGTGTTTTGAAATTTAGTTCTGATTTTGATTTACTGTGGGCAAAATCCTTTCCTGGTTCTTTACCTTTCTTTAAGCTTAAAAAAAACGGGGAGTTTTACCTGTTCGGGAATTCATACCCAAATGCAACAATTGCATATTATAATAAATCCGGTAACCGAAAATGGGGAAATAATTTTGAGGGAGATAATGGGAATCAAATTATCAGCAACATAAAAGATATAGGGTATGATCTGCAAGGGAATACTTTCATCTCCGGATACAATCCCACTGATTCTCACTTAAACATTTTTGTTGCTAAATTAAATGCTGTTGGAAACCTGGAATGGGCAAGGACAGGGATTTCCGGATCCGATGAAATCAGTTTAGAGGTAGATTCCCTGGGCAATTCATATTTAAACTTTAACTACTGGGAAACAGCCAAAATAGAGAATCATACATTCCGGGCAGAGGATGGTAAAAAAGGAACCTTAGTTGCAAAATACGATTATGCGGGGGATTTTTCCTGGGCCTATTCCGTTCCTGGATTATCCGTAGCACCGAATGGAATGTCCATTACCCAAAACCATGATATTTACCTCAGCGGCACATTAACTGAAGACATTAAGCTGAACGGAGAGTTGTTAACCGCTAAAGGAGAAACAAACATTTTTTTAGCTAAGTTATCAGATACCTCCAGCTACTTTAACAGGAATCTTGTAAGAGGAAAAAGCTATTTCGACAAAAATAAAAATAATATATTTGATGAAGGAGATGAACCTGTAAGAGACAATATTATCAAAGCTGAGCCAGGACCCGTTTATGCAAGGTCTGACCAGAACGGTAATTATTATTTGTTCCTGGATAAAGGCAATTACAGTATAGAGCAAATTATTCCGGAGTTCAAGGGCAAAAGAATTACACAAACCTTCCCTGCTCAACCGCATGAACTTAACCTGTCCGGTACCGAAGCCGATACCGCTGGTTTTGATTTTGCACATGATGTTCAGCTTTCTCCGCACCTGTCTGTAGACGTCTCCTCCTCCCGCTTCCGAAGATGCTTTAAAAATACCACAGTAGTGGAATATTGTAATGAAGGCTTTGCTGCCGCGGAAAATGTACAGATTGAACTGGAATATCCTGATTATGTCATCCCTGTTTCAAGCGATTTCCACTGGTCTTCTAAAAATGGTAAAAAGCTAACTTTTAATATTGGCACTCTGCTGGCACAGCAGTGCAAAAGAATCATCTTAACAGACTCTGTGATGTGCGGCAATGAAAGTATCAGAGGACTTACCCAATGTATAAAAGCCACTATAACTCCGGTCCCCACTACTCCCCCTGATCCGGAATGGGATGAGTCTGATATTGTACTTTCTGCTGAGTGTAAAGACAATGGCTTTGTACGGCTCAACCTTCAAAATAATGGAAATGGCGATATGGCCGATAGCGCTGTTTTCAAAATCTTCCTTCAGGAAGACCTTTCCTATACAGGCAGATACAAATTAAAAAAAGGGGAAAACATGAGCCTGAATGTTCTCGCCAATGGTAAACCTTTACACCTTGAGGCGGAACTTTCTCCCTTTCACCCTCAAAAAAAATCGGTGTCAATCAGTATCCACGGCTGTGATGAAGATGGAAATCCCCTGGTTGAGCATACTTTTACCAACCAGTTTCCTCAGAATGACGACCAGGACCACTACGAAATATCATGCATGGAGATTATAGACAGCTATGACCCTAATGATAAACAGGTAATTCCTGCAGGTATTTCGGCTAACCATTATGTAAAGGAAGGATCATTGCTGGAATATACTATCCGCTTCCAGAATACGGGTACCGACACTGCCTATACAGTGGTTATTACAGATTTTCTGGACCCAAACCTGGATATCAGTTCGCTGCATGTCAGCTTAAGCTCCCATCCGGTAAAATGGGACCTCTCAGGAGAAGAGCAGGCAAATATTACCTGGCGCTTCTCTAACATCAATCTTCCCGACAGCACAACAAACGAAAAAGCCTCACATGGTTTTGTTAAATTCAAAATAAGGCCAAAAGAAGAGGCAGGTTTTGGTACAGCCATAAAAAACAAGGCAGCTATTTACTTCGACTATAACAGCCCCATCATCACGAATGAAACTCTTACAACCCTGGGCATTCCTGAAAGCCCATCAGAAGAAGAGCTGACCTTCCAGAACTGTAATGTTGCAGTAACCCTGGCACAGGAAGAAGATGTAGAGGTTATTCTATGTGAGAGTAATACAATCAAGCTTTCCCGCCAGGCCCGTGATACCGGCAGAGGCAGGTGGAGAGTTATTAAGGGACATGCTAAAATTGTTGATCAATACAGCCACAATACCACTGCAGAAGATATTTCCTATGGTGAAAATATTTTTCAATGGGAGGTGAGTTATTGTGATGTACTGGTACGAAGTTATATTAAAGTTAAAAGGGAAGCCCTTCCTGCTGCGCCGGAAATTAACCCTCTGCCGGAACTTTGTCAGGGTGACCCTTTGCCGGTAATAACTGCTACAGGCGAAGGAATCGAGTGGTATTCAGATCCTGCTTTAACACACTTATCAGGCACTGGCAATACCTTTCAGGTAAAACAATTAGCTTCTCAAAGGATGTATGTCACTCAGCAAAACTCACTTTGTAAAAGCCAGGCAAGGGTCGTGGAAATAAATGTTCACCCTAAACCAACACCTCCTGCAGCACCCTCTGTTGAAGCCTGTCTGGAAACAATAAATGATTTCAGGTTAACAGCAGAAGGAAATAACCTGCGCTGGTATGCTGACCGGGAATTACAAAACCTGTTAGGGGAAGGAGACAGCTTTCAGCCTGAGGAATTGGTAAGCCAACAATTTTTTGTTACCCAAAGCAGCGATTACTGCGAAAGCGACCCTTCAAAAGTAGTTTTCAACACTAAAACCTTTGACCCATCAAAAGCTTTTTTTGCAAATGTAATAACCCCAAACGGAGATGAATGGAATCAGCTTTTTTATGTCAGGCCCTTTGAAACAGAAGAATGCCTGGGGAATTTTATTGCTGTAAAAATTTATAACCGCATGGGAAAATTGCTTTTTCAAAGTAATGAAAGAAGCTTTCAATGGGATGCCACTAAAGTTAAAGCGGGAATATATTTTTATTCTATGGAGTACGATCTAAAGAAATTTAACGGTTACGTCCAGATTATACAATAATTCATAGTGAAAAACCTGTCTCTTCCTTTTTTTCTGCTTCTTTTCTTCCTGTTCAGGTTATCGGTTAACTGTTATGGCCAGCAGAAAATCAGCAACCTTCTCTTCAATAGTACTGAAGAGATTACCGGTTTAAATTTTAATGAAGCAACACAACCGCAGGCGTTTTACACAGGACAAATGGCAAATTCCACTATCGGGGAGGGAATTGCCCATGCGGAAAATGCACAAGGGGAAATTATATTTTGGGTGAACTCCAACGGAATTTTTGATAAAGAACATCGGTTAATGCCTGGCTCAGAAGGAATTTATGCCCACCCATCTTCAACAGAAATTTCCCTTTGCCCATTGCCTGATCATCCTTCCAGGTATTATGTTTTTTATAATAATCAGCTTTGTTCCGAATTATATTATTCTGTTGTTGACATGAATCAGCGGAATGGGTTAGGTGATATCAGTCAGCTGAATGTCCCCCTTTCTCCAGGAGCTGATTTTGCTGAAGGCTTAGAAATTATCAGGATTCCCTGCAGCAAAAACTACTGGCTGCTAGCTAAAGAATGTGGAAAAGGTTTAAGAAAATTTAAAATAGATGAGAATGGGATTGCCAAAGGAGAAGAATCCGGCATGTATACTAATGATTTGGGGGGCAGAGGTGAACTGGATTATCATAAAGGAAAAATAGGATATGCCGTAACTTTTAATAATGAGGCTTATTTTGCAGATTTTGATCCGGCCACTGGAAATTTCTCCAATCATCAAATTGTTAAATTTCCGTCGCTTAATGGAGCTTATGGTTTGGAATTTTCCCCTGATGGCAATAAAGCCTATGTAACCGACCTCAGTAACCGGGATATCTTTGGAAATCCGGCAGGGAATAACCTGTTTGCTTATGATTTTACAACAAAGAAAATTAAATCCTGGGCCATCCATAATGATAACCCGGCCTGCTTTTCTCAGATGGAAGGTTTGGATCATATAGAAATGGGAAAAGATGGCAATCTTTACATCAGCCAGATTAACGGATGCCAGATTGTTGTAGTAGAGAGTCCGGGATCAGACGAAGCTGTTATCCGGAAAATAAATGTTAACACCATCCTTTCTGCAGGCATTTCCGACCATATTCAAACAGACTTTCTGGATGCAGACTTAATCCGGGAAGTAAGGATTTTTCTTATGGGCGAACCATATTTATGTTCAGGAGAAGAAAAGACCCTGTACACAAACGAACTTCCGGAAAGCAGCCAGTTACAATGGTTCAAAGATGGAAATCCGGTTCCTGATGAGAACGGTATTCAGCTAAAGGTAAATAAAGCAGGGAATTATTCCTTGTACATTAGCAATGATGCCGGATGTACGGCCACCTCAAATGAGATAAACCTACAGGACAGGAGTATTCCTCCATTGAAATATCAGGACAAGTACTCCGGATGCATGGGAGAAACACATATTTTAACAGTTAATGTGGAAGATCTGGATATCACATGGTCTGATGGAACAACAGGAAACTCTGTTTCCGTGCAGGAATCAGGAACTTATGCCTTCACTGCAAAGAATGAATATTGTTCAAAATCAGGGCTTATTGAATTATCTCTTAAGGAAAAAAGCTCCCTGAAAATTCCAAATGTAATTACTCCTAATGGTGACAACCATAATGAATATTTCATCATCACTGGTGCTACTGAAAAGTTTTCTTTATCAATCTACAACCGCTGGGGAAGTATAGTATATCATGATCCTGATTATCAAAATAACTGGAACGGGAAAGAGCTATCCAAAGGAACCTATTATTATAAAATAAATCCCTATAACCAGTGTTCTGAACGGGTCAAAGGCTGGCTGCTTATTTTATAGAATAACCTCATCGCATTCTTCCCTTCCTGTTTTTCAGAATTTACAGAAAGCCTTTAAGCTAAAAAAACAATCGCCGGACATCAGTTGCTTTATGTGATGACTTACATATATTGCCTGATCCAAGGTTGTGTCATTTACAGCCGGTTTTCAGGCTGTATTGCCAATCTAAAATCCGGTGTAAGTTTTGCATATTATTATACAGCTTCCGTAGAATTTCAGACCTGTCCTGAAAATGCAAAGGCTTCAGGCACTTCCGGATTTTTCCGGTTTCAACATCATATAATTGAATACATTTTTCGCCTTCTATCCTTTTTTAACCAGAGAATAATGATATTCATGGATTTAACGTCGTAAATTCCTCACTTTTATACCCTATCATTTGCCATCCCGGCTTTTTATTCAGTTATTTGCAGTGTGGAAAAATTCCACACATCTGTGGAACATTCCACAGTTGCTTCCGTAAAACCGGCTAAACAAAAGGCGAATTTATTTCTGTCCTGTTCAGCCTCCGGAAATTTATTGAGTCTTATTTTTTTCTCACCTGTTGAGGTGATCTCCGGCAAAACCAATTTTTATAGCTATTTATCGAAATTCAGCATCCTTGCCTGCTGCAAACAGCTGAGCCTGCTAAAGCATAATTTTAACCTCATGAAGTATACCCTTCTTTCTCTTTTCCTTTTCCTCATTATTTATCAGGCTAATGCCCAAAGTTTTTCTGTTTCAGGAACAGTGCAAAGTGCAGCCGACAAAAGCACTTTCCCGGGTGCCGCAGTAATTCTGGAAAACCCTGCCGATTCCACCACTGTTACCGGAGCCGTAACTGACTTTAACGGTAAGTTTGACTTGAGTGTAAAAGCAGGTAAATATTTACTTAAAGTTCAGTTTATTGGCTTTAAAACACTGAGAAAAGCCATTGATATTCAGGAGGATATGCAGCTCGGCGCATTAGAAATTCAGGAGGACACCAAACGGCTGGAGGAGGTTGTGATAACAGGAAAAATAGCCGCCGGAATACAGAAAGGCGATACCACACAGTTTAATGCAGCTGCTTTTAAAACCTTAAAGGATGCAAACACCCAAAACCTGGTGGAAAAAATGCCGGGCATTGAAATGGTGGATGGAAAAATTCAGGCCCAGGGCGAAGAGGTTCAGCAGATTTTGATAGATGGAAAGCCCTTTTTTGGAAATGATGTGGAAACCGCTTTACAAAGCCTGCCGGCAGAAGTGGTGGCCAGCATTCAGGTGTTTGACAAAAAGAGCGACAAAGCTGAGCTTAGCGGATTTGATGATGGCGAGCGGATAAAAACTATCAATATTGTTACTAAGAAAAACCGCAGAAAAGGTCAGTTTGGCAGGTTTACTGCAGGCTACGGATCAGATGACCGCTTTCTGCTGGGCGCCAGTGTTAACTTTTTTAATGAAGACAGAAGAATTACAGTTACCGGATTAAGCAATAATATTAATGCTCTTGACTATTCGGCAGATCCCAACAGCCAGGGGGAAAGCAGAACCCAGAACGGAATTATTAACACCAACAGCCTCGGTATTAATTACAGTGATGACTGGGGGGAAAAAATAGAAATAAGCGGAAGCTATTTATTCAGCCACAGAGAAAATGAAGGCAATGCTTCACTGGTAAGAGATTATGTACTTTCTGATTCAGCTCAGGTTTATACGGAGGACAGTTATAACACCAGAATAAATATGGACCACAGGTTCAATATGCGTTTTGACTATAATATCGACTCCAGTAACAGAATACTCATCCGCCCCCGAATTACCCTCAATCATGACGACAATAACTCCTTTTTTACCGGACGTACAGTAACAGATAATGGCCCCCTGAATCAGACGGAAAATACTTTTACATCCAACAACCTGGACTATGACTTTAATAACCGGATGCACTACAGCCACAAGTTCAGAAAAAAGGGACGAACCTTTACCATGGGGCTGCACACAGGCTACTATACCAATGAAGATAACTCCAGACGCTTAGCCCAAAACATTTTCCACAGAGCAGAAGGGCGGACCGAAACAATAAACCAGCATACTACAAGGGACAGGAACGCCTGGTCCTGGGAAACGGATTTCTCCTATACGGAGCCTGTCGGAAAAAACGGGATGATTGAATTTGAGTATGAGGTTGGCAACAAACTTCAGGAATCTGACAAACTCACCTATAATATTTTCGGCAATGAAGAAGATATGACTCACTACAGCCTGCTGGATACTGCATTAAGCAATACTTTTAAAAGCGGATATTTTGCACAGGAAGCGGAAATCGGATATCAATATGCTGTTAAAAAAATAAGGATCCAGGTGGAAGCGGAATATCAGCATGCCCGGCTTAAAAATGACCAGAGCTTTCCATTACCCTTTGGTCTGGAACGCAGTTTCAGCAGCCTGCTTCCAACAGTAAGGTTTGATTATAAATTTTCTGAATCTAAAAATCTCGAATTTGATTACGACACCTGGACCAATGCCCCCTCAATAGGTCAGCTGCAGGCAGTTATTGATAATTCAAACCCGCTGCACCTGAGAACAGGAAACCCAAATCTCGACCAGACATTCAGCAACCGCCTGAAGTTCAGGTACAGGTCCAATAACCCTGAAACAGAGCGGTCGCTTTTTGTGTACCTTGCCTCCACTATCCGGGAAAATACTATTACCAATGGGGTAACTATAGCAGAGAATCCCATCGTACTCAGCCAGGGAGTAGTGTTGGAACGTGGTTCACAATTATCCATGCCTGTTAACCTGGACGGTTACCGGGATTTCCGCTCCTACGTAAGCTACGGACAGCCGGTTGAATTAATAAAATCCAATGTTAATGTAAATGGTTCTGTTAATTACACTCACAGGCCGGGCATGATCAATAATGAAATAAATTTTGTTAACTCCGCCAATTACAGGCTGGGCTTAGGATTAAGCAGCAACATCAGCGACAGAGTGGACTTCAATATTTCCACCAGGTCCTCCTATAATGTGGTAGACAATTCCTTACGCCCTGTTTTAAATAACAACTATTTCAACCAGTCCTCCCGCTTAAACTTTAACTGGATAGTCCGTGAGGGCTTTGTTTTCCGGACGAACCTCAATCATCAGCTGAATTCCGGTCTTGCAGAAAGCTTTGATAATAGTTTCCTGCTGCTGAATATGAGCCTGGGTAAGAAATTCCTTCCCAACGACAGAGGTGAATTAAGTTTGAGTGTATACGACCTGCTGAAGCAAAATAATAATGTACGGCGTAATGTAACAGAGTTATATGTGGAGGACTCCCGGTCAAATGTACTGCAGCGCTATTTCATGTTGTCGTTTACTTATAATCTCCGCCACTTCAGTAAAGGAACCAGTATGAGTGATTTTGAGGAATTGCATAATTAAACCTGCTTTTACCTGACCTGCATCCCGGCATTAAGGAGAAGGGGTGCAGGCCAACCCTCCATTAAAAAATTCAGTACAATTTTCAGGAAGAAGGCCGCCGCCTCACATAAGCAATTCCCGCCCGCTTAATGGTTTTCCGCATTCAATAAACCAGTACGTACTAATATTTGGGATAATGATTATTTTTTTTCTCCCGGAACTAAACAAGCAAAGACTTTTCTAATTTAATACATGCAGTTTATAGTTCTGAATTCGTTTTTATATATTACAACCATATAAACTGCTTTTAACCGGAGTTTTTTTTTCCGGAAGACCGGCTGAAGCAAACGAAAATATTTTGTAATGGAAGAGTTATCCAACAGCAAAAAGAAGGCCTTCCCTGAGCAACTTCTTGAAGACAGCGAAGCGAGGTATAACTTACTGATAGATAGTGTAAAGGATTATGCCATTTTTATGCTGGACCCACAGGGGTACATCATGACCTGGAATTCCGGTGCCGAAAAAATAAAAGGATATACAAAGGATGAAATCCTTCACAGGCATTTTTCCATCTTTTATACAGAGGATGCCCTTGGCAGGAACCACCCTGCAAATATATTGATATTAGCGTCTGAAGAAGGTACTTTTGAGGAAACAGACTGGAGGGTAAAAAAGGACGGTACTTATTTCTGGGCAAACGTGGTAATTTCAGCCATGTATGATCAGAACAAAAAGCTGATTGGCTTTTCTAAAGTTACCCGCGACCTGACAGAACGGAAAAACCTGGAAGACAAACTCATCAAAGCAAACGAAGAGCTGAAAGAAAGTGAGGAACGTTCGCGCCTTTTAATTGCCGGGGTTAAAGACTATGCTATTTTCTTTTTAACCCCTGAGGGCAACATTGGCAGCTGGAATGAAGGCGCCAAAAGACTGAAAGGTTACGAAGCGGAGGAGATTATCGGCCAGCACTTTTCAAATTTTTATCCACCGGAATCTATGGCAGCCCAGTACCCCCAGTTTGAACTCAGGCAGGCACTGGAAAAAGGAAGGTTTGAGGATGAAGGATGGAGAGTCAGGAAAAACGGTACTTTGTTTTGGGCAAATGTGGTTATTACCCCTGTTTATAATAAGGAAAACAAGCATCTCGGCTTCACTAAAATTACCCGGGACTTATCGGAAAAAGTCCGGAATGATGTGCTTATGAAGAAGAATCTTGAGTTGCACAGGATCAATACGGATCTCGATAATTTTGTTTATACTGCATCGCACGACCTTAAAGCCCCTATTGCAAACCTGGAAGGACTCCTTTCCCTTATGGAAAGTAAAATCAGTGCTAAGCTTGATGAGCCGGAAAGGAAGATATTACAGCTGATGGGAAATTCAATCATGAAACTGAATACCACCATCGAAAGCCTCGTGGAAATTACCAAAACACAAAAAAACCTGGATGCAAAAGTTGAAACGGTTCCATTCCGGGAAATATTAGCCGATGTTCAGGAAGATTTAGCCTCCGATATTGCAAGCACCGGGGCAGAGATCAGGGAAGCTTTTGAGGTAAAGGAATTACGTTTTGCCAAAGCAAGCCTGAGAAGTATTATGTATAACCTCCTGAGCAATGCCATTAAATACCGCTCCCCCGACCGGCTTCCTCTAATAGAGATTAAATCCTTTAAGGAAGGTAAAAAGACGGTGTTAAGCATAAAGGATAATGGCCTTGGCCTTACAAAAGCACAGGAGGCAAAGCTTTTTACCATGTTCAGGCGCTTCCACAGCCATGTGGAAGGAACAGGAATTGGCTTATATATTGTAAAAAGAACAATGGAGAATAACGAAGGAAAAATAAAGGTCCACAGCAGGCCAAATAAAGGAACGGAGTTTAAGCTGTACTTTAATTCGCTGCTGACTCCGGGCAACTGATAGTTTCCGGGACTCTGCAGCTACCTTAATAGCTGAGAGTATGCTCCGTATATAAGCATGTACACAGGAAAATAACAGCATCCATATACCCGGCAGGGATTTTTTTTCAGGCGCGGATTGCTGATGGACAAAAAAAGAGGCTGCTTCCGGTTTCCCGGATAACAGCCTCTTAAAGATTTTTTTACACTATATATTAAGCAAGCTCAACATTTACTGCATTTAGTCCTTTTCTTCCTTCTTCAAGGTCAAACGTTACTTCGTCATTTTCCCTGATCTCATTGATTAAACCTGATACGTGTACAAAGTATTCTTTGTCTGAATTGTCATCTTTAATAAATCCGAATCCTTTCGTATCATTAAAAAATTTTACTGTTCCTTTATTCATGATATTGTGTTATTTTATACACCTGTTACATTTTCGCAGGCATATAGGTTCATTTGTTTCCTGAAATTTACAATAAAAAATTTACATTACGCCAGGAATATCTTTAAACCTGTAAATTATTTTAACCCCTGCTTAAAGCACCTTAAGCTTTGCCATTTTCTGCTTTACCTCCCCTTTTACTGTTCTCTTTAAGGCGGCAGAAAAACTCCTTAATCATCCACTGCCTGGCCAACCAGGAGAGGGAATCTCCAGCCGGTATTATCCGGAACAGGCCCCTGGGTTTGTTTCATAATAATGCCGATGATATTTTCCTTCGGATCAGCAAAATACTGGGTATTGAAATACCCTCCCCAGCGGAAAGTTCCTTCACTCCCCCTGCCTCCCCTGCCCTGCCCCTGCTTTGTCAGGAGGCCGAAAGCCAGACCATACTGCTCTTCATCGCCCAGCAGTTCTTCCACCTGGTTGCTCATCATGGATTCAATGGTGGTCCGGCTCAAAATGCGGGTTCCGTTAAGCTCCCCTCCGTTAAGGTACATCTGCAAAAAGGTGGCATAGTCTTTAGCCGTACTGGAAAGGCCTGCGCCACCGGAAAAAAAGCGCCTGGCTCCTTTAACCGGATAGGCCGGGTCGTAAAAGGTAACCGGCCAGGGCTTCCATTCGCCATCTATTTTCTGCTGCACACTCACCAGGCGGTCTGCTTTTTCGGAAGGCAGGTAAAAATAAGTATCCTTCATGCCCAGTGGATCGAACAGGCGCTTCTGCAAAAACTCATCGAAGGGCATACCTGAAACCACCTCCACAAAATAGCCCAGCACATCAAGCCCCTCGCTGTAGGTATACTTTTCTCCGGGCTTGTGGTGGAGGGGCAGCTTCGCCAGCTTTTTCACACTTTCCCCGATGGAGATATCCTCAGTGGTAAAAAGATCCGTTACTCCGGCTTTCCCGTAAATCATTTTAAAGCGCTCATCCCCGTCAATCATGCCGTACCCAAGGCCGGAAGTGTGGGTAAGCAGGTGGCGGATGGTAATTTCCCTGCCTGCCGGCTCAGTGGTATAGGTGGTATCTCCGTAACGGAAATTCTTCAGCACCTGCGGATTTTTAAACTCAGGAATATATTTAGAAATTGGATCATCCAGCCGGAACTTCCCTTCCTCCCACAGCATCATTACGGCCGTGGAGGTAATGGCTTTAGTCTGGGAGGCTATCCGGAAAATATCATCCTTTTTCAAAGTTCGTCCCGTTGCATTATCGGCCATGCCGTAAGCTTTATGGAATACAATCCTCCCGTTCCGGGCTATTAAGGCCACTGCACCGGGAACCTCCCCCTCTGCCACTGCATTTTGCAGCATGGCATCAATTCTGTCCAGGCGTTCAGGCGAGAGCCCCACACTCTCCGGCTTCCCCTCCCGCAGGGGCTGCGACTTTTTAACTGATTTTGTCTGCGCATGGGCAGTAAGCGTAAAAATTACCAGCAAGAGGCTGAAAAGGTTCTTCATGATCAGGATTTTCTGTTTGGGCTAAGAACCTGTTTGAACAAGCTCTGAACCAAAAATATTTAATAGTTCTTCAAAAGGATATTAAAACTAAAAAGAAAGACTAAGCAACGCTGTTCAGCTTATCAATTTTTGCTCTTACCAGCCGTGCATCTTCATAACGCTCCAGAGTTACCAGGTCTTTTTCCAGCATCTCCAGTTTTTCAACGGTCTCCCTGAAGGAAGACTCAATAAAATCGTGAATATAACCTGAGGACACCTGCTCCTGAAGCTCCTCCAGCCGTGCACGCTCTTCCTCCTCTTCAGCATCTTTCTGCTGAATACTCCAGTCATCCTCTGCTTCCTCCAAGGATAAATCCTCCTCCTCCTCATGCTCTAAAGCATTCGTTCTTTCTGCAATTTCTTCCGAAACCTCATCTCTGTGCTCAGGGTCTCCAAAAAAACTGATCTCATTAAGAATGGCCGCAAAGAAATCGAACAGCTTAATTTCACTGTTGTAGGTTTCGCTGCGTTCCACATTACCATCAACAGTAAAGGTAAAAATCTGTACAGTATTATTGATCCTGATGTATTTATTCTTCAGCTCATTGAGTGAAGTAAACATCAGGGAAATAGGGTATGGACCTGTTGCCCCGGTATCGTTATCCAGTACGCCTATGCCATGAAAAGATACATAATATTCCAGTTCCGGATATTCAGGAAAATTGTGTGCCTGGCAAACAGTATGAACCTCCAGGTCGTAGCTGCCACCGGAATGGGAGGCTGGCCGGTGGTATTCTTCCAGGTATTCCTCTATAGTATGCTGCCCGAGGTCCCTGGCAAAAATGGTGTTAAACAAATGCTTATTATCAACAATAAGATCAAATATCCTGTAAAAAGTAACAAAATCGCCTAATTCAACAGTATCGCCCAAATAAGAGGCAAGGTCCGAGGGGTAAATTTCCTGAGGTTCTTCATCAATTTCTGAATCTGTATAAAATATTCTTTCTTTTTCTATCCTTATCATAAATATGCGGCTTAATAATGGCTGCAAATACAAAAATACAGCTTATCTGTAAAATATTAATCCCGCCAGGCCTGCAATTTATAAACCGAAGCTTTTTATGAGAGCGTATTTTCGCCCGGGCCATGCTCCGGAATATCCGTACTGCCGCCTTAACATCCTTCCCTCCTGCCTTTCAGGAGCTTAAAAACAGCGATAAAAAAACACGCAGAAATACCTGAAAAAAAAGTAAACAAGGTGTTGCCGGATAAGAATCCTCAAACAAAAAAAGGAAGAGCCTGAGCCCCTCCTTTTAATTCTTTTGCAAAACAGCAATTAATTATTTTTTCTTTTTTGCTTCTTTTACCTGAAATTCCACGGCAGTGTCGGCCCAAACCAGACTAACCTTTCCGTTGTTCTTTACATCAAAAGTCATCTTTTCCATTTTTTCCTTTGCCTTTTTAGGCTTAGCCGTTATGCGCAGGGCATCAAGGCTTTCGTCGTAAGAGCCGGTTCCACCCTGGTTGGTGTTTTCATTAAAAATAACGGTCCATTCTTTTTCTCCGGGAATGGTAAAAAGCGCATATTTTCCGGCTGCCAAAGGCTTGCCTTCAATCAGCACATCATTACTCACCTCAAAGGTGGTGGCTTCATTAGCTCCGGTGCGCCATAGCTGGCCGTAAGGTACCAGGCCTCCGTAAATTTCTCGGCCTTTTACCGAAGGCTGACTGTAATCAATAACAATCTGAGTATTACCCACTTTTCCACTGGCTTTTGCCGGCGGGCTTGCACGCTTCGATTTATCAGACTGGGCCATTACGTTTCCTGCCATAAGGAAAAACGCAAACATCAGGATGGCAACTAAAGACTTGTTGTTCAAAAACTTCATGTTGGTTAGTGTTTTTAAATAAGGCGAAAAGGTACTGAATTTATTATGACTTTTACAGGATTTCTGTACTGAAAATAAAATTATTCTTTGCCTGCTGATGATAAAAATTCAGACCTCCGCTACAGCTTTTTTGCCCGGAAAAGCGGTACTGATGTCCTGCCTGTTTTCAGCGCTCCCAGAATGAAGGCGGCTCAATACCCAGTGAGCGGAGGTATACATACCCCTGCCCGCGGTGGTGGATCTCGTTATCGATAAAATAAAGGATGGTCATAATAGCTTTATCTTCGTACTGCCCGAAAGCCAGAACCACTTCCTGAAAACGATGTGGCGGTATTCCGGCCCACCAGGTATTAATTTCTTCCGTTGCCTTATCCCACAGCCGCAGAACCTCTTCTTTGCTGTTCCCATGCGTTAACTGTTCGTTAAAGGGCTCCCATTCTTCCGTTGCAATTCCCCGGATGCCCGGAGCTCCCATTGCCAGCATTTCCATTACCATATCAGCAAAAGGCCGCATGCCACCAATGCTGCAGGTAAAAAGTTTATCTTCCGGAAAGGCTTCAATCAGCCTGCGGGTAAGATTGCGATGGCCCTGCCAGTGGGCAAGCAAAGCCTCAGGGCTTAATACTGTTGTTGCAGGTGCAGTGGCCGGTACTTCATTCTGTTTAATTTCCATAGCATTATTTTTTAAGGGGTTAAGGTTTAATGCAAAGAAAAGGACGGCCACTGACAACAGTATGTCAGCAGGGTATCCTTTTTTTCTTACCCTGAAAGCAAGCCTCCCCCCCCCTGCACCAGCCATGGAGCCGCCAGCCACAAGCGGAGATTTTACCGCTCATGTAAAGAAACAGAAATCCGTCCACTCATAATTATTTTTCTGCCTCCGGCATAAAAATGATGAAAGAAAAAAAAAGATTTTTTCAACTTTACAGAAAATTAAATACCTGAATAATGAAACTCCAAAGCTTTTTAGCACTCGCATTTTTTGTTGGTCTGGCACAGGCATCTTTTGCCCAAAACAGTGGCCGGCTTAGCGGAACTATTAAAGATGAAAAAGGCGAAGCAGCAGGCTTTGCCAACGTTGCCCTTATGCAGGCAGCCGACTCAGCCCTTGTAAGCGGTGCTGTAACCGACATTAACGGATCCTTCTCCATAAATACTCCCCGCAAGCCGGGGGCTTATTTCCTGAGGCTCAGTGCTATTGGCTTTGGCCAGACAACCACTCCTGCTTTTACAATACCAAACGGGGACTTCAGTAAAAATTTTGGTACCCTTACTTTGAAGGAAGATGTTCAGCTGCTGAAAGAGGTAAAGGTGGAATCGATGAGACCGAAAATTGTAAATGAGGCCGACAAAATGGTGGTAAGTGTGGAAGGTACGGCTTTGGCTGCCACAAACACTGCTTTCCAGGTACTGGCAAAATCGCCCGGCATCTGGATTGACCAGGACGGAAACATACAGTTAAATGGCCAGCAGGGGGTGCGGGTAATGATCGACGGCCGGCCAACTTATCTTTCTGCCAAAGAGCTGCAAAGCATGCTGGAGGGTATGTCGGCTGAAAATATAAAGAACATAGAAATCATCAACAATCCATCTGCCAGGTATGATGCGGAGGGTACCGCCGGCATTATTAATATTAACCTTAAAAAGAATACTATAAGCGGCATAAACGGCAGTATGTATGCCGGCTATAACTATAATGGAGTGCAGGGCTATTCCACAGGACTTAACCTTAATTATAAAACCGGCAAATGGAGCTCTTTCGGGAGCTTCGACTTTGGCCGCCACGCCCGCTTCCGCGATGCGGTTTTTACCCGTGAGTTCAATACCCCTGAAAGTAACACCACCTTCGACCAGGATGCCAGGGAAGATATTTTGCGACAAACCCCTTCACTGCGCCTGGGCACCGATTATGATATTAACGAAAATCACAGCGTGGGTGCAACTTTGAATCTTTCGCAACACAAATCTTCCTTTGATTTCAGGACGGATACCTACATACGCAACGGCAATTCGCTGGAAGACCTGTTTATCGATGCCGATAATTATACTGAAAATGTATATAAAAACGGTACTTTTAACCTGCACTATATGGGTAAGTTAGATACCCTGGGCAGCAGTTTATCTGCCGACCTGGACCTTGCCCGTATTGATAACAGCGGAAATGCGCGCTTTCAAAACAGCTTCGACAGCCTGGCTCCGGGCGCTACAGATTACCGCAGCCTCTTAACCAGCGAAAACCCTACAGGCTACGACATTTATGCGGCTAAAATAGATTATACAAAGGCCCTGAAAAACAAACGGAAGCTGGAGCTGGGAGCTAAAGCAAGCCGTGTGGTATCGGACAATGAGCTGCGCTTTTTCACAAACCTGAGCGAAGGAAGGGTAGCTGACCCCTCAAAAAGCAACCATTTTATTTACGATGAGAATATATATGCCGCTTACCTGAACTTAAGCACACCCCTCAGCAGTAAGATAAGTGTAACAGCCGGCTTAAGAGCGGAGCAAACCGTAGCAAAAGGAATTTCTTTAAGCAGGAACCAGGAAACCCCGCGTGAGTACCTCAACCTTTTTCCAAGTGTATTTGTGCAGCAAAACATCAGCGATAATTACCAGATTAATTATAACTACAGCCGCCGGATTGAACGACCTCACTACGAGCAGCTAAATCCTTTCATCTTTTACCTGGACCCAAATACACTTGTGCAGGGCAACCCATACCTGCGCCCCGAGTATTCGCATTCCCTGGGCATGACGCATACTTTTAAAAAGACTTATAACTTAATGCTGGAATATACAGTAACCAAAGATTTTATTGCGGAGGTACCTGTCCTGAATGAGGAAACCAAAATCACTACTTTTAACAGGCAAAATGTGGATGATTCTGAAAACCTGAGCGCCACTTTTGTAGCTCCTTTTAAAATCATGAAGAACTGGGATACCAACAACAATACCACTGTCGCCTACCAGAAGTTTTCAACTGTACTTAACAACAGGCTGGAAAGAAACAACCAGCTTTTCTACCTGTTTCAGTCAAACCATAATATAATACTGCCAAAAGGTTTTAAACTTGAGGTAAACGCTGGCTACCAGGGACCTGCCGTCTGGGGTCTTTACCGCATTCAGTCGCAGTGGTGGGCAGATATGGGGGTAAAGAAATCTTTCCTGCAGGATAAGCTGGAGGCAAGTCTGAACGTAAACGATATTTTCAGGAGCCGGCAGCTGATCGGGGGTGCCAATGTAGGAGACGATATTAACCAGTTTAACCAGTACTTCGGCTCCCGCTCCCTGGGCATCAACCTCAGGTACCGCTTCAGCAGAGGCGAAAAATTCGAGATGAAACAAAGGAACACCAACCTGGAAGAGCTTAACAGGGCCGGCGGAAATTAAAAAAACACCACCACCATCGCTTCACCTTTATTATACAGCAGCAGAAGAAGAAGAAGCCGGAAAATGACTCAGAGAGGATGCTCCCTTAAGCTGTGCCCTTAATTAAAAATAAAGCTGTGACCCACAAAAAAAAGAGGTTATCCCCGCATGGAGATAACCTTTTTTTTTGACTTATATTTTTAAATTAAGCGAGAGCTACATTTACTGCATTTAGTCCTTTTCTTCCTTCTTCAAGATCAAAAGTAACTTCGTCGTTCTCTCTGATGTCATTTACCAGGCCTGAAACGTGTACGAAGTATTCCTGATCTGATGTTGCGTCTTTAATAAATCCGAAACCTTTCAGATCATTAAAAAATTTTACTGTTCCTTTATTCATGTTATTGTTTTTGTATATACCTTCTACATTTTTAACAGCACATACGTTCATTATTTTTCTTCAATATGCAATAAACATTCAAAAACCTTCCCTGCGGCTCCGCGGAGGGGTAAAATAAGATATTTTAAATTTTCTGCCCTCAGAGTCATTTTAATAAAATCAGAACTTTATACTTTTGGACTGTTTATTACCGGAAGCCTGTACGACAGCAGCCGTACGGTTTATTTTTATACAGATAAAAAAAGGAACAAATGGAATCATTAAAAGGTAAGAATGCCCTGATAACCGGGGCAGGAAAAGGTATAGGACGTGCAACAGCCATTGCTCTGGCAAAAGAAGGTGCAAATGTTGCCCTTTTGGCCCGGACCGAAGAACAACTGAATGAAGTAGCTGCAGAGGCAAAATCACTGGGCGTAAATGTGGCCGTGCTTACAGCTGATGTGGCTGACATAAATGCTGTAAATGCAGCAGCCGAAAAGGCGAAAAAAACTTTAGGGCCAATCGATATCCTGATCAATAATGCAGGCACAGCAAAATTTGGCAAGTTCCTGGAGCTGGAACCTGCTGAATGGGAAAAAATTATACAGGTAAACCTGATGGGAGCATATTATGTAGCCCGTGCCGTATTGCCCGATATGATCGAGCGTAAAACAGGCGACATCATTAACATTTCCTCAACCGCGGGCCAGCGGGGCGCCGCAGTAACCAGTGCTTACAGCGCATCAAAATTTGCACTGATAGGCATGTCTGAATCTCTGATGCAGGAAGTACGCAAGCATAACATTCGCGTAAGCACCCTTACCCCGAGTACCGTAGTAACCGAACTGGCCTACAGCTCTAACCTTATTGGCAATGAGCCGGAAAGAGTAATGCACCCTGATGACCTTGCTGAATTTATGATTGCCCAGCTTAAGCTTAACCGCCGCATGTTCATAAAAGAAGCAGGCATGTGGTCTACAAACCCTTAATTTAAACTCACTGAAAAAAAAGAGCCTTCTGATTAATTTCCGAAGGCTCTTTTTATTTATTCCTGCCAGCAGTGGAATATTTACTCTGTCAGACAGTATTCTAAATTTTAATTTTTTGTATATATTCAATATCCGCAAAAACCTTTCCTTACCACAAGTCGTATACAGCCAGGTAATTATGTGCTATTTTTTAGATGTGAAACTTTAATTTTTATAACTTATGAGATTTATCCCAACGCGCATTCACGGTATTATTGATTACCTGATGGGTGCATTATTAATTGCCGCTCCATGGATCCTGGATTTTAACAGAGGAGGAGCAGAAACATGGGTACCGGTTATTTTAGGTGCCGGTGTAATTGTTTACAGTCTGGTTACAGATTATGAGCTAAGTGCGGTAAGAAAGCTTTCAATGCCAACCCACCTGCTCATGGATATGGCCGGTGGCGCTTTTCTGGCAGTTTCGCCATGGTTGTTCGACTTTGCTGATTATGTATATCTGCCACACCTGATTCTCGGTCTGACAGAGATAATCACTGCGCTGTGTACCAAACGTGTACCGGATACTGCACACAGGAACACTACAACCTCCCACAACAGGCCAGCTACTGCAACTAATGGCAATACTTATGGCGACCGGAAAACAAATAATGCCACCACACCGGGATCAAGGCCACCTATGGGGTCTAATGCAGATACAAGAAGCCGCAGCGAAAATGAACGTGCAAAGAGAGACCTGTAAGTAAAACAGACTTAACGCACTTTAAAAATGTTTTAAAAAAACCGGCAGCAGGAATTCCTGTTGCCGGTTTTTTTTATTTTTTACCCCCTGAAAAAATGCAGCAAAAAAAGAGGCTGTCTCTTTCGGGACAGCCTCTTTTTTTGATGACTTATATAAAATTAAGCAAGAGCTACATTTACTGCATTTAGTCCTTTTCTTCCTTCTTCAAGGTCAAAAGTAACTTCGTCGTTCTCTCTGATATCATTTACCAGACCTGTAACGTGTACGAAGTATTCCTGATCTGATGTTTCGTCTTTAATAAATCCGAAACCTTTCAGATCATTAAAAAATTTTACTGTTCCTTTATTCATGTTGTTGTTTTTATTTATGCACCTCTTACATTTTCAGCGGTACATTTGTTCCTTATTTTTTCAAATATACAATAAAAATTTTACAAATTCCCCACCGCGCCCAAAAAGCTTTTGAGAAAAAGATGATTTGTAATATTTTTTATTTCTTCAGGTTTTAAAAAGCAAATTTGCTTTGCCGGAAAGTGCTCTTAATACACTTTAAAGGGACTTATTCCTTCCCAAAGCACCAGCCCATTCCCTCCCTTACAGCGCAGTGAGAAGGAAAACAAAAAAGAAATGCGCGCCCTGCCAAACACTGCCATAAACCACCTCCTGCTTTTAAAGATCTGTTAATCAGCTGATTATATACTTACTTTAACAACCACTCCATATAATATCCGTAAAAAATGGAGAGAAAGTAATGTTTAATTTAAACCAACTGATTATGAATAACGACAGAAACAGAAAAGATAACCATCCGGCAAGTCCTGACAGGAAAGAGATTAATCCTGCCAACCGTTCTATGGAAGGATTCAGAAACCCTGATTCCGATAATGACAGGACAGGACGTAATATTGATATGGACCTGGAAAACCGGAAAAATAAAATGGAGGGCCGTGAGCAGCAAACATCTCCAAAAAGCACCGCAGAAAGTATTGTGGACCGGTTTAACCGCAGGGATGATCAGCAGAATCAGGATAGCGGCAACAAATAGAGCTAACTGATATCCTGCCCCTGTTTTGGGGAGGATGAAAATAAAGTAAAACTCCTGCTTTTGGGTTGAAGGAAAATTCTTCAACCTAAAAGCAGGAGTTTTTTTTTTTTTGCCTGAGACCTTCAGGAAATTCACCCCCGGATATCGTTTTGAGCACTTTTGCAGGCCATGTAATATTCATGTAATAAAAATAGTAAAATTACATGTTTTAAATTCTTTTCAAATATTTGAACCCGCAAACGGTAGCAGTTTCCACAATTATATAGTGCAATCCATTGCACTTGCCTAAATTTTAAAAATTATTCACCAAAATGATGCTAAAATTACGAATGACATTTCATATCCTATTAATTTTTAAAAATATTGTAACACTTTAACTAAAATCCTCTTATACTTGCATACAAATTATTTAAAAAGCGGACGATTATGAGAAAGATTGAAAAAGGACAAATCAAATTTATTGTTGCTGTAACAGCCTTAATGTTTCAAAGCTTAATGGCTTTTTCACAGTCCAACATCAACCTGAGCCTTTATAAGGCCGGAAAAGAAATTGCCCTGCTTAGCATTGACTCTCTGAATAAAAAAGAGCCGGTGTCTGTTACCGTATCGGATGAAGAAGGAGTGGTCTTATTTACCGACCAGAGCACAGCAACCGCCTATGCAAAAATGATTGATTTTGGAAAAATCAAAAGCGGAAAGTATTTTATTGACATCAACCAGCCTGCCATGGCTGTTAGAAAAGTAGTTATTAAAGATGAGAGCGGCCTGACTATTCAGAAAGATGACTTTTATTTATCAAACTTCATTTCAAAAGTATCGAAGGAGGATAAAAAAATGATCCTGAAAGTAAACAGCAATCTGGATAAGGATGTAACTTTCATTATCAAAGACAGCCAGGGAAATATTCTTCATGAGCAGGCGGGCATTAAGCCTTCTGATTATGCAGCTCTCCTGAATATGTCGAAATTAAAAAGCGGTGTATATAACATGACCCTGATGAGCAATAATCTGCACAGCTCAAGGTCATTTCAAATTGATTAAGAAGGATACTACCACACTATTTTAAACACCACCTCCGGCAACAGGAGGTGGTATAAAATAAGCCTCCTGTATAAGGAAGAGAAAATCATAAACTCTTCCCTGTACAGGAGGCTTTAACTTTTTCCGCGCCCCGAAATAACTGCTGATATTAAAAACAACAGGCATGGCCTCCTGATTCAGACAACAAGACCTCACGGTCCGTGTATATA
The DNA here is from genome assembly GCA_017948555.1 of Cesiribacteraceae bacterium YIM B00369. Classification (GTDB taxonomy): domain Bacteria; phylum Bacteroidota; class Bacteroidia; order Cytophagales; family Cyclobacteriaceae; genus Nafulsella. The sequence continues at coordinate 213,870 of JAFMYY010000001.1, read as the reverse complement.
AATTAAAGGAAACAGGGCATTTACCTGTAAATGCCGGTCGCCATTTTTCTCCAAACCTGCACCTCTTATTCCTTTAATTCTATTTTTTACAGGCATAGGATAGCTCAAGACTCTGATAACCTTAAATTCTTTATATAAAGCAAGCTTACTTATCTGTGTAATATGTGGAAAAATGTAGCCCGTTTTACGGACTCCGGATGCACTAGTTTTATGATCAGCAAAACGAACATCCTTATAGCCAATTATTTACCAGATCCTTATGAATTCCTTAAGTCCTATAAAAGAGCCACTAAACAGGCGCAATGCCAGCCATTTGCTGAAAAGGCTTTCCTTTGGCCCTTCCAGAAAAACCATAAGTGCATTAGAAAATAAATCTATAGGTGAAGCTTTAGGCAGTCTGCTCAAAAAATATAAGCATCCGCATCCACCCCTTGATACCAAAACAGGCCGGCAGTGGGTAAGCCCTGCTCCTTTAGACCGCGAAAGCGGAAGGCGGGAGGAAAGCATGGAAAATACACTTATAATGTATACCCGCTCATGGTGGCTCGATACCATGATTAAAGAGAATACCGGCATTACTGAGAAAATGGTTTTCTTTTACCACAGCCATTTTACCACAGCACAATCCAAAATACATACCAGCCTCTCGCTCTACCACCAGTTAAGCCTGTTCCGCCATCATGCCCTTGGCAATATTAAAGAGCTGGCCCGCAAACTATGTATCGATAACGCCATGCTCGTATTTCTGGATGGCAACAGTAATGAAAACGGCAACTCAAACGAAAACTTTGCACGGGAGTTCTTTGAACTCTATACTATAGGAAAAGGCCCTCAGGCAGGCCCGGGCGACTATACCAACTATACCGAACAGGATATACGTGAGGCAGGAAGGATCTTTACCGGCTTTAAAACAGAAACCACCTTTTCCAAACATCCCGATCCTGAAACAGGAGTACCTCTCGGGCGGGTGCTGGTAAATCCGCAGAACCAGGCCATCCGGCACGATTCCGGCGAAAAGATCTTCAGCCACCGTTTTGGGAATAAGGTCATCAAACCTAAAGAAGTCCTTTCATACCATACCCTGGTAAACATTGCCACGGAAGAGGCTGCCCTGGAAGAGGTACGTGAACTGGTGGATATGATATTTGCCCAAAAAGAAACGGCCAGGCATTTATGCAGGAAACTGTACCGCTTCTTTGTATACTACAGAATAACCCCCGAAACAGAGCGCAATATTATTGAACCACTGGCCGATACGCTTTACCGTAATAACTATGAGATGCTCCCTGTATTAATGCAGTTGTTCAGCAGCCAGCACTTCTTTGATCAGGACAATAAAGAAACACAGGATAATGTAGTGGCATCTCTTATAAAATCGCCCCTGGAATTAGTGGCCGGCACCCTGCGCTTTTTTGAGGTAAATCTGCCGGATCCTGGCAAACTGACTGCTTATTACGACATTTATGGCTCGCTCATCGGGGAAATGACCCGCCAGGGACTTGAGCTATACGAACCTTTTGAGGTCGCCGGGCACGCCGCCTATCATCAGGCGCCCGGTTATAACCGGAACTGGATATCGTCGAACAACCTGGCCTGCCGCTATGAGTTTGCCGATATCCTCCTGAAGGGCATCCCGGGCAATGACAACAGCTTTACCATAAAGCTTGATCTGATGAAGTATGTGGAGAACCCTGCCAACATAAGCAAGCCTGCTGATGCGGAAAAACTTGCCCTTGAACTGATTGGTGATCTGCTCCCTGAGGCAATTACCGAAAACCGCCTGAACTACTTCCTCAACGATGTATTTCTGGAAAACCTCTCGCCAATGAACTGGAAGTTCGAGTGGGAGCTGTATAAAAAAAGTAATAACGATGAAGTTGTACGCAGGCAGCTGGAAAAATTCGTGAGAGCCTTATTGCAGTCCCCTGAGTATCAGCTTTCCTAAGCCCGCAAAATTACCATGAAAAGAAGATCATTCCTTAAGAATATAGGCCTTGCAGGCCTGGCACCTCTCATGCTCAACGGCATTCCTGTAAATGCCATGAGCAACTTATCGCAAATGCAACAATTGGCCGGCGCCGGCAACAGCGACAGGGTACTGGTGCTGATACAGCTCCATGGCGGAAACGATGGCCTCAATACCCTTATTCCTTTAGACCAGTACAGCAAATATTTCAGCTTACGCCCTAATATTGCCATACCGGAAAGCGGCAGCCGCAAGTATATAGGACTCGACAGTACCCTGAGCGATCAGCAGCAACTGGGCCTTCATCCGGATATGGAATCCTTCAAAGCTTTATACGATAAAGGAGAGGTTTCCATTATTCAGAATGTAGGATATGAGAACACCAACGGATCCCATTTCCGCAGTACCGACATCTGGTTTATGGGAGGCAGTTACGACGAATCATTTAATTCCGGCTGGGCAGGCCGGTACCTGAGCAACCTTTACCGCGACTTCCCTGCAGGCTATCCTAACCGGAATATGCAGGATCCTCCGGGTTTGGAAATTGGTAATAGTGTTTCTCTGGCCTTTCATACCGGCAACGGTATTCCCGCCGCCATTTCTGTGGAAAATCCGGGAAGCTTCTACGACCTTGTAACAGGCGTGGGCGGCATGCCTCCGGAAGGTGTAAGCAATTCGCCATACGGGGAGGAGCTGAAATGGATTATGGATGTGGAGCAGAAGTCCAACCAATACGCGGGCCGTTTAAAGGAGGTGTACGACAAAGGGCGCAACAGTGCCTCTGTCAGGTATCCGGGCAACAATTTGTCGGGCCAGCTGAAGGTGATCTCCCGCTTACTGAGCGGTGGCAGCCAGACAAAAATTTTCCTTGCCCGCCTTACCGGGTTTGATACCCATGGCAACCAGACAATCGCTTCCGACCCTACTCTGGGCACGCATGCCAGCCTTTTAAAAAGACTGTTCGATTCTGTAAAAGCATTTCAGGATGAGCTCGCTGAACTGGGGCTGGCCGACAGGGTGCTTACAACCACTTTCTCAGAATTCGGACGACGGGCCATATCAAACGGCAGCTTCGGGACCGACCATGGCACCGCTGCTCCTCTCTTTGTATTCGGCAAACATTTAAACCCCGGGGTAATTGGCACTAATGCGGACTTAAATAACCTGGAAGACGGAAACCTGAAGCACCAGTTCGACTACCGCCAGGTATTTGGTACCATTCTGAAAGACTGGATGAAAGCCGATATCTCTGCCATGGAAGGATCATTCCTGTCTGAATTCGCCAGTGAGCCACTTCCAATAATTCACAGGCACCCGGCAGCAACTGCCACCACCGTCACTAACCCGGCCGCCACTGCAGAACCACTGCCGCTTGGTGTAACTGCAAAAGAACAATTTCTGGCCGGCAGGTTTGGATTAGATAAAATATATCCTAACCCTGCCAGCAGCCATGTAAATGTTGAATACCACCTGGAGAAAAGCCTGCCGGTACGCATTACGCTTATGAACATGAGCGGACAGGCGGTACTGGAAAGGTCGTGGAGCGCTCCGGTAAAAGGTAAAAATAAAGCGCGGCTTCTGCTCAGCAATGTTGAGGATGGCATGTACCTTTTGGTTTTGGAGGCCGGAGCACACAGAGCCACAAAGCAGCTGATAGTGAAAAAGTAAAAAAAAGTGGAGAAGGATACAATAACCTTCTCCACTCTCTATATTATTCCGCTTTTCAATTATTCCGGAATTTCCGCCCATTCAATTACTGTCTTGATATCATCTTCCGACTGCTGGTGAATAGCATCCATAAAAGCGGTGTTCGGCACTTTCAGAGTAATCATTTCATCCACCAGGGAACCCCACATATTTCTGGCTTTTTCAAGATCGTCGATGGCCATGGCAAAATGGCGGGTACTGGCATTTACACTTCCTAAAATCACCTGGTTTTTAAGCACAATCTGCTTCATAATATCTTCTCCTGAAAAACAAACCGGCCTCTCGCCTCCGGGAATACCCGTCATTACATAAACGCCGTTACGGCCCAGCACATCAATAAGGTCGAAGCTTAAAGAGGGAACACCTGTGGCTTCAAAAACAAAATCGAATTCACCGTGCTCGTCATCAATATTAATGGTTTCTATATTCCGTCCATCTATATAGGCACCTCCTATCTTCTTTAATATTTGCGGTCTTTTACTGTTCTCATCCACAATATCGAGCCCGACTACTTCAGCTCCTCTTAAGCGCAGTGCAAAGGCAGCCAGCAAACCTATAGCTCCCACTCCGGCTACAAGGGCACGGCGGCCTTTCAGCCAGTTGTCATATCTTACCTCCGGCAGGCGCCCCGATTGTATAATGAGCGCCTCATCAATAGCCTTCTCTGCCACCGACATAGGCTCCGTTAACACACCAACCGATTTTATACTTACCGGAACCTTTACAATAAACTGCTCATGATCAACCACACATTCCGTTTCAAAGCCATGCAGTTCTTTTATGCCCCGCTCCTTATAATTACCGGTATAGCACATATCACTTCTGTTATTGTTGCAGGGAACACATTCCCCGCAACCCCTGCGTACCGTAAAAACAGCAAAGTCACCTGGTTTCACCCTGGTTACTTCCTTCCCTGTTTCCACTACCTGGCCAAACATTTCATGGCCAATAATAAGATGATGGCTATGTTCAGGAGCATCGGCACGTCCGCCCAGGGCTTCCTCCCTGTCAGTTCCGCAAATCCCCACCTGCAGCATTTTTACTTTTACATCGTGCGGAGAGCTGATCTGAGGCTCCTGATGGTCTATTAAACTGGAACTCGTGGTTCCCGGTTCTATGGCAATTGCTTTCATAAGGCTTTATGGTTCCGTTTTATATTTTGCTCAATATTTTCTTTTGATACTACAACCTGATATTGACACCTGCACACAGGAATTTCGGAAAGAACAAAATGAAGCCCTTCTGTTTCCGGTTCTTTGCAGCAGCCCCATATTTCTCAGGGCTAACTATTAAGCACAAAAACCAGCAAAAGGTTTGACAGAGAACAGATGAACGAAGCAACTTCTGCCTTCTATTTCGGTTAAACACTTTACAATGCCACCCAATCAGCCTGCAGGCAGAGGGGGTTATTTCATTTAGATTTAAAGTATTTAACCTATGGACTTTTCAGGAAAACAATCACTAAAAAATTACCCGGAAAAAGAGAAGGCGGCTTACCTGGCCGCAGTTGCCAGTATGGCCACTCCGGAAGACAAAGCCTCTGCCGAAGAGGAAGATTTTCTTGCAGAACTTTGTGATGAGGCCGGACTTACACAGCGCGATAAAAGAGAGGTGATTATGGAGGCGAGGGACCCACGGAACGACGGCTTTGAGCGTTACGTGGATTTTCTCCGTAACAGCGACCTCAAATTTTCTTTCATCGTGGACATCCTCTCCTATGCCAAAGCCGACGGACATTATTCCGAAGACGAAAAAAGGAAGATCCACCGTATGGCCGACAGGCTCGGTATAAGCATAGAGCAATATGATGCACTTTATGAATATGTGGAGAAGGCGGAAAAGGCTCAGGGTAAAGAAAGCTCACAGCAGAGCTTCCTGGAGAATACAGGGCTGAAGCAGAAATTTGACAAGCTAAATATCCCTGTTAACAGCCTGCTGACGGGCGTAATAGGCTCTATGCTTATGAGAGGAATTATGGGCAGGAGGCGCAGAGGAGGCATTCTTGGAGCCTTAATGGGAGGCGGAGGATACAGGCGCCGCAGCGGCTTCAGCTCAATTATTGGTATGCTGAGCGGCAACAGGGGCTACCGGAGATCAGGCGGCTTACTGAGCAGGTTACTGTAAAACCGCCCCCGCAAATAAAGGAGCAGGTACAATTACTGCAACTGGCTGCAAAGTCTTTAAGAAAGGGCATATCAGCCTGAATCCGTTAAAAAGTATATCAGAGAAAAAAAAAACAGAAGCCTTATATGACTTCAAAATGGCGCGGAGACATCCGGGCCATTTTTTATTTCCGGATTCCGGCGGGGCACTTCTAAAGTTTCCTGAACGCTGATACCCCGGTTATAAATCCAGGAAGGCCAGTATTTCATCTTTACGTTGCCGGTAAACCTCTTCAGCATATTGCACCATGGCATCCAGTATATTCCGGCTTTTTACATCAAGCCCAACACTTTTGCCCAGCAGGAGTGGCGGTGCTTCAGGCCGGTCGAAATACAGCTGAATACGCTTGTACTGCTTTGGGGAAAGGAGCTGGTCCACATAATAGGAAGAGGCCTGCATATTGGTTTCTGTAAGCATATCGGGCAGGTATTTCACCCACTGCAAGTTACCCCAGTCTCCATTGTTGCGCCTCTCTATTTCCTGCTCCGGAATATAGTTACGGTTAGAGGTGCCGCAGCCCAGCGACAGTATTTTAAGATCCTCCAGCCTTTTCCCCAGTCCTTTGGCTGCTCCGTTGGGATGCCTGAATTCCCCGGTCTGGTCGCTCCTCTGGTTAATTGCATAAGCCAGAGCTGCCATTGTGGGGTTATTAAGGGAAACCCCTCCGTCGACATGGTTTTTGTAAACAGGAAAGTATGTGGGTGCGGCGGAGGTCTTCAGGCAAACATCCACCAATTTTTCATTTGCATCCCTGATAAAATCGCTATGATAAATTCTGGGCCTGAAATTAATGGGGCGGCTTATCCCTGTAGCAGGATCCGTTTCCTCCGGGTTAAGATCGAAGGAGCAAACCATTAGCCTGCCAAGGCCGGAGGCCAGATTATTTTGGTAAATATCCAGCAGGGTGGTATTACCGAATGCTGCCTGCAACTCCCTTTTCAGGTATTTAGCAGAATAATCGGCACCTGTATTCTTCCCGAATCCATCGCGGATATCATCAAGTACGGTATCATAAAAAACTTTCTTAGCTTTTAACAGGTACAGGTCCAGCAACTCCTGTGTAGAGCGCCCTGCAGCATAACCTGTGCACAATATGCCTCCCGTTGATGTGCCTGCCATCAGGTAAAAAACGTCCCGTGGCGCTTTGCCTGTATCTTTATAAATACAATTCAGTAAAGTGGCGGGAATAACACCGCGGGTTCCTCCACCATCAATAGAAAGAATTTTTATCTGCGACATACCTGCCCTGTTGATAATGTTTAATATAAATAAATTATTTTTAAACAAACCACTGCCACAAGATGATTAACAGTTTATAAAATTATGCATAATACCTTAACCCCCGCTAAAGATGTTTGGATTATTTAAGAAAAAATCAAAAATTGAAATTCTGCAACAGAAATATGAAAAGCTGTTGAAGCAGTATCATGAACTATCGGCCACCAGCAGGGTGGAAAGTGATAAGAAATATGTGGAAGCACAGGAAGTTTTAAAAGAAATGGAGGCCATGGAAAAAAAATAAGCAAAGCAAGGGGTTTCATTTCCACTCACTTTGCTCAACATGTATTCCCTGTTAAAATGGATTTACTGTTCCTTCGGACTTAAGCGGAGGATTTTGCCGTTATCCTGATCCGTCAGTACATAGACTGAACCATCGGGAGCCTGCTCCACATCGCGGATTCGTGTGCCAAGCGGAATGCGCTCCACCTCCTCAGCCTTATTACCATTTATACTTACCCGAACAAGCCCTTTACTGGTAAGCCCTCCTATAAGGGCAGTTCCCTGCCACTCCGGAAAGAGTGAGCCAGTGTAAAAAACCATTCCGGATGGAGATATAACCGGTGTCCAGTGAATTTCGGCATCTGCAAATTCAGGCTTTTCCGTCGGGTCAGGAATTTGAGTATTATCGTAATTATCACCCCAGCTTACCTCCGGCCATCCATAATTTTTTTCCGCTTCAGGCTGGTTGAGCTCATCGCCTCCCTTAGGCCCCATTTCTGCTACCCATAATTTATCTGTACCGGGCTCAATGGCCGCGCTTTCAATATTACGGTGGCCGTAAGACCATATTTCGTCCTTCGCATCCGCCTGCCCCACAAATGGATTATCATCAGGTATGCTGCCATCAGGATTTATGCGCACGATAGTCCCAAGGTGGTTGGAAAGATCCTGCGCAGGATCAAACTGAAACCGCTCTCCCATAGTAAAGAAAATTTGTCCTTCAGGAGAAAACACGATTCGTCCGCCAAAATGCTTGTCGCCATCCAGCTTTGGTTCCTGCCGGAAAATTACCTCAAAATTGTTTATACGGTTACCTTCCAGGGTACCGCGGCCAAGGGCTGTCGTTGCTGTATTGTTCTCTCCCGGCTCAGCAAAGGAAAGGTACACCATGCGGTTACTCTGAAATTCAGGATCAAGTACCACATCTAAAAGGCCTCCCTGCCCTTCTGCAAATACTTCAGGCACTCCCTGCAAAGGATCTGACAGGGTATTATCTGTATTTAAAATTCTCAGATCCCCTTCCCTTTCGGTTACCAGCAACCGCCCGTCGGGAAGAAACGCCATTCCCCAGGGATGGGTAAGATTGTCTGCCAGGCGCTCCACATCAATACCACCGGCTTCTGTTTGCACTGTTTGTTCCTGCGCACAGGCTGTACCAAAAACCAGGAGGAACAGCAATGCTCCTGCTGTATTTTGTATTATTCGCAACATGGTTATTTTTTTAGCTGTCTTCATAGTTAATTACTTATTTACCAACATCTTATCTCTTAACTTAATTTGGCTTTTGATGTTTAGCCTCAGAAGGGCAGGAGATTAAACAGAGCAGGTCAGGCAACAAAAAAGGCTGCCCCCTGAATCAAGGGGGCAGCCTTTTTGTAATAAGTGATTTTTTGAAAATTTACATAACTATGAGAACTTGCTCAGAAAGCCAGGTAGCCGCAGGATAGCTTTATATTAAATACATAGTAGCCAAACATGCTGTTATATACATGATGAATGGATTCGCTGTGAGGGTGGGTAGCGGAGATGCTTTCATCCATAAAATCCTTTGGCATAAAGGACCAGCCAAACTCAACTCCTGAGTTAAATATAAATTTGTCGAATAAAACCTTTTGCTTGCCCACACCAAGAGTTGCCACAGGGTTTATCACGTCTTTTGAAAACTGCCCCTGCATACTTTCCTTACTGCTATAGGTATTGAATTTTGCAGCAGCCAGGCCGAGGGTCCAGTAATAGCCAATGGGGGCAATGGATGCCGATTTATCAAATTTAAACTTTTTCATGTGAAACCCGAATGAGCTTCCCTTCAGCAGGTCGTGGTGCAGGCCGTCAATCTCTTCGTTGGTATGCTCCAGCTCTTTAACCGTACCAGTCCTGATAATGCTGTAAGAAAGCCCCAATGCAACATTCCTGCCCACCAGGTACTCGAAGTTAAGCTGTGGCCTGTAATTAACAGCAAATAAATTCTGCCCTGTGGCCCTGGCCTCATTATCCAAAATATATTTTCGTATCACCATATGGTTCTTATTCATATTGAACAAAGCCGGTGCAAAATTAAGATCTGCCGAAACCCAGGCTCTTTTTCCCATATAGCCGGGCACCTGAGCAAAGGCTGCCTGAAAAAGAAAGAAGGAAAATAACAGCGTGTATAAATATTTCAAAGCTTTAATTTTTTAGTTGGAATAAAGTATAATATATATTCGACTGCATCAGGCTCTCATTATCCCTCATCTTAATACTCCTCATGTCGCCTTCCACAATCCCTTCATTTCGCACATCGAAGGTAAAGGAAAAGTAAAAAGCATTCTTTTCCGGCTTAAGGTACAAATACAGCCACAACGGAATTGAGGGAGGAAAATAAGCACCATATACGAGATACAGAAAGCTGAAAGGTTTCTTTTCAGTAACGGCCACTCCTCCCATCCAGGTAAAATACTGCGTGCCATAGGCTTCGGAAATAACCTTCATTTCGTTATGAACAGGGCTAACGCCTGTGGGCGATTCATGTCGAAGCTTCTCCACCAGCCACTCCTGCACAATGCTGTGGTTGTTGAATTTTTCTATATCTGCGGCTCCAAAATTCAGGGTGTTAAGAACAGGTGCTTCCATCCCTAAGCGTTCTGCTGCTTTTTCCACTTTATCATCTACCCGGGTAAGAATGGCTTCTGAATCTTCATACCGCATTTTTTCCTTCTTCCGCGCATCCAGCTTAATATAAAGCGGATTAATTACCAGCGTTTTATTTATAGAAGGGGCTTCCATGGCTTTTTTCTTCTTTCTCTTTTTAGCCAGTTTTTTATCCTTGTCCCATTTCCGGGCTTTTTCACATTTTTCTTCCAGGTAAGTAAAAAAAGCTGCTTCGTCTTTAAAGCCGCTAAAGGCATGTTGCACATAGGCCTTTTCCTTATTCTCTAATGGCTTTTGTGGTGCTTTCCCGAACTTCCTGAACCTTTGCTCAAAAAACTCATCTTTTATAGCCGCATCATACACCAGGTCAACCAACATCAGCTCCACTTCTTCGTCGCCGGGATGCTGCTCATGGTACAGGTACAGGTTACGGATTGCCAGTGTATAATATTCAGTTTCATTAAAATCCTTAAAGAAGTAAAGGAGCCTTTGCCGCTCTCCTCTTTCCTCATCGGGCGTAGCTGAATGGCCATAGCGGGCCATGTTGTACAAGGCTTTCAACACATTCTTGCGCAGGTAAGCCGACTTTGGGTAAGCTTTTTCCATGGCATAGGCATTTAATAAAGCTTCTGTTATCTCTCCGCTCAGCAGGTAAGATCTGCTCAATTCAAACTGAGCGATTTTCTTAGCCTCCCCGAATTTCCCTTCCGACACAATAAATTCCTTACCCTTTCCTGCCGGAGCTGCATGGCTGCTGAGCAGAGCGTTCAGGGATTCTTTCCTTTTGGCAATATTAGGGTGAGAGCTTTTGCTGTCGTCGTAGTTCTCATCTGCAAGAATATCCTTTACATGTGCCAGATAATAATGATCAGGAAATTTATAGTCCCCGCTTTCAAAATATTTCTTTTCGAAGACCCGCTCCATGGCAGGATAATCGGCAAACTTCAGGATATTGAAAACCTGCTCCATTGCCTTCCGGTCATACTCAGACTGAACATAGATTTCTAAGCCGCGGTGGTCAGCATCCAGCTCCTGCTCTTTATCATAAGAGCTTTTGGTAAAAGTTTTTTCATCAAAGGAAAGCCTGCGGTAATCTCCTTTGGCTGCAGAAATTTCCCGTGCTTTAACATAGCTGTTTATCACATGCTTTTCTTTGAAGTGAATCACCTCATGTGAGAGAACAAAGGCCAGCTGTGCCTCGTTCTTCAGCCGGGCAAGGAGTCCTAAGTTCACAAATATGATTCCGTCTTCAGTGGTATAGGCATTTACAGCGGCACTTTTAACAGTATAAACCCTTATTTTTTCCCTTAAAGGCTTATCATTTTTTAAAAGTTCGTCGAGCACTTCCCCAAGGTAATCCGATACCTGATCGTTGAACATGACCTTACCACTTGATAAAAAGCGGTCGATGTTAAAATTGCTTTGCAGGTAAAAAGCTTCTTTACTCTTACGGGTAAAGCGCTTATCTTCTTTCGTTACTTTTGAGGCGAGGTCCTGGTAATATTTGTCTGATGAATTTTCAATAAAATCCTGAGGAATCTGCCGGCGTGACTGAAGGGTCTGGTAATCACCTTCCTGTGCAAAAGCCCCCGGCATGCACAATCCGGAGAGGCAAAACAGAAGTATGCGGTATAGTTTAATCATATTGTAATGTTGAAGTAAGAAAGCTGGTAATATCAGGAAGCAGTTAAGAAGGTTTTTCCCGAAAGAATCCCCTGCCTGCCGGATGTGTTTAATAATCGTCCAAATCAGGAATAAGGAAATTTATATTGCCTTTATGGCTGTAATTGTTCCGGTCATAATAATTATTTTTCTGCTGAAACTGTATATCACAAAATTCAAGGTGAATTCTGTCCTTATTTTCCACCCTCAGGTAAAGCGTTCCGGTTTGTGAGTAACGGCCATACCCATTGTCAGGAATGATCTCCACACTTGCTCTCTGCTTCTCCGGATCGCTGTTATCTGACTGAGCCACTACAAACTTTACATTACCTGCAGGAAACGCTTTAACAGGCAATTTTATAATTACCTCGGCATCGGTGGTTTCTTCGAAGGCATAAACAGTCAGGGAATTATATGATTGCTGAACCCGCACATCACTAATACTGATGCTTAAGTCATTATTTACAGATACCAGCTTATTAAGCGACAGCTTTGCCGAACAATCTGCAATGATATTATCTCCACAAACATCGCTGCAGGCACCTCCACAGTCAATGGCTGTTTCATCCCCGTTTTTCAGACCATCGCTGCAGGTGGGCGTTATATTTAATTCAGGGTTAAATTCCAGATCATGATCATCAATACAGGCTGAACAAATCCAGAGAAAACAGATAATAAGAGGCCAGCTCCTTAAAGAAAAAGGCGCTGAAGAAGAGCTTGAGTGCATCTGATTTTTGTAATGTTAAGAAAGAGGGCAAGTAGGCCGTTTTTGTATTAAAAGACAAGCTACTGTAATATAATACAGCTTAAAGAAGTTAATCCGCAGTTAATCAGGGCAAACTGATGTAAAAAAAGGATATTTTACACTAATTCACCGTTCCTCTCCCTTAAAAAAAGGTGTAAACCAGCAAAAAGCGGGTAAAAACAAAATTTCTGATCTCTGTAAGAAATAAAAGCTTTTGGATTGAAAGAAAGGGTATTTACTACCCTCATTGCCGGAAAAAACATTATAACGGTCTGAATACACGTCCGTTTGTCAGCCATACAAGCAAAAATCTTTCAGGGACCTGTCCATTATATGAAGAGCAGCCAATAAATCCGGCACTTCACCTGTCTGTTCTGTTCAGGCTTTCGGAATTAATACAATAGCGTAAGCCTGCGCGTTGAGGGCCGGCAGGAAAAACATGTCCCAGGTGCGCGTCGCATACATTACAAAGCACCTCTATCCGGACCATATTATGACTGTTGTCGTAAGCATACTTCATAGCTCCCCTGGCCACAGGCTGGTTAAAGGCCGGCCAGCCGGACAGTTTGTGGCTTTTTGCATCTGAATCAAACAAAGGATTCCGGCAGGCAGCACATACATACACTCCCGGCTCAAAGGACCGGCAGTAGGTGTTCCGGAAAGCACGCTCTGTTCCTTTTTCCCGCAAAATATGAAATTGTGCGGGAGTAAGCTGCTCCTTCCACTCCTCCTCCGTTTTATCCACTCTTCTGTAAGGATCGGGGTTACTGTACCGGGCATAATACAGCACATCTATCCAACGCAACTGATGTTCCACGCTTTTTATCTCCTTTTCAAAAAAACAGGAAGTCCTCAGGATAGGTTCATTCCTGTTCCTGAGATCTTCCTGCTTCCTTTTCCTTGGTTCCGGAGCCTGTGCAAGTATATTCCATAACCACTCAGCCTTATTTATTTTACTGCACAATCAATGTTCCGGTCATTCCTTTTTCCTTGTGGTTGTCCACAGGGCAGTAAAAAGTATAGCTCCCGCTTTCCTGCGGAGCTGTAAAACTCAGTGTACCTGACTGGCCCGCCTGCAGGTTCTGTTCCAGCTCTTTCTCACCGGAAGGAAGCTCGAACTCTATATTATGCTCTTTATCGCCATTATTAGTAAGCTGTATACTAACAGCCTGGCCTGGCTGAACCCGTATTTCATTTGGTGTATAGGCCATATTCCGGGCAACCACCTGTATTTCCCGTTCCTCCCCCGGGTTCAATCCTACAGGAGCATCATTTTCAGTTCTCTCCTCCTGCACTACCTCTTCATGAGCCTTTTGGCGGGACGATTCCCCGCAGGAAACGATAAAACAACTAAAAGAAATTACGGTAATTAAATAAGTCAGTCTCTTCATTTTTTTCCGGATTAGTAAATGATTATAAGACTGTTAAGGCAAAAAAATGTTTAATTATCAGCCATAAAATACCGGAAGTCACTCAGGAATTCACCTCCTCCGCTTCCGTAATATTCTATTACCTTACTACCTCCCCGTTCAACTATTGGCCCTGTTGGCTGTCAGCTCCGTAACCTCTACATGCAACCGGAAACTTTCAAGCAGGCTTATGCCGGCCATGGCAGCAAAATCAATAATATCCTGGCATATTTCCAGTGCTTTTTCTATTCCGTAATAAATGCAGCAACGCTTGTGAACGGACTCTATTTCCCATACCGGCTGTGCGTTATTAATAAGCAGCTTTACAAGCTGTTCCTGTTGTTTGTTCATGCGGATACCTGAAGGTATTTGTTTTCTCTAAGCCAAACTACTGATTATCTGCACAATAAATCCAATTAAAACAAGCTGCTTTATTACACGCATGCTTTAAAGAGCCGCATCCGGCAAAAAAGAAAGCCCGCTTCCGGGAAGAGAAGTGCAGCTGCTGTTAAATGCTCTTATTTTCATGCAGAAAGGCTATTATGGATGAGGAAGGGGCCTCAGTTTGCGTGGAGAGAGGAAACCGACCGTAAATTAATAAGCAGGACCGGACGAAAAAATGACATGCAGTTTTATCTGTGCATAAATTCTTACTTCAGAGCTCAAAACTGCCATGCTGTCCTTCCGGAGGCCCCGGCTGATTACCCGGCACCGGAAGACCTTAACAGCACTCCGGGCACCTGAGCATGGCTGCTTCTCAGCTGTTCCTCTAAAGGACTATTTTGCTGCTACAGCACCAGTTGTTTATGCAGCCGTTCCAGGGTTTCCTTTGCATCTGCACATAAGCCCGGGTGAACGGCCGATGTCTGCACCACCGTACTGCGTGCGGCAGTAAGCCAGCGAAAGCGCGAAGCAACGGGCAACTTTCCTATGGGGCCTCCATCATTGCCACCTGCACATACCCGCTCAAAGGCCTGAAGCCGTTCATGGAGCTCAGCGAGGTCTGCATTCTCAGAAAAGGCGCGGAGCTTTTCTTCGTTCAGCGTATAAATTGTTTGCAAAAAGCCCTGCTTTGCACAATAAACAATTACGCCTACATTAAGAAATTCTTCGCGTTCAACACAGGGAACGAAACGAATAACTGCGTACTCAAATAAGTGCTTTTCTTGCATGCCCGGCTTCTTTGATAAATGTTTCTGTATGAGCTAGCCTTGTTTCTAAAAAGGTAATATATATCTGCCGCTGCTCTTCTGCAGATTCAAAAGGGGAATTGTCCGTAAGCCACTCTTCAGGAATCAGCGATACTATGGAGCGGATCCTTTCCGGACTTAAAAGGGGACGAAAAAGCTCACCGGCCTCTTCAAGGGCTGAGGCAAATGGCAACAGTACATGGTCTTTTACCTGCAAAAACGGCCGCCGCGCCTGTTCCTCAGGGTCCTGCCCTGAGTGGTGAAAATAGAACGAAGCTCCATGATCGATAAGCCACAGTTCCTTATGCCACATAAGCATATTAGTATTGCGGGGGGTACGATCCACATTATTGATCAGGCAATCAAACCACACAATCTGCGAAGCCAGTTTTTCGTCCACTCTGGTAACCAGTGAATCGAAGGTAATAGCCCCGGAAAGATAATGAAGGGCCAGGTTAAGTCCTTCGCTGGCCCTGAGCAGGTCCTGTATTTCCTGGTCTCCTTCCATACGCCCAAAACAGGCATCGAGCTTTGCAAACACAATTTCAGGCACCCTGAAACCCAGGGTCCGGGCAATCTCCCCTGCAATTAATTCCGCAATCAGGGCCTTCACGCCTTGTCCGGCCCCGCGAAATTTCAAAACGTACATAAAATCATCATCCGCCTCTACAATAGCCGGCAATGAGCCGCCTTCGCGAAGAGGAGTTATATAGCGGGTTACATTAACCTCTCTGATCTCAGCTTCGTATTTCATTTTAAAATTCTTCGCCCCACACTTAATAAAAAAAACGGAACTCTGCTCAAATCCATCGGACAGAACTATCCGGGACCGGTTATTTCAACCCCGGTTAACCTGCCTGACAACTTCCCTGCTCAGGCGCTTAATCCTGAAGGTGGTGAAGATAGCCATTCGCGAAATGAGGTGCAAATCTCCGGCCCCGGCCCCTCCTTCTCAAACCGGATCTTAAATCTCCTGCTCCCGGCATTATGGCTCTGAAAAACCAGGCCTTTACAAGACATTAATAAAAAAAAACACTCAGTGAAACCGATAATTTTTTATGATAAAATATTTATCATGATGTAAATACAGCTGCTTTTTTACTTTTTTTTGCCAGTTAAAGGCTTTCCTTACACCATTGGACATTAAGCAGGCGATAAATATTTGAAAAAATTAGTTTATCTTTGAAGAAGTTCCGCTAAAGAAAGGGGTGCCGGCGCATGTTTTTATCCTTCAAATAAGCAAAGCATCCGGTAATGAGCACCCGGGCATGTCTCATTTATTCTATCTTCAGCCTACTCAAAAAGCCGCTAATATTAAACAAAAGGCTGTTATTCCTCTTGTTTACACTTAGGGAGATCACATAGCAAACAGCCCGAAACCAGGGGCTTCGCATTCCGTTACTTACTACATAAAAGGTTAAATAATTTGTTATTTAGCCCTCTTTTGGAATTGTTAATCCCTCAGGAGTGTTAAGATACAGGAATGATTCCTTAACCTTACAGAAACATATAATTATATTTCACAAGTTGCTATTGAAAGAAATATAGCAGCTTTAAAACAAAAACAGAAAATTTATGGGCAGATCACAGGAAACCTTTAGTAAAAAAGAAAACGAAAAGAAAAAGATAAAGAAGAGAAAAGAAAAAGAGGAAAGAAGAGAAGAGCGCAAAGCCAGCGTCAACAATAATAAGGGAGCAAGTCTGGACGACATGATCGTTTATGTGGATGAAAACGGAAATTTCACATCCACCCCTCCTGATCCTAAGCAAAAGACTAAAATCAACCAGGAAGACATTCAGTTAGGCGCAACCAAACGCGAAACCCTGGAAGAAGATGTTATAAGAACAGGAATAGTATCGTTCTTCAATGACTCAAAAGGTTACGGCTTTATTAAAGACAAGAATACCCAGGAAAGTATTTTTGTGCACATGAACGGATTAATTGATCCTATCAAAGAAAATAATAAGGTTACCTTTGAAATAGAAATGACCCCAAAAGGGCCTAATGCTGTTAATGTTAAAAAAGCACTCTAGCAGCGGGCAATCCACACTACTGAAGCCTCTCCGGCAGTCCACCTGAAGGAGAGATCTTACCCCCTTTCCTTCTCCTCTTTTCAGAGGGAAGGAACTTACAATGCTGATGAGGTTTTAAGCAACAAAATACTGTTTATTAAAAACCTTCCCGGCTTAATATCTCAAAAAAACTTTACAGGAAAAGAGAATACAGGTATCTGACAGGGTACCTTTTTCTTTTTTATACCGGAAAATTCAGGCGTTATGTATTCCGGAACCTATAAAAACACCCCCGTAAACAAAAAACCCACAGAACTAAAGAAAGGAGCACGGCCTGCCAAAAGCCGGACTAATCCTGTCCGAACTGTATCCGGACCAGGCAATGAAAAAATGAGATCATTACATTATTGCTCATTATGAATTATTCGTGTACCTGAATTGTTAAGATGAAAAGAGGGAATTTAATTTTATTTTGCCGGATAAATTCCTCATAAACTGACAATACACGACAAAAATAAGAATAATCCAATCCTCATCCGCAAAAAGAACGTATTCTTTTACTATATTTAAAATCCGTGACTAAAGGCCTTCCGTCTGACTGAATGCACAGGCAAAGTAAAAGCCCTGAATCCGACAATTACCACAGCTTGTAAAAAATAATACCTGCTGTTAAAAAGTACAATACCCGAATGAAATCCGTTAAATTTAACAACCAGCCCCAGGCAGAATTTTTTAATACCCTGCGCAAAAGAGTTAACCAGCACTTCAAGGATACTAATACTACCCGCTATGGCAACAGCGAAATGGTTATTAAAACCATTATTCTGCTGGGAACCTATCTGGGGTCCTTTGTAATTATCCTTACCCTCAATATCAATGCATGGCTTTTACTTCCGTTCGCCCTGCTTATGGGGCTGGCAATGGCCGGTATAGGAATGTGCGTAATGCATGATGCACTGCATGGCTCCTATTCAAAAAATGCTGCTGTAAACAAAATTATGGGCAGGTCCCTTAATTTTCTTGGCGGGAGTGCTTTTATCTGGAATATTCAGCACAACGTTCTGCACCACACCTACACCAATATTCATGGTATGGATGAGGATATTGAGACCAAAGTAATTGTCCGCCTCTGCAAGCATGCTCCTGTTAAACACTTTTACCGCTTCCAGCACATTTATGTCTTTTTCGCCTATGGCTTAATGACCCTGCTCATGCTTGTGAGCGACTTTATTAAGCTCTTTAAATACCATAAAAAAGGCATGGTGGAAAAACAGAAAACCCGCCTGAGCAGCGAGTATTTAAAAATGGGTATTTATAAAGTATTTTATCTTTTCCTGATGCTGGGGGTTCCTTTACTCCTTACAAGCCTTGCCTTGTGGCAGGTCCTTATTGGTTTCCTTGTTATTCACCTGACGGCAGGTTATATCCTGAGCATTGTTTTCCAGATGGCCCATATTGTGGAGGGCACCGAACAACCAATGCCCGACAGTGAAGGTACTATGCAAAATGCATGGGCGGTTCATCAACTCCGGACAACTGCCAATTTTTCCAGAGACAACCGCTTTTTAAACTGGTATGTGGGTGGACTTAATTTTCAGATTGAGCATCACCTCTTTCCCAACATCTGCCATGTACATTACCGGAAGTTATCGGAAATTGTAGAAAAAACTGCCGCAGAGTTTCAGATACCGTACAACCTTAAACCAACTTTTGCGCATGCCATGCAATCGCACATTCGCATGCTCAAAATTTTAGGCAGTGAGCCTGTTGAAGTTAAAGCAGCAACAGTAGCATAAAAGGATATTTCAAAAGCTATAAAACTGAATTAAAGCGGTTTTATAGCTTTTGTAATTATTTTCATTATTCCGGCTTCTTCATTTTTTCAAAAAAACATACATCATATTTTTACATTCTTGTTTGTTGAAAAAATAAAATCAATATTTACACAGGAATTTGTGAGGACATGAATACTATTTTAAGAATACTCATCCTCAGTTACGTATTTGGTGTGCTTATTTATTGAGAGCAATCCGGCCATGGATAAAAATAATTTAGAAGGTTACCTCCGGGACATCCTTGAAAAGGTTGAGAAGGTAGTAGAAGAGCAGGATCAGGAGGCAATAGAAGATCTGACCTCTTATATCCACATGTCGAAAGATATTATCAGGTACGCTAAAACCACAGAAGCCACTAATTCCACTCTGGAAAAAGCGTACAACAAAATAAATGAGGCTGAAGAAAAAGTGATGAGAATCACGCAGGTTAAGCATAAACCTGCAAGTTCCTTCGACATCAGAGAGGTTTTTAACACCTTTGTTGAAAGCTTAACAATATTTTCCAAAGGCTTCTGAAAACTGTTCAAAAGCTTTTTCTTTTTATTTATTTACACCGGCATTACACATAAATAAGCTACTCTCTTTCACAGTAATTCACGCTCTGCTGCCCCCGGTCTTTTACAAATTCTCTTTCCCTTCCAGTTTCCTGTCTATCCTCTTTACCGATGGCACTCCTGCTATTGCGGATCAGCAATAACAATAACACAGCTGTTCAGTTAACCAAACTAAAGGAGTCATGGTGAGTGGGCATCTCTGCAATAAACAGCACATCAGTTTGTTAACACCAGGCCTTCTTTACTAAAGGACTAAAACAAACCAATGTATCCGGATGCCGGATCCTTATTTTTTCACATTAACTATACCCGCATGAAAACTCACCCACTTTTATCTGCCATGATCCTTGTTGCATTTTCAACCGCAGGGTACTCACAAAGTGAACAGAATGAAGTTTCAATTCAACAACTTAGTGGCACTAACAATCTGGTAACAACTACTCAGGCAGGACAAAGCAACAGAATTATTTTTAATCAGGGAACAGGCTCCGGAACTACCACAAACAATAACGCCACTCTGGCTCAGAGTGGAAGCAGTAATACTGCCAGCCTCCTTCAGGTAAGCGGTACGGGCGGCCTAGCCGATAATAATGACGCCTCCCTGGAACAGACAGGGAATGATAACCTTGCCAGCATACTGCAGGGCACCCATGGTGGTACCGCAATAAATACCTCCGCAACGGTAATCCAGGAAGGAAACAATAATTTTATTATACTGGAACAGGCTTACAGCGGCGGATACTCTGAAGGAAATCAGGCTACCCTGCTACAAAGAGGTGATGACAACTCAACCTATCTGGAACAAGGTGCATACAATGGCACAGGCACAAACAACGCTGCATGGCTCCCTCAAATTGGTAACAGAAACAGAGGCAATATTGAACAAGGGTCTTTTGATGGTACCGGCACAAACAACAACGCCTGGCAGGCCCAGACGGGCGACGACAATCTTGGCTATCTCTGGCAGGGAAGCCGCGAAGGTACCGGCACAAACAACAACGCTATACAGGAACAGAATGGAAAATATAATCTCGGGCACATCAGGCAGGGTGCCGGCGTCTGGCAGGGAACCGGCGGTGGCGAAGCCACAGGAAACAATGCATTCATGAATCAGGCCGGGGATTATAACTCTGCTGAAATCAGCCAGGGGATAAATTCAGGCATTGCCGGATTAAATAGTGCCGAAGTTTTACAGCATGGCAATCACAATATAGCTGAGATAATACAGGGCGATGCAAACACTGCCTTCTATAACGAAGGAATAATCTACCAGAATGGCTTTGAAAATGAGGCACAAATTGCACAGCATAATACAGGCAATTCAGGTATAATTATTCAGCAGGGAAACCGCAATACCGCCACGGCAACACAGGAATAGCGAAATGGCATTTTTTAACCGCAACTCCACAGACCGTAGAAAACAGGCAGTAATAAGCAGAAAAAATTCTCAATATTGTTTTGCGGGAGAAGCCTGCAGAACAATATAAATGTTTAAATAAATGAATTTAGAATTGAAAGGGAAACACGCCATAGTGGCAGGAAGTACCAGCGGTATAGGATTAGCCATTGCCCGTGAGTTTGCAAACCAGGGGGTGAACGTAACCCTTATAGCCCGCAATGAAGACAAACTTAAGGATGTCGCCCAGTCCTTAACCACCGGCCACGGACAACAACATCAGTATTTAACGGCAGACTTCAGCCATCCCGGCATTCTGAAAGAAGTAATAGCCGGGTACATGAAAAAAGAATCCGCCCGGGCAGATATACTGATAAATAACACAGGTGGCCCTCCGGCAGGAAAAATTATTGATGCCGCTCCGGAAGAATTTATGCTTGCTTTTCAACAGCATGTAATCTGTAACCAGATTCTGGTACAGGCGGTGGCACCGGCAATGAAGGAGAGTAACTATGGCAGAATCATTAACATCATTTCCACCTCTGTAAAAATGCCTATTCCCGGCCTTGGGGTATCGAATACAATAAGGGGAGCGGTCGCAAGCTGGTCCAAAACCTTATCTGCGGAACTGGCACCTTTCGGGATTACGGTAAATAATGTACTTCCCGGCGCCACTCAAACCGGCCGCTTAGAGAGCATTATCGAAAACAAGGCACAAAAAAGCAGCAAGAGCATTGAAGATGTACAACAGGAGATGAAAGCTGAAATCCCTGCCGGCCATTTTGGTCAGCCAGAGGATCCGGCTGCAGCAGTTGCATTCCTGGCATCTCCGGCCGCTGCTTATATTACCGGTATAAATTTACCTGTTGACGGCGGCAGAACGGGCTGCCTGTAAGTTCCTGCTTTATTATTGGGTTGCCTGAAAGCAGAGCCGCTGCTATTACCGGTATACTACCCTCTTTGCAAAAAAAATCTGGCGGGGCCGTTGTAATTAATATTTTCAGCTCAGCCGGTAATCAGCACTACCTGTTTTCCTATAATGCCTTTATTTCATCTACAAAAATAATTGCCAGAACAAGCATTAAGGCAACAGCCGCCAGCACTGCATACACAATCTGAGCCTGGTACATCATATTTCCAGGCTTTGCTTCCTCCTTTTTGGATTCCTCCACCACAGCCCCTGAATTGTCCTGCGAAAGAGACTCCGGCTCCGGCTTCCGTGCAGATTCCAGCAACTGAGTCTGATGATTTAACAGGTAATGCAGTTCTTTTTGCCTGTCCTGCAAACTGGAAATAATACCGTCTTTCCTCACCAGCTGCTCATCTTTCCGGTCCAGGAGCAGGCGGTAGTACCTTTTTTCATTAAGCAGTTCTTCAATAAAAATATCTATCAGCTCCTGTTTGGGCTCTTCCTGTTTTCCGTTTTCTGTCTGCTCAGCTTCCGGTTCAATCAGGTGTTTCGATAAAAATTCTTCGTCAATCAGAAATTTCTTATCTTCCCTTTTAACATGCCTTGTATGCTCAAATTTTCTACAGAAACGGTAAATAGTAGTCTGTCCTTTACCGGTTCTTTCAACTGCATCATTAACTGAAATATATGCCATACTCTGGTTCGAATATCTTATTCCTCCAAATATAGGGGAGAAATATTTATATTCCTTTTTTAAACAGCATGGTTTTCTTCAATTTACGATCTTAAAAACACCTGGCAACCCCTCTTTCCGCTGCTCTGCAGCAAGCAAAAAGAAAAACATTAGCCGTATTTTTTTCCTTCAACACCGGAATCCGGCATTTGAAAAATCATAAAAAGAGAAATTAACCATCCCTTTGTTTTAAGGCTCAAAAAAGCTCAGCCCCGGGTGAGCAACTATTTACATGCACTGGCCAAGGAGTACCCAAATAATGATAAAGACTATGATGGTACCAAAACAACCGCCACCCAGTTTTTTTGCTCCGTAACCTGCAATCAATGCTCTGAAAATGTTTTTCATAATGCTAAAAAAATAATATTAAAGATGTAAGAAGGAATTTTAAACGATCACACCTCCCTGAAGGCAGATCTGATTTATTTAAAGTTTAATAATCATGTGCTCTCAATTTTGTTCACTTTTTCAGCCTGATTTATCAGACCGGCACGAACAAATATTAAAAATCCAGAAATAAAAACAGCTGACAAGGGGCTTTTTTCTACTGCAATGGCGAAAAAGGCAACAAATTTTCATACATTTCCTTTTACTTAAATACACTTCTGTATAATAGCAAAGGGTTGTGTGCAGCGTTTAGCTGCCGGTAACCAGAAAATAAGCTGAACCTGGCAATAAGGTTCTTTTATTGAATAAGGTAATTTATAAGATTGATGTTAGAGTTAGCTGCTATCCTTGTACTAGGAATATTTTCTCAATGGCTGGCCTGGAAAGTTAAAATACCAGCCATTTTGCCCCTCCTTTTTTTAGGTCTGGTCCTTGGTCCGGTATCTACTTTGTTTACCCCTGAGGGCGAAAAACTGGTGGATGGCGACAGTATTTTTCAGGAAGAAATGTTGTTTCACTTTGTTTCCATATCTGTAGGCGTAATTCTTTTCGAGGGCGGGCTTACCCTTCAGCTACAGGAAATAAGGAAGCAAGGGGCCGTTATCAGAAATATATTAACAATAGGACTCCTTACCACCCTTATCGGAGGTACTTATGCCGCCTATTATCTGCTTGACCTTTCCTGGCGGTTTGCATTCCTGTTTGGAGCGCTCATTATTGTTTCGGGCCCAACGGTGGTAACACCTATTTTAAGAAATGTAAGGCCTAACCATGCCACCAATACTATTTTAAAGTGGGAAGGCATCCTGATTGACCCTTTTGGTGCTTTAGTGGCCGTATTGGCATACGGCTTTGTTCGTACCAGTAAAACCGAACAGGAATATACCTTTATTGCACTGAAAAACTTCTTCCTTACCCTCTCAACAGGTGCCTTTCTGGGAGTTGTGGCAGCATGGCTGCTGTACTATTTACTAAAGAAAAACAGGCTGCCTCATTACCTTAAAAATGTAATGACCCTGGCCCTTGTTATCCTTACTTTCGCCCTCTCTGAGTTAATAATGAAAGAATCGGGACTACTGGCAGCAACCGTAATGGGTGTGGTACTGGCAAATTTAAAGATTGAGGATATAAAACTGATCCTTACTTTCAAAGAAGACATCAGCATGATCCTGATTTCGGTACTCTTTCTGCTGCTCTCTTCCAGAATGGAGCTTCATGAGTTAAGCCAGCTGGGTGTAAACAGTATTATTCTTTTCTTTGTGGTTATTCTTATAGTCAGGCCTCTGGGTATTTTTTTGAGTACGCTCAATTCCAAACTCAATGTGCGCGAAAAACTTTTTATTTCCTGGATAGGGCCAAAGGGAATTGTAGCTGCGGCTGTTGCCTCCTTATTTTCCCTGGAGCTTACCATGGAGGACAGTATGCTGAGTCCCGCTGAACTGGCCGATGCCAGGCTTATACTACCGCTTGTTTTCATGTTTATTGTAGGAACAGTAGTGATACAGGGATCAACCGCAAAAATAGTGGCTAAATGGCTGGGAGTGCTGAGAAAGGAATCGAATGGTGTTCTTTTTATAGGTGCTAACGAGGCAGCCCGCTTTGTGGCCAAATACCTCCATAAAAACGGGGTACCTGTTTTGCTTACCGACACAGCCCATAATAACCTGGTGGAAGCCGAGTTTCAGGGACTCCCTACCTACGGGGGCAATATACTTAAGGAAAACCTTTGGGAAGAAATTGACCTTACGGAAATGGGCCGTGTTTTCGCCTTTACCTCAAACACAGAAATTAATGTACTGGCCTGCAGGAAATTTGTCAGGGAGTTTGGCGATGAAAATAATTTCAGGCTTATTTCCCGCAGAGAAGTGGAGGTTACCAATATTGATAAACCAAAAAACCTGCTCTTCAGCGGGGCAATTGATTTTATTAATTTAATTCAGCTGGTAAGAGACTCTCCGGAAATTAAGGAAGAGCCTGTTAATACTCTGGCAGAATATGAAGACTTCCTGGAAGGAAAAAGATCCCGGATCATTCCCTTGTTCATCAAATCTTTGAACGGCAATTTTCAGGTTGTTGCAGGCTATCCCTTAAGTATAACCAGAGGCGACCATCTGGTATATATGGAAGATATAAACCTTTCTTTTGAAAGTGAGGTCGCTTAATTCTAAACATAAAGGCTTATGAAATAGCTGCCAGTTTATTTTAACTGCTCAGTATTCTGAGAAAGCCTTTTTCATAAACTCTTTTCTGAGCCACCGGATCCCATTCAAACCACACATCCATGGTGTAGGACGGGGTCCTGAAAGTGGTGGCAAATTCTTTGTTTCCATCTATGGTTTTGTAATCCGTAATCATCTCATAACCATCTGACCGGGCTTTTTCGGTTGCCACCTCTTCATCATCCCACTCATCGAGCCAGCGGTTGTAAACCTGATAGTACTGGTCTGTTACAACCTCATACAACCGCTGTAGCTGCGGGGTTTCAAACTCCATAAAACCTTCATCATCTTTTTCCCACCGTCCCTGTATTTCCATAGCTTTCAATTTCTGTTAAATTACAACTGCACAAAATAAATATTCTGTTCTTTTCAGGAAAAGACTGCCCCCTTTTACTCCATCAGCAAATTAAATACTTATCATGGAAGTTTTATTATTAAGCTTCCCCACGGGCAGGGTAATTTTCCCGGTTTATATAATCAATAGACTCCAGTATATCTTTAAAATGAGGCCGGGCAAATGGCACCGACTGCAGGGCAACGCTATACAGGGAACCATCACTTTTAATGATAAAAATAGCAGGTTCAAAGAATAAATCAGGCTCATGAGCAAAAACACCTTTTGAAATAAACAACCCCAGCTTTGCTGCCTCCTCTGCCGGGAAACCATAGCCAATGGTAAGTTCTCCCGTATGCCATTCGCCCTGGCTTTGCTGCGCCTTTTCCCTGTTGTTGCTGCTAATGGCTATTACATTAACACCACGTTCCTCAAATTCAGGCAGGCGAACAGCTAAATCGTGAATATAGTGCCGGCACACCAGGCAATGGTGCCCCCTGTAAAAAACAATCATTGTAAATTTATCCGGCCTCTGTTGAGAAAGCCTCCATTCTTTCCCCTGCAGGGTGTCCACTCTTATTTCCGGTACTTTTTTCTGTGGCTTCATGTGTTCATCCTTTTTTTGTCTGATTATTATACCTTCAGCAGTAAATTTTGTTTACCACTGCAAATCCTGCACCGGGAAGGATTTACGGAAAATGTGGACCTTCAGCATATAATTACCTATTTTAGAGACCGGAGAGGGATCTGTTACCAGTACCCTATTTTTTAACAGTTCCTTCAGGAACCTTTGTAATTAAACTTTTATGAAAAAAGGAAAAACAGGCTTTGGAATCATCGGGACCGGAGCCATAGCAGGGCACCATGCCAAAAGCATACAGGAGAGTGACAGCTGCCAGCTTGTGGCTGTTTGCAGCTCTTCTGCATCAAGAGCCGCCGAAGCGGAAAAGAAGTTCAATGTACCTGCCTGTTCTGATGTGGCTGATTTACTGGCGCGGGAAGATATTGATGTCGTTTCGATCTGCACCCACAGCGGGAGGCATATGGAACCGGCCATTGCGGCAGCCAGGGCAAAAAAGCATGTTTTAATTGAAAAGCCAATTGAGGTAAGCCTGGAGCGGGCCGATAAATTAATATCTGTTTGCCGCGAGGAAGGAGTTAAGCTGGGCGTAATATTCCAGAACAGGCTGCAGCCCGGCTTTTTGCAGTTAAAGGAAGCTGTAAAAGAGGGCCTGCTGGGCAAATTAACCCTGGGCAATGCCTATATTAAGTGGCTCCGCGAAGCGCAATACTACAGCAGCAGCGAATGGAAAGGCACTATTGAAGGAGATGGAGGTGCAGCACTTATCAATCAGGGAATACATACCATTGACCTGCTGCTCGACATTATGGATGATGTAAAGAGTGTTTACGGCCAGGTAAAAACAGTGGTGCATGATATTGAGGGCGAAGACCTGGGAGTAGCTCTGCTGAATTTTAAAAACGGTGCATTAGGGACTATTGAAGGTGGTACTTCGCTATACCCCGGCTACCCTGAGCGGCTGGAAGTATTTGGCGAAAAAGGGAGCATTATACTGGAGGGCGGACAAATTATTGCATGGAACATAAGAGGCGAAAAGAACGGAAGCAATAAAGTACAAAGCGGCAAAAGCAGCGGCTCATCGGACCCGATGGCAGTGGATTATAAACTGCATAAGGCCCAGATAGAAGATATGGTAAAAGCAATACAGGAAAACCGCGATCCGCTCGTTACCGGAGAAGCAGCCAGGAAGTCGCTGGAACTGATATTAGCCATTTACCGGTCATCAAGGGAAAATAAGCTGATTGAACTCGCTTAATGGCCGGCTAAAGCAACATTTCCGGCTCTGAAGGGTTCTCTTTTCTTAACTCTTTATCCACCTAAGCAATTTTTAAAATGCAATTCTATTCAACCAATAAAGATGACCTTCTCTTTGACGCTGCCCGCAAAGGCGACAAAGAATATTTACAACAACAAATAAGAGAAGGAGCAGATATCAACATCAGCAATGCAAGAGGCCATACCCCTCTGATAATTGCTTCTTATGACGGCCATCTGGAAGCAACAAAACTTTTACTGGAAGCCGGTGCTGATGTAAATGTTCGCGACAGCTCCGGAAATACTGCCCTTATGGGAGTATGCTTTAAAGGTTATCCTGAAATTGCTCAGTTACTGATCGATAATGGGGCAGATATGAACATTCAGAATGCAAATGGTGGTACAGCATTGATGTTTGCCACCTTATTCGGAAGGAATGAGCTAGTTAAACTTATGGTTGAAAACGGTGCCGACCAATCCATACGGGATGCACGCGGCCTTACAGCACTTGACATAGCCATTCAGCAGGACAGCGAAGAAGCCATTAAACTGCTTCAGTAAGCTTCAGGTTTCCCCCTCCCCTTACCTGACGGATTTCTGATATATGCCCGGATTATAACGAAAGTTAATCCGGGCATTTTTATTTTACCTGAACATATTATATCACCATTCATCTATCAAATTCTCCTGTCTTATAAATCCTCAGATAACAATACAGATATTTCTTGTAAAGAAGAAAATTTATACCTTATATTACAAAAATATCATAAGGAAGCAGAAAGAACCGGTCACCCTTAATTTTTTAACTATGATTCGTCTCAGCAATATCCACAAATCGTACCCTGTCGGGAAACAAAGCCTTCATGTTCTGAAGGGCATTGATATGCATATTTCCGAAGGCGAATTTGTATCTATTATGGGGTCCTCGGGCTCCGGAAAATCCACTTTACTGAACATCCTGGGTATTCTGGACAATTACGACACCGGGGAATATATGCTTGCCGGCACCCTTATGAAAAAGCTTAGCGAGGCAAAAGCGGCCTATTACAGAAACCAGTTTTTAGGTTTTGTTTTCCAGTCATTCAACTTACTGAGCTTTAAAAATGCTATGGAAAACGTTGCCCTCCCTCTGTACTACCAAAAGGTAAGCAGAAGCAAACGAAATAAACTGGCCCTGGAATACCTGGAGAGAGTTGGCCTGCTCCAGTGGGCGGAACATATGCCCTCCGAAATGTCGGGAGGACAAAAACAGCGGGTAGCCATTGCAAGAGCCCTGATCTCCAACCCCAAGGTAATCCTTGCCGATGAGCCAACAGGAGCACTGGATACACAGACATCTTACGAGGTGATGGAAATTTTCAAGGAAGTAAACCAGTCAGGAAAAACCATCATCATTGTAACCCACGAAAATGATATTGCAGAAAAAACCGACCGTGTAATCAGGCTGAAGGATGGGTTGATTATAAAGCAGGAAAAGGAATTGCTGGTTTAATACATCTTAATTTTTTTAACAAGCTACAACTGGTTAATAAGTGAGGCCGGCTCCTGATTTCGCAATTCTTCATTTTTCATTCTTCATTCTTAAATGCCTTCCCATGTTTGATCTTGATAACTGGCAGGAAATATATCAGACGGTAAAGAAAAACAAGCTCCGCACTTTTCTTACCGCTTTCAGCGTATCATGGGGCATATTCATGCTGATATTGCTGCTTGCTTTTGGCACCGGCTTCCAGAATGGTGTGGAAGGGCAGTTCAGCGATGTGGCCACCAACAGCTTATGGCTTAATGCCGGCCAAACAAGTCTGCCTTACAAAGGAATGAAGGCAGGCAGACAGGTGCAGATGGACAACAGGGATTATGAGACTATAAAAGAACAGGTTAAGGGAGTGGAATACATTACCTCCCGCTTTTTTTGCTTTGGCGAATTTACCATCCGCTATAAAGATAAATACTCTTCTTTTGAGGTAATGGGCTGCCACCCTGAACACAGGTACCTGGAGAACCAGACACCCGTTAAAGGCCGGTTTATTAATGACCTGGACCATAAAGAAAGACGGAAAGTAGCTGCAATAGGCACAAAGGTAGCGGAAGGACTTTTTGGCGATGAAGACCCCATCGGTAAAATGATTGATGTAAAAGGAATCATGTATAAAGTAATTGGCATTTTTAAAGATGGCGGCGATGAAGGCGAGGTAAGAAGGATATTCATTCCCCTGTCGGTAGCACAGCTGACATACGAAGGCACCCAAAGGGTACACCAGATTATGTTTACCACCGGCGATGCCGATATGGAAGAAGCCAATGCAATTAAGCAGAGTGTTGTTAACCTGATGGCTCAAAAGCACATTTTTGATCCGGCAGATGCACGGGCCCTTTTTGTGTGGAACAATGTGGAGGAGTTTCAGAAATTCAGGAGCCTTTTTGATGGCATTCAACTCTTTTTGTGGGGGGTAGGCCTGTTTACCATTATTGCAGGAATTGTGGGTGTAAGCAATATTATGCTGATTGTGGTAAAAGAAAGGACCCGCGAAATTGGCGTACGAAAAGCCATAGGTGCAACTCCTTGGTCTGTTATAAGTCTTTTCCTGCAGGAATCCATTGCCATTACCCTTCTGGCAGGCTACATAGGCCTCCTGGCAGGAGTTGGACTGATCGAACTTATCAGCTGGGCCATGACCAATTTCGCCATTGAAGCAGAATTTTTCAGCAATCCGCGGGTAGACCTTAAAGTGGCCCTGATTGCCACCATTTTACTGGTTTTTGCAGGAACCCTGGCTGGCTTTTTCCCTGCCAGAAAAGCAGCTAAAATCAGCCCTATCGAGGCCCTGAAAGACGAATAATATCAGAGCAGTAAGTAATGAGCAGTACTTCCATACTCAATCCCTAAAATTAAATTTATGTTTGACTACGATAAATGGCAGGAAATACTGGCAACAGTAAAGAAGAATAAGCTCCGGACATTTTTAACGATGTTTGGCGTATTCTGGGGGATATTTATGCTCATGCTGCTCCTGGGGGCGGGCAAAGGGCTGGAAAATGGTGTTACCCAAAATTTCAACTCATGGGCCACCAACAGTGGCTTTGTATGGTCAGAAAAAACAACCATGGCCTATAAGGGCATGCAGCCGGGCCGTTATATCCGCTTTACCAATGAAGATAAAACTCTGATAGAACAGAATGTGGAAGGACTGGGCATTGTGGCGCCAAGGAATAACCTCGGTGGCTGGCGGGGAGGGAACAACATTACCAGGAAAAATAAATCCGGAGCTTTTACCATTTTTGGCGACTACCCTGAATACCAGGAGGTCCAGAAAGTAGAGGTATATTCCGGGCGCCACATCAACAGCATCGACATTAAAGAAAAGCGAAAAATAGTTGTAATTGGAGAAAATGTGGCAAGTGTTTTATTTGAGAAGGATGAAAACCCTGTTGGAGAATACATAAGCCTGAACGGAATATTCTTCCAGGTAGTGGGCACTTTTAAATCCTTAAGAGGAGGTGAACAGGGCAACAGGGATACTCAGACTGTTTATGTGCCTTTCACTACTTTTCAACAAGCTTTTAATATCGGTAACAGGGTAGGGTGGTTTGCTTTTACCGCAAAACCAGGCTTCAATGTAGCAGTGGTGGAAGAAAGAATAAAAGAAGTTTTACGGGAGCGGCATAAAGTACACCCTCAGGATATGAATGCCTTAGGATCGGAAAACCTTGAAAAGGAGTTTGGCCAGATAAACGGTTTATTTTCCGGCATCAGCATGTTTGTCTGGATTGTTGGTACAGGAACACTGCTGGCAGGGGTAATTGGCGTGAGCAATATCATGCTGATTATTGTGAAAGAACGGACTAAGGAAATTGGAGTACGAAAAGCCCTGGGCGCCACACCTTTTTCAATCATAAACCTGATTATTCAGGAATCCATTGTTTTGACTGCCTTTGCCGGATACCTGGGCATTTTCCTGGGTACTCTTATTATTGAAAGCCTGGGCCACTTTATAAGGCAGCAACCAGACGGAAGCATGGATATGTTCGGGCCTCCGGAGGTTAGCTTTGAAACGGCCCTCGCCTCTTTAATTACACTGGTAATTTTTGGTGCACTTGCAGGCTTAATCCCGGCCAGGAAAGCAGCTAAAATAAGCCCTATTGAAGCCATAAGGGTCGATTGATGTTATTGTAATCCGCATTAATAAAAAATAAAGAAATGAAAAAGATCATCACCATTGTTATTGTAGTCCTTATAGTAGCCAGCTTTATCGGAACGGGGTTTTTCCTGTATCAGAAGTCGGAGGAGGAACCTGTGGTTTATGAAACAGACTCACTTTTTGTGGCCGACATCATAAAAAAAACAGTAGCTACAGGCTCTATAGTACCTAAAAAAGAAATTGCCCTTAAATCCCAGGTTTCAGGAGTTGTGGAAACCCTGTATGTACAGGCCGGAGAAGTGGTTAAAGAAGGACAGCTCATCGCTAAAATCAAGATCATCCCGAACGTAGTGGCAGTAAGCAATGCAGAGGCCAGCCTGAAAAACGCTGTGATCAATTTCAAAAACAGCGAAAAGGAACTGGCGAGGCAACAATCATTATATGACCAGAAAGTAATTTCAGAACAGGAATATAACCGCTTTCTTCTGGAGTTTAACCTGGCAAAGCAGTCGCAGGATGCAGCTGAAAACAATCTGGAGCTCATTAAAAAAGGGGCCTCCAAAAAATCGGACAATGTATCGAACCTGGTGCGCGCAACCGCTGAAGGTATGATTCTCGATGTACCTGTAAAGGAAGGTACCTTTGTTATTGAAAGCAATACCTTTAATGAAGGAACTACTATTGCATCTGTAGCAGATATGAATGATATGATTTTTGAAGGGAAAGTAGATGAATCTGAGGTAGGGAAACTCAGGGAGGGAATGGACCTTTCCCTTATAATAGGCGCCCTTGACACAGAAAAGTTTGATGCAAAGCTGGAATTTATCTCCCCTAAAGGAGTGAAGGAAGAAGGAGCCATCCAGTTTCCTATTAAAGCCAAAATAAGCCTTAACGAAAATTCTTTTTTAAGAGCTGGTTATAGCGCCAATGCCGATATTGTACTTGACAAAAAGGAAAAAGTGCTTTCCCTTCGCGAAAGCAACCTCCTGTTTGAAGGAGACAAAATATTTGTGGAGGTACAAACAGCTCCTCAGAAGTTTGAGAAAAGAGAGATCTTAACAGGACTGTCGGACGGTATTAATATTGAAGTAAAGCAGGGCCTGGACAGGAAAGACCTTGTAAAGAAGATTTAGCACTTTTTTAAAACCAGCCGGGGATTTCAACTTTTGGAGAGTTTTAAACTCTCCAAAAGTTTTTCAGGATAAGTCTGCTAAAAAAAGGCTCAGAAACCTGCTGCGGCATCATCTCCACGGGGGTCTGCCCCACCTTCCAGCCTGCCATCAGGGAGTACCAGTACGGCATCCACCCTGCCAATAGTCCGGAAAGGATGAGGCACGGTTTTATGCCCCCTGAACCACAGGCGGATAATTTCCCCAAAGCTAAAAGCCCCCCATTCGGCTAATACCCCATCGGGCCTCCACTGGTGGTGAAACCGTCGGGCATTTATTGCTCCCTGCATAGGGAAGCCATGTGCTGTTACGTTGAGGATGGTTTGGTAAACGGAGGTAATTATAGTAGAGCCTCCGGGACTGCCCACCACCATAAACAATTTACCATCCCTCTCCAGTATAGTGGGCGTCATGGAACTAAGCATGCGCTTGCCGGCCTCCACTGCATTGGCTTCCCCTCCTACCAGGCCATACTGATTGGGGAAACCAGGTTTTATGCTGAAATCATCCATTTCGTTGTTCAGCAAAAAACCGGCCCCTGAAACAAACACTTTAGAACCAAAAACGCTGTTAAGCGTAGTGGTAGCTGAAATGGCATTACCTGCCGGGTCCACAATAGAATAATGGGTAGTGTTTGGTCCTTCAGGAGGAAGGGGCTCACCGGCAAAAACATCGTCGCTATCGGTAGCCTTATCGGGATTGTAATCTGCCATTCTTCTTTTGATATAGGCTGTGTCGAGCAACTGCTCCACGGGCACCTCATAAAAGTCAGGATCCCCTAAATGCTCAGCCCTGTCGGCATATATCCTTCTTTCAGCTTCAATCATTAAATGAGCCGTTTGCACTCCGTTCCAGCCCCAGTCACTGAGGGGGTAATCTTCTGTAATGGTTAAAAGCTGCAGCAGGGCAATTCCTCCACTGGAGGGCGGAGGCATGGAAATTACCTTAAAATTCCTGAAACTCCCGGTTATGGGCTCCCGCCAGATGGCCCTGTAGTTTTCCAGGTCTTCTTTTGAAATGATTCCCCCACCCCTTTCCATTTCGGCCACTATATAACCGGCTGTCTTTCCACCGTAGAACCCGGCCCTCCCCTGGTCGCGGATCCTTTCCAGTGTTCCTGCCAGATCTTCCAGGCGGATAGTATCTCCTGCTTTCCATTTATCTTTAAGGGCAAATTCCGGGCGGTGGGTATTGTATTGAATAAAATCGTCGCGGTACTCATTAAATTTATCAGCCTCCTTTTCAGTTAAGGGAAACCCCTTTGCAGCAAGGTCTATAGCAGGCTGCACCAGTACCTCCCATGGCAGGCTCCCGTATTTTTCATGCAGACGGACCATGCCATCCACAGTTCCGGGTACCCCTGCAGCCAGATGCCCGTTCTGACTAAGGCCTTCAATTACCTCCCCCGTCTCATCAAGGTATAAATCCCGGTGAGCAGCAGAGGGAGCCTCTTCCCGGTAATCGAGGGCATCAATGCTTCCGTCCTTTTGCCGGATTACCATAAATCCGCCTCCGCCAATATTGCCGGCATCAGGATAAACCACCGCCAAAGCAAACTCAACGGCTATAGCCGCATCCATGGCATTGCCTCCGCGCTTTAAAATGGCAACTCCTGCTTCAGAGGCCAGTGGATGCGCAGATACGACCATGGCCCGGTCTGTTACCAGTCCGACTTCTGTTAAATTATTTTCGGAACAACCGAGAGTGGAAATAAAAATCAGGAGAAAAAAAAATCTTCTTATCATTAAGCAGCCTTCATGTTCAAACAAAAATTATTTTATAACTTCTGATGTTTGAACAGGAAAAGAGTGCTGACGGTTTAAAGTATCTCTTAACCCACTCCTATTTTCCGGAACTGTCTGCCACAGGCACTCTCATTTCAAAAGCGCTTTTTCGCGGTACATTAAGCTTGTAATTAGAAGTATTATTAAACCAGGGGTTCAGCTGGCGCAACTCCTTATATGTGGTATTCCGGCTTTTAGCAAAGTCCACCAGGTTATCGATATCCTTGTCAATAACTTCAGTGGTAAATGCATAAGGTTTATACCTCTGCCCCGGCTTTAAATAATACCCATAAGCTTCAGGATTTTCCAGAATAAGCTTGAAAGCAATGATCCTGTACACATATCTTGCCGTTTCCGGGTTAAGATGCAGGTCAAAGAAACTCTCTGCCTGCTGGTCTTTCATATTTCCTTCAATACCCCTGATCCCCCTGTTATAAGAAGCGGCAGCCAAAAGCCAGTTATTGAACCTGGAATAAGCAAACTTTAAATATTTTGCTGCAGCCTCAGTAGCCAGTTTCGGGTCCCGGCGCATATCCACATCGCGGTTCACCTCAAGATCATATTCTTTAGCAGTAGCTTCCATAAATTGCCACATCCCCATAGCTCCTGTATAAGATTGTGCATTATTATCAAATTCGCTTTCGGCAACTGCCAGGTATATAAAATCTATTGGCACCTGGTTTTCCTGCAGCGTGTTTTCTATTAACGGACGCCAGCGCTCAATCTCCTTCAAAACAGAAAGCGTGCGGGAATGCCGGAATGTATTTACAATCAACTCATATTCAAGTCCCTCTCTTACATCATCTCTCTCTAATGGAATGGTTTCTCCCGCAAAAGTTACGGTTGCAGGTATAGGTGGCGAAGTTACATACTGGGGTGGCCTGGGGTTTTCTGCCGTTCCTACATTCACCTCCACTTCGGTACTTTTATCTTCAAAATTCCGCAATTGCACTTCCGGAACTGCCTTGTGGTCTCCTGAATTGCAACTAACCAGCCATAAGAGGCTTAGTGCAGGAATAATACCTTTCAATAATACTTTCAATTTTATATTGGTTTTCAAATGATTTGCTGCTAAAGTAATGCTTTTCCCGGCTATTGAGGAAGACAGGACACTGGTTTAAAATTAATGGTATAAGG
The DNA here is from genome assembly GCA_017948555.1 of Cesiribacteraceae bacterium YIM B00369. Taxonomy (GTDB): domain Bacteria; phylum Bacteroidota; class Bacteroidia; order Cytophagales; family Cyclobacteriaceae; genus Nafulsella. The sequence continues at coordinate 178,453 of JAFMYY010000001.1, read as the reverse complement.
CAAATTTTTCAATTTTAGTTTAGTGTGGATGCAATGTTAAATGATTTTATTTTTGTTATCCACGGTAATGAGGCATTCCTATTCTAAATAATTCAGCGCAGCAGGACTAATTCATAAACCAGATGAAATGGTTCCTGCCTTAACTTCTTTTTACAACAGCAATCCCTCAAAAGGATACAGGAAAATTCATAGAAAGCTATATCAGTAATATATAATTCAGGCTTATCCTGCTTATCAGTTTAATTATAAAATCAGGCAGTAACCATTTTGCCTGCGCACCGTTCAAAAAGGACTAACTCCAATACCGGAGGTAAAAAGTTTTCATCTGTCAGGTTATCCGGGAAACTAATTTTTACTTTCTGAAGTCACGTCTCCCGTACCTTAATCGGTTTTTTAAATGAGTGCTATGAAAGCCACTTTTTTCTTCTTCATATTAGCTATTTTAGGTGGGGGATCCTTACAGGCCCAGTCTGTCCGCCCTGTTCCATACCACCCCATGCTGGATTGGGATACTTCTCCTTATAAATCTTACCGCTTTACCAGGCCCGACAAAGAATGGATAAACTTCAGGCTTCTTTTTCCCAACGGCTACGACTCTGCAGCTAATAAGGAGGTAAAGTATCCGCTGGTGCTGGTTTTGCACGGAGCGGGCGAATCAGGCCGGATGGAATGGAACAATACCACTAAACTCAATAAAGCATATCCGGAGGGTGATGCCAGAATAGACAATAACGACCACCATCTTTTTTTTGGAGGCAGGCAACACCTGAATGCGGTCAAAAACGGGCAGCTGGATGCTTTTGTATTATTTCCGCAAAATTTTTACGGTAGCTGGATCAGGGGCAACGGAGATGCCGGCTCCGGATTACACCGGGAGCTGGCCAGAGCACTCGAACTGGTGGAGTACCTTGTACAAAACCTGAAAATCGACCCTGATCGTATTGTTATCGAAGGCCTGTCTAACGGGGCGGCAGGCGCCTGGAATGCAGTTTATAACCGGCCTGACCTTTTTGCGGGCCTCATCCCCATGTCGGCCCATGGCGATCCTGAAATGGCTTCCGCTATTGCTCCGGTACCCATTTGGGTTTTCCAGGGTGGAACTGATACCAATCCATCCCCACATATTACAGAAAAGACGGTAAATGCAGTTAAAAATGCCGGCGGAAAAATAAAATATACCCTATATCCTGAAACAGGTCATAACACCTGGAACAAAGCTTTTCAGGAACCTGAATTCTTTAAGTGGATCCTTGCCCGAAACCGCAATGAACAGGTCCTGAATAAACTTCCTGCTGTATCTGCCGGACCAAACCAAATGGTACTGCTGCCCCGCGATACTACTGTTTTAGAAGGAACAGCAACTGATGAAGACGGCAATATTATTTCTTATTTATGGGAAAAAGTAAGCGGACCTGAAGCCATTATCCATCAGCAGGACTCCCCCCGCACTAAAATAAGCGGACTGGCTGAAGGTAAGTATGTGTTCCGCTTAACAGCAATGGATAACTACAGGGCAAAAGGATCTGCAGAAGTTACGGTTTTTGTGTCAGATAAACCTTTGGCCACACCCCGGGAAAGCAGGGAGCATGAGATTACTGCTTATCCGAACCCTTTCTCTGATTATTTAAATTTACATATTCCCCTTCAGAAGCCGGAACAGCTGCTGGTAAGCCTGCATAACCTGCAGGGGAAAATATTTTACCAGGTCCTTATACCTGCAAATTCCTCAGCGGAGCTGTTTCATACCCTTCAGCTGAACAGGCTTAACCTTCCTCCCGGACCTTATCTGATTCAAATACGCAGCAAAGGGAAAAACCTGGTCCGGAAACTAACCGTACTAAAAAAGTAATGTTCATTTTCAGATAAAGAGTCTTTTGTAACATAAAAACGAACCTTGGTATGCAACCAAACTATATTTCACCTGCCCCATGGAGCCTGAACGGAAATGGTATCGTACTTCTTTATAAATTTCCTGCCTCCTTTATTGAAGAATATGGTTTTCTGGAAGACTTTCAGAAGCGGGGATACAAAGCAGGCATCGGGGCGGTAATAATGATGGATTACAAAAGCTCCGGAGTTGGTCCGTATCGCGAACTGCTGTTTTTACCTGGCTTAATACAGGCAGAAGGTTCCTTAGGATTTACTGTATCTAAAATTTATGTATCTACCTACGACAGTGCCAGGAGTGGAAAAAGAAACTGGGGTATCCCCAAAGAACTGGCTGACTTTAAAATTGAAAAACAGCCGGACGGATCCTGCAACTGGAAAGTAAAAAAAGAGGGGAATACCTTTTTTGAAGCCACAGTAAAGCAGGGCAAAATCCCCATCCCTTTTACCAGCAGGATACTGCCCCTGACAAGAATTATCCAAAAAGGCAGCAAACACTTACTCCTTACCAAACCCGCGGTAAGCGGAAAGGCAAATTTTGCCTCCCTTCAGAAAATATATGCAGAGCAGGATTCCTTCCCTCCTGTTCAGCAGTTAAAGCCTCTTGCCACCCTTACATTACAAAAATTTCTGATGAAATTTCCGGTTGCCCTGCAGCTGGGGGCACCATTAAATACAAGGACTCCCTTCGCCTTCGGGTAAAAAGGGGGGCACTGTAACCTTTCCCGTCCCTTTAACCCACTCACACGGTTAAGATATATGACAAAATCAGGCTGAAGGCAAACAAATCTTCAGCTTGTTGTTTATATAACAGACCATTATTTTCAGCTGTCTTATTAGCTGAGTGCTTTAACTTATTATAATACACCAGGTTTTTCCGGCTTTTAAGGCCGCTTTTGCAATATCAAAAATAAATTTTAGTATTTAAGGTTTATAATGAAACGTTCGTACTTCCTCTCATTTCTCTTTCTGAGCCTGTTTTTACTTCAGGCAAAAGGCCAGTCAGTTATTGAAACTCCTTATTACCCAATGCTTAACTGGGATACCTCCCCTTACAAATCTTACCGCTATACAAGAGCCGACAAGGAGTGGATGAACTTCAGGCTTCTGTTTCCGAATGGCTACGATTCCACTGCCGCTGACGGGCAGGAATATCCACTCATTATTGTACTGCATGGCGGGGGTGAGTCTGCCCGTATGGAATGGAATAACACAACCAAATCCAATACTCCTTACCCTGCCGGTGACCCAAGGAGGGATAATAACGACCACCACCTGTTTTTTGGTGGCAAAGAACACCTGGAGGCGGTACAAAGAAACCGTTTCCCCGGCTTTGTTTTGTTTCCCCAGAACTTTTACGGAATCTGGGTAAACGGTAACGGAGATGCTGAAACCCCTATATACAAAGATCTTGAGGTAGCACTGGACCTTTTAGAATACCTTACAGAAGAGCTGAAAGTGGATCCGAACCGTATATACATTCATGGTCTCTCAAAAGGAGGTAACGGCACCTGGTATGCAGCATGGAAAAGGCCACACCTTTTTGCTGCAGCCCTGCCTATGTCTGCCCCCGGCGACCCTGCCATGGCAGAAGAACTATCCTCTCTTCCACTTTGGGTATTCCAGGGCGAAGAAGATAAAAGCCCCTCACCGGCACATACCAAAAGAACTATCAATGCTATAAGAGAAGCAGGAGGTTATGTGCGCTACAAAGAATACGAAGGCCGCGGACATAATACATGGAACCTGGCTTACCGGGAGCGGGACTTTTTTGAGTGGATGCTAAACCAGTCAAAAGATGGCACTCCTCCTTCTAATATTGGCCCTGTCGCAGATGCGGGAGAAAACCAAAACCTGTCCCTCCCTGCCAACAGCACCAGTTTTACAGCCTCCGCATATGACCCTGATGGCACTGTTGTTTCCTGGTTATGGGAACAGACAGAAGGCCCGCAGGTAACCTTAAGTGGCATGGAAACCAGCACCCTGGAGGTAAGCGATCTGGTAACAGGGACCTACGCATTTAAAGTAACAGTTACAGATAATGATGGCGCCACCGCCTCTGACGAAGTAAAGCTAAATGTGGCAGCAAATTCCGGAACAGACGGAGATGAAGACGGATCGGGCGGGGATGAAGCTAATGAAGGGGAAGAAGGGGAAGACGATGATCATGAAGGTGAAGACAAAGAGGAAGGCGAAAATGAACAGCCCCTCGGGCTAAAGTATGACGAAGGGGAAGATTTTTACGGGGTGAACATTTCCGCTTATCCGAACCCTTTTAATCGCTATGTAAAAGTAGAAATTGAAACGCCCGCTGCTCAAACATACCAAGTGAGCCTTTTAGATCCTAAAGGCGTGGTACTTCACACCAGCTCCATTAAAACTCAGGTGTCAGGCAACAATGTACTTACCATAGAACTACCCCAAAACGACCTGAATGGATATTACTACATCCAGGTATGGAACAAAGCAGGAAAAATAAAGAAAGCTTTTATGCTGGTAAAAGAATAAAAAAAGAAGGGGGCAGTCTTAACCGGACTGCCCCCTTCTTTTTTTATTTGATCCGTAAAAAATCAGCAATTCCCGTCAATACCGCAGCTTTCGCCCTCAGTATCTATTTGCTGAAAAGCCGGAGATACCTGGCTGAATACATTTTGTAAAGTTTCAACGGGCTGAGCTCCGCTTACCATATACTTATCGTTAAAGATAAAGGCAGGAACACCAGTCACACCGCTCCTTTGGGCCCAGCTTTCCAGGGCACGTACCTCCTGCTTCCCTTCCTCACCTTCAAAGAAATTTTCGAGCCGGTCCGCAGGAATCCCATTGGAAACCCCGATTTCTTTCAGCACCTCAGGATCATTCACATTTTTACCATCTGTAAAATTAGCCTTAAAAAGAGCATCGGCAACTTCTTCTTCCACACCAAACTGTCCTGCCAGCCATATCAGACGGTGCCCGTTAAAAGTGTTATGGATTACCTCCGATTTATCGAAGTTGAAAACAGCGCCTTCTGCTTCTCCCATTTTTGTAAGCCGGTCGTTATTCATATCGATCCGGTCCAGCGCATCTTCTCCATAATTCCGGATAAAGTATTCCTTCTTATTCTCTCCCTCTGCAGGTGCTTTAGGACTTAGCTCGAAAGGTTTAAAATGCACTTCAAATTCATAGGCATCTCCGGCATCCGCCATCGCTTTCTTCAGCCTCTGGTCTCCTAAATAACACCAGGGGCAGTTAATATCGGAAACTATATCTATCTTAATTTTTTGCTTTGTCATATCCTTGGTTATTTATTAATATACTGAGTAGTCTTTCAATCCTTTTCCTCTTCCTTCACACCTGAACTACTCATTATAAGACTTTACAGATGCATAAAGAGTTTCACCCGGCAGTCAGGCTGATTTTGTTTTCCGGCTCAGAATTGTTTAAGCAGGAACAACCTCTGTTATAAATAGCTTTTCCTTTACTCTTCTTACTTTAGGAAGTTTTGCCAGCCAGTCATTTTCAGCATCACGGTAGCCCAATGGCAATAAAGTAACGCTTTTTAATCCTTTTTCATTGAGCCCGAGTAATTCATCAAGCTTTTCAGGACTAAAGCCTTCCATAGGAGTGGCATCTACTCTTTCTGCTGCGGCAGCTACCAGTGCAGTACCAAAAGCAATATATGCCTGGCGGGCGGCCCAGTTAAAGTTCTCTTCCTGTGTGCGGTTTTCAGCCATATTAAGCAGGCTATTCTTAAAATCATTTAAAGTTTCCACCGCTACATTCCGCACCTCCGCCGTATTGTTGATATATTCTTCAATATGTTGTGGTGTAACATTGTCCCAGGCGGCAAATACCAGCAGGTGAGAGCTTTCTTCTATCTGCGGCTGATTATAGGCAAGCGGGCGGATCTGCTTTTTAAGCGCTTCATCTTCAATAACCAATATGGTATAAGGCTGCAGCCCCATTGAAGATGGTGCAAGGCGAATAGCTTCCAGTATATTGTGCACCTTTTCTTCAGGTACTCTTTCGCCATTCATTCTTTTTGAGGCATAACGCCATTCAAGGGATTCTATCAGGTTCATAATTGTATTGTTTTTGTTTTTAGTCTGCCAGGCTGAAAAATGTCAATGTGCAAACATTAGTTAAATATATTTAAATACTTCGATGTATTTTAGCAAATTTTTTTAGGGCTCCGGAGTTGCCCCTTTTTCCTCCGCCGGATGCTTTTTGCAGGTTTTGCCAAGGCTGGCAACAGCCGCCAGGTATTCATCCAGCACCTCCTGCTTTAACAGGTACTTATAATGCCTTCCTTCCTTCTCCGCTTCTATCAACTCCGCCTCTATTAAAATTTTAATATGATGGCTTACAGAAGGTTGTGCCAGATCCAGACATCCCTGAATTGCAGAACACTGACCGGTACCGCCATTAATGGCAATATGGTTCAGGATCCGGAGGCGGTTTACATCTCCCAGAGCCTTGGATATCTTTTCAGTTTTTTTAAGGTTTACAGCCATATATATTGATACATACAAATGTATGAATAAGTTCCTGTGTTGCAACATTGTTTTATAGAATTATTTTCCCTTCTGTATTATCTCATTGTTGCTCAATTATTTACCCTTCCCCACGAAGGAAATAAATTATTCCGGATTACGACCTCTTACAGAACAGTTCATGCTATTTTCTGTACTTCTTTATTAAAATGAAACTTAGCTTGTAAATTAAACAGGCAAACGATAACCTCAGCACCACATGAACGGTTAAAAATTAACTGAGATCATCTGAAAGACTGACTAAAATCATAAAAGGTGCTGCCCGGTACCCATACCTTTGAGCCAAAATATAAACCTATGACCAGAACCATTTTTATTGCCACAGCCGAGCCATATAGCGGAAAATCAATTGTTGCCCTTGGCCTGGTAAATATGCTCCTGGGGAAAGCCAGTAAGATCGGCTACTTTAAACCGATTATCAACTTTAATCCCGGAGAAGAAAAAGATACCCATATTGAAACCATAGTAAATCATTTTAACCTTCCGGTCAGCTACGAAGATACTTTTGCCTATACCCAGCAGGAAGCCCTTCGGATAATTCAGGCGGGCAACCAGGGCGATGTGATTGATACTATTATAAATAAGTTTAAAAAGCTGGAAGAAAACTACGATTTTACTGTAGTGGAAGGAAGCGATTTCCTGGGCGAAGGAACAGCATTTGAATTCGATGCCAATGTTACCATAGCCAAAAACCTGGGAGCTCCGGTTGTTATTGTAGTATCAGGAGAGGGAAAAACCACTTCCCAGATAATTAACGCAGCTCTTTCCATTAAGCGGAACTTTAAAGCACGTGAGGTGCAGGTGCTTGCCGTTGTCGCCAATAAGGTACAACCGGAACAGCTGGCCGATGTAAAAGAGCTCCTGCAGGACCAGCTGGGCAAAGATATCATTCTGGCTGTAATTCCTGATGACCAGAACCTGAAAAGCCCTACCATGAAAGAGGTACACGAAGTACTGAAGGGCAAGCTTTTATTTGGAGAGCAGCAACTATCTAACCAGGCCGATCATTTTATTATGGGGGCCATGCAGGTACCAAAGTTTATTAAGCACATTAAGGAAAATGTACTGATTGTAACTCCCGGCGACCGTGCAGATATTATTCTGAGTGCCTTGCAGGCAAACCTTTCCATTAACTACCCGAAGGTAGCCGGCATTGTACTTACCGGAGGCTTTGAACCCGAAGAACCTGTATTAAGGCTGATTGATGGCCTCCAATCTGTAGTTCCTATCATTGCTGTTCCAACAGGCTCTTTCCATACCGCTACCATGATCGGTAATATTAAATCCAGGATTACTCCGGATAATTATAAGAAAATTCAGCTGGCGATAAATACTTTTAAAAAGTATGTGGATGAGCAGGCCTTGGATGAAAAGATTATTACCTTTAAATCTGAAGGAATGACACCGCATATGTTCCAGTACCAGCTGGTAAAGTGGGCAAAAAGCCAAAAGAAGCATATTGTACTGCCTGAAGGAAACGATGAGCGGATCCTTCGTGCAGCAGGGCGCCTGATCAATCAGGACATCGTAAACATCACCCTTCTCGGCGATGCAAATGAAATAGCCGCAATGGTAAAGCAACAGGGCATTAACCTGGATATCAGCAAGGTGCGTATTATCCATCCGGTAAATTCAGAATACTACGAAGATTATGTGCAAACCCTGTATGAGCTGCGAAAAAACAAAAATGTACAGCTTGAAATGGCGCGCGACTTCATGACTGATGTATCTTATTTTGGCACTATGATGGTTTACAAGGGCCATGCCGACGGAATGGTTTCAGGGGCTGTTCATACTACCATGCACACCATCCGCCCGGCTTTACAGTTTGTAAAAACCAAACCGGGCGTGTCGGTGGTATCTTCAGTATTTTTCATGTGCCTGCCCGACAGGGTCTCCGTTTTTGGCGACTGTGCAGTTAATCCTAACCCGACAGCCGAAGAGCTTGCAGAGATTGCGATATCCTCAGCCGACAGCAGCCAGCGCTTTGGCATTGAGCCAAGGATAGCTATGCTCTCCTACTCTTCCGGAGCTTCAGGAGCGGGTGCCGATGTAGAAAAAGTGCGTATGGCCACAGAGATTGTAAAACAGAAAAGACCTGACCTGAAAGTAGAGGGTCCTATCCAGTACGATGCTGCAGTGGATCCTAAGGTAGGAAAGCAAAAAATGCCGGATTCGGAAGTTGCAGGCCGTGCAAGTGTGCTTATTTTCCCTGACCTTAATACCGGCAATAACACCTATAAAGCGGTACAAAGGGAAACCGGAGCCCTGGCAATCGGCCCAATGCTGCAGGGCCTTAATAAGCCGGTAAACGACCTGAGCCGCGGCTGCACTATTGAAGATATTTTTAATACTGTAGTAATTACAGCCATCCAGGGCCAGGAGTAGCGGGTTAGTTGTTAGTTGTTAGTTGTTAGTTGTTAGTGAGAAACGTTTGTGGAAAATCTTAGTCAGTATTAAAAGCTGTTATAATCCGGGGCAGAGGATCATCTTGTTTCTTTGCTCCTGATTCCTGACTCTTGACTCTTTAAATTATGAATATATTTGTTGTTAATTCGGGTAGTAGTTCTATAAAATACCAGTTATTCAGGATGCCTTCAGAGAAGCCTCTTTGCAGCGGTTTGGTGGAAAGAATAGGCCTGGAAAAATCTGAGATCACCCACAAAATATTTTCCGGGAGTGATGAAAAAGTAATCAAAAAAACGCTTGCGCTTCCCGATCATGAAGCCGGCCTGAAAGAAGTAACCAATTTACTTACTGATGCCGGAGTTGGCGTAATCAGGAATCCGGAAGAGATTGACGCCGTTGGTCACCGGGTGGTACATGGCGGAGAAAGCTTTGCCGCCACTACTATAATTACACAGGAGGTAAAGGATGAGATTAAAAAACTCTTCCCCCTTGCCCCGCTTCATAACCCTTCCAACTACCTGGGGATTGAGGTAGCAGAGCGTATCTTTACCAAAGCAAAGCAGGTAGCGGTATTTGATACTGCTTTCCACCAGACAATGCCGGAGAAAGCGTTCAGGTACGCTATCCCTGAATCCTTTTATACCGATCTGCGGATCAGGTCGTATGGTTTCCATGGCACCAGCCATAAATACGTATCGGAGCAGGCAATGCAGCACCTTAATAAGCCTGCTGCAAAGCTTATCACCATTCACCTGGGCAATGGCTGCAGCATGGCTGCGGTAAATGCCGGCAAGTCGATAGATACAAGCATGGGCTTTGGTCCGCTGGCAGGCCTTATTATGGGTACCCGCTCCGGAGATATTGACCCTTCAATTATTTTCCACCTCATCAGCCAGCAGGGCTATGAGCCGGAGCAGGTGCAGAGCCTGCTCAACAAAAAAAGCGGGATGCAGGGGCTTACCGGCTTCAGCGATATGCGCGATATAGGCAAAGCAATTGCAGAAGGAAACCAGCAGGCAGAACTGGCTTATGAAATGTATGCTTACAGAATTAAGAAGTACATAGGCTCTTACGCAGCAGTATTAAATGGCCTCGATGCCATAGTCTTTACTGCAGGAGTAGGCGAAAATGATATTGATACCCGGCAAAGGGTGTGCAGGGATATGGAGTACCTTGGCATCAGGCTGGATGAAGAAAAGAACAAAGTCCGCTCCGGTGAGGTTCGCGAAATAAATAAAGCAGACTCCCCTGTAAAAGTGCTGGTAGTTCCCACCAACGAGGAACTGGAAATAGCACGGCAGTGCAAAGAGCTTTTAGGATAAACCACAAATCTCCGGGAATTCCCCCCGGAGATTTGTTTTCTTCCTTAACTGAAAATAAGTTTGCTATTCAAAAATATCAGATCTTTTCAGTCCCTTCAGGGAATCCCTCCCCGCAATCCGGTAAAAAACATAGTGTAAAAGCAGTCCGGCACCCCAAGAAAGACCTGTTATATGGACTGAGTTCATATTTTCATATTGCGACTGAAAGCCTGCCAGATGCCACACCTCTGCTATGAGCATAAAAATAATATAGGTGGCAAGATGAAAGCGGAACCCTATATCATACACAGGAAAATACACTTTGTCTCTTTTTCCGAATATCCAGCCGGACATAAAAACAGCTACCCCATATAGTGTGGATAAAGCCCAAGTGAGCGAAAACTGATGTGCTGCCAGCATAGCGCTCAAACCCGCACGAAAAGCAAGGGTTAAAGCTACCAGCACAAGCCCGAATTTTACCAGGTGGTGTGTAATTAGTTTCATAATGGTTCCTCTGTTTTAAGTAAATCCTTTACCTTCTGATTAAAAAACAAATTAATATTCCGGGAAACAAAATGGTCCAATAATTCCCGCCCCAGCGCTGTAAGGAAAAAATATTTCCTTTCCGGTCCTTTATTCCCTTTTCCCCTTTCATAATCAACTACGCCAATGTGCTGGTACTTACGAAGATTCCTGTACAAACTCTGTTCTTCACAGGTCATGGACTGGTTTGAGGCATCCTCTACAAAAGCTTTAATCTCATCCACATATTTTTTCCCGTCTTTAAGAGCTAAGAAAATCCACAAAGTAAGCTGCCCCTTTTTATAGGTTTCTTCCCATGCAGCCAGCAGCTCATAAAATTGTTTATCTTTCTCACTCATGCAATTCCATTGTATTATACAAGTTGAATAATACAAATAAACATAATTAAACGATCACATAAAAGCACCACACAGTAATTAATATGTAAAAAAATAGTTAATACAGCACTTTGCTAATTAAACACATATAACTATCTTTTCGTCAGCAGGATGCAAAAGTATGCCACACGCTTTTTAAAGCACATAATGCCCTCTTAATTCAAATAAAAAGTGATTCAAATTTTAAGAACTGATTCCGATAATGCGGATTTTATTGAGCTGGTGAAACACCTTGATGCTGACTTAGCTAAAAGAGATGGAGATGAGCATTCTTTCTATGCCCAGTTTAATAAAATTAACAAAATCAAATTTGCGGTGGTGGCTTATGAAGATGGAATCCCCCTGGGTTGCGGGGCGATTAAAGAATATGAGGCGGGTACAATGGAGGTAAAAAGAATGTATGTTGCACCTGAAAACAGAGGAAAAGGGATTGCCACTAAAATCCTGTCAGAGCTGGAAAATTGGGCAAGGGAATTATCGTATACTAAATGTATTCTGGAAACGGGCAAAAAGCAACCTGAGGCAATTCAACTGTACAAAAAGAACCTGTATATGGTTATTCCAAACTACGGTCAGTATGCAGAGGTGGAAAACAGTGTTTGCTTTGAAAAGGAATTAAAGAAAAAATAAGCTAAACCAGGCCTATGCCGAAGGTTTGAGGGAAGCAATAACTTGTGGTAATTTTCCTGCAGGTTTGTAACTTGCCCTAATCAATGAGACACCCTTAAGGAAAGAGCATTGCAGATCCACAAATTTTAATAACCTGGCCTTTAAGCAGGAAATGAAACAAAAAAAACCAATGCAACCAGCTACACTGACCACGGGTGACCTCCCCCAACTAAAAGAACTACAGCCGGATAGCTGGCCTGATATTACCCCGTATTTTGAGTTTTATTTGAACGCTCCTTTCTGCCAACCCATAAAAGTTATTGACGGAAGCAGCATTACAGGCATAGGCACAACTATAATGCATAGAGATTCTGCCTGGCTGGCGCATATTATTGTCCATCCGGAATTCAGGAACAGGGGAATAGGCGGGCTTATTACCAAAAGCCTGACAGAGATGGTTGATATTTCCACACATTCCACCATCTCACTCATTGCAACTCCTATGGGAGAACCTGTTTATAAAAAAGCAGGCTTTTTGCGGGAGACAGATTACTTGTTCTTCAAAAATGAGAAATACACTTTCGCTCCGGAAGAAAATTCATCTATAGCAAACGCCACACCGGACCTTTATCCTGAAATCCTCCGGCTCGATAAAAAAGCATCCGGGGAAGACAGGTCGGTATTACTGGAACCTCATCTGCCGAAAATCAGAATTTTCAGGAGCAGCAATAGTATCAGCGGCTTTTATGCCCCTACCCTGGGCGAAGGTTTAGTGGTTGCAGAAAATGACACCGCCGGAATTGCCCTTTTGAAACTTAAGCTGCAGGCACTACCATTCAGCGTTGTTCCTTCCGAAAACGAAGCAGCCATACAGTTCCTGCCGGACAATGGTTTTCAACAGTTTCTCAGGGGCACCAGAATGCGTATTGGTAAAAAATTGGATTTTAAACCTGCGATGCTGTATGGCAGAATTGGAGGTAATTTAGGCTAAAGCAGACTTCTTCGCATAAGCTGCCGGGCTTTGCAGCGAAATCAGGCCCTAAAGCCCCACCAGCCTTTAGGGCCTGAAAAACTTACCATACAGCTATCATCAGCCACCCTAAAATTCCTGCCAGGAGGCCTGCAAAAATTGTGGGCACCATATTAGTGGCAAGCACCTCTTTAAAATTTTTAAGGTTGGCTACAGAGACTGCAGCAATAATATTGAAAAGGCAAATTGCATTTCCTATTCCCGCTCCATTTAGCTGCAATGCCAGAATTATGTTGGTATTTAAATTGAGGAGCTTTGCCGTTTCCAGCTGAGAAGGCCCGAACACTACATTGGAAATAGTTGTACTGCCGGTAATAAAGGCTCCGGTTATCCCTAATAATGGGCTAAACACAGGATAAAGATTACCTAAATTACTCAGGAGCGCGGCAATATTATTAACCATAGATGGCTGCTGCACACCTGAATTGATCATTAACTGGGCTACGGCAATAGAGGGAAACAACACCACAAATACATTCAGGAGCTTAGAGAAAGACTCCCCCAGGTAATATGACTTACTCCGTTTTACAAAAGCTACTCCCAGCCCCACCAGAACAAAAGGAACTAAAGGCGATTGCAAAGGCCTGATAGAAGCTTTTAAACCGGACCCAAACATATCCATAAAAGTTAAATCCCAGCCTATCCAGCGGTTCAAAGGATAAAATAATTTAGGAAGGAGCAGCAAAACGGCTAAAACTGCATATGGCAGCCAGGGGCGAAAGTCCGGTTTACTCCCAGTCGTACGCAAATACAAAACAGATATAATCAGCATGCTCAGGGCAGCGAGCACAGTGGCTAAATCCGGCACAAAATACCCGAATACACAAAAAGGAACTGCAAAAAAGGAATACAGGAGCAATACCTTCCCTTTATGCTCCACAGGCTGCTGCCTTCCGGCAAACATCCTGAAAATAAAAAATATTACAAAAACCTGCACCAAAGCTCCTGTTACCGCAGAGATAAGTCCGATTTGTTGTACTTCCTCTCCCGAAAGCCCGAGCGGGAGCTGCAAGCCGGTTAAAAGGGGCGTTCCTACTGCGCCAAAAACAGCAAACAAGCCATCGAATAATAGCACCACCGATACTGATAAAACTGCATTAAAGCCCATTGCAATAAGAAGAAGAGGCACAATGGCGCCCGGAGTACCAAAACCGGCCACCCCTTCGAAAAAAGCAGTAAGGCAAATGGCAAGGAGGAAGAACCTCAGCTCCCTTGAAGGATGGAGGTTATCGAGTGAATGACTGACCTGATCTATCATTCCTGTACCCTGCATTACATTATATAAAAACAGAGCCCCGAAAACAATCATCAATATATTTACTGTGGTAAATAAGGAAACCCCCATTGTACCCAGAAAAAGGGTAAAGGAAGCATCCCAGTAAAAGAAGAATAACAGGCTTGTCAGTACAAAGCCTGCCATTACCGCTTCTCTTACGCCCTTCAGCAATGAAACAATAATTAAGACAGCAATGGGCAAAACAGATAATATATATACCATCAGCTTAGCAGCACTTCGTTTTTCAACCCTTTTGCTGATTCAAACTCCTGTATATTCTGCAGCGTGATATCTGCAATATTCTGAAGGGCATTACTGGTAAAAAATGCCTGATGGCCTGTAATCAATACATTATTAAAAGAGAGCAGTCGCATAAATACATCATCCTGTATAACCCGTCCGGACAGATCCTCGAAGAAGAGATCGGCTTCCTCCTCATAAACATCCACACCAAGGTAGCTGATGTGTTCCTGTTTCAGGGCCTCAATAACTGCTTTTGTATCAATCAGGGCTCCACGGCTGGTATTAATCAGCATGACTCCCTTTTTCATTTTAGCAATCGTTTCTTTCCTGATCAGGTGATAGGTATCCGGGGTTAAAGGACAATGGAGTGAAATAATATCAGACTGATTATATAAGTTGTCAAGGCCTGAGAATTCAATTCCAATCCTGTCTGCTTCTTCCGGTTTAGCTATATCGTAACCTAAAATTTTACAGCCGAATCCATTTAATATCCGGGCTGTTACCAAACCAATTTTTCCTAAGCCAATCAGGCCAACTGTTTTTCCGTGAAGATCAAAACCCATTAAACCATTAAGTGCAAAATTCCCCTCCTTTACCCGGTTATAAGCCCTGTGGGTTTTCCGGTTAAGAGTCAGGATCATGGCAATAGTATGTTCGGCTACAGAATAGGGAGAATACGCAGGCACTCTCACCACTTTTATTCCTGAGGCCGCTGCAGTTTTCAAATCCACATTATTATATCCTGCACATCGTAATGCTATCAGTTTAACCCCCTGCGCTGCCAGGGCCTTTACCACCTCTTCATTTACAATATCATTTACGAACACACATACCGCTTCATACCCGCCTGCTAAAACAGCCGTACCCATATTCAGCGGTACTTCCGTAAATTTTAAATCAAAACCAAAAGGCTTATTGGAAGCAGAAAAAAATTGCTGATCGTAGGATTTGGAACTAAAAAAAAGGATTTTCATAATTTTTCAGAAGATTAAGGTTTTGTAGAAGCCAAGTTTTGAAAAACTCACAACTCACTCATGGTCAATATAAAACAGAGCAATATGAATCGAAACAAATTTCTTTCTTTTTACGGAAAGGAAACAAAACCTTAATCAACCTATAAGATGACACTAATCATCTTACACCCAGCCTTTTTGCTTTGCCTCCTCCCAGCCTTTGGCGCGGAGGATGGAGGCAGGATTGTCGAGCTTTCCATAACCCCACTCATTATAAGTAGTGCGGTCGCCATTATAATCGGTATGAGAGTAATCTCTTACAATTTCCAGTACGTCGAGGTCTTTGGCCATTTTCCAGGTTTCGGCTTTGGTCAGGTACATCAGCGGAGTATGGATCCGCACGTCTGCATCCAGGGCAAGAGAAACGCTTGTCTGCAGGGAATCAATAAATACACGGCGGCAGTCCGGATAGCCGGAGAAATCGGTCTGGCACATTCCCCCTACAATATCATGGATTTTGCGGGTATAGGCATAGCTCGCTGCTACGGTCAGAAACAGTGCATTGCGGCCCGGCACAAAGGAAGCAGGTAAATTTTCATTCAGCTCATGTGGGCTGCTCATTTCTTTATCATGCTCTGTAAGAGAAGAGCCCTGCAGCATTCCTCTTACATCAGATATATAAAGAGGAACCTCTGCCTTATCTGCAATCAGCTGCGCCTGCTCCAGTTCCACCAGGTGTTTCTGGCCATAATTGAAAGCAATTGCTTCCACCTGCTCAAAATGTTGCTTTGCCCAAAACAGGCAGGTAGTGGAATCCTGCCCTCCGGAAAGAAGGACAAGCGCAGATTTTTCAGGTGAAATATTCATTATCTAAAATTTAATAAAGTGAATGAAAAGCCCCTTTTCAGGAGGAAATTTGGGTTTTCTGCCTGAACAGAGCCTGCAGGATGAACTAAACAGATACCCCTGTACGTTCAGAAAGTTTCAAATATTAGAATTAAAGTGAGATATTGCCAAATATTTAGAAGTTTTTAAGATCAATTTTGCAAAATACATGACAGAGAAGGAGCGATCTATAGAAAAGAGGCTGACAGAGCTGCAGGCAGAGTCTGTGGAACATACCAAAGCGTCGCTGGAATATATGGAAAAGATGGGCATTCGCCCGGAAGGAAGGTTTGGCCTTTTCTTACCGCCCGAATACCGCGAAAAATCTATTCATAAACTTCCTTTTACCCATAAGGTACAGCAGCAGGTAATTTACGAAACAGAAAAGGGTGAGTTTTCAGCTCTTTGTCCTTTTTCAGGTTTACCGGATTATGGAGTACTTAGAATAGAATATGTACCGGGCTCCACCATTCTGGAGCTTAAAAGCCTGAAGTATTATATACTTTCATGGAGGCATATCGGGGTTGCCCAGGAAGATGTTACTGCTTATATCTACCAGGATATCCATGAGCAGCTGCAGGATGCGCTGTACCTCAGGGTTTCCACAGTATATAATGTGAGAGGGGGCATTAATACCACCTGCGTAATTGACAGCCGTGAACAGGAACTGGTAAAAGAGAAATAAATTTCCACCTGCGTGTTAAAGGTAAACTCCCGGCAGCAGCTAACCAGCCTGAGTGAGTCAGCAATAAATAAAAAGAGGAGACCACATGCCGTTTCGGTATGCCGGTCTCCTCTTTTATTTTATTTATTCAGGGTGGTGTTCCGTGCTTTTAATTATTCCCTTTTACCACTCTTACAATTTTTCTGAAATTACTGTTCAGGTTCTCTACCCTGATTATGTATATACCATCATTCAGCTTCTTTTCAGAAAAATCAATTCTGTGAATAATGCCCTCATCATTACTTTCAGAAACTACCTGGCTCTGGTAAATGAACCTGCCCAGAAGATCATAAACACTGATATCATACCTGCCGGTTTCTTCTATATGAATTTCGACATCCACATAATCCCGGAAAGAATTTGGATAAGCAGTTACACCTCCCGAAGCAACAGAAGTACTCCGGCCCGTAGCTTTTACCGTAAGAGTCATTTCATCGGTACCCGTGGCTCCGTCGTTGTCGGTAGCAGAGAAGCGGAATACATAAACACCTTCCACTAAATTAGTGAGCTTTACGTTTGCAGACTGCCCGCTTATGGTAACCGAAGGGCCACTAACTTTCTCCCAGAAGAACCGAACAAAACGACCGTCGTAATCGATAGCCTGCCCGCTCAGGCTGATAGAATTTGTGGGCAGGTAAATAACCTTATCGCGGCCCGCATTTGCCACTGGAATCTGGTTGCCGGATGGCGGTGCCGGGTTTACTCTCAGGTTCAGCTGATCATAAGCAACGGCTCCTTTATCATCCGTAACAGATATTTTGAAAATATAACTTCCTTCCTGCAGCTGAGAAAGGGTAAGAGTGGATGTGCCGGCATTTGCCATACCAACAGCCGGTCCGCTTACTTTTTCCCATTTGTAGGCCACTACCGATCCATCAGGGTCTGATGCCGTTGCGCTTAGCTGCAGCCTGTCCAGCGGGAGAGTAACTGTTTTGTCGGGGCCGGCGTTTACCTGCGGAGCTTTGTTGGCAACAGCATCGCCTTTAACCGTTAGTGTCATTTCATCGGATCCGGTGGCTCCGTCATTATCCGTAGCGGAGAAGCGAAAAACATATACCCCTTTCTCTAAATTACTCAGGCTTACATTAGCCGAATCCTGCCCCTTCATGCTTACAGATGGTCCGCTCACTTTTTCCCAGCGGAAACTCACAAAGCGGCCGTCAGCATCATGGGCCTGCCCACTCAGGTTGATGGAGTTTTGAGGAAGAAGCAGGGTTTTATCTGAGCCTGCATTTACTACCGGAACCTGGTTGCCGGCACTGGCGCTCTCTACCTTAATAACCACAGCTGCAGAGGTGGTAACTGCCCCTTTATCGTCTGTAGCCTTTGCAGTAAGGGTATATTCACCCGCAGCCACATTAGCCCAGCTCCAGGCATAGGGAGCGGAGGTATCTTCTCCTATTTTAGTGGTGCCGCTGAAAAATTCCACCTTACGGACCGTAACGTCAGCATCGCTGGCCGATGCTTTAACAGTAACAGTAGCCGGAGCCTTAAATGCCTCATTTGCGGCAGGAGATGTAAGGCTGACCACCGGTTTCTGATTTTCCAGTTCCCGGAACAGCTCAGTTTTCTGAACCTCTCTCCTGGATATAGATTCACCGGAAATGAGCAGGTAAGCAAACTCTGAAGGTCTGCCGGCATTGCGCTCATAGAAGTCGTAAGTAATTTTGTGCATACCTGCCTGCAGGGCAATAGTACCCGTTCCAAAATCTTCTCCATCCCTGTCAATAGCATGCAGTGCCACCTGGCGGTCTCCTACGTAAAATTTTGCTTCTGTACGGGCATATAAATGAAAAGTATAAATACCATCTTGCGGAACCTTTATAAAACCAGTGTAGCGGATGCCGTAATTATCATTCCGCTGCCTGATCTCAACAGGTTGAATTTTATCTGCAACCCCGGTTTTAACAGCCTGAAGTTTACTGAAATCAGGCATGGAATTCCAGCTTCCTTCGTAGTAAGTATAATTCAGTCCCGCTGCTACAGAGGCAGGGTTTTCCGGCTGGCGATAGGGTACGGCCTTTGCCGCTACAGTTCTTCTTCCTGTTGCTCCCTGCTTGTTTTTAGGTCTTACTGCAAACCAGTAATTATCAGAGGGAATGTTTTGCAATAAAACAGAGGTATCAGCAACGGTAGTAATCAGCTGCATCTCCTTATCGGAGGGGCTGAGGCTGAAAACCTCATAGCTGTCTGCTCCCGGTACCTTTTTCCATTTAAGCTGCTTTTTCCCGCCGGCCAGGGCGGCTGCAGTCATTCTTTCGGGCAGTTTCATAATGGAAGATACGCCCGCACTCCTGCCTGTTACAGTGCCATTACTTACCCTTACTAACAGCTGCCCTGTTACCACATCAGGCACCTGCCACTCTGTAAAATTCTGTCTGGCCGCAATGTTTGTTGCCACAGTTTTCCAGGTGCTGCCATTATCTGCGGAATACTCCACTGTAAATGGCCCTGCCACTGAATGGTCCCACCTGATAAAAACGGATTCCCCCGGCACCAGCGATTCGCCTGCATAAGGAAATGTAACTGCAATTTCAGGCTCTTCAATTTCATACACCACCACATACTCCTGCGCTCCTGTAGCAAGGTGCTCGCCGTTTATGGTAAACGAATAAGGGCCGGAAGGTTTGTCGACAGTTACCTGCTCTATATTATTAAGGCGGTCCACTGCACGTACAGCAGGGCTGTTTTCCTTGCCCGGAGCTGTATTAAGGACCCATGGCAAATAAGTGGTTCCTCCGCTTTTTACACTCAGGTCAAGGTCATTTACAAGTGCTGCGGCAGCATTTTCGGCGGCCTCCTTATCTTTCCAGTACAACATTACCCTGAGCCTGGCAGTACCTGCAGGAACAGCAATTGTATGCGTTACACTCTCCCCGGCATTTATCCTTCCTGTAAGCCAGTTCTTTTTTTCCAGAGCCTCAACTGCCCTGCCTGCATTTACCTGGCCGAAGCCATAGGTAAAATCAGGCCCCTGGTTCCCCAGGTCATCTGCCGTATTACAGATAAGTGCTTTAATAAGGCCGGCATCCGGTGTATCATTATTATTGAGCTGCTTATATCGTTCGTACAGCAGGGAAACAATTCCGGCTACTGCAGGGGTTGCCATACTTGTGCCACTCAGGGACGAGTAGCTGTTAACAGGAGCAGTGGAATGTACCTCCACTCCCGATGCCACCACCTCAGGTTTTATTCTTCCATCCTTAACAGGACCACGGCTTGAGAAGTAAGCAATCTGATTTCTATGATCCACCGCTCCCACCACCAGGGCATTTTTGGCGGCCGACCAGCTGTCTGCCACCGTACGGAAGCCGGAACCTTCATTTGCGGCTGCAAATATATGCAGCAGATCGGGGTAGCTGCCATCAGAAGCCTGCTGGTCAATTACCCGGCTGTTGTAGTCATATACTCCTCCATTCAGCGATCCGCGGTAAGAGTTACTTGTAATCCGCACCTTCTGCTTTGTGTAATACGCAGACGCATTGTTGATATTATCCACCATATCGGTATACACCAGGGAAGCTTTCGGGGCAATACCTGCATGCAGGGGATCGAGGTTTCCTGCCCCGGCAATGGTGCCCGAGGTGTGGTCGCCATGCAGGTCATCGGATGTATAGGTAGCAAGGTTTGCCACCCTGTTTTGCAGGTCGGCATGGATATTTCCTGAAAAAACGTCCCCCACAGCAATGGTTACGCCCTCTCCCCTCAGGTTGCGGGCAGCTCCGGTGGCTGAACGTAAAACGTTTACCCGGCCTGTGGTTACGCTGTAATAATTCAAGGGTACCGGCGGTGGCGAAACGGGAGCCACATAGGCAACTCCCTGCAAAGAGGCAAGGCTGCTGATGCGGTTCTTACTTACCCGTACCTCAAGCATATTACCTGCACTGTTTTCCTTTATTACCTTCCCTCCTATGGATGCAACGTCATTTGTTAAATCAGCAAGGGAGTAGCCTTTGAAAGCGGTTATTACCACATCTGCTTTTCCTTTTTCCTTTTCCACCCAAACAGCTAAATCGCCAAAAAGAGCCGGATCTGTTTTATGCTCAGGCTGCACTGCCTCCAGGCTACGCACATTCAGTCTGGCAAGCACCACAGAATCCACAGTACCGGGAATGCTGGCCAGGTAGGCATAATCAGGGATAAATTCCAGCAATTCAATCCCTGCTGCTTTTATTTTCCGGTGCATCTCACTGTCTGGCAACGTATAAAACTGAATCAGCACATACTCTTTGCCTGTTGTACGGGCACCTTTACCTCCCTTTTTTCCGCTGCTCTCCAGCTGGTAATGCTTTTCAGGAAAATAATTCCCTGATTTGAAATGAACCTGGTATTTCTCCTGCTCTATGCTTTGAGCAAAAACACCCACCTGAAAAAACATCAGGACCAAGAAAAAGTAGATCTTTTCCATAGAAACAAAATGTAAAATGATTAATTACCCCATTGAAATAAGCGAAACCCGCGCACTTACCCCCTTAGCAGGAGCCCTGGCAGGCCGTTCTTCCAAAAATATTTTTTATGAAATTCTGATTTATTCTTCTCCTCTGCATACCGCCACCCACTATAGTAAAATAAAAATTTAATCACATTCCGGAACCTGAAAAGGAGCGGGTTTTCAACTTTAAAACCACTCTGATGGCTGGCCCGTTTTGCCCATGCCTCCTGCTACTTACTTTTTCGGGATTATTACTCTTTCGGGCCATGTAATGTTTTAAGCATTCCACAATGCCCGCCTCGCTTTTTCTTTACCTGCGAAGCCAAATTCTCCTGCAATATAATCTGTTCTTCCTGATTATCAGTATAATATATCAATTTTTGTGTGCATAATTTAATTGTGTTAAATTTGCAGAAGAATATTTATGCCATCAGCCACGGCAGCGCATTGTAACTTTTTTAATCAAAATGTAATCTGCATGGTTATTAATGCTAATGCGTACACCTTAATTTTATAGTATGACTACACCCAATTCCCCTGATCAGTCCATTATTCTTATCAAGTATGGTGGCAATGCCATGATTAATGAAAATCTGAAAAAAGAAATTGTTCAACATATTGGCTCTCTCAAAGATCAGGGCCACCAGGTGGTACTTGTACATGGTGGCGGACCTTTTATCCAGCAAATGCTTGATCTGGCAAAAATTGAGTCGGAATTTATCGGGGGGCACCGCAAAACAACTCCCGAAGCGATGCAATATGTGGAAATGGCCCTTAAAGGACAGGTAAACGGGAGCCTTGTAAGCCTCTTCAACAGCCTTGGCTATAAAGCAGTGGGCATTTCCGGTAAAGACGGAGGTCTTGCCATTGCAAAAAAACGGCTTCATCAGCAAAAAGAAGGTAACGAAACAAAAATCTACGACCTTGGCCAGGTGGGTGATATTGAAAAAATAGATGTGAGCCTGGTAAAGGCCATCCTCGACAGCGGTTCCGTTCCGGTAGTTACCTGCCTGGCCGCTGATGAAAAAGGAAATGATTTTAACATTAATGCCGATATGTTTGCCGGGCACCTGGCAGGCGCTCTTAAAGCTGCCCAGTACCTGGTGCTTACCGATGTGGACGGACTGCTGAAAGACATAAAAGACCCCTCCTCTCTTATTAAGGAAATCCCTTATACGGAAATCGACTCTCTTATAGAAGATAAAGTAATACAGGGGGGCATGATTCCGAAAATGGAATCATGCAGAATAGCCCTGCAGAATGGCGCAAAGAAAGCACGCATTATCAATGGCACCAAACCGGCGCAAATTGTTGCAGCCACCCAAAACGAAAATTCAGGAACACTCATACGCCCATAAATTCATGAATAGTAATCAATCATACTACCAACTCGATAAAAAGCATTACCTGCCAACCTTTAACCGCTACCCGCTTACCCTGGACCGGGCAAAAGGAGCGAAAGTATGGGATGTGGAAGGAAAAGAATATATTGATGTACTGGCTGGTATTGCCGTAAATAACGTTGGCCACTGCCACCCTCAAGTGGTTAAGGCAGTGCAGGACCAGGCGGCTAAGCTTATGCACATATCTAACTTTTTTGCAAGTGTGCCACAGGCAAAGCTGGCTGAAAAGCTTACAAAGCTTGCCGGTATTGAGCGGATATTCTTCTCCAACAGCGGAGCTGAGGCGGTAGAGGGCGCCATTAAAGTGGCCCGTAAATATGCCCACAGCATCGGGCGCGGCGGCGAAGTGATATCTATGGTCAACTCTTTTCATGGCCGTACCCTGGCTACCATTGCCACAGGTAAAAAAGCAATGCAGGATGGCTTCGAACCTATTCCATCCGGCTTTAGTCAGGTTCCCTTCAATGATATTGAGGCCCTGCGGAAAGCTGTAAGCAAAGAAACAGCTGCTATTATTCTGGAGCCGGTACAGGGAGAAGGCGGCATACGCCCCGCAAATGCAGAATACCTGAAGCAGGTACGGGAACTATGTAACGAACATGGTATTGTACTTATATTCGACGAGATCCAGACCGGTATCGGGCGTACAGGAAAAATGTTTGCCAAGGAGCATTACGGCGTTCAGCCCGATGTAATGACTCTGGCCAAAGGCCTTGGCAGCGGCGTACCAATTGGCGCATTCCTGGCAAGCGAAAAAGTAAGCGCCGCCCTTAATTTCGGCGACCATGGCACCACCTTTGGCGGCAACCCTATGGTGTGTGCTGCTGCCCTGGCTACCCTTGAGGTAATAGAAGAGGAAAACCTGCTGGAAGAAGCCGGTAAAAAAGGTGAGTGGCTGATGAAAAAGCTGAAGGAGCTTAATCTGCCTGCAGTAAAGGAAATAAGAGGACTGGGAATGATGATTGGAGTGGAATTTGAGTTTGAAACCAAGCCTTTGGTAGCCGTTATGCTGGAGAAGGGCCTGATAGGAAATGCCACTGCCGGCAATGTACTCCGCTTTGTTCCACCTTTAAACATTGCTTACGAAGACCTGGAAAAAGCACTGGCGGTCGTAGCAGAAACAGTCCAGGAACACATTCAACAAAGCAAGTAAAAATGAATGAAAGGGTTCAAGCAAACCTTCCACGCGTGAACGTTCAAACTAAAAAACTCAAAAATGAATAAACTGAAAATAGGGATTATCGGCGCTACCGGTTATACCGGCTCTGAGCTTGTCCGGATCCTGCACAACCACCCCAATGCCGAAATATCATTAATTACCTCTGAAAGCAAAGCAGGTCAGAAATTCTCCGACATTCACCCTGCTTTTTACGGAATGGTGGATACAGTGCTAAAGCCTGTTGCTGAAGTAAAAAACCACCAGCTGGATGTGGTAATTCTTGCCCTTCCTCATGGGGTATCCATGAACTTCATTAAAGATTTTCATGATGCTGACTTTAAGATCATCGACCTCTCCGGCGATTTCCGCCTGAGCAATGAAAACGTTTATAAAAACTGGTACGGGCAGGAACATATTTTCCCTGCCGGTTTTAAAAATGCTGTTTACGGATTACCTGAATTATTTAAGGCACAAATTAAAGAAAGCCGGCTGGTGGCAAACCCCGGCTGCTACCCTACCAGTTCTATTCTCGGGCTGTACCCGCTTTTGAAAAATAAGCTGATTGACCCTGCCAATATTATAATTGATGCAAAGTCGAGTATTACCGGTGCCGGTGTAAAACCCAGCACAACTACTCACTTCTCTAATGTAAACGACAATTTTAAAGCCTACGGCCTCAAAACGCATCGCCACACAGTAGAGATAGAGGAAACGCTCAACAGCCTCCACCAGGAAGGACCTGTTGTACAATTCACTCCCCATTTGCTCCCCATCGACCGCGGCATTCTGGCCACGATTTACACACGGCCCCTGAAAAAAACCTCTGAGGAGGCAATAAAAAAGGTTTACGAAGAAGCTTATGCCGACCAGCCATTTGTACGGGTAAGAGAAAAGGCACCCTCTGTAAAAGATGTCAGAGGCTCTAATTTCTGCGATGTATTTGCCACCTACGATGAACGTACCAACCGTATTATTACACTAAGTGCCATCGATAATCTGGTTAAAGGAGCAGCAGGACAGGCAGTTCATAATATGAACCTGATGTTTGGCCTGGAGGAAACAGCAGGATTGGGAATTGTACCTGTGAATCCTTAATTTAGACGGGAGACGGGAGATTTGAGACATGAGATTTGGGAATAAAAACAGGAAACGGGAGATCTCATACGGAAGGCTTCTCCTTTCATTCTCCGGACTAAACTCTCAATGCTCTGACACTAAAGCCCGATGCTAAAGACTCAGGACTTACGACTATAGACTAAAAACTAAAACATGATTAATAATATAACGAATGTAAAAGGATTTACCTGCTGGGGTGCACATACAGGGGTAAAGTCCATGAGAAGAGATCTGGCGATCATTTTCTCGGAAGTACCTGCAAGTGCTGCCGCTGTATTTACCCAGAATAAAGTGGTGGCAGAGCCGGTTAAGCTTTCCAGAAGGCATATTGCCGACGGAAAAGCCCAGGCCATTGTAGTAAATGCAGGCAATGCCAATGCCTGTACCGGCGAACAGGGTCGGCAGGCTGCCGAAGCAATGGCCCAAACGCTGGCCGATGAGCTGAAAATTGAAAAAGAGCTGGTAATTGTTGCCTCTACCGGCATTATTGGTGAGCCTTTCCCGACCGAAAAAGTGGTTAACGGGATTAAGGAAAATGTAAAGAACCTGAGCAACAAATCCAATGCCGGCGCTTTTGTGGCAAACGCCATCCTTACCACCGACACCTTTGCAAAGGAGGGTTTTATAGAATTTGACCTGGATGGCTCTCATGTATCTATGGGTGGAGTGGCCAAAGGTTCGGGCATGATACACCCGAATATGGCAACCATGCTTGGCTTTGTGGTTACAGATGTGGCCATCAGTTCTGAACTCCTGAATAAAGCGGTGAAGGAGTCTGCCAACCGTTCTTTTAATATGATTACAGTGGATGGTGATACTTCCACTAACGATATGGTGGTGGTACTGGCAAATGGCATGGCCGGCAACCCTGAGATTACCTCTGAGCAGGATGCTGCCTATATTACCTTCCGCGAAAAGCTGGAAGAAATGATGATCCACCTTGCCAAACTGATTGTTTCTGACGGTGAAGGAGCCTCTAAACTGATTGAATATACCGTTGAAAATGCACCCGATGAAATGATTGCCCGCACACTTGTCCGCAATATTTCAGATTCCACCCTGGTGAAAGCAGCCATGTACGGTCGTGACCCTAACTGGGGCCGCATTATTTGCGCCGCAGGAAATGCAGGCGTGGAATTCAACCATGAAATTGCAGACCTTTATATAGGCACAGAAAAATCGATGGTACAGGTGCTGGAAAACGGGCAGCCCAAAGAGTTTGACAAAGCATTTGTAAAAAAACTTCTGCGCGAATCGCAGGTATATATTAAGCTGGACCTGAAAAACGGCGATGCTCAGGCTACCGGCTGGGGTGCTGACCTTACCACTGATTATGTGATGTTCAATTCTGTATATACCACTTAGGGGGAAACAGACAATGGAATATAGACTATAGAAAATGGACCGGGAATTAAAGGCTATAGTCTGTTGCCTATAGGATTGAGACTTTGAGGAAGCAGTATCCTGATATTGGGTACTGCTTTTTTATTTGCCCTGCAAAACCTCCAGTACTCCCTGGCGCATACTGCGGCTGATAGGTAGTTCATGGCCTGCTACCTCGGCAGTTTCCGGTATATAGGCCTGCAGGTGATGGGTATTGATGATAAAAGAGCGGTGAATCCGCAGAAAGCGGGCGGGCAACTTCTGCTCTATTACACTTATTTTTTCCTTGGTAAGGTAAGTCTGCTCCCGGGTATGCACCTTCAGGTAATCGCTCATGCTTTCAATAAACAGCACCTGGTCCGGCTCCAGCCTTATTGTTTTCCTGCCGGCCCTGATGAAAATATATTCCTGAGCAGGCGTTTCCTCCTTATGTATTGGCTGAACCGCCTGGTGGTACTGGCGGAATTTATCCAATGCCTTTAAAAAGCGCTCAAAAGGAACAGGCTTTAAAAGATAATCCACTACATCAAGCTCAAAGCCCTCCACCGCATACTCCCGATACGCCGACACAATAATTACCTTTGGTTTATGCTGCAGGCTTCTCAGCAGGTCCAGGCCGCTGAGCCGGGGCATCCGGATATCAAGGAACAGCAACTGATGATTATCGGCCTGTAGCAGATGAAATGCTTCCAGCGCATTACTACATTCTGCAGCCACGGTAAAACCATCCACCTTCTCCAGGTGATTCCGGATTATCCGGCGGGCAATTGGCTCATCATCGATAATCAGGCAGCGGACAGGCTCAGTAGTCAGCATAGGCATTAATTCTTTCAGCAGTAAGAGAAATCCGCAACTGAACCTGATACTCAGCTGGTTTTTCTTCAATATCGGGAAAGATTATTTCACTTAACCCTGTTTTATTATGTTACAACTATTTTTCGAAGGTGGATGGGAATTTATGAGCCTTGTTACAATAATGGCCTTAACCATGTTTTACTTCAGTTTCAGGTGCGCCGCTGCCATTTATGGAACATCGGGAACATCAATACCGCCAAACCAAATTTATTATATCCGTTTCTTTGGAATGCTGGCTTTAGTTACGGGAATACTGGGTCAGATTATCGGTCTGTATGAAGCCATGAAATACATTTCAGCTCAGGGCGGAATGACCCGGGAAGTGCTGGCCGGAGGCCTCCGTGTTTCTTTCATCACCACTTTATATGGCTTTATTATTTTTTTAATTGCGCACCTGATCTGGTTCCTCCTGAACATTAAAATTAAAAATCCGGCCGGTTTGCGCTAAAGTCAGGAAGAGGTAAAAAAAGAGGGCACAGCCCCTGGTTAAAATCAAAAAAAACCTCCTGCTTTAGCTGCCAGGTAAATTTTATACACCAGGCTAAAAGCAGGAGGTTTCTCCTTTTACATTCCTTCCGGGGAAGGGGATATTGTTTTTTCAGGTTTGCACCTTTATCTTATTGATTATTATTAAAATGTAAAACCAATAAAGAACTGTGCAAACTGGTTAGTATAACGCTTATCCACAGATCCGATAGCACCGTCCCTGTTCAATCCTTCAGAAACATCTGCAAGACCTAAATTATACCTGCCACCAATGTTAAATCCTCCGGGGAATTCGTAAGCAGCACCTGCGGCCAATCCATAGTCAGTATCAGAAAAATCTGCTTTCAATGAAATATCAGCATCATCATCGCTTCTGGCCGACATCAAAAAGCCAAAGTAAGGTCCTAACTGAACATTCAGACCTGGCGCTACATAAAGTTTCGCCATAACAGGAATGTTGATATAAGATGTGTTCTGGCTGGTGGACATACTGGCACCGGAAGCATCATTTACAGGAATACCTGAGGACTGAATAGAATAGAGAATTTCAGGCTGTATGGCAAAATTATCGGCCAGCATTATATTATAATAAACACCAAAATGTGGTCCGATTTTTATTTCATTGTCCACTTCATCGGTATTAATACCCGCCCGTAAGCCAAAACCGGAATCCTGGGCCTTTACAGCAGTCATAGTAAATAAAAGGCCACATAAAAACAGGAACATTTTCTTTTTCATAATTTTATTCATTTAGTTAAAAAAATTAATACAATCATCTTTACGAAAAGAACCCCACATGGTTGTATGGAAGCCCATATCAAATTTAAATTTCAGCAGTAAAAGACCTGATAGTTGTTAGCAATAGCTTAACTTTAAGTCATGAAAGCACACCTCTTTACACTGCTTTTTCTCTCCTCAGTCTTTGCCGCAGCACAGACTGATACCACACAACAAATAGTAAAGGACCGGCGGAACAGCCTGTCTCAGCAGGAGAAGCCCTACGTGATCCTTATCTCAGCAGATGGATTCCGCTATGATTATGCAGAAAAGTTCGGGGCAGAGAATATTACCGCCTTTTGTTCCAGGGGAACAAAGGCAGAATCGCTTATCCCCTCCTTTCCCTCTAAAACCTTCTCTAACCATTACACCATTGCTACCGGCCTCTACCCTGCCCACCACGGACTGATCAACAACCGCTTTTATGATCCCCAAAGAGATGAACATTATTCTCCCGGCAACCGGAAAGCTGTTGAAGACGGAAGCTGGTATGGCGGCATTCCTATATGGGTACTGGCAGAACAGCAGCAAATGCTAACTGCAAGCTTTTTCTGGGTGGGCTCAGAAGCTCCGGTAAAAGGAGTTTATCCCACTTACCATTATAAATACAATGAGCTGATTCCTGTCGGAAAACGTATTCAAACCGTTAAAAACTGGCTGGAGCTGCCGGAAGCCCAACGGCCGCACCTGATCACGTTTTATTTACCGGAAGTGGACCATGCGGGCCATAATTACGGACCTGATTCACGTGAAACACTTGAGGCTGTTCGCTTTGTGGATGCAGCAGTAAAAGAGCTTTATGAGGCAGTTGCAAATACCGGGCTGGAGGTTAATTTCATTTTTGTCTCCGACCATGGCATGACCCGTGCCGATACCCAAAACACCTTATCCCTGCCTGCATGGGCAGACACCTCCCGCTATATTATTTCCAAGGACGATATTATAGTTGAGCTTTATGCAAAAGATAAAAAGAGCATCAGGAAAGACTACCGGAGATTAAGGAAAGAGGCAGAAGGGTTTAGGGTATACAGGAAGAACCGGATGCCCGGGCACCTGCAGTATGGCGCGAAGCATGATTACCACCACCGTATTGGCGACATTACCCTTGTAGCCGACTGGCCAAAGATATTCCATTATTCTGAAAAGCCGCCCGACCCCGGCCACCATGGTTACGATCCTGCCCGGGTAAAAGATATGCATGCTGTTTTTTATGCATGGGGCCCCGCCTTTCGCAAGGGAGCCACTGTTCCTTCTTTTGAAAATGTGCAGGTGTATCCTGTTATTGCAGAAATCCTCGGCCTGCCCTACTCACATAATATTGATGGTGACCGCGATTTTGCCCAAAGGGTATTAGCCCCAAAGTAAAGGCATTATTTTCCGGCCCGGAATCAATTCGTTCTTTCTTCCTTTTGAAGAAGCATGACAAAAAAATTAATTCACCTTTACAATAGTAGTGTCTGCATATGGTTTATAAATTGCAGGAAAATCTTTGTATTCCAGATCTTCATAAGAATAGTTTCCCGGTTTGGTTCCTGTCCTGTTACTTAGCGTCTTTGAAATAATGTAGTTGCTCAGTGGCAATACTTTTCTGTAAATAATTGTATCTATAACAGAATTAGCCCTTACTGTGTCCCTTAACAAATCAAAAGCCCCGCCTACCTTCCCTTCCGGATCCGATGCCATTATACTGATATGTAAATAATTTTTATCCTTTTTGGAAACTGTTATTTCCATCTGAAGAACCTGATAAGGAATCGACTGATAATCAAATTCATTTACTTCCCCCTCCCTTACACGGTTTCCATAATAGTCAATCGGAAGTATTGGAACTTTATCGTTTATGCCAAAACCGGTTTTATAGTAGACTCCTTTTTTTGAAACAAATTTCATCTCATATGCACCATCTGCATTGGTATAAGTAACCATTGCGGAATCACAGTTTGGACCGGAAATATTTATCCCCCCTGAACATTTCCAAATTTCAACAGGAATTTCTTCCATGCCTTCTCCGGTCACTCTATTTGTAACCGTACCTTTTACCACGGTCAGCAAGTCTCCCTCATTATCTCTGCAGGAGCAGACGGCAACCGATAAAACGCCCAAAAAGCATAAAAAAGCTAACCTGATTCTCTCCATTTCAATAATGTTATTTCTTTAACTTCCTTCTTTCCTGTAATTTACTGACCCGTATAGCAAAAGGAAAGTTGGAACTGCTGTTATAAAATAAAGACTTTTTGCCGATTCATGCGGCTCATTTCTACAGAACACAAAAAAAGCTGTCCCCGCATCTGCGAAGACAGCTTCATGTATATTTAGTTGCCTGATTCTATTACCTTTCTCTCCCAGGCAGGTAAATCTGGAAGCCCAGAGAAAGTCCGAGGCCGGAGGTATTTAAGTCCGCTTCTGTATCAGTATATCCTACTTTTCCTTCAAGAGCTACATGCTCAGTAAGGAAGTGGGCATAACCTGCAGCCAGCCCGAAAAGAAAGGAGAAATTTTCATCCGATGTATTGTCTGTTAAAGAACTACCGGCAAAGCCTATATTAGCTTCTGCAAACCACCTTCCGGATGGCCTGGCTCCTTCCGGAAAATAATAACGCACCATAGGGGTGAGTCCATACCTGAAATTGGTTCCTCCATCGTAAGCTGTTAAACCTACAATTGTCTGCAGCCCTATTGCCGCACGGTCGCTTATAAAATAAGCCGCACTTGGGTTAAGATCAAGCTGAAAGGTACCGGTACTGAAATTAAGGGCCAGTGATCCTATACTTCCTCCTACCATCCAGTTACCTGCACTGATAACATCGCCTGCCACCGGTGCTGAAGTTTGAGGAACTGTTTCAATCGGATTCTGCGCCATTACAGCATTGCCTGCCAAAGCAAGAAATAAACCTGTAAGTAAAAAAAGTCTCTTCATGTTTAAAAAATTTAAGTTCTAAATAAGCTGAGTTATCTTCTCTGCTTTTCCTTTTAGAATCCAAACGGTTGCCCCGTTAATGTGTTTAACTTTTAGCGCAAAAACTACAACTTTTCATAAAGAGAGATCACACCCTGAAAGCTGACAAATGAACGGTAAAAATACCCTTTGAGTACAGCCGGGGGCCTTACATATATCTGAAAAACCTGCTTCCTTGAAAGATATTTATAAGGCAGATTTATTTTCAGACCATTTGTTAAGAAGAGGAGGTAAAGCTGTGGATAATCACTGAACCACCGTACCTTTGTGGCATCCTATGGAAATAAGCGAAAAGAAGAAATATCAACGATTAGCCATTGCAATAGGTGCACTCCTTTTAATGGTAAAATTCTTTACCTGGTGGATTACAGTATCCAACTCCATCCTGTCGGATGCGATGGAGTCTATTGTAAATGTGCTGGCAAGCAGTTTCGCTCTCTACAGTGTAATATTAGCTGCAGAGCCACAGGACGAAAACCACCCATACGGCCATGGAAAGATTGAGTTCCTGTCTGTAGGACTGGAAGGCACTCTTATTATTATTGCAGGAACTGCAACTATAATCAAGGCTGTATATAATTTCTTTTATCCACATGAGGTTTCTTCCATTGCCACCGGTATTGCCCTTACTGTTTTTAGCGGCCTTATAAACCTGGGCATGGCCCGGATGCTCATAAGTAAAGGAAAACAGCTGAATTCCATTACAATGGAAGGCGACGGAAGGCACCTGCTTACCGATGTCTATTCCAGCATTGGCCTTATTGCCGGCCTTGCCGTTATTTACTTTACCGGCCAGCTATGGCTCGATAATCTTATTGCCATTTGCTTTGGCTTATTCATTATCTACCAGGGGTATAAACTCTTACGGGATTCCATTTCGGGCATAATGGACGAAGCCGACCTCCAGTTAATTAAAGAGGTAATAAGTGTGCTGGACGGGAACAGGAGAAAAAACTGGATGGACATCCACAACTTCCGGATAATCAAATACGGACATGGCCTGCACGTAGACTGCCATGCCACCATTCCCTGGTATTTCACCCTCACCGAGGCACATAACGAGGTAAAGCTGATCGACCAGCTCATTAATAAAAGCCTGCCAAACGAGATGGAGTTCTTTATTCATGCCGATCCATGTGAGCCTCCCCGCTCCTGCGCCATTTGCATTAAAGATGACTGCCATGTAAGAAAACAGGCATTCAGGAAAAGGGTGAACTGGAACCTGAACAATGTTCTGATCAACGAAAAGCATGACGCTACAACTAAATAAAACTCCTCTCCCCACTGTTTCCGCTCTTTGTTTCTCCCGGTTCCTCCGGTGTTTTTTATAACAGACAGCAGTCACTACACACCCGCTAAATTTTCTGAAAAAACACGAAATACCCAAACAATAATACTGACTTAAGAACGCCTGTCAGCTTAATATTTATTTATTTTCCATTTATGCAGAATTAACTTTTAGCATATATTGCTAAATAAATATATATTGGCTAAAAAAATATAGCTAAATAATAAGATCATGCAAAACCCCTCCTGCCCTTCCTGCGAATCCCCCAAAACGATAAAAAGCGGAATAATAAAAGACAGGCAACGTTACCGTTGCAAAGCCTGCGAATACCATTTTACAGTTCAAAAAAAAGGTAAGCAAATTGATAATTACTATGTAGTTAAGGCCCTCCAGCTTTATATGGAAGGGGTAAGCTACCGGGAAATAGAAAGAATTTTAGGCGTAAGCCATGTATCTGTAATGAACTGGGTAAAAAAATACAAGCTTAAAGCACCGGCTCAATTCAATTACAGACCCACCTATAAGATACTGAACTACAGTGAATTGGCAGAGCATTTTGCAAACCGGAAAAACCTTCAGGGCAATGGAATGATCATCACGGAAATAGGCGATAAGTTCATGATGATCAAATGGGAACGCTTTAAAGACTGATGCCATTTTTTTTATTATAGCTATATAGTTACCAAAACTATACATCATATTCGGTTTACTGCAAACGATTGAAGACATTGTATTCCCTTGTTCAGATAAAAAAGTAAAGCCCGGAATAATAAGCAGTTGAACTAAATATTCAAAGTATGAAAAGAGAACCAATGAAAGCCTACTGGCGAAAAAATATCCAATATGTGCTCATCCTGCTTGCTGTCTGGTTTGCCTGTTCCTTTGGCTGCGGAATTTTGTTTGCAGATGAGCTGAACCAAATCAGGATGGGAGGATTTAAACTGGGCTTCTGGTTTGCCCAGCAAGGCTCCATCTATGTATTTGTAATCCTCATTTTCATTTATGTATACCTGATGAATAAGCTCGATAAAGAGTTTGATGTAGATGAGCAGGACGAAAATGCAGAAGCCCCGGACATGAAGCTGGACGATGATTATAAAGGTCAGCATAAAAAATAGTATAAATATTTAAGCTAAAATCAAGATAATTATGGATGTACAAACCTGGACCTATATACTTGTCGGGCTGACCTTTGCCCTTTATATTGGCATTGCTGTTTGGTCCCGCGCCGGTTCCACTAAAGAATTTTATGTAGCCGGAGGTGGTGTTCACCCACTTGCCAATGGTATGGCAACGGCTGCCGACTGGATGTCTGCCGCTTCTTTTATCTCTATGGCCGGCCTCATCTCTTTTATGGGATACGATGGCGCCGTTTACCTGATGGGATGGACGGGAGGATATGTGCTCCTTGCGCTCCTGCTGGCACCTTACCTGCGTAAATTCGGCAAATTTACAGTTCCTGATTTTGTAGGGGAACGCTACTATTCCCAAACCGCCCGCCAGGTGGCTGTAGTATGTGCTATATTTATTTCCTTTACCTATGTAGCCGGACAGATGCGGGGCGTAGGCGTGGTATTCTCCCGCTTTCTGCAGGTAGATGTAACCACCGGGGTAATTATTGGAATGGTTATCGTATTTTTCTATGCTGTAATGGGAGGCATGAAGGGAATTACTTATACTCAGGTAGCCCAGTACTGCGTGCTGATTTTTGCCTTTATGGTTCCTGCTATTTTTATTTCGATCATGATGACAGGACACTGGATTCCGCAGTCAGGATTCGGAGGCACCGTTGAAGGCGGTGAATACCTGCTCGACAAGCTCGACGGACTACACCAGGAACTCGGTTTTGCAGAATATACCAGCGGCACTAAATCCACTATAGATGTATTTTTTATTACCGCTGCCCTGATGGTGGGTACTGCCGGCTTACCACACGTAATTGTGCGCTTCTTTACTGTGCCAAAGGTAAAGGATGCCAGGATTTCTGCAGGCTATGCACTGGTTCTGATAGCTATTCTGTATACCACCGCTCCTGCAATATCGGCCTTTGCCAGGGTAAACCTTATCGAAACCGTAAGCAATGCAGAGTACAGCCAGCTGCCCGAATGGTTCTCCAACTGGGAAAAAACCGGCCTGATAGGGTTTGAAGATAAAAACGGGGATGGCAGGGTAACTTATGTTGCTGATCCTGCCACAAATGAATTATCTATAGACAGGGATATTATTGTACTGGCCAACCCTGAAATAGCGCAATTGCCTAACTGGGTAATTGGCCTGGTGGCAGCAGGAGGCCTTGCTGCAGCGCTTTCCACTGCTGCCGGTCTTTTACTGGTAATCTCCACCTCTATTTCTCATGATTTTATTAAAAAAATGGTCAACCCGAACATTTCCGAACAGGGAGAATTATGGGCAGCTCGTGGTGCTGCCGGTGTGGCAGTGGTAGTGGCCGGTTACTTTGGTATTAACCCTCCGGGATTTGTGGCCCAGGTGGTAGCCTTTGCCTTTGGCCTTGCCGCCTCCAGCTTCTTTCCCGTTATAATTATGGGCATCTTCAGCACAAGAATGAATAAACAGGGTGCTATTGCCGGTATGGTTAGCGGCCTGCTATTTACCATGGCCTATATTGTTTATTTTAAGTTTGGCGATGCCCTGTTTGGATTGTCTGCTGAGGCAATAGCCCCGGCAAACTGGTGGTTCAATATATCTCCGGAAGGCATAGGAACACTGGGAATGATTATCAACTTTATAATTTCCTTTGTGGTAATGAAATTCACCCCTGCCCCGCCTCAGGATGTACAGGAAATGACAGAATCGATTCGTTACCCCAGAGGCGCAGCTGCAGCGACCATTACACATTAAATAAACAAAAACCAGCCGCGGGATATAAAATACCCCCCGGCTGGTTTTTACAATTTTCCTGAATAATAAATCTGTTATGAATAGGAAAAAACCGATAAACCAAAAACTGACATTTATCTTTTTTCTGTTTCTTGCCCTCTTTAATTATCCCCTCCTCGGCCTGTTCAATAAATATGTTCCGGCCGGCAGCTTTCCTGTGCTGTATGTTTATATTTTCCTGATTTGGATACTACTCATAATTGGAACCGCTTTTACAGTAAGGGGTAAGAGCGAATAATTAAGAGGCCAGTAGAGATTACTCCATGAAATTGAAGCTTTTACCCGATTAATATCATTCAATTTCTGCCACTGATCTAAACCTGCAAAACATAAAATAAAACCATCTGTTTTAAACGGGTTAACAGATCAATTCTTATGTTTTTATTCATTGTTGCACTTCTTCTCATCTCCCTTTGTCTTGACTGGTATGCATTTCAGGGGGTTAAAACTATTACTGCAGGCTGGCGCCAAGGTAGCAGGCGAGCCATTTACTGGCTTTTCCGGCTTATTTTTACCGGAACAAGTGCGGCACTTGTCCTGTCTTTTCTGCTGGCAGATACTGCTAAAGGCATTCCTTCTTTCGCTCAGTGGATGATCAATATTTTCATCACCCTCTTTGTTACTAAACTTGTTTTTGCCTTCGTTCTTTTTGCAGAAGATATTTACCGCCTGGCTGCCACCTCATATCATGCTTATGAAAATGACAATACCGGTAAAAATGATAGTACCGGCGAGTCCCTTATGCCCGGCCGGCGAAAGTTCATAAGCAGCATAGGTCTTTTAATGGCAGGCATCCCTTTCGCCTCCTTTATTTACGGCATTGCCAGGGGCAAATATGACTACACCGTTCACCGTCAGACTCTTTACTTCGATGAGCTGCCTGAGGCCTTCGACGGATTTACCATTACCCAGCTTTCCGATATTCATTCCGGCAGCTTTGATAATGCTGATGCGGTACAAAGAGGAATTGAGCTGGCTAATGCCCAGCGGTCGGATTTATTTGTATTTACCGGCGACCTGATTAACGACCTTGCCAGTGAGATTACCCCCTGGATTCCATATTTTAAACAGTTAAAAGCTCCTTTTGGCCAATACTCAATTATGGGCAACCATGATTACGGGGAATATGTGGAGTGGAACAGCCCGGCAGAGAAAGCAGCCAATATTGAAAAGCTAAAACAACAGCATGCCGAAATGGATTACCGCCTGCTGCTGGACGAAAATGTAAGCATAGAAAAGGATGGACAGAAAATAGAACTGATAGGTGTGGAAAACTGGGGTACAGGATTTATACAGCAGGGAGACCTGGACAAAGCACTGCGCGGAACGGAGAAAGATTCATTTAAGATCCTGCTCTCCCACGACCCTTCGCACTGGGAGGAAAAGGTAAAGAACCATCCTCAAAAGATACAGCTCACACTGTCGGGCCACACCCACGGCATGCAGTTCGGTATAGAAACCCCTGCTGTTAAATGGAGTCCCGTGCAGTACCGCTACCCGCATTGGGCAGGCCTGAAAACGGAGAACAGCAGATCGTTATACATTAACCGCGGCTTTGGCTTTATTGGCTTTTCCGGCAGGGTAGGCATATGGCCTGAAATTACGGTAATTGAGCTCCGTAAAAACAAATCAGCATCTTAAATATCAGGAAAAAGCTGTTGCACATAAAGCTTTGCGCTAACGTTTGCGTTTATACATAATACTCGCTATTTTGTGTTTTATACTTTGTTCTGATATCCGCTTCCTGATTCTTTTCCTCAATGCTGACTTATGCTCAATGAGTGGGTGGTTATTGGTTTTTCCCTCGGGTATGCTGCCCTCCTTTTCGCTATTGCCTGGTGGGGCGAAAAGCGTTCCCGGGCCGGATTCAGCCTTGTAAATAACCCTTATATTTACGCCCTGTCGCTTGCTGTTTACTGCACCGCCTGGACCTACTACGGAAGTGTGGGAAGAGCATCAGTAAGTGGCCTTCAGTTTCTTACCATTTACATTGGCCCCACTCTGCTGGCTCCCCTCTGGTGGATCATCCTCCGGAAAATAATCCGGATTTGCAAAGCCCGGAATATTACCAGCCTGGCAGATTTTATTGCTGCCCGTTATGGCAACAATAACCTCACGGGTATATTGGTTGCCATTTTCTGTGTACTTGGCATTACTCCCTATATTGCGCTACAGCTAAAAGCAATTGCCACCAGCTATACAATTCTGGTACATAAAAACCTGAATTCCTCCCCTGCCTATAATTATGAAACCGTCTTTTACCAGGATTCTGCATTTTATATGGTATTGGCCATTATTGTATTTACCATCCTTTTTGGCGTGCGCAGGCTCGATGTTACAGAAAGGCATGAAGGAATGGTAATAGCCATTGCTTTTGAATCACTCATTAAATTACTGGTTTTCCTGCTGATTGGCTTATTTGTGTGTTTCGGCCTTTTTGACAGCGCCGGTGACCTTTTTGCACAGGCAGCCCGGAATCCTGAAATCAGCCGGCTGTTTACCTTCAGCCATGAAACTGACACAGACAACTGGTTCTGGATTTCGCTGCTCTCCATGGCTGCATTCCTTTTTTTTCCCCGCCAGTTCCAGCTGGCAGTGGTGGAAAATACAGATGAGAGGCACATTAAAAAAGCCATGTGGCTGTTCCCGCTTTACCTCATGGCTATTAATCTGTTTGTTTTACCCATAGCTTTCGGCGGCAAACTTCTCCTCCCCTCCTCTATTGATGCCGACACCTATGTTCTTACCTTACCACTTGCTTTTGAACAGCACGAAATTGCTTTGCTGGCTTACATTGGAGGTTTCTCCGCAGCCACCAGCATGATTGTTATGTCCGCTGTAGCCCTTAGTATTATGCTGAGCAATAATGTAACCATGCCACTCATCTTAAGCCTGCCTTTTATGAAGCAAAGGTATGCCCACAAAATCAGCAGCATTACACTCTTCACCAGGCGCTTTAATGTGGGCCTGATCCTGCTGCTGGCTTACCTGTATTTTAAGGGTGTTGCTGCACACTTTTCACTGGTATCCATAGGAGTAATTTCTTTTGCTGCAATAGCTCAGTTTGCCCCGGCGGCAATTGGTGGCCTGTTCTGGAAAGGAGCTAACGGCAAAGGAGCACTTGCAGGCCTCCTCACCGGTTTCGCACTCTGGTTTTACACCCTCGTGCTCCCTACTATTGTAACAGCCGGTATTCTGCCGGAAAGTATTATGCTGAAAGGCCCTTTTGGTCTGGATTTCCTGCATCCTTACCAGCTTTTCGGGCTCAGCCACCTCTCCCCCGTTTCCCATGGCATATTCTGGAGTCTGTCCCTTAATTTAGTTGCCTGCATTGGAACGTCCCTCTATACCACTCCCTCTTCCAGGGAAGAAAACCAGGCAGAGTTTTTTGTAGATATCTTTAAATATGAAAATTTCTATGAAAACTCTATTGCATGGAAAGGCACTGCCTACCTTTCTGACCTGCGCCAGCTGTTAAACAAACTGCTGGGAGAGACCAAAACAGAGGTAGCTCTCACCCACTTCGGGTTGAAATACCAGACTGAACTTAACGAAGGGCAGGCGGATGCGCGGCTGATCAATTATGTAGAAAAATTATTATCCGGGGCTATTGGTGCCACATCTGCCCGGATTATGATTGCCTCCGTAATAAAAAAAGAGGAAGAAATAAAACGGGAGGAGGTATTTAAAATGCTAAGGGAAACCAAAGACATTATTACCAGTAACCGGGAGTTGCAGCAAAAAACAGAAGAACTGGCGCGTTCTACAGAACAGCTGCGGGAAACAAACGAAAAGCTGAATTTACTCGACCACCGGAAGAATGAATTTATTACCACTGTAACACATGAGCTGCGTACACCATTAACCTCTATAAGAGCATTTTCTGAAATACTGTACGACAACCCCGATTTGGAAGAAAAAGACAGGCTGCAGTTTTTGCAGACAATTATAAAGGAAACAAACCGCATGAACCGGCTGATTAACCAGGTGCTGGATCTTGAAAAATATGAATCAGGCAAACAAAAACTTTCTTTGGTTCCGGTAAATATAAATTTGCTCCTGCAGGAATCCTTAGATGCCCTGGACCGGCTTATAGCCGAAAAAAATATTCAGGTAATTAAAGAATTACAATATAATTTACCCCCGGCATTTGCCGATCCCGACCGCCTGGTGCAGGTTTTTGTTAACCTGCTCTCAAATGCGATAAAATTTTGCCCTGAAGAAGGAGGCCGGATTTCGGTTTATACCCAACAGCAGCATAAGGGCATAAAAATAACAATTGAAGACAACGGAAAAGGA
This sequence comes from Cesiribacteraceae bacterium YIM B00369, assembly GCA_017948555.1. Taxonomy (GTDB): domain Bacteria; phylum Bacteroidota; class Bacteroidia; order Cytophagales; family Cyclobacteriaceae; genus Nafulsella. Next base: position 138,632 of record JAFMYY010000001.1, on the reverse strand, counting down.
ATAGAGGAAGGCAGCGAAGAACTGATCTTTGATAAATTCTTCCAGGTAAAAGACCAGAATTCCAAAAAACCTGTGGGCAGCGGGCTCGGCCTGGCAATCAGCAAACAAATTGTAGAATACCACAATGGCAGCATCCGGACTGAGAATATTGCAGGACCAGGAGCAAGATTTGTAATCCTGCTTCCCATCATAAAAGAATAAAAAAATGAAGAACAGCCATCAGAATAAAAAAACCAAAGTTTTACTGGTCGATGATGAGCCTAATATTTTGCTCTCGCTCGATTTCCTGATGAGAAAAAAAGGCTATGGGGTATTTATCGCCCGGAACGGCAAAGAAGCACTTCAGCTCATCCGGGCAGAGCAACCGGACATTATTATACTTGATATTATGATGCCCGAGGTAGACGGTTACGAAGTTTGCGAATTTGTAAAGCAATCGCCCGAACTGAAGCATATTAAAATCATTATTCTTTCAGCAAAAAGCAAGGAAGAAGAAATTGAAAAGGGTTACCAGGCCGGAGCAGATCTTTATTTTACAAAGCCATTCTCTACCAGAGAACTTATTGCACACGTAAGTGAGCTCGCAGAAAGGTAATTTCAACTAAAACCGGCGCTGTGGAAGAGCACTGTTCAAATACCTCCGGATCAGCCCCCCTTTGTTAAAAACAATTCCTGAAGCCTTAAATAAAAAAAGTACCCGGGTAAGGGTACTAATGAGTTAAATATTTAAACTGGTTCTGCAGGGAAACCTGCCATTTTTAATACCGGGACTGAAATTAATCCTCTGCATCAGGCTTTGCCCCCGGATCTTTCCGTTGTGGCGGCTCAGGTGTTACAGGCTTCTTATTATTATCATCCACATGGTCCGGACGCTGCTGAATGTTTTCCCTTCTCTCCTGTCCGTCTTTACTGTTTGTTGTTTTATTTTCCATAATTGTGCTTTTCTATTTTATAACGCACTCTTAATTAAATGGTTAGACAAACAGACAATAAATCTCCTTCCTGCTTCAGTTCCTTTTAATACACTCCGCCAACCACGCGTGCATTTAAGCCCTTTTCATCAGGGAAAGCGGGTAAGCGTGCAGGAGGGCTTGTAAGACCGGTTGTATCGCTGAGACTTTCCATAAATTTAACTATGGCCTGTCTTTCCGGAGCAGTAAGCTCCAGTGGGTCCGGAGGCAAAGTCTGGTTGGGAACGTCCAGGCCAAGGCCAATGCCGCCCCCCTTATTATAAAAATCAACTACCTCCTCAAGAGTGGAATAAACTCCGTTGTGCATATAGGGCGCTGTAAGCGCTACGTTTCTTACTGTGGTTGTTTTAAAAGAATGGTTATAAATATGAGCCTGCTCCTTTAATATTCCCTTTGCACGGCCGGGATCATGATCCAATACCGGATTTTCAGTGTCTTTTGTAGCCGGCACTCCTAAAACTTCCGATTCGTTTTCCTGGTAGAGAGGAGGAACCAGGCCGCTGAAAACAGGGGCAAAATGACAGGTAGCGCAGCCTGCTTTACCCATAAAAAGATTTGCTCCTTTAATTGCTTCGGCAGGCAAACTTCCCTCACCACGTACATATTTGTCGAAGGGTGAGTTAAAACTACGGAGAGAAACAAGGTAAGCCGCAAGCGCAGTGGATACTGTCTGAGGGCTCAGGGCATTCGCCCCGCGATCAGCAAAATTTTCCTTAAACAATTGCACATAATCAGGGCTTTTCGCCAGCTTTTCCACTATGGAGGAGTAGCTGGTATGGAATTCCTTATTTCCGGTTACCACATGGTCTACCTGGTCTTCCAGCTCTTCGGTACGTAAATCGTAGAAAAAGCGTCCGGAATAAACAGCATTAATCAGGCCCGGAGAATTGCGGTCGAGCGTGCCGTTAAAATCCATAGCCAGGCTTTTTGCCTGCCCGTCGCTAAACGCCAGCTCAGGATTATGGCACGATGCACAGCTCCTCTGGTTATTACTGCTGAGAACAGGATCGAAAAAAAGTACCTTTCCCAAATCCACCAGTTCAGCCGAATATGTGGATGAGCTCATCCTGGTATAATAAAAAGGATTTAAAAAGTCTTCGTCAAAAATATTTTCCGACAGGTAATTAAACGATTGTTTTTTATAGGCAGGAGTAATCTCATAAATAGTTTCCACTCCCAGGGCAAGCTGCGCCCGCAGCACCTGGCGGAAGAGAGGATTCAGATAATAAGTTAAAAATTCAACACGATTAAATTTATCAAAATCTGTATTTTTTCTGAGGTATTGCACTCCGGCACTGAATGTTTTTTCCATTTCCTCAGCAAGGGCTTTATCCTTTTCTTTCAGGCTTGGCAGGTACTGCGCCATAAGCCAGGAAGATGCTTTCAGCGCTTTTTCCGACTCGGGCAGGGAATATAAAATAACAGGTGAATCGAAGCCGCTCACTCCAAGAGTAAAAATCCTGATAAGCTCAAAACGGACTGCCTCAAAGATATGCCTGTCCTGCACGGGAATTGCGCGCTGATATTGGTTAAATTCTTTAAAGCGCTCCCATAATTCACCCGAAAGCTGTAGAATATGTTCCTTTTGCTCCAGTGCATCCTCCGCAAAAAGAACCTCCTCCAGGGGCTGAAAGCCCGATGGATCAAGAATAGAAAGAGAGGGAGAGTTAAATTCCAGCGAAGGAAGTGGCGCTCCGTTGATATAATTGCGGATAAATTCCGGGTCGTAATAAGCAGCAAGAGGCTCTGCAGTTTTGAATGCCAGCCTTGCTTCCCGGAAAAGCCTGCGGCTGACAGTGAGATCCTTCTCACCATCCATTTTCCGGAGTTGCCGGTTTAAATTTTCTATGCTTGTCCGGCAGGTTTCCAGATCGGCCATATACCTTCTCTGAATTTTCTGTACCGGCAGTTCCTGCTGGCCCTGAAAGGCAGCAAACAGGAAACAACATGCAAAAATAAATAAACTGAAATTCAGTGCGGAAAATTTCTTCATACACAGAGCATAAAAGAAGCCCGGTACTCTGTTCAGCTTAATAAAAGCCCTTGAAACAGAGCACCAGGCTTATTCTTAAATTAAAATTACTGAATGATTAGCTTTTGAGAATCGCCTTCGCTGGTGCGCAGGTAGTAGGTACCGGGAGCCAGGTCAGAAACATCAATTGATTCCATACCACGGAATACCTTCATACGCTTACCACTAAAGTCGTAAATAGCAGCATCCACTACTTTATTGAATTTAAGGAAACGGCTAACCGGGTTTGGCCATACTTTAAATCCTTCTCCTAAATCTATCTCTTTAATGTTAGAGACTGCAGAAACAGCCACATCCCATCCTGTTATAGCATAAGTAAGTGAGTTGTTATATGGATAAGGATTGTCTGAAGACGGGTGCTGAGAATTTACCAGTAAAGTTTTACCATCAGGTGTAGGGCAGGCGCCGGTAACTTCTGCACCCATTGGCACAATAGATACTCTTGTAAGGTCTTCAACAGTTGGAGCCTCAATGCTCATATCCAATAAGTACATTTCGCAGGTACTGTTATTAATACCTGCAGGAACCCTGCCATGAGATCTGCCATTCAGGTCTTCGCAAATAACCATAAATGACTTACCAGCCACATTAAGAATATTCAAACCATCAGGATTGGATAAGTGATTTTCAGGGTAATCATTTACTGCAGGCGAATGAGGGAAATAAGGACCTCCTTCAAGATAAGTACGAACTATTCCGGTTTCCGGATCAAACTCAAGTACACGACCATAGTAATCGTTAAATTTACCTTGTTTTACAAACTCAAGGATAGCATCTTCCGGCTTGTTAGCCAATTCAGGATGGCGCATTTTTACTGGCTCCACCCAGTGGTAATCTAATACACCGCCTGCTTTGGCACCATTAGAAAATGATGACCCGATACCGTCGCGGCCTGTTTCCGTCATATAAACTTTACCATTACTATTGGTTACCCACTCCAGACGGTTGAACATGGTAGCACCTTTGGAAATAGCAATTTCAGAGAAATTTAACATATTTTCAAGTGAACCATTTTCAATCTCTATCCAGGGCTCTCCCTGGGCATCATGCTTATATGCATATATTTTACCTTTTGTAAAATCACCGGCTTCATCTGCAACAAATCTGGTAAAAAGGCCCGGAGTAGCATCTGCTCCAAGATATACAGTTTTGTTATCCGGCATAATAGTACCACCTTCTAAAGGCTGGCGACCCCAGTTGTACTGCTTGCGGATAGCTCTGGCGGTTTTAGGGTCAATCTCCACCATATAGTTAAGGTTTTCATGAAGCTCAACTGTCTGCCCGTTAAAATCACCTGGCAAATCGGAAGAAATAGTGTGTGTTTTATTTCTGAAAGCAGCATCAGTGCCTGACTGCCACCATTCTTCAGCTGTCCAGATACGTCCGTCAGGACCAACAATACCACCGCAGTTCATACCGGTTTCACCAACGGTATTTACAAAGTCAACATTAAAAAACTGTCCTTTACGGCCATCAGGCAATTCCTGGTCCACAATTTCCAGCAGGTCAGTTGCAGGGTTACGACGAACTTTAAATACCGTCATTCCACCACCATCACCAATTTTGTCATCAGATGATACCATCTCGTGGTTAACAGAAATCCATCCAAGATCTTCTGAATCCGGATCGGGAGTAAACCCGATAAAGTCGTGCCATTGCTTTGCCGGAGCTGCTCCTGCTTCATTCCCGTAGGTAGCTGTAGTTTGCACCATGTCGTTACCACCTACAAAAAGTACCTGATGCTTCAGGGGAGATGGAGGCATTACAACTTCTCTTGGTGTCCAGGAAGGCTGAACCTCCACATCGAAAACAAACTGGCTTTGAGCTGATAAGCTAAAGCCGAGGATTGCCATTGCTGACAGATAAAATTTTTTCATGGTTTTTGATTAGGTAAAAATGTTTGTTTATCTGACAGCGAAGGTAGAACACTAACATTACCTCATTTTTACCTGCTTTTTACCCTTATAAGATTCTTACACCATAATATTTAACAGATTAGTAATAATTCATTACATAAAAAGAAACCAGTCCGGCTGGCTTCCGGAAAAAATATTAAAGAATTAACGCAGAGGCTATAATTTCAAGGAATAAAAAGGCTGAAGCCTCTTAACCTTTTAGTAAAACAAAGGAGTTAAATCCCTTCCCCCCTTTTATAAAAGCCGAAAAAAAACAAATTCTCTTACACCTGGAAAGTTCCTCTGTACCGCTTAACACATTTACCACAGCAGTTTCCTCTCTTCACTGAATTTTCCTGTCTGCCGACCATTTACCACCCCCTTTTATCAGTAAAAAAATACTTCCGGTCAGCATTGCCCAGTCTGTCCGGCTCCCGTGCAGCATGGACCAGAAACCTTCATTGGCAAGCACATCTGCCTTAGTAGTAACGATAGCCACAAGCATAATAATGATAAGGGGAATGGCTGCCAGGCGGGTAAGGAACCCCAATAGCAACAGGATACCACACAGTACTTCAAAAGCACCTGTAAAATACCCTAAAAACTCCGGTTCAGGTAAACCTATTTTTTCAAAGCGCCCTGCTCCCCTGAGTGCCGGGAAAAGAAATTTTTGAATTCCTTCTGAAAGAAAAACAGCTCCCACCATTAGCCTGATTATTATAGTGGTGGCGGCATTATCAGTTCTTAGTATTTTATGAATCAATTTTAAGGCTTTTATCTGAGCCGGTAAATTAAGAAAATAAATTTTACTGCGCGGGGCCAAAAGTAAAATGATTGCAACCACCTTACCTGTAATAAATAATTCTGCCACTGCTCCGGAGCATGGCCGGGGCATTTGCCGGACCTAACTGAAGTTTATAAAAATACATACCTGAAGGAATATTATAATCTCTCAAATCCAGCTTCAACTGAAAATAACCTTCACTGTCAGGAAATAAGGCATCTGTTTTTTGCAGCATTACCTTTCCCTCTGCAGCGTAAAGAAGCAACTCATACCCCGGTTCCTGTACACCTGCGGCTTCCATACTGCCGCCAATGCCAAAATCAAAGGTAACTTCCCCACTGGAAGGGTTAGGATACGTACGAACCGGGCTGACAAAAAACATAGCCTGCCCGCTTACCACAAACCGGATGCGTTCTTCGCTCCGGTTCCCCCTCGTATCGGAAGCGGAGAGGGAAAGTTCATGCATACCTTCTTTAAGCGTACCAAGCTGAAACCTGAGGCTTCCCTCCCGGTAGGTATCCTGCTTTGCCTGGTACCAGGAACTGACCACTACTGCACTGTCTTCCTTTCCATCTATTACCAGCCGGATACCCTGTTCCGCATCATTATGAAGGAGAATACCACTTGCATCGGAAAATTCAGCAATTAAAACAGGCCGGACAGGCACCTCCCCTCCATTTACAAAATTTTTATTCTCCATCCAGAGATTTATCAGGGGTGGGTCTGCATCGGGCTCAGCCTCGTCCGGCTCCCCTCCCACAACTACAGCATGAGCCCCGGCCCCATCTACAGGCATATCGTCCCGGAAGGCATAGAATACCAGTTTACAGTTTCTGAATTCCTTGTCCGGCAATTCCGGCAGCAGAATTTCCGCATCAAACCTTCCTTCTTTTAAACTTACAAGGCCACTATACAAAATATTTTCCCTGTTCCGGTAATTAAACACACTGTGTTCCCCTTCGTAACCTAAGGTTTGCTTTTCAGTGTAAGCTCCCCACAGGGTAATTTGCATTTTCCCTGTAAAGGAAGGGTCAAAGCCTCCATTATTCTCCACATGGCCTTTTAAGCGAACTTTTTGCAAAGGGTGCAGGCTGTCTTTTTCCAGCACCTGCTTTCCGTTAATTGTTTCCAGCACAACCTTTGCGGCCGGCACAGCAAGGCGCATACTTGGGTCTCCCAAAAGACTGAAATTGCGGTTAGTGGTTCCGGCAATACTCCTGTTCTTGGTATGCAGAAAAATATCTCCTAAACGCCCCGTGTGCAGCAGCCCGTCCTCAAAAGCAGTCTGGTAAAAAGCCTGGCTGAAATCGAAACTTGTATTAGGAAAAACAGGCCTGGTACTTGTTAATAAACCTATTGCTCCTCCGGATGGCCTGAGCAACATTTTTTCTGCCCCGGAAATTTTCCCCGGGTCATCGAAGCGGCCAAACTCACAGGTAGCAGTCAGGAACACCGGCATCTTATCTTTATTTTCCCAGGCCTCAATATGGCTGAGGTCCAATATCCGTTCATTAGCCCATACAGTTTCGCTGCCATGGCCTATGTAGTCCACCAATAAAGCGCCACGCTCAATCTGCTGCTGCAGCGCTTCACGCATGGCAGGAGCGCTCAGGCCAAACCTGTCCCTGACCTTGGGAAAAGCATCTGTAAAGAGGCGGTTGGCTGTAAATTTCTCATCACTTTCTTCTGAAAGTACAGAGAGAAAATTACTTTGGTGCTGGTGTTTATTTGCATCGCCATCGTCGGCCACAAAAAGAGTGCGCAAACGCCAGTCGCCAATAGTTTCGGCCAGGGTGTAATGGATCAGTTTATTTACCATATTCCGTGCCTCCTCCGCCGTCTGTACAGGCAACCTCCCCACAGCTACCTCCAGGGTATGATTACCCATATTCCCCTCTTCCTCCCAGCTGCCTTCATGTTCTTCTAAAAAACCAAAAAAATCGTCCGAAGCGTAGCTGTGCACATTATGGAAGGATGTTTTGGACTGGTAGGCAGGTACAATATTGGTATTTTCAGCCCCATCCGAAAGGTAATCGTAAGATGCATCACCAAAAAGCAGTACGTAACTGAGCTTTTGATTGCGGAGGTACAGCATCCTTATAAAATTCCGCAGAGCGCTCACATCCTGCTTTCCGGATGAAAATTCATTGTATACCTCCTCTGTGGCTACCACTTTAACCTCCAGCCCGTCATTACTCCTCCTGAAGCCGGCAAGTCTTTCCGCTTCTTCTCTTAAACTGCCGTGAGTGATTATCAGCAAATCAGGCGTTGGTGTGGCATGCAGGTTCTGATTAAGCAGCTTCCCTATGGGCTCAGGAGCATTAAGCCCGGCCGGATCAAAAACAACAAACTCCCTCAGCTTATCGCCCGGAGCCACAAAAGTAAGTTCTGATCCTGAAAAGCCAGCATCCATTTCAAGAGGTCCGAAGGGATCGCTTACTTCCCACACTTTTAGCTTAGCAGTAGCATTACCGATACTATAGCGGGCGTTATTTCCCAGGCTCTCCTTTGCCCGAAAAAGAAACTGGCTCCCGGGATAGCGGAGCTTGCTCAGCATTTGCAAATTCAGGTAATTAAGGTACCCTGAAGTTGTGGAAGAATGTATATGTTTAATCTGCAGTTTTGCATTTTCCTGAAAATCCTTCATGGGAACAGAAAATGAGGCTGTTTTTTCTATGGCCTTATGACCATAAGCCGTTCCCTGGGCAGCACTAACAGCTATCCGGCCCTGTATTTTTCCTCCCAGGGAAATTTCAAAAACTGATCTCTCCTCCACGGCCGATACTACCGAAACTTCCAGGTAAGCGTCTCCGGTGGCAGCAGGCTCCCGCACGGGAATATTAACGGAAAGTGCTTCCCTGTCATTTAATTCCGCGCCAACCCACTCCCTGCCGGAACGTATAAGGTTTTTCAGGTTTTCTTCGTGATGCCAGATGTCATTGAAAGTAATTATTTTAACAAGCGGCTCTGCGGCGGGGTAAGCAATCTTATCGACAGAGGAACCATTTCCGGTGCCTGTTCTTATAAAATAATAATTTTTCCGTGAGTATAAATGCTGCGTGTAACTGAAGTGTCCGGAACCAGGATCATACCTCCGGCTATCCGGTCCTTTCCCGAAAAAAAGAATATAATCACCCGCATCAAAGGAACCGTCGGCAAGACCATAGCGGTATGAAGGAACCTGCCGGAGATCATCTGTTGCGGAACCTGCATTTTCCTGAGGGAGCAAGTCCGGGTGCCCCGAATATATTTGAATTCCGCGTGGATCAAGTTCTGCAGCCGATAGCCCCAGCTTCAGCAAAAAGGCTTTGTCAATCTTATAAACAGCATCTTCCTGAACCGCCATTTTATAAACGGCCCCTGTGCTTAATACAGATTCAGGAGCAAAGCTTTGTGCCAGGCACACCGACTGCCATACAGCCAGCACCCCCGGCAACAGCATACGAAACAACATAGTAATACCCTGCTAAAGAAAAAAAGGAAAGGTATGCAGGAATACCGACAGAAACAGCAGGAGCAGATTATGTTTTTGTTACCGGACTGTTAAAACAAAACGGCCTTACTCAGCTGCTTCAGGCAAAAAGCGGGTACAGCGTTTTACTAAAGGCTTCTGTAGTTTCCCGGTCGAAGCGGCTTGCCACCACAATGCTTGCCATAGAGTTAACAATGGATTTAAACTGCTCCATGGTTTTATGCGGATAATTTTCCGGCAGGTACTGGAAGGTAAAAATATCTGAACGGGTTCCTCCCATACTCCGTTTAAACCTGATAAGGCCTTTATTAACCTTCGTATCGCTAAGGCCAAGATCTACATATTCAAATCCGTCGCGCTGGGCCAGGTGGAGCAATTCATAAAAAAGAAGATTATTGGGCCGGTCCACGAGGTCACTTAAAGAGGAGCATCCCCATTTATAGTACAAGCCGTTCTGGTGCTTAAGCACTATGGCAGATGCAAGAAGCCTGCCCTCTTTCCAGACCTCAATAAAAAAACCTTTTCCTTTGCTGATAAACTGCTCATATACTTTTTCAAAAAAAGAAAAAGGCTGTGGAATCAGGCCATGCTTTTTCATGCGGAGCTCATAAAAAAGGTTATAAAACTGCTCCAGGCCTTCGTAGCTGCAGTTAGTTCCGAATTGCAAACCACGTACCCTTGCTCTCCTTACGCCCCGCTTATAACTTGGCGTCATGCTGCTTTCAAGGTTTACACCCCTGCCGGTATTTACACGATGCAGGCACCCCATTTCCTCTGCCGTTCCAAGCGAGCTGAGGGAATTTTCCGAAACATCAGGAAAGCTGACTTTTAAAAGCACCGGCAACTCAGGAAATTCTTTGCGTAAGGCTTTCACATGCTCTTTCAGTGTTTCCGGCTGCATAAGCCCCGGACAGGTATAATCTGAAAAAGGCATGCTTACCAGCTTTTGTCCGGCAATGCATTTAATAAGCGCAAAAAACATCAGTTCACCGGAATCAACATCTGCCGTGGCATAGTAGCTACACCCATAATGCTGCCGCAACACAGATAACCATGAAGGACAATAAAACAGATTAGTGGAATGCTCCTCCAGAAGCTGTTCAGGTAAATCTTCGTATTTGTAGACTTTTATCACAGTTCGAAAAAAATAAGATTCAAATAATTACTTTAAAAAATAAGGTTTTACTTGGGGAAAGAGAATCCTCACCTAAACCCAAACATAAACAACTGATTATCAGCTGTTATATTCAGAACGTCACCCTACTTCTTTATCGTAATTAACTTTATTTTGTTACATTAATATTTTTCAGAATAATATTTCAGCAGCCTGCAGAGGAGCGCAACAGGCTCAGGAGCAGGTCCTTCCCCTGATTATCGCCGCCGGATTTCCCTCCCAAAAGGAGTAAAGGAAAAAGAGGCAAGCTTCATATGCTGCTTCGCAAACGGAATACCAATAATGGTAACAGCCATAATAACAGCGAAAAGTACATGCGTCAGCGCCACCCATATGCCACCTGCAAAAACCCAGATAATATTCATGAGTGTGGACAGGCAACCTTCTGTACGCCCTGATGAGGTAACCTCTTTTCCAAACGGAGTGAGGCTTAACATGCCCAGGCGCATAGCCTGAAGACCAAACGGAATACCTATGATGGTAAAACAAAGCAAAATTCCTGCAATAAAATACTCCAGAAATATGAAGATACCACCACCTAAAATAATCCAGAGAATATTTCCTGTTGTGTTCATAAGCTAAAGGTACTCTTTTAGAGTTAAATACTTGCAAGGCTCCTTTTTTTATAGAAAAAACATGAACTTTGAGGTTGAATCTCAGGAACTTGTTATCATTCCTGCTGTTTAGAAAACGGTCTAAATAAAATAATACTAAAGTGAATTTCAGAGCAGATAAAGCCAGCCATCAGGAAAACAGGCGGCGCGTTAAGTTTTTAATTAAGCTGGGAATACTGGCGCTTATTATATTGCTGCGGTTTCAGTACCCGGAGCTGTTTAAACATGATGCAACTCATCCGGATGCCATCTTTTCAGCAAGGAACCTGCTGGATGCGGTTATTTTTTATGTAACCACGCATATCATCATTTCTTTTATCAGGCTTAGCCTGGTCGCTATATATTTAAGAAAGAATCACCAGCAGTCCGGCTTCCGGGATAATTTTATCATTGGCATAAACCAGATAGCAAATATTCTTTCATATATCGCTTTAGGCCTTGCCATCCTGTTCCTGCTCAGTATTGACCCCAGGGAGTTTTTTACCTCCATCTCCATTATTGCAGCAGCCATTGCCATCCTCTTTAAGGATTATATTACCAACATGATTAATGGCCTGATCCTTATGTTCTCAAACCAGCTGGCAATTGATGATTATGTGAGAATAGGCGACCATATAGGGCAGATTGTGGATATTACCCTCCTTAATGTACACCTGCTTAACGAAGATGATGACCTTATCTTTATAGCCAATACCACCATTCTGAACGGGAATATTGTAAACCTCACCAAAAACAACCAGAAAAAGATAATACTGGAATTTTCGGTTCAGCCCGACCAGATTGAAGGCCTGAATGAGCTTGAAAAACACCTGTGCGACAGCCTGGAAGAATACAGGGAGAATATTAAGAGGGAAAGCGCTCAAATGAGGGTGGTAAACATTAACAATAATAATGTAACTATAAAATTCCAGCTGATACTGAACCGCCAGAACCGCCGCATGGAAAGGGATATACGCCGCCACCTGAACTGGCAGATTATTACTTATATTAACGAAAGCAAAAAACAGGAGCGCAGTGAAAATGAGCGACTCATGTAGCTACGGAGGACAAAGTACCCTCCAGGAAACAGAATTTCTGATTTTTAATGAATCCTATGATGGCTGGAAAAGACCATGGCAGATTTTTTGAAAACGTATATGAGGTAGTAAAACTTATCCCTCACGGGCGGGTTAGCAGTTATGGTGCCATTGCCCGCTACCTGGGAGCCGCAAGAAGTGCGCGGGTAGTAGGATGGGCTATGCAAAATGCCCACACCATGATTGACCAAGTGCCTGCCCACCGGGTACTGAACCGCCAGGGCCTCCTCACAGGCAGGCACCACTACCCTACCCCCACCGAAATGCAGGAAAGGCTCGAAGCCGAAGGAATACCGGTAAAGGACGGCCAGGTACAGCAATTCGATAAATATTTCTGGGATCCGGCTCTTGAGCTACTCTGACACGGCGTTTTTTTGTATCAAAACTTTTATTGACTATAATTTATTTATCCTCCAATCATGTAAGCTGAAGTGAGAAACAATTCACATATAGAATAATATTCCAACAAAATATAATTTTTCAACAAAACACGTCAGGATCAGCACATTCAATAATCATCAACATCTATCCTGCTACCTGCTCCAACACGCCATATCGGATTAGGAATATCCCAATCTTATAGTGTTATTTCAATATTCTGGCGAACTCTTATTTCCGACACACATTAACAAAAGCAATAGAGTACATTGTCTGTCTGATTATACATATCAATAATTATGACGCTTCCATCTGCCTAGTTTTACATCATCAAAAATTTAAATGTAAACTATGGGAAATCTTTTACGAAAGCTTGGTATGTCTTTATTAGTATCTACTTTCATATCACCTTTAATGGCACAGGAAAATCGGGATTTATACAACCTTTCCATTGAAGAATTAATGAATATAGCAATTGTTTCTGCCTCCTCACAGGAAGAAACCTTATTCGAAGCACCTGTTTCCAGCTATTCAATAACAAAAGAAGAAATCAGTAAAGCCGGTATCACAAGCATTCCTGAAGCTTTACGCCTTTGCCCCGGGGTTATTGTAAGGGAAACAACCAATGGCAATTACGATGTACATATTAATGGATTTGACAATCCAATCAAATACACTCATACTGTTTCCCAAATGAACATGCTTACCTTGGTTATGATAAATAACCGTCCTGTGTTTTCACTTGGGCAGGGAGGCACACATTGGGAAGCTTTACCGGTTGACTTAATTGATGTGGAGAGGATTGAAATAGTGAGAGGTCCCTCCGCCCCACTCTTTGGCCCTAACGCAGTAACCGGAGTTATCAATATTATAACTAAAACCTTTGACAGCGAAAACTGGTATGCCTCTGCCAACATACAGCATGTGGCTCCCTTAGCCCGCATTGGTAATGTTGCAGTGGGAAAGAAAATCAGTAAAAAAATTAATGTGGCTTTATCTGGTAATTATCAGCTCAGAGATAGAAATGACCACCTGTATTACAACTATGAATCCGGTTCCTACATCAACAGTAAAGATTACAGAGCAGAAGAGGAATATAAGCACGAAATAGCCATGGATAAATATGGAATCAATGGATATCTTAATTATGAGGCAAACAAAGATATTAACGTAAATATTTCTGCCGGCACCCAGCATTCGGACGTTCAAAAGGTTCATTTTTCAACTGAAATCCCGTTAAGCTTTACAGAAAAGGAAAGTTCATATATTAACTTTGCTGGAAAAGCTTACGGAGTAAATACAAGAATCTCTTATGAATTTGGCGAACACCATTTACTGAAAGAGAAAAATCCTTTGTATTCTGCCGCCTATTATTACCATACGCTGGATGCAACCGCGGATTATCAATGGAAGATCAACTCAAGATTTCATCTGCGCCCGGCCCTTAACTACATGCAATCTCAATATGATGGCAGTGAATTTGCGAAAAAAGCCCCTGCTGGTGGTGCTTTCGATGGCAACTTCCGTATTAATTCTGCAGGAATCTCTTTACGTTCAGACTGGTATCCGGTTGAAGGGTTACGGGTTGTAGCAGGAGTTCGTGGAGACAAGTTTACTGTAAAAGACGATCCTGCCCTTTCTTATCAGTTCCTGACTACCTATAATGTTAATGATAAGTGGCTGTTTCGTCTGGTGCAGTCCAACTCAAAAAGTGGTGTTTTCTTTCAACAAATACTGGATTTAACTATCCCTACCCCAATGCCTGACGGCAATATGCTGATGTTCAACATCAATGCCGACCCTAATGACAGTAAAGTAGTGAGTAATACAATGACTGAAGTTGGTATCAGAAGCAAAGTAACCAAAAGTTTGCAGTTAGACCTTTCCCTGTTTAGCCAGAAGTTAACAAACCTGTATGAATTACAAATGACAGACGGAGGTGTCAGTGAGACTGGAGTTCCATATATCGATAACCAGTACCTCAATTTACCATTCGAATCGAAACAATATGGTATGACCTTTTCCGCAAATTATGTTCCTGATACTAAATGGCAGATAAAGCCTTTTATAACCCTGCAAAGCACAGAAACTGAAAACTTTTATTACTATGCAAACCCGGCAGCCAAAAAGGAAACCAGGAAACATGAAAGTACCCCCACTGTCTATGGTGGCCTGTTCGCAAATTACGCACCCACAAAGGCATTAAACATAAATATGAATAGCTATTTCTTTGGCAACCATACTATGTACCATCATCAGAATGCTTTAAGTGGTATTACGTCTGAAAATCAAATCCGGACAAAAGTTCTCATCAACACAAAAATATCCTACCAGGTTTACAGGAATGCAAAGGCTTACATTGGAGGCCGCAATCTCTTAAACCAAAATACCAGAGAATACTATGGCACAGACAGGATTGGAAGAAATGTATTTGCAGGTGCAAGCTATAACTTCTAAACCTTTTCCGGTGAAATTTTAAACTTTTAAAAAGAGGCTTTCTGTAGAAGGAAGTCTCTTTTTTTATTGCTCATGGCAGGATTTTCAGCTTATAACCGGCTTTACCATTCCTTCAACCCTTCCTGTCGTACCAGGTAAGAGCCGCCCCGAGGTCTTTGGCGGGCTTACTTATGAGCCACAAGCCAATAAAAGTTAAAAGCCCGTTTACCAGCAGGATAAAGAAACCAAACTTAAACCCGCCTAAAAGCCATTCGGAATTATAATCCAGCGCAAAAGATAAAACAGGGGTAAGGAAACAGATAAACGGCGCCCAGAGGTCGGTAATTTGCCTGCGGGTAAAAAGGCCAAAGGCGAATAAACCTAAAAGGGGTCCATAAGTAAAGCCGGCTGCTTTAAACAACTGGCTTATTACACTTTTATCATTGAGCGCATTAAAGGCGAGGATAACCACAAAAAGCATAATGGAGAAACCAATATGCACCATGGTCCTGATCTTCTTTTTCCCTGCCGCAGGCCGCTTCCTGAAGTTCAGGAAATCGACACAGAAAGAGGTGGTAAGAGCTGTAAGGGCGGAATCTGCCGAACTGTAGGCCGCAGCCACAATACCCAGCAGGAACAGAATACCCGCCACAGCCGGAAAATAGTTCAGCGCAAGCATAGGGTACAAATTATCTGTTCTTTCCGGAATTGCAATCCCCTTTTCCCCGGCATAAATGTACAGCAAAGCTCCCAGGCATAAGAATACCAAGTTGGCGATTAACAGCACAAGCGAAAACCAGAACATATTTTTCTGCGCATCGCCCAGGCTGCGGCAGGTCAGGTTTTTCTGCATCATATCCTGGTCAAGCCCGGTCATTACAATGGCAATAAAAGCACCGGCCCAAAACTGCTTAAAGAAATGGTTCCCGCTGTTCCAGTTTTCAAAGAAGAATACCTTTGAATTGGCACTTTCCTGAATGGATTGTACAAGGCCTCCAAACCCCATATTCAGTTCCCGGGAAATCAGAAAAATACTTACTCCCACAGCCAGCAGCATACATGCAGTTTGCATAGTATCGGTAAAAACAATGGTTTTAATACCGCTTTTGAAGGTATAGAGCCAGATGAGGACAATGGTAACAAGCACGGTTACCCAAAAAGGCATATTCCAGGCATCGAAAACAGCCAACTGAAGCACATTGGCCACCAGAAAAAGGCGAAAGGCAGAGCCTATGATCCGGGAAATCATAAAATAAAAAGCCCCGGTTTTGTAGGACCAGAAACCAAACCGTTGCTCCAGATAGCCGTAAATACTTATAAGATTGAGGCGGTAATAGAGTGGCAGCAAAACCGTGCCAATTACAAGATAACCCAGCATGTAACCCAATACAACCTGGAAGTAGCCAAAGCCTGTAGACCCCACCTCGCCCGGAATTGATATAAAGGTTACCCCACTCAGCGAGGCTCCGATCATACCAAAAGCCACAAGGTACCAGGGACTCTGCCGGTTGGCGGTAAAGAAGGTATCGGAGTCGCTGTCGTCGCCCCGGGAAGTGACATAAGATATAATCAGAAGCAGTACAAAGTAAGCCGCAATAATTGCAATAACGAGAATCGGGTCCATTACGTAAGGTATTTAAAAGGAAGTAAATTTGCTGAATATTTGTTATTTTTGCCACAGAACCGACATAAAGTATGAGAAACACACATCAATTTGAAGAAGAAGTTGAAGTACTGGTGGATGAGGTTACTGTTGATGAACGTGACCTGATGGTGTACAACGACGATTATAATACCTTCGACCATGTGATTAATACCCTGGTGAAGGTTTGTAAACATTCGCCCCAACAGGCAGAGCAATGCACCTGGCTGATCCACTACAAGGGAAAATGCTCTGTAAAAAAAGGCACCTACGAAGAGCTTAAGCCTTTTAAGGACGGCATCTGCGATGCGGGAATTGATGCGAAAATTGTGTGAGAGGGAATAATCATGAGTCAAGAACCAGGAACCAGGAGTAAAATGCATTTGTTTTCACTAAGTACTCTCTTTATTAGATTTTCTGAAATTTTACTACCCCAAATAGTATAAAACATGAATTGCCGCTCCAGGCTTAAGCTTCTTGGTTCTTAGTTCTTAATTCTTGGTTCTTAATTAGCCCATTAACATGCAATACCCCTCCAAACATATTGAAAAGGCCGTGGAAGAGATTTCAAAACTTCCCGGCATAGGAAAAAAAACCGCTCTCCGCCTGGCACTTTACCTGCTCAGGGAAGAGGAAGAAGACACACAGGCTCTGGCAGAGGCGCTGGTAGAACTGAGGACCAAAACGCAGTATTGCAGGGACTGCCATAACTTCTCCGATGCTCCTTTGTGCGGCGTTTGCGCCAGCCACCGGCGCGACCGCTCCATTATTTGCGTGGTGGAAAACCCTCAGGATGTAATTGCCATAGAAAATACTGCCCAGTATCAGGGGCTTTACCATGTTCTGGGTGGTGTTATTTCCCCCATTGAAGGCGTTGGTCCTGCGGATATTAAGCTCGATTCCCTGATCCAGAGGGTAATAATAAGTGCTGCCGGTGAAAATCCGGTTAAAGAAATAATTCTTGCCCTGAGCCCTACTATGGAAGGCGATACCACCGCCTTTTACATAACTAAAAAACTCGGCCCGCATGGCACTAAAGTAAGCTCCATTGCAAGGGGCATCCCTGTGGGCGGAGAGCTGGAGTATACCGACGAAATTACCCTGGGCAGAAGCATCATCAGCCGGACTACTTACAATTCGAACGGATATTAGGTAATTTTACTTCTCTAAAGTGATAATTCTCGCCTGAAAATTATAGATTTGGGGCTAAGTTATTAATTTTACGTCCTCAAATAAATCTACTATGAATAAGCTTTCAGACAGAATCGCAGGACTTGCAGAATCTGCTACTATTGCCATGGCTCAAAAAGCCAGAGAGTATAAAGAAAAAGGCATCAACATTATCAGCCTGAGCCTTGGAGAACCGGATTTCAGCACCCCGAAACATATTGCAGAAGGGGCTAAAGCCGCTATCGATGAAGGAAAGTGGTTTGACTACTCTCCTGTACCTGGCTACGGCGATCTTCGCAAAGCCCTTGCTGAAAAACTGCAGCGCGAGAACAACATCAAGTGTACTGAAAATAACATTGTGGTATCCACAGGTGCCAAGCAGTCTATTGCCAATGTTATGTACTCTATTGTAAACCCTGGTGATGAAGTAATCATTTTTTCCCCATACTGGGTGAGTTACCAGGCTGTTGTCCAGCTTACAGAAGGTATTCCTGTAGAAGTAAAAGGCGATATTTCCAATAACTTCAAAACAACTGCCGAACAGCTGGAAGCTGCCATTACAGACAAGACACGCGCTATCATCTATTCATCTCCAAGTAACCCTACTGGAGCTGTATGGTCCCGCGAAGAACTTGCTGCCATTGCTAAGGTTTTAGCTAAACATAAAAACATTATCGCCATTGCTGATGAAATCTACGAATACATCAATTTCGTGGGTGAGCATGTAAGCCTTGGCTCTTTCCCTGAAGTAGCCGACCAGGTGGTAACTGTAAACGGCTTCTCAAAAGGCCATGCCATGACCGGCTGGCGTATTGGTTACATTTGCGCTCCTGAGTGGATTGCAAAAGCATGTACCAAATACCAGGGACAGATTACTTCAGGAACAAACAGCATTGCCCAGCGTGCAGCTCTTGTGGCCATTACTGCCGACCAGGAGCCTACCCGCAAAATGAAGGAAGCATACCTTCGCCGCCGTAACCTGGTGCTGGACCTGCTGAATGAAATTCCTGATATTAAAAACTACACCCCAAGCGGCGCATTTTACTTCTTCCCTGATGTAAGCGCCTATTTTGGCCGTAGCAGCGAAGGAAGAACAGTAAACAATGCCGATGAACTGGCTATGTACCTTCTGGACGTTGCTCATGTTTCAGTAGTTACCGGCAGTGCTTTTGGTGCCCCTGAGTGTATCCGTCTTTCTTATGCCGCTTCAGACGAAGACCTGAAAGAAGCATTGAAAAGAATTAAAGACGCACTTGCTAAACTGAAGAAGTAAAAATAGATGGGGATTCCCTCTCTGGAAGATATATTTGAATCCTTCAACGGGCTAAAGGTGCTTATTGTGGGTGATGTAATGATCGATGCCTATATATGGGGCAAAGTGGAACGTATATCGCCGGAGGCTCCTGTTCCTGTTGTGCAGGTTACAAAACGTGAAAAAAGACTGGGTGGCGCCGCTAATGTGGCCCTGAATATTCAGGCCATGGGCGCCAGCCCCATTCTTTGTTCCGTTGTAGGCAATGATTTTAATGCCTCCGAATTCTGCAACCTGCTGGAAGAACGTAATATTACCGGCCGGGGAATAATCCGCAGTGAACATCGCATCACCACCATCAAAGAAAGAGTACTTTCAAACAGCCAGCATATTTTAAGGGTCGATTCCGAATACGACAAAAACCTGCACCCTTCCGAACAGGAGCAGCTCATGCAGCGGATCGCCCAACTGATTCCGGAAGCCGATGTGGTAATTTTTGAAGATTACGACAAAGGTGTGCTGAACGAAGAGGTTATCAGCGAAACCATCCGCCTTGCTAAGGCAGAAGGAATCCCTACTGTGGTGGACCCTAAAAAGCGAAATTTTTTCTGCTACAAAGAAGCTACCCTTTTTAAACCAAACCTCAAAGAACTACGGGAAGGCCTTAAACTTGATTTTGAAAAAGGCGACCAGCAAGCCGTTGAAGAAGCTGTAAAGCAACTGAAAGAGGCTCTTAAGCTCAATATCGCCATGGTTACCCTTTCCGAGCGCGGCATCTATATCGATGCTCCTGCTGAACATTATTTACTGCCTGCACATATACGAAGCATTTCCGATGTTTCCGGAGCGGGCGACACAGTTGTTAGTCTGGCAGCACTTACTTTAGCGCTTAAGCTCCCCCCCCGCTTTATTGCAGCTTTATCTAATTTAGGAGGAGGCTTAGTGTGTGAACATTTAGGAGTAGTACCGGTCGATAAAGCAAGATTATACGAAGAAGCTGTTAAGCACAACCTTTCTGCATGAAATTCAGCAGACTAAAAAACAATCTCTCAGAAGCCCTTAACCATCTCCTTTACGGAAGCCGGGAAAAGGCGTATTCATCTATCAGGACAATCACCTTTATCAGCTCCGTGGCCGCCATGGGTTTGCTGGTATACAGCTTTGGTTTTCCCCTCACTCCTCAGGAACGCAAACAACTGTTTTATGGCTTCGATATAATCTTTGCCATATTTGTGGTTGCATATCTCATCCGCTGGCTCTATGCTTTCAGGAGGATAGAATTTGTACGGAAACATTTGTTTGAAGGCATCCTGATGGTTATTATTCTTTTAAACGGATTCTTCGGATATGTTTTTGGCTACCACATTATTCCTGAACTGCTCGCCCGGGCAAATATTGAAAACCCCCTGAGCTTTTACCAGTCCACCATTACCATATTTATTTTTGTACTGCTTTTTTACGAGGCGGGAATAGCCGGTTCAAGGCTCAGCAATCTTAACTTAAAGCCTGCAGCAGCCTTTTTATTAAGCTTTCTTATTCTTATTCTCTTTGGCACCGGCATTTTAATGATGCCTGAAATGACCATACGCCCCGGAAGTATGCCTTTTCTGGAAGCGCTTTTTACAAGTACCAGTGCAGTGTGTGTAACAGGCCTTATTGTAGTGGATACTGCTACTTATTTTACCACCACGGGGCAGGCAGTTATCCTGGTACTGATCCAGCTCGGAGGCTTTGGCATCCTTTCCTTCGCAAGCTTCTTTACTCTTTTCCTGGGCCAGGGTGTGGGTATCCGCCACCAGGCAATGCTCCAGGACTTTCTCAGCAGCGAATCTCTTTTAACAGCCAAAAGCCTGCTTGGCAAAATAATTTCGATAACCCTGCTGATTGAATTTATTGGTTTTGCCTGTATCTTTTCCACCTGGGGCAATGAGGTGCAGTTTGAGTCTCTTAATCAAAAGCTGTTCTATTCTCTTTTTCATTCTGTATCTGCCTTTTGCAATGCAGGATTCAGCCTGTTTACAAATGGCCTTTACGAAGAATATGTGCGGGAGGCTTACATCATGCACCTGGTAATATGTGCCCTTGTTATTTTGGGAGGCATTGGCTTCCCGGTTATCCAGGACATCTTGTCCATTACAAAATTACGCCAAAGGCTTCATAACCCATGGCGGGACTGGACCCTGGGAACTAAGATAGCAGTATATGTTTCTATTGCCTTACTGGCATTCGGTACCATTACCTTTTACCTGCTGGAAAGAAATAACACCCTTGCTAACCTGACTTTTATAGAAGCCCTCGTCACCAGCTTCTTCCAGTCCACCATTACCAGGACCGCAGGCTTCAATTCAGTGGATTTCTCTCAGCTTCGGCTCCCGACTTACCTGATCGTTATTTTCCTGATGTTTGTTGGTGGCAGCTCCGGCTCCATTGCAGGCGGTATTAAAACCTCCACCTTTTACCTTGTATTTGCTTCTGCTGTGGCCACTATCCGTGGTAAGCTAAGGCTGGAAATCGGCAGAAATTATATTGGTAATTCACTGCTTTTCAGGGCTCTTTCTATTTTTGCCTTCGCGGTAGGCTTTGTGGTATTGGGCACACTCCTTCTTACCATTTTTGAACCCGGCATGAAGTTTATAGATCTGTTTTTCGAGGAAGTTTCTGCCTTTGGCACTGTAGGGCTGAGCACAGGCATTACCGGTTCCCTCAGCAGCTACGGCCGCATAGTGATTATTATTTCCATGTTTATTGGCCGTGTGGGCACCATAACTTTTGCCATTGCCTTTGTTTCCAGGGTAACCACCCAATCGTATAAATACCCGAAAGCCCATATTATGGTAGGCTAAGTTAAGCGGCTTAAAAAACCTTTATCCACTAGCGGCCTGGTTGTTATTTTTTATAGTATGATTGACAGAATATTTCTTTTTCCTGTTGTTTCTTTACTGATGCTTGCAGGCACCTGTGCCAAAGTCTATGGGCAGGACAGTACCATGATTACATCGAAAAAGGCTGAAATTTCTTTATCCGGAGTAGTGGATGTGTATTATGCCCGCGATTTTAATAAGCCAGCCACTCCTTACAGGCAGCCGTTCCTCTACAACCACAACCGGCATAACGAATTTAACCTGAACCTGGGATTACTGAGAGCATCGGTGGAGCACTCCGGGTACAGGGCCAGAATAGGCCTGCAGGCAGGCACCTATGCCGAAGATAATTACATTGCGGAGGAAGATCTTCTGAAACACGTTTTTGAGGCCAATGCGGGAATAGCATTAAAAGAAAACCTATGGCTCGATGCTGGTATTTTTGGTTCTCATATTGGTTTTGAAAGTGCCGTTAATTCTGAAAACCCTACCCTGACACGTTCCCTGCTGGCAGAAAATTCTCCTTATTTTTTATCCGGGGCCAAAATAACTTATACCCCCGATAAGCAGTGGGAATTTACAGGACTCCTGGTTAATGGCTGGCAAAGAATACAAAGGGTGCCGGGTAACTCCCTGCTCTCGTTTGGTACCGGCATTACCTACACCGGAAATAATTTTCTTTTAAACTGGAGTACTTTTACAGGCACAGACGATCCTGATGTTTCGCGCAGGATGCGCTACTTTAATAATATTTACGGAAAATTTGACCTTACCTCTAAACTCGGGCTTATACTGGGTTTTGACACAGGAGCCCAGCAGAGAACTGCAGAAGGTAATAACTACAATATATGGTTCAGTCCGGTCCTTATTTCGCAATACCGGATCAATACCAGCTGGGCCACTGCCTTCAGAATGGAATACTACTCAGATGAGCACGGAGTAATTGTACCACCCCTGAACTTTAAGCCATTTAAAACCAGTGGATTTTCGGCCAATATAGATTATGCTCCCAATCCAAATGCTATGTGGCGCATGGAAGGAAGGTGGCTCCACAGCCCTGATGAAATCTTTTATAATAAAGATCGTTTCAGCCGGAATAATTTCTTTATTACCAGCTCCATAACTGTCCTGATTGGTAATTAAAAACCAATATACCCACCTCCGGATTTAAAAAAACGGAGGTGGGTTTAAATTTCAGGGATAAAAGGGAAAGAAGTAAGGAATCAGTAAGCTGGCCAGTATCCAGAAGATAAAACTAAGCAGCGACCCCACTTTGAGAAAGTCTGTAAACTTATACTGCCCGGCCGAATAGATCATCATATGCGTCTGGTAACCTACAGGGCTCATAAAACCTGCGGAAGCAGCAAATGTAACCGCCATTAAAAACGGCAAAGGACTCACCCCCATAGTTCCGGCCATTGCAATGGCAATAGGAGCAATTAGTGCTGCAGTAGCATTGTTCGACATAATTTCAGTAAGCAAAACAGTAATCAGGTAAATACCCGATACCACTGCCACAGGCCCCCAGGGGCCAAGATGTACTATCAGCCCCCCGGCAATTATATCTGCCAGCCCGCTGTTCTTCATCGCCACCCCCATGCTTAATGCCCCTGCAAGCAGGAATACTACTTTCCACTCAATTGCACTGTAAAACTCCTTCATAGTAATACAACGGCTCAGTACCAAAGCAGTAGCCCCTGCAATAGTAGCGATCATGATAGGAATAATATCGAGGGTGGCTGCAATAATTACCGCAGCACCAATGGCAGCTACAATATAAAAGTTCCTCCTGTTAAAATCGGTCATTCCGGCTTCTGAAAGAACAATAAAAGGGCTTTCCTGCTTTTTTTCCAGCTCTTTAAGGTTATCGAGAAAGTGCGTTTTTACCTCGGCAAGAATAAGGTCCCCCGGCTGAAGGCGGGCTTCCTGCAACCTTTCGTGCAATACCTCTTCGCGGTGTTTTATAGCCAGCGGAACAGCACGGTATTTTCTCCTGAAATCAAGCTCTTTAAGAGATTTTCCATCAAATTCGGATTTTGATGTTATAATCAGCTCCACCAGGGTGGTATTCTTATCAGTTAATAAATTATTATTAATACTGATGGCCGTTGCCGGGTTTATTTTAGCCTGCTCTTTAAGCTGAATCATTTTGTCCATATTAAAATGGACCTTCAGAGTATCGCCCGCCCGCAGTACAAGGTCGCCCGGCGGCAGGTAGTGCTGGTTTCCGTTCTCCCTCCGCACCTCAATAATATCCAGCTCCAGCTGTCGCACCAGGGGAGCATCCATAATTTTCTGCCCCACCGAATCCGACTCCTCACTAAGCTGTATCTCCGCCAGGTAATCCCGCACACTGAATTTATTTCCAAGGTCTGTTTCCTGCTTCCTGTCAGGCAAAATTTTAATACCGAAAAAGGCCATGTATAATATACCCGCTATCAGCAGCACAATGCCTACCGGCGTTAATAAAAACATGGAAAATGGCTCCAGGCCTGCCTTTTGAGCAATTCCACTTACTAAAATATTGGTGGAGGAACCAATGAGCGTACATGAACCACCAAAAATAGAAGCATACGACAGAGGAATTAAAAGTTTGGAGGGGCTTTGGCCTATCCCCTGAGCAACCTGCATTACCACCGGAATAAAAATGGCTACCACTGGAGTGTTATTAACAAAAGCAGAAACAAAGGCCACCAACACCATCATTAAAATCATTCCCAGCATATGGTTTTTCTGGAATATAGAAGTCAGGCGGGGCCCCATTTGCTGCAAAGCACCTGTTTTCAGGAGGGATGCGCTCAATACAAACATAAAAGCTACAGTGAGGGTGGCATTGTTACTGAAGCCTGCCACTCCTTCATCAGCAGAAATTATGCCCGTAAGAACAAGGCTCACCATGATCAGAAGAGCCACAAGATCCACAGATAACCATTCTGTGGCGAATAAAACAACTGCTGTTATAATTACCAACAGCACAACAATGGCTTCAAAACCCATAAATTTAATTTGGTTGAGGTGAAATATAAGACATCCCCGGCTCTGTTTTTAAATGAGATAGTCTCACGCAGGCTTACTAAGGCAGGACAAAATTATAAATACTCTATAGATTAAATAGAGTTATGGCAAAAATATTTTTTTACCCGTTCCTCAACCGGGCCTCACGGGCCATTATCTGAGATAGTGTGCTGTTTTTCAGGATGTTTACTGTTTCATTCCGTACTTCCTGAAAAACGTCACGAATGCCACAGGTGGCCTCATCGCGGCACTCTTCGCAGCGTTCGTAGTATTTATGGGTAACGCAGGGCAGCAGGGCAATGGCCCCGTCGAAAAGGCGTAATACATCTGCTATATTTACCTCATCCGGCGATTTAATAAGGTAGTACCCTCCTCCCCTTCCCTTTTTGCTGTTCAGGATGCCGGCATTTTTCAGGTCCAGCAGAATAGCCTCGAGAAACTTCTGAGGGATATGCTGCGCCTGAGCAATCTGCCCGATGAGAACAGGGCCTTTGTTATAATTTCCGGCAAGATACACCAGTGCATTCAGTGCATATTTGGTTTTTTTTGAAATCATGCCCAAAATTAACTAAATTTTAGTAAATACTGCCTTGAATTTAAAACACTGTTCAGGAGAGGAAAATGCTCAGGCATGAAGAAAGAGGAGCAAAAACTGCCCTTTCAAAAAAGTATTATTTTAAGCGAAAAAACACTCAGGTAGAAAAACAAGTATAATCTAATTAGTAATATGTCAGGAAGTTATTAATTTGCAAATCCTAAAAAACTTTATCTTGTTCAGCAATTATGAGAATTGAAGAGGAAATACATCAAAAGAAATTCCGGAACGAATATCAGAAGGCAACAATCAACCTGATATACACCCATAACTGGCTCATGACCAAGCAAAAACGTTTTTTGGGTGAATATGACATCACCCCTCAGCAATACAATGTTCTGCGGATCCTCAGAGGCCAGCATCCCGGCAGTATTTCCACTTCTGCCATAAGGGAGCGCATGCTCGACAGAAGCTCCGACGCCTCCCGGATTGTGGACAGAATTCATAAGCAGGGACTGGTGGAAAAAAAGATATGCCACTCAGATAAACGCCTTGTAGATGTAAACATTAGCGCCAAAGGCTTAAAAGTTCTGGAAGAGATAGATAAGGAAATCATAAAAATGGACAGCATCTTCGGGAACCTCACTGAAACAGAAACGGAGGAGTTAAACCGTTTACTTGATAAATTACGGTCTGTAGATGACCCTCAGTAAAAGCATTAAAAACAGGAAAGGCTGCCGGATTTACCGGCAGCCTTTTTTTTATCCTCTATTTTACACTTACAGCTACCCGCGCTTTTTTGCGCTGTACTCCTTAACTGTTTGTACAAAAATCTTTACTTTTTCAGGGTCAATATCCGGATACACCCCATGCCCCAGGTTGGCAATATGCCGCGAAGTTCCGAATTCATCGAGCATTTTACGGGTTGCTTCCGCCACCTGCTCATCAGTTCCGTATAAAGCGCAAGGGTCAAGATTACCCTGCAGGGTTTTGCCCGGCCCGATTATCCGGCGGCTTTCGGCTATATCCATATTCCAGTCAAGCCCTATTGTTTCGCATGGAAGCCTGCCCATTTCCTCACGTGCAAAAAAGGCTCCTTTAGCAAAAACAGTAACAGGTACTTCGCGTATAGCCTGGCAAATTTCTTCAATATACTTTAATGAAAATTCAAGGTACTGCCCGGGAGGGAGTATTCCTGCCCAGGAGTCAAACACCTGTACCATATCTGCCCCTGCCCTTATCTGGGCCTGCAGGTAAGTAATGGTGGTGTCGGTAATCTTCCGCATCAGCTGATGAGCCAACTCCGGCTGTTTATACAACATTTTACGGGCCTTCGAAAAGGTTTTGCTTCCACTGCCTTCCACCATATAACAGAAAATGGTAAACGGAGCTCCCGCAAAACCAATCAGCGGCACTCTTCCATCCAGCGACTTTTTTGTAATCCGGATAGCATCCAGCACATAGCGCAGCTCTTCCTCAGGGTCCGCAACCCGCAGCTTTTTCACATCAGCTTCCGATTTAATGGTTTCCGGAAAGCGTGGCCCGCGTTTTTCCACCATTTCGTAAGGCAGACCCATTGCCTCAGGCACCACCAGGATATCGGAAAAAATTATAGCTGCATCCACACCCAGTATATCCACAGGCTGTATGGTCACTTCTGCAGCAAGCTCCGGGGTTTGCGCCAGCTCAATAAACCCACTCAGCTTGTTACGGATTTCCCGGTATTCAGGTAATATTCTTCCTGCCTGGCGCATAAGCCATACAGGGGTCCGTTCAGTCTTTTCTCCCCGGGCTGCCCGGAGTATCAGGTCGTTTTTTAGTTGCATAATACAAAGGTAGGTACTGGAATTCAGAATTAAGAATTATGAATTAAGATTTTAGCTGCGCCCTCTACCCTCTGCCAGCCGGGCAAAGGAATATAGAGGTTAAAATTATTAATGAGCTGTTTAGCAGTAATGTTCAGAGAACTTTACTACAGGAGCGGAGCAATAAACAATCCTCTCTCCAAAAATCTAAACCGGAGAAGTACGCATTGCAGTTATGCGCCGCAGGAACTGCAATATATCTGTTCCGGGAAAGTTAAAGAAACATTAACATATTCATTCTTTCTCCACACAATAAACGGCTTTATAAAAACATTATACTGCCAATAAGTTAATATTGTTATGAAACAACCTGCTGTAAATGCTCCTGAACTTAGCACAGCCCTGGGCTGGGTTAACACCACTCAGGCTTATACCCTCCGGGACCTGAAGGGTAAAATTGTGCTGCTCGACTTCTGGACCTTTGGCTGCATTAACTGCCACCATATTATCCCTGACCTCAGGCGGCTGGAAAAGGAGTATCCTGAGGAGCTGGTGGTTATAGGAGTCCATTCCGGAAAATTTACAACAGAAAAAGATACTGTTAAGATCAGGGAAGCCATTCTGAAACTGGACATCCATCACCCGGTTATCAACGATGCAGATTATAAGCTATGGAATGCATTTGCAGTACGCGCCTGGCCTACAATCGTGCTCATTTCCCCCACCGGCAAAGTTATCGGCCAACATGCAGGTGAAGGTGTGTATAAGGTTGTTAAACCATACCTGGACCAGCTCATTGTTGAATACAGGGACAGCATTCGCAGAGAACCCCTCCCCTTTCAGTTAACCGCCAGCCCCGAAACCGGCAGCAGGCTCCGTTTTCCGTCAAAGTTGATTGCCGGAAGCAACAATACCCTGTGGTGCTCCGATAGTGGCAACAACCGCATTCTGCAGTTAACGCCTGAAGGAAAAGTGCTGACTGTTATAGGAGCAGGTAACAGGGGCTTTGGTGATGGAGGCTTTAAGAATTGCAGTTTTCACGAACCTCATGGCCTGGCCCTGCACAACCAGCAGTTATACATTGCCGACACTAAAAACAATGCTATACGGGTAGCAGACCTTGACAAGCAGGAAGTGAGCACTCTGGCTGGTACAGGAGAGCTTGATTATTATTTCTTTTACGACCGCCTTAACGAAGCTGTGCTCCCTAACTCCCCCTGGGATTTAATCATTCACAAAAACGTGCTTTACATTGCCAGCGCAGGAAATCACCAGGTACTTCAAATGGACCTGGAAGAAAAAGTAATTAAACGCTTTGCAGGATCCGGCAGGGAAGGCCTGGCAAACGGAAGCTTGCAGGAAGCTGCCTTCAGTCAGCCAAGCGGTTTTACCTTAATGGATAACACCCTTTTTGTGGCAGACCCCGAAGCAAGCGCAGTAAGGGCTATTGATTTGCAGGAAAAGATTGTGTACACCCCTTTTGGAAAGGGCTTATTTGAATTTGGCGATGCCGACGGCGATGTGGAAGATGCCCTTCTCCAGCACAATATGGGAATTGCTGCCTATAATAACCTTATTTATATAGCAGACACCTACAATGGAAAAATCAGGCTCCTCGACCTGCACAAGGAACGTATAAAAACAGTAGTGGCAGGCTTAAACGAACCTAACAGTCTCCTTTTCCTCCCGGACGAATTATGGATCTGCGATACTCATAACCACCGCCTGCTGCGCGTAAACCTGAAAACAATGCAAAAAAAAACAGTGGATGTGAAGTTTGATGCCTGAGAAACAGAAAAAAGGAATGTTAATTATAAAAGTGCTTTGCCGAAAATACTATCCCTGACGTAATAAAGCCCCAGAAAACAGCGCTGAAAAGCATGTACAGGACAATTTGCTTTTTAGGACCACCAAACAAATTTGCGAGTAATGCTCCTCCTATGGGGCTGAAAATAACCGGGGTAAGGAAACAAACGCCAAACATGCCCCACTTTTTCCAGATAGTTACAAACCGCCGGTTCCGTTTTGTAAAGCGCTTTTTATCTTTCCACAGCGTCCTGAGCAAAAAGCCACGCAAAGGCTTACCAAAAAAGGTAAAAAGAAGTACCGTACTCATCATGCCGGAGGCAGTAAATAAAACGGTTTCCAGATAGCTCAGGCCGGAGGCCAGGCCAGCTAAAGGACCTGCCACAAACTTTACCATGCTCAGCAGGTAAACAGAAAGGTACTTCAGCAATAATCCATACATAAATCAGGTAATAACAGTATATGTGTAAATGCAGTACAGCAAAAGCAGGATTATTCCTTCAAGCCTGCTGATCTTCCTTTTAATCAGCATCATCGGAAAAACAAGGACTGTAATTCCCAGCATCCAGATCATATCCACATCCAGCATCATCTCATTTACGTGAACTGATTTTACAAGGCTTGTAATTCCCAGGATTGAAAATATATTAAAAATATTTGATCCCAGCAGGTTCCCTACTGCCATGTCAGAGTTTTTCTTTAACGAGGCAATAGCAGAAGTCACAAGCTCAGGCAAACTTGTACCCAGCGCAACTACAGTAATACTGATTACCCGCTCTGTTACGCCGAGGTACCCGGCCAGGTTACTTGCACTCCCCACAAACCATTCCGCACCAAAATATAAGCCTGCCCCTCCCAGAGCGATGAAGAAAAAATCCATTACCGGCTTACCTGTGGGTTCAGGAATATCAACCAGTGAATCCTCGTCAGCAATGTGTGCTTTGGTTTCCCTGCGCGATTTCCTGATAATAAGGAAGGTGTATACAGCCAGGATAGCTACAAATATTCCTCCCTCCCGGGTACTGATCCAGTTATCCTGGGCAAAACCAAACATAAGCAGTGAGGCTCCCAGTGTAACAGGCCAGTCAATCCTTACAGTGTCTTCATGGATTCCGATAGGAAGAATAACCGCTGTCACCCCCAAAACAAGGGCCAGGTTACATATATTGGAGCCAATCACATTTCCCATGGCAATATCGGGGTTGCCGGCCAGGGCCGACTGCAAACTTACCAGCAGCTCCGGGGCAGAGGTACCAAAAGCCACTACAGTAAGCCCCACTACCAGGGGAGAAATTTTAGCCCTTAAGGCAATTCCCGTAGCCCCGCGTACCAGAAAATCTCCGCCAAGTATTAAAAACGCAAGGCCTGCAAGCAATAATAAAACAGTGTAAATCATAAGCTGTATTAAATCTTTGGTCCATACGAAAGATCGCCTGCATCTCCAAGTCCCGGCACAATGTAGGCCTGCTCATTAAGCTTTTCGTCAAGCGCACAGGTCCAGAGAGAAAAATTTTCTTTTAAATTATTTTCAATATAAGCTACTCCTTCCGGAGCGGCAATTACGGAAACAATATGGATATGTGCGGGCTTCCCCCGCTGCAAAAGCGCTTCCACAGCTTTTACCATGGATTTACCGGAGGCAAGCATGGGATCAACAACAATAATGGAGCGGCCTTCCACAGGAGGAGTGCTTACATATTCCATGGCCACACTCAAATCTTCGGCCGATGTATGCGGCGCCCTGTAAGCACCAATAAAACCGGAGTCGGCACGGTCGAAAATATTGCAGAAACCCTGAAAGAAAGGAACTCCGGCCCTCATAATGGTAATAAGAACGGGCTGCTGTACCATCAGATTTTCCCTTACTGTTTCCAGTGGGGTCTGTACCTCAACAGGAGCATAAGGCATTTTTTTCGAAACCTCGTATGCCATTATTTCCCCCAGCCGCTCAAGGTTTTTCCTGAACCGCAAGCGGTCCTGTTGCTGGTGCACATCGCGCATCTCTGCAAGAAATTGATTTGCTACAGAGCTTTCTTTGTTGAGTATAAACATATTAGCTTATTAATTTGGCTGCAGAACGGGGCTGCCACAAAAACATTTCCTTCTCCCTTTACCTGTCGTTTATGTAAAAAGTCAACCCCTCCTTTCAGGAAAAGATGAGGTAAAATTAAAAAAAACCTGACGGGTTCGGGACCTTTGGGAAATAAATCTCTTTTCTCAACAGCAGAAAGCATCATTCTGTTATTTTTGCGTAACTATAAAGAAACAGCGGCAGAAAATATGGAATTATTAAAAAAACTATGCAGCATTCATGCTCCCTGTGGTGAAGAAGCAGCATTGAAGGATTTTATTCTTGATTATATTGATAAAAACAGTGCTGGGTGGAAAGCCACTCCTGCTATTTTAGCCGGAGACGAATTACAGGATTGCCTGGTGCTGGTATTTGGCAAGCCCCGTACTGCTGTTTTTGCCCATATGGATAGCATTGGCTTTACCGTTCGCTACAACAACCAGTTAGTTCCTGTTGGAGGCCCCCATGCTGAAACAGGCTATAAGCTTACAGGGAAAGATGCCCTCGGGCCTGTTGAGTGCGAACTGGTGGAGGAGGATGGTGACCTTAGCTATAAATTCGGCCGCGCCATTCAAAGAGGCACCAGCCTTACCTTTAAAATGGACTTCCGTGAAACCAGCGACTATGTTCAGTCCTGCTACCTCGATAACCGGCTTGGGGTATACAATGCGCTGAAGCTGTGCGAAACCCTTGAAGATGGCATTATTGCATTCAGCTGCTGGGAGGAGCATGGAGGAGGGTCGGTTCCTTACCTTGCAAAACTTATTTATGAAAAATACGGAGTACGGCAGGCCCTGGTCTCTGATATTACCTGGGTAACCGAAGGCGTGCACCATGGCGAAGGAGTGGCAATTTCCATGCGGGACCGTAATATTCCACGCCGGAGCTTTATAAGTAAAATTATAAAACTGGCCGATAAGAGCAAAATAGATTACCAGCTGGAGGTGGAAGGAAGCGGCTCCAGCGATGGCCGGGAGCTACAGCACTCTCCTTATCCATTTGACTGGTGCTTTATTGGTGCTCCGGAAGACCATGTTCACTCACCCAATGAAAAAGTACATAAACACGACATCAGCTGCATGCTGTTAATGTACCAGTACCTGATGAAAAACCTGTAGCGCAGCACCGGAACAGCCCCACCCCCTCCGGGGCTCCGGTTATTTATCGCCGGCAAAAACTGATTACCTTTTAAGCAGGAGAAGGGAAAGATACCTTACAATTTTACAGGTATTTTTTACCGGATTTTGTTAGTTTGCAATTAAATCAAAACCAGATCTTCGGGATTTACTTCAGTACTATGAAAATTAAGGATAAGGAATTTTCCATTTACATCGACAAAAACACGATAGAGCAAAGGGTTGCAGAGCTTGGGAAAAAGATCAGCAGGGAGTACGAAGGCAAAAACCCTCTCTTTATTGCGGTTCTGAATGGTTCCTTTATGTTTGCCGGAGACCTGATGAAAAACATTTCAATCCCGGTGGAAATTTCTTTCATCAAACTATCCTCTTACACCAAAACCCACAGCAGCGGTAAGGTAAAAGAGCTTGTAGGCCTCGATGAAAATATTTTCGGCAGAAACCTTATTATTATTGAAGACATTGTGGATACAGGCCTCACTATTCATCATTTGCTGGAAGAATTCCGGGAGCTTGGCCCCAAATCCATTGAGGTGGCAACCCTCCTGCACAAACCTGAAGCTACTGTTAAACAACTGCAGCTAAAATATGTTGGATTTGAAATACCTGAAAAGTTTGTGGTTGGCTATGGCCTTGATTACGATGGTTATGGCAGGAACCTGAATGATTTGTACAGCCTGGCAAACTAATCTTTTTTTAGCACATTAAGTAATTTCCTTTTATCTTTGATACTTTTTAAAACAAATGCCTGAAAAGGCACTCAATATCATGCTAAACATTGTACTCTTTGGCCCTCCCGGCGCAGGAAAAGGCACACAAAGCCAGAAACTCATTGAAAAATATCAGCTGAAGCACATTTCCACAGGCGACATTTTCCGTAAACACCTGAGTGAAGGAACCGAATTAGGAAAAAAAGCCCGTGGCTATATGGATAATGGCAATCTTGTTCCTGATGAAGTGGTAATTGGCATGGTGGGCGAAACCATAAAAGAAAGCAGCACAACAGCCAAAGGATTTATTTTCGACGGTTTTCCAAGAACAGTGGCCCAGGCAGAGGCACTCGATGAGCTGATGGAAAAGTTCAACATGAAAATCGACGGCATGGTGGCGCTTGAAGTTCCGGAAGAGGAACTGAAAACAAGAATCAGGGAAAGAGGAAAGACTTCCGGCCGTGCAGATGACCAGGACGAAGAAAAGATCAATAACAGAATCAGTGTTTATAAAAACGAAACTCTTCCTGTTGCAGAATACTACACAAAACAAGGCAAATTCGCCAAAGTAGACGGCGTAGGTTCCATTGAGGAGATATTCGGAGAAATTTGCCGGAAGATAGATAATTTCAAATAACAGAAATACATTCCTGTATATATGAATGCTGCCTTTGAACGAAAAGGCAGCATTTTTTGTACATTTGCATATAACCCGGCAAGTCTTAGTAAGGGATAAGCTGCCGGCAATTAAAAAAAAGTGAAACTGATGCTAATGCGCCCCTTTATCAATGAAGATTGCTGCAGTACATACATCACCCTCTTAAAATCACCACATCAGTACTACTGCCTCCGGCAGATATGTATTTACCCGTCAATTATTAATTCATTAGCATATTTTCAAATCAGCACATTACCATGGCCTCATCTAACTTTATAGATTACGTTAAATTATGCTCCAGATCGGGAGCTGGCGGAGCCGGCTCTGCCCACTTCCGCCGCGAAAAGTCTGTTCCTAAAGGAGGGCCCGATGGCGGGGACGGTGGTCGTGGAGGCCATATAATTCTCCGTGGAAATGCGCAGCTTTGGACGCTCCTCCACCTCAAATACAAAAAACACGTAATTGCCGAACCCGGACAGGGCGGGCAGGGCGGCCTTATGACCGGCTCCGAAGGGGATGATGTAGTTCTGGAGGTTCCGTTAGGCACTGTGGCCCGTGATGCTGAGACCGGTGAATTTCGCTTTGAAATTACCGACGATGGTCAGGAAAAAATCCTTACCCCCGGCGGAAGAGGCGGCTTAGGCAATAACCACTTTAAAAGCTCCACTAACCAGTCGCCCCGTTATTCACAGCCGGGCGAGCCTGGTATAGAGGAGTGGATAATTCTGGAATTAAAACTCCTTGCCGACGTAGGCCTGGTAGGCTTCCCTAATGCCGGAAAATCAACCTTGCTTTCCAGCGTTTCCGCAGCGCGCCCCGAAGTGGCAGACTACCCTTTTACCACCCTGGTTCCTAACCTTGGCGTAGTTGAGTACCGCGATTTCAAATCCTTTGTAATGGCCGACATTCCCGGCATTATTGAAGGAGCCGCCGAAGGCAAAGGACTTGGCACCCGCTTTCTCCGCCATATTGAAAGAAATTCCATTCTCCTTTTCCTGGTTTCAGCCGACGCGAAAGACATCAAAAAGGAATACCGGATACTGCTCGATGAGCTCCGACGCTACAACCCCGAATTGCTGGACAAGAAACGCCTGCTCGCTATTTCAAAAAGCGATATGCTGGACGAAGAGCTGATGGCGGAAATGAAAAAAGAAGTTCCGGAGGATATTCCTTCCATATTCATATCAGCCGTTACAGGATACAACATCCAGGGGCTAAAAGATATGATATGGCAGGCGATTAATGAGTAAAGTAACAATGAAGAATTCAGAATGAAAAATGAAGAATGGAACATAAGCAGTTTCATTAATTCTTAATTTCATCATTTTTAATTCTTCATTCTATAAGTGTGTCATCTTGGCAGTACTGCCTTTTTTGGCAAAGTAATTGAATGTCAGTATTTCAAATAATCATCATAAAGTATAAATAGCCTTATGGATCAGAAGAACGAGCTTGAAAACGAAAATATAGCACAGGAAGAAAGCGCTGAGCAGGAACAGCAGAACGTGACAGAAACAGAAAACCAGGAAGAGGAAAACGGACAAAATGTGGCAGATGATGCTGCCGCCAATAATTCCGTAGCAGGAAAGCTGGAAAAAGAACTGGCCGACCAGAAGGATAAGTATATCCGCCTCTACTCTGAGTTTGAAAACTTCAGACGCCGTACTGCCAAAGAAAAGCTGGACATGATAAAAACAGCTAATGAAAGCATGGCATCAGCTCTTTTACCGGTAGTGGATGATTTCGAAAGAGCTCTTAAAACTTTTGAAAAGGAAAGCAAGGAAGACGAGCTGGAAGGAATTCTCCTTATATATAACAAGCTGAAAAAGGTACTGGAACAAAAAGGAGTTACTGTCATGGACCTGAAGCAGGGAGATGATTTTGATGCGGAGTTCCAGGAAGCCATTACCCAGATACCTGCTCCTGACGACAAACTGAAAGGCAAAGTTGTGGATGTAGTGGAAAAAGGGTATACCCTGGGTGAAAAGGTAATACGGTTTGCTAAAGTTGTTATAGGAGCATAAGATTATGGCTAAAAGAGATTTTTACGAAATATTAGGTGTTGAACGTTCTGCCACCCCGGAGGAAATTAAAAAAGCCTACCGGAAAATAGCAATTAAGTTCCACCCGGATAAGAACCCCGACGACCCGACTGCGGAAGACAAGTTTAAGGAAGCAGCTGAAGCTTATGAAGTACTAAGCAATCAGGAGAAAAGACAGCGGTACGACCAGTTTGGCCATGCGGGAATGGGTGGCGCAGGCGGCTTCGGTGGCGGCGGTGCAGGCGGCATGAATATGGAAGACATCTTCTCCCAGTTCGGCGACATCTTTGGCGGCGGTGGCGGAGGAGGATTTGAAAGCTTCTTTGGCGGCGGTGGCGGTGCCCGTGGCGGCCGCAGGCGCAAAGGCTCTAACCTGCGCATAAAAATGAAGCTTACGCTTGAAGAGATTGCACAGGGCGTTGAAAAGAAGGTAAAAGTAAAACGCCTGGTAGTTGCCGAAGGAGTTACCTACAAAACATGTACCTCCTGCCAGGGAACCGGACAGGTACGAAAAGTAGTAAATACAATGCTGGGCCAGATGGTATCTGCCAGCACCTGCCCTGTCTGCCACGGATCAGGTAAAACGATAGATAAAAAGCCATCCGGAGTTGACAATACCGGTCTGGAGCAAAAGGAGGAAGTTATCAGCATCCGCATCCCTGCGGGTGTGGAAGACGGCATGCAACTCAGCATGGCAGGCAAAGGAAACGAGCCTCCACACGGTGGTGTTCCCGGAGACCTGCTTATAATTATTGAAGAGGCAGAGCACGAAATACTTAAGCGCGAGGGGAATAACGTGGTTTATGACCTGTATATGAACTTTGCAGATGCTGCCCTTGGCTCATCTGTGGAAGTGCCTACTCTCGACGGAAAAGTAAAAATAAAGATTGAACCGGGCACACAAAGTGGAAAAATACTCAGGCTGCGCGGAAAAGGCATCAAAGATCTGAATGGCTTTGGAAGCGGGGATCAGCTGATCCATATTAACCTCTGGACCCCTCAGGCAATTACCAAGGAAGAAAGAGAGGCTCTTGAGCTGCTTCGCGACTCACCGAACTTTACCCCTAACCCTGCGAAAGGCGAAAAAGGCTTTTTCGATAAAATGAAGGAGTTCTTTTAAATCGCAGACCTAAGACAACAGATAAAGGACGTGAGACTGAGGAAAATAAATGTTTCCACAAAATTTAGTCCCCTCTCATGTTTCAATCCATATATAAAAACTGCCGGCCCCGTGCCGGCTTTTTTTATGGACTTACCTTTTTTCCGGCTTTCTTACCGCTGATAATTATTTATTATTAATTTCAGTAATCATTCAATATTTTGCAGGTTCTTAAAACCGCTATAAGGTGAATATTTTAGAAGCAAAAAATGTCTGTAAAAGCTACGCTGCACACACTGCCCTCCGCAATGTGAGCCTGAGCGTTCCTGCACAATCTGTATTTGGTTTACTGGGGCCAAACGGAGCCGGAAAAACCACACTTATAAGAATTATTACCCAGATTCTCGAACCCGACAGCGGCGAAGTATATATAAACGGCGGAAAGCTGAACGCTGACCACATTCTCAAGATAGGATACCTGCCGGAAGAGCGTGGGCTTTATAAAAAAATGAAGGTGGGAGAACAGCTGATGTACCTTGCCCGCCTGAAAGGCTTAAAAACCACAGATGCCCGGCAGCGCATTAAGCACTGGCTGAAAAAACTGGATATTTACCAGTGGGCAGGAAAAAACATAGAGGACCTGAGCAAGGGAATGCAGCAAAAGGTACAGTTTATTGCCACTGTACTGCATGAGCCAGACCTCATCATTCTGGACGAACCTTTCTCGGGCTTCGATCCGGTAAATGCCAACCTCATTAAAGACGAAATCCTGGAACTGCGCAGGAACGGAAGCTCCATCATTTTCTCAACTCACCGGATGGAATCGGTGGAAGAAATGTGCGATTATATTGCCCTGATTAATAAGTCTCAAAAGATTCTGGACGGAACAAAGGCAGACATAAAAAATGCATACCGCAATAACACTTTTATTGTAAGGCACTACAAAGCACTTGACGGAACCACAGGCAGCTTCCGGCTGCTGGAACAAACACAGCTTGCCGGAGACCAATACCAGTCTGTCATACAAATTGCACCCGGCAACAGCCCGAACGAATTACTTTCTATCCTGCTGAAGGAGGTGGAGGTATTCCATTTTGAGGAGAAGATTCCCGGCATCAACGAAATATTTATAGCTAAGGTACAGGAGGAAGTTATCCATGAATAAGATCATGCTCATTATCCGCCGCGAATATGTAACCCGCGTCCGGAAGAAATCTTTTATAGTTATGTCACTTATAGGTCCCCTTCTGTTCGGGGCACTTTTTGTTATACCCATCTGGCTGGCCTCTACTGAAAGTACTGATGTATATTTTGTAGAGGTTAAAGACGAAAGCGGCTTATTCGCAAATACCTTTGAAGATACTGAGAACCTGAAGTTCTCTTACACCAACCTGAACCTGAGCGAGGCAAAGCAACAATTAAATGCATCCAACAGCCTTGGCCTCCTGCATATTCCCGACATCGATCTGCTGAACCCACAGGGCATTACCCTGTTTTCAGAAAGCAGCCCCGGCCTGGAGGTTAAGAGCAAGCTTGAGTGGAGAATTGCCGAAAGAATAACCGACCTGAAACTGGAAGCCTCACAGATAGACAAAGCCACCATGGAGGCTCTGAAAACAAAGATTAACCTGAACGAGATAAGCATAGCAGGGGGCACAGAGCAGGCATCCAACACCGGCCTTTATGCCGGAATTGGCTATGTTACTTCATTCATGATCTATATGTTCATTTTCATGTACGGCGCTCAAATAATGCGGGGGGTTATTGAGGAGAAATCGAGCCGAATTATTGAAGTAATTATTTCCTCTGTAAAGCCCTTCCAGCTGATGATGGGCAAAATAGTTGGCATCGCTGCAGTAGGCCTTACCCAGTTCCTGCTGTGGGCTATTCTTACTTTTGCAGTTTACTCCGCCATTATGGGCATTTATGGCATGACGCCCGAAACAATGGCTCAGCTTAACCAGCTCCAGGGCCAGGGAGCTGATTTCTCTGATTCTCAAATGCAGCTTGCCCAAATAACAGGAGCCCTTTCATCGCTCAATTTAGTAAAGCTGCTGCTAAGCTTTATCTTCTACTTTATTGCAGGTTACCTGTTATACGGAGCCCTTTTCGCTGCCGTAGGCTCTGCCGTTGATTCAGATGCCGACTCACAGCAGTTTATGCTTCCTGTTTCCCTGCCGCTGATTGCCTCCATCATTTCTCTTGCTGCCGTAATTAAAGACCCAAATGGCACCCTGGCCTTCTGGCTGTCCATGATTCCTTTTACCTCTCCGGTGGTAATGATGATGCGCATTCCCTTTGGCGTTCCTGCATGGGAGCTCCTGCTTTCTATGGTATTACTGATTGGCGGCTTTGTTTTTACCTGCTGGGCTGCAAGCCGCATATACCGTGTGGGCATCCTTATGCACGGCACCAAAATTAATTACAGGGTACTTGGAAAATGGCTCATGATGAAGAATTAGGAAATCTGAAAATTGAATGAGAAAGATAAAAAGCAGACCGGATACCCATCTGTCAGCAGTTCTGCCTTCATTCTACATTCTTAATTCTTAATTTCTCTCATCTATTACCCTGAGTCTTATGTCTCACATCTCATGTCTAAAATCTGTTGTCTTTTTCCAAAATCCTGATTCTTTTCAACTAAATAAAATAATTTGCATTTTCCAGCGTATTTTTACCGGACTAACAGCAGGAGACGCCCGTAGTAAATGATTAACCCTTTTAAAGAATCGGCTGAGCTTAAATTTTATCAGCACAAGAACACAGTAAAATTTCTTGTCCTTTTTATAGCGGCTGTTATTGTAGCAGTATCTGTTTACTACAATAATTTTATTGTGGATATACTTAAAAAAAGGGAAAAGCAATCTGTAGACCTGTTTGCCGAGGCAATTGAATTCCTTGCCGAGCAGGGAGATGGCTCAAATGTTACTTTCATCAATGAGCACATCATAAAAAACAACAATACTATTCCTGTAATTCTTGCTAACCAGTATGGAGAGCCCACAGGGCAATACCTGAACATCGACATCGGCGAAGGCCTGCCGAATGAAGAGGTGATGCAGATCCTGAAACAGGAACTGGCTGAGATGGAAGCTGAAAATGATCCGATAACGGTGGTTTACCGCAACCCAGGCGGCCAGATAGAGAATATTGAGTATGTATACTATAAAAATTCAGACCTGCTCCGGCAGCTGAGTTATTACCCGATTATTCAGCTGGCTACCATCCTGTTTTTTGCCATATTGGCTTACATGGCTTTCAGCTACAGCCGCACCGCAGAACAGAACCGGGTGTGGGTAGGTCTGGCAAAAGAA
Source organism: Cesiribacteraceae bacterium YIM B00369 (assembly GCA_017948555.1). Classification (GTDB taxonomy): domain Bacteria; phylum Bacteroidota; class Bacteroidia; order Cytophagales; family Cyclobacteriaceae; genus Nafulsella. The sequence goes on along the minus strand of JAFMYY010000001.1, from coordinate 98,684 downwards.
ACAGCTCACCAGCTGGGCACTCCCCTCTCCTCCCTGATGGCATGGCTGGAGTACCTGCAGGCCGATGAACGTACTGCAGGACACGAGGCTATAAGTGAAATGGGGAAAGATGTGGAAAAACTCCAAATGATCACTGAACGCTTTTCTAATATCGGCTCTGTGCCGGTGCTGGAGAAAACAGATGTTTACGATGTAATTCAGCAGGCAACGAATTACCTGCAACGGAGAATTTCTTCGAAAGTAAAAATTACCATTACCACGGTGGGCAAAGATATTCATGCCCAGATCAACAAACACCTGTTCAACTGGGTAATAGAAAACATTTGTAAAAATGCCGTGGATGCCATGAGCGGTATTGGCCAGATCGATATCCGGATTATGCGGGGAAGCGGCAACCAGGTACTTATCGACATCAGCGACAACGGCAAAGGAATGAGCAAGTCGAAGGCTAAAATGGTTTTCCAGCCCGGCTTTACCACTAAAAAGAGAGGCTGGGGGCTTGGCCTTACCCTCGCCAAAAGAATCATTGAAAACTACCACGGAGGACGTATTTTTGTAAAACAAACAGAAATAGACGAAGGCACCACTTTCAGGATAGTCCTCAAAAGCCATATACCACAAGGTACCCTGCCGGTTGAAAAAGAACTCAGCACTACCTCTTAAATAAATCCTCCTCTAAAGAAGTGTACAAAACACAGGCTTTACTTTGCTTTACAACGTTTTTCCTTTAGCTTTGCAGACTGAAAATAGTACGCTGATAATCTTTCTTAAATAAAAAAAATGGCAAATATTGGCAGAATTACTCAGGTAATTGGCCCTGTTGTAGACGTTAGTTTCGAAGCAGAAGGCTCCAAATTACCGAATATCCTGGACGCCCTGATCGTAACAAAAGCAAATGGACAGAAAGTGGTATTGGAATGCCAGCAGCACCTTGGCGAAGACCGCGTTCGTACCATCGCCATGGACTCTACTGAAGGTCTTGTAAGAGGCACTGATGTAACAGACACTGGTGCCCCTATTCAAATGCCGATTGGCGAAGACATCAAAGGTCGTCTTTTCAACGTAATCGGAGAAGCAATTGATGGTATCGAAGCGCCTAAAGGCGACAGAGGTTTACCTATTCACCGCTCTGCTCCAAAGTTTGAAGACCTTTCGACCTCAACGGAAATCCTTTTTACCGGTATTAAAGTTATTGACCTTATCGAACCTTATGTAAAAGGTGGTAAAATTGGTCTTTTTGGTGGTGCCGGTGTGGGTAAAACCGTACTTATCCAGGAACTGATCAATAACATTGCCAAGGCTTATGCTGGTTTGTCAGTGTTCGCAGGTGTGGGTGAACGTACCCGCGAAGGTAATGACCTGCTTCGTGAAATGATCGAATCAGGCATTGTAAAATATGGCGATGCCTTTTTACATTCTATGGAAGAAGGTGGCTGGGACCTTTCCAAAGTAGATAAAGAAGCTCTGAAAGAATCTCAGGCAACCTTTATCTTCGGTCAGATGAACGAGCCTCCGGGAGCACGTGCCCGTGTTGCCCTTGCAGGACTTACCATTGCTGAATACTTCCGCGATGGCGACGGCTCAGGACAAGGCCGCGATATCCTTTTCTTTATTGATAATATTTTCCGCTTTACACAGGCTGGTTCAGAAGTATCTGCACTTTTAGGACGTATGCCATCTGCAGTAGGATACCAGCCAACGCTGGCAACTGAAATGGGTGCCATGCAGGAAAGGATTACTTCTACAAAAAGAGGATCTATTACATCTGTACAGGCCGTTTACGTACCTGCGGATGACTTAACTGACCCTGCTCCGGCTACTACCTTTGCTCACCTTGATGCTACCACCGTACTTTCAAGAAAAATTTCTGAGCTTGGTATTTACCCTGCAGTAGACCCGCTGGATTCAACATCCCGTATCCTTTCTCCTGATGTGGTAGGTGCTGAGCACTATAATTGTGCACAGCGTGTAAAAGAGCTGCTGCAGCGTTATAAAGAACTACAGGATATTATTGCTATCCTTGGTATGGACGAACTTTCTGAAGAAGATAAGCAGGTGGTACACCGTGCCCGTCGCGTTCAGCGTTTCCTCAGCCAGCCGTTCCACGTAGCAGAGCAGTTTACAGGTCTTAAAGGAGTATTGGTAGATATTAAAGACACTATTAAAGGCTTTAACATGATTATGGCCGGCGAGCTGGACCACCTACCTGAAGGCGCTTTTAACCTTGTTGGCAGCATTGAAGATGCAATTGCCAAAGGTGAAAAAATGCTTGCAGAAGCTTAAGATAGTATTGAGTAGTTAGTATTGAGTACTGAGACTGCTATCACTGAAGTCATTCTCATACTTGATACTTTGTTTTTCCATACTCAATACTCAATACTCATTACTCTATACTGTTATAAAATGTATTTAGAAATAATAACACCCGATAAAAAAGTCTTTGAAGGCGAGGTAGAAAGCGCAACTTTCCCCGGAACAAAAGGCTCTTTTCAGGTTTTGGCGAACCACGCCCCTCTTATCAGCACCCTTGCTAACGGAAGTGTTACTTACGTTCAAAAAGCAGGAGGCGCCCAACAAGTACAGGTTCAGGGAGGAGTAGTGGAAGTGCTTAATAATAAGATAATTGTTCTGGCTGAAAGTGTAGTTGCATAAACAACCCTTCTTCCCTGCCGGAGAGAAAAACTAAAACAGGCGGTCTGAATTTCAGAACCGCCTGTTTTTTTTTGGCTTCGCGGATTTCGTTGTATTTCAAATTACCGTTGTTGCATTAAATTAACAGTCCCCTTTGCTACTCCTGCTTTTTCAGGTCCGGCAGTTCAATAATCTGCCCCGGATGAATTGAATCAGGCTTATCAATCTCATGCTTATTCTTCTCATAAATAAGCTTCCATTTAGATGCATCTCCATAATGCTCCTTTGCAATTCCTGAAAGGGAATCGCCCTGCTGAACTTCGTAATATTTATGTGAAGGAGCTGGCTGCCGGTCTTTTGGCCTGAATGGCGCATCGGATCCTGCCGGTGTAACCTTAGCGGAAGCAAACTCATCCTTATCACCCTCCCTGCTCAGAGAGTTCTGCGCTGCGCTGCCTTTTTCAGAATCTGTTTGCGCATCTTTCTTCTTATTGAAAAAATTAAAAATGTCCATTTCACTTCCCTGATTATTTTGCAGTGCCATTAACGCACTGTAAATGAGAAGGTTTCAACACAGGTATTGGTACTGCTATAAGCTCACGAAAGATCAGGTATTCTGAAAACCTATAGCAGACCAGGCAATGGTGTAACTCCTCTGCTCAATTTTAATAATATTAACCAGAGGTACAGGAAAGGATATCAGGAGGGACGGGCACAAAACAACGGGATAGCTTTACTTCCGGAACAAATCTCCAATGCGGCTGAACATTCTTTTTTCAAAATTCCAGAAAAAGCGGAACTGGCCAAATATGAATCCCCAGGCAAGCAGAAGCACCTGGTAGGCAGGCAATACTGCCACCATATAGTAAAGGGTTCTCCACAGTGCCGGAGTAGCTTCTGAAATTCCGGCAAGTGCATATAAAGGTTCTTTGAGGAACAGGACTGAAAAACCGGTACAGGCAAAGGTAAGCAGCACTAACACTACCTGCCAGGCACTTTTCAATTGCCAGCGTTCTTTTAACTTATCCGCCCAATGGTTCTCCGATTGCCCTTTACCTGCCATTGTGTTTTGAATTATTATAATGTATGCTGCAAGTTAACTGATTTCAAAATTTCTATAGCTGGCTCTCAACTTAAATATTTTACTTCCAAATCTTTGCAGAATAACCGATTGATAAAAAATGGCAGCAGAATTTGCAGCCATTTTTTAAAATAAACGTATTGTGTTAGTAAAAATATGCATCTGATTTATTCCAATAAGGGAATTTTTCACCAGCCCTTTCAATTGCTTACTTAGCTGCTTACAGCTCTTTATTAATTCACAGTATGCGCCTTACAATCCTTTCAATTATTATCATTCTTTTTGTTTCCACGGGATTTCAGGATTCCCCTTCTGCTAAAAAGGATAAAATTACTTATTCTTTAGAGGCCGGAGGCGTAAAAAGCTGGAAGAGTACATCGCAACCTTCTCCCTATGCCGGGTATGTCGATTTTTTCACAAAGGATGGCCAGCCATTTCTGGTTATGGAGAACAGGAATAATACCTCAGTTGAATTTTACCCCTGGAATGCCGGCAGCTTATTATTTGCAGTTAAGCCTGATAGTGCAGAGGTTCCGGAATGCTATATGCAGGGCTTCTATATAGCTTCCATGGATTCGGTATTTATACTGGATGCAGGCAACGGCAAACTGCACCTCCTGAACAAAAAAGGGATGTTAGTAAAAACGCATTCCCTCGAATCCGGCACCGGCACCGGCTCAAAAACGCAAAAGCTGATGCCCGGCATTTATTCCGGCAGCCCCGGCATACAAAAAGGTGACTGGCTCCATATTTCCGGCACTCCCTTCAGCGGAGCATCCGACCCTTCAACTTACAGCCATGGCAAAACCAATATAGCTGTCAATATGCAAACAGGAGCAACGCGCACTGAATATGGGTATCCTAACCATTACAAAGAGGGAAAATATTCGGCTTATTATAAAGATGTAAAGAGGTGCCTGACACCTGAAGGAGAACTATTATACTCTTTCGGAGCTGACGATTCTGTACGGCTTACAGACCTGCAGACTCCAGGTAAAGCCTTTTATGCCGGCAGCAGCTTCTTTAAAACTCCCCCGCCTGCAAAAGCAGCATATGGCAACACTGCCCGGCCTCAGAACTATGGAGGAATATTGTACGACAAAGTAAACCAGGTGTATTACCGGATGGCCCTGCATGGTGTTGCTGATGTTCTGAAAGCGGAACATGGCTTTGACGATCAGCAAATTTCAATTATTATACTGGATAAAAATTTCAGAAAAACAGGAGAAACCCTTTTGCCTGCAGGGAAGCATAACTTCCGGCAATGGTTTACAGGCCCGGATGGTTTATATATTTCGAATAGCCATCCGGGGCAGCTCTCCGGTAACACCGGAGAACTGGCATTTACCCGGTATAAACTGGTTCCTGCTAAAAAGTAACCGGGGTGGCAGCTCTAAAGCCATTCCCTTTAATACATTTTGTCAATATTCTTCAGCTTAATATTCTGCTCTTCAAGCACCAGGAACTGCTCCCAGAAAGCATTGTCCGGCAGCCCGGCACGGATGAAAAGAGGTTCCTTTTTAACAGGGTGGTCGAACTTTAGGTTTTTAGCATGCAGGTTTATACTTGCATCGGCATTAGGCTTTGAAAAACCATATTTCAGATCACCACGGATAGGACAACCTATCTGGGCCAGCTGCACCCTTATCTGGTGAGGGCGCCCGGTAACAGGTTTTACTTCTATCAGGTAGTGCTCATTTAACTTTCCTAAAACTTTAAAGTCAAGCTCTGCACGTTTGCTCCCTTCAACCTCCTCACGGTGGGCTGTAGTCACATTCCTGTCGGTGTCTTTCACCAGCCAATGGACTAATTTACCTTTCTCATCGCGGGGTCGCTTTTTTGTTACTGCCCAGTACGTTTTATAAACATCTCTCTTCTGAAACATTTTATTCATGCGCTCCAGCGCCTTGGAGGTTTTGGCAAGCACTACTGCCCCGCTTACCGGCCGGTCAATACGATGCACCACTCCACAAAAAATATTACCGGGCTTATTATATTTCTCCCGCAGATAATCCTTTGCATAATCTGTAAGCGTTTTATCTCCCGTCTGGTCGCCCTGCACCAGCACACCGGCCTCTTTATTAACCACAAGCAAGTGGTTATCTTCATAAATTACGGTAAAAGGCATCTGTTCCATAGCAAAAATGTTTAGGCTGCAAAAATAAGCAATATTTCCCGAAGATACGGATACTCCCCCTTGCATATGCACCAGGGTTTAATATGGAACGCTTAAACAGCCTGCAGGTTTGCTTGTTTAACAGATTGAGATTTGATATAATGCCCGCAAATATTTTTTATGCCAGAACAAACCTATAAACCCGCCCTGAAAAGCAAGCTGCCCGAAATAGAAACTTCTATTTTTACCGTTATGTCGAAAATGGCTGCGGAACATAATGCGATCAACCTTTCGCAGGGCTTTCCCGATTTTCCTGTTTCCGGAGAGCTTATCGATCGTATTCATTATTACATGAAGCAGGGGTACAATCAATACGCCCCCACCCCCGGCATGCCTGCTCTAGTAAAGGCAATTGCCCAAAAGCTGGAAAGGTGTTTCGGCTTCAGCCCACAGGACCCCGCCCGGGAAATTACCCTTACCGCAGGCGCCACAGAAGCACTCTTTTGTGTAATTGCTGCACTGGTACATAAAGGCGATGAAGTAATAGTCCTTGACCCTGCCTACGATGCCTATGTGCCTACTATTGCCTTACAGGGAGGCAATTCGGCACGGATTCCTTTAAAGCAGGAGAATTTCAGGCCCGACTGGGAAGCCATTGAAAAGGCTGTTAAGCCCGAAACAAAGCTCATTATTCTAAACACCCCGCACAACCCCACAGGCGCTATACTGAAAGAAGAGGATTTAAAGGAATTACAAAAGTTGCTCCAGAAGCACGAACAGCTTTGGGTATTGTCTGACGAGGTGTATGAGCATATTACCTTCGATGGCGAAAGGCATGAAAGTGTATTACGCTACCCTGAAATTCGTAAAAGAGCAGCTGCTGTATTTTCATTTGGCAAAACCTTTCATGCTACCGGCTGGAAAACAGGCTATGTGGTGGCTCCCCCCTCGCTCATGAAAGAGATAAGGAATATACACCAGTTTGTTACCTTTGCAGTGCATACGCCTACACAAATGGGATTAGCCGACTACCTGCAGGAGCCGGCACATTACGAACAGCTTCCCCGCTTTTACCAGCAGAAACGGGATATTTTTGCCCGCTTAATGGAAGGCTCCCGCTTCAGGCCTGTCCCCTCCTCAGGAACCTATTTCCAGCTATACTCGTATGCTGATATTTCTGACAAGCCCGACACTGAAATGGCCGGATGGCTCACGAAAGAATATGGTGTTGCCGCCATCCCTGTTTCTGTATTTTATGAAAGCAAACGCGATCAGCAGCTTTTACGCTTCTGCTTTGCGAAAAATGAAGAAACCCTTAAACAAGCAGCAGAGATTTTATGCAAGATATAACGATTAGCCTTATTCAGAGCCGCCTGCACTGGCAGGAACCCGATGCCAACCTGGCTATGTTCGAAGAAAAGATCTGGCAGATCAGGGAAAAAACCGACCTCATTATCCTTCCGGAAATGTTTAATACCGGCTTTAGTATGGAAGCCGAAAAGCTGGCTGAACCAATGAACAGCAAAACCTTTCGCTGGATGAAACAACAGGCTGCTCAAACGGGAGCTGTAATAACCGGCAGTTTTATTGTAAAGGAGGATGGAAAGCATTTTAACCGCCTCCTCTGGATGGAACCGGACGGGCAGTATGCCACTTACGACAAACGTCACCTTTTCCGGATGGCCAACGAGCACCATCATTTTAACATGGGCAACAAACGGCTGATCAGGAACCTTAAAGGCTGGCGTATTTGCCCGATGGTATGTTATGACCTGCGGTTTCCTGTATGGAGCAGAAACATTACCCCGGAGGGAGAGCCGGCCTTTGACCTGCTGCTATATGTAGCCAACTGGCCCAAAGCCCGCTCTATGGCCTGGAACGTTTTACTTCAGGGCCGGGCAGTTGAAAATTTATGCTACGTAGCCGGTGTAAACAGGGTAGGTACCGATGGAAATGATATTGCTTATGAGGGCTGTTCTGCAGTTGTTGAACCGAAAGGCCAAAGGGTATTCTATGCAGAGGAGTGCGAAACGATCCAGACCATAACCTTAAGTGGCGATGAACTAATCAGCTACCGCGAAAAATTCCCTGCTAATTTAGATGCTGATCCTTTTACACTGGGAGAAAAGTAAGCTTATTTACCTTTTGGAAGGTTTCCAAACTTTCCAAAAGGCTTTTGCCATTACTAATTGCTTTCAGGGGCTTTTCAAAAAGCTGTCCACCTGATCTCTCACTTCTGTTTCAGAGGCTGATTTTTCAAGAACACGGTATTTATTACCCCCGATTATTTTCATCATTTTTACCAGCTGCTCAGGAAGAGGGCCATCCCTGAGTATAAGCAGCTGAGGGTGCTTCAGTTGCTGCAGGTGGTTAAAAAACTGAATGAGCCCGGTAAAAGGTCCTTCTTCTGCCTTGCATTGCACAATTATAGCGGCACTCCTGCTTTGTGCCACCAGGTCCACCGCATATTTCCGTAACGATTCCTCTGAGAAATTATCAAAATCAAAAATCACTACCGAAGGATTCTTTTCTTTGATATACCTGAGTATAGGCTTTTCAAAAGAAGAGTCGGGTGATGCATTTATCTGTATAAGGATTACGGAATCGGTCATTTTACTATTATTAATTTAGCGGAACGTTTTTCTGCCGGAAATTGCGCCTGAACTATATAAAGACCCGCTGCCAGGTTGGCAACCGGTATGCTTGTCTCTGCATTTCCTGCAATCTCCAGCTCCTTCAAAACCTGGCCTGTTACACTTATCAACAATATTCTGGCAGGCATGTTTGTAAGAACGCGTACATCTTCAGTATACAGGGCCGGATTAGGAAATACTTTTAGTACCAGCTCTCCCTCCGGCGCCCCCCCCGGCATCGCATCAGTTTCAAGCAAGAAAAGCCCACCCCCCAGGGTGCCTGCCACCACTACCGGAGCTTTCCGGCCATAAAGCCTTACTGCCACAGGCCAACTTTTTCTGCCCGCCCATGCGGCTCCTCCTTCCTCTCCTTCACAGAATAGAAGCTCCTCAGGCGCTGCATTGCTTCCTTCCTCCAGAAAATTTTCAAGGTATCGTATGCTTCCGGTACCATCAGCCAGTATAAGATCGGGACGGCCGTTTCCGGTAATATCGCCTGCTGAAGGAACAAGGGGGCGCCGGTAATTATCAAGACCAAAACCCAGGTAATTTCTTATTTCCATACCAAACTGAGGGTTCCCGGCAGTACCTGTATTTTCATAGAGGGACAGGCTGCCATCGAACTTCCCTGCCAGCAGGTCGGGAGCACCATCGCCATTCACATCATAAAAAAAAGGGTTAAGCTGGCTGTTTAAGGGAGTAGTAAGTTCCCTCATTTCCGACAGCCTGAAGGCAGCAGCCGCTCCTGTTTCTGCTTCATTCAACAGCAGAAAAACTTTTTGCCTGTACGTATCTGTATCCGTACCTGTTAAAATAAGATCCTGCCTGCCATTGGAATTGAAATCAATTACCTGTGGCTGCAACTGCATAAGCCTGAGGCTACCCGTTTCCAGAAAATCTTCCCTTGCAAGTACAAAAGCAGGATCTTCCGGGGTTCCTGTATTCTCATAAAGCCTGAGGCTTCCGTAAAAACCATCCTGCTCCGGATTTCCGGCAAATCCCAGCAGCATATCCATGTCTCCGTCGGCATCAATATCTATAAATGCAGGAATGGCAGATTCCCCGACATCTATCATTTCCCCCTGCAAAAATGATTTACCGGAGAGGGAATAAACAAAAGAAGCCCCCTTTCTTTCCCCTTGGTACAACCATACCGACTGGCTGAAATCCACACCTGAATTGCTGTTTCTGCTCAGCTGTGAACTTACCACCACATCTGTTAAACCTGATGCACCTGCCTCCAGAAGGAAAGCAGCAGGATACCTCATATCCACTCTGTCGCTGCTGCCGGGCAACATAATTTCATATCCATCAAAAACAGGAGCTGCACTGGTCCCTTTGTTTTCCAGGTAATAAAGTTCATCACACTCTTCAAAACCGTTCAGCAGGTCGAGGTCCCCGTCACCATCCACATCGAGCAATAACAAAGATTTTCCTCCGGTGTGCATTGTCCTGTGGCCCGATCCTCCGTTTTTACAGATTTCATTATTATAGGAAAACTCTCCACAATCGCACTCTCCCAAACCTCCCCAGCGTTCACTTTCCCTCACAAAAGGGGACAGACCCGGCTGCCCGTTTATCTCCACGCTCCTGTTCCGGTAGTAATGCAATCCTCCTCCGCCTGAAGGGTCATAAACAATAATATCCAGGTCACCATCACCATCCACATCCTCAATGGCCGGCACATCGCCGCTGTTTACCAATAAATTCACATCCCTGTTATTTGATTCATACTTCAGAAAGGCTTCTGCTTCTTCCCAGGCGGCAGGATTTCCTGCTGCAGCAACATTCCGAAAAACTTTTATTCCTGCAGAAGTCCAGGTAAACATATCCTTTTGGCCATCGCCATCGTAATCTTTCATTAAAAACCAGTTGCTTATTGCAGGAGGAAGGAGGCACACCAAATCCGGGCGGGGCTTCCACGAATTGTTTTTGTGCTCAAAAACCATTAACCCCCGGCTTGTACGGTCAAAGGTTATAAGTTCTTCCGTTCCATTGCCGCTGATGTCTGCAGTTTGCAGTATGGGAGAGTTAAGGCCTCCGCCCCAGGGCATTGAAAGCCGTCGTTCCCCTTCCATAACCGGCACATCCCGGGCAACTGAGTAAACCCGCTGGGCCGATAGTGGCCGGACAGAAAAAAAAATAAAGAATATAATGAATGATAGTTTTAAGTACAGCCGCATGTTTATAACTTAATGTCGGTAATCGTGCTTACAATATAACGAATAAATGACGGCAAGGACTATAAGCTGCCTTGCAAATTGAAGCTAACAGACGTAGATTTATAACTATGGAGACGAAAGAAACAGAAGCGATATACGAAAAATACAAAGAATGCACCGGCGTAAGTACTGATACACGGAATTTACCCGAAAACTGCCTTTTCTTTGCCCTTAAAGGTCCTAATTTCGATGCTAATACCTTTGCAGAGGAAGCCCTCCGGAAAGGTGCTAAGTATGCGGTTATAAGCGATAAAAAATACCTGAAAGATGAGCGGTTCCTTTTAGTTGAAGACACCCTGAAAGCGCTGCAGCTGCTCGCCAACCACCACCGCCGCCAGCTTAGCATTCCTGTAATTGGCATTACCGGAAGCAATGGAAAAACAACTACCAAAGAGCTTATAAGCCTGGTGCTTAGCCGGAAGTTTAAAACCCGGGCCACTCAGGGCAACCTGAATAACCATATTGGGGTGCCCCTAACCCTGCTTAATGCACCTGAGGATACAGAAATACTGGTAGTGGAAATGGGTGCCAACAAATTAAAAGATATCAAAGAGCTGTGTGATATTGCAGAACCTTCGCACGGAATTATTACCAATATCGGGAAAGCCCACCTTGAGGGTTTTGGCAGCCTGGAAGGAATAGTACGCACTAAAACTGAATTGTACCAGCACCTGCTTGACTATAACGGAACGGTCTTTATCAATTCAAGAAATGATTTATTAGCCGGTTATGGCAATAAATTTACTGATCCGGTTTATTACCCCGGGAAAGACGATTTTTATCATTGCGAGCTAACCAATGCCGACCCCTTCGTACACCTGAAGGCAGAGAACGGGCAAAAAATAAAAACGAAGTTGATGGGTATTTATAACTTTGAAAACATTGCTGCTGCCCTGTGCATTGGAAAGTTTTTTGAAGTGGACCCGAAGGAAGCAAATAAGGCAGTAGCCGATTACGCCCCATCCAATAACCGCTCCCAGATAATTGAGCATGAAAACGGCAATTTCATTATTCTGGATGCATATAATGCAAACCCCAGTTCCATGAAAGCCGCCATTGAGAATTTTGCAGCCCTGAACCGGCCTAAAAAAGTCCTTATCCTGGGAGATATGAAAGAACTGGGAGACGATGCCATTAAGGAACACCACGACCTGGGCAGACTTATTGCCAAATATCACTTTGATAAGATATTACTCTGCGGGATCAGTATTATTAAAGCAATGGATAATAACCCCGGGGCTGTTAATTTCGAAAACAGGCTGATGCTGATCAATTACCTGAAATCGAAAAAATATCAGAACACTACTTTCCTTATTAAAGGCTCCCGCAGCATGGGCCTCGAAGAAGTGGTTAAATATCTTTAAGATGGCCGATGTAAAGCAAATCCTTGATTTTCTTTCACAACTGAAAGAGAACAACAACAAGGAGTGGATGGATGCAAACCGCAACAGCTACGAACAGGCAAGGGATGAGTTTAAAGAACTGGTTGCTTACCTGCTGGAAAAAATGCAGGAACACGATCCTTCCCTCTCTATGCTGGAGGTAAAGGACTGCATTTTCAGGCTTAACCGCGACATCAGGTTCAGTACGGATAAAACACCCTACAAAACCTGGATGTCGGCTGTGCTTTCGGAGGGAGGAAAAAAATCGTTGAACCCTGTTTATTACCTCCACCTGCAGCCAGGGAACGAAAGCATGACTGCCGCCGGTTTGTACCAGCCAACAGGCGACCAGATGAAAAAGATCCGGCAGGAAGTGGATTATAATGCAGCTGAATTGAAAGAAATTATAACACAGGCGGACTTTAAGCAGCACTTTGGAGAAATACAGGGTGAAAAATTAAGCAGAGCCCCCAGAGGGTATCAGCCCGATCACCCGAATATTGAATTTCTTAAGCTTAAAAGTTTTGTAGCCATGCGTAAATTCTCAGACGAGGCCGCCACAGCTTCCGGCTTTGCGGAAGAGGCAGTAAAAACCTTCAGAGCAGCACAGCCATTTAATGAATTCCTGAATGTGGCCACCTCCTGATGTATAATTTACCTTTTTACAATTATAGTGTCGCTGGTAAGGGTTACGGCTGAAAAAACGCCTGTAGCCCCTTCCAGCGTAGACTTTATCCCGGCAGGCTGCATAAACGGATTGTAGTTTGACTCTTTTGCCTGCGTTACCGATTTCAAAAACCGGTAATAACTCTTCTCAAGGTGGTAAACATTTACAACCACAATTGCCCCTTCAAAAAAATTGTAACCGGTAATAGCTGTCACTACACCGTCTGCAGCATTCACATCATCCCATAAGCCTTCGTAAGTGTGGCCAAGCGAAGGATTAAGTCCCCTCATTACAATACGGTAAAAATTTTCTTCCCCGGGAAAATCCTCAATCTCCACAAAAACTGATGCCAGAGAGTCGACCTCTTTATCAAATTTAAAATACGGCTCCCTTACCTTCACTTTGGGTAAAAAGCGTGTTTTTCCGGTTGCCCTTACTTTGTCTCCATAAGCCACCGAAATCTGGTATTCTTTTCCCGCCTCATATTTTACCTTTTCAGGAAGCCAGTAATTGTAGACCTTATTATAAAGGGTATCTGCAACCGGCATATTGCGCAACACCTTTTCTGTTCCATCCACAAAAAGGGAAATACTTACACTATCAACAGTTTCTGATTCTTTGGCTTCAAAAAAATCCAGGGTTTTGGTCACCAGCGCCCTGTAGTTTTCTCCCGGCTCAAGGTAACATTCAATAATCAAACCTTCCTCATAAGCCGGGAGGTTCAGGCTTACTTCTTCCTGATTACCTTCACAGGCAACCAACATTAAGCCGGCAAGTATAGCAAGCCACAAATATCTGTACATCATCATTTAAAAACTATAATTAAAACTAACTGACGGAAGAACCGGAAACAGAGACACCTGGTTTGCTGTAAAATTCATCGCACCTTCATCAGGAGCCGGAACATTTTCAAAATAAATAAAATAAGGATTTCTTCTGTTGTACGCATTATAAACTCCTACTTTTAAATCTGCATCTCCCCAGCGGGGCTCAAAATCATACACAAAGCCAAGATCAAGCCTGTGGTAGCTCTGCTGCCGGAAGGAGTTTCTCTCTGCATACACAGGTACTATAAGAGCATTAGCGCCCAGGTTACCCTGTACGGTTGCTCTTGCCTGCGGAAGAGTGGTTACATTTCCGGTACAAAAAACCCAGTTTCCTGAAAAAGACACCCGCTGGCTTATTTCCCTGCGGATTACAAAGGAAAAATCATGCCGGCGGTCCTGGCCCGACGGAAAGGGGGATCCGCCGTTAATCTCTTCAAACTTACGGTACGACCAGGATAAAGTGTAACCAATCCAGCCGGTCGTTTTCCCATTCTTTTTTTCCAGATAAAATTCATTTCCGTAGGCCCAGCCGTTTCCAAAAACCAGGTCATCTGTAACATTGTGGTTATTAAAAAGCTCAGCTCCGTCACGAAAATCTATCTGGTTATCCATATTCCTGTAGTACAGCTCATTGCTCAGCAGGAGGCGCCCGTCAGCAAGAAGCAAATCGCCACCTGCTGCATACTGCGTGGCTATCTGCGGACGGATTACATCATTAGAAGGATACCAGAAATCGGATGGAAGAGATGCTCCTGAACTGCTTACCATGTGCACATACTGGTTCGCCCTGCTGTAACTGGCTTTTAAAGCAAGGTTCTCCCCTGCCTGAAATCTGGCTGAAAACCGGGGCTCTATGCCTATATAACCTTTTAAACCTTCACCGTTTTCGGAGGGAGATGCCACAATTGCAGCCACCCGTGCTGTGGCTGCCTTAACTTTTTCATCATCATTCTCCTCCACATCATCTACGTATACATCAGAAGATTGTGAGCCCGGGTGAAAACCGGATACCCGGATGCCTGCTTCAAGACTTAACCTGTCGCTTACCTGCCATGAATCCGCAATAAAAGCAGCTGCCTCCCTTCCGGTAACCTGGTCCTTATTTCCACCCCTTAACTTCAGCGGTCCTTCATTATCCATATTCTCCTGGCGCAACACATCAAATATGTGATAGGTGAACTGAAGCCCTGCGGAAACGGTATGCCTGCGGTTCAGCTCGTAAAAAAATTCATTTTTATAAATGAAGTCATTAATTCCGGAGCCTACTGAGCTTTCCATATTGTTGTAGCGGTGCCTGATCCTGTATTGATAATCTGAATAGGAAACCGACATATTATGGGTCAGTTTTTTATTATAGGCATGCTTCCACTGCAAAATACCTACCTTATTCCCCCACAAAAACCTGAACGCCATATTACCTCCATCGAAGTCGAAGTGGTCACGCCCGGCATATCCTGTAAAAGAAAGCTGGTCCTTAGTGCTTAGCTGTGCATGAAGTTTTGCTGTCAGGTCATAAAAGTAATAATCCGGAATTGGCTGATAGTCTTCTTTACCGGCATTAGCCTCATTAATTTCCTTAGTAATCAGGTCGAAATAAGTACGGCGGCCGGATACCAGGAAGGAAACCTTATCTTTCACTAACGGTCCTTCTACAGTAAGACGGGAACTGATAAGCCCGGTGCCTCCTTTTACCTTGAGTTTTTCCTTGCTGCCGGAACGCAGCCCCACATCCAGCACAGAAGCAAGCCTGCCTCCAAAACGGGCAGGAAACCCTCCTTTGTATAACTTTACATCGTTTATGGCATCGCTGCTGAAAACACTGAACAAGCCCAAAAGATGAGTAGGGTTATATACAGGTACTCCGTCCAGCAGCACAAGATTCTGATCGGCCTGCCCTCCCCTTACCACAAAGCCGCTGCTACCCTCATTTCCGCCCTGCATGCCGGGCTTAAGCTGTAAAACTTTAATAAGGTCCGTTTCTCCCAGCACTCCGGGACTTAGCTCTATGTCGGCGGCCGAAAGGTAATTTACATTCATGAGGCTGCTCCTGTACCTTGGATTCGGGTCCTTTGCCGCAACCACCACCTCTCTGAGCTGATGATGGTCCGGCTTTAATGCAATCGTTAGCGTAGTATCCTTATTAGTATTTACAGCCACAATCTGAGGAATAAATCCTATATAAGAAAACCGTACACTTATGGAATCCCGGAGAGGCACTTTCATTTCATAATACCCTTCCTCATTGGATATTGCGCCGGGCCCGTCAGGCACAGCATAAACATTAGCTCCAAAAAGAAATTCTCCTGTTGCAGCATCTTTAATGTATCCCCTGACCGTAAGGGATTGGGCAACAGAAAGGATTGGAGCCAGCAACAAAGAGAAAAATATGAAATATGTTCTTACCATGGCCCTGCGTATCTAGTAAATCAAAAAATGTACTAAATAAAGCCGGAACAAAATCTAATTGTTTCAGGAAGATAAAAATAACATTTTGCTTTGGAAAACAGTTACCACTCAAAATATTCTTCTTCATCGAGTTCCACCTCCCCGCGGGTACGGGCACTCTTCTTTTGAATCGCTTCCTTCAGTTCCTCCCCTTCCTTACGGATGTCTTTCACAATTTTCTCCTTAACAGCCTCAGTATCATATGTTATCCTGTAATTGTCGGTAGTACCTGCAATCCTTAGAAAAAGATGAGTCCCTCCCCCGGCCTCTGCTTTAGCAGCAGTGGCTGGCACATTCTTTCTTTTTCCCGTAAAAAGAGTTTGTACGGGCACTTTTACATGGTAATCGATGTGCTGATCGAAGGTATGGGTACCCTTAATGGTAACAGCGCTTATATCTGAGCGGATAATTGTTTCAGGCAGAAAAATTGTCTGGCTCCTTATCTGTATCTGACTGGTAATTTCAGAGAAGCGGATATTAGCCAGGCGATCTTCATGTACAAATGCAGAGAGGTTCTGCATAGGTTCAAAATCTTTTAACTGTCCGTCTACAATAGAGGCATCTGCATTCACAATCAGCTGGTCGTAATGGAAGCGCAGCTTTTTATCGAACTGCATATGAGAACTCACATCTGCTGTCACTCTCCCTTTAAGGTTGCGGTCCGTTAAAAAATCCTGACTGAAATTATTGAAGATCCAGAATGTACTGTCTACATATATGTTTTGAAAATGAGCCTTAACATCCACCCCTACAAGATCTTTCTTCCTTGCGTCCACAGTACCACTAATATTCATCTGCCCCCCTGCTGCCTGCAGCTTTGCTTTTTTCACCTGCGCCACTCCATTAGCTACCGATAATTCCCCTGAAATTTTTCTGGCCTTAAACCGGTCAATCTTAAGCCTGTCCACCTGGCAATTGAAATAAAGATTCATATCCGGACGGATATCAAAAGAATAAAAGCGCTCATCCTCTGCTTTTTTTGCTGTTTCTTCTGCTTTGGAATCGGCAAGGAGCTCATCCAGGTCGAGGTAAGCCGACTGCAGATCGGCTTCTATGGTAACAGGCTGGTTCTCCAGCAAAAGAAAGGAGAACACATTTTTAAACAGACCATTTACCACAAAGGAACTGTTGCCGGCCTGGCCGGTGAGGTTACTGAGGGCAAGATCATTATTATTAAAAATAAGACTCCCGTTAAGGCTCCTTACCTGATAGGAGGTATTTACCGGCTTAAAGGCAAGGTTTTGCACCACAATCTCTCCCCCTGCCTTTACATTGCGGATAGTTTTAGCATTTTCCAGATCTTTCAGGCGCCCTGAAAAATCAAGTGTTACATTCAGTAACCCATCCGCCCCACTTATATTTTTCAGCGGATAAAACCTGAGAAAGGATTTAGCATCCAGCACTGACCTGGTATTAAAGCTCAGGTGATAATCGTCGAAATTCCGGAGCAGAAAAGAGCCTGTAATGGGCTTACCATTCAGGCTCGCCTGCAGATTCTTTATTTCCACCAGAGAGGTCCTGTTGTTGCGGGATTCTCCATTTGTGTACCTGCCGCTAAAAGTCACATCGTCTATGGCCTGCTTATAATCAGGGTGAAAGAAAGAAGCCTTCAGGGCACTGAAATCAACTGCCACGGCAGGCATATTATCGCCTCCCGCTTTTCCCTTTACTCTTGCCTGCAGCTTCAGCTCCCCCTTGCTCCTGTAAGTACGAACCGCCTCCGTATATTCCGGAGGCAGAATTGCCACTATGGTCTGGAAATCTGTTTGCCGGGCATCGAGAGATAAATCAAGCCGGATATCATCATCTGTACCAATATCGCCCTGCACCTGGAAGGAAGAACTTCCTATAAGGAGTTCGCCTGGTTCGAAGTGCAGGAGTTCGTTTTGCGAATGATAGGTGAAGCGAGTATTCAGCTCCAGTTGCTGACCTTTAAAATAACTCTGGCTGCCGGTGGTAATCTCCTCTGTAAATAGATTTCCACCCAGCTCAATGCTATATACAGGTTCGCTGATACTAAACCGTGCCTGAACACTTTTTGCCAGAACACGGTGCAACTGCTCATGCCGGCGGTCGTCGTACTCCACCAGCACATTATGGAGCTTAATTTTTTCAAGATCAAATTCCAGAGCACCTCCGGAGGTTTCCTCTGTACTATCCTGGCTTACCACTTCGTAATTTACCTCACCGGAGGGACGCACACGAAGATAAACCTCAGCATCTTCAAGATGGATTTCACGTATCTTATAGTCTTTCCGGATCAGGTCCAGCACACTAAAGGTACAGTACACCCTGCGGGCCACTACCAGCGGACGTTCACTTCCTTTAAAGCCCTCCTTCATCCATACATCATTGAAGGCAATGGCCACATGAGGGAAGCGCGCAAAAAGAGACACTGATACTTTAGCTGTTTTTACCGGGGTATTTATATACTGGTTTGCCTGGCGCACAAAAAGCGCAACAATCTCATCCTGATATATATGCACAAGCGTAAAGGCTGCCAGCACCAGCAGGACAAGGCCGAGCAGGAGTGAGATTAAAAACCGGTATATACGCTTTATCCACATACAGACAAAGTTAGAGTTTTCATGGCGAACTTTTGAAGCAATGACAATATTTGTCTAACGAAGGCAAAGCACCCGGGCATGCAGAAGGGACTTGAAAAATTTTTTTAATTTATTTTCGCAGGACTATTTGCTCAATTCAAAACCTTTCTTACCTTTGCAATCCCATCAGGGAACAATCAAAGAGAAACACAGGCAAACGCTCAAATTCTCTGGTTGCAACAGGACTGGCTAACTTAACAAGAAAGCCTTCGGTTCAGCCAAAATGTTTCTAAAGTGGAAATCCCAAAAGGGAAATTTTGAAAGGGGCCTTAGCTCAGCTGGTTCAGAGCATCTGCCTTACAAGCAGAGGGTCACTGGTTCGAATCCAGTAGGCCCCACAACTTTCAAACTCCTTAGGGGCCTTAGCTCAGCTGGTTCAGAGCATCTGCCTTACAAGCAGAGGGTCACTGGTTCGAATCCAGTAGGCCCCACAAAGCCTCCGAAGAAATTCGGGGGCTTTTATTTTGAAGCCTGTGTTAACAATACTTATATGCTTTTTTATTTATTAAATGAAAAAGCAGGGGCTAAACTTCCATAACCATAATCCGGACTTCTATAAAAACTGGAAAATTTTCGTTTCAGTTGCTGTAAAACGCTATATTTTTAGCATTGGGGAATTTATGACACAGGTATCTTCCGGTTTTTCTCACGGACGTATAACTCATTACAGGAATCAGATACATGTTCCCCTGCTTGTTCCTCAATAAATTGATAAAGCCCTAAGGATTGCTTCCAAGGGCTTTATTTGCAGAGGAGGGGCATAACCAACAGGCATCCTTTACGGTCCCTCCTGAAACATCCCATTCCAGCCCCTGATTGTTCCCTGATGATCAGGGGTTTGATCAGGCTAAAATCACCCTGCGAAACACGGGCAAAACTTTTTCATTGCAAGCCCGGAATAAACTCCCACACATCTGAAAGATTGAAATAGGTTTGATTTTCAATACTCATTCCGGCACCAATGTAGGCTTTATTATTAATTACAAAGGAGAAAGCGCCCATTCTACCATGCCCTTCAAAGCTAACTTCTTCAATTTGGATATCCTTTGCGGGATCGTACTCATAGATTTGGGTATCACAACAATTTCCCATTCCATAGTATAGCTTATTGTTCATTACGAAAAGAACTCCATCCACATCAAAATGGACCGGAATTTTCAGTCTGGTAAAGGTATCGGAAGTGTAATCATAGCTCCAGGCACCTCCATTTTCTTCTATTATATATCCCATATTATTCAAATGGACTCCCTTTACCAACAATTTCCTGTCGGAATCAGGAAAATCAGAGACCTGAGTCCAGCTATCGGAGCCTGGGTTGTATTTCCAGAAATCAGATAATTTATTATACAATCCTCCTTCCATGGTTTCAGCTCCGAGTCCGGCGTAGCCATTTGTACCATTTGAAAATACGAGAGAAAACCTCCTCTCTCTACCTGGAAATCCTGATTTTTCATTTAAAGTCTGAGTGGCAGGATCAAAACACCACAGGCGGTTCTTTACCAGGAAAAACGCCTTTTCTTCTGCAACAAAGCTCGCTCCACCATTTGAACGAAAATTGGTGTTAACAGGAAAGCTTAAAAGGTAGGTCCATGAATCAGATGCCGGGGTGTATTTGTAAAGTTCATCCCCTATCACCATGTACCCTGCATCTTGTATGGCAAAGCCCTGAGCAACTCCACTTTTTCCGACAAAATCCTGCTTTTGAGTCCAGGTACCACCTGGAAGGATGGTCAGGGGCTTTTCAGAAATATTTACCCAGGGATTCCCATTTACATCCTCCACCTCAAAAGTTGCTACTCCGGGAACCACGTCCGGAGGAATTTCCAACCCTATCTGGACTCCCGAAGGGATTAGCCATTCCCACTTCTGTTTGGCTTCAAGCCCGTTAATCCTGTAAATATTATCAGAATCCCTGGCTGATAGTGTTACAGTAAGAATTTTACCTGCTCTTACTTCAGCAGGGGAGTAGCTGAAATTATGGAGATATTCGAATGGCAAGGAGTTTTTGCTACTTACTCCATTGATTTGAATTTTGATAAATTGGCTGCCAGCGTAAGAGGCAGGGACAATAAATTTTATCTGGTTTTCCGAAGCTTCTATGACTTTGGCTTCAGCCGTTCCTACTACTACCCTGGTATTTTCAGGCCTGGATCCATAAAACTTTCCGGTAAGCGTCACTTCGGTTCCTTTGCTCCCTTTATCAGGAGCAATAGTTTCCAGAAGAGGACCTAAGGTATTAAAGGATCCTTCCAAAGAATAATATGTATCTGTATTCGTCCGGACATAAGCTTTCACATAGTAGGTTATCCCTGCTTCCAGTCCGGTTAAAGTGGCAGATAATATCCCGCTCTCCAAACTACCGGAGGAGGAGATAGCTGTGTGAGTATCGGAATCTGAAATATTTAAATTTGATGAAGACGTTTTCCAGACGAACCCGGATTCTATGGTCTTTTCACTTCCCGGATGCAGGATTTTTGCGCTTACGTTTGCTGAGTTAGGTGAAATATCGGCTGCCTGAATCAAACCGAGTGATGGTTTTCGGAATTCTTCTTCTTTTTCACAGCTCCACAATATGAAAAAGCTCAGAACTAACAGAAAGAAAGGTTTTGCTTGCATTTTTTTGCAGAATGATATTTGTTATCCGTAAAAGACACAGGTACTCATTGAATATACAATGCCTTCACAGGCTTTTTCACAGGTCAGATTTCTCACTGATACAGGCAACTCTTAAGCCTCCATTCTACTTTTTACCGGTTTATATTCTGCTAATTGCAGGTTACCTATTGTAAAAGCAAGATAGAAACCATTCAACGCCTTCTTAATACGTGTAAATTGTTAAGCCAATTGCAGGATTCTTAATCGTAAACTGTTTTACAAATATATGAGGTACTGAAGATGTTTCGTCTGAAATGTAATATAATGGTGGAATCTAATCTGAAAATGCGCGGCATACAGACTTACTAAAAGCTAAGCTTAGCACAACCTCCCCCGGGTATACTGCCTGATACTTTATATTAAGATTACAGGACTGGCACCACACCCTGACCAATAAACAATCAAAAAAAAAAAAAAACCGGAAGCAATTTCCGGTTCTTTATCTTACTCTTTTATAGGTTTCAAATTCTGAAGGCTATACCCCCCCCTGTTCTTATTAGCTTACTGCTGTTTTTTATAATGCACTTTTGGTAATTCCCGTAACCTGGCTGCACTGGTTTCGGCGGTAATATCACGCTGGGGAGTGGCCAGCATTTCGTAGCCTACCATGAACTTTTTAACAGTGGCAGAGCGAAGGAGAGGCGGATAAAACACCATGTGCATATCCCACTCAGGATGATCTTTTCCGTCAGTTGGTGCCTGATGGATACCCGCTGAATAAGGAAAAGAGATTCTGAAAATATTATCATACATCACAGTGAGCTGCTTATAAGCATCGGCAAGGCCTTTAACTTCAGCCTCGTTAAGCTCCGCTACGCTTGCCACATGCCGCTTTGGCACGATCATGGCCTCGTATGGCCATACTGCCCAGAAAGGCACCAGCCCCACAAAATGATCATTCTCAAACAGGATACGCTCCTTCTTCCCCAGCTCAGCCTTCAGATAATCTGACACCATGGTTCTGCCATGCTTTTGGAAATAGCTGCTGAAATTATTCTGCTTCTTAGCCGGCTCGTCCGGAATTGATTCCTGTGCCCATATCTGGCCATGAGGGTGCGGATTGGAGCACCCCATTACTGCTCCTTTATTCTCAAAAATCTGCACATAGTTGATAAAATCCTTAGCACCTAACTCAGCATATTCCTTTTGCCACAACTCCACTACTTTGGCAATTTCCTCCACTTCCATTTCGGGAATGGTAAGGTCGTGGCGGGGCGAAAAGCAAATTACCTTGCAAAGGCCTCTTTCACTCTTTGCCAGGAAAAGCTCCCCCTCTTCCAGCTTGCCCGTAGGCACATCATCGGCTATAGCCGCAAAATCGTTTTGGAATGAATAAGTACCGGTATAATCAGGGTTCTTTTCGCCATTGGCTCTTGTGTTACCCGGACAGAGGTAACATTTTGGATCGTATTCCGGCCGCTTAGCTTCAGATACTTCCTCCTCCTGCCCCTGCCATGGTCGTTTGGCACGGTGTGGCGACACCTGTACCCAGTCGCCGGTTAGTGGATTATATCGTCTGTGTGAATGATCTTCGAAATTAAACTGCCCCATTTAAGGTATATTTTAAAGTGTTAAAAAAATCAGAAGTCTGCGCATTAAGCAGTTGCATTTGCCACCTCTACCCTGCCTGTACCATCTTTAACAGCCACTTCATAAGTTTTCATGTCGATATTAAACTTCTCCTTATATGCTTCCCGGATGCCGGCGATAAAGGTATCTTTTTGATCGATAGCTACCAGATTGATAGTACAACCACCAAAACCACCTCCCATCATCCTGGCTCCAACAACATATTCCTTATCTCTGGTATAATCCACCAGGAAATCCAGCTCCTTACAGCTCACCTCGTAATTTTCCGAAAGCCCGTCATGAGATCCATACATTTTCTTACCAAAGCCTGCAATGTCACCTTCTTCCAGAAGTGCACAACCACTTAACAGGCGCTCATTTTCTTCTATTACAAAGGAGCACCTTTTATATACAACAGGGTCCAGCTGCTCCTTAACTTCATTCAACATCTGCAGGGAAATATCGCGCAGGCTATTCACCTCAGGGTACTTTTCCTTTACTGCAGCCACGCCCCGCTCACATTCTTTCCGGCGGGTATTATACTCCGAGCTTGCCAGCGAATGCTTTACCTGCGTATCGCAAAGCACTACCTGGTAATTCCTGAGGTTAATAGGAAAATAGCTGAATTCCAGGGAACGGCAATCCAGGCGGATGGCATGATCTTTCTTACCCATTACACTGGCGAACTGATCCATTATTCCGCACTGCACGCCGGCAAAGGTATGTTCGGCCTTCTGGGCAAATTTCACTAACTGCGTTTTTTCAATATCCAGTTTAAAAAGCTCGCTCAGCGCATAACCGGCACCACATTCCAGGGCAGCGGAGGAAGACAGACCTGCCCCCATAGGGATGTCGCCACCAAACACACAGTCAAAACCCTCAATTGTATGCCCTGCTTTTTTCAGCTGGTCTGCCACTCCTAAAATGTAATTAGCCCAGGCAGTATCTGACGGCTTCAGATCTTTAAGACTGAACTCTGCCGATTCATTATAATCAACAGAATGCAAGCGACATTTATCAGTATTATTTTTTGCTACTGCCAGCACCATTTCTTTATCAATGGCGGCAGGAAGCACAAAGCCTTCGTTGTAATCGGTATGCTCTCCAATTAAATTTATACGGCCGGGAGAGCGCACAATCAGAGGAGCAGCACCGTAGAGTTCAAAAAATTTGTCTTTTAGTATTGATACATCCATAATTGTAAGTAAATAGACAGTTGTTAAGTATCGGGAAATTAATTTGTTTCAGCCACCTGAGCCACTGCAACCACCCCTGAACCCGCCTCTTAGCAAAGGCGGGTTCAGAAAAGCTAAGTAGCACTTCATAAAAGCAGCAACAGGTATATTATTTTACTGCGAATTTAAAGGTGGTTTTAGTATTATACTCCTCCCCCGGCTTTAACTCCACTGAAGGAAAGTCAGGCCTGTTAGGTGAATCAGGGAAATGCTCAGTTTCAAAGCACAGCCCGTAGCGCCTTTTATAAGGTACTCCCTCTTTGCCTGTAAGCTTACCTGTAAGGAAGTTAGCTGTATAAACCTGCACACCCGGCTCTGTAGTATAAACCTCCAGCAGCCTTCCGCTTCCCAGTTCATAAGCTGTGGCAGCCAGTTTCATCTCTCCTTCTTTTCCAGTCACCCAGCAATGGTCATATCCATGTCCGTTTTTTATCTGCCGGTCATCAGCTTCAATTCCTTCGCCTAAAGTCCGGGGACTTCTGAAATCAAAGGCGCTTCCTGCAACTTCCTGAAGCCCTCCCAGCGGAATTAAAGTATCATCCACAGGCACAAAACTATCTGCATTTACCATTACCTCATGCCCTAAAACATCGCCTTTTGCATTTCCGGCAAGGTTAAAATAAGAGTGGTTGGTCAGGTTAACAATGGTTGCTTTATCAGTGGTTGCTTTGTATTCGATTTTCAGCTCATTTTCACCTGTAAGCAAATAGGTAACTTCCACCGACAGATTACCGGGATAACCTTCCTCCATATCTTTACTGAGGTATGTAAGCTTCACTCCCACCTCACTGCCTGTATTTAACTCCTCCGCTTCCCACAGCACTTTATCAAATCCTTTTAGCCCGCCATGGAGGTGATTTGGCCCGTTGTTGGCAGCCAGTGTATATTCAGTCCCATTAAGGCTGAATTTTCCGTTGGCAATCCTGTTTCCAAACCTTCCTATTACCGCCCCAAAATAGGGCCCTTCCTTCAGGTATTCATCAGCATAATAACCTTCAACTGAACTGAAGCCTAAAACAACATCTTCAATCTTTCCCGATTTATCAGGTACCCGGACAGCTACTACAATACCTCCGTAATTAGAAATATCGACCTCCGCACCTTTACCGTTCGAAAGTGTAAATAAAAAGGCGGGAGCACCATTTGCAAGCTTCCCAAAATCAGATTTATCAATGTTCATAATTTCTTTATAATTAACGGTTACCCTAAAGAAGGCCTGCAAATTTATTTTCAGCTCAGACAGCAGATAAGATGAACCTGCAAAAAAAAGCATTTTTGCCCGCCTTCATAATTCCGCATATTTTAAATATAATGTTTTTTCAGAGATCCTTCAAAACCGGCAATGCCTGTCCTGAATCCTGTTGCAAACAAACATTATTCTACAAAAACTAAATAATGAGCCAAAAATTAACACAAACACCACTGGAATCATAATCAAACCAATACAAATTGAGAAAAAAACGATTCCGGTAACGTTTGCTCAGGATCGTATTTCTGTAACTACTTTTATATTTGTATATTAGGCCACCCGAACCGGCTACATTTCATTTCATTTTTTATATTTACGCATAAATCAGGTTTAAAAAGGGTTTTCCTATGAAGAAAGGACAGGTTACCATCCGCGATATTGCTTTAAAACTGGACATTTCCATCTCCACCGTTTCCCGCGCTTTACGGGGCATGGATGAGGTAAAACCGGAGACAAAAAAAGCAGTAATGGAAATGGCTCAAAAGATGAATTACGAGCCTAACCTGATTGCTCAAAGTCTGCGCAGCAACAGAACGAATACGCTGGGAATTATCGTGCCCGACCTTGTTCCCCACTTCTTTGCAGCCAACATCAGTGGCATGCAGGAACTGGCAGCTAAAAGAAATTACAACGTAATGATCTGTCAGTCGAATGAATCTTACGAAACAGAAATTAAAAACGTACACACCCTTGTTTCGAGCAGGGTCGACGGGCTTTTGATTTCCCTTTCCAGAGAAACTAAAAATTACGATCACCTGCACTCTATTTATGCAAGAGGCATTCCGCTGGTTTTCTTTGACAGGGTTTGCGAAGAAATTGATACCACCAAAGTAATTGTGGATGACCATGACGGAGCCTTTAAAGGCACTGAACACCTGATTCAGCAGGGCTGCAGAAGAATTGCACACCTGTCGGGTCCGGAAAAGCTGGCTATAAGCAAAAACAGGCTCAGAGGCTACCTCGATGCGCTCAGGGAAAACAACATTGAGGCAGATGAGAACCTTATCCGCCACAGCACCTTAACGGAAGAGGACATTGTACAGCAGGTTAATTCTCTCATGAACCTTCCTAACCCTCCGGATGCTATTTTTGCCATAAACGATCCTGCCGCTATACAGGCAATGCTGATATTAAAGGAAAAAGGAATCAAAATACCCGGCCAGGTGGCCATAGTAGGCTTTACCAACGAACCCGCTTCTGCCCTTATAGAACCTTCCTTAACTACTTTATCTCAGCCCACCTACCAAATGGGCCAGATTGCAGCCAGACACGCACTGGAGCAGATAAAGAATTCCGACAGCTATACTCCCCAAACCATAATTCTAAAAACACAGCTTATTGTCCGGAATTCATCCAGAAGGATTTAGCCCGTGGTTTTTCCTGAATAAAAAATCCGCAGCTAAGCACAGAGCAGAGTGTCTGTATCTTTTTTTTTTAATTCTTAACCCGTATTCAATCATTTTCAGACATAAAAAAAACCGGAACTCAGGAGAACCGGTTTTTCTTATTTTATCTATGCTTATCGAAGATCAGTCTTCTTCTCCTTCTTCTTCAGCCATGTTATGGTATACATGCTGAACATCATCATCTTCTTCAAGCTTTTCAAGGAGCTTCTCCACATCAGCGCGTTGCTCTTCATCAAGGTGCTTCACATCCATTGGTATGCGCTCAAAGCCTGAACTTATTACTTCAAATCCTTTTTCTTCCAGTGCTTTCTGCAGCTTCCCATACTCTTCAAAAGGAGCATAAATCATAATTCCCTCTTCATCAGCAAAAACCTCTTCAGCACCAAAATCAATCAGCTCCAGCTCCAGTTCTTCCACATCCTGCCCTGTATTGGTAATTTTAAAGTGGCACTTATGCTCAAACATAAAATCCACTGAGCCGGATACACTCAGGTTGCCATCGCACTTGTTAAAGTAACTCCTCAGGTTGGCTACGGTACGCATATTATTATCCGTTGCCGTTTCCACCAATATGGCCACTCCATGGGGAGCATACCCTTCAAACATTACTTCTTTATAATTTGAGGTATCCTTGGAGGTTGCCCGCTTAATAGCACGCTCCACATTATCCTTAGGCATGTTTACCGCCTTGGCATTTTGAATGACTGCCCGAAGCCTTGCATTGTTTTCCGGATCGCCCCCACCCTCTTTTACTGCCATTACGATATCCTTCCCTATACGGGTAAAGGTTTTACTCATGGTTGACCAGCGTTTCAGTTTTCTGGTCTTGCGAAATTCAAATGCTCTTCCCATACTAAAATTTAGTAAAACCCAAATTTATTATATATTTCCTTTGCTTGCAGCAGATTGGAACTATATTTTTTTACTTTTGATGCTAAAAGCCGCCTGAACAACTTACTGCAATAACTTTTCCAGATCATGCTGCTTTCTTCCTCGGAAGTATCCTGCCGTAATTTATCCGGCATATTCAGAAAGCGGAAAAGAGTACAGTTACGGAAGTTATAGCTGACGAAGGTGATTATGAGAAAAAGGAGGAGGAACAGGAAAAACAGCCGGGAAATAAAGCTTGAAAAAAGTAAGCCTGCCGCAGGCGTACCCACAGCAGGCTAAAAATGCAAGCAAAGAGGTTAATTATTAATTTAGTTAAACAAATATAGTACAGAAAAATAAATTTTCCAACTACCCCTTTTTACGAAGAAACCACTCCCGGGTTGCGCAAATTATCTTTTGAAACTATAATTGTTGCATATCGTGAACAAATACCAGCAGAACAGATGGAAAACTGCCTGCTTTATTATTTTTAAATTCTAATTTTCAGGCATTGCAGAGGAAGAAGAAAATTGTATTTATCCTGAATCCGATTTCAGGCACCAAAAGAAAGGCGCTGGTTCCGGGACTAATCCGGGAACACCTGGACAGAAGCGTTTACGATTATGAAATAGCAGAAACAGAGCGTGCCTTTCATGCGCATGAACTGGCTAAGGGAGCAGCGGAAGGAGGTGCGGATATAGTCGTGGCCGTTGGTGGCGATGGTACAGTGAACGAGGTCGGAAGTGGTCTTTTATTATCGAAGTCTGCCCTGGGCATTTTACCTTTTGGCTCCGGCAATGGTTTAGCCCGACACATGAACATACCAATGGATACTGTTAAAGCCATCAGACTCCTCAATAAGCCCGGCTTTGCTGTTATTGATGCCGGGGAAGCAAACGGGAAGCCCTTTTTCTGCACTGCCGGCCTTGGCTTTGACGCACAAATCGGCCGCCTGTTCGCATCCACACATACAAGAGGCTTTGGAAGCTACATTAAAATGGCTGTTACAGAATATTTTAATTTCAGACCGCACCAGTATGTTGTGCGGGCCAACGGAAAGGAGTACAAAGGTCCTTTTTTTGTAGTTACACTGGCAAATGCGGGGCAATATGGCAACAATGCCTATATCTCTCCCGGGGCAGACATAGCAGACGGAATGATTGATCTTTGCCTGCTCAAGCCTTTTCCTCACTACAGGGTTGCACAACTGGGATGGAAACTTTTTAACAGATCAATGCACAGGAGCAGCTATATGCAGATTATCCGCACAGATAAAGTACAAATTGAATGCCCGGAGGCAGAATGTATGCACCTTGATGGAGAATTTGCTCCTGTAAAAGGAAAACTTACAATAGAAATGCTGCCTCAAAGTTTACGCTTAGCTGTTCCTCTCAATAACAGGTAAAACCAGAAAGAAAAAGGGATTTGCATTTTATTTCCGGAAGGGGCACTGTAATAAGAATTAATTTTTATGCTCCCGAAGGCTTTTCAGCAGCTGGTTTCCTTTCAGCTCTTTAGCCAGATACGGCTTCTTAAGGGCCCTTCTGTTTGCCGCAATACTGGACTCTAAAAACCTTACATCTTTTTTCATGTTTTGTAAAAGTCCGGAAAGCGCAGCATTCAGTTCCTGAAGGCTTTTTACAAAATCTTTTCCTTTTTTTGGTTGCATCTTAGTTGAGAATTAAAAAATTTCTGAATAAAAAATCCCTCGTTTGAAGGCAAAACATGCAATAAATCAAAATACAAGGGTGGCCCCCCACTCCTTTACTCCGCCTTGTTGCCTGCGTATTAATATATACTATTAATGGCCTGCGCAGGTTTGGCATTTGTTCATATTTAATTTTGAGCTGGAGCAACAGTAATTCTCAAGGCCGGAACAGGAGTAGCGAGGCGCAGTACTGCAGCAGTCTGCCGGACCCAAACCATCGCCCCTTACTCATTACACGCCCTGTGCCTTCAGTTCTTCTGCTTTTACCACATGCAGGGCAGGGCTTTCAGCATACCCATGCACAAAGACTGCCTCCAGCAGCAGTTCTGTCCCGGTTCTAATCGATTTTTCAATTTCGTTCAGGACTTCAGGTGCATATACTTCCAGAGGAAGTTCAGTTATAAGCTTATTCGGTTCTGTCTGGTTAAATTCATCACGAAAAGGTTCAGACAGGCGGAAACTATAGTCATAAGCAATGTCGGGGGCAGGCCGCTGCATTCTTTCTGCGGTTCCTTTATATAACTTACGGGTTCCGGCAATAATACGATCCTGCTCAGGCACCTCAGGACGGGAACAGGAATCAAAAGGAATAACCTTTATTTCAGTAACTTTTATAGCTCCCCGGTTATATGCAAATTGTCCGTTAATGGTTTCCACCCCTTTCCAACCCTTAAGCATTTCTCCTTTAACGCCTGTACAGCGTCCGATCCATGATTGCAGGCTATCGTTACCCGAAAAGAAAAAATTTTCACTCCCGGTTATCTGATATACAGGCCAGGCCAGCTGCAGAAGGTCAGCTTCTTCGCGTGAGAGCCCGCTGGTATAAAGGCGGCCCTGGAAGTCAGGCTTAAACGGACCTGCCTCCTCAGGAGGACCTGTTTCAATTGATTGTTCCCGGCTGCTTTTATTTTCGCAGGAAAAAAAGGCGGCAACAACAAACAAGCCGAAAAAAATCGCAGAATACTTTGTTCGCATAAGAAAAGCCTGAAAGAGAAAATTAAACACTCTCCTTAAATTTACAAAGTACCGGCAATATTCACCATTGTACCGGACAAAAAAAAGCAAGGCTTTGCAGCCATTGTCCATTGTTATTCACAGGGCCGCAGCCGGTTTTACTGCAAAGCAATGCTGCCATTCATTATCCAGGGTATTTCGCACCTGGCCGTCCCTGTATGAAAACTGCTTACTTCTCCGGGCTCACCAAAAAAAATGCCTGCCCTTAAAATGAACAAGCACTTAACATTTATCCTCTGAAACAGCATAGTACCCGAATGTTCAGGCACATATCTGAAAGAATTTATTAATAATCGTCGAAGGCACTTTTTGGCTCATCGGCATCGTCATCATCTTCTCCTTCAGCCTCATCGGTGGCAAAATCATCCAGTACATAGTCATCCCTGAGGTTACCATCATCATCATAGTCCTCATCATCGCTTACCAGCTGCCGTGCTTCATTTACAGTCATCCGGATAAGGTAATAGATCTCCTCCGTTTCAAATGGCAGGGCAGATACCTTTTTTCCCTCCTTGTTTGTAAAAGAAACCAGATGGTCGGCAAATCCCTGAGGATATTCCATTTTTACCCGTGACACAATTTCTTCAGGCAGGTTTTCGTAGTCTTTTACAATCCTCTTTTTGCTCATATTTAAAAAGTGTTATATAATATTCGGTTCAATTGTTTATTCAGCTTATCAGCCACCCGCGGGAGCCGCTTTAATGCTATACTTTATTTTAGCATACGACTCACAGGCAGAACAGTTTTATCAGCAATACTCCGATAAAAAAAGTTAGCCTGCAAGTTTTACCAGACTGAAAATATGATTGGCGGCCAGCTATTGAAAGCACTCAGTTTTACTTTTTAAAAGAAATAATTTACTTTTTATATTTCAAGCAAATAAAAATATTTATTCAACAAAAATAAATACACCAAAAAGAATAAATATTCTCCGGTATGTCCTTCTCATAACCAGCCCTGATTATGGATTTACCACCTCTTTTTTCCCCTGCTCAGGCTGCGGGCCCGGTTTAAGCGAAATGCTATTACCCGGCAAAAGCAAATTAAGACCTGTGAACACAACCAGACCCGCCAGCATACCAAACACAATAGGATCGAGGCCAAAAGGAAGTGCAACGGCAGAAAGAATAAGCCCCAGGGTTACCGTTCCCCCTGTAAGCATAGAACAGAAAGCCGCTGTTGGTGAGCTCCCCTGCCAGAATAATGCCCCCAGCACGGGCACAAATAATCCGCTTACCATAAAGGCGTATGAATAAAGCATCATTCCTAATACGTTTTGCATGGAAGATGCCAGCAGCAAAGCCAGTGCGCCAATTAAAAGCGTAAGCCACTGAGAGATGCGCAGAACGGCCTTATCATCAAAATTCCAGAAGCGGCCTAAAATATCTGTAAGAACATTACCCGATGCCGCCATCAGGCAGGAGTCGGCCGTAGACATGATAGCCGAGAAATAGGCTGACAACATTAAGCCCGTAAGCCCCACCGGCAAAACCTGTCGCAACAGCATGGGCAATCCCATTTCAGGATCTATGGAAGAACCGGGGGCAAAGCCCAGTTCTGTAAATAAGCCCTGCTCAAAAGCCACCTTTGCAAAAAGCCCGAGTAAAACCCCCATAAAAGCCATAATCGGGTATTCGAACAAGCCGGCAATAAACCAGGCTTTGCGGGCCTCTCTGGTGCTGCGGGTGGCATATATCCGCTGGTAAAGGGTCATTCCTACAAACCATATAGGTATAATGGTAATAGCCCAGTTAACGAACATCTGCCATGTTAAATTAGATAAGGTCAGCATTTCGGGCGCTACAGTAGCCACAATCTGGTCCCATCCTCCAATGGCATAATATCCCATTGGGATACCGATAAAAATAAGGCCGCCCATCAGGATTATCCACTGAATAGTATCGGTGTAGATTACCGCCTTCATCCCTCCCATTACCGTATATACAATAGCAATTACCCCCATTACCAGGAGGGCTGTATTAAGATCCAGACCTTCGAAGGAAGCGGCTGCCAGTTTGGCTCCTGCCAGTATCTGAGAGGCGGTAAACCCGAGATAACCAATAGCCGAAATAATACCTGCCAGTAAGGCGACCTTTCCGTTGTAGAAGTGCTCAAAAATTTGTGGAAAAGTGAGCCATTTAAACCGCCTGCTCAGGCTGCTTATTTCCGGAATCAGCAGGGCTGCACTTAACCATGCCCCTATAAGGCCGGTAAACAACATCCAGGATCCGGAGAGGCCCATAGCAAACCCCAGGCCGCCAAGCCCGATTGAAAACCCGCCGCCCACATCGGTGGCCACCACCGAGAGGCCAATATGCCAGCTGCTCATTCCCCTCCCTCCTACATAATAATCGTCGGTACTTTTGTTTTTGCGAAGGAAGTAAAAACCCACTCCTAACATCGCCAGCATATATACTACGAATATTGTAAGGTCAATAAAATGCATAACAGATTGGTCTTTTAATGCGGAAAGACAGAATGGAGAAAAAGCCCGCAGGTACTACAAAATCAGCCTATGGCTGCATAACAGAAATGTAAATCTAAAAAATTAAGCCTTCTAAAGCAAAATAAGCCCCTTACCAGCTCAGCAAAACTGTACGCTCCGGCTGGCTCCAGCCGGATGTAAGCGACACAGGTGCAGCGCCTTTTTCGTGCATCAGGCACAGTTCATATCCGGCTGTTGAATGAGCCACAAAAGTAAACTGCCCCTGCTCATCAGTAAAAACATAATCATGCTCCTGCGTGAGCTTATTGTATCTGCTGATTACAAAAGGGCCTTTTTCCCCGCTCCTGCCCCTTACCAAACCCCGTATTTTATAAGATGTGGCCGGTTGCAGCTCAATATTTACATAATAAGATAAGGATGCTTTTCCTCTTTCAGGAGTACTGAATTCAGTTACGGCTGCTTCTTCATCGCAGGCAGTCACAAAGGTGTACCGGCTTATTGCATCCAGCTCCATTTCATAATTTCCTTTTTTGTCAGCCACCACAGTATCTGTCCTGCCAACTGACTGGTCTATTATTATCATTTCCGCATCGGCTGCTCTTTCTTTTGCACCATTTTTTATTGTGCCTAAAACATACATTTTCACTTTCCGGTCAAGCCCTGTCTCCCACTTTCGCGTTCCATAGCGGGGCCCCTGCCGGGTAGATACCACCTCCTTAAATTCGCGGAATTCTTCTGCCAGATAACGTAGCTCATACTCCTGCCCGGGGTAAAGCCGGAAAGAATAACTTCCGCTTTTATCAGTTACTGCCTCCTGAAGGAGTACATCATCCTGATATAGCCCGACTCTGGCATTATTTACATTTTTACTGTTTGTTTTATCATACACCCTGCCGGCAAGGGTAACTACATGCACATCCAGCCGGTAAATATCGTCACTCCCTGCCCCTCCGGCCCTGTTAGAACTGAAATAGCCCCAGGTACCGCTTCCATGCAGCGACAAGCCAAAATCATCGCCTGCTGAATTTACTGGCGCCCCCATATTCCGCACCATTACAACAGAATCGCCCGCCAGAGAAGCTTCATAAATATCGAGCCCTCCCAGCCCCATATGGCCATTAGAGGCAAAATGTAGTTTATCTGCACCATTCAAAACAGGAAACATTTCATTACCTGCTGTATTTACCTTTGGCCCAAGGTTCTGTGGTTTTGTCCAGCCTTTTTTGGTCCGCTCAATCCGGTAAATATCTGTACCGCCAAACCCGCCGGGCATATCAGAAATAAAGTAAAGGACCTGCCCATGATCTGCTACCGCAGGGTGCCCCACAGATCCCTTTACAGGCAGTACCACAGCTTCTTCCTCAAACCAGGTGGTGTAATTAAATATAGATTTAGCCTGGTAAAGCTGCATTCTGCCCCCTTTTAAGGAGCGGGTATAGACAAGCTTTTTTCCGTTATTGAATATCGCCACAGGCCCTTCAGGCAATGATGAGTTAACGGTTTTATTCAGGCGGATCATTTGCCGGATATCCCCTCCATCGGTTATACGCCCGTAAAAAATATCGAGGCCGCTGCTTTCGTCCGCTGCAAAACGATGGTGCACCAGGCGGGCTTCAGGTCGTTCCGACACAAACAAAATTCCATAAGGCACCACAACCGGACTGAACTCGGCTGCTTCGGTATTGACTGAAACCGGAGAAACACTGTAGCGTACAGAGTCCCGGTAAAAGGCTGCTGTCTCCAGGCCTCTTAATTCCCTTTCCATATTTTCCAGGCCGGCCGCTGCCAGGCAAGCCATCATTTCCTGCCGCCCTTCCTCCGGTTTTCCGTTTGCCATCAGGGCATTAGCGTACAGCAGGAGGTGTTCATTCTGCAGTTCAAAACCTGAATCTTTCAGGAGACTGTACCATTCCGCAGCCTTTCCGGCAGAACCGGTAATGGCATAGGCATGGGCGAGGCTGAGGCATATAAGCTGATTCTGCTGCTTTTTTGGCTGCTTTACGGCCTGTTCAAGCAAAGGAATTGCAGCTCCGTAATTACCTTCTTCGTACAGGCGGATACCTTTATAGGCCGCACTCCTTATATCAAATAAAAAGCTACGGGTCTGGGCCTCCGGTCCGGAGAAAGGAAAAAAAAGGAATAAGTACAGGAATACCCCGCCTATCCGCAACAAAGCTTTTTTTATCTTCCTCTCCTCCATTTTAGCTTAAAAATAACGGGGAGATTTTATATCCGACTTCACAAAAAAGAACCTGTACTGCAGGGATATTTCATGTGAGGAAACACCCATAGTTCCACGTCCTTCAACCGGCAGGTCGTAGCTATAGCCTGCCGCCAGCTGAGGATTCAGCTGCAACTGCGCCATAGCACTCATGCCCTGCCCTAAGCGGTAAGATCCTCCCAGCCACAACACATCGCGCAGCAGCAAAAGAAGGTTTGCATCAGCGTACAGCATCCCGTTTTCCGGAATAACCACCAGCGCATTTGGCTTTAATTTTATTTCAGGGTTGATGCTAAAGACCCAACCGGCATGCACTATATATGCTCTTTCAGGAGCCCTGTAGGCCGGTTGCCTGAACTTGCCCCCCAGATCAGGAAAAAGGTCGGGGATTGCAAAGCCGGCATAAAATTTTTCAGATCCATAAAAAAACCCTGTTCCTGCAGAGGATGAAAAAGCAGGAGGAACCATGGCAAAGGCAGGATCATCAGGATCCAGGATGAGCAGGTTCCTGAATTCAGGGTGCTGCCTTACAAAGCCCGCCTGCAGGCCCGCAGCTATAAATCTTTTTTCAGAAAGCTTTATCCGGTAAGCTAAAGAGGGAGAAGCTGACTGTTGAGCAAAACCAGCAACCCGGTCATTCGTAAGGCGGATTCCCAGCCCAAGATTATGTGTCCACACAGGTGCATGAACAGAAATTCCCTGCGAGGCAGGTGCTCCGTTTGCCCTGCTCCCCCGCGATCTGTATTGGGCAGTAATGCTCAGTGCCCCCTGGCTCCCGGCATAAGCAGGATTAAAAGCCGTGGCATCCTGTATGTAATTAGAAAAATACATTCCCTGCTGGCACCAGCCCGGGCTAATGGGGCAGGTGATAAATAAGATCAGGATTCCGATATGTAAAATATATTTCAACAAGCTTTTACCGGTTTATAATTACAAATCCTGTTAAACCAGGAGTCTTTTCATCCAGACGGATCTGATAAAAATAGGTATCCTGAGGCAGTTGTTTCGCTCCCATACCCGCTCCTCTGTTACTGTAGCCACTAAAAACCTTATCGCTGTTATTATAGCCTTTTACCTCATAAACCAGCGTTCCGTAGCGGTTATACACCTGCACATGGTTATTGGGGTAGTGTTCAATATGTTTAATTACCCATACATCATTTTTCTGATCGCCATTTCCGGGAGAGAACCCCTGGTAGATGATTATATTTTTACCGGACTCAATCTGCAGGAAGACCACTCCTGCTGTACAGACCGAGGCATCCCCTGCATCATCGCAAAGCTGGTAACTGAAGCTGTCAGGTCCCGAAAAACCTTCTGCGGATTCAAAATAAAAATAACCGTCCGCTTTTATAGTTACTGTGTTCCCTGCCTCTGTAAGCACACCTTCTGCCGGTACAATATAAACAGGATCAGCATCGGGATCGCTGTCATTCTCCAGCAGGCTCCTTTCACTGGTAAAAGCTTTAGAGGCAACCGTAAAAGTATCAGTTACTGCCTGAGGAGAATTATTAATGATCAGCTGAGCTGTTTGGGAATAAACAGGAGCACAGGAGGAGGCTCCCCGCACCAGTACCCTGTACCAGGTACTGCTCTGCAGGTCCCGGTAAGAAAACTGATCGCCTGTACCTTCCGGGATGCGGATATCTGCAACAAAATTATCATCAGATGTTTCCCACTGCACTATTTCCCCTTTATAACCTTCCAGGTGCAGAACTCCGCTGTTATTCCCCGGCAAAATTCGTTTACCACCCTTCAGCACCCCTGCCACAGGAGCCGGCTGCACTTCAATAACTGCAACTGAAGAGTATGCTTCCCCACAGGAAGGGATTCCCACCACTGCCCTGTAACTTAATGTTTCTGCCAGGCCGGTAAAGCTCAGCTCTTCCAGTGTATGCGAAATAGAAGTAACATCTGACTGGAAATTGTCTTTAGAGCTCTCCCAACGGATAACTGCCCCTACATTTCCTCTCAGAACCAGACTACCATTATTGTTTCCTTCGCATACCTGCCCGGCACTGGCAGTAAGCACGCCCCCCGTTACTGCAGGCTCCACGCTTATAGTGAGTACCGATGAATATTCATTTGCACATATATTTCCGTTGCCCGTTACTGCCCTGAAGCTTGTACTCTGAAGCAGGCCGGAAAAGGTATATTCGGTTCCTGTATGAGCTATCGGTCTAATGTCATGCTCAAAATTATCGGTCGAACTTTCCCACCCCACCACATTTCCTGCATGTCCGCCAAGGCTGATGGTACCCTCATTGACTCCGTAACAAACCTGACTTTGCGCTGAAGCAAGTGTACCTCCTGCTAAGGCAGGCATTACCTCAACTTTAACCACCGAAGAAGACTCCTCCGGGCATACGCCATCATTACCAACAATTACCCTGTAACTGGTGGTGGCCGAAAGGTTGGTGTAATCAAATGCAGGGTCTGTATGAGCAAGCGGGGTAACATCTGTTAAAAAATCATCCGCGGAGCTTTCCCAGCGAAGTATATTTCCCGTGTAATTACTTAATTGAATTGTACCGCTGTTATTATCAGGACATACTGCCTGTCCGCCACTCAGGCTGCCACCTGACAGGGACAGAACTTTTATTTCTGCCACACCGGAGTAAGCGGGGCTGCACTCTCCGTTTTTCACCATTGCCCTGAAATAGGTTGTCGCATCCAGGTTTGTGAATTCCAGCTCTTCCGGAACAGCAGACGGACTGAGGCTTGTAATAGTGGTAAAATCAGGATCCGGGGAGTACTCCCACGAAACAATTTCTCCCCTGTGCCCGCTCAGGCGAAGGGTCCCGCTGTTGCTGCCGGCACATACTACAGCACCTCCTGCAAGGGTACCCCCTGCCGATGCTTCATCTACATAAACAACTGCTGCGGCAGAGAATTTCTCCCCGCACAGGCCACTCTTTACCACTGCCCTGTAGCTGGTAGTTGCCCGCAGTTCCCCGAACGGCAACTCAGCTGTGGCATTATCAATGACTACAATATCTTCTTCAAATTTATCTGCAGAGCTTTCCCAGCGAATGATTTCCCCTGTATGCCCGCTAAGGCTGATAGTACCACTATTACTGCCTTCGCACACCCTGCTGATACTTGCTGAAGCTTCGCCTCCTTCTGTTTCAGGATCTACAGTAATATTTAGCTCTGACGAATATTTATCGGGGCATACTTTACCTCCGTTGCCTACCACTGCCCTGAAACCTGTGGACTGCAGCAGATTAGTAAAGGTATAATCAGTTTCTGTATGAGCTATCGGCGTAATGTCAAACTCAAAATTATCCGTCGAACTTTCCCACCTTACTATATTTCCTGCATGCCCGCTAAGGCTGATGGTACCCTCATTGGATCCGTAACAAACCCGGTTTTGCACTGAAGCCAGGGTACCTCCCGAAAGCGCGGGCAAAGCAGCTACCTCAGTACTTATTTGCGCCTGGCATCCATCTAAAGAAATAATAAGCAGATAAGTGCCTGCATTTGCGGAGCTAAAATCAGGAATAAGCGGGTTCTGATCAGCAGAGGTAAAGCCATCCGGACCAGTCCATGCATAAGTGGCCCCTGCCCGGGAAGGACCTGAAAGGGCCAGTGTTTCACCTTCGCATACCTGCAGCAGTCCGGCAGAGGATAAATTTTTCACCTCTGTAATATCAAGCTCCCGGTTATAAATAACAACATCGTCAAGCACCCCTTTAAAATAAGGTTCCGAAGGCCTGCCCGGCCAGTCACCCCCCATAGAATCTCCGCCTAAACGCCAGTATCCGCTAAAGTATTCCGCAGATGTTGCGCCTGTATTGCTATCCATCAGCAATCCGTCCACATACAATTTCAGTCCTGCCGGAGAAAGGGAAGCAACAGCATGATGCCACTCACCATCGTTATACTTCTGAGCTGCATGAACAGTTCCATATTTCCAATCCCCAAAAACACCAAAATACAAATGCCCCAGGCTATCCATATATAAATGACGATCAAAACTACTACTCCAGTCCGTTTGGGAATTACTGTAGCCGATAAGTCTCCCGCCATCCGTTTCTGTTGTTTTAAACCATAAACTAATGGTAAAAACCTGTGGTCCTGGTGAAGGATACAGGCTAGTTGTAAAAATTTTGTCATCCACCCCATCGAAGCTATAGGCCTGCCCTGCGGCTCCAAAACGATCAGCCGCAGGTATTGCCCCCACCACACTGCCATGGTTTTCCATACCCGAAACATCAGCTGCATTGCCATTCAATGGATAAACAGCATATAAACTGCCTCCTGCATCGGTTCCTCCGGAGTTAACAGCTTCAGTTCCTTCAATCAGGGGAGCTTTAACCGTTATTTTTGCAGGGGTGGAATATACAGGAGCACAGCTCCCCCCATTGCCTGCCACTACCCTGTAGCTGGTTGTTTTTGTAAGATTGGTATAATTAAATTCCGGAGCGGCATGGGCAATTGAGGTCACCGTCCTGAAATCATCGTGCGAACTTTCCCAGCGCAAAATAGTGCCTTCATAGCCACTAAGCCTGAGTATTCCACCGTTGTCGCCGAAGCATCCAGGGGCATCGCCGCTAAGGCTGCCTCCAATGGCAGGCTTATCAACTTCAATAGTTGCAGCTCCGGAAATTGCTATTCCACAATTACCACTGCTGACGACCGCACGAAAGCTTGTACTGACTGAAAGATCATAAACCGAAAGCTCAGCAGTTGTATACTCTACCGGCACAATGGAAGACTTAAAATTATCGGTCGAGCTTTCCCACCTTACAATGCTGCCTGTATGGCCACTTAGGGTAAGGGTAGCACTGTTTTTTCCGCTGCAAACACTACTGCTTGCGGCAGTTACACTTCCACCCTGTACCAAAGGGTTTACCTGCACCTCTGCAGTTCCCCGTGAGCTGCAACCATCGAAGGAAACAGTAACGGAATACTCCCCTGCCTTTGCCATGCTTATAGCAGGAATTACCGGGTTCTGTTCAGCAGAGCTAAAACCATCCGGCCCGGTCCATTTATAAGTGGCTCCTTCTATTGTAGCTGCCGAAAGCTTTACCGGCTCTCCTTCGCAAACAGGAGCTGCACCGGCCCTGAATAATTTTTCTACTCCGGCAGAGCTCAGGCCCTTATTGAAAATGTAAATATCATCTAAACTGCCTTTAAAAAACCGGCTTGCCGGTTCCTCAGGCCAGGTATTCAAAAAATCGTAACCTATTCTCCAGTAGCCGCTGAAATTCTCCGCACCTGTAACTTCAGCAATACTTCCTTTCAGCTTACCGTCTACATACAGCGCCATTCCTGAAGGGGAAAGGCTTGCCACTGCATGATGCCACCTCCCGTCGTTGTAACTTTCAGCAGTTTTTACCACCCTCTGAACCCCATCAGGATATACTCCAAAAAACAACTGCCCGCTGTTATTCATGTACAGATGGCGATCCCGGTCTTTACTGCTTCCTGTCCGCAGGTTCCCATAACCAATCAGCCTGCCCCCTGTTGTGGAGGTGGTTTTAAACCATATACTTATAGAAAAAACCTGTGGCCCCGGTATGGGGTATTGTGTAGTGGTTGCAATGTAATCATCCACCCCATCAAAAGAATAAGCTTTCCCCGGCAGGTTAAAACGATCTTTTACCGGTACCGCACCGCCAATTATTGTTCCGTTATTACTTTTACCGGAGCCGTCCGTTACGTGTCCATCCAGGGAGTAGGATGCAAAAAGGTCTGTACCCGGCATTTCCAGTTTTGCCACCGCATGGCTGCTCCCCTGCATAATATCATTTACTATTATAGCAGAGGCATCGGACCAGGCAAGGCCGCCATCGTTTTTCTCATAATAAACTCTGTAGCTGGTGGTTTTTGTAAGGTTGGCATAGAGCTGGCTTGTCTCCTCATTTACGATGGTGGTAACCTGGCTCCGGAAAAAGTCTGTACTGGACTCCCACCTGATAATTTTCAAATGCGGATCTGAAAAAGATATCCTGCCGGAATTACTGCCGGCACAAACAGATGCTACAGCTGTATTGCGGGAAAATGTATACAGCGCAGGGCTATCGGTCCGGAGCTGGCTGTAAGCCTTTGATACCATACTACTGCCGGTGGCCTTAAAAGCACCCGCTACATAAAAGTTTCCTGTACCGGAGGTATTCAGGGGAGAGTCTGCCGTTTCCCAGTTTCCAAGGTAGATGGAGTTGCCTTCATTTTTAAAGTTTACATTAGCGTCCTGGAAATAATTGCCATGTACTATTAAAATACCATTTGGCTTTATATGTATCGAGGAGCCATTGTACATATATAAATTGCCGGAAATACGCAGCGTATCTTCAACAATTAAAGATGTTCCCGCTCCTGTATAAGTGGCATTGGCATTATTCCCTGAATACCCGTGAAGGAGATATCCCTGAATAGTAATTGTACCGCTGCTAAATATATTATCGCCTGACACAGGCGGAAAACCTCCCGGCCAGCTGGTTCTGTAAGCGCTTAGCCCTGAACTGTTATTGCGCGAATAATAAGTTTGCGCACCGGCAATGTTGAACGCAAAAATAAAGGCACCTGCAAGCAGGCACCACAAAAGAAAAGAGGCGCTGTGGAGCACTCTCCTACTCATAAAATGTAATGGTAAATAAAGATCCGCTTCCCTGGCGGCTATTAACTTTTATAGTTCCTCCCAATTTTTCTATTGTAACTTTTACAATATGAAGCCCCAGGCCTGTTCCATCGGAGGCAGGATCTGTTTTATAAAACATATCGAATATCTTCGGCAGGTGCTCAGGCCTGATTCCCGGACCGTTATCCTGAAATAAAAATATAGTTTTCCCATCCTCCTGCTTAACAGTTATATTCAGGTACGACTGCTCCTTCTTGGGATCGCAATATTTTATGCCGTTTTCGATAAAGTTCTGAATTACTGAGTAAAGGAGCTTCTCATCACTCTGAAAAACAATATCTTCACCAATATCCACATTAAACTGCATGCGGTCGAAGTGGCGGGTATTCCTGAAGCTGCCAATAATTTCACTAACCATGGCCGGGAGGTCCAGCTCCTGCTTTTCTATTTCAGCCTGTTTAGCCCTGGTCAGCTTCAGCAGGTCAGCAAGAAGGTTATCGAGCCTTTGAGTGCTTTTATGGATATGGGTAAAATATTCCTGAGCAGCAGCATCTTTCACATCAAGGAGGCCTAACTGCGTTAAACCCATAATAGACCGCAGCGGTCCTTTTATGTCATGAGAAGCTTTGTAAACAAATAGTTCCAGCTGATTATTATGATCTTCGATCTGCGCTTTCCGGAGACTGATTTCCCGGATACTCCCGGACAACTCCTGCTGCATTATTTTCAGCTTCCTGTTTACTTCTTTTAACCAGTGCTTTTGCTGACTGAACCGTACTGCAAGGAAGTATATGACCAGGGCTACTATCAGGAGTGCAATAATAATTGAGGCATAAACTTTTATTTTCTCCTTATAAGATTTTTCTGTTACTGCCTGCTGCACTTCCATTTCCACAATACGTGCCTGCGCCAGCATATTAAGGGAATCTTTTTCCAGGATGATCATCCGGATCTTTGCAATGGCCTCTTTAGTTCGTTTCTCCGATTTGCGGATGGCTTCACTATTATCATGAAGCACTTTTTCCATACTCCTGAGGTAACGCTTCAGCTCTGTCCGCTGCTCTTCGGTAAACTCATCCTCACGCGCAAGCTTCAGGTGCAGGTCCATTATCTGCATCTGAATCTCCCGGTTCTTCTCTTCGTAGAGGATCCTTTCTTTTTCAATCTCCCTTGTAATCCTGTGGAAATCGGCTTCATAACTCAGCAATAAGGTATCCTGCAGAATTTCATCAACAGACAAAGGCCTGAGGGTAACGCTCAGGCTATGTTTTTTTCTGTCGGGCTTCTCTTCCACTACTTCAAAACCACTCACAGCAATGGAGGCTGGCACATAGCGCAGCGGGGCATTAAATTCAAGAACGTCTTTAACGGGAACCTCATAAATACTTCCTGAAATATTGACATGAAGGTTCTGATCAGATATGGATTCAGTAAGCAGAAAGCGAATTTGCAGGATATCGTCGGGATGGTAAGTTCTGTTTACTTTTACAAACAGCCTGTCTTCTTCTTCAAAATAAGCTACTTCCAAAACAGAATACAGCTCATTCCGGAGCTCTGCGCGCACAGGAATTTTCAGCTTTTTTTCGGGCAAAGTAAATTCCCCCTCCTTATCAGGAAGAAAGTAGTCGCTGTTTTGTATGGAAACAGGCTCCCCTGCCAAAGGCCTTCCATTCTGGTCCACTACCGTTACCTGGATTCCGGAGGAAGTCTGTGCATGAGAAAATAAAACACAGAAAGAAGCAATGATGTAAAAGAATAAACTTTTCACATCACAATATTAAAAAAATCAAAACAAATGTTCCTTTTGTTAGATTCCAGGGCTTAAATGTGCATGTAAGGAATATATTAAGCTTATCAATAAATGGTTAAGAAAAAAATATTTCAGGCCTTCCGGAACTCAGAAATGAGGATCTTTACCCCCTGCCTTAAGCCTGCATATATCCTGTTAAATATAAACAATGGAAGATACGCAGCAATAAAATAAGATAATTGACTTAATTTATAGGATATTTATAACTCATAAAAAAGGTAACCCGGCAAAACTGATTTTTTATTTACAGAAGCTGTAATATATGCCACAACTCTCCTTTTAAAAGGCTCCTCCACCTAAATGCAACACTTCCAAAGGTTTAAAAGAAGAAAATCCTGCCGGAGCCGGCAGGATTTTCTTCTTTTATTTAATTTCCCATCATGGCCATCAGGATATCATGCTGGGTTATAATATGGGGTTTATCTTGCTCGTCGCGAACCATTACGGCCTGGTTTTTCTGTTTAAGGACCGAAGAAAGTACATCCAGGGTATTATTAATGGAAACAAACTGAAAAGGCGGATCCATTACTTCTCCTACTTCCTTTTCGCGCAAAGATGGCTCTTCAATAAACCTGGAAAGGATTTTAGTATCGACAAGGCTGCCAACAAACTCATTCCCTTCAGTAACCGGCAGCTGCGAAATACCGTTTTTGTTCATCAGGCGTATAGCCTCCTCTACCTTTGCACTCTTATCAATGGTAAATAATTTACTGTCTCCATTCTGGCGCTTAAGTATATCTCCGGCCGTTGCAAATTCGCGGCTTTCAAAAAAGCCATGATCGCGCATCCAGTTATCGTTATACACTTTATTCAGATAGCGGGTACCATGGTCGGGAAGGATTATAACCATCATATCCTCTTCCTTCAATTCTCTTTTTGCCCACTCCAGCGCTCCATGAACTGCAGATCCGGAAGACCAGCCAACAAAAAGGCCTTCCTCGCGCGCAAGCCTGCGGGTCATGATGGCCCCGTCTTTATCAGTTACTTTGATAAACTCATCAATCAGGTCAAAATCAACATTTTTTGGCAGGATATCCTCTCCTATACCTTCTGTCAGATAAGGGTAAATTTCTTTTTCGTCGAAAATACCTGTTTCCTTATACTTTTTAAAAACAGACCCATAAGTATCAACTCCTACAGTTACCACCCCGGGCTTGCGCTCTTTCAGGTATTTCGATACTCCGCAGATAGATCCGCCGGTACCTACTCCGGCGGCATAATGAGTGATCTTTCCTTCTGTCTGCTCCCATATTTCAGGCCCGGTCGTTTCGTAATGAGCAGCAGTGTTCGACAGGTTATCGTACTGATTAGGATAAAAGGAATTCTCTATTTCCTGATTAAGCTTTCTTGCCACTGAATAATATGAGCGCGGATCGGTTGGTGGCACATT
Organism: Cesiribacteraceae bacterium YIM B00369; assembly: GCA_017948555.1. Classification (GTDB taxonomy): domain Bacteria; phylum Bacteroidota; class Bacteroidia; order Cytophagales; family Cyclobacteriaceae; genus Nafulsella. Next base: position 53,915 of record JAFMYY010000001.1, on the reverse strand, counting down.
TGTAGGACATACAATTACTTCTGCCCCTACTGCCCGGAGAATATTAATTTTTTCCTGCGACTGCTTATCGGATAGTGTAAAAATACATTTATAGCCCTTGGAAATTGCTGCCAGAGCCAGCCCCATACCAGTATTACCGGAAGTGCCTTCTATAATAGTTCCACCCGGTTTAAGTTTCCCTTCCTTTTCAGCATCTTCAATCATTTTAAGGGCCATACGGTCCTTCATTGAATTGCCGGGATTAAAATATTCAACCTTCACCAGAATGGTGCCTTTTATCCCCTTATTTACATTATTAAGTTTTATAAGCGGGGTGTTGCCTATGGATTCAATTATAGAATTGTAATACATTTCTGTAGAATTTGTGTGTATACTATATAAAAAGAGTAAGCCTGCCCGTAACTAAGGTTTACCCGTTGCAGGCCCGCCAACGCGGCTGCAAAAGAAAAAATGGATACAGGCTCTTACCGGCAAAGAAAAGAAGCTGCTCCGAAAAGAAACCAAACAACAAAAACGAAACAGACGCTCGCTTCCCTCGTATACCTAAACATACTACTGACTAAAGTAGTTTCTTTTTTTTAACAACCAGCCTCAGGGCTAACTTTTTTTTCAACCGCTAAATACCAAACAATTATGGAAGGTAACGCAAATGACAATGTAGAAAGAAACTATCTTGACCCAATGATGAAAATTATTGAGGACATCAAAGATAAAGGATATACCAAAGAATTTATGGTAAAAGAAGGAACGCTCAAAGAAATGGGCGAAAGTGACAAAACCTATAACTCTGAAAAATTACGGGTTACTAACGAATACCGTTTTGAAGGAACCAGCGATCCTGAATATATGGGTATTCTTTATACGATAGAAAGTGCCGATGGCGATAAAGGCTATGTTACAAGTGCATATGGCCCTTATGGCGATGAAGCTGTAGCCAACTTCATTAAAAAAATAGAACGGGTGGAAGCCAAAGACGGCAAAACCAACAAGAAAATTTAGTCATCAGTCCTGAGTCCTGGAAGGGTAACAAAAACACCTGCTCAGGACTCAGGACTAAAGACTCATACTAATTAACCTTTATTTCCGGCCAGCAGGTAAAGTACGGCCATTCTTACGGCTACTCCGTTTTCAACCTGGTCCAGAATAATGGCATTTTCTGCATCTGCCACATCGGAGCTTAACTCGACACCCCGGTTGATAGGGCCCGGGTGCATTACAACAATTTCCTTCCCAACCTTTTGGAGGCGGGCTTTATCAATTCCGTAATAAAGGGAATATTCGCGCAGAGAAGGGAAAAACTTCATTTGCTGCCTTTCCAGCTGAATACGTAGTACATTGGCTACATCGCACCACTTCAGCGCTTTATCCACATCCAGCTCCACTTTAACCCCAAGCTCAGTAATATATCTGGGAAGCAGTGTATTAGGTCCGCAAACCATTACCTCTGCCCCTAATTTCTTCAGGGCAAAAATATTGGAAAGCGCCACCCTTGAATGCAGGATATCGCCAATAATCACCACCTTCTTTCCTCCCACATCGCCCAGCCGCTCTCTTATGGAAAAAGCATCGAGCAGGGCCTGGGTAGGGTGCTCATGGGTACCATCACCGGCATTTACAATATTTGCTTTTATATGGCGGGACAGGAAATGTGGTGCCCCGGGGCTGCTGTGGCGCATCACAATCATATCGACCTTCATTGCCAGAATGTTATTAACAGTATCCAGCAGCGTTTCCCCTTTTTTAACAGAGCTGTTAGAAGATGAGAAGTTGATTACATCTGCCGAAAGCCTCTTCTCTGCCAGCTCAAAGCTCAGCCTTGTGCGGGTGGAGTTTTCGAAAAACACATTAGCAATGGTTATATCCCTTAAGGAAGGAACCTTTTTAATAGGGCGGTTAATTACTTCCTTAAAATTATCGGCTGTTTCAAATATCAGCCTTATATCCTCCTCGGTAATATTTTTAATTCCCAAAAGGTGTTGTACACTCAATTGTTGCATATTATGCTTTTTCGATTAACCAGGTTTGATCTCTTTCAGCGCCCTGCTCCTGCCATTCCACCAGCACCCGCTGGCTGTGCAGGGTATTTACATTTTTACCGACATAAGTGGGCTCTATTGGAAGGTCCCTGCTGTACCGCCTGTTGATCAGGACCAGTAGCTCCACACCCTCCGGCCGGCCAAAGGCAATCATAGCATCAAGCGCAGCCCGCACCGAGCGGCCGGTATATAATACATCATCGATGAGGATAACGCGTTTATCTTCAATTATAAAAGGGACATTTGTGCTGTTGGCACGGATGGGCTTTTCCCTGCGCCTGAAGTCATCCCGGTAAAAAGTGGTGTCAAGCGTTCCAATGGGTATTTCAATACCCGTTTCAGTTTCGAGCTGCCGGTGTATTTTATTGGCAAGGTATATACCCCTCGGCTGCAAACCCAGGATAACCGACTTCTCAAAGCGGTTATGGTTTTCGATTAACTGCTGGCTTAACCTGCTGATTGCTATATCAGTTAGGGAACCATCAAGTATCAGGCGTTTTTGCATATAGCGATTTCTTTATCAGACTACTGAATACACCCCCTTCAGAGTAAAGGAACAACCATTTTAGTTTTCCTGACCCTTAATAAGGTTACAATGTCCGTGTAAATTCCGGCGGAACCATGCGTCTGCGGCAGCAAATATAGGCAAAAAAAAACCCAGGGATAAAGAGTTTTTTACTGAAAATACGGATTACAGAATTACATCCGGGCGGAAAGCTTATTCTTTCACCGCTCCTCTGGCCTCTCTTTCCTGCACCTGCTGTGGCTCATAAGTAATTTTATTAACAAAAAAGACTTTCCTGTCCTTATTACCCCCATTAACTGAATTATTCCTGATCCGCTGCACACCAAAGGCGTAAAAATAGGGTCCATACCATTCTTTCAGCCCCCCCATATCAAAACCGGTACTCTGCACATCGTCACCTTCATAGAGCGTGGCTATATCGTCGGAGGTTTTCCCTTCCAGCACCTCATCTTTCTGAATTATTTTAGAACGGATCTCGTGTTCATACATATAAAGCAGCACAGTAAAAGTATCGAAAGGAAGCACCTGAACAAATTTCTGAAGGGTGGGGCTTACCACATCATTAATCTCAAAACTATTATCCCAGAGCAGGTTTCCTTTTTGATCGAAGCCAATTACAACTGCGTGGGTATACTGATACCCGTCTAAATTACTGTCCTCCATATGTCTTAAATTCGGGTAGAGAGCCCTGTTAAAGCCGCTGTAGGTACCTGCATAATTATAATTTGGCCTGCTTGAATATTTAGGATAGAAAGCTTCGCCTAACAGTATGTTTGAATTTTTCTTTTCCAGAACATCATGCACCAGGAGCTTATAATTAAGCTTTACTTTCTTTCCTTTTATTTTTCGCCGTTCTATACGGTTTCTCATCCTTTTTTCGCGCCGTGCTTTCATGTAACTGAAGAAATTCTTCAAATCACCGTAATTGTAGTATTTAATGTTCTGGCTGCCATCGGGATGAATATTAGCAATAAATATACCCCGGCTGAATTTCGTGTTGCCATGCGAATAAGTACCTGCAATATGGAGTGCATCATCACCAAAAGAAGTGGTGCGCCCGTATAATAAATTCCGGTCCGGCTCCGGCTTCAGGCGAAAGTCGAACAGGAGATTACATTCCCTGTCAAAGGTTTTGGTAGTGATGGTATACTGCTTATCCGGTAGCCTCTCTGTATGAAGAATAGAAAAGGTTTTATTTTCTTCGCTTGTTTTTATTTCCAGTATTTCACTATTATTGGCATACAAGCCCGGAACTACCCTGTATTTATCGGTAAGGAGATCGAAATAAATAACGGTGGGGCGGAAGTTAACATAGCCACCAAGGAGTACTACATTATCCACTACCGTAAATTCCGACAGCTCCACAGGAATTGCATTATCAATAGTGTAGCGGGCAGTAAGGCTTGTAGCCACATCGAGGGTAAAGATCTGATAATTATCTGCTTTATTTGATTCCTCCCTAAAAAGCAGGTACACTTTGCCGGCGCTGTATTCATAGCCGGTAAGCTTACCACCCTCCACTTCAAGCTGCGATTTCCACCGCTCCTTTAATTCACTGTCCAGGCAAATAATATCATATACCTGCCTGCGCAACCGGCTTTCCCGGATATTCTCCCGGTACAACACAATTCCTTCTTCCTCTGCAGATACAATGGAATAATATTCCTCCCCGTCTTTCAGCTCCAGTTCCATGCGGGCAGGCTGAACAATCTGAGCAGACAGCGGCATACAAAGGCCGCACCACATCAGGAATATAATACTTATCAGAAAAGCCTTCATATTAATCTAACGAACAAATTCCAGTATTGATTAGCTCCGGTACCCATATCTTGCTGAATCTACGGAAATATTTAACCTTCCACAAGAAAGGAGATAAATAGGAAATAATAAAACACGAATAGTTTGTACCTTTGCATACATAATATTTCCCATCCTGAATTTTTAAAAAGTATATCTGTTTTGAGCAATAAGGACATCATTCGCCAGCTGCGGCTTGCAGCCTCTTTAATGGAACTGCACAACGAAAATGCTTTTAAAATACGCGGTTATCAGAACGCAGTTGTGGCTGTGGAGCGGCTGAATAGTCAGCTCAAAGGAATGGACCCTGCCTCCATTACGGCCCTGGAGGGAATCGGGAAAAGCCTTGCTTCCAGTATAAGTGAAATTCTTGAAACAGGAAGCTTTACTCAGCTGAACGAACTTCTGGAGAAAACTCCGGCAGGGGTAATTGCTATGCTGGACATTAAAGGGCTGGGACCGAAAAAATTACGACAGATCTGGCAGGAACTGGAAATTGAAGATCCGGAGGAGCTCCTGCTGGCATGCGAAAACAATGTACTTCGTCAGGCAAAAGGATTTGGAGAAAAAACGCAGGAAACCATCCGGCAGGCCCTTCTCTTTACCCGTTCCAATATAGGGAAAATCCGCTATGCAGATGTGGAAGCTATTGCCACTGAACTTGAAAAGACCATCCGTGACCAGTTTCCCGCTTCACAGGCAGCGCTGAGCGGGCAGTACCGGCGCCGGCTTGAGGTACTGGACACCCTTTGCCTGGTTGTGAGCCACCCTGCCCCTCCTGAGGTTATGGAATTTATCTCATCCATTGCCATTCTTCAGCAGGAAATCGAAAAATCGGGCCCTTTTGTGTGGCGGGGAACTATAAAAGAAATCAGCCTGGCTACCGAAATACATATATGCAGGCCGGAAACATTTACAAATATGCAGTTCAGGCTTACAGGCTCCCCTACTCACCTGCGGGCGCAACTGCAGTCGGGCAAAAACCTCTTACAGGTGGCAGCGGAAAAGGAATATGCTACGGAAGAAGCCATTTACGAAGCCGCAGGACTGGCGTATGTTGAACCGGAGCTCCGGGAAGGATTTTTTGAAATTGGCCTTGCGGAGAAAAACGAATTACCCCGCCTTGTGGAGTATAGCCACCTGAAAGGTATCCTGCACAACCACAGCACCTGGTCGGATGGTAAACACAGCCTCCGGGAAATGGCTGAACATTGCAGGGACATGGGCTTTGAATACCTGGGCATGAGCGACCACAGCCGCACTGCATTTTATGCCGGAGGCCTGGAAATTGAGCGGATAAAGCAGCAACAGGAAGAAATTGACCAGCTGAACAGGGAAATGGCCCCTTTCCGGATTTTTAAAGGCATAGAATCTGACATTCTGCCTGACGGCTCCCTGGACTATCCGGATGAGGTACTGGCCAGCTTCGACTTTATTGTGGCCTCCATACACGGGAACCTCAATATGAGCATGGAAAAAGCCACTCAAAGATTATTAACCGCCATCAATAACCCTTATACCACTATACTGGGCCACCCGACCGGCCGCCTGATCCTGCGCCGCGAAGGATACCCCATAGACCACCGCCAGGTAATAGATGCCTGTGCGGAGAAGGGAGTGATCATTGAAATTAACGCAAACCCATGGAGGCTGGATATGGACTGGAGGTGGATTCAGTATGCCCTTGAAAAAGGAGTAGTCCTGAGCATAAATCCCGATGCACATGAAACCGCAGGCTACAAAGATATGTATTATGGGGTACTGGCAGGCCGAAAAGGCGGACTCACGCCCGAAATGACATTTAACACCCGCTCAGTTACTGAAGTGGCTCAGCATTTTATTAACCGTAAAGAGAAAGCAGAAAAGCAGGCATGAAAGTTCTTATTATAAGGTTTTCCTCTATTGGCGACATTGTGCTGACCACACCCGTTATCCGTTGCATCAAAACCCAGCTCGATTCCTGCCAGGTGCATTACTGCACAAAAAAACAATACGCAGGAATACTGGAAGGAAATCCTTATATAGATAAACTCCACCTCCTGCACGACAAGCTGGAGACACTGGTGGCAGAGCTTAAGAAGGAAAAATTCGATTACATCATCGACCTTCACAACAACCTCCGCACCCGTATTATAAAGCTACGCCTTAACAGTAAAGCCTACAGCTTCGACAAACTGAATTACCAGAAGTGGCTGATGGTAAACTTTAAAATCGACAGGCTGCCCAACCGCCACATTGTAGACCGCTACATGGATACCGTTGCGCCACTGGGGGTTTCCATGGACAATCTTGGACTGGATTATTTTATTCCTGAAAAAGATGAGGTGGAAAACAGCTGGCTTCCCGAAACGCACCGGAACGGCTATGTTGCCTATGCCATAGGGGCGCAGCACAATACAAAAAAACTGCCGCTCAGCCGCATGATTGAACTGTGCGATAAGATCAATAAACCTATTGTATTGTTAGGCGGAAAGGAAGATGTTGAAAATGCCAGAGGGATAGAAGCCTTCTTTCAGCGGGAAAAAGCCCATGAACAATATGAAGAGGGGCTCGTGGCACTAAACAAGAAAACAATTATATATAATGCCTGCGGCAAATTTAACCTGAACCAGAGTGCATCGCTGGTAAAAGGTGCCAGCCATGTGTTTTCTCATGACACAGGCCTTATGCATATTGCTGCAGCCTTTAAAAAGGATATTTATTCCATTTGGGGGAATACTATTCCCGAATTTGGAATGTATCCGTACCGTACACGTTTTATTATTTTAGAAAAAAAAGGCCTGAATTGCCGCCCCTGCTCTAAAATAGGGTACCATGAGTGTCCTGAAAAACACTTCCTTTGCATGAATGGTATAATATTTGATTTCTACTTACCGTAAACAGTGTTATAACGCAAATTGATATGTACATACTCCGTTAGACCACAGAAAACTCCTTTTTTCAAGTAAAACCGGAAATTTTCTTTTATTTAACAAATGTAATTCGTATCATAGCTCCGGCACAGGTTGAAATGGAATTTAATCATTTAAATAACAATTAACTCTCTCCTTAATGCTGTCAAAGGCTTACAACAACTCTCGGTTGTAAGGCAAAAAAAGAGTCATTGGGAAGTTATTAAACAGTAGAAATCATGTTGTACAGGCTTAAACTCAAAAACTCTGAAAAGAGTGCAATTGTGGATGACAAAACCTATGAGTACATTACCAGCAATGAGTATCTCAACCAGGTAGGTTTTCTAAAGCATTTGCGTATTCACTCAAGCGGCTATGCTTTCTTCCAGAAAAACTGGCTGAACAAGGATGGTACCTACCGCAATGAAACAATCTATCTGCATAAATTAATTGCAGAAAAGTTTGTTGAAAAGCCGGAAACTGACAAACGACTGTTTGTTATTCTTAAAAATGGTGACAGGTTAGATTGCAGGGTAAAAAACCTTGAATGGACCACATTCAGCCATGTTACCCGCAACACCCGCAAAACAGACAACCCTCTTGGCTACAGAGGAATTGTAAAAGATAACCAGAAATACCGTGCTGTAATTTACAAAGACGGACAGCGCTTTAACCTTGGCTTATACGATACCCCTGAGGAAGCCGCTCTCGCTTACAATAAAAAGTCTATTGAACTTTTCGGAAAAACCCGCAGCCTTAACGTTCTTGAAAAAGAGAAGGAAGTTAATGAGCTTGAGCAGGAAGAAATAAGAGATTAAGGAGTACGGACTCCGTCTGACATAATTTAATAAAGAGGAAAGTGCGTATGAACTATGCACTTTCTTTTTTTTCAACAGAATTTTTTCAGTACCTGGAAAGGCGGCAGGATTCAATAAATTAAGCTATATTTCCCCCATGAAAACGCTTATATTGTTACGGCACGCTAAATCAAGCTGGGATTATCCTGAGCTTTCGGATGCCGAACGCCCCCTTAACAAAAGAGGACGCAGGGACGCTCCAAAAATGGGAAAGTGGTTTAAAAAGAATTGCAATACCCCGGAACTCATCATTACGAGCCATTCTGTGCGGACACTGGCAACCATCAGTAAGTTTGGTGCAGAGCTGGGACTGAAAGGAAAGGACTACCATACTGAACCTAAGCTTTATCACGCAACTCCTTCCGGAATATGGGATATTACCAAATCCATTTCTGATGAGGTAAATTCAGCACTTTTGGTGGGTCATAATCCGGGGTTTACAGAATTTGTAAATCAGCTATGCCCTTCGCAGGCGATTGACAATATTCCAACCTGCGGCATTTTTGGGGTTAAGCTCCACTGCAGCACATGGCAGGAAGCACAGGAAGCAAAAGCAGAGTTTATGTTTTTCCAGTACCCGAAAAACCTGCCTTCCTGATTAGAAAGGGTTCATTATTTTTTTATAAAGCTTCCAGCCGCGGATATCCTGCATCCAGGACATTTCAGAAAAACGATGCCCGATATTTAAACGGGCGAAACCGGCTTCATGCACAATATTTAATTCCCCGACACTAAATCTGTTACGCCTTCCCAGATAAAAAACTCCTGCAAAAAAGTCGCCGTTATCATACCCAAGGCCGCCTCTTATGTTCATTTTACCTTCTGCTCTCCAGTTCTGCTTCCTTCCCTCAGCAATCACATAATCTCTGTATTGCAAATCGGGCCCGACCTCTAAAACCAGGTTCAGGTAAAAATTACCCGCCACAAAAGTTTGCGCATAGCCCGGCATAATAGAAAAGCCCGTTATCCAGACATTGTGTATTCGGGGAGTTGAGCTAAATTCATTCAGAAACTGATCCGGAATTAATGTGCCGGCAGTTCTGATGCCTGTATGCTTTATTGAAGCCATCATTAAAAAAGAACCTGTGCTGCGCAGCTGCTTATAGGAATTATTGAAAGCAGCACCATAGGAAAACTTATCCTGGTTAAAAACATAAACACCGTTCAGGCCATACCCCTCAATCCGCAAATCCGGCTTTTGAAGGTATTCATCATAGGAAACATCAGGTATATTTACTCTGGAAATATAAAACCCCTGATAATACTGATACTGAAAATCAACAGCAAATCTATCCTGATACCAGTTTACCTGAAAGTCATGAAAGCGGGTATTCCCATATATATCATTATCTCTTCCGGCAGATTCCGGCAACTTAAGAGTTAAGGCAAAGCCAATGTCTACAATTTCACCACCAATACCCGCCATAGGACGCGCGTTAGGCTGAAAAAGAATGCTCTCCCCTGTTCCTTTTTCCTGCACCCGAAGGGTCATAGGCCGGTACTGACCAATAACTTTCAGGTGAAAAATATTCTTAAAACCCCGGAGATACTTTACTTCACTTGTATCCTGCTGTGCAGATGCAGCTCCGGATGAAATGACTAAAATAAAAAAAATAAAAAAAGTATTAAGCCGCCACAATTTAAACTGGAATTTGGTGATAAAAAATAAAGAAGCCATCCGGTGAAAACAGCACTGAATCTTTATCTTCAAATTCTGTTTTCGCCATCTCTAAAACTCCCTTACATCCTGTAATACGCCTTCAAAGCTGTCAGGGTTATTAATTAGCTTCAGGATTTGCCCTGCAACTGCCTCCGGGGAAGCCAGTCCTCCTTCTTTCTTCAGTTGCTGAAAGTATTGCACCCTGCTAAAATCTTTTTGATCGGTACTGCGTATTTCGCTTTGCATTTCAGTATCGACCACTCCCGGTGAAATTGAAAACACCTTCAGGGAGCTTCCTTTTTTTCCTGCTTCAAGGGCAGCCGCATGCGACAGCATATCCAGGGCAGACTTTGATGCACAGTAGCCGGACCAGCCATCCACCGCATACTTTCCGGCTCCTGAGCTGATATTCAGGATAAGCGGCTCCACTTTTCCATGGTCATAGGCCCTGATAAATTCATTCATTAATACAGCAGGAGCAGTAATGTTTAACTGAAAAGCCTGCTGAATTTTCTTATTATCAAGTTCGCCGATATAGGCTGTATGCCCCAGTGTTCCGGCATTATTTACCAGTACTGCTTTTTCAGATGGCTGATATTGCTTAAAAATTTGGATCGCAACTTCCTCAGCATCACGGCTCAGATCGGCCTCTACAAAATCGAACCGCTCATGTTTAATGCTGTTACTCCTGGAAATTCCTACCACATAATTCTTCCCGTTTTCAGCCAGAATAGCTTCAGCAAGAGCTTTTCCTATTCCTTTGCTGCTTCCGGTAATAAAAAATACAGATTTCATTTAATTAATGTGCTAATTTAATAATGTACTGATATACTGATTAAGGGATAAGAAGTCAGAAACCGGAAATCAATGGTAATTCCTGTTTTCCGGTTTCTGACTTCTGACTAAAGAATATACTGGCTCAGGTCTTTGTTCTGGATAAGTTTGCTCAGGCGCTCTTTTACCATATCTTTAGTAATCACAATCTGAGCATTGGGCCCTATTACATCAGGCACATCAAAGAGAAAATCGTTAAGCAGCTGGCTCATTACTGTATGCAGGCGCCGTGCTCCTATATTCTCCACCTCTGAATTTATCTGAAAGGCCATATCTGCAATTTCTTCCAGAGCTTCGTCCTGGTAAGTCAGCTTCACCTCTTCTGACTCAAACAGCGCCTCATACTGTTTTGTCAATGCATTTTTAGGATCTTTCAGAATGTGGTAGAAATCATCCTTAGTAAGGTCTTCAAGCTCTACCCGTATCGGGAAACGCCCCTGCATTTCAGGGATAAGGTCGCTTGGTTTAGATACATGGAAAGCACCTGCCGCTATAAAGAGAATATGGTCGGTATTAATAACGCCATGTTTTGTGCTTACCGCACTTCCCTCCACAATAGGAAGCAGGTCGCGCTGAACACCCTCACGGCTTACGTCAGGGCCACCGCCGCCGCCTTTGCTTGCACCACCTGCAATTTTATCAATTTCATCAATAAAGATAATGCCGGTATTCTCTGCTTTACGGATTGCTTCTTCCTTCACTTCATCCATATCGATAAGCTTCGATGCCTCCTCTTCGATCAGAAGCTTCTTTGCCTCGCCAATGGTCACTTTCCTTTTCTTACTCTTTTTAGGCATCATGTTGCTCAGCATTTCCTGTAGGTTCATCATGCTCACCTCGTCCATCATGCCTCCGCCAACCATACCCATATTCCCGCCGGCAGCCTTCTTTACATTAATTTCAATCTTCCGCTCATCGAGCTCTCCACTCCGGATTTTTTCACGGAAGCGCTCGCGGGTACGCTCATTCAGCTCCTCATCGCTGTCGGGCACAGTGTCATTATCTTCTTCCAGCACAAAGCCTGAAGAGGCCGAATGCTTTCCTTTAACAGGAGGAATAAGGATATCCAGGATAATATCTTCCACAACCTGCTGAGCTTTTTCTTTTACATCTTCCTGCTTTTTGGCTTTTACCAGGTTTACTGCCTGGTCTACAAGGTCACGTACCATGCTTTCCACATCGCGGCCAACATATCCTACCTCAGTAAATTTAGAAGCCTCCACTTTTGTAAAAGGAGCATCTGCAATTTTGGCCAGCCTGCGGGCAATTTCCGTTTTACCCACACCTGTGGCTCCAATCATCAGAATATTATTGGGCATAATATCTCCCTGTATTTCAGAAAGCACATTCATACGGCGCCAGCGGTTCCTTAAGGCAATAGCTACATTTCGCTTGGCATCTTTTTGCCCGATGATGTACTTATCAAGCTCCGCTACAATTTCTTTAGGCGTTAAATAATTCTTATTATCAAGCATAAATTTCTGTCATTTGTAAATATGAAGATTCAGCAACAGGAGGTGGTTCTTAATTTGATTATCTCAAATCTCCTGTCTCACATCTTATATCTGTTTTCTATATCTTATTTTTAAAAATCCTGTTCATATCTGTTACCAGGCTAATCTGGCTGGTTCCACCCACAAGGTGGTACCACGAGCTGGTATAATCGATCCGGAAACTTTTTACCCGAAGCATTACCCCAAAGGAAAAGCCTGAGGCTCCCCCTGCTTCCTGAAGGCTTAGTTCCCTCCTGCGCAAATGGTTATATCCTGCCCTGAGGTTAAAATTCCTGCTCAGCAACAGCTCCCCGCCTGCAGAAAAATGGCGCATTACATTATCAACCAATGAAGGATCTTCTTTGTTGAAGGGCGCGGCAGGATCTCCTGTACTCAGGTCGGGCTGCTGCAGGTGCCGTGCAGTAACTGTAAAGCGTACAGGCATAAATTTTGGCTTAAAAGTAAGCCCCAGTCTCACCTCCAGAGGAAGTTCCGGTCGCTGGTTATCAGTATAACTATTACTTACAAGCCCCAGGTTACGGATGGCAAAGCCAGCCATAAATTCCTGCTCCGGATGGCTAAAGGTACCACCCGCATCGAGCAACAAGGCATTAGAGCGGTAGGCTGCTATTCCGGAAGACGCCCATTTAACACCCCCTCCTACGGAATAAATTTCTCTCCAGTTTCGCGCATGGCTAAGCTGCACTACATAATCGCTTGCCGAAAACTCTCCGGTTGGCTCACCTGCAGCATCAAAGGCCGGCATATCGCCATAATCGAGGTACTGCAACCCCAAACCCCAGGTACCTGCTTTTGCAAAGCTGCTGCCACTGCGGGAGAAATCCTGCACATAAGCCAGATTACTCTGGCGGATACTGGCATAATACCACTGATAATCCAGCAACAGCTGCCCGCTTTGCAACGAATCGAGCAGGGCAGGGTTCTGCATCCATAAGCCTACCCCACCGGCAGGAGCTCCTGTAACCACTGCCCCGCCCAATGCAAGGGCATGCGCACTGGCAGGCTGCTCCAGAAACCTGAAAGACTGCTGTGCCACAACCTGCCCTATAGAGAAGAGCAGGAAAATTAAAATTACCAGCTTTTTATCCATACAAAACAGAAAAACCGGTAAGGCTTCCTTACCGGTCTCTAAAATAATTTATTTTCCGTTCTCTGAAAACACAAACTCACGGGCATTTTCCGGCTTTTCATCCAGCAGGGCAATATCCAATACCTCTGAAACTGAGTCCACATAATGGATTTTTAATCCTTTGATATAGCGTTCCTCAATTTCCTCAATATCTTTCTGATTGGCCTTGCAAAGGATAATGTCGGTCATTCCTGCACGTTTGGCTGCCAGAATTTTTTCTTTGATCCCTCCAACAGGCAGCACCTTACCTCTGAGGGTAATTTCTCCCGTCATTGCCAGGTTGGCTTTTACCTTCCGCTGAGTAAAGGCCGATGCCATCGATGTAATCATGGTAATACCCGCCGATGGCCCGTCTTTAGGCACAGCACCTGCCGGCACATGCACATGAAGATCGTACTGATCAAAGATGCGGTAATCAAGGTCCAGCATATCGGAATGCGATTTAAGATAAGAATGAGCTGCCAGCGCCGACTCCTTCATTACATCGCCCAGTTTGCCACTCAGGGTAAGCTTCCCCTTACCTTTATTCAGGCTCGATTCCACGAACAGGATCTCTCCTCCAACCTGCGTCCACGCAAGGCCGGTAACAACACCGGGCGTTTCATTTCCCTGGTACTGCTCCCTGTCAAAGATTTCCCCACCTAAAATATCCTTCAGGTGCTTTGGCTGAATACTTTTCGGGTACTCCTCCTCCATAGCGATGGATTTGGCTACATAACGGATTACTTTACCAATCTGCCGCTCCAGGCTACGGACGCCGGATTCGCGGGTGTAGCCATCGATTATTTTAGCAAGCGTGGACTCAGGAATGGAAACATCCTTTGGCTGCACTCCATTCTCTTTCTTCTGCTTAGGCACAAGGTGCTTTTTAGCAATCTGCACCTTTTCTTCAAGTGTATAACCAGTCAGCTCAATAATTTCCATCCTGTCGCGCAGAGCAGGCTGAATAGTATCGAGCGAGTTGGCGGTGGCAATAAACAGCACTTTGCTCAGGTCGTACTCCACCTCCAGGTAATTGTCCTGAAAGTTTTCATTTTGCTCAGGGTCAAGCACCTCCAGCAGGGCCGAAGACGGATCTCCCCTGAAATCGGAGCTTACCTTATCAATTTCATCGAGGATAAATACAGGATTCCCGGATTTAGCCTTTTTAATATTTTGGATAACCTTGCCTGGCATTGCACCTACATAAGTTTTCCTGTGCCCCCTGATTTCAGCTTCGTCGTGCACACCACCAAGCGACATACGGATGTAAGCGCGGTTAAGTGCTTTTGCCACCGAACGCCCCAGCGAGGTTTTACCTACACCGGGAGGGCCATAAAGACAAAGAATAGGCGCCTTCATATCATTCTTAAGCTTCAGCACAGCAAGGTATTCCAGTATACGGTCTTTTACCTTTTCCATGCCATAATGGTCCTTATCCAGAATCTTCTTGGCACGCTGCAGGTCGAAATTATCCTTGGTATACTCATTCCACGGCAGGTCTACCAGAAACTCAGCATAGGAAATAGCAACCGGATATTCTGCCGCCATGGAATTCATGCGCATTATTTTATCCAGCTCCTTCTCAAAATGCTCACCTACGGCTTCAGGCCAGTTTTTTTCGGCACCACGTTCCCGCAAATTATCCACTTCCTGGTCCGGGCCATCCTGCCCCAACTCATCCTGCAGCACTTTTATTTGCTGCCGCAGGTAATAATCCCGCTGCTGCTGGTCAATATCCACATGCACCTTCTGGTGAATTTCCTGCTTTATCTCAAGCATCTGGATATCCTTAAGCATAAATTTGAGCAAAAGCGTTGCTCTTTTTACACCATCATCAATTTCGAGCAGCTTCTGCTTATCTGCCACCTCGGCATTGATGTTGGAAGAGAGGAAGTGGGTTAAAAAGGCAGTTCTTTCAATATTATCGAGCGCCACCTGGGCTTCCTGTGGTATTTCGGGGTTCAGCTTTATAATTTTGGCGGCGGCTTCTTTAAGTGAAGCTACCAGGGCTTTGGTTTCCTTCGTTTCTTTACTCGGGAACTTCTCCTTCATTATGCTGATATTGGCAGTAAGATAAGGATCTTCCTGCACTATCTTATCTATTGCAAAGCGCTTTTTCCCCTGTATAATAATAGTGGTATTCCCATCGGGCAACACCAGCATTTTTATAATTTTGGCTACAGTACCCACATGAAACACTTCTTCGGAAGAAGGTTCTTCGGAGGTGTTTTTCTTCTGCGCCACCACTCCTATAATACGGCTGCCCTTATAAGATTCTTTTACCAGTTTTATAGACTTTTGTCTCCCCACCGTAATAGGAATTACTACTCCGGGAAACAAAACGGTATTTCTGACAGGCAATATTGGCAGTTCTTCAGGAATCAATTTGTCATCCAGCTCAGCACCCTCATCAGGAGTGATCAGCTGCATCAGATCATCCGGATCGTCATCGGAGAGGTCACCTAAAAACATGGAATGGGTCATCGGACGAAAGTTGTTACTCATGTATATGTATTTATAGTGCCATATTGGCACAGAAACTTCAAAAAAAACTTCATTTAGCAGCAGATCCATTAATATGCAAGGGTAATGCCAGAAATTCCAACCAAAAGAATTAAATTTGTATCATCAGCTAATTTACAGCAACAGATACCATATTTACCCTAAGTTACGCTTTCTGCCTTATCCGGCGGGAAAAACTGTATGAAAAATTATTTTCTCCTACCGCTGTTTTTTTGGTTTTGCTTTTTGCCTCCCGGCAAGGCGCAGCACCGGACACAGGCTGTAAAAGTGACTGAACAGGACAGTATAAATAATAAAGAATTGCAGAGGCTGCCTGTTTTTAAAAACGTAAATAAAATTTCATATTACTCCAACCCGAAAAAAATAGCGAGAATCAAAAAACTGCAGGCTGCTGAAAAATGGCCTGAACTGCAGAAAGAACTTAAAGAATATGTAAGCAATTTCGGGATTGAAAATTTTTACAAAGATACTTACCTGCTCTGGCGGCTGGCTAAGTTAACCGAACTCACAGGTCATCCGGAGGAGGCTAAGTTATATTACCAGCTGGTGCTGAAACATCATCGCAACGACATCGACATCCGCAAAATAGAACTGCATTATAAAGATTTAAGCCAGAACAGTACGGACCTTTATGTACCTCTGGAGTATTATTATGAGCTTGTTGAATACCGCCGCGAGGTAGACACGCTTCTCCCGCCACGCTCTGTTCTGCTCAATATGGGAAAAGAAATCAACTCTCCGGTAGAAGATTATGCCCCTACACTTAATGTCCAAAATAACCTCCTGATCTTTACTTCCAAACGAAATGTAGACAAAAACAAGGTTCGTCAGATACCGAACGAGGATCTTTATTTCAGCCTGAATGACGGGACCGGCTGGCAGGAAGCACAGCCTTTTGTTGAAATTAACAGCCGCTATAACGAAGGCTCTGCCACCATTACCCGTGATGGCAAAACACTATACTTCAGCCGCTGCGAATCTCCTGACGGGTTTGGCAACTGCGACCTTTATATGGCCCGCCTCCAGCAGAATGGCACCTGGGGAGAAATACAAAATATGGGACCCAACATCAACAGCGTTAGCTGGGATTCCCACCCCAGCCTCTCCCATACCGAAGACACGCTTTACTTTACCTCTGACCGTATAGGAGGGTTTGGCATGGCGGATATCTGGTTCTCTTACAAAAACAGAAAAGGCGAATGGCAGCCATCGCAGAATGCAGGCCCTGTCATAAATACCCGCCGTAATGAACTAAGCCCCTTTCTCCACCCTAAATATAACATTCTGTACTTCAGCTCTAACGGGCAATTACTCAACTTTGGAGAATTCGATATTTATAAATCTTATAAGACCGGCAACACCTGGGGTGAACCCAAAAATATCGGCCCGCTGGTAAATGGCAGGGGAAGCGAGTTTTACTTTACCATAGACTCTGACTCCAAAGACCTTTACTATGCCCGCTCAGTTCAGGATAATATGGAAAACCTGGACCTGCATTCATTCCCTCTTCCCATGGAAGCCCAGCCCCTTGCCACCACTAAATTATCCGGTGCTCTTCTGGACGAAGATACAAATAAGCCATTGAGCGGTATTGTGAGTATTATTGATCTCGACACAGGCATAGAAGTAGCTCCTAAATACCTGCGTGACGATGGCAGCTATGAGTTTGACCTCATCCGCGATAAAAATTACCTTATCGTTATACAGGGCGACAACTTTTTCAGGATTGAGCAGCTGTTCCGCCTGGAGGGAGATACGGAAATGGAGCACACCACCCAGACGATCAGTAAAAAACTGGAGTTTACCACTATAGACTTTGAAAGCGGCAGCGCCACTGTGGTACCTGCCATGTACCCCGACCTCAATAAGCTTGCCGATTTCCTTATTGACCATCCGGATATGAAGCTTATCATTTCCGGACACACCGATTCGGACGGGGACCCTGAACGGAATAAGGCACTTTCTCAAAAGAGAGCCTTAGCCATTATGGAGTACCTTACCTACTTCGCCAGTGTTAACCCTAATCAGGTTATAGCCATTGGTTACGGCAGCTCCAAACCGATAGTAGAGGAAAAAACCGAAGAGGATAAAAAACTTAACCGCAGGGTGGAGTTTGAGTTAATAAAAGAAGGAAGCGAGAGCAAAAACTAGACCCTGAATCCGGCAGCGGGGAACATAAAGGATTGCCCAATATAGATTATCAACACCAGACCTGAGGAAGCCAGATAGTTTTTGGTTGCTAATAATCTGCTGGCAGATAACTTTTAATTGCTGCTACAGTTAGCTCAACAGTATCAAAGGCATTCTGTTGTCAAAATACCACTAAACTGTAATTTCCATGCAAAAACTTCAGGCCAAAACTTTCAGCTTTACAGAAAACGGGCAAATACCTAATAACCCTAAGCTACCTCTGCTTCTTTACCGGCAGGTTTTTGAAGGAAAAGATTTTGAGGAGCAATTTGAGAATGCTTTCAAAAAAAATAACTGGGGCGGCAGCTGGGTAAATGGCGTGTACAATTACCATCATTACCATAGCACTGCCCATGAGGTTTTGGGAATTATCAGCGGCTCAGCCACCCTTGTTTTTGGCGGCCCCGGAGGCCACGAAGCAGATGTAAAAGCAGGCGATATGGTAGTAATCCCGGCAGGCACAGGCCACTTCCGCAAAACAGCCTCCCCCGATTTTAAAGTAATTGGCGCCTACCCAAAGGGCCAGGAAGACTACGACCTCTGCACTGAAAAAGACGATATGGAGGAAAAGAAAAAGAACATCGCCGGAGTCCCGCTCCCTGAAGCCGACCCTGTTGGCGGGAAAGAAGGGCCGCTGATGAAAAAGTGGAAGCTTTGAATTTCTCTGTACAATAAAACAAAATCCACTCCCCCGGCAGGAAGAGTGGATTTTTAATATTTTATATCCTGTGTCTTAAAATCCGGATCCGGATTTAAAAGAACAAATTAAACAGGTCGTTCCCGATTACCAGTGCCATAAGCACCAGAATTATGGCCATACCTGCTTTTTGAGCCACCTCAAGGAAACGGTCAGACGGCGCAGTTCCGGATACCATTTCGTAGGTAAGGAACATTACATGGCCACCATCCAGCGCAGGAATAGGAAGGAAGTTCACAAAGGCAAGCCACATACTCAGGAGCCCGGTAATACCCCAGAAACGGCTCCAGTCCCAGGTGCCTCCATATATTTCCCTGATACCGATAGGCCCTTTCACAGACTTACTTACATTCACATCGCCGCTGAAAATCTTTCCAAAGCCACGGATGTTGGCCCATACTGAGGCAAAGGCTTTTTCCGTTCCTATAGCTACCGCTTCTCCAAAACCATACTCTTCCCGCTGTATCGGAAGCAAAAACTCAGGAAAAAAGCCAAGTGTACTATCCTCCCCTACAGTTGCCTGCAGGGTAACATTTTCGCCCGATGTTAAAGGCGCCTCAGGAAGTTGCTCCACTCCCCGCACTACACGCAGACTTACTTCTCTGCCTGCATGCGCTCCCAGCTCTTCTTTGAATTGGTCAAAAAAAGTAATCTCTTTTCCATTTATTGCAACAACGCGATCACCTTCCTGTAAGCCTGCTTTTTCCGCAAAGCTTCCTTCCTGCACTTCCCGCACAAGAAAGGGCGATCTTGGTATAATAAACCTAGCAGCAGATTCCGGATCGGTAAATATTTCCAGCAGATCGGGAGGAACAGGGATGTCCATTGTCTTACCGTCACGCTCAATAGTATAGTAGCTCTTATCTCCTAAGAGAATATCCATACCTCTCTGGGCTTCTGAAAAACGGTCAAAATCCTTTCCGTTTATTTTAAGGATTTTATCTCCTGTCTGCAAACCAATCTTCTTCCCATATTCCAGGGCATGAATGCCGTCTCTCTTTACTACTTCACTTGGAATGTAAGCATCACCATCTTTATAGGTAAGGGCAATAAAGATAATTACTCCCAGAATGATGTTCACAATAATTCCGCCCATCATTACAATCAGGCGCTGCCATGCAGGCTTTGCACGAAACTCCCAGGACTGCGGCTCGCTTTTCATTGCTTCGGTATCCAGAGATTCATCAATCATTCCGCTGATCTTTACAAACCCGCCAAGCGGCAAAGCACCGAGAGAATATTCAGTCTCTTTAATTTTGAATCCAAAAATTTTAGGCGGAAAGCCAATCGAGAACTTCTCAACACGCATGCCAAAGGCCTTAGCCGCCAACATATGGCCTGCTTCGTGAAGCCCTATCAGAATAGAAAGCCCCAGCAACAGCTGACCAATCATTACCAAATTTTCCATTTATTAATTTTAGTTGTTCGTTTTTCGTTTTTTGTTGTTCGTGAATCAGTGGCTGGTTGTTGATGCCAGGTAGCTTATTTTGCAGCCTTCACCTTCCCTCATCTATCGTCTGTCGTCTTATATCCTGAATCTCAAATCTCCTGTCTCCCGTCTCTTATCTATCGCCTCTTCCCAATCAATTCCTGTGCCTTTTTTCTTGTTTCAGCGTCGGTGGCAATATAATCTTCCAGGCCGGGCTTTGGAATATGGGCAATGGTTTCTAAACATCCGGCAATAATGTCCGACATTTCAAGAAAACCAATTTTATCATTTAAAAATTCAGCCACTGCAATTTCATTTGCCGCATTTAAAATACAGGGGGCATTCCCGCCTTTTTCCAGTGCCTGGTACGCTAACTTTAAATTACGGAAGGTTTCAGCATCCGGCTGTTCAAATGACAGCTGCGGATAATCCATAAAATTCATGCGCGGAAAATCTGCCTTGATTCTCAGGGGGTAGCTGAGCGCAAACTGAATAGGAAGCCGCATGTCGGGCAGGCCCAGCTGGGCTTTGATGGAGCTGTCGGCAAACTGCACCATAGAGTGAATAATTGACTGAGGATGCACAACCACCTCAATCTGCTCAGGCTTAAGGCCAAAAAGCCATTTTGCTTCTATTACCTCCAGCCCTTTGTTCATCAGGGAAGCGGAATCAATGGTAATTTTAGCGCCCATATCCCAGTTAGGGTGCTTTAAGGCCTGGGCCTTTGTTACCTTCCCTAATTCTTCGCGGCTCATTCCGCGGAAAGGGCCTCCGGATGCTGTAAGTATTATTTTTTCAATCGGGTTATGAAACTCCCCCACAAGGCACTGGAAAATGGCCGAATGTTCAGAATCAACCGGGTAAATATCCACACCTTTTTTAGCTGCTATGGAAGTAACCAGCTCGCCGGCCACCACAAGGGTTTCTTTATTGGCGAGTGCTATAGGTTTACCCGCTTCCACAGCACGAATGGTTGGCAGCAGGCCTGCATACCCTACCAGTGCAGTAAGCACAATATCTATGCTCTCCATTTCCACCACGGAGGCAAGTGCCTTTTCACCGGCAAATACCTTAATATCATGCGGGAGCAGGGCATCTCTCACCTTAGCATACAAATCGTCATTCCCAATTACAACTGCATTGGGTTTAAACTCCAGCGCCTGTCTTATGAGCAGGTCTGCATTATTTTGTGCAGTAAGCACTTCTGCAACAAATTTATCAGGATGAGCGGCTATTACTTCAAGTGCCTGGGTTCCTATTGAACCTGTAGACCCAAGAATAGCAATATATTTACGGTTATCTTCTTTCAAAATAATAGTGAGTAGTGAGCATTGGGCACCGGATGAAACGGCACTCAACACATTTTCTCATTTTCAGATTATAAAATGTATTCCTGCAAACCATCTGCCAGCTTTCTGTCGTTGCTGAGGCGGGGCACTTTATTTTGTCCTCCGAGCCTGCCCTGGCTCTTCATATACCCCTGGAAAGCTGCTTTCTGCAGTGAAAATATTTTCAATGGCCGCAACACATTTCCGGTAATCAGATCGTCGTAATATGAATTAAGTTTCTGCAGCTGCAAATTAAGGTCTTTTTCAAAAGCTGCCAAATTGGAGGGAGGAGTGGCAAATTCTATAAACCATTCGTGGAGTGGCAGTCCTTCAGCAGGGGTTACCTGCGGAGCTACAGTAAACTCAACCAGTTCCACCTCAGGGTGCCTGCTTACGGCATAATTCATAGCTCCTTCAACCTCAGAGCCTATTACATGTTCGCCAAAGGCTGAAATAAAATGTTTTATACGCCCGCTCACTATTACCCGGTACGGATCTTTACTTACAAACTGAACAGTATCTCCAATAGAGTAGCCCCATAAACCGGCATTGGTATTCATAATTACCGCATAATTTACGCCTGTTTCCACATCTTCAATGGTAAGGCGGGGAGGGTTTTCTTCAAAATAACGGTCGGCCGGAATAAATTCATAGAAGATACCATGATTCAGGAGCAGCAACATTCCTTTTTCTTTTTGCGAATCCTGGTAAGCAATAAAGCCTTCAGATGCAGGATAGGTTTCCACAGAATCGATCTTTTTCCCGATCGTTTCAAACAGCTTTGCCCTGTATGGTTCAAAATTTACGCCTCCATATACAAAAAGGCTGAAGTTCGGGAATACATCCTTTATCTTCTTTCCGGTACGGGCGGCTATTTTATCGAAATACATTTGCACCCATGGCGGGATACCGGAAATGAGTGTCATATCTTTCCCGAGGGTTTCTTCCACAATGGTATCCACCTTTGCCTCCCAGTCTTCCATAATATTTGTTTTCCAGGAAGGCATTTGATTGGTGCGCAGGTAGGCGGGCACGTGGTGATTGGAAATACCCGAAAGCCTGCCGATATATATGCCATTTTCTTTGTGCATTTCCGGACTTCCGCTCAGGAACATCAGTTTGCCATCCAGGAAACTTCCGTTACCGCTTTCATGCACGTAATTTAACAGGGCATCGCGGGCACTGTTAATATGGTATGGAATGGACTCTCTGCTGATGGGGATATACTTGGTTCCGGAGGTGGTACCCGATGTTTTTGCAAAATACAGGGGTTTACCCGGCCACAGCACTCCTTCCTCCCCTTTCTTTACCCGCTCAATGTATGGCTTCAGGTCTTCATAATCGTTTACGGGCACCCTTTTCTGAAAATCATCATAGGTACGGACACCCGCAAAATCATGGTCGCGGCCAAAGGCAGTGTTTTTTGCTTTTTCCATTAATTCCTGAAAAACCTTTCGCTGGGTTTCTCCGGGCCTTGCTGCCCACTTCTTTTGCTGCCGTACAACATAGGCAGCCAGTGGTTTGCTTAAAACAGAACGTATTCCCATAGATTACAAAAGTACAAAAATAAACCAAAAGAAAACCTGGCTCCTTTACAACTTTCAGGAGCATACAGGCACAAAATATATTCCCTGTTTAACGCTAATTAAGTATATTAGCCTTCAGCAACAAGAAAAGCTTACATTATAACGTATAAATAAGGCAGCAGGATATTTAAAACATGAAAACCACAAAAACAGTACTTAAAATATTCCTTATTCCTTTTTTTTCGGGGCTCGCCGGCGCTTATACTTTCCGGCAACTGGACAGACCTCCGGAGACAGGCCACCACGCCGCATATAACGAACAGCAGACTTATTATACCCCCGCTGCTCATCAACTTAACGCTCCTGCCCCACGCCCTTATGCGCTGGAAGATAATTTTGTGGAAGCTGCCGGCATGAGCACACAATCAGTGGTTTTTATTAAAACCCTCTCCGGCGACTCCTATGAACCAACCAGCTATTTCGACCTCCTGTTTGGCCGCCGCAGCGGGCAGGTGGCCTCTTCGGGCTCAGGTGTAATCTACGCCCGGAATGGCTATATCGTAACCAACAACCACGTGGTTGAGGGCTCCAAAACCATTGAAGTAGTACATAACCGCCGCACCTATCAGGCCTCTCTTGTAGGTACCGACCCCTCCACCGACCTGGCGGTTCTGAAAATAGAGGCAGACAACCTGCCGGCAATTAAACTGGGCCGCTCTGCTGATGTTTCGGTTGGGGAATGGGCACTGGCTGTAGGAAACCCTTTCAACCTTACCTCCACTGTTACCGCAGGTATTATTTCAGCAAAAGGCAGAGAGATAAACCTTACTAAAGGCACTTTTCCTCTTGAATCGTTTATCCAGACAGATGCTGCCATTAACCCCGGCAACAGCGGAGGCGCCCTGGTTAATATAAGAGGTGAGCTTATTGGCATCAATACCGCTATCCTGTCCCAAACAGGTTCATATACCGGCTACAGCTTTGCAGTACCTGTCGATGTTGTTCATAAAGTGGTGGATGACCTGATTAAATATGGCGAAGTACAGAAAGCATTTATAGGTGCCGATGTTATTGACCTTGACCTGGAAAAAGCCGGTCGTTCCGGAATAAGCGCAGACCGGGGAGTTGTGCTTTCTTATGTATCTCCGGATGGGGCTGCAGCCAAAGCCGGCCTTCGCGAAGGAGACATTATTACTACCGTTAATGGAATGACGATCAACAGCAGGGGAAGCTTTGATGAGATTATCAGCTACCACTCACCGGGCGACAAGGTCGAACTGACATACCAGCGGAATAACAAAACCAGTAAAACAATACTGACGCTCACCAACAGGGAAGGCACTACCGAAATTCTGAAGCGGGAAATTTTTTCTTCAAGTTCACTGGGTGCCGATCTGGAGCGGGTAAGCAAGGTGGAACGTGATCTGCTGGGGATAGAAAATGGTGTAAGGGTAACCAATATCCGCCGTGGCTTTATCAGCCGCCTGAAAATTGATGAAGGATTTGTGATTACTAAAATCAATGAGGTACCTGTAAACAGTCCTGAAAAGCTGGCGGATATCTTATCAGCTGTCCGTGGGCGGGTAATAATTGAAGGCGTAAACAGTAAAGGCCAGAAAGGATACTATCAGTACTACTTCTAAAGAATAAATGATAGAATGATAGAATGATAGAATTAATTAATAATTTTTTTATTCTGTTAATCAATCATTCTATCATTCAAAATTTCTTTACACGAGGGTGCGCTTTTTAAGCTTGCGGGTAAGTTCCTGCACAGAGTGCTTGAACTTATTGTCTGTTTCCATCATATCATCCACAGACTGTACAGCATGGATTACCGTACTATGGTCGCGCCCGCCAAAATGCTGGCCAATCGACTTGAGTGAATGGTTGGTATATTCCTTCGCAAAATACATAGCTACCTGCCTTGCCACCACAAGCTCCCGCTTCCTGCTTTTGCTCGTCATCATATCCTGGGTTATATTAAAATAAGCCGCCACCACCTTCTGGATATAATCAATATTAACCTCTGTTTCAATATCCTGAACGATATTCTTAAGCGTTGCCTTCGCCAGTTCAAGGTCAATATCTTTACGGTTCAGCGAAGCATGGGCCAGAAGGGAAATTAAAACACCTTCAAGCTCCCGCATATTTGTATCCACACTATTGGCCAGATACTCAACCACATCGGTGGGTATATACACGCCATCATTTTCCATTTTACGGGCAATAATGGCCATGCGGGTCTCCAGATCAGGCTGCTGCAGATCGGCAGTAAGCCCCCACTTAAAACGTGACAGCAAGCGCTCCTGCAGGCCTTTCAGCTCCCGCGGAGGACAGTCAGAGGTCATAATAATCTGCTTACCGGACTGGTGCAGATGGTTGAATATATGGAAAAATATTTCCTGTGTTTTTTCTTTACCGGAAAGGAACTGCACATCGTCAATAATCAGCACATCTACCTGCAGGTAAAAATTACTGAAGCTCTGCACGTTATTTACCTTCAGGGCTTCAATAAACTGGTTAGTAAAGTTCTCTGAGGTAACATACAGCACAAACTTATTGTGCGGACCATCCTTAATTTCATTCCCTATAGCCTGCACCAGATGCGTTTTACCCAGCCCTACCCCGCCGTACAGCATAAGGGGATTGAAGGAAGTAGCTCCCGGTCTTTCCGCCACCGCCAAACCGGCAGAACGCGCCAGCCTGTTGCAGTCGCCTTCAATAAAAGAACTGAATACATAATTAGGGTTGAGGTGCGACACCTGGTCATCTCCTCCAAGAACTTTTCGCTGAAACGGGCTTTTATAATCAATCTCCTTCAGGTCTGTTCCCCCACCTGACTGACCATTATTATTTCCGGCGAAATTTCTTTTTGGCTGTGGCTTTCCTGTTGGCAGGCTTACCGTTTTTGGCTTAAACTGCTCGTTCCCCTTATCCACGATTACTGAATACTGCAGCTTACCACCAGGACCAAGTTCATTATCGATAGCCTGTTTTAGCAGGTGCACGTAATTTTCTTCCAGCCATTCATAAAAGAACTGGCTCGGCACCTGTATCGTAAGCACGTTGTTCTCCAGACTTTGGGGCACAATAGGAGCAAACCACGTATTGTAGCTTTGTTCCCCGATATTGTTCCTGATCAGGCGAAGACAACTATTCCATACTGTATGACAGTCTTGGTACATTTACAGAAAACCTAGGAGTTTTTAAAGAGACAAAGGTTATAAAAATACATAAGATCCTGCAAAAGAAAAGGCCGTTTTTCAGATTCTGTTAAAAGTTCAACAGCTCCTGCGGCCAGGCCCGAATTACTCTCTGCCGTGGCAGAAAATTAATATTTAAGCCTTTTCATCCTTCGCTAAATTCTTAGGGTAAGGGCAAAGTTGTATAAAAATTAAATTATAAAAAAATCGAATACCTCTTGACTTTTCCAAAATCCGACCCCCTTTACCATAACAACCATTTTTTTTATTTTCATTTATTTTTCATTTTTCCATCCATGCCTGCCATGCATTTTCACTCCCAATCCTGCTGCCCTTTCATCCTCCTGAAAAACAATGCATTAGTTTACACAATTCCATTTTTTAAAAACCACAAAGAAGCAGAACAATATTCACCACCCGCTCCCCTTGCACTACCTGCTTCGCCTTGCTTTCCGGGACACCTGAATATTTTTCCCTGTATTTCCCTGCCCCTTTTTCTTCCGGTGATTTATTCCGGAATGGATAAAACGTAACTCCGGAAATAGTGTTTGGGAAAAAGTTTGAAATAAAATTAAATTGTAGCCGGCCATAACCCTGCCCGCTCCTGCACGAATTCCGGCGACAGCTAAAAACAAACTTAAAATAAATTATCTTTACTGTTAAACCAGAAAGTATTCCCATGCAAGAATCGCAATCCATGTTCTCAGAATTTGATGCATTAAGTAAAAAAGACTGGCTGAACAGGGTAAAAAACGACCTGCAGGAAAAACCGTATTCCACGCTCCAGTGGAGCACCTACGAAGGCTTTACACTGGAACCGTATTACACCCGCAGGGATCTTAAAAATATTGAACACCTCAAATCCCTGCATAATGCTACTTTGCTAAGCACGCATTCAGAAGGCTCAGAAAGTTCGCGGAAGTGGGTAAACAATCAGTATATCCGGGTTAAAAATGAGAAAGATGCTAATGCCATAGCCCTGGAGGCACTTAACTCCGGTGCCGATGGACTTTTCTTTGATGTTTCGCGCCTGCCTGATGTACGCCTCCCTGCACTTCTCGAAAACATACACCTGAATCATTGCTCTGTTTCTTTTTTTGCAGGAAACGATGCTGAACGCCTTTTCTCAGATTACCTGCAATTTGCCACTGACCAGGGGGTAAAGCCTGAAGAGCTGCACGGCATATTTAATTTCGATCCTGTAGGCGAAATCTGCAACAACGGCCTTATTGACAGTGACCATTTTCAGTCATTTGCCGCAATAAATTCTGAAACAGCAAGAATGCCCCATTTTTATGGCATTACCATTAATACAGGGCCCTTTCATGACAGTGGCGCAAGTGCA
The DNA here is from genome assembly GCA_017948555.1 of Cesiribacteraceae bacterium YIM B00369. Classification (GTDB taxonomy): domain Bacteria; phylum Bacteroidota; class Bacteroidia; order Cytophagales; family Cyclobacteriaceae; genus Nafulsella. The sequence goes on along the minus strand of JAFMYY010000001.1, from coordinate 26,445 downwards.
GTTCAGGAAATTGCTTTTGGCCTTAATATAGCCGTTTCTTACCTCGACCACCTCACTGAAAAAGGAATGTCGCCCGCACAGGCGGTGGAGAATCTGTGTATTTCAGTTTCTGTGGGCACAAGCTATTTTATGGAAATAGCCAAATTAAGAGTTATCCGGTTTCTATTCAGCAGAATTGTACAGGCATACGGTCTGGAGAATTACCATCCGGGGGAGCTATACATTCATGCCAGAACGGACATCTGGTCCGGCAGCCTGACTGATCCTTACACTAACTTACTGCGCCATACCACTCAGGCCATGAGTGCCATTCTGGGCGGGTGTAATGCCTTAACTGTTCTTCCCTTCAATGCCACCTACGCCGACCCTACCCCCTTTTCCCGGCGCATGAGCAGGAATGTTTGTTCCATTTTAAAAGAAGAAGCTTATTTTGATAAGGTAGCCGATGCCGCAGCGGGTTCTTATTATATAGATGCCATTTCGGACAAGCTTATTGATGCTTCCTGGAACCTCTTTTTGCAGGTGGAAGAGAAAGGTGGCTTTTCCCGTGCTTTTCAAAAGGGGTTCATCCAGGAAGAAGTTAAAAAGGTACGCAGAAAGCGATTAGAAGATATTGCCACCCGCAAGCAGAAACTTGTGGGGATTAATGCTTACTGTAATCCGGAGGAACAAATTACAGGAAAGGAAGCTGCTTATATGCCTGAACATGCACAGCTTCTGCTGCCACAGCGGCGCGGAGCAGGATTTGAACAGCTCCGCTTCCGGACAGAAGCCCATATTGCCAATGGAAACCCCCGCCCGCAAGCTTTACTGCTTATGTTTGGCGATCCTGCCATGCGCAGGGCAAGGGCTGCCTTTGCTGCAGATTTCCTCCACTGTGCCGGCTTTACCACCAAAGAAGAAACAATAGTCCCTCAATCTGCCCGGCTTAACACCCTGCTTGGGGAACACAAAAATGGCATTATTGTATTTTGCGCTGCTGATGCAGACTATGAAACCCACATCCCTGAACTGGCCGATTACACCAGAAGGTTCTTTGACGGCTTGCTGATTGTAGCCGGACGCCCCGGTACATTGAAAGAGCAGGTTAAACACTCAGCCATCGACGGATTTATCAATTTACATTCCGATGCTTTGGATGTATTGAATGAATTTCAGGACAAGCTTTTCGTATGAGCACCAACACCTTCTTTTGAATTTCTAATTCCAATTCCATGAAACCAGACTTCTCTAAAATAAATATAAAAATAAATAAGACCACCAAAGCACCTGAAAATGCAGTTGGTGCCCCAAATGGAAAATCAGGGGGCCTGGCTTCGCAGGAAAAATCCCGGGTAAAGAAGGTCTATACAGAAGAAGACCTGGAGAAGGCAGAACATATTGATTTTGGAGCAGGCTTTCCCCCTTTCCTGCGCGGCCCTTACAGCAGCATGTACACTACCAGGCCCTGGACAATCAGGCAGTACGCCGGTTTTTCCACAGCCGAAGAGTCTAATGCCTTTTACCGGCGCAACCTTGCCGCAGGGCAAAAAGGCCTTTCAGTAGCTTTCGACCTGGCTACCCACCGGGGCTACGACAGCGACCATCCGCGTGTGGTTGGCGATGTGGGCAAGGCTGGTGTGGCCATCGACTCGGTCCTGGACATGAAAATACTCTTCGACCAGATTCCGCTCGACAAAATGTCGGTCAGCATGACCATGAACGGTGCGGTAATTCCAATAATGGCCTTTTTTATTGTAGCCGCCGAAGAACAGGGGGTAAAACAGGAACAGTTAAGCGGAACAATTCAGAACGATATTCTGAAGGAATTCATGGTGCGCAATACTTATATCTATCCTCCGGACCCGAGTATGCGCATTATTGCAGATATTTTTGAATACACCTCGCAGCACATGCCCCGCTTCAATTCCATAAGCATTAGTGGCTACCACATGCAGGAAGCAGGAGCCACCGCCGATCTTGAACTGGCCTACACACTGGCCGACGGACTCGAATACCTGAGGACAGGAGTAAAGGCAGGAATTGACATAGATGTTCTTGCACCAAGGCTAAGTTTTTTCTGGGCTGTGGGCATGAACCATTTTATGGAAATTGCCAAGATGCGGGCAGGGCGCCTGCTTTGGGCAAAGCTGGTAAAACAGTTTAATCCGGCAAACCCTAAGTCAATGGCCCTCCGCGCCCATTGCCAGACCAGCGGCTGGAGCCTTACCGAGCAGGATCCTTTTAATAATATTACCCGTACCTGCGTGGAAGCCATGGCGGCAGTTCTTGGCCACACACAATCTTTACATACCAACGCGCTCGACGAAGCCATTGCCCTCCCAACGGATTTCTCGGCACGTATTGCCCGCAACACACAGCTGTACCTGCAGGACGAAACAGATATTACCCGCGCCATAGATCCCTGGGCAGGATCTTACTATGTGGAAAGCCTCACCCGGGAACTGGTACAAAAAGCATGGAAGCTGATTGAAGAGGTGGAGGAACTGGGCGGTATGGCAAAAGCTATTGAAACAGGCTTACCAAAAATGCGCATTGAAGAAGCCGCAGCACGAAAGCAGGCACGCATTGATGCCAGCCGCGATATTATAGTAGGCGTAAACAGGTACAAGGCCGATGATGACATGGAACTGGAGCTCCTGGAAGTTGACAATACCGCAGTACTGGAATCGCAAAAAGCCAGGCTGGCCAAATTAAGGAGTGAGCGGAACAATGCTGCCGTGCAGGAAGCCCTGCAGGCTATTACCAGGGGGGCAGCCGAAGGTACAGGAAATTTACTGGAACTGGCCGTTGAAGCCGCCCGGCAGCGTGCTACCTTAGGAGAAATTTCAGATGCCATGGAAAAAGAATTCGGCCGCCATAAGGCTACCATACGGTCTGTTTCCGGAATATATTCCAGCGAAGCCTCGGAGGACCAAAATTTTAAGGCTGCAAAAAAGCTTGCCGATGAATTTGCAACACTGGAAGGTCGCCGGCCACGCATTATGATTGCCAAAATGGGACAGGATGGCCACGACAGGGGCGCTAAGGTTATTGCCACCTCATTTGCCGATATGGGCTTTGATGTGGACATTGGCCCTCTCTTCCAGACTCCGGAAGAGGTGGCACAACAGGCGGCAGAAAATGATGTGCACATTATTGGCGCCAGCAGCCTTGCAGCAGGACATAAAACACTGGTACCACAATTAATAGAAGCCTTAGCCAAAATTGGCCGCGACGATATAATGGTTATCGCAGGAGGGGTTATTCCCGCCCGCGATTACGATTTCCTGTATAAAGCAGGTGTGGCAGGTATTTTCGGCCCCGGCACCATCATTTCTGCTGCAGCGCAGGAAATACTTAAAAAACTTATTAAGGAGTATGAGGAGGAGTAAAGTAAATTCTTTTCCAGCCAACACTTGCAAAGCTGGTTGTTTGAATTTTATTTGCGGACCAATAAATAAACCATAAACGAAGGGAATAAGCCCCTCCCTTTCCAGTACTTCTCAATAAATCAAATGAAAAAGTTCTTCCTTTCAAGCCGGTCCTTATCCACAGACCTGGGCCTGTTAATTTTAAGGCTTGTTTCCGGAGCTGCCATGCTTACCCATGGGTATCCGAAATTACAGAAGCTGCTTAACGGAAATTTCCAGTTTGGCGATCCGCTTGGCGTCGGGCCTGAAGTTTCGCTTATTCTTACTGTTTTTGCAGAGGCTATTTGCAGTGCACTCATCATTCTCGGGCTTACCACACGGCTTGCCACAATCCCACTGATCGTTACTATGGCCGTGGCTTTTTTTATTGTACACGGAGCCGACCCTTTCAAAACAAAGGAACTTGCACTGATCTATCTCAGCATTTTCACTGCCCTGTTTTTTAGCGGCCCCGGAAAATTCTCTGCCGACAGAGCCATTTTCGGATAGGTCATATTCCGGACAGCATATACCAAAAACATCCCTCCGGCTGCATTAGTATTCCTTCTGCATCCGGAGGAAAAATACAGGCTGCGTTTTACTGCTTTTTCTCCTCCTTTGATAAAACCTCCACAAGTATATAGCGAAGGGCGGAAGCATCTGCAGGAGGGTTTTCCACCTCTTCAATCCTTACCTTAATCGCATATACATATCCTTCTTCGTATTGGAAACCTTCAATTTCATCATAAAACAAGGACCAGTCGCCGGTGCATAACTGTTCATCCTGCTGCACCAATAAGCAGGTACCTTCCATTTCGCCTGTACAGGACTGCTTAAAATAATTTACCCGCAAAACGGATTCCTGCGGATGTAACTCAGGATACCCTTCACTACAAATTACTCCAGTAGTCCGGCTGTCTTCACAAGCCATAAAAGAAAGCAGAAGGCTGAAAAGCGGAATTATAGTTTTCATATAACTTCTTTTAGATTTAAAGGTAATTTAGCCTAAATCCAACAAAAAACAAACCAGAGCACTTGCTGAAAATCAGCACAAAAGTACCGGGTTCCTTCAAACCCCGGAGAGAAATAATAATCCCTGTATATTTTTTCTGTAAGACAACTGTAATAAATCTCTTTCTTCAGAAATATCTTCTTTCCCTGTTTTTTAGCACCTTTACCGAAAATTTCAGATTAAAAGATAAAGTTATGCTGGCACACCACGTATTTTTCTGGTTGAAAAACCCTGACTCCAAAGAAGACAAAGAGAAGCTACAGCAGGGATTACAAAGCTTACGGTCTATTGAAGTAATCCGCTCCATCCATATAGGCACCCCTGCCAGTCCCGACAGGCCGGTGGTTGACAGGAGTTACAGTTTCTCCCTGATCATATTTTTCGACAATATTGAAGGGCACGATGTTTACCAGGTCCATCCTGTGCACAAGGAATTTATTGCCGGACATTCCGACTTATGGTCAAAAGTAGTTATTTACGATTCTGAAGATGTCTGATACCCCGGGCCTGTGCATGCACAGGCCTTTTTTTATCCCTGATTCCGTTATTTCCTGTTCTTACCCGGTAAAACTGATCTTTATTCACTTATTTTTTAAAATACGCGGAGAACTGCTGTTTACGTACCCATTTTTAACAGCAAAAATATTTATTCTGCCCGTTTCCATATTGTCCTGCCCCCTCCTGTACAGGCACCGGTTTAAGCCTGCATTTTCCGGCTTCCGTTGCCGGTGACCTTCTGATCCTTAAAACCTTTTGCCTGTTTTTTCATTTTATGTAGTGAACCTAATACAAATATTCTCTTGGAACAGGAATCTAATACAGAGCAACAGTCCTGGATCAGGAGTTTTCTGATCAACCTGGCAAAAATTTACGCTTTCACCAGCCAGGCAATCGTTAAAGCTCTTGTTCCTCCATACGAATTCAGGGAAATTCTGAGGCAATGTTACCTGGTGGGCGTAAAAACCTTTCCACTGGTAGGCTTTACCTCATTCCTGGTTGGAATTGTTTTTACAAGGCAGTCAAGACCTTCATTGCTTGAGTTTGGCGCCGAATCCTGGTTACCAGCTCTGGTTTCGATTGCTATTGTGCGTGGCCTGGGTCCGCTTGTTACTGCGCTTATATGCGCCGGAAAAGTAGGCTCCAGTATAGGTGCAGAGTTAGGTTCCATGAACGTAACTGAACAGATAGATGCCATGGAAGTATCGGGCACCGACCCGTTCCGCTTTCTGGTAGTGACAAGGGTAACCGCTACAACCTTAATGGTTCCTTTGCTGGTAATTTATGCCGATGCGCTGGCCCTATTCGGATCTTTTATTGCTACTGCAGTATTCAGCCAGACAAGTTTAAGCCTGTTTTATTATCAGGCTTTTGATGCACTGGCCTTTGTGGATATTTTTTCTTCCGTATTTAAGGGCTTTCTGTTTGGTCTTGCCATCGGGCTTGTAAGCTGCTATTGCGGCTATAATTCCAGCAGAGGAACTGTAGGCGTGGGGCGGGCAGCCAACACTTCCGTAGTTACGTCTATGTTTATGGTATTTATACTGGACCTCCTCACATTACAAATTATCGAACTTTTTCGCTAAGCCTTGGAACGATCTACTCAACATACCGCTACCTCAACCTCCTTTTTATCAAGCGGAAGTGATGCCGTAATCAGGATCAGGAACCTTCATAAATCCTTTGAGGAAACAACTGTACTCAGAGGGGTGGACCTGGACCTGAAAAAGGAGGAAAACCTGGTGGTGCTCGGTCGCTCCGGAACAGGAAAATCTGTACTGATCAAGTGCATAGTAGGACTTATTACTCCTGATAAAGGGCAAATTGAAGTATTGGGCGAAGATGTACTGAACCTCGATGCTAAAGCAATGAATACCCTGAGAAGAAAAGTAGGATTTTCATTCCAGCTTAGTGCCCTTTACGACTCTATGACGATCCGGGAGAACCTGGAATTTCCGTTAAAGCGGAACCTGGGAATTTACGACCGGAAAGAACTGAACCACCGGGTGGAGCAGGCGCTTGAGGAGGTTGGGCTGGCGCAGGCAATCGACCAGTGGCCGGCAGACCTTTCGGGCGGGCAAAAGAAGCGGATAGGCGTTGCCCGGACCCTTATCCTTAACCCGGAAATTATGCTGTATGATGAACCTACAGCAGGGCTGGATCCTATTACTTCGGAAGAGATTAATGAACTGATACTGGAGGTACAGAAGCGGCATGGCACCTCTTCCATAATTATTACCCATGACCTTACCTGCGCACGTACTATTGCAAACAGACTGATCTTTTTGCATAAAGGACAGAACCATTTTGACGGATCTTTCGAAGAATTAAGCAATACAAAAGATCCGTTATTAAGGACCTTCCTTGACTATTATAACATTTAGCACTATGAGCGAGAAAAACGATAGAAAAAATGCAAAGCTCGGCTTTTTTGTACTTATAAGCCTTGTACTCTTCCTTGTAGCCATCTTCTTTATAGGTAGCGCAAGAGATATGTTCAATACTACTTTTGAGGTGCATGCCCATTTTAAAGATGTGGAAGGATTAACCAGGGGCAATAATGTACGGCTCTCCGGGGTAAAGATAGGCACCGTTCGCAGTGTTGAAATAGCCAATGATTCCATGGTAACCGTTACCCTTAAAATAAGGGAAAACGACAGGCGCTTCATCAATAAAGATGCCAGGGCTATTATTGGCTCCGACGGACTGATCGGCAATACCATAGTGGTGATTGAACCCGGACGCATGGGGATTCCTGTTGAGGACGGAGATACTATTACAGCGGCCTCTCAGACCAGTGCACAGGATATTATGAATACCCTGGAAACCACCGGCCAGAATGTGCTGGCCATTACGCAGGATCTTCAAAAAATAACCCAACAGATAAATTCCGGTGAAGGAACCATCGGAAGGCTCATATCCAGCCCTGATCTTGCTAATAATCTTGAAGATGCCGTTGTAAATCTGGAAGCGACAAGCCAGCGTACTGCCCGGATTTCCGGCAACATTTCTCAAATGGTGAACCAACTTCAAAATAACAAACAAGGCCCTGTACATACCCTTATCAATGACACTACCTTTACCTATGTATATGATTCCCTGAAGCAAAACCTCAGAACCACCGGCCAGAATGTTTCTCAGATATCCGGTGAGCTGGAAAAGCTAAGCAACCAGCTGAACAATGAGAACAATACGCTCGACGTCCTTCTGAGAGACAGCACCTTTGCCAGCGATCTGCAAAGAACCATGAATAATGCTGCCGAGGGCACTGAAAATTTTAACCAAAGCCTGGAGGCCCTGCAACAGCACTGGCTCCTGAGAGGCTTCTTCCGCAGAAGAAATAAGTAATATGAGATATGAATTATGAATCAATGCAATTATTTTAATTAACTGCCAAAGTAAATTTCTGATTTTAACCTATTTTTGCACCGGAACCGGTTCCGGCACAGCCTTTGGCCCTGCCGGATTAAAAGGGAATCTTGTAAAAGCAAGAGCTGTCCCCGCAACTGTAAACGCCGATAACTTGCAGCCACTCTTTAAGCCACTGTACCCGCGGGTATGGGAAGGCGGCACCGCAAGGGCGTGAGCCAGGAGACCTGCCATTTCCACCCTGTTTCAAGGCTTTCGGGTGAAAAGCTGAGAAGTACATGGCTATGTCCCAATCTAAAGGATCCCCTGCTACTTTCTCAACACCGCAGCTTTGAATTAAATAATATTATTTAATTCATTAAAGCATGCTCAAATGTTTTCTGTTATTGGCGGTTGCTTTGCAACTCAGCCACTTTGTTATTGCCCAAACTCCTGCAGATACTGTTCTGCAGCTGGAGGAGGTGGTGATTTATGATATTCCGGAACAGAAATTTGCTACAGGAAGTAAAATCATCCGCTTCGATTCTGCTGAAATGGCGCAGCAGCAAAGCCGCTCCCTCTCCGACCTGTTAATCCGGAAAACACCGGTATACTTCAGGGAATACGGAGCGGGCATGCTCTCTTCCGTTTCCTTCCGCGGCACCTCTGCCGGGCATACGGCTGTATTATGGAACGGCCTGAATATGAACCAGCCCAACCTGGGGCAGACTGACTTTTCGCTCATCCCTCTTTTTGCAACAGAGAATATTGCTGTACAATTCGGTGGCAGCAGCGCTTTATACGGCTCCGATGCCATAGGCGGCTCTATTTACCTCAGCAGCACCCCCCAATGGCAGGAGCAACTGCTGGTAAAGGTACAGCAGGAAGCGGGAAGCTTTGGCCGGAATTTCTCAGGAATTTCAGTCAGCGCAGGGCTCCGGAACTGGTCCTTAACTTCAAAAATATACCGGCTGCAGGCCGACAATGATTTTAAGTTTGAGAATACCCAAAAAAGAGGCAGACCTATAGAACGCAACCGGAATGCCGCCTTTGAGCAGAAGGGCATTGTTCAGGATATTGCTTACCGCTTTTCCGGAAACAGCTACCTGAGCTTTAAAAGCTGGTATCAGCAAACGGAACGGCAGATTCAGGCTCCAATGGGCAACAGCACCATGGACGACCGGCAGGACGACAGGAACCTTAACCTGAGCCTGCAGTACCGCAATAATGGCCCGGCAGGCTTTTTCGATGCACAGCTTGGCCATTTATACAATTACCAGCTTTATACTGCCGGCGGTGCGGCCAGCGATTATAGAACATGGCAACATATTGGCAATTTCAGGTATGAGAAATCCATTGGCAAGCTCCTGCACCTCCGGCTTGGGCATAAAATAAACTATATACAGGCGGCCATTGCTCAGTATCCTGAAAACAGAGTTAATGAAGCCCGGAATGACCTTTTTGCATCTGTCCGCCTCTGGCCTTCAGCTGATTTTACTGCCTCTTTCAACTTCCGGCAGGCATTTGTAACAGGTTTTGCGGTACCATTCACGCCTTCTGCAGGCCTTGAATATACATTTATCAGGAAAAGTGCCTCCTCCTTCAAATGGCTGGCATCCGGAGGCAGGAGCTACAGGGTGCCTACTTTAAATGACCGCTACTGGGAATACTCAGGCAACCCCAACCTGATTCCTGAAAATTCCTGGAATACCGAAACCGGGCTGCATTACGATTACAGCCGCCAGCAAAAAAGGATCCAGGTTCGCCTTACAGGCTACAGTATGTGGGTCGATAACTGGATTTTGTGGCTCCCCGGTCTGGCCCGCAACCCTGAAGGAAACTCACTGTGGGCTCCGGTAAATGTTCAGGAGGTCCATAGCAAAGGGCTGGAGGCTGAAGGAAGCTTTTTACACCCTCTGCTTTCCGGTACACTGGAAGCAGGCGGAACATTTGCTTATACCCGTTCCATTAACAAAACAGCTAAAACCAGCTACGACAGAACGGTTAACAAACAACTCCCTTTTGTACCTGAAATAAAATATAATACCTATCTGAACTATCAGCTTAACACCTGGTCAATGCAGTCGAACTGGAGCTATGTGGGAAGGCGCTACACCACCGGGGAAGGAATAAGCGAATACAGTCTGCCGGCATTTTATCTGTTAGATGTTTCTGTTGGCAAAATCTTTTCCCTGGAACAACACTCCCTCAACCTTCTGCTGGAAGTGAGGAACCTGCTGGATCAACAGTACCAGAACTATGAAAACAGGGCCATGCCCGGCAGGAATTTCAATATAACCGCAAAATATCTTTTTAATCACCCTATAAATTAATTGACAGAAATGATCAGGACACAAAAATCTTTTTACCTGCTTTTATTAAGCATATTACTCCCTTTCCTTTACAGTTGTGAGGATGACAGTACAGAACCGGTTATTGATTCTCTTTACGAAAACGGCATACTCGTGGTAAACCAGGGCAATTTCGGCCAGGGCAACGGATCTCTGGATTATTACAGCTATGGGCAGGAAGGCCTCATGCGGAATGTATACGAAAAGGAAAATGAGGAACCAGTTGGAGGCATTATTCAGAATATTGCTTTCCACAACGAAAGAATGTACATCGTTTCCAATAACAGCGATAAAATCATTGTTGCGGATGGAGGCTCTCTTCAAATGCTCAATACGGTGGAGGGTTTAACCACTCCCCGTTATATAAGCTTCCACGGAAATAAAGCCTACGTGAGTGTTTGGGGGCCTTATACTGCGGACTGGACACTGGAAAGCTCAGAAGTTGCAGTGATTGACCTTAACAACCATTCAATAATTAAGCGCATTCCTGTGGCAGCAGGTCCTGAAGGGATTATTACCATTGGCAATAAGGTTTTTGTTGCTAACAGCGAAAGCAACATTATTACTGTTATTGATGCTAATACCGATGAGATAATTGAAGAAATTGAAACTGAAGCAAGACCCGCCCACCTGCTGGAAGATAATAACGGCCATTTATGGGTTTCGTACAGCAGTGGTTTTATAATGCAATTTAATCCGGATAACTACCAGGCAGTAAAAAAAATTGAAATAGAAGGAAATGCTGCTCCACAGGGCAGGATGGCATTACATGAAAATGATCTTTATTTCCGGCTTTCTCAGGCACTGGAGTACCCGGAAACCTCAGATGCTATTTACAGAGTCAGCACTACCGGAGACGCTTTTCCTCAACTGGTAATGGAAAAAGGGAATATGTATACTTTTAGCGTAGATCCTGCTAATGGCGATATCCTCGCCGGAATTGCCGCCGGCGCTGATCCCGGCACCATTGTGCGCTTCGACAATGAAGGCAACGAACAGGATAATTTTGCCGCAGGCGTATTTCCTCATGAAATTATTTTCAGACAATAAATTGAGTATTGAGTTATTTTCTTCTTCAGAATATAAGTATGAGGAGTTTTATTATTCCTTTTGCTTTCAGAGGCCCGGTTCGGGCCTCTTTTTTGTTTCAGGAATTCCGGACGGATCTCTTATTCCCTCTACATATTTCCTGTCCTGCCCCTTCCCGGAAAAATCAGGGAATGCAGGACATAATTTACCGGTCGCGAACTGAAAAGGTGCTGCTGCTGTTTTACACGCCACACATTAGCAGCAGCCTGGCTTGCCTGTCCGGCAAAACCAATGCCTTATAACAGAAACGGGCGCTGCTCCGGGAACAGGAATCTATGATCATTCAAAAGTCTATAATCCGCAAAGGAATAAAAAAGCAGGTCCTGCATTTTTTACAAATAAGAGCCGGCGCTCTTAGTTTTCTGCTGCTCTTTGCATTTTCTATTGCAGGCGCAACACCGCCCGTAGCCGGCCCTGCGGCAGAGCCTATTGAGCTGGTGCCGGGAAAGCTCCCCTTTAACCCGAAAGAATTTTACATAGCAAATGTAATTGATGAGCGGGAAGACCCTTCTGCAGTTGTATGGCTGGTTCCCAATGGCTATAAAGCAGGGCAGGCCGTGGCCCATCAGAAAATAGACCTTAAAGGGGGTGGACAGGCTGCAATTCAGGCTTTTATCCAAAAGAGCCTCCCTTCCAACAGTAAACTAAGACCGGTCTCCATCCGCCTGAAAAAATGTAAAATTACAGAAACACCAGGAGAAAAAGGAGGAGTGAACGGCCAGATAAAGCTGGTTATGGACTTTGAGTACGAGCGCAAGGGAGAGTCTGTCCATCTGACAAGCTACAGCGGAGGAGCACGATATACCAGGGCTCCGGGCAAAATCACTTTAATTGAACCTGCGCTCCGCCAGTCTTTAACAAGTGCACTCACCTATTTTAATAACTGGATTGAACGCGAGGCAGATACTAATATAAAGCTGGCAAAGGGAGTAAAAGTATTCATTACTGATTTTACTGATAATTCAGAGAATGATACTGTTTTCCATTCTCCTGACCGCCCGCTCGTCTGGGACGATTTCCAGGGCCAGCCCCGTGGGGGTAAATATGCTGCAGCTGTATTTACAAGCTTTTCCTACGAAGGGGGCAGTGAGGTAAAAGACGGCTATGTACACCTGAACCTGCAGATGAAGGTATATATTATAAAAAGCTCTTCCTGGGTCAGAAGCTCTTCCCGCGATGCATACAGCCTGAACCACGAACAGCGCCACTTCGATATTGTAAAAGGAGTCGTGGAACGGTTTAAGCAGAAACTAAAATCAGAATCTTTTGAGCCTGATGATTTTGACCGGGTAATTGCGACTCTTTATATAGATGCTTACAGGGAAATGAACCGTTTACAGGACCAGTACGACAGGGAAACCCAACATGGGCTTGCCACTGCAGTGCAGGAACAATGGAACCGGAAAATTGACGATGATCTGTTAAAAAGGTAAATCAAAACTAAAAAATATGGAAAGCAGGCCGGATGCTTATAACAGCACCCTGCCTGCCGCTTATTCTTCGCCTATATCTTCATTCCATAACTCCGGTTTTTCAGCGATAAACTTTTGCATCAGGGCATGGCAATCCGGATGGTCCGCCACTGTTACTTCCACTCCGCGTGACCTGAGCAGGGCTTCCTCCCCCATGAAGGTACGGTTCTCCCCTACCACTACCTTAGGAATTCCATATAACAGTATAGTACCCGAACACATAGGGCATGGCGAAAGAGTAGTATAAATTGTGCATTCTTTATATACAGAGGCTGGTTGCCTTCCTGCATTTTCCAGGGCATCCATTTCGCCATGCAGCACCACACTCCCGTCCTGAACACGTTTATTGTGCCCCCGTCCGATAATCTTTCCTTTATGGACCAGTACCGAACCAATAGGTATTCCGCCTTCGGCGTATCCCTTCTGCGCTTCCTCCAGCGCAACCTCTAAAAACTTTTCATCTTCATTCATAATAGCCTGTTATAATATTTTTTTTGCATTACTTCTGCTTAAGCTCTTTTACAACCGGGAAAAAACCTTGCTGTTTCCATAGCCTGCAAAAAACAACGGAACAGTAACTCTGAAAAAACCGTCAGGAGACGCTTTTCAATCGAAACAGGCAGGCTAAAACCTGCGAATTAAATCATATTTTTATATCTTGCTCAATTAATACCGGGTGCTCTTCCGGCATAAATATTAATCTATAACAAGTTTACTAAAACTAATAATGAGAAACCTACTGTTTTTTTGTCTCCTGTTGTTTTGCCTCTCCTGCTCTTCCTCAAAAGTGCAGAATAATGCTCCTGAGGACAAAGTCCATCTGTTCTCTTACTTTAAGGGGAATGGCGACGGCCTGCATCTTGCTTACAGCACTGATGGATATAACTGGACCGCTCTGAAAGACGATGCCATCTTCCTGAAACCAACTGCCGGCCAGGACAAGCTCATGCGCGACCCTTGCATTATAAGGGGTGGCGACGGAAAATTCCATATGGTGTGGACCGTTAGCTGGAAAGAAAAAGGAATCGGTTATGCCAGCTCCGACGACCTGCTAAACTGGTCAGAGCAACAATATATTCCGGTAATGGAGCATGAGGAAAATGCCCGTAACACCTGGGCTCCGGAAATTACCTACGACGAGGAATCGGGGGAATATATGATCTATTGGGCTACTACCATCAGAGGCCTGTATCCTGAAACACAATCGCAGAAAGACGATGCCTACAACCACCGCATGTATTATGTAACTACTAAGGATTTTAAAACCTTTAGTGAGACTAAACTACTGTATGAGCCGGGCTTCAATGTAATTGATGCTACCATCGTGAAGGATAAAAATCGTTTTGTCATGTTTGTAAAGGACGAAACCCGCGAGCCGGCTAAAAAGAACTTAAGAATGGCGGAAAGCAAAAACCTGACCGGCCCTTACAGCCCTGCAGGAGAGCCCATTACAGGAAAATACTGGGCCGAAGGCCCCACCACTCTTAAGCTTGGCGATACATGGATCGTATATTTTGATAAGTATATCGACAAAAAAATGGGGGCCGTAAAGTCTGATGATCTTGAAAACTGGACCGATATTTCTGACGAAATCTCTTTCCCCCAGGGCATGCGCCACGGATCTATTTTCAGTGTAACAAAAAAGGAATTTGAAAAGCTGCAGTAGAGCTCAGGGTTAAAAAAAAACAGCCACTTACCTTTACGATAAGTGGCTGTTTTTTTTATTTCAGAATGTATAAGACATCCGGCGGGATGCCTTACTAAGCCTGCTTCTTCGCTAAAGAGTTACCTGTTACAGTCTCAATATCAACTCTTTTAACCACTCCTTCCCTGATTAATACCGGGCGCCCCTCCTCAAAACCAACTATAGTGGTTTCCAGTCCTTTTTCACAGGCTCCTCCTTCCAGTATCATTGGAATGGCATCTTTCAGCTGATCTGCCACCTGACGCTCGCTTACAGGAACCGGAAGCCCGTCAGGATTTGCAGTAGGTACCGCCAGCGGATAACTTACTGAATCCAGCAACTCCAGAGCCACCGGGTGGCCCGGAATCCGGACAGCCACAGTTGATTTGCCGCCTGTTAAAAGATCCGGCAGAGCTGCTTTCTTCTTCAGGACCAGGGTCAGCGGTCCCGGCCAGAATTTCCGGGCAAGCTTTACCGCAACTTCCGGAATATCCTGTGCTACTGTTTCAAGCTCTGCCACAGATTTAATGTGCACCACCATACTGCCTGCTTCAGACTGGCCCTTGAGCTTCATCACCTTCTTTAACGCATTGGAATCCAATGCATTACCAGCCAGACAATAAGCTATTTCAGTAGGTATGGCAATTACTTCCCCTTTATTCAGGAATGCCGCTGCACGGGCAATATCCGATTCATAGGGGCTGGAATCGCTGTTTCCTACCCGATTGTCATTTTTTTTTTATACTCTTCAATATGTGTGAAGAATTCGTCAAAAAGATAGTTAGCATCTTCCGGACCAGGCCCTGCTTCCGGGTGGTACTGAACAGATACCACAGGCTTGTTTTTGATCCTGATACCTGCCACCGTATTATCATTCAGGTGTACATGGCTGATGGTAATATCCGGGTTCGCCATACAGGACTCTGCACTTACTGCAAACCCATGGTTCTGGCTGGTAATCTCAGCTTTCCTGCTGATGGTATTCAGCACCGGGTGGTTGATGCCCCTGTGTCCATTGTGCATTTTATAAGTCTTAAGCCCTTGTGAAAGGCTAATGATCTGGTGCCCCAGGCAAATACCCATTACCGGAATATCAGCATCAATAATAGACTTAACCACCTCAGTAACCCCCGTTAAAGGCTCAGGATCGCCGGGGCCATTAGACACCAGAATACCATCCGGCTGCCAGGCAGTAAGCTCCTCAAAAGTAACATTGTATGGAAAAACAGCCACAAAGGTATCGCGGTTCAAAAGGTTGCGGAGGCTATTCGTTTTAAGACCAAGATCTATAATTGCCACCCTTCTCGGGCTGGATTTGCTTCCCACCTCATATTTTTCCTTAGTGGAAACCGATGATGCCAGCTCTCTGCCTTTCATGGAAGGAACTTTAGCCAATAATTCTTTAAGCTCTTCCACAGATTTTCCATCGGTAGAGAGGATGGCATTCATTGCTCCGTTATCACGGATATGCCTTACCAGTTTCCTTGTATCAACATTGGAAATAGTAGGTATCTGCTGCTCCTCAAAATAAGATTCAAGGGTTTGAGAATTCCGCACCCTTGAATGGATTTTGCTGAAGTTTTTGCATACCAGGCCTGCTATTTTCACAGAACCGGACTCTACTTCATCTGCTTGTGTACCATAATTACCGATGTGAGCCGTACTGGTCACCATAATCTGACCAAAGTAAGAAGGATCAGTAAAAATCTCCTGATAGCCGGTCATGCCGGTATTAAAGCATATTTCTCCGGTGCTGGTTTTAGCGCTACCCTGCGAAATCCCTTTAAAAAGGGTTCCGTCCTCAAGTAATAAGATGGCCGTTCTGCTTTCCATTTATATTCTGTTTATATTATTCTGTTGTCTAAGTTTTTTAAGAAGGAGTCTTCTCTTTGCTTATTTGCTTAAATACAAATTCCGCTCGGAATAAAGTTTCAGGAACAATTCATCTTTCAGGTTTTCGATAAAATGAATGGCCTCTCCGGTAGATTTCATTTCCGGCCCCAGTTCCTTATCCACATCAGGAAACTTACTGAATGAGAATACCGGTTCTTTAATGGCATATCCTTTCCGCTGCGGATTAAAATTGAAATCCTTCACCTTCTTTTCGCCCAGCATTACTTTGGTAGCATAATTTACATAAGGCTCCTGGTATGCTTTGGCAATAAAAGGAACCGTACGCGAAGCACGTGGGTTAGCTTCGATCACATATACCTGGTCGTCTTTGATAGCAAACTGTATGTTGATGAGCCCCTTTGTATGTAAGGCCACTGCCACTTTCCTGGTAATATCCTCGATTTGGGTAATAATCAGGTCTCCTAAGTTAAAAGGAGGTAAAACAGCATTGGAGTCTCCTGAGTGGATACCTGCCGGTTCAATATGCTCCATAATACCGATGATGTAAACATCCTCCCCATCGCAGATTGCATCTGCTTCAGCTTCAATGGCACCGGCAAGGAAATGGTCAATCAGGATTTGGTTATTTGGTAAATCGCGAAGGATCTTCACTACATGATGCTCCAGTTCCTGTTCATTGATCACAATTTTCATGCTCTGCCCACCCAATACGTAGGAAGGTCTTACCAGGAGCGGAAAACCAAGTTCCCTGCTCAGCTTCACGGCCTCTTCGGCACTGGTTACAGAAGCGAACTTAGGATAAGGTACATCCAGTTCTTTCAGCAGAGAAGAAAAACGGCCGCGGTCTTCTGCAAGGTCAAGCGATTCATAGCTGGTTCCCAGGACAGGGATACCATATTTATGCAGCTTCTCAGCCAGCTTAAGAGCTGTCTGGCCACCCAGCTGTACAATTACGCCTTCCGGCTTTTCGTGCTGGATAATATCATAGATGTGCTCCCAGAAAACAGGCTCGAAATAAAGTTTGTCGGCAGTAAGGAAATCTGTAGATACTGTTTCAGGGTTACAGTTGATCATGATAGTTTCATACCCACACTCTTTGGCTGCCAGTACCCCATGCACGCAGGAATAATCAAACTCAATTCCCTGTCCGATACGGTTAGGACCTGAACCCAGTACCACTATCTTTTTCCTATCGGTTACGACAGATTCGTTTTCCTCCTCAAAAGTGGAGTAGTAATAAGGCGTTAAGGCTTCAAATTCTGCCGAGCAGGTATCCACGGTTTTAAATACCCGCTTAATTCCCATTTCATTCCTCTTCGCATATATTTCGCTTTCCAGGCACCTCACCAGGTGAGCAATCTGCCTGTCGGCATAGCCTTTTTCCTTTGCTTCGAGCAGTAATGGGCGTGGCAGTGTGTCCAGGGAATATTTCTCAATCTCCCTTTCTAAAAGAACCATCTCCTGGATCTGCTGAAGGAACCACGGATCGATATGGGTCTTTTTATGAATAGTGCTGAAAGAGATACCTAATTTAAAGGCGTCATAGATGTGGAAAAGACGATTCCAGCTAGGCTCAGCCAGGCTTTGCAGGATCTCATCCTGGTTGGTTAATTCTTTGCCATCAGCTCCCAATCCGTTTCTGTTTATTTCCAGCGACTGGCAGGCTTTCTGCAGGGCTTCCGTAAAGGACCTTCCTATGCCCATCACCTCTCCTACCGATTTCATGGAGAAGCCCAGTTTGCGATCTGCCCCTTTGAACTTATCGAAGTTCCATCTCGGGATTTTCACAATTACATAGTCCAGCGTAGGCTCGAACATGGCCGAGGTGTTGCCGGTAATAGGGTTGGTAAGCTCATCCAGTGTATAACCGATAGCCAGCTTAGCGGCAATTTTCGCGATAGGATAACCCGTCGCCTTACTTGCAAGTGCCGAAGAGCGGGATACCCTCGGGTTAATCTCGATAGCGATAATTTCCTCACGCTCGTCGTTACTCACAGAAAACTGCACATTACAACCTCCTGAAAAGTTACCGATGGAGCGGATCATTTTAATGGCCATATTACGCATCTTCTGGAAAGTACTGTCAGAGAGCGTCATGGCGGGAGCCACCGTAATAGAGTCCCCTGTATGGATACCCATAGGATCGAAGTTCTCGATAGAACAAACGATCACCACATTGTCGTTTTTGTCGCGGAGCAGCTCCAGCTCATACTCCTTCCATCCTACCACAGCTTTATCGATCATTACCTCATGGATAGGTGATGCCTGCAGGCCAATGTGAAGGGCTGTCTCAAACTTTTTAGGATCATAGATCACTGCACCCCCGGTACCCCCAAGAGTAAAAGAAGGACGAATCACAAGCGGAAAGCCAAGTTCCTGGGCAACCTCTTTCCCTTGCAGATAAGAGGTAGCGGTCTTGGAAGGAGCCATTGGAACCTCAATTTCATGCATTTTCTCCCTGAAAAGCTCCCGGTCTTCGGTAATTTCAATGGCTTTGGTATCAACGCCAATCATTTTTACTCCATACCTTTCCCAAATCCCCTGCTCCTCGCATTTAATGGCCAGGTTTAAGGCTGTTTGCCCGCCCATTGAAGGCAATACCGCATCGATATTCCGCTCCTCCAGAATCTTTATAATTGACTTTGGCTCAAGAGGCAAAAGGTACACATGATCGGCCGTTACAGGATCGGTCATGATGGTTGCAGGGTTAGAGTTGATCAGAGAAACTTCGATTCCTTCTTCCCTGAGAGAATTAGCGGCCTGCGAACCTGAATAATCGAATTCGACGGCCTGCCCAATTACAATCGGACCGCTACCTATAATTAATACTGATTTGATGGAAGGATTTTTCGGCATAATATTTTAAAATATTTATAATATCTTCTGCTAACAACTGTCTAAACCTTTTGCGCACTTCTGTAAGTAAGTTTGTTTATGAAAACACACATTACAAATGCAGACCGGGTTTAAGCTGAACTATTGTAAGTTCTCTGCAAAAGTACACAGCCAGGGTTAGAACGGAATTAAGGTGAGATTAAAATAGGATTAGAATTTTTAATCCGGTTCTGATCCGGCAGGTTTTAAAAATTTGTCAGGTCTGAAAAATCACCTCCACGGTTGTTCCTTTTCCTTCTTCCGAGAAAATGTGCATCTGCCCGTTATGGAGCCCTATAATTTTATCAGTTAATGATAAGCCAATACCGAAGCCCTTATAGGCACGGGCGTTTCTGGCCCTGTAGAAGGGCTGGAAAATATTTTGTATATCCTCCTGCGGAATACCAACTCCTTTGTCAGCAATCCTAAGCTGTATGGAATCTTCCTGAACGGAAAGTGACACGACAACCTCCTGCTTATCAGAAAATTTACAGGCATTTTCCATCAGGTTGGTAAAAGCCACATGTAACAGCCCGGGATTACCATTTATCGTCAGCCGGTCGGGATCATCAGGAAGGCCTGAAAAATCAATTTTAATCCTGTTACCGGGCCATGATTTGTTCGCTTTAAGTCTGGCTTCAAGCAGAGCTTCATCCAGGCGGATTTCTTCCCGCGCCGGTTCTGTTTCGTCGAAACCGGTTTTTGCAAGACTAAGGAGGCTGTCTACCAGCGCATCGAGCCGGTCGGCCTCCCTGGAAATGTTCCGGAGCGATTCAATATACTCTTCCGGGGTTCTTTTTCTTTCCAGACAAACCTCGGCCTCACCAATAATGGCGGTAAGAGGGTTTCTTAATTCGTGAGAGGCATTGCTTATAAAATTCCGCTGCATCCCGACGGAGGCTTCCAGGCGGTCCAGCATTTCGTTGAAGGCAATTGCCAGCTGCCCTGTTTCATCTTTATCGCTCCCGCCATCCACCCTAAGGTGCAAACCGGAGGCTCCTGTTTGTCTGGCTTCCTGAATTTTACGGGCAACAGGCTTAAGAATGTACCCTGCAGAAAGGCGGCCAAGGAAATACAATAGCGGCAGACTTAAAAGGAAACTTCCTGCCAACAGCTTTTTCAGCTTATCGAGCAGGGCCTTTCCATGCCGGTCATGTCCGGAAATTACAATTACAGCCCTTCTGCCTTCCTCCTCAAAAAGTTGCCCGACACCCTCTGTTTCTCCTGCCTGAAACCTGGCATTCCCTTCTTTAAAAAGCGCTTCTGTAAAAGCTGCAGGGAAAGTGGCTTTCAGGGAATCCTCTGCCGCTCCTGATTTATCAGAGGAAAATTCCAGGGCTGTTACCACCCTGCCGTTTTCCCCCGGAATACTATCCCGGGTATAAGCAGCAGTTTCAGCATAAAACTCATTTCCTCTTTTCCATTCCTGCCCTCTGCGGCTTAATTCTTCCTGCAGTCCATTAAAAAAATGTTCCTTACGGGAGGCTGCGGCACCGAAGTAAACCAGCAGACTCAGCACAAGAAAAATTCCTGCGGCAGACAGGGTTAAGGATAAAGCAAGCCGGTCACGAATTTTCATCGTAACTTTCCTTTAATACATACCCCATTCCCACCACTGTATGGATAAGCTTCGGGGAGAAGTTTTTATCAATTTTATTACGGAGGTAATTGACATATACATCAATTACATTGGTACCCATATCGAAGTTTACCTCCCACACATTTTCCAGAATATCCACCCTTGACACCACCCGTCCTTTATTGCGGATCAGGTACTCAAGGAGGTTAAATTCCTTTGCGGTCAGCTTAATAGGCTTATCGCCACGGCTAACCACTTTGCTGTCCAGGTCAATCTCCAGGTCAGCTACCTGCAACTGCTTGGTGGCTTTGCTTAAACTTTTCCGGCGGGTAAGGGCCCTGACCCGGGCCAGCAATTCTTTAAATTTAAAAGGCTTCGCAAGGTAATCATCGGCACCCGCATCCAAACCGGTTACAACATCATCGGTAGCTCCCAGGGCAGTAAGCATCAGCACAGGAACTGCAGTTTCACCTTCTTCGCGCAGTTTTTTACACACTTCCAGCCCGTTCATTCCCGGCAGGATAATATCGAGGATGAGCAGGTCAAAATCTTTTTGCATTGCTGCCCGCAACCCCATTGTACCATCAAAAGCCTGCGTTACTTCATAGCCCTGCTCTTCCAGCCCTTTACGGATAAAGGAGGAAACACTTTGCTCATCTTCTACGACTAGTATTTTCATAATTGCTGATGGTAAAAATACGGAAAGCAGCGCTAATGCAACAACTAAAGTAATAATTACACAAAGTTATTTCCTGCTCCTGCTAATAAAAATGCCGGGCAGCATCCTTTTCAGAATACTGCCCGGCACAAAAATTTATCAGAAATAAAGGCGCTAAGCTGAATTTCTTTCTGCGTTGATAATACCGAAAGAACAGCGGACTACCATTTTTTCATAAACCTCTTTCTGAGCTGCATCCCCTCCTGCTTCATCAATCTCCCTTATCCTGGCCAGGGCATATTGCTGAATAGTGGTAAGTGGCAGTTCTATCCGCTGCCGCATCTGTATAGACATTTTGTCTACCGGCCGCTCGTCCATCAGCTCCTGCTTCCCGGTAAGCCTGAGTACATATTTTTTGCTGCGTTCAAATTCAGCATAAAAATCATTCCACAACTCCCCGTAAACAGGGTGCTTTGCAAAATGAGCCGTCAGCGGGAAGAAGGCTTTCGACATAGCCATTTCGCTGTTGCCGATCAGGGTCCGGAAGAAGAGCGAGTTCTGATACAGTTGCTGTACCTTATCCCATCTTCCATCCTCTTCCATTTTCTGCAGCGCAGCACCTACGCCATAATAACCGGGCACATTCTGCTTAATCTGGCTCCACGAGCCTACATAAGGTACTGCCCGCAGGTCGTCCAGGGTCAGCTTCTGATCCTTATTACGCTTGGATGGCCGGCTGGCAATGTTGGTTTCTGCATAATAGCGTAAGGGGCTGGCAAAGTTCAGGAACTCCAGGAAGAGCGGGTTATGCTTCAGCTTATTAAAAGCCTGGTAACTTTCGTCGGCCAGCTCCTTCAGTGTCTTTTTGTCCTGCAGTTCCATAGTTACCTCTTCGGAACGGAAGAGGGCATTGCTGATACCTGCATTTATAAGCTGCTCCAGATTGTATTGTGCCGAATCAACATTTCCGAAGTTCGAACTTACCGTCTGGCCCTGTACTGTCAGCTGAATTTCTTTATTCTCGATATCTTTGCCCATGGAGGCATAAAACTGATGTGTTTTCCCTCCTCCACGTGCCGGCGGTCCTCCCCTTCCATCGAAGAATATGACCTCAATGCCATTTTCGCGCGAAACACGGGTAAGCTCCTCTTTTGCCTTATAAATACTCCAGTTGGCCATAAGGTAGCCGCCATCTTTTGTACCATCGGAAAAGCCGAGCATAATAGTCTGCACGTTTTTCCTCCGGCCCAGGTGCTCCTTATACGCTTTGGTACTATAGAGCTCCTGCATAACAGCCGGGGCAGCCTGCAGGTCATCAATCGTTTCAAAAAGAGGCACAATATCCACTGTCATTTCCTCTTTTTTCCAGCCCCCCATCTGCAGCAACCCGAATACTTCTATAATATTAAGGGCCTTGGTGGAATGGCTGATGATATAACGGTGGCAGCCTTCTTCTCCGTTTATTTTCTGGATGGTCCTGATTGCCTGTATGGTTTTAATGGTATCGCTGAACAGCTCATCTTCCAGCTCTTCAGCTTTTACCTCTTCCTTTACATTGAGTAATGCCTGTATTTTTTCCTTATCAGATAAAGAAGCGTATTCTTTTGGCAGGGCCTTTCCTTTTGCGGCAATTTCCTCCAGCATAGCCACATGCACAGAGCTATCCTGGCGGATGTCGAGCGTGGCAAAAAACAAACCGAAGGTCTCCACCTTGGCAATCAGGTTTTCCACCTGGTCCACAAACAGTCCCCTGAATCTTTCATTTATGGTAGCCCGGATCTGCATCAGGGTATCCACAATCTCCTGTTTACTTATATCGGCTTCGTGGCCGGGAATAAAAATATTATTATAAAGCTTTTCCTCAAGCTTACTCAGCGGCTCCAGCACCCCGCTCATGGTAAGCCTTCTTTTTATCTTTTTCACATCGCGGTAGTACGATACAATAATGGCAGCCCTGAGCTCCTCTGCTACTTTGAGTGTGGTGTCAACTTTTACAAATGGGTTCCCGTCCCTGTCGCCGCCGGGCCAGAAGCCCATCCTGATAACAGGAGTATGCAGATCTATTACTCCCGGAAATTTTTTATGGAGATTGGAGAGGATGTTGCCTGCCGCCGGGTAAAAGGTATTCTGCAGGAACCAGATGAGGCTTACCGCTTCATCGTAAGGAGTAGGCCTTGCCCTTTTCAGGAATGGCGTTACCCCAAGCTGCTGGAGGTAAGAGTTAATCTGGGCGCTGTTTTCCTTTTGAAGGAACTTTGCCAGGTCATGAATAATGCCCAGTACAGAACCCGGGTAAAACTGTGTGGGGTGAGCAGTCAATACCGGTCTTACCGAAAAGTCTTTAAGCTTTTCGGCCAGTTTTGCAGATGCCTGCTTAACATCCACCTCTGAATTCAGGTGCTTAAGGGTACCGGGACCCGCAGGATCATGCACCCTGGTAAAAGCAGCATCTTCCAGCGCATCAAAAAGCACTACCTGCCTCTCGGCATATTGTATAAAGCGAAAAAGCAGGTCGTTCTGATCTTTTGATGTATTGTAGGAGGTATTCTGTTCAAGGAACGAACTGATTATCTCCGCCGGACTTTGATTCTTCTCGTAGCCCTCCTCGCAATGGATCAGGAACATAGTCAGAAGCACACCTGTTTTCTCCACCTTATGAAAAGGCAATGAAGTAAAAAGGCTGTTGTACAACTGAAACTTTATCCCGACCTGATTCTTGAAAACCTCTATAGGATTATCACTAGGTCTGTTCATAAGTTACATTTAATTAGTGAAAGCATATTTCTTTGACTCCTGAAAGCCGGATATGTTTTGCCGGACATAAAAAATCCTGAAAAATATCCGGCCGGATATAAGCTTTTATATTTTCCTGTTTACAATAATAGACCGCCAGGCTTAGAATAAAATTAGTGCAGGATTAAAATAAGATTAGAAAAAAAAATACTTTATCAATAAACCTCTTCGCCTGCCCCACGTATTTTAAAAATACACAAGTTCATAAGTTAATAAATAAGGAATCCTTATTTAACCAGCTTAAGCCCCCTTTGCTTAATAGCAAGCGGGGCTTTTACTTTTGATCAGTAAACTGTTCCTGAAAAGTTGTCCCCCTGCTACCTGAGCATTTAATTAAAATCACTCAGCCCCCTTTGTATCCATTCCTGTACTTTCCCGCCAAAAACAATAAGCAGTCAATTATTAATTCAATGTCTCAAAAAGCAATAAAACCCAACAATTTACCGGCCCTGAAATCTTTCATGAGAAATGGATACGAAGTTTAAATTTTACGGACCGGAAATAATTAACAATAAAGATTACTGCTCCTGTAAGCGAATGTTCTCAGGAGCAGTAATCCGGTAAAACGCATCTAATAAATTATGGATGGATTCTTTAAATTAAGAGATTTTCCTTCAATGAGGAACCTTATCTCCCTTCCTGAGGCCAAGCACCTCTCCTGTTTTACTCCGCAGGGAGGAGCATAACTGTTTATTATCAGAAATGGACTCTCCAAAAGATGGAATTATTTCCTTAAACTTTGCCTGCCACTCTTTTGAATGATATTGCTCAGGGAAACACCTTTCAAGGAGCTTCAGCATAATGGAAACAGCAGTAGAGGCTCCCGGAGACGCACCAAGAAGGGCGGCAAGGGTACCATCGGAAGAGCTCACTATTTCAGTCCCGAACTCCAGTACCCCGCCATGTTCAGCGTCTTTTTTTATTACCTGCACCCGCTTACCTGCATCCTGCAGCTCCCAGTCTTCCAGTCTGGCATTTGGCATGTACAGCTTCAGGGCCTCCAAACGGTCATCCGGCGACTGCATCACCTGGTTTATCAGGTATTTGGTTAAATCAATATTATCGGCCCCGGCCATTACCATGGGCTTTAAATTTTTCAGTCTTAAGGAAAGAGGTAAATCCAGCTTCGATCCTTCTTTAAGAAATTTAGTGGTAAAGCCGGCATAAGGGCCAAACAGCAAAGACCTTTGTCCGTTAATCATCCTGGTATCCAGGTGGGGAACCGACATGGGCGGAGAGCCCACTGCGGCCTTGCCGTAAACTTTGGCACAATGGTTTTCAATTACCTCCTGGTTCCGGCAAATCAGCCACTGACCACTTACAGGAAAGCCACCATACCCTTTGCCCTCCGGAATACCTGATTTTAAAAGCAGGGGCAATGCACCACCTCCGGCACCTATAAAAACAAATTTTGCCCTTACTTTCCTTTTATCGCCACTTTTAAGGTCTTTTACCTTTACTTTCCATAAATTATCTTTTTCCTGCTTAAGCTTCTTCACCTCATGGTGAGTATGTACGCTTACTCCCGGCATCTCCTTCAGCCTGGCGAATATTCCCCTGCTGAGAGCCCCAAAATTAACATCGTTTCCTATACTCATGCGGGTACCTGCCACCTTTTCATTTTTATCCCGCCCTTCCATTATCAGGGGCATCCACTCAGCCAGGTCCTGCGGATTGTCTGAAAATTCCATTCCTTCAAAAAGAGGTGACTTTTGCAGAGCAGCAAATCTCTTTTTTAAAAACGCAACATTATCAGGCCCGAACACAAAACTTATATGAGGAATCCGGTTAATAAAAGATTCCGGTGAGGAGATGTAATCTTTCTGTACAAGGTAAGCCCAGAACTGTCGCGACACCAGGAAGGATTCCGCAATGGAAATGGCTTTGGAAGTTTCAATTGAGCCATCAGGAAGCTGTGGAGTATAATTTAATTCGCAAAAAGCAGAGTGGCCTGTACCTGCATTATTCCAGGCATCAGTACTTTCTGCCGCTACCTCTTCGAGGCGCTCAAAAATCTGAATAGTTATTTCAGGCTGAAGTTCCTTGAGTAACATTGCCAGTGTTGCACTCATAATACCGGCTCCCACTAATACTACATCAGGATAATCTTCACTGCTACTGCTGTTTACTGCCATAATAAAAAAATTAAAAGTTTGGTGGTTATGAATCCGGCCTTACCGAAACAAAGTTCTACAAAAAAATATATGTATGATTACGCCTGTAAATCCCTCCGGTTTTCAACAGGGCCAAAAATCATTCTTTCAGGCGGGAGAAATATAACTGAAACCAGCAGAACACACAAGACTGTAAACGAAACTGTGTCAAAGTTAAAAAAATAATTA